>JAJZUT010000006.1 GCA_021847105.1 Pseudomonadota bacterium | reverse complement strand
CCCCCTCGTTCCGGGCTTCTTGCATCCGTTCCATGAAGCGTTGCTGCCCCAGCGTCAGTTCCCCTCGCGTCTCATCGCTCATCCTCATGCCCTCGCCATGCGGCCCATTGCCGCTGCCAGAGCATCGGGCCATCAGCTCAACGTCGGAAGAACGGGGATGCCGGAGTGCTTACGTTCAATTATGCGCTGCTAGCGGTCGTATGGGCTGCAACGGAAGACGGAAGGAGCTTCTGGGCATAGCGCTCGACGGGAAAGCGGAAGACGCCGCGCAGTTTGATGCCCTCGGTGCGGATCGGAGCCACGCGCCCAACGAGTTCCGGCGAGACGGCGCCGCCACTCGATACGCTCGCCGGTCCGCTCGCGGCCAACGCGAGCCAGAACAACACGGCGTTTCTGCCGTTGCACGGGGAGAGAGATCGCGAGCGCGAGTTCGGCGTCACCATCCCGGTGGCGGGCTGGACGATCCACATGGATTACTTCGTTAACCAGGCGAAGAACTTCTTCGATCACAACGCCATCGGTAACGCCAATATCTATCTCCCGCTCACGGATGCCGGCGCGCTGATTCGCGCGCGCGAGCTGACCGTGCCTTCCCCGATGCTGTGGACCGCGTGCAGTTGCACATTACCTACTCGAACCAGACGGCGGACGCATTCGGAGGCATCACTGGCGGGTTGACCAATTTTGCGCCGCCTGCCGCCTGCCGGCTGCTATGCGCTCGATCATGACCAGCGCAATACGTTCAATGGCGGGATCGATGCGCGGTTGCCGCGCCATTATTTCCTGTCGGCCGGGCTGTATATCGGGTCGGGATTCACTAATGGCTATGCGGTCGCGCCGAACTGGGAGCCGAGCCATCTGCCCGGCCATGCGCGGTTGAACCTGAGCGTGGGACGGCAAGTCACCCGCAATCTGCGCGGCTCACGCGATGCGCGCGACGGACTCCCGGTACAGCACCTGCGCCGGTACGTCGGGCGGGACCGGCAGATTCATGCCGTAGCACAGGTTCAGCAGATGATGCAGCGCATGCGTGGCGATCTGTCGCCACGGGATGACCACGGTGGTCAGCGGCGGGACGGTGAGGGCAGCAAGGTCGATGCCGTCATAGCCCATGACCGACAGGTCCTGCGGGACGGCGAGGCCTGCCTGGCGTGCGGCGGCCAACGCGCCGATCGCCATTTCGTCGTTGGCGCAGAACAGCGCCGTGAAGTTCCGGCCCCGCGCGAACAGCGCCTCGGCGGCGGCGCGGCCGCTCTCGGGTGAGAAGTCCCCCTGTTCGCGCGGCACGCTGTCCGGATCGATGCCGCATTCGCTGAGTGCCTCAAGGAAGCCGCGGATGCGCAGCCGGTTATCGCTTGAACGGGCCGGACCCTCGATTACCGCGACGCGGCGGTGGCCGGCCGCACAGAGTGCGCGTCCCGCGGCAGCGCCGGCGGCCTGATGGTCGGGACCGAAGCAGTTGGCGCGAAACTGCGGCACGGAACGGTTCAGCAGCGCGAACTTCGGCTGCAGTTGCGCGATGTGTTCGATGTCCGCGCGCTTCAGTGCCGTGGCCATGATGAGCAGACCGTCGCAGCCCCGGTCGGTGAGAAACTCTGCGCCGGCCAGAGCGTCCTGTCGTTCGGTCTCGAGCGTGCGGCCGAAGTCCACGACCATGTGCAGCCCGTGCTCGCGCAACGTGGCGTAGATCGCGTGCAGGATCGGTGTGTAGAACGCGCCGTGCACCAGCGGGACGAACACGCCGATGGTCTGCGATTGGCCTTTCGGCAGTGCCCGGGCGGCATGCGAGGGCCTGAAGCGCAGCTCCGCGATGGCGCGGCGCACGCGGTTCGTCGCATCGGCCGAGACGGGGCCGCTGCCGGCGATCACACGCGAGACCGTGCCTACGCCGACGCCGGCACGTTTTGCAACGTCCTTGATGGTTGCCATACGGCTAACCTACCAGAACGCCGCTACGACCGCTGCGGTGAGCGCGACCAACGCGGCGCCCGCGAGTTGGACGGTGCGCGGCGTTGCAATGTGAGACGGGACCGTGGTGGGCGGCGCCGGCGGTTGCGTGAGGCTCGCCAGCACCACCGTGAGCAGCGAGGCGGCGAATCCCAGGCCGGCGACATTGAGGAACTGGATGTGCGTGATGCCGAGGACCGAAAGCCCATAGAGCAGCGCGCCGAGCGCGGTGCCGGTGATGAGCCCGGCGAGCGCGCCGCGGGCATTGGCGCGCGGCCAGAGCACGCCGGCGAAGAACACTGCCGCCACCGGCGGGGTGAAGTAGGCGAGTACGGCCTGCAGGTACTGCCACAGCGAGGGAAAGCGGGCGATCTGCGGGACCCATGCGGCCGAGACCAGCATGGCGAGCGCCGTGGCGATGCGCGCCCAACGGATCGTCTGGTGCTCATCGAGATAGGGCCGGGCGCTGCGGATGAAGTCGATCGAGAGCACGGTGGCGGCGCTGTTGTAGGTTGCCGAGAGCGAGGCCATCAGCGCACCGAGGAACGCTGCGAGAAACACGCCGAACAGTCCCGGCGGCAGCAGCGTCAGCGCGAGACGAATGTAGACGTCATCGTCGTGGTGCAGGTGCGGGAAAAGGGCGCGCCCGGCCAGTCCCGGTGCGACGATGAGCACGAGGGAGGTCAGTTTCAGTGCCCCGGTGAGCAGTGCGCCGCGCTGCCCGTCGGCGATCGAGCGGGCGGCCAATGTGCGCTGCACCACGGCCTGATTGGTGCACCAGTAATACAGGGCGAGCACCGGGGCGCCGAAGGCGAGTCCGGTCCAGGGCATGTATGGATCGCTGGCCGGCAGGACCAGATGCAGGTGCTGCGGCGGGTTGGCGGCGAGCATCGCGTGCCAGCCGCCGGCGGCCCCAATGGCGTAGGCGGCGAGCAGTCCGGCCGCACCGAGCATGACCACGCCCTGCAGCGCCTGCGTGCGCATGACGGCGCGCAACCCTCCGGTCAGCGCGTAGAGCGAGGCGAACACCGCCAGCGGCGGGACGGTGGCGAGGAACGGCACGCGCGGCATCAGCACGTGCACCACCAGGGCGACGCAGTAGAGCGAGCCGGCGGCGTCCAGTAGGACGTACAGCAGGATCGACAGTCCCGCCAGCCACAATCGCGCGCGCCGGTCGAAGCGGCGCTCGAAGTACTCCGGCACCGTATAGATACGATGCGCCAGCAGCAGCGGCAGCAACCAGAGCGCGAACACCACCAGGGTGATCGTCGCGACCCAGTCGTAGTTGTACACCGAGATGCCGAGTGCATAGGCCGAGCCAGTGATGCCGATCAGGGCGCTCGGAGAGAAATTCGAGCCGATGACGGCCAGTCCGATCATTGGCCAGGAGGCGCGGCGCGAGGCGAGGAAGAACTCGCTGCTCGTGGCGCGACGCCGCGAGCCGGCCAGCCCGATCACGAGCACGCAGGCGAGGTAGGCGGCGACCACGACCCCATCTGAAAGTCTCAACGATGTCGACCTCGGTGTGCGCGTCCGGGCGGGCGCACGCTGGACGCAGTGAATACCATCGGCGGATCGTTTGTCGAGGGGCGCGCGGCACCGGGACGGATTGACTCCGGTGGTGCGCTGCGTGATATTATCTTACACTGGAAACGGTTCCATTTTGGTCTCTGGAGTGGAGCGCTTTCCATAGGTGTTGCCGCATGTTTTCTCAGGGGGGTCGGGTATGACAGTTTCTACGGGGCGCGCTTCGCGCGCGTCGATTTCCATGGCCGTTGCACTGGCGCTCGCTTGCGCCGCCACGGCCCGCGCCCACGCAGCGGACCAGAGTCCGGTCAGCGCGAAGAGCACCCAGAACAGCACCGCAGCGCAACCCTCGAACACGATGCTTCACGAGATCGTGGTGAGCGGCATCGTCGGCAGCATCGAGAACTCGCTGCTGGCGCAGAAGAGTTCGGACGAGCTGATCGAGGTGGTCAGCGCCGAGGACATCGGCAAGCTGCCTGATCCGAGCATCGCGGAGAGTCTGGCGCGCCTGCCGGCGGTGATGGCCGAACGCGGCGGCGATGGATTTTCCGACCGCATCTCGATTCGCGGTCTGTCCTCCCAGTTCGTGGGCACTCTGGTCAACGGCAACGTGCAGGCCACCACCGGTGAGAACTGGGGCGTGAGCTTCAACCAGATTCCCGCCGCGCTGGTGAGCGGCGCGACGGTGTACCTGACGCCGAACGCCGCGCTGATCGGCCAAGGTCTCTCCGGTACGATCGACCTGCACACTCTCAACCCGCTGGCCTACGGCAAGCGCAGCCTGACGCTCGCCGCGCACGGCGAGTACCTGAGTCACGACAGTCTCAATCACGGCGTCGGTGTCGGCCGGGCCGGTGATCGCGTGAGCGCGACCTACATCGATCAATTCTGGCACCACACCCTGGGCCTCGCCGTCGGGGTCGAGCACTCCGATACGCCCATCCAGGAGCAGACCTACCAGAACTGGTGGTGGAGCATAGACAACGGGCCGGGCAGCGCCAATGCGAACTGGGGCGCGCCGTACACCGCCGGCATGCCGGCCGGAGCCCTGGCGCAGGAAGGCATGCAACTGCGCGCCAAGTCCGAGATGTGGACCCGCGACGCGCTGCTGGCGATCCTCGACTGGGCGCCGTCGAGCGACTATCACTCCAAGCTCGACGTGTTCTACTCGACGGTGGGCAAGACGCGTTACCTGAATGGCCTGCAGTGGTCGAGCTCCCCGTGGGATGGGATTTCCTACGCCAATGTCGCTACGACGCCCGGCGGAACGTATCCGCTCGCCTCGAGCGGCACGCTGATGGGCTTGAAGCCCATCATGCAGAACGAATACACGCATACCCGCTACAACCTGATGTCGGTCAGCTGGACCAATGACTTCAAGCTCGCCGACCACTGGAAGGCGACGGCGAAGTTTGCCTATTCGCGTGCCACGGAGAGCCTGCACGACGCGTACGCCTTCACCGGCCTCGCTCCGGGGCAGACGCTCAGCACGCAGTTCAACCTGGGCACCGGTTGGGGCTTCCCCGGCTTTACACCCGGCACCTCGCTCGCGAACCCGGCGAACGTCGTGTTCACCGACCCGGACAACTACGGCTACAACGGCCGCAGCGAGTACGATGACCAGGTCGACCGCATCTATGCGGCGCGACTCGACGTCATGCACCCGCTGGGCTGGATCTTCGATGACGTTCGCTTCGGGCTGTACTACGGCGACCGGCGCAAGACCAAGCACGCGAACGTCTATTTCGCATTCCTGAACGGCAACGGTTCGGCGAGCGGCAGTTATCGCAATACCTACAGCGCACCGATCGGCGCCGGGTCGCTCCTGCCGTCGACTTCGCTGGCGTACGGTGGCATCGGCGGGATCGTCAACTACAACGTGCTGAGCGCGCTCAACTCGCAGTTCTACTCGGTGCCGGCGAACGAGCAGGGCGACTGGAGCCGTAACTACACGGTGCAGTTGAAGACGCCGACGGCGTACCTGATGTTCGACATCGATACGCACCTGTTCGGGATCCCGCTGCGCGGCAATTTGGGCGTGCAGATGGTGCACACCGAGCAGTCCTCGCAGGCGCTGCAGACCACCGGTAACGCGGTGGCCGGCTCGCTCACGGGCGGGGCGACGTACAACACGGTCCTGCCCAGCCTGAATCTCGTGGCGCACCTGCCGGATGAGAACTATCTGCGTCTCGGGGTGGCCAAGGAGATGGTGTACGGGCTGATCGACGACCTGCGTGCCTCGGCCTCTGCCTCGGTCGGACGCGTCACGAACGGTCCGGCCGCCGGACAGGCGCTCTGGTCCGGCAGCGGCGGCAATCCGCAACTGCGTCCGTACCTGGCCGATGCCATCGACCTGTCGTGGACCAAGTACTTCGGACGCGCCACGTACCTGCAGCTCGACGGCTTCGACAAGAAGCTGCTGAACTACATCTACGATCAGACCGTGCTGAACTACAACTTCTCCGGATACACGAACAACAATCCC
This sequence comes from Pseudomonadota bacterium, assembly GCA_021847105.1. Taxonomy (GTDB): domain Bacteria; phylum Pseudomonadota; class Gammaproteobacteria; order Steroidobacterales; family Steroidobacteraceae; genus 13-2-20CM-66-19. The sequence goes on along the minus strand of JAJZUT010000006.1, from coordinate 214,166 downwards.
TCGCTGACTGCGACCAGTGTGTACGGATCGTTCAGTCAGCCGCAGAACGGCACCGGCGGCAAGATCTACGGCGGCACGATCTCCGCGGGCCTGCAGCTCGGCAAGCTCACGCGCTGGCTGCGCGGACTCGGCGTGCAGGGCAACGTCACTCGGGTCAACAGCAACATTCCCAAGAGCACGATCTCGCAGATTCCGGGCGCACCGCAGTCGCTGCCGGGCCTCTCGCGTACCTCGGGAAGCCTGACGGTGTATTACGAGCGCGGCGGCTTCTCGGCGCGGCTGGCGGAGATCTACCGCTCGGCCTATACGGGCTCCGCGGTGGCGCTGTTTGACCAGATCGGCTATACGCGGGTGCTGGCCTACAAGGAAGCGGATCTGCAGCTCGACTACGCGTTCCACACCGGCACGGTGAAGGGTCTGACGGTGCTCTTCGACGTCAGCAATCTCACCAACGCCCCGTATCGCACCGAGCAGGTCTCGGGTCTGCCGAACGGAGTGAGCGTGAAGATGCCTCTGGAGTACGACACCTGGGGACGGACGTTCTCCCTCGGGTTCCGCTACGCTCTTTGGTAAACAGGACCGCCCCGGGCGGGATCAGCCCGGTTGTGGTGTGTCAGGTTCGCGCGGCGTCACGACCCCCTCGGGCGCCGCGCGAACCGGACCGTCCCCGGTGAGCACAGGGGACGGTCTGATTTGGAGTTCACTGTGATTCAACGAGTTAAGGGTTCCGTCGCTGCAGCGGTGCTGCTGTTCGCAGGGCTGGGCGCGCACACCGCGCTGGCCGCCGGCGCGTCACGTCCGTGGTTGAACCGGCATTTGTCGCCGGACGAGCGGGCGCAGCTCGCGGTTCGGGCGATGACGCAGCGCGAGAAGCTGAGTCTGGTGTACGGGTATTTTGGCTCGGAGGTGCCGGGGACGGGATTTGTGCCGCCGCGCGCGGCGCGGATGGGATCGGCGGGGTACGTGCCGGGGGTGCCTCGACTGGGAATTCCGCCGCAGTGGGAGAGTGATGCGGGACTTGGGGTGGCGACGCAGCGCGCCTCGAGTGACGTGTTTCGTCAGCGCACGGCGCTGCCCTCTGGGCTGGCGACGGCGGCGAGCTGGAACGCGCCGCTGGCCGAGCGGGCTGGGGCGATGATTGGCGCAGAGGCACGGGCCTCGGGATTCAACGTGCTGCTCGGGCCCGGTGCGGATCTGGTGCGCGAGGTGCGCGGGGGGCGGGATTTCGAGTACGTGAGCGAGGATCCGCTGCTGACCGGGGTGATCGCCGGGGCGCAGATTCGCGGTATTCAGTCCGAGCACGTCATTGCGGTGCTGAAGCACTTTGCGATGAACGACCAGGAGACCGGGCGGATGATTTACGACGCGCGCATTGGGCGCGCGGAGGCCCGCGAGTCGGACCTGCTGGGTTTTGAGCTGGCGATCGAGCAGGGGCATCCCGGAGCGCTGATGTGCGCGTACAACCGCACGCGAGGGCACTACAACTGCCAGAACGCGTGGTTGCTGCGGCACGTGCTGGACGGGGACTGGGGTTTTCGCGGCTACGTGATGAGCGACTGGGGTGCCACGCACAGCACGGTGCGCTCGGCGCTCGCGGGACTGGATCAGGATTCTGCCTCCAGCGTCTTTGATCACCGTCCGTACTACGGGACGGCACTGGCGCAGGCGGTCAAGGACGGGCGGGTGCCCGAGCGGGTGCTCGACGAGATGGATCGGCGCATTTTGCGTTCGATGTTTGCCGTGGGTGTGGTGGATCACCCGATCGACTCCGAGGCGCACATTGATTTTGCCGCCGATGCGGCGGTGGCCGAGGCCGACGAGCAGCAGGGCATCGTGCTGCTGAAGAACACCGCGGCGGTACTGCCGCTTGCGCGCACGGTGCATCGGATTGCGGTGATTGGCGGGTACGCGGACCGCGGTGTGCTCGACGGCGGGGGCTCCTCGACAGTCTTTCCGGTCGGCGGCAGCGCCGTGACGGGTCTGGGACCCAAGGGGTTTCCGGGGCCCGAGGTGTATCTGCCGTCCCCGCCGCTCGGGGCGATGATGGGCCAGGCGCCGCAGGCGCGCTTTCGCTACGCCTCGGGCCGCAACCTCGCTCAGGCGGTGAAGGTGGCGAAGTGGGCCGACCGGGTGGTGGTATTCGTCACGCAGTGGGCGGCCGAGAGCATCGACGTGCCGCTCAGTCTCGGCCCCCAGGATCGACTTGTGTCGGCCGTGGCACGGGCCAATCCGCACACCGTGGTGGTGATCGAGAGCGGCGGGCCGGTGCTGATGCCCTGGCTGGGGCAGGTCGCCGGGGTGCTCGAGGCGTGGTTCCCGGGGACCGGCGGCGGCACGGCGATTGCGCGGGTGCTGTTCGGGCAGGTCGATCCGTCGGGGCATCTGCCGGTGAGTTTTCCGGCCTCTGTCGCCCAATTGCCATTTCCGCAGCTGCCGGGGGCGAACGTGGCTTCGGGCCACCCGTTCACGGTGGACTATGCGCGTGAGGGGGCGGCGGTTGGGTATCGGTGGTATGCCCTGAAGGGTCGCAAGCCGCTGTTCCCGTTCGGGTTCGGGTTGTCCTACACACGCTTTAAGTATCAGGGACTCGGTGCCGCGCTCGAGCACGGGCGCCTGGTGGTGCACTTCACGGTGCGCAACGTCGGTGGGCGTCGCGGGGCGGCGGTCGGACAGGTGTACGTGGCACCGGCGAACGGGTCGCGGCCGCTGCGGCTGGCCGGCTGGGGCAAGGTGAGTCTTGCCCCCGGAGCGGCGCGCACCGTTTCGGTGACGGTCGATTCGCGGTTGCTCGCGGTGTTCGACACCGCGCACCAGCGTTGGGTGCGCGCCGCGGGCACCTACCGGCTCTGGCTCGGGGATTCCGCCGAGCACCGAGTCCAGTCCGTGACCCTTCGTCTGCCGGCCTGGCAGCACTCGGCCCATTGGCCCGTCCACTATGCGCATGCGAGGCCGGCCGCGTGAATGCGCGGTCGCGCGAGTCGGTGAAATCGCGTGAGGGCGCACGACGCTATGCGTGTGCGGTATTCGTTGCAGCCGCGTGCGCGCCGCTCGCAATCGTTTCCGCGGCACCGTCATCTGCCCCCGCAGTGACGGCACATGGCGCGGTGGCGGTGACGGTCACGACCGATGACCGGACGCGTCTCCTGCAACCTGCTGACCCCGTCCGCTGGCGGCGGATGCGTCCGGGACCCGAGACGGTTTGGATCGACGACCGACGCACTTATCAAACCGTCGTGGGGTTCGGGGCGGCCTGGACCGACTCTGCGGCCTATCTGCTCGGCGAAGTGGCGCATCCGGCGGCGCGCCGGCGCGCGATGCGGGAACTGTTCACGCGGCGCGACGGCGGGATCGGCCTGAACGTCATGCGCGTGCCCATCGGCTCCTCCGACCTGGCGCGCAGCCACTACAGTTATGACGACCGGCCGGCGGGCGAGATCGATCCGACGCTCGCGCATTTTTCGATTGCGCACGATCGGCGCGACGTGCTGCCCCTGCTGCGGGAATCGCGGCGATTGAATCCGCACCTGCGCCTGGTGGCCTCGCCCTGGAGTCCCCCGGGCTGGATGAAGACCAGCGACAACCTGATCGGCGGTTCGCTGCGGCCGCGTTACGCGCACGCATTTGCCGAGTATCTGGCGAAGTTTCTGCGGGCCTACCGGCGCGCGGGCGTTCCCGTTCAGTACCTGACGCTGCAGAACGAGCCCCGTTACCTGCCGAGCGACTATCCCGGGATGCACATGAGCCCACTCGAGCAGCGCCGGCTGCTCGCGCACGACGTGCTCCCGGCACTCGCCGCCTCGGGCCTTGGCACGCGGGTGCTGGTCTACGATCACAATTGGGATCACCCGCAATACCCGCTCACGGTGCTGAGTTCGGCGGCGGTGGCCGACTCGCCCCGGATCGCGGGAATCGCCTGGCACGGCTACGGCGGCACGCCCGGTGTGCAGGCGCTGCTGGCGGCCCGTTTCCCGCAGTTGGGGCAATACGAGACCGAGCACAGCGGGGGCACCTGGGTGCACGACCAGGTGCGCAGTGACTTCGAGGAGATCATCGAGGTGTTGCGCAATTCCGGGCGCGCGTACGTGAAGTGGAGTCTGGCACTCAATCAGAACCTCGGTCCGCATGACGGCGGCTGTGGCACCTGTACGCCATTGGTGACCGTGGATACGCGTACCGGGGAAGTGCATCGTGATGTCGAGTTCGCGACGCTCGGACAGTTCAGCCGCTTTATCCGCCCCGGCGCGCGGCGCGTGTATTCGAGCGACGCGACCGGGATCGAGTCAGTGGCGGTGATCAACCCGGACGGTTCGCACGTGTTGGTTGCGTTCAACGACACCGCACGGCGCAACGATTTCCAGGTCCAGTGGGGCGCGCTTGGCTTCCCTTACGCGCTGCCGGCGTACAGCGCAGCCACGTTCCGCTGGTCCGGCGCGGTTCACAGCCGGAGTGTGCTCAGTGCACGGGCGCGCCTGTCCGCGGGCAGCCTCGTGACGTCCGGGGGACGGCGTCGCGCTGATGACCTGTACAGCTGGGGCGTGGTGACGCGCCAGCTCGCCGGTCCCAGCGGCGGCTACGCGCTCGAGCGGGCGGTTGATGGCGACTGGGCCATGTTCCCGGCCCTGGATTTCGGCACGGGCGTGCATCGCGTGACCGTCCGTGTGGCCTGCGGGAAGCGGAGCTGCGGGTCGCTGGCCGTGCGGCTCGATTCGCCGCAGGGGCGCCGGGTCGGGCGGCTCACGGTCGGTGCCACCGGGGGCTGGAGTCGGTTCGTGGCGCGCTCGGTCGCGGTCCACGGCGCTCGCGGAGTGCACAACGTATACGTGTTGTGGCAGGGTCGACGGATACGCGCCCGGCTGGCGACGTTGGCGTCCTTGCGGTTCCGCTAATTCCGGACGCGCTGCGCCCGGGGCGCTGCGGAGAACGTGACTCGCCGAAGAGGCAATGTCCCGCGCCCTGCAGACGTACGGGATCGCTTTCGCGCGCAACGGCCGGCCGGCCCCGCCGGGCAAGCCTGCGCGGCCACGCTACTGTGCACGCTCGGCTGATGCTATTCACTGACCACGGATCGTGGGTCGGATCGGATCCGTACCGGCAGCGGCTGGCGCTTATCCTGCGTGCCGGGCTGCAGCGAGCGGGAAGTTGAGCCCGGCCCGTTTACGGTACTGGCAGGAAACCCGCGCGCACGAGAGTGATCAAATCCGCTGAAGCGACATTGAACGGGAGGTGATCCACATGAGGGGTTGGCGAGGCATCCTGCTCGGGGGCTTGCTGGCAGTGGTTCCGATGTGCGGATGGGCGAGTTCGGTGCAGCCCGACGTGGCAGCACAGCCCGCCATCTGGCGGACGTACGATCTGGTCGTCGATCTGGACCAGCTCTCGCGCACGTATACGTGCGATCAGCTGTGGTACGTGTTCCACGGTATTTTGCTGCGTCTTGGCGTGCCCATCGCCAGCTTGAACGTCTTGCCCTATCGGTGCAGCCGTACGCCCTCGGGCGATCTGCGCTCGCCGCGGGTGCAGGTGAGTTTCCGTATGCCTGCCGTGGTGCACGGGGCCGCCGTGAAGTGGGCCCAGTTGTCTGCGGTGGATCGGCTGATCGTCATTCGCCCGGGTGAGCCGAAGCGGCTGAAGCCGACGGACTGCCGGCTGTTGCGCCAGATCCGCGAGACGTTGTTGGCGTCGCTGCCGGTGCACGTGGTGCGGGGAGAATTGCACTGTGCAAGCGGTGGTCGCTTCGGACTGACGGTCCGGGCCTGGGTGGCGAGCGGCACTTAGCCACTGCCGATGACGCGTGGCCGGCGCTGCCGGGGAGGCATCGCGGTGCGAATGCCTCCCCGGCAGCGGAGCGAGGGCTCAGGCCGCAGCGAGCTGTGCGGCGGCGAACTCGAAGTTCGCGAGTTTGGCGAGGAAGTTATCGACGAAATCGGCACGGCGATTGCGGAAATCGACGTAGTAGGCATGTTCCCACACGTCGACCACCAGCAGGGCCTTGCCATCTCCCGTGGCGAGCGGCGTGCCGGCGTTGCCCGTCTTGGTCACCTTCAGTCGTCCGTCGCTGGCGAGCACCAGCCAGGCCCATCCGGAGCCAAACTGGCCGAGGGCGGCGGCCTTGAAGGTTTCCTTGAATTTCTCGACGCTGCCGAAGTCGCTGACGAGCTTCTTCTCCAGGTTGCCGGGAATTGCCCCGCCTGTAGCCGACAGGGAATTCCAGAACAGGCTGTGATTCCAGTGCTGCCCGGCATTGTTGAACACCGGCACGAGCTCTTCGCGGCCGTGGCTCATGCGGATGATGTCCTCAAGGCTCTTGCCCTTGAGGGCCTCGTTCTTCTCCACCAGACCGTTCAGCGCAGTGACATAGGCCTGGTGGTGCTTGCCGTGATGCAGTTCCAGGGTCTCCTGGCACATGCCGCGGCCGGCGAGCGCGCCGGGCGCAAAGGGAAGCGAGGGTAATGTGAAGGTCACGGTGGCTCCTCCGTCAGTGATTCCGGTCCGGGGTGGGCGAGCCCGCAAGGCTAGGAGAGTTTTTGGAATTTGTCTAGGAGTCCCTCGGCGGCGCTTCGGGCATAATGCCGCGCCCAGGAACGCCTCCCCGCCTTTGGGAACACGATGCAGCTGAAGGCTCAGGCACGAAAAATCGCCCGCGATCCGCTCGCGGCGCTGTCGCAGCTGCGCCTGACACTGCTCGGACACGAAGAACTGGTGGGCATTGTCTTTTGGGCCACCTTGGTGGGCATCGCCGGGGCGCTCGCGAGCGTGCTCTTTCGGGCTGGCATCCGTCTGTGCATCCGCATCTTCAGCGGCTACTGGCCGCATTCCGAGCACGGCTCCGGGCTGGTGGCAGTCGCGATGCGCCTGCCGTGGTGGCACCGGGCGATCATGCCCGTCGTCGGCGGCCTGCTCGCTGGGGCAACGCTGCTGCTGCTGCGGCGCCGATTCGTTTCCGCCCAGGCCGTCGATTACATCGAGGCGGTGAATGTCGGGGACGGCCGCATTGGCTTTCGTGCCTCGATCCTGAAGAGTCTCGGCTCGATGCTCACCATTGCCTCGGGTGGCTCGATCGGACGCGAAGGCTCCATGGTGCAACTCGCCGCCATGCTCGGTTCGCGCATCGGCCTGCTGGCGCGCGCGCCGGTGCCCCGGCTGCGTCTGATGGTCGCCTGCGGTGTTGCGGCCGGTATCGCTGCAGCCTACAACGCACCGATTTCCGGCGCACTGTTCGCCTCGGAGATCGTCCTCGGCTCGATGGCCATGGAGAGCTTCGTGCCGCTGGTGATTGCCTCGGTGATCTCCAATGCGACGCTGCACCGCGTCGTGCATGTGAGTCCCGTGTTCATCGTGCCGCACGTCGCGGTGGCCAGTAACTGGGAGCTGATTTTCTACATGCTGCTGGGTGTGCTGCTGGGGCACCTCGCGCCGCCGTTTCTGGCGCTGCTCGATTTCACCAAGGCGCAGATCGTCAAGCTCAAATTGCCGCTCTATTTCCAGCTGGCCCTCGGCGGTGTCGCCGTGGGGTTGATTTCGGTGTTCGTGCCGCAGGTCTGGGGAAACGGCTATAGCGTGGTGAGCAACATGTTGCTCGGCAACGTGTTTGGTTGGACGTTGCTCGTGATCCTGCTCGCCAAGGTGCTGGCGACCGCAGCGACGATTGGCTCTGGGGGTGTGGGCGGCGTCCTTACGCCCTCGCTGTTCATAGGCTCTGCCGTCGGGGCGCTGTTCGGCGGCGCGCTCGAGTGGATGATGCCGCACGTCATATCGCAGCCGATTGCCTTCGGCGTCATCGGCATGGGTGGCTTTCTCGCGGCCACCACACAGGCGCCGCTCACCTCGATCCTGATGATCTTCGAGATGACGGTGGACTATCACGTGGTGCTGCCGCTGATGCTCACATGCGTCACCGCGTATTTCACGGCCAAGGTCTATCGGCACGGCAACTCGGTTTATACCGCCACCCTGGCCCAGGCGATCGTCGCTGAGCACGGCGATGACTGGCGCGTGCGGACCGTCGAACCGCTGATTAAGCCCGCAGCGGTGGTGGTGCCCCGACATACTTCGCTTGCCGAAGTGTTCGAGCGGCTCTCGCGCCACTCCGTGCGCCGCGTCTATGTCACGGACGGCGATCAGCTCGTATCGTGGTTCCGGCCGCGCGATCTGCACGAGCGTCTGCGCCGGGGCGAAATCAACCTCGGTGCGACGGTGGAAACGGTTGCCGAGCCGGTCACCGAGGCGCTGTCGCCGGAGATGTCGCTCACCGAGGCCCTCGATGCATTTCTGCGCGAAAAAGCCCGGACCCTGCCGGTGACTCCCGGGCAGTGGCGCTACACTCTGCTCGGGGAGGTCTCGCGGGATGACGTGCTGCTCGCGATCCGCGATCGACTCACCGTGCTCAAATGAACACACTGTCCTTCCTTGCTACAGTGCCCCGCGGACTTGCCGATCTCGCGGCGATCGAGTTGCGCACGCTCGGGGCTCAGGACGTGCGCGAGCACGGTGCGGCTGTGGCTTTCGCGGGCGCTCTCGAGATCGGTTACCGCGCGTGTCTCGAATCGCGGCTTGCCAACCGAGTGTTGCTTGAGATCGCGCGATTCGAGGCGCCGAGCACGGAGGCGTTTTATCTCGGTGCACGTGCCGTGCCGTGGCACGAGCATCTGGGTGCCGAAGCAAGTCTTGCCTGCGAGTTCACCGGCCGGCATCCGACGATCGGCCACAGTCATTTTGGGGCACTGAAGCTGAAGGATGCCATCGTTGATGCGCTGCGTACGGCAAGCGGCGCGAGGCCGGACGTGGCACGCGAGCGTCCCGATGTGCGTGTCCACGCCCACGCCCACGGTACGGCCATTACGCTCTACATCGATCTGGCCGGGGAGAGTCTGCACCGGCGGGGTTATCGAAGCGAAGCGCTCGCAGCGCCGCTGAAGGAGAATGTCGCCGCGGGCGTTCTGATGCGCAGCCAGTGGCCGCAGCTGGCGGCCGCGGGCGCGCAGTTTCTCGATCCGCTGTGTGGGTCCGGCACGCTGGTGATCGAGGCGGCGCTGATTGCCGCGGGCCGGGCGCCGGGGCTCAGCCGGACTTATTTCGGCTTTCTCGGCTGGCGCGGACATGACGCGCTGTTATGGGGACGGCTGCTCGAGCAGGCTCGTGCCCGGTGTCATGTCTCGGCTCCGGATGCGCCGCTGCTCTGCGGGCGCGACCGTGACCCGGCCGCCGTGCGCGCCGCGACCACCAATGCACAGCGGGCGGGAGTGGGGGCGTGGGTGCGCTTTGAGGTCGGACCGCTCGAGGCGGCCCGGCCGGCCCGTCCGGGGACGGGACTGCTCTGCACCAACCCCCCCTACGGGGCGCGGCTGGAGGATCTGGCCGCGGCACGCGCCGTCCATCAGCAGCTCGGGACGCTGCTGCGTGAGCACTTCCAGGGATGGAGCGCGGCGGTGTTGACCGGAGCGCCGCAGCTCGGGATGGAGTTCGGCATTCGCGCGGCACGCACCCACACGCTGTGGAACGGAGCAATCGAGTGCCGGCTGTTGCGCATGCGCATCGAGCCGGCGAGTTTGCGTCAGCCGGGGACGCTCTCGCGTGAGGACAGCGCTCGCGCCGATACGCCCGGAGCGCGCATGTTCGCCAACCGGTTGACCAAGAACCTCAAGCGCCTGCGCGGTTGGGCGAAGCGCGACGGCGTGTCCTGCTACCGTCTGTACGACGCTGACATGCCTGAGTACGCCTTCGCCATTGACCAGTACGTGACGCTGGAGGATGCGCAGAACTGGCTGTACGTGCAGGAGTACGTTGCGCCGCGCACGATCGACGAGCAGGCCGTACGGCGCCGCCGCGGCGAAGTGCTGGCCGCATTGCCGGCCGCAACCGGGGTGCCGCGTGAGCGGATCAAACTACGCGCGCGGCGACGGATGCACCGCGGCGAGCAGTACGCCAAGGTCGCCGGCCAGGGCGCGTTTCACGTGGTGAGCGAGGGCGGGTTGAAGTTCCAGGTCAATTTCACCGACTACCTCGATACCGGGTTATTCCTCGACCACCGCCCGACTCGCGAGCGCCTGCGGCGTGCGGCGCCGGGCACGCGCTTCCTCAATCTGTTCGCTTACACCGGTACGGCAACGGTGTATGCCGCTGCGGGTGGAGCCCGCGCCACCACGTCGGTCGACCTCTCCAGTACCTACCTGGAGTGGGCGCGGCGCAACCTGGCATTGAACGGGCTGTCGGGCGCACAGCACGAATTCGTGCAGGCCAACTGCCTGACGTGGCTCGGCGAAGCGGTGCGCCTCGGGCGGCGCTTCGATCTGATCTTTCTCGATCCGCCGACTTTTTCCAACTCCAAGCGGATGCAGGGCGTGCTCGACGTGCAACGCGATCACCCGGCGTTGATCGAGCAGTGCATGCAGCTGCTCGAAGCCGGCGGGCTGCTGGTGTTCTCGACCAATGCGCAGCGTTTCCGGCTCGATCCTGAGCTGGAACGTCGCTATTCGCTGCTCGACATCTCCGCCGCGACGCTACCGCCGGACTTCGAGCGCAACCCGCACATTCACCGCTGCTTCGAGCTGCGCGCGCGCTGAGCGGACAGCGGCTGCTCTTCGGGCTGCCAAGGCCGGCCCTGTTTCTCCTCGATGTAAGCGCGGATCAGTCGTCGTACGACCTGAGAGGGCGTCGCGTCTTCTTCGGCGCACAGGCGCTCGAAGACGCTCTTCTTGCGCGGGTCGATCAGCACGGTGAGGCGGGCGGTGCGCGTTTCAAGAGGCACGGCAGGAAATCCTCTTCACATTTGACGTACATCCAATGATAATAAGATACATCGCACGGCGCATCCTGTGATTTCCCAATCCCCCACGCTGCTGGTCGGCTGCCTCGCGCTCCTGCTCGGTTGGACGGCGATCGGTCTTGCCGGCTTGCTGCGTCCGCGTAGCGTGCGGCTTGCCGGCCGGGTGCTCTTTCCGCTCGGGGCGCTGCTCGGATTCGCACTGGCGGCAGTGGCGGGGGCCAGTCTGCTCGGCGGAGGATTCGAGCGGCTGGTGCTGCCGCTCGGCCTGCCCGGGCTGCCCATGCACTTGCGTCTCGATCCGCTCTCGAGCGTATTCCTGGTGCTGCTCGGGGCAAGCTCAGGCGGGATCTCGTTGTTTGCCGGGGGCTATTTCCGTGCCGGCGAGGGCGCCGCGCCGGGGCTGCTGTGCCTGCAATACCATCTGTTTCTCGCCAGCATGGGCTGGGTGCTGATCGCCGATGATGCATACAGTTTCTTGGTGGCATGGGAGGCGATGGCGCTGTCTTCCTACTTCCTGGTCACCACCCAGCACCGCCTTGCCGAGATCCGCCGCGCGGGCTTTGTCTACCTGTTGATGGCGCATGTGGGTGCGCTGTGCCTGCTGCTGTGCTTCGGGGTGCTGCAGGGCGGCAGCTGGCAGTTCACCTTCGCGGCAATGCGAGCGGCCCACCTCTCTGCAGGTTGGGCGAGTGCGGCATTCCTGCTGGCGCTGATCGGCTTCGGGGCCAAGGCGGGTCTGGTGCCGTTGCACGTGTGGCTGCCGGAGGCGCACCCGGCAGCTCCCTCGCCGGTCTCGGCGCTCATGAGCGGCGTGATGCTCAAGACCGCCGTCTATGGCCTGCTGCGGGTGGGACTCGACCTGCTCGGCCATCCGCTGTGGTGGTGGGGTCTCGTGCCGCTCATTCTGGGGCTGTTCACGATCTTCTACGGCGTGCTGTTCGCGGCCGTGCAGACGGACATGAAGCGCCTGCTCGCGTATTCCTCGATTGAGAACATCGGCGTTGTCTTTACCGGCATAGGTCTCACCATCGTCTTTGCCGGTTCGGGACTGCAGGCGGTGGCTGCACTCGCGCTGCTCGCCACGCTGTATCACAGTCTCAATCACGCATTGATGAAGAGCCTGCTGTTTCTCGGCACTGGCTCGGTGCTGCATGCCACCGGCGAGCGCAATCTCGGGCGCCTCGGCGGACTGATCCATCGGATGCCGTGGGTGGCGTGGCTGACGCTGATCGGGACTCTGGCAATCGCCGGACTTCCGCCGCTCAACGGCTTCGTCTCGGAATGGCTGCTGCTGCAGTCGTTCCTGTTCGCCGATCATGTCCCGCATGCGTTCGTGAACCTGCTGATCCCGATGGGTATGGCCCTGGTCGTGCTCGGCGCGGCGCTCGCCGGCTACGTCATGGTGAAGTTCTACGGGGTAATCTTTCTCGGGCAGCCGCGCGAACCGTCGCTGGCGCACGCCCATGACTGCGGTTGGCTCGAGCGCATCGGACTGACCTGGCTCGCGCTCGGCTGTCTCGGGCTCGGTCTGTTCCCGCTGCAGGTGATTGGTGCGCTCGGCTCCGTTACGACACAGCTGATTGGCACGCGCGTGGCTCAGGCCTCGGCCCACTGGTGGCTGCTTGCGCCAGTGCCGGGTCGGCCGGTGTCCTACGGACCGCTGGTGTTCCTCACAGCCACGCTCGCTGTGGTGCTGATGACCGTGCTGATCGTGCGTCTTGCCTACCGGCAACGAGTACGTCGCGCACCCGCCTGGGACTGCGGCTTCGGCGCGCTCACGGCACGCATGCAGGACACGGCCGAGGGCTTCGGTCAGCCGATCCGCCACCTGTTTCAGGCGTTCTTCGAGATTGAGCGCGAGCTGCCCGCGCCCGCCGATCGCGCTCCCCGTTACCGTATCGCGATCCGCGAGCGGATCTGGAAGATGGCCTATGAGCCGCTCGCGGACGCCGTCGAACGGCTGGCCGACGTGGCGGCGCGCGTGCAGCAGGGCCGCATCTCGGTCTACCTGCTCTACAGCTTCATCACCTTGCTGGTGCTGTTGGCCGTGGCGTTGATGTCATGAGCACGCTGGGCTGGATCACGCAGGTGCTCGAGATGGTGGTTGCGCTCGCCGCAGCACCCGCGCTGCTCGGCTGGGTGAATCAGTGTCGGGCCTGGCTGCAGAATCGCCGAGCGCCGAGTCTTTGGCTGCCGTACCGCAACCTGCACAAGCTATTCCACAAAGAGGCGGTGCTCGCTGAGAACGCCTCGCCGCTGTTTCGGATCGCCCCCTACGTGGTCTTCGGCGCCATGGTGCTTGCCGCCGGCATCATTCCGTCCATGGGCACGCGTCTGCCGCTGGTCGTCTCGGCCGACGCCATTGCACTTGTAGGACTGTTCGCCGCGGCGCGCATGTTCATGACGCTCGCCGCGATGGATGTCGGTACTGCATTCGGTACGTTGGGCGCCCGCCGCGAAATGATGGTTGGCTTTCTCGCCGAGCCTGCATTGCTCATGGTGATCTTCGTCGCCTCGCTCATCTCCTCGAGTACGGCCCTCCCGGTGATCACCGAGCACCTCGTATCAGGACACCTCGGACTGTCCCCCGGGCTCGCCTTCAGTGCCGTGGCGTTCATTCTGGTGCTGCTCGCGGAGAACGCGCGCATTCCCATCGACAACCCCGCCACGCACCTCGAGCTCACCATGATCCACGAGGCGATGGTCCTGGAGTACTCCGCGCGACATCTCGCTCTGATCGAATGGGCGGCACAGCTGAAGCTGTTCAACTACGTCTGCATTGGATTTGCACTGTTTCTGCCCTGGGGCGTCGCGAGAGGGCACATCGGGCCGGTGGGGCTGCTCGTGGCCATACCGGCGCTTGCCCTGAAGCTGGCCGCCGCCGGCGGTGGCTTGGCGCTGATCGAGACCGTGTCAGCCAAGATGCGGGTGATGCGCATCCCGGAATTCCTCGCCACGGCGTTCCTGTTTGCGGTGCTCGGTCTCCTGGTGCACGTGTTGCTCGGAGCGTGAATGCGATGACCCAGCTTCCCCTTTACCAACAGCTGCTCGATTCCTGCGCGGCGCTGTTGCTTCTGCTGTCCTTCGCCATGCTCTCGCAGCGGCGCGTGGTGACGTTGGTCAACCTCTACGCCGTGCAGGGGGCGGTATTGGCGGCCGCAACACTGCTGCTCGCCTGGCGGACTGGCGAGGGGCATCTTTATCTCTCGGCGGTGCTCACTCTGGCGCTCAAGGTGGCATTTCTGCCATGGCTGCTGCACAGGCTCATCCGGCGGCTGGAGATCTACTGGGACACCGAATCGCAGCTCAACGTCTCAGGGACTATGCTGGTGGGACTGGTCATCGTTGTGTTCGCATTTGCCCTCGCGCAGCCGATTACGCGTCTTGCAAGCACCGCCACGCGTAGTGCTGTAGGGATCGCGGTGAGCGTAGTGCTGCTTGCGTTCCTGATGATGATTACCCGACGCAAGGCAATGTCGCAGGTGGTGGGTTTCCTGTCGATGGAGAACGGCGTGTTATTCGGTGCCATGAGCGCAAGCTACGGCATGCCGATGGTCGTCGAGCTCGGCGTCGCGCTCGATGTGCTGGTGGCCGTGCTGGTGCTGGGAGTGTTCTTCTTCCAGATTCGCGAGCGGTTCGAGAGCCTCGATCTGCACCATCTCGAGGCGCTGAAGGAGCACGAATAGGATGGCGCTGCTACTGCTACTGGTGCTGCCGGTCCTTGGGGCCGCCGTGCTCGGCGTCGTTGGCGCTGCTCGCCGCGCACCCGAAATCAACGCGGCGTTCAGTCTTGCCACCTTCCTCGCTGCGTGCGTGCTCACCGCAGGGGTCATCCGTCACGGCAGTCTGCTGCTTGGGGCAGAGCAGTTCTTCATCGATCCATTCAACGTCTTCCTGGTGGCGCTGACGGCCTTCGTGGGCTTGACGACGGCTCTGTTTTCGCGCCCATACATGCGGGTGGAGCTCGAGCATGGTCGTCTTACGGCAGGCCGACTGCGGCTGTACCACAGCATGTACCAGCTGTTCATGTTTACCATGCTGCTCGCGCTCACCACCAACAACATGGGGCTGATGTGGGTAGCCATGGAGGGTGCCACGCTCTCGACGGTTCTGCTCGTGACGCTGTACCGCACGCCGGGCAGTCTGGAAGCGGGCTGGAAGTACTTCATTCTCTGCGGTGTCGGCATTGCCCAAGCGCTGTTCGGAACGATTCTGTTGTATGTCGCTGCCGGCAAAGTCTTGGGTGCCCAGGGCATGACGGCGCTGCTGTGGACGCACCTCGATGCCGTTAAAGGGCAACTCGAGCCGACCGTGCTGGCGTTGGCATTCGTATTCCTGCTGATTGGCTACGGCACGAAGGTGGGCCTCGTGCCCCTGCACAGTTGGCTGCCCGATGCGCACGCCGAAGGCCCGACGCCAATCTCGGCGGTGCTCTCGGGCCTGCTGCTCAACGTGGCGCTGTATGCGGTGGTGCGCAGCAAGGTGCTGGTGGAGGGTTCGCTGCACTCCGAGCTGCCGTCGATGATGCTGATGGGCTTCGGTCTGCTGTCGGTCGTGCTGGCGTCGCTGCTGTTGTGGCGTCAGCGTGACATCAAACGACTGTTCGCGTATTCCTCCATAGAGCACATGGGCATTGCCACGTTTGCGTTCGGCATGGGCGGGCCGATCGCAAACTTCGCGGCGCTGCTGCACATGACGGTGCACTCTTTGACCAAATCCTCGATCTTCTTCACCGCCGGTCACGCCGCGCAGAAGGCCGGTACTCAATTGATGGAGCGGATTCGCGGTCTGATCACGCTTTCGCCGACTGTCGGCTGGGGACTGATGCTCGGCTCGCTCGCCATTCTCGGGGTGCCACCGTTCGGAGTGTTCACCAGTGAGTTTCTCATCCTGACGACGGCAATGCGCACGCAACCCTGGGCTGCGCCGATTCTGCTGGCCGCGCTCGCCGTGGCGTTCGCAGGCATTTTCTCCAAGGTGCAGCCGATGGTGTTCGGCGAGACCAGCGGGCGCCGGTTGGCGCACCCGCCCGCATTGCTGCCGGTATTCGCGCATCTGGCGCTCGTGCTGCTGCTCGGGCTGTACATCCCGCCTTATCTCGCCGACTGGTATCGCGCGGCGGCTCACTTGATCGGGGGGCCGTGACGATGCGCGGGCGGTACGGTTGCATCCGGAGCGAGCCATGCCATTGAGGCGCTGGTGGGAGCGTGCACAGTCCGTGCCCGGAGCACCCCACGCGCGGGGGCTCGCAGTGAGCGTGGATGAATGGCGGCAGGTCGCACAGGACACCGCTGCGGCGGGCGGGGTGCTCCTGTCACTGTGGATCGCCCGCGAGCCCGGTGCGCAGGCGGCGGTCTACGCGGCGTATCTGACGGACCGGGGCGTGCTGCTCGCCGAGCTCGTGCTCGCTGGCGCGGAGGAGGCCACCTATCCGGGACTGGAGACGATCTTCCCGGCAGCGTCGCGATTGCAGCGCGCCGCTTGCGATCTCTGCGGTGTGCGCGCGAGCGATCCGGACCAAAGGCCGTGGTTGAACCACGCCGCACCATACGAGTTCGTGCGGGTCGATGGCGAGGGGGTTCACGAAATCGCCGTCGGCCCCGTGCATGCGGGCACGATTGAGCCGGGGCACTTCCGCTTCTCGGTGGTCGGCGAAAAGGTACTGCGACTCGAGCAGCGCTTTGGCTACGCGCACAAGGGAATTGAGCAGCGTTTCACCGAACTGCCCATTCTGCACGGCCATCAGCTCGCCACGCGTGTGTCGGGCGACTCGGCGGTGGCTTTCGCCTGGGCCTATTGCCAGGCGCTCGAGGGAATGAGCGCGGTTGCGGTGCCGCCGCGTGCGCTGTGGCTGCGCGCCGTGTGCCTGGAGCTCGAACGACTCGCCAATCATCTCGGCGATCTGGGTGCCCTCGGCAACGACGCCGGGTTCGCGTTCGGGCTCGCGCAGTTCTCCCGCCTCAAAGAGAATCTGCTGCGCGCGGTGTCGGGCGCATTCGGCCGGCGTTACCTGTTTGACGTTATCGTGCCTGGTGGTCTCGCGGTTGATCTTGCGCTCGACGTGGCTGGGTCGTTGGCCGATACCGTGCGCGCCGTATGCGCCGAGACCAGAGAGCTGCGCGATATTTATGACGCACACGAGGGCGTGCGCGATCGCTTCCGGGGTACCGGTCGCCTGACAGCCGAGCTGGCTGCCCGCCTCGGGGTGCTCGGCCTGGCCGCTCGGGCCAGTGGGCAGGCGCACGACCTGCGGGTCGATCTGCCGTGCCCACCGTACACGGAACTGTCGGTGGCGCCAGCCGTGCAGCAGGGTGGGGACGTCGCGGCGCGGGTGGCTGTCCGATTCGATGAGGTTCGCGAGTCCGGTCGGCTGTTGGCGCACCTGCTCTCGGCGCTGCCGGACGGCGCGTACGCCGTCGACATGACAGCGCCGGCAGAAGCTGCGTTCGGCGTGGGCCTGATCGAGGGTTGGCGAGGGCCGGTGTTCGTTGCGCTGCAGGCCGGTCCCGATGGCTCGATCCGTCGCTGTCGTCTGCACGACCCGTCGTGGCAGAACTGGCCGGCGCTGGAATATGCGATTCTCGACAACATCGTGCCGGATTTCCCGCTCATCAATAAATCCTTCAACCTCGCTTACAGTGGTGTGGATTTGTAGTCATGTTGCAGACGCTGCGCAAAATAGGGTCGATCGGGCTGGTTTCGGAGCCGGCTCCAGCGCCGGATGAGTTGCTGCGCGTGCGCCGTGCGCTCGATGCGCGGATCGCGACGCTGCTGGGTCGGGCGCTGTGCATCCGCCATGTGGATGCGGGTTCGTGCAATGGCTGCGAGCTCGAGATCCAGGCGCTCAGTAATCCGTACTACAACCTTGAAGGCTGCAACCTCCGCTTCGTGGCCAGTCCGCGCCACGCCGATCTGCTGCTGGTGACCGGGCCGGTGGTGAAGAACATGGCTGCCGCACTGCAGCGTGTGTACGCGGCCACGCCTGACCCTAAACTGGTGGTGGCGCTGGGGGATTGCGGTTGCACGGGCGGGGTGCTCGGGCAGTGCCCGGCGGTGCTCGGTCCGGTCTCGAGCGTCATTGCAGTCGACGTGGCGGTGCCGGGCTGCCCTCCGAGTCCCGTGCGTATCCTGCAGGGAATCCTCACCGCGATCGCCGGCTGAGGGCGCGGAGCCCGCGGCTCAAGTTTCGCCCGCACTTAACCAGGGCGCTGTCTCGCGCAGGGCATCGAGGCATTGGCCGTCCACCGCCAGATCGCGCTCGCGTTCCATCATCGATAGCGCCTGTGCGATCGGGATCGCGCCGCGATACGGGCGGGCGGCGGTGATGGCGTCGAAGATGTCGGCGGCGGTGATGATGCGAGTTTCGAGTGAGATTGCCCGCCCCGCGAGTCGCTTAGGATAACCGGTGCCATCCGGCCGCTCGTGGTGCGCCGCGGCGATGGGGGCGAGTTCATCGAATACTCGTACGCGCCGCAGGATGTCTTCGGTGAAGCGTGCGTGTTTCTTGACCGACTCCCATTCGTCGGTATCGAGCCGCCCGGGTTTGTCGAGAATGCCATTGCTGACACCAAGCTTGCCGATGTCGTGCAGCAGTGCGCCGCGCCGCAGCCAGCGCCGCCGCGGCGCGCTCAGGCCAAGTTCCACGGCCACTGCCTCGGCGTAGCGAGCCACGCGCTGGCTGTGGCCGTAGGTGAAACTGCTCTTCGCGTCGATGATGTCCGCGAATGCCTCGGCGATCGAGTCGAGCCGGTCCTCGTCAATCAGCACCGTGCGCGCGGCCGGCTCGAGTGCCGCGACGCGCTCCTCGAGCCCCTCCGGGCGCAATCCGGCCCAGAAGGATGGCGCGCGCGCAGCGGCCGAAAAGGCCGCGCAGACTTGGGGGTCGAACCAGGTGCCGGCGCGGCGGTGCACCTCTGCGCTCGCGCCGCGCTCGCCCGCGACGGCATGGAACACATCGACGACTTGCGCGAGCAGTGCGATGCGCGCGGGCACAGGGATTGCTTCGGCGCGTAACCCGAGGGGGCGGCCATTGCCGTTCCAGTGCTCATCCAGGCTGAAGATGCCGGCGGCGACCGATTCGCCGAAGCCGAGTCGCCTGACGATGTCAGCGCCGCGCTCGCAGCGCGTATGCACCAGCTCGGTGGCGAGCGCTTCGCCGTTTCGATACAAATTGACCAGACGTCGCACCCGTGCACGCAGCGCCTCACCCGGACCGGCGTGGCGTAGCACGAAGCGCGCCAGCTGCAGCAGGCTCTGCGAGTCGACGAGCTTGAAGTCGCGCTTTGTGGCGAGGTCATCGCCCCCGTAGAGTTCCCACAGGCGTGCGGCGTTGCTGCTGCAACCGGTGTCTTTGAGCAACAGTGTGTAGTACAGATTGGAGAGCGCTTCGGCCTGTAGACCGAGCATCCGTCCGGTCTGCATACCGATCCAGCAGGCGCGCAGGCAGTGTCCGGGCGGCTGGCCCTCAGTCAGGTCCAGTGCGTAGCTGAGCGCACCGATGATTTCCGACAGTCGCAATCGCCCGGCTACGCCGGCCTGCAGTGCCGCGGGCATCAGCCAGTCGCGAATCCTCGTCTGCTCGGCAGCTGCGTTCATGGCGGTTCTCCTGACGGGCCGCGGACCCGGACGAACTCACCCAGCGGTGACGTGGGCTGCGCGGGTACATCAGCCGGGCGCAGCGGTGCGCGTACCGGCGGGCCGGGTCCCCCGGGGTAAGGGTCCGGATCGCCGGGTCGGCGGCGCCGCTGCGCCGCGGCGCAAGCCGATTTGTAGCAAATCGGGTCCGGCCCGCTCGTGCGGCCGGTCACGCTTCCGTCAGTCCGTCGGCCGCGCTTTACAGGGCGCGGCGCTTCCGGTAGCGTGCAGGCCATCATGACCGCGATTAAAACGTGCACGCATACCCTGAAGAAGCTCCACTGCGGGGCTCTGGGGGAACACGTGCGCTGAGCGCGCCGGATGTCCCGAAGACACCAGAGGCCCCGCCGGAAAAGCCGTCGGGGCCTTCGTTTTTTTAAGGCCTGAAAATCGGAGCTTGCACATGCCATCTGGTCAGTCGGCCGGCGCGTTGCCGGTGGTTGCGGTCGTCGGCGCCACCGGGGCCGTCGGCGTTGAGTTGATCCGCTGTCTCGAACAGCGTGCGTTCCCGCTTGCGCGGCTGCGCCTGCTGGCCTCGGCGCGCTCGGCCGGCAAGACGCTATCGTTTCGCGGCGAGGCGCTGCCCGTCGAGGAGCTCACGGAGAGCAGCTTTCGGGGGGTGGATATCGCGTTGTTTTCCGCCGGCAGCGGCATCTCCAAGCGCTTTGCGCCGCTTGCCGTTGCGCAGGGCACGGTGGTCGTGGACAACTCATCGGCTTTTCGGCGCGACCCGGCTGTGCCGCTGGTCGTGCCGGAGATCAACCCGCAGACGATCAAGGCTCACCGCGGCATTATTGCCAACCCCAACTGCTCGACCATTATCTCCATCACGCCGCTCTGGCCGGTGCATCGGTACAACCCCGTGCGGCGCATGATTGTTGCGACCTATCAGGCGGCCTCCGGCGCCGGTGCGGCGGCCATGGAGGAGCTGCGCGAGTCGACCCGTGCCTATCTCGAGGGCAGGGACTATCAACCGACGGTGCTGCCGCACCCCTATGCGTTCAATCTCTTCAGCCACAACTCGAAGATCGATGTTGAGAACGGCTACAACGAGGAGGAGATGAAGGTCGTACACGAAACGCACAAGATCTTCGGCGACGGCGACATCCGCATCGCTGCAACGTGCGTGCGCGTGCCGGTGCTGCGTGCGCATTCCATCGCGATCAATTTCGAGTGCGAGCGGCCGATCAGCCCGACCGAAGTGCGCAACATCCTCAGCGGCGCACCCGGCGTGCAACTCGTTGATGATCCCGAGCGCAATTATTTTCCGATGCCCAAGGACGCCTCCGGCGGTGATCCGATCCTCGTCGGACGCATTCGGCGCGACATTTCCGACCCCAGCGGCCGCTCGATCGCGCTGTTCGTCGCGGGCGATCAGCTGCTCAAGGGCGCAGCGCTTAACGCGGTGCAGATCGCCGAGCTGCTCTAGAGCAGGTCGCGCAGGCGGTAGTAGAGCATCGCGAGCACCAGCAGCGGGCGGCGCGCGAGCGCGCCGCCCGGGAAGGCGCGGTGCGGGATGTGCGTGAACAGGTCGAAACGCTCAGCCTCACCGGCCACCGCCTCGGCCACCAGCTTGCCGGCGATGCCGGTCAGGGCGATGCCGTGACCGGAGAAGCCCTGCAGGAAGTAGACCTGCGGCAGTAGTCGGCCGAAGTGCGGTGCGCGGTTGAGGGTGATGTCGATGTAGCCGCCCCAGGTATGCTCGATGCTCACGTCGGCGAGCTGCGGAAACACCCGTAGCATTCGCGCGCGCGTCGCTCTGCGGGCGTCGAAATTGCCCAGCCCCGAATAACTCACCCGTCCACCGAACAGCAGCCGGTGATCGGCCGAGCAGCGGAAGTAATCGAGCACCCAGTTCATATCGCTGACCGCGGCATTGTTGGCGATGAGGGCGCGGGCCCGGCGCTCACCGAGCGGCTCAGTGGCGATGATGTGGGTTGCGACCGCCATGATCTTCTGCGCGAGGGCGGGTGCGGTGCTGCCGAGGTAGACGTTGCCACACAGCACCAGTTGGCGCGCATGCACCTCGCCGTTCACCGTATGCACGTGCGGTCCGGTAAATCCCGTGGCACGCGTGTTCTCGTAAATGCGCACGCCCAGGGTCTCGGCAGCCGCAGCGAGGCCGAGGACGTAATTGAGTGGATGCAGGTGGCCGCTGTTGCCATCGTAGAGCGCGCCCCGATAGCGGGTGGTGGCGAGTGTCGCGCTGACTTCCTCGCGCGGCATGTAACGCACGCTGCGGTAATTCAACCGGGTCTGCAGTTGCTCGATCTCCTCGTGCAGCTCCCGCTCGTGACGCGGTTTGAGGGCCGTGAGCATGTACCCGTCGACCCAGTCGCACTCGATACGGTAGCGCTCGATCAGCTCGCGTGTGAGGGCGAGCGCCTCGGTGGTCACGTCCCACAGGGCGCGGGCGGCGGTTGTGCCGACCAGCCGCTCGAGTCGGGGTTGCCCGCAGGCGAGCCCGTGGATGACCTGCCCGCCGCTACGGCCGGAAGCGCCCCAGCCGATGCGCTCCTGCTCGAGCAGCACCACCGAATAGCCCCGTTCGGCCAGGTGCAGGGCCGTGGAGCACCCGGCGATGCCCCCGCCGATGACGCAGACGTCGCAGCTCACCGCGCCGGCCAGGGGCTCCCGGCAGGGGGGCGGGTGTGCCGATGCGGCGTAATATGATGTGGTGCGGGCGGCAGTCATGGTGATTCTCATATAATAACGGCCAATCCCATGGCACCGGCGCGCCCTCTTATTGGCCTTCCCGCTGACCGTCGCATGATCGGTGCACAGCCCTTTCACGCGGTGGCCGAGAAATATGCCCGTGCGCTGCTCGATGTGGCCGATGCACTGCCGCTGCTGATTCCCTCGCTCGCCGACGAGCTGCGCTTCGATGAGCTGCTCGAGCGGCTCGACGGGCTGCTGTTCACCGGCAGCCCCTCGAACGTCGAGCCGCACCATTATGCCGGCCCGCCGAGCGCCCCGGGGACGCTGCACGATCCGGCCCGGGACGCCACCACGCTGCCGCTGATCCGCAAGGCGGTCGCACGGGGGGTGCCGGTCCTGGGGATCTGCCGGGGATTCCAGGAGGTGAACGTGGCCTTTGGTGGTAGCCTGCACCAGCGGGTGCACGAGGTGCCGGGTTACCTGGATCACCGTGACGATGAGAGTCAGCCGCTCGACGTGCAATACGGGCCTGCGCACGAGGTCACGCTCGAGCCAGACGGGATCCTGCGCTCGCTGGCCGGCACCGAGCGCGTACGCGTCAATTCTCTGCATTGGCAGGGCATTGAGCGGCTCGGTGGCGGTCTGATCGTCGAGGCGCGCGCGCCAGATGGCCTGATCGAGGCGTTCCGGGTCGCTGAGGCGCCTCGCTTCGCGCTCGCCGTGCAGTGGCATCCGGAATGGAAGGTCCGGGACAATCCCTTCTCGCGCGCGCTGTTCGCAACGTTCGGTGCAGCATGCCGCGAGCGGGCGCGACATCACTAAAAGGCAGGAACATGGTCAGCGAAGTCGGTCAATTTTTCCGCGATCACGGCATCTCCGAAGTGGAGGCCATCATTCCGGATATGGCCGGCATCGCCCGCGGCAAGATCATGCCGGCGGAAAAATTCGCCGAAGACGGTGGCATGCGCCTGCCGGAGAGTGTTTTCCTGCAGACCGTGACCGGTGATTACCCGCCCGACACCGGTCAGGCAATGAGTCCGGCGGAGATCGACATCATTCTCAAGGCCGATCCGAAGACGGTGCGCCGCGTGCCGTGGGCGGCCGAACCGACCGCGCAGGTAATCCACGACTGCTTCTATGCCGATGGTCGGCGCGTGACCATGGCGCCGCGTCACGTATTGCGCAATATCCTCGAACTCTATGCCCAGCGGGGCTGGGAACCGGTGGTAGCGCCCGAACTCGAGTTCTACCTGGTCGAGCAGAACAAGGACGCCGACTATCCGCTGCGACCGCCGGTGGGTCGCTCGGGGCGCGCCGAGCCGGGTCGTCAGTCCTACAGCATCGCCGCGGTAAACGAATTCGATCCGCTGTTCGATGACATTTATCAGTTCTGTGAGGATCAGGACATCGAAATCGATACTCTGATCCACGAGGACGGGCCGGCGCAGATGGAGATCAATCTGATTCACGGACACCCGATGGATCTGGCCGACCAGGCGTTCCTCTTCAAGCGGACCGCGCGCGAGGCGGCGTTGCGGCACAAGATGTACGCAACTTTCATGGCCAAGCCCCACGCCAAGGAGCCGGGCAGTGCGATGCACATTCACCAGAGCATCGTCGACATCAAGACACGGCGCAACGTATTCAGCAATCCCGACGGCAGCCCCTCGGCGCTGTTCTTCGCGCACATCGGCGGCCTGCAGAAATATCTACCGGCCGCCATGGCGCTGTTCTGCGCGAACGTCAACTCCTACCGGCGTCTGACGCGCTATCTGTCCGCCCCCATCAACGCACAATGGGGTTACGACAATCGCACGGCGGGACTGCGTGTACCGATGTCCGCGCCGGAAGACCGGCGGGTCGAAAACCGCATCAGCGGCGCTGATGCCAATCCGTATATCGCGCTCGCAGCCTCGCTGGCCTGCGGCTATCTCGGCATGGTCGAAGGACTGCAGCCCTCCGAGCCGGTGACCGGCAGTGCGCACGAGCTGCCGTTCGGTCTGCCGCGCTCGCTCGATGAGGCCTTGCGCGAGCTGCGCCGCAGTGCGGCACTGGTCAAGATTCTCGGCGAACCGTTCGTCTCGGCGTTCACCATCGTCAAAGAAGCCGAGTACGAGGTCTTTCTGCAGGTGATCAGTTCATGGGAGCGCGAGCACCTGTTGCTCAATGTCTGAGGTTGCGGTCGGCCGCACTGCGATGATGCTTGAGTCACCGCGGCTGCTCGAGGATCTGGATCGAACACGTGAGTATGAGCATGACGGGCAATGTGTTAGGTATTGATGTCGGGGGTTCCTCAATCAAGGCGGGGGCGGTCGATGTCGCCGCGGGTAAGCTGATCGGGGAGCTGATTTCAGCGCCGACGCCGCGTCTGGCCACCCCGGAGGCGATGATGCCGGTGATTGCGGCGCTGGCGGCGCGCCTGCCGCAGGCCACCGGGCCGATCGGGCTCGCCTTTCCCGCCGTGGTCAAACACGGCCGGGCGCGCACGGCGGCGAATGTCGATCACGCCTGGATCGGCGCCGATGGCGCCGCACTCGTGCATCGCACGCTCAACCGGCCGGGGCTCTTTCTGAATGATGCCGACGCGGCGGGCCTGGCGGAGATGCGCTTCGGTGCCGGTCGGGGCGAGCAGGGAACGGTCATTATGCTCACCTTCGGTACGGGCATCGGCACGGCGCTGTTCACCGGCGGTCACCTGTTTCCCAACACCGAGCTCGGTCACATGGAGTTGAACGGGATGGACGCGGAAAAGTGGGCGTCGGCCCACGTCAAGACCGTGCAGAACCTCGACTGGGAGGGTTGGATCGAGCGGGTCAACGTGTATCTCGAGCGCATGCACGCGATGTTCTGGCCGGACCTGTTCGTGCTGGGTGGTGCGATCAGCGAGCGCTTCGCGGATTTCGCGCCCCTGCTGCGCTCGGAGGCGCGCATCCGGGCCGCGCAGTTTGCCGGCCAGGCGGGCGTGATCGGAGCTGCGATCGCGGTCGCGGAGGCGGGCGTGTGAGGTGCGCGAGTCCGGGTGCCACGCACCGATGAGCTGGCTCGGGCGCAGCAAGCTTCCGCAGGTCGGAACGACGATCTTTACCGTGATGTCGCGCCGCGCGCAGGCGCTCGGCGCGATCAATCTCGGCCAAGGGTTCCCCGACTACGACATCGATCCGCTGCTCGCCGAGCTGGTCGCGCGCGCGATGCGTGCCGGCCACAATCAGTACGCGCCCATGGAGGGACTGCCGGCGTTGCGCGAGGGGATTGCGCACAAGCTCGAGGCGAGCTACGGCGTACGGGTCGATCCCGAGAGCGAGCTGACCGTTACGCTCGGCGCTACCGAGGCAATCTATTCCGCGATTCAGGCGGTCGTCGGGGCGGGCGATGAGGTGATTGCGTTCGATCCGGCCTACGATGCCTACGAGCCGGCGGTGCGCCTGGCCGGAGCGCGCTGCATTCGCCTGCCGCTTGCGCCGCCGGAGTTTCGCTACGACTGGGACCGGGTCCGTGCGGCGATCAGCGTGCGCACGCGGTTGATTCTGATCAATTCTCCCCACAACCCGACGTGCACCGTCGCCTCGGCGGCCGATCTTGAGAGGCTCGCAGAGTTGATCCGTGACCGCGACATTACGGTGCTGTCGGACGAGGTCTACGAGCACATGGTGTTCGATGACCGGACCCATGTCTCGGTACTGTGCCATCCGCAACTGCGCACCCGCTCAATGGCGGTGTTCTCCTTTGGCAAGACGCTGCATGCCACCGGCGTGCGGGTCGGGTATGCGGTTGCACCGGCGGCGCTCAGCGCCGAGTTGCGCAAGGTGCATCAGTTCAACACCTTCAGCATTGCGCATCCGATGCAGCGGGCGATCGCCGATTACCTCGGCGCGCAGCCGGCATTCTGGCGCGGGCTGCCGGACTTCTTTCAGGCCAAGCGCGAGCGGCTGCGCGGCGCGCTCGCCGGCGGCCCCTGGCGGCTGCCGCCAGCCGAGGGCACATTCTTCCAGTTGCTTGATTTCTCGGCCCTCGCGCCACCCGGTGATGTCGCATTCGCCGAGCGGCTGCTGACCGAGGCGGGGGTTGCCTCGATCCCGCTGTCGCCGTTCTACGCCGAGCCGCCGCCGCTCACGTACGTGCGCCTGTGCATCGCCAAGCGCGACGACACGCTTGATGCGGCCGCCGAGCGACTCGGAGCATTCGCGCACCGTCTCGCTCTCGCGGGCGGCTGATCCGCTGCATTTCGCAGGCGAATCTGCGCTACCGAGCCCGATACAGCGATGGTCACGGCTGCGGGGCGGGCAGCCGGGCCGCTGTACAGGCCGTGCATCATCGGCATTGGATAGATGTCCGGGTGCGCAACTGGCATGACCTGAATAGCGTCTCGAGCAGGATCACCGGGCGATCAAGCGCCGTTGCCGACCCATGCTCGGCTTCAAGTCCTATCGGACCGCCGCCGTAACTCCCTACGGCATCGAGTTCGTGCACCGGATCCGCAGTGGCAGTTCAAGTTCGGACCAGGCAGGTGGAACTGCGGGTCGCTGAAGACGCAATGGGAAACAGCTTTGTCGTGACTGTCAGCGTTCCGACGCCTAGCTGATTGGGACGTAATCTGGTGACGCACCGGAGCCGCAGGCCTTCAACGCAGCCGCGACGCTCTTCGCATAGCGCGCTGCAAAATCAGCGTCAACGCTTTGCCTTGTCACAATGGTGCGCCAGTAAAGGGGCCCTGCCATGATGTCCAAGGCCAGTGCCCGGTCGATCGCAACAGCCACTTCCCGCCGATCGATGGCCCGCTCGAGAATTGCCTCGGCTCGCATCCGCTTTGGTTCCTGCAAGTGCGATTTGATTAACTTGGCCAGCTCCGAGTCGCGGGTCATCTCGGCATAAATATCCGGCAGGATCGCCTTGGCCAGCGGTCGGCGCAGGACGCCCAAGCTGCGACGGGCATATTCGGCAAGCTCGCTTTCGAGCGAGCCCAGATCGTCGATCTCGACGATTGGCAGGCCGATCTGCTGGAAAAGGTCTGCGATTAGGTCCTGCTTGCCCTTCCAACGTCGATACAGCGCGGGCTTGCCCACGCGGGCTCGGCGGGCAATCGCCGCCATCGAGAGGTTGGCGTAGCCGGTCCTGGCAAGCTCGATCAACGTCGAACGTCGCAGTGCCTTCGTCACCTTGGGCTGTAAGGCGGCAGCGCCGACGGGCGCTCGATTCGTGCGGATCCGTTCGTGTTTCATGCGACACCCTTAATTGATCCCAGGCTTGCGTTGCGCCTTCGAAGTTGATCATAATAGGACGTTACCATAGCGTAACGACGATACTGTACCGTATTTTCGCAGGAGGTGCCCGAATGTCCCTCGGGAAAGGCCATTTAGAGGCTTGGCTCGAAACGGCGCTCGATTGCCTTCAGGTCAAAGACGTCGAGGGCTGGGTCGATCACTGGGCGGAGGACGGACGCATCGAATTCCCCTTCGCGCCAGCCGGCTACTTAGCAAAGGTTGAAGGCAAGGCGGCGATCGCCGCATACATGTCCTCGTTCCCTACCAAATTCGACTTTCGACGCTTCGATGTCTTGGCCGCCTATTCCGACGCTTCAGGCCAACACGCGGTGGTCGAATTTACCTGCGAGGGAACGGCCCTCGAAACCGGTCACCCCTACAACCAGCATTATGTGGCGCTTCTGACCTTCAACGCGGACGGAAAGATCCTGGCCTATCGCGACTTCTGGAACCCCCTCGTGGCCATGGAGGCGTGCGGTGGCGCCCCGGCGTTCATCCGCTCGTTCAGCGAAGGCAAGGACTGACGACAATGGCTCCCAAACACATTCTCGTTACAGGCGGGACGGGCAAGACTGGTCGAGCCGTGGCCGCGAGCCTCGCCAGAAGGGGCATCGCAAGCCGCCTCGCGGCGCGCACCCCGTCCGACACTGCGGTTCGTTTCGACTGGATGGATAGCGAGACGCATGCCGATGCGTTGACCGGTATCGACGCGGTTTACCTGGTTGCCCCGGTCGGGGTCCTGGACCCCGCGCCCGCCATGTCCGGCTTCCTCTCGCGAGCGATCGCCAGCGGTGTGCGTCGTTTCGTTCTCTTGAGCTCTTCGGCAATACCAATCAACGGACCGGCGATGGGGCAGATCCATCGCATGCTGGCGGATACAGCGCCGGAATGGACTGTGCTGCAACCGTCCTGGTTCATGCAGAACTTCACCGAAGGCCACCACGGCGACACGATACGAAAAGAAGGCAAAATATTTTCCGCAACGGGCGAGGCGTCCGTCGCCTTCATTGATGCTGAGGACATTGGCGAGGCTGGCGCAGCCTGCCTTGCCAGCGAAACTGCGTTGAACGATGCCGTAGTTCTCACAGGGCCATCTAGCCTCAGTTACGACGAGGTCGCAGCTCTGATTTCGGCACATGCGGGGCGTGAGATTGCCCATGTCAAACTTGAACCGGACGAGCTCGCCAAGCGCTTCGCGGCCTTCGATCTCGATGCGGACTACGCCCAATTTCTTGCGCAGCTCGACGCCGTTCTGGCAAGCGGCAGGGAGGCGCGCACAACAACCGCGGTCAAAACGCTGTTAGGCCGAGCTCCGCGTTCCTTTACCGATTTCGCGGCACGCCACGCTCATTATTGGAGACGTCCCGGGTAGGCGGCGAGAATGATTGTGTCAGTTTGTGACAATGTCTCCGCGCGCCGATCGAGGCGTCGCATTGCTTGAGGCGACATTCCGAAGAGGATTCTAGTGCAGTAGCGGCAGGATCTTAATATCCGGAAACCTTCGCTCGGAGCTCGCCGTCTGGCGGCGTCGGCGATTCCCTCGAGAGGTCATCGAGGGCTGTGTTCGTGGGTACCTTGCCTACTGGTCATGATTACGGAGACGTGCCGATCGGGACGGGTCAGCAATTATTCCTGCGCGGTCCGCGATTTGGTTTCAGGCGCCGATCGAGTGCGTGCGCGCCGTCGCCAGACGGAGGGCAGAATCCCGTGGCAGGTACGGAACCGTGGGATGAAGGATTCGACTTCGACGTATCCCAGTCTTTGGGCGATGGTTGCCACTGCGAGGTCGGTCGCCGCGAGTATCTGCCGGGTCTCGATCATCCGGCGCTCGATCGCCCATTCACGATAGGTGCGACCAGTGAGTCTGCGAACTCGGGTGGTGAGATATCCCTCATTGAATCCGAGACGGGAGGCAGCGTCGGCGAGTGAAGCGGCTCAGCGGTAGTGGTGATCTATGCCGGCGAAAACGAGCGATGCCAGATCCTTTGCCGCAGAATCGAAGGGCCCGGCACCCGGCACCCGGCAGCCCGGATGGACACCGCGCCACCGTCACGAGCAGCCATTGCAGTGCCGCGCGCACACCATGGGCGTATCCGGGCTCACGTGTCCGTGGCTCATCGTGCATGCGCGCGAGGAGTGTGTCCGCCTGTGTGCCGTCGCGGAACCCAGGGAAATGGGGCGCCACACCTGCAGCGGCGGCTGACCGAACAGATTGAACAGCGTGTCCTCAGGAAGACCTGCAAGGGGAGTCAGTCCCCGGGGTCGTCGATGCATCGAGGGTATCGTGCTGGAAAGAATCGTCCAGCCGTCTGCGTCGCCAAGACGGCTCAGGTCGTGGACCGATCCTGGCGGAAGCACAAATGAACTGCCTTTCCGCGCCTCGTAATCGAGCCCGTCGATCGCAATTTGTCCGCTTGCTGCCGTGATGAGGATCAGCTCGAAGAACAGGTGCGCATGGGGTCAGTGCGCGCACCGTGCCGTCGCCGGCTTCGGGCTATGGACGACGGAGAGAACCGTGCGCCATCAAGCCTCATGCACCACGTGCAGGGACGCGATTCCTCAGCGGCGCAGGATCCACGCGATGATGGAGATCGCGAGGCTCACCAGCAGCATGGTGGTGATCGGAAAGAAGAACTGAAAGCCGGGTCGGTCGATCACGATGTCGCCCGGCAATTTGAACAACGGCAGCCGCCTGATCCATGACCAGCCCAGGCCGAGCACGATCAGGACGAGGCCGAGCACGATGAGGATGCGGTTCATGGCGGGCGAGTCTACCCGGTGCGCCGCGCCGATCAATGGCTGCGGTGCGAGCTAGTCGAAATCGGTCGGCAGCTGCGGATGCAGGTGATGCTCGTAGAGCCGCGCGATCTGCGGGGCGAGTATGCGGCCGGTGGATAAATCCGGCAGTGCGGCGAGTGGAAAGAACCCCACCGCATCGGTCTCGAGACTGGCGGCGGGCTGACCTCCGGTCAGCTCGCAGATGAACATCAGTTTGTAGATGTGGTGCACGCTTGGCGGATGGGGATGGCGGCGCCGATCCACGAGCGCCGCGAGTTTCACCGCACGGGCATGGAAGCCGGACTCCTCGCGGACCTCGCGCTCGACGGCCTCGGCGGGCGAGTCGTTCACATCGACCCAGCCGCCGGGCAGGGCCCAGCGGCCATCGGCGCGCTCACGCACCAGCAGGACCCGTCCGGCATCGAACACGGCGCCACGCACGTCGACTTTCGGCGTGGCGTAGCCCTCCTCCGCGTCCCAGAACGCCTCGGCACGCTCGGGCGGGATCTGCAAGTGCCCAGCGAGCAGATCCGCCGCGAGACGCTGCAGTTCCCCGTAGCGCTCGCGGTCGTAGGGGTCTTGCGTGAAGGCGAGCCCGCTTTGCGCCACCGCGCGCACCTTGCGCGCCCAATCGAGTATGGCTGCTGTCCTGTCGATGGGTGCGCTCCGCCGCCCGGGTCAGAGGTTTCGGATCAACGCATCCGCGAATGCTGATGTCGACACCTCCGTCGCCCCATCCATCAGCCGCGCGAAATCGTAGGTGACGGTCTTCTGGGCGATCGTCCTGTCCATGGCCTCGATGATCACATCGGCTGCCTCAGTCCAGCCCATGTAACGGAACATCATCTCACCCGAGAGCAGCACCGAGCCCGGGTTGACCTTGTCCAGGTTGGCGTATTTCGGTGCGGTGCCATGCGTGGCCTCGAATACTGCGTGTCCGGTGAGGTAGTTGATGTTTCCCCCCGGGGCGATGCCGATGCCGCCGACCTGCGCGGCGAGCGCGTCGGAGAGGTAATCGCCATTGAGGTTGAGCGTTGCGATGACGTCGAATTCCGCCGGGCGGGTCAGAATCTGCTGCAGTGTGATGTCGGCAATCGCATCCTTGATGATGACTTTGCCGGCCTGTCTGGCTGCATCCATCTCAGCATTTGCCGCCTTCTCGCCCTGTGCGGCCTTGGTACGCTCCCACTGCTCCCAGGTATAGGTCTGGCTGCCGAACTCCCGCTCGGCGAGCTGATAGCCCCAGTTGCGGAATGCACCTTCGGTGTATTTCTGTATGTTGCCCTTGTGCACCAGCGTGACGCTGCGCCGTTTGTTGGTGATCGCGTACTCGATCGCCGAGCGGATCAGCCGCTCGGAGCCCTCGCGCGAAACGGGCTTCAGGCCGATGCCGGAACTCTCCGGGAAGCGGATCTTGGCGAATGCCTTGGGAAAGTGCTGCTTCAGCAGGGCCATGAACTCGCGGTTCTCAGCCGTGCCGCTCTCGAACTCGATACCGGCATAGATGTCCTCGGTGTTCTCGCGGAAGATCACCATGTCGACCTGCTCGGGGTGCTTGACCGGGGAGGGTACGCCTTTGAACCAGCGCACCGGTCGCAGGCACACGTACAGGTCGAGCAGCTGGCGCAGCGCTACGTTGAGCGAGCGAATGCCTCCGCCGACCGGTGTGGTGAGCGGCCCCTTGATCGAGACCAGGTAGTCCCGGCAGGCCGTGACGGTCTCATCGGGCAGCCAGTTGTTGCACTGCTTGAAGGCTTTTTCCCCGGCGTAAACCTCCAGCCAGTGGATCTTGCGCCGGCCGGAGTAAGCCTTGGCCACCGCAGCATCCATCACCCGTACGCTGGCACGCCAGATGTCCGGTCCGGTTCCATCGCCTTCGATGAACGGGATGATCGGATTGTCCGGCACGACGAGCTTGCCGTTACGGATGCTGATCTTGGCTCCGGCAGCGGGCGGTGCGACGTTCGGGGCAGCGGCACTGGACATGATTTACGGGCTCCTCACGCGAACTTGAGAATAATCATCCGCCCGGGCGCCGCCGAGCGGGCCGACAATCGTAGCACGGGCCCGGCTGCTCGCCGTAACGGCCGAGCCGCCGCAGGCAGGGCAGGGTCATCTATGCGACACTTGCCGCCCATAATATTTGGCCTACTGGGGGTTGCCCGGATCATGAACGACGCCACCGAGAGCGCAGCGCCGCCTGCGGCGAGTCAATCGCTGCTGCGCAAGTTATTTGCCGTGCACGCCGTGGTCGCGCCGGAGCGAGCCGGGGCCGAGCGGCTGAAGCAAGCGCTGTCGGTTTGGGCGCTGATGGCGATCGGCATCGGCGCGACGATCGGCACCGGCATCTTCGTGCTCACCGGCACGGTGGCGGCGAACCAGTCCGGGCCGGCAATCACGATTTCTCTCGCCATCGCTGCGTTCGGCAGCGGACTGGCGGCTCTGTGCTACGCGGAGTTCGCGGCGTTTCTGCCGGTGCCCGGCAGCGCCTACAGCTATACGTACGCCACGCTCGGCGAGGTGGTGGCGTGGTTCATCGGCTGGAACCTGCTGCTCGAATACGGCATCTCGGCCTCGGCCGTTGCAGTGAGCTGGTCGGCGTACGTGGCCAGTTTGCTCTCGGGCTGGGGCATCCATTTGCCGGCGATGTGGATCAATGCGCCGATCCAGCAGAACGCCGCCGGCCATCTGGTGGCCACCGGCGCGATCATGAATCTGCCCGCGGTTCTGGTCGTGCTCGCACTGAGCGCGCTCTGTTATGTCGGCATCCAGGAGACCGCGCGCGTCACGAATTTCATGGTGGTTCTGAAGGTCGCAGTGATCTTGGTGGTGGTCGTTGCAGGCCTGAAGTTCATCTCTTCCTCGAACTGGCATCCGTACGTCCCACCCAACACCGGAACCTTCGGTCACTTCGGCTGGACGGGTGTTTTGCAGGGGGCCGGGATCATCTTTTTCTCCTACGTCGGATTTGATACCGCATCGACCACGGCGCTCGAGGCGCGCAATCCGCAGCGCGATTTGCCGCTCGGCATCATTGGCACACTCATCATCTCGACGGTGCTGTACGTGGCGATGGCGGCAGTGGTCACCGGCATGGTGCCGTATTTCAAGCTCAACGTCGCCGATCCGGTGTCCGTGGCACTCAATGCGCATCCGGCACTCTCCTGGCTGCGTTCGCTGGTCACGCTCGGGACCATCATCGGCATGACCTCGGTTATTCTGACTTCGATTCTCGGCCAGCCGCGCATTCTGCTGTCGATGGCCGATGACGGACTGCTGCCACCGGTGATGAGCCGCTGCCACCCGCGCTTCAAGACCCCGCATGTCTCGACGGCGATCACGGGAGTCATTGCGGCGCTGATCGCTGGAGTGTTTCCGCTCGATGTGCTCGCGGACCTGATTTCGATCGGGATTCTGCTCGCCTTCGCCGTGGTATGCATCGGCGTACTGGTGATGCGTCACACGCGTCCCGATGTGCCACGTCCGTTCCGTGTGCCGTGGGCCTGGGTTCTGTGCCCGCTCGGGGCGGCGGTGTGTCTCGGCATGACGTACTTCCTGTCCGATGCAACCTGGATCCGGCTGGTGGTCTGGACTTTCATTGGCGGTGCGATCTACGTCTTCTACGGCTTCCGGCACAGCAAACAGCGCGCATGAATTCGTCCGATCCCGGCGTCCTGTCCGGTACACCGGCCACTGACGGCTGGTGGATGCCGGCGGAGTTCGAGGCCCACGAGCGCTGCTGGATGCTCTGGCCTGAGCGTCCCGATAACTGGCGGGAGCAGGCCGCTCCGGCGCAGCGCGCCTTTGCCGCGGTTGCAGCGGCGATCGGGCGGTTCGAGCCGGTGTCCGTGGGCGTTTCGCCCGCGCACGCCGCAGCGGCCCGTGCGCTGCTACCCGCTGGCATCGAGGTGGTCACGCTCGCGCATGATGACTGTTGGATGCGTGATGTCGGTCCGACCTATCTCGTCAGCGAGGGCGGTGGACTGCGCGGGGTGCACTGGCGGTTCAATGCCTGGGGCGGGCTTGAGGGCGGGCTGTATCGCCCCTGGGATCAGGACGAACGGGTGGCGGCCGAGGTGCTCGGGCGCGAGGGCCGTGCCCGCTATCGCGCTCCGATCGTGATCGAGGGGGGAGCCATTCACGTCGATGGCGAGGGCACGGCGCTGCTCGCCGAGGAATGTGTGCTGAACCCCAACCGCAACCCCGGCATGACGCGCGAGCGGATGGAAGCGGTGCTGCGCGAGTATCTGGGGGTGCGCCAGTTCATCTGGCTTGGCCTTGGTGTCTACAATGATGAGACTGACGGGCACATCGACAATCTTGCCTGTTTTCTCGCGCCGGGCAGAGTGTGTCTGGCATGGACCGACGATCGCACCGATCCGCAGTACGAGCGTTCGCGCGACGCGTGGGAGCGATTGAACGAGGCGCGCGACGCGCACGGTCGGCGTCTCGAGGTGACGAAGCTGCCGCAACCCGGTCCGCTCTACATGACCGAGGCGGAGGCTCGCGGGCTCGCGCCGAGTGCGGCATGCAAGCCGCGCCGGGCGGGCGAGCGTCTCGCGGCAAGCTACGTCAACTTTTACTTTGCCAATGGCGGTCTGGTGATGCCGCTGCTTGATGCGCGCACCGACGGGCAAGTGGCCGAAATTCTGCGCCGTCTGTGCCCTGGGCGCGAACTGATCGGCGTGCCGGCGCGCGAGATCCTGCTGGGCGGCGGTGGCATTCACTGTATTACGCAGCAGGTGCCTGATCCGCACGCTCAGCGGGTCAGGCCTGCGTCACTCGCCATCGCCTGAGAGCCGCACGGCTGTCGGCTCAGCCGGCATGTGCGCGGTTCGTGTTCGCCAGCAATGCCGAAAATCGCGCCAGGTCGATGTTGCCCCCGGACAGGATCACCCCGACGCGCTTGCCGCTGAGGTCGAGCCGGCCGCTGAACGCCGCTGCTGCTGCCAGCGCACCGGTCGGCTCGATCACGAGTTTCATCCGCTCGGCGAACCAGGCCATCGTCGCGGTGAGCTCGGCGTCGCTCGCCGTGACGATGTCCTGGACCAGTGCGGCGATGACTGGGAAAGTGTGTACGCCGAGGTGTTGAGTCTGCGCGCCGTCGGCGAGTGTTTCGGGGGTGTCGATGTGCACAATCCGGCCCGCGCGCAGGCTCTGTCGCCCATCGTCGCCGGCTTCGGGTTCGACACCGAGTACCGCACAGTCGGGGCACAGCGTCCGGGCGGCGACGGCACTGCCCGAGAGCAGACCGCCGCCGCCGAGCGGGACGAGCAGCACATCAAGCGGTCCGACCTGCTCGATGAGCTCCGCCGCGGCGGTGCCCTGGCCAGCCATGACATCCAGATGGTCATAGGGAGGAATGAGGCTGAGACCGCGCTCGGCGGCGAGTTCACGGCCCAGTGCCTCACGGTCCTCGCGGAAGCGGTCGTAGAGGTGTACCTCGCCGCCGTATTCGCGTGTTGCCGCCACCTTGGCGTGCGGCGCGTCATGGGGCATGACGATGACGGCCCGGCTCCCCAGCAGCCGGCACGCGAGCGCGATTGCCTGGGCATGGTTGCCCGAGGAGAAGGCGACGACTCCGGCGGCGCGCTGCGCCGGCTCCAGGCAGGCGACCGCGTTGTAGGCACCGCGGAACTTGAACGCGCCCATGCGCTGCAGGTTCTCGCATTTGAAGAACAGGCGCGCACCGCACAGCGCATCTGCGGTGCGCGAGGTCAATACCGGCGTGCAGTGCGCGACGCCCTGCAGACGCTGTCGGGCGGACTCGATATTGGCGAAACGCAGCCCCGGTTCGGTCACGGTACGGCTCCGCCTCAGGCCGGCTCGGGCAGCGGGATAAACTCCTGCGCATCACCCGGCACCGTCGCGAAGCGGCCCTCGCGCCAGTCGCGCTTGGCCTGCTCGATCCGCTCGAGTGAGCTTGAAACGAAATTCCAGTAGACATGCCGCTCGCCGACCGGCTCGCCGCCGAGCAGCGCCACGCGCGCACCGCGCTCGGTGCGCAGCACCGCCGAGGCGCCCGGGGCGAACACCAGCATGCGGCCCGGGCCAGCCGTTTCGCTCAGTCCGGTCAGATCCCCCTCCACCACATACACTGCCCGCTCCGAATACGTCTCGGTGAGCGGTAATTCGCAGCCCGGCGGCAGCACCGCGTCGGCGTAGAACAGCGGCGAGTAGGTTGCCACGGGCGAGCGGCGAGCGTAGAGCTCGCCGGCGAGCACGCGCACCTGGGCACCGGCGACTTCGACGGTGGGCAGCGATTCGCCCGGGTGGTGGTGAAACTGCGGCTCGGTCTGCTCGTCGGCGGCCGGCAGTGCGACCCACAACTGCAGGCCGTTCAAGCGCGAGCCGGTGCGGCGCAGCTCTGCCGGGGTGCGCTCGGAATGAACGATGCCGCGGCCGGCGGTCATCCAGTTGACGTCGCCGGGGCGGATGCTCTGGTGCGAGCCCAAGCTGTCGCGGTGAACAATCTGCCCTTCGAAGAGATAAGTCACTGTGGCGAGCCCGATGTGCGGGTGCGGCCGCACGTCGATGCCACGACCCGGCGCCAGGGCCGCCGGACCCATGTGATCGAAGAAAATGAACGGACCAACCATGCGGCGCAGCGGCGAAGGGAGTACGCGCCCGACCACCAGATCGCCGAGATCGCGCGCTCGCGCATCGATAACGGCCGCGAGCGCGGTCGTGGCCGCTCGCGGGGGCCGGGTGGACTCGGCAGGGGGTGATGCGCTCATACTGGATGCTCCCGCGGGATCGTCAAACGCAAATGCTAGCATCGCCCCGGGGCGGGCGTGCGCGCCTCGCTCGCAGACGCGGGGCCCCTCATCAGCACTGAACTGGAGGATTTCATGCGCATCGGATTCATTGGACTTGGCAACATGGGCAGCGCCATTGCCGCAAGACTGCTCGGTGCGGGTCATCGGCTGCGGGTGTGGAACCGCTCCAGCGAGCCGGCGCAGCGGCTGGCCACCGCGGGGGCCGAGCCGCTCGCCACGGCGCGCGAGGCGTGTGCCGCAGAGGTGGTGTTCTCGATTCTGAGTGATGATCGCACGGTGCGCGATGTGTTGCTCGAGGCGGCGCTGCCTGCAGAGCCCGGTACGGTGCACGTCAACATGGCGACCATCTCCCCGGAGCTGAGCGACGAGCTGGCGGCACGCCTCGGCGCGGCGGGCTGCAGTTACATTGCGGCCCCAGTGCTTGGGCGGCCGGATGTCGCGGCGGCCGGCAAGCTGAACATTCTCGCGGCCGGTCCGGCCGCTGCGATCGAGCGCGTACAGGGGCTGCTCGATGTGATCGGCCAGAAGACCTGGCGATTCGGCGAACGTGCCGCGCAGGCCAACGTGGCTAAGCTTGCGGTGAATTTCATGTTGGCGGCGGCGATCGAGTCGATGGGCGAAGCAGCGGCCCTTGCCGGGGGATACGGGATCGAGCCGGCGACACTGTTTGCGCTGCTCAGCCAGACGCTCTTTCCCGGACCGGTCTACGAGGGCTACGGTCGGGTAATCGCCGAGTCGCGTTTCGAGCCGGCCGGGTTCAAAGCACGGCTCGGATTGAAGGACGTGCGGTTGGCGCTCGCCGCCGCCGAAGCGGTCAATGCGCCGATGCCGGTAGGCAGTCTGGTGCGCGACTCGATGCTCGAGGCGCTTGCGCGCGGCCAGAGCGAACAGGAGTTCGGCGCGGTGCTCGGACGTGCGGCGATTCGCCGGGCCGGACGGTAACGCCGCGCCGCGACCTGGCCGCGGCTGAGCTACCGCCGGGTTCACGCCTGCGGCCGGCCATCTGCGGGATGGCCGGCCGTGTGCCGAGAGGTGCCGCTGCTCCAGGAGGGAAGTGTCTCTCGACCCAGGATGCACGGACTGCACTCATCGACTTTGCTCATGTGACTCATGAGGTTGGCGCGGTTTATCCGCGCCGTGCGGCGTGGATACTCGAGCCGGTAGTCAGTTCATCCAGTTCGAGGAGATCGCCCCATGCAGGCCGGCACGTCCCGACAGATCCCTGGCACGACCCTGTTCGACGGGGCGCAGGCCATCAAGGGTTATGCGTTGAACAAGATGTGTTATTCATTCAACTCGGCGGCCAATCGGGAGGAATTCAAACGTAACGAAGATGCATATTGCGCACGCTATGGCCTCAGTGCCGAGCAGCGCGAAGCGGTGCGGCACCGCAACGTTCTCGAGCTGATCGCTGCCGGTGGCAACGTCTACTACCTGGCCAAGCTCGCCGGCATCTTCGGGCTCGACGTGCAGGACCTTGGTGCCCAGCAAACCGGTATGTCCAAAGATCAATTTAAGGCCAAATTGACGGCCGCGGGGAAGTAAGCCATGGCCAAGATCGTCGGAGCAATCACCACCTCGCACGTGCCTGCCATCGGCGGTGCGATCGCCCGCAACCTGCGCACCGACCCGTACTGGAAGCCGTTCTTCGACGGCTTCGCGCCGGTGCATGCCTGGCTCGGCAAGGTGCGGCCGGACGTCGCGGTCATCTTCTACAATGACCACGGGCTCAATTTCTTCCTCGATAAGATGCCGACGTTTGCGGTCGGTGCCGCACCCCAGTACACCAATGCGGACGAGGGGTGGGGCATTCCGACTCTGCCGCCCGTGGCGGGCGACCCGCATTTTTCCTGGCATCTCATCGAGAAGCTGGTCGGCGAGGAGTTCGACGTCACCACTTGCCAAGAGATGCTGATCGATCACGCCTGCACGATCCCGATGGCCCTGCTGTGGCCGACTGGCGGCGCCTGGCCGGTCAGCATCGTGCCGGTCTGTATCAACACCGTGCAACATCCGTTGCCGTCGGCCGCGCGCTGCTTCAAGCTCGGCGAGGCCGTCGGCCGCGCAATTCAATCCTACGACGCCGACAAGCGCGTGGTGGTGATCGGCACCGGCGGTTTGAGTCACCAGCTCGACGGCCAGCGCGCCGGCTTCATCAACAAGAAGTTCGATCTGGAATTCATGGAAAAGCTTCCGACCGACCCGCTGTGGGCTACTCGCTATTCGATCGGCGAACTGGTCGAGCAGACCGGAACCCAGGGCATCGAATTGCTGATGTGGCTGGCTGCGCGCGCGGCGCTCGGCGGGGCGGCGAAAACGGTCCACTCCAACTACCACATCCCGATTTCCAACACCGCTGCGGGTCTGATGTTGATGGAGCGCATGGCTGCCTGAGCGGTACGGGGAGCGTGTGCGCCAAGCCCCTCCGGCGCGCACGCTCCCCGGGCCGGCGGTGCGGCGCGAGGGGAGCGAGCGCCGCTCGGCGACGTATGTCACAATGAACGGGCTTGCCGGGGGCGCACAGGCTGTCCGAGGGCGCAGGGCAGGCGCGACCCATGGGCGAGCTTCAATCCTCATTACCCCACCTGCTCGATATCGACGGGCGCATGTTGCGCACGTTTCTCGCCGTGCTCGAAACCGGCTCGGTGACCGCTGCGGCTGAGCGGCTCGGCTTGACCCAGTCGGCGGTCAGTCATGCCTTGAACCGTCTGCGCTCAGTCCTCGGCGATTCGCTGTTCGTCAAATCGGGCCGCGGCATTGCCGCGACGGCGCGCGCCGAGGCGCTGGCGGGGCCGGCCCGGCGGTTGCTCGAGGATATGGAGCGGCTGGCGCGCGGTCCGCGGTTCGTGCCGCAGGACACGGAACTCGTGCTCACGGTCGCGGCGAACGATTTTCAGCGCGACCTGCTGCTGCCGGCGTTTCAGCAGCGTCTTGCGAAGCGACTGAAGCTGTTGCGGCTCACCGTGATCCCCTCGCGAGCGCCGACCGCGGAGCTGCTGCGCGAGGGGCGCTGCGATCTGATTGTCACGCCCCGTCCCCCCGAGGGAATGGACATCGTCCAGAAGCGCTTGCTGGTCGATCGCTACGTCTGCTTCTTCGACCCGGCGCAGCGCGCTGCACCACGGACGCTCGAGGAGTACCTCGCGGGCCGCCATGTCACCGTGGTGTACGAAGACGGTCGCCGGCTGGTCTTCGACGATCAGCTCACCTCGCGCGGTCTCACCCGGCGGATCGGTGTGGCGGTGAGTGACTTCGCTGGTGTCGCCGCGTTTCTGCGCGGCACCGATCTGCTTGCGAGCGTTCCCTCGCTGTTGCGCTTCGGCTGCATGCGCGGCTTCGGCACCGCGCCGTTGCCGTTCTCGGCCCCGGAGGTCTCGATGTACCTGGTATGGCATCGCCGCCATCAGGACGATCCGCTGCACGTGTGGCTGCGCGCCGAGCTTGAGGAAGTGGCCAATGGGCTGCTCGCCGGAATAGCGCCATGAACCTCAAGCAGCTGGAGTATTTCGTCCGGGTCGCCGAACTCGGCAGCTTCAGCCGAGCAGCCCTGGTGCTCGATGTGGCGCAACCAGCGCTCAGCCGCCAGATCCGGCTGCTCGAGACCGACCTGCGCTGCGCGCTGCTGCAGCGCACCGGCCGCGGGGTGGTGCTCACCGAGGCGGGCAAGCACCTCGTCGAGCGGGCCACGGCCATCCTGCATCTGGTGCAGCAGGCGCGCGCTGATCTGGAGGAGGGGCGGGAGGAACCGGCGGGCCGCGTCGTCATTGGCTTGCCGCCGAGCCTCGGGCGCATCCTGACGCTCTCGCTGGTCGCGGGATTCCGCGCGAGTCTAGCCAAGGCGCGGCTGGTGATTGTGGAGGGCCTCTCGACACACCTCTTGGAGTGGATAGCCACCGGACGGGTCGATCTTGCCCTGGTGCACAATCCCGAGTCGCAGGCTTCGATCGACATTCAACCGATTCTCGATGAACCGCTGTGCCTGATCGGCCCGGCGCGACATCGGCAGCGACGGGGTGGGCGCGCGGCGGCCCGTCTGGAGCTGCCCGTACCCTTCGCCGAGCTGCCTCAGTACCCGCTCGTGATTCCCGATCACACGCAAGCCATTCGGCGGCGGGTCGAGGCGCAGGCAGTGCTGTCCGGCGTGACGTTGCGCATCGACTGGGAAGTCTCGGGAATCCCGGCCATTCTCGACATGGTGCGTGCCGGTTATGGCTATGCCGTGCTCAGTCGCGGGGCGGTGCACGCCTCAGGCGCACCCCAGGCCTTCAGCGTGCGACCGATCGAGCAGCCCATGCTGATCAGCAAGCTCTGCCTGGCGAGTTCGGCGCACAAGCCGACGACGCCGCTGCTGCGGCACGCGACGCGCATGCTGCGCGAGCTGGCGCAGGCGGCCGTCCGCCAGCCGCACAGCCATATCAGTTCTCGATAGCTGTTAGCCGGCCTGCCCGGCTGGATGCGCGCTGCCTGACGGGCGAAAATACCGCTTCAACCGCATGAGTACCTCGTCCGCTCCATTACGCCGCATCGGTCCGTGGACCGTTGGTCCCATCGGCCTGGGATGCATGAATCTCA
The DNA here is from genome assembly GCA_021847105.1 of Pseudomonadota bacterium. GTDB lineage: Bacteria > Pseudomonadota > Gammaproteobacteria > Steroidobacterales > Steroidobacteraceae > 13-2-20CM-66-19. Next base: position 172,725 of record JAJZUT010000006.1, on the reverse strand, counting down.
GCCACGCCTATGGCGTGCCGATCGCGCGCGAGCATGCCGAGCGCGTGCTGCTGGCCGCACTCGAGCTCGGCGTGGATCACTTCGATACGGCCGCACTCTATGGTTTCGGGGCGAATGAGACGCTCCTCGGCCGGGTGCTCGCGCCGCATCGCTCGCGCATCCTGCTGGCCAGCAAAGGGGGGCTCGCGGGTGTCGATGGCAAGCGGGTCATCGACGGCCGACCGCATGTCATTCGTCGCAATTGCGAGGATAGTCTGCGGCGGTTGAACACCGAGGTGATCGATCTCTATTACCTGCATCGCTGGGACCGGCGAGTGCCCATCGAGGAGAGCGTCGGGATGTTGGCCGACTTGGTGCGCGAGGGAAAGATCCGCGCCATCGGCTTGTCGGAAGTATCCGCTGCGACGCTGCGCAAGGCGCATGCCGTCCACCCGATTGTGGCTTTGCAGAACGAATATTCGCTGTGGACACGCAATCCCGAGATTGCGGTGCTGGAGGCCTGCCGCGACCTCGGCGTGACGCTGGTGGCGTTCTCGCCGCTCGCGCGCGGGTTTTTGACGGGGCAACTGACCGACCTCTCCGGGCTGCCGCCCGGCGATCTGCGCCATACCATGCCGCGCTTCAATGCCCAGAACTATGCGCGCAATCTGCAGCTGCTCGAGCCGTATCGGCGGATCGCGCACGAGAATGAGTGCACCCCAGCGCAGCTGGCGCTCGCGTGGCTGCTGAGTCGCGCCGAGCGCCTCGTGGCCATTCCGGGCACCACTCAGGTGTCGCACCTTCGTGAGAACATGGCTGCTCAGGCGCTGCGGCTGTCGGACGCGACGCTTGCGCAGCTAGATGCGCTGATCAATGAGCGCACCGTGAGCGGAGCCCGATACGGTGCCGCCGGCCAGGCGGACGTCGACTCCGAGGAGTTTTCCGAGCGCGCAGCGACGCCCGGGGCGTAGTCTGCCCACCGAGCCTCGCCGTGAACTTGACCGTGCCTCGCGGGGCTGGTTGTCAGATGCACCACGACGAGGCAGCATGGGCGGCAGGGGCTTTCCCGTCTGCGGTGGAGGGGGGATCGTGCAGTTCGTTTCGGGCACCCATCACTGGTCGACTGACGCGGTTGAGCCGCGTCGGGCGCTCTCTTATTGGGTCGACACGGTCTGCGACCGGTTTCTCGAGCTCGACATCGACACGCCCGTGCGCACCGGTTTCCAGGCCCAACTCGATCAGACCGAACTCGGACCGGCGATCGTCAACATGATCCGTGCGGATGTCCAGCGCGTGCGCCGCACCAGTGCAAAGATTGCGCGCACGCGGCAATCGGCCTTCATGTTGATGCAGTTGCGTGCCGGCCGCGTTCTGGTGCGCCAGGCGGGGCGCTCGACCCCGTTGTATCCGGGGGAATGCGTGCTGATCGATGGCCGGGCGCCCTACGAGGTGGAGTGTCCGCTGCCCACCTGCTCTTTAGTGCTGACGCTGCCCGAAGTCTGGCTGCGTCGTTACCTGGAACATCCCGAGGCACTCGTACCGCTGCGGGTCGCTGGCGGAGGCTGGGGGGCGGCACTGTGCGCGGCGGTGGGCAGTCTTGAGATCGATGGCTGCGACAACCTGGCGCTGCCGCCCGAGGAGGTGGCGGGGCACGTCGCGGCCCTGCTGAAGCTTGCGATCGCGCCCGAGCCCGCTGGCGCGGCGCCGCGGCCGCTGCGCGAGCGCGTGGTCCGTGCGCTCAACGGCCGATATGCCGAACCGGATCTGTCACCCGCCGCACTTGCCGGCGAGTTGCACATGTCGGTGCGTAGCCTGCATTACACGTTCGCAGCGGCTGGGACCACGTTCATCGAGGAGTTGATGCGCATCCGCCTGGAGCGGGCGCGTGAACTGCTCGCCGATGGTCGGGCGCGAGAGCTGCCGATCGCGGAAATCGCTGCCCGTTGCGGCTTCATCGATCCGAGTCATTTCGCGCGCCGGTTCCGGCGCCGGTTTGGTTGTACGCCGCACGGCTACCGGCACCGGACTGTCAGTTAGGGCAGATAATTCAACACTTCGCGCAGCTCGCGGAGAATGTGGTGGGGCCGGCATTTGCCGCTCTGGCGCAGCCAGTCCTCGCGGCTCGTCGTTCCAGTGGTAACCGCGAGCGCCGTCGCGCCACCGCGATGGGCCATGATGACCTCAACCAGCGGATCGTCTCCGACCACGCCCACCTCGCGCATTCCCACGCCCAGACGTCGAGCGACCAAGCGCAGCGCGTGCAGCGAGGGCTTGCCGGTGAGAATGACCGGGGCGCGGGTCAGGCGCCGGATCGCCCCGAGAATCGCGTAGCTGTAGCCGATGGTGCGTCCCTGGCGGGTTGCAAAGAATGGCACGTCGGAAGCAGCGTAGAGTCTGGCGCCTGCCCAGATTGCCTGCGCGGCGGTCTCAATGTCCTTCATGCCGCATTCGGGGTGCCAGCCGACGTACACCGCATCCACCTCGGCAGCCCGAGGCTCCCCGGTGTAGCGCGTCTCGATTCCTGCCTCGGCCAACGCATGGCCGACGCCCCGGGTGCCGAGCACCAGGACACGACGGATGTCCCGGCGGGACATGTGATCGGCCGTCACCACCGAGGGGGTGAGCATTTGCCGATCTTCGATGGGCAGGCCGCACCGGCGCAGCTTTTCGGCTTGCTCGGCCGGCGCGTAGTTGCTGCCGTTGGTGAGCAGCACGAACGGGTAGTTGCGTTCGCGTAAGGCGCTGAGCACTTCTACCGCGCCCGGCAGCAGCTGGTAACTGCCGAGCGCGCGGTCACTGAGCAGCAATGTGCCGTCAACGTCGAACATCCAGCCGGCGATGGCACCCGGCGCTGCGCTCTCGGTGGGCGTGCTCATGGCGCCACGGGCCGTGACGTGCGGCGCAAGTGCAGTCGAAAGCCGGGCTTGTCCACCAATACTTCCGTCAAATCGTGCCGCGCGGTGAGCTTGCGGATCAATGCCAACGCGGGCCTTACCGCCGGATCGTAATGACGCGCAGCCGGTCCGGCCGCGAGCATCGCATCCACTTGAGTCTGCGGCATGGTGGCGCGCAGCAGAAACTCCTCATCCGAGAGCCGGGCACCGAGTCTGCGGCGCAGCTCCGGCAGCGGCGCCATCGGTGGCTCTGCCTCGAGCTCCCGCGTGCGCGGTAGTGAGCGGATGCGATCCATGATCTGCGCATCGATCGGTACCGTCGGCTTGCCGAAGCGGCCGAGCGCGTAACGGATCAACTCATCCGGCATGGTCGCGTAGCGCTCGCGGCTCGTGACGTTCATGACCGCCTGCGTCAGCAGGACCTGCGAGAACGGTGTCATCACGATCGGCCAGCCGAGCTCCTGACGTACGCGGCCGAGTTCCTCGATGACGGCACTTTCCAAATGCGCGATGCGGCTCTCTTGCAGATGCCGGCGCATGGTGCCCACCATGCCCCCTGGCAGCTGGTGATGCTGGTAACTGGCATCGAAACCCTGCGGGCGTCCCGCCGGCAGGCCTTCGGCCTGCGCCAGTTGAGTGAAGTAACGATCGACCGCGGCGAGCGCTTCGGTATCGATGTCGACGCTATGACCCAGGGCGCGCAAATTGGCGACCACCCGAGCGGCGGGCGGGTTGGAGATACCGTCGGCCGCCGCGCCTGAGGCGCACTGCAGTGCGCTCACGCCGAGCTGAGCGGCCTCCATGTACAGCAACTCGGCCAGCCCGATGGTGCAGTGCGAGTGTAACTCGAGCGGCTTGCTGCCGATCTGTGCCTTGATCGCCGGTATCAGCTTTGCGGCGCGCTGCGCAGAGAGCAGGCCGCCGGGGTCCTTGATATAGAGTGCATCGATGTCCGGGCAGGCCGCCAGCCGGCGCGCCCGCTCGGCATAGTAGGCGTCATCGTGGATCGGGCTGATCGTGAAGACCAGAGCGGCGATCACGTGCTCACCACCGCCCTCGTGCACCATGCGTGCGCAGGCCATCGTGGCGTCGGTATCGTTCATTGGGTCGGCAAGGCAGAATCGCCGGATGCCGTTGCGGGCCAGCGTCCGGAAGGCGAGTGCCATGAATTCCGGACTGGCCGTTTCCCAGGAAATAAAGCGAAAGCCCGTCGACATGAACTGCAGCGGTGTGCGCGGCGTCGCCGCGGCCATCAGCCGGATCCGCTCCCAAGGGTCCTCGCGCTTGTAGCGTACGGCGACCCCCATGTGCGTCGAGGTCGTGAAGTCGATTGCCTTGAAGCCCACCTGGTCCATGACGGGGGCAATCGAGAGGGTTCTCGCGGTGTCAATGCCGAGTGCCGCCCAAACACATTGATTGCCGTCGCGCAACGAGGTCTCGACGAGTTGAATCTCAGCCATGAGCGGCTCCCGTGTCCGAACGCTGCAGGTACCGGGTGAGAAAGCCCGTATCCACGCCTCCGGCCTGGAATTGCGCGTCGGCGAGAATGTCCTGGTGCAAAGTCAGATTGGTACTGATCCCGGTGACCTGGGCCGCGATGAGTGCCTGACGCATGCGCATCAGGGCGGCGGTGCGGTTTGGCGCGTGTGCGATGATCTTGGCGAGCAGCGAGTCGTAGAACGGGGGCACTTGCGAGCCGGCCTCGATGTGTGTGTCGACGCGAATGCCCTCACCAGCCGGCCACCGCACCGTAGCCACGCGGCCGGGGCTGGGTTGGAAATCGCGCGCGGGATCCTCCGCGTTCACGCGGCACTCGAGTGCGCAGCCCTGCCAGGTGATTTGCTCCTGGCGAATTCGCAGGCCTGCACCGTCGGCAATGGCGATCTGCTCTGCGATCAGGTCGATGCCGGTGACCGCCTCGGTGACCGGGTGCTCGACCTGAATACGGGCATTCATTTCGAGAAAATAGAATGCATCGCGTGCAGGATCGACCAGGAACTCCACGGTCCCCGCTCCGCGGTAGGCGAGGCGTTCGGCAAAGCGCACGGCGGCGGCATGCAGTCGTTCACGCAGGGACGCGGACAGATTTGGCGCGGGTGTTTCCTCGATCAGTTTCTGGTAACGCCGTTGCACGGAGCAGTCCCGCTCCCCGAGGTGAATCACTCGTCCGGCGCCATCGCCGAGTACCTGCACTTCAATGTGGCGCCCGCCGGTCACGAAGCGTTCCAGATACAGCCGTGCATCGCCGAAGGCGACGCCGGCTTCCGAGGCGGCGAGCTGCACGGCCTGCGGCAGTTCCGTGACGTCCTCGATGCGTTTCATGCCGCGCCCGCCACCACCGCCGACTGCTTTGACCAGCAGCGGCGCGCCGAGACGCACGGCGAGCGTCATGGCATCCTCCAGGTCCTCGACGGCACCGCCCGGTACGACTGGGACGTCGGCGGCCTGCGCCTCGCTGCGCGCGCGCAGCTTATCGCCGACCGAGGCGATCTGCTCGGCCGTGGGGCCGATGAAAATGATGCCGTTCTCCTCACACGCGCGGGCGAGTGCGGCGCGCTCGGAGAGAAAGCCATAACCTGGATGAATCGCATCGGCCCGTACGCCGAGTGCCGCCTGCACGATCGTTCCCACCTGCAGATAGCTCTCGGTCGAGCGCGCCGGTCCGATGCACAGCGTGCGGTCGGCCAGACGTGCCGGCACGGAGTGTCGATCCGCGCTCGAGGCCGCCAGCACGGTTTCGATGCCGAGCAGGCGGCATGTGCGGATGATGCGTGCGGCGATCTCGCCCCGGTTGGCGATGAGAATCCGTTTGATCGTCACGCCTGCCCCGTTGTGTCGATGCGCACCAGCGCCTCGCCATACTCCACGAGCGCACCGTCCTGCGCCACGATTTCAGCAACGATGCCGCACGTGCCGGCCCGTACGGCGTTCATCAGCTTCATCACCTCGATGATTCCGATGACGGTGTCTTCCTTGACCTGCGATCCGATCTCGACGAACGGCGCGGCGCCGGGCTTGGGGGCGCGGTAGAACGTGCCGAGCAGCGGCGCGGCGACGCTCTGTACGTCGCTCTGGGTCGCTGCGGTGCGCGCCGATGGCGCGGAGGCCGCCGGTTGGGGCGAGGGCGCGACGTCGGGCGCCGGGCCTGCGTTGCGTGGAGCGGCCGGTGGCGGTGAGTCGGCGAGGGCAGGTGCAGCGGGCGCGCCACCGGCGCCCTGACGACGCAAGCTGAGCTTCAGCCCATCAAGCTCCAGATACAGTTCATCGAAGCTCGACTCCTCGAGCAACCGCGTGATATCCGCGACATCCTGCGCTGTGAGCGTCACCTGCGGCCTCCAAAAATTGACATGACATGCGTGAAAGGGTTGCCGGCGGCCCGCGCGACGGGCCCAGCATCCCGGGATGACCAGACGGTCTCGGGACGACTCTGCAGCAACAGCACCTCGCCGCTGCTGCGTTCGATCGCCCACTCGATGTCCTGCGGCCGGCCATAATGACGCTCGACGCGGCGGCCGATCGCGCACAGCGCGCTCAGCTGATCGTCGCTGAGGCAGGGGGTGCGCCGCTGCGCATCGTCGACCGGTTCGGTGCGAATGCCCCCGGAGATCGCCGGCAGATGTTGAATCGCCTTGTCGGAGATGTCCCGCACGCCGATCTCACCGGTGATCTTGCCGATGACCCAGCGGTCGGGCGTCACTTCCCCCCCCACGACCGCCGAGCCCAGCCCCCAAGCGCCTTCGATGGTGATGACGGAGCGATCCCCGGTGGTCGGGCTGCGGGTGAACATCACCCCGGCGGTGCGGGCATCGACCATACGCTGCACCACCACGGCCATCGACACGCCCTGCTCGGGAAGCCGTCGGTGGCGGCGGTAGCTGATCGACTCCACCGAGTACAGACTGGCCCAGCAGCTGCGGATCAGGCGCAGGGTGTCGAGGGTGCCCCTCACCCACAGGTGTGTATCCTGCAGCCCGGCGAAACTGGCGTCGGCGGCATCCTCCGTCGTGGCGGAGGAGCGTACTGCCACGGCGAGTGTGGGCCCTGAGGCGCTCTCGGCACACAGTTGCGCGTGTGCCGCCGTGATCTGTTCACTCAGAGCCTCTGGCAGCGCCGTCTGCTCGATTCGACTGCGCAGCGCCTGCGAGCAGGCCGTGATGGCCGGCAGATCATCGGCCGGCAGGGCCTCGATGCGCTCGCGCACGGGCTCGCCTGCCTCGAGCGCCGTCAGGAACTGCTCGAACGCCTCGGTGGCGACCACAAAGCCGGGCGGAACGCTGATGCCCGCGCGCACGAGCTCGCCGAGGCTGCCACCCTTGCCACCGACGCGCGCACGATCGCCGAGCCCAACCTCGGGGAACCAGCTGATGGCGCTCATGTCAGCCGAGAACCGTAACGACGCCGCGCCCGCCATCGACGCGGACTCGCTGGCCGTCCTTGATGCGGCTCGTCGCGCTGCCCGTGCCGACGACGGCCGGCAGGCCGAATTCGCGCGCGACGATCGCCGCATGGCTCATTGAACCGCCGATATCGGACACGGCGCCCGCAATCTTCTGGAAGATCGGCGCCCAGGTGGGGTTGGTGATCTGGCAGACCAGAATGTCCCCCGACTGGATCCGGCCGATGTCATCGACCGACTTGATCACTCGCGCGGGACCCTCAACGACACCGTTCGAGGCGGCAAAGCCACGAATTTCATTACTGGTGTCCTTGCCGTCGGCGTTGAGCCAGGTGTCGAGGCTCTCGCGGGTAATGCCCCAGAGCATCACGATGGCCGGATCGTCGATGATCTCAGGTACCGGTCCCAGCGCCGGCGGGGTGGGGTGTTGAGCCCAGACCTCGAGCGCCGCGCGCCGTTCCGCCACGAGCGGCGGCCAATGCGCGGGGCCGCGCGGCTTCGAGCCGGTCGACCAGGCGTTCATCAGGTCGATGATCGCGGCCTCGAGCTCGTAATGAGTGAGATGAAAGACATCCTCGGCGTCCGCAAAGAATCCATGTTCGGCGAGCAGCGCGCCGAATTCTCGCACCTTGTTGAAGAACAGGTTGGTGTACCAGTGCTCGCAGTAGAACTTGTGGCCCTCAACGTACGGAAAGACGCGATGGGCGAGCTCAATCATCTGGTCGTACGCGATCCGTTCCTCATCGGAGCTCAACAGCTCGCGGTAGGCGGCAATCAGTTCGCGCCGCTCCTGCTGCAGCTTCTCGAATGGGCGCTCGAGTGACTCGCCGGCCTTGACGCGGGCGATGTAGCCGGGCAGTCCGGCAAACGGCATCGACAGGTCATCGTTCCAGGAGCGGTGATAATGATAAAATCCGTCGCCGACGTTGATGTTGAACCATGGATCGCGCGAAGTGGCGAGCTCCCGCAGCCACTCCTCGCCCGCCGGGCCGGCCTGCTCGAGTGAGGCGATGATGGTGGTGGCGGACAGCCCATCCTGGAACTGGCCGTCCACCCGCAGCTCGACGGCGCGGCGCGCGAGGCGGCGCAGCTCCTCGTCGGGGCGGAAGATCTCCGCGTCGATGCCCGCCACCATGCGGGCGATGGTCTGATCGGAGATCTCCGGAAATGCCTGCTTGCAGAAGGCGAAGAAGGTGAGATAGGCGCCGTAACCGAGGAGCAGAAATTCGAAGTGGTGGTGCCACATTCGGAAGTAGCCCTCGAGCGTTTTCTGGTAGGTCTCGAGCAGCGTGTGGTTCGCCGCGAGGCCGCGACCGGCATGCACGTTCTCGAGCGGCTCGAATTCCGGCAGTGCCGGTCTGGGCAGCGCCTCGGCAGAACGGATCAGCGCGAGCATCTTCTCCTTCCACGAGCCGTACAGCCGCTCCCAGTTCTCGTAGTAGTAAAAGGCGCGCTTCTGGAACTGCTCGGTGCGCCGGGCGATCTCGGCCGGATCGGTGACCGCATTGCCGCCGATGTAGACGCGGCCATTGATGATCCTGTGATCGATGCCGAGGGTGGTCGGCAGGCAATGCACGCGCGTATTGGCCGCGCCGAGTGCGCAGTAAGCCGCCTCAGCCGTCACCATATCGAAGCACGACATCGGCTCCGGGAAGTGCATCGAATTGTAGAACCAGAAACGCCCATCGTCCTCGGGGCCGAACTGGATGGTATAGGGGTATGCCGCCTGCGCCCGTTCGGTACCGGCCACGACCTTGACCGAACTCGGCAGCGGAAACCCTTTGGGTTTAACTGTGGTGTTAATGGTACGACTCCCGGCGGCATCGCAATGACCCGCGGCGCTTCTCGGCGCAGCGGCTGCCGATGAGTTTAATCACCCCGTTCCCCGGGCGGCGCGCACCACAGCGCAACGGGATCGACCCGTGGTGCAGCCGCCGGCGCGGTTGCGCTGCCAGTTCATAACCTTTGCGCTGTGATCCGCGCAGTGGAAACTCGCGCTGAGCTAGGCTCAGTTGCTGTAATGCTAGACCCATCGCAACCCGGCAGCATGACCGGGCGAGGCGCCGTCCGAACCCAGCCCGCGGACGGCTGCGGCCGATAGAGTCAGTTCACCAAGGGGCGAATTGTTCCGGAGGGGGATCACTGTTATGAAACTGAGGCAACTCAAACGGCGCGTCGCAACCCGGCCGCTCGCGCTGTGCGGCCTGGGTCTGTCGCTGTCGTGTGGTACGGCCGTTGCGCAACAGCAACAGGCGCCAATTGACATGCATCAGGTCAAGCTGCACGAAGTGGTCGTGACCGCCCAGAAGCGTCGGCAGAATATCCAGAACGTGCCGATCGCGATCACGGCCTTCACCAGCCATCAGCTGCAGCAGGAAAATCTGACCAGCCTCGCCTCCCTGTCCGCGCAGACCCCGGGGGTCACGCTGAGTGGCGGCGCCCCGTTCGCGGGCGACAACTCAGTTCTGTCCGCGTCCATTCGCGGCATCGGGCAGAGCGATTTCGCGATCAATATCAATCCGGCCGTCGGGGTCTACCTGGACGGGGTGTACCTGGCGCGCACGGTGGGTGCGAACGTCAATCTGCTCGACGTGTCTCGCATCGAAATCGCCAAGGGGCCCCAGGGCACGTTGTTCGGCGCGAACACCATCGGCGGTGCGATCAGCATCATCACCCACACGCCCGGTGAGCACACTCGCTTCATCGCTCAGGCAACCGGCGGCAGCTACGACCGGCGGGACGTGTCCTTCACGGCCGACATCCCCATCATCAAGCACAAGCTGCTCACGACGATCACGTTCGGCAGCGAAAACCAGAACGGCTGGCAGAAGGTCATCCCGTATCCAACCAATTCCCCCTACGGTCAGACGCCCTTCGTAGTCGATCCGCAAACCGCCTATCCCGCCTCCGGTTACCAGACCGGCAACAACTACGGTGGAACCGGCATCACGATGATGCGCGGCAAAGTCCTGTGGTTAATCAACAAGCGGTTCAAATATACCTTCACCGGCGACTGGACCCACGAGGACCAGACTTCCATGCCGAACGTCGTGGTCGGCGCATTTTCCGGCAATGTGCTCTCGGCGACGTTCTCGACGATGTACAACCTGTGCATCGGGAACAATGCCGCGACGCTGCCGGCAGCGGTGGCGGCGGCCAGCAACATCCCCGGCGTCGGCCCGGCCTTTCCGGTGGGCTCGCAGAACAATGCGCTGTTCAGCGGCGTCTGCTCGCAACCGCGTGCACACGTGCCCGGGCTGTCAATTGGCGGCGCACCGCTGCTCGGGGCGGGGTACGTGGGCGGACCTCCCGGGCCGTTCAATTACAACAATCATCCGGGCACGGCGTACCTCGGTTCGAGCAATCCGCGCATCTACCTGAGTCAAGCCGCGAGCAATACCGGCAACATCGATACGACTTATGGCGTCGGACCTGATTTCGCGCGCAGCGACGTGTTCGGGTTCTCTGCGACCGGCGACTATCAGCTCAGCGATGACCTCAGTCTGAAGTCGATCACCGGCTACCGGCAGATGCGTTGGCGCATCGGCACCGAGCTCGACGGCACGCCCGAGACGATGTTCCAGGTGACGGACGCCCAGCACCAGTGGCAGATCTCACAGGAACTGCAGCTGCTCGGCAGCTCGCTGCATCACGAGCTCAACTGGGTCGCCGGCCTGTACTACTTCAAGGAGTCCGGCTACGTGCACGACTACGTGCCGTTTGAGGGAATCCTCGAGGTGTACGACGTTGCGAACAACGCCGAGAACGTCAATTACGCGGGCTACTTTCACCTCGATTACGATCCGACCAGCCACTGGGGCTTCACGCTCGGCGGCCGCTACACGGATGCGCAGGCCTATTTCCTCGGCGGACAGAGCGACCTGAACTCCTTCCCGCTGGGCTCGGCGCTCTATCCGGTCGCGACCGGTCAGCCGTTCCTGCGCTACTTCCCGAACATCCCGGACGGGCAGCAGTGGCACATCTTCGATCCGACCGCAGGCATCCAATACCACTTCACGCCGAATGTCATGGCGTACGTGAGCTGGAGCAAGGGATTCATGGCCGGCGGCTGGACGACTCGCGTGTCGGCCCCCATCACCTCGCCGAAGCAGGCCGAGTACGGACCTGAGACCTCCAAGGCGTGGGAACTCGGTCTGAAGTCCACGTGGTTCAACGATCATCTGGTCGTCGATACCGACGTATTCGACACGGACTTCAACAGCATACAGCTCAATGTGCAGCACGGCGCCTCGCCGACGCTCACCAATGCGGGCAATGCGCGGATCATGGGGTGGGAGCTGCAGGCGGAGTCTCTGATCGGCTCTGGTCTCGAGCTGAACGGCTCGGCGGCATTCCTCGACGCGTATTACACGTCGGTCAATCCCGGGACCAACATCCCGGAGTATGCTCTGCCGGATGGCACCACCGTGTGTCCGGGGGGGCAGCTGGCCGGCTGCAGCATCAGTCTCGGCGGCTCGCCGCTGCAGGCGAAGCTGCCGAAGACGCCGCGCTGGAAGTTCAGCTTCGATCCGGTGTACACGTACTTCCTGCAAAGTGGCGCCGCACTGCGCTTCATCCCGGTGTTCACTTACACCACGAGCATGTACAACGACTCGCTGGACACGCCGCAGATGTGGCGCCCGGTCACGCGCAATCTGGCTGCTTCGCTGCACTACATCTCGCCGTCCGGAAGGTACGACGTGGCATTCGGTGGCACGAATCTGACCAACGATCGTTACATCACGTCGGGTCAGCCGAACTACGCCGCTGGCTTTATCGATGCGTACTACAACCCACCGCGTGAGTGGTATCTGACGCTGCGGGTCAGCATGGAGTAGGCTGCCGCGCCTCGCCTGCCGGTCCGTGACGGACCGGCAGGCGAGGAGGGCTCTTGATCGGTGATGCTCAGGAACGGCCCAAGCCGAGCGCGCGAATGGCGTTTTCCTTCAGGATGAGTTCCTGTACCTCGGGCTTGAATCCAGCGGCGCGGAAATCCTCGATCCAGCGGTCCGGCGAGATCAGCGGGAAATCCGACCCGAACAGGAGCTTGTGCTTTAGTTGACTGTTTCCGTAGCGCACGATCTGCGGCGGAAAATACCGCGGCAGCCATCCGGACAGATCAATGTAGACGTTCGGCTTGTGAAGCGCGACCGACAGTGCCTCGTCGGTCCACGGCCAGGACGGGTGGGCCAGGATGATGGTCATGTCGGGGAAATCGGCCGCAACGTCGTCGAGATGAATGGGTTGAGAGTATTTCAGGCGCAGTCCGCCGCCGCCGCGCATGCCGGTGCCGATGCCGGAGTGACCGGTGTGGAAGATTGCCGGAAGCCGCCGCTCGGCGATCAGTTCGTACAACGGATAGGCCATGCGCTCATTGGGAAAAAAGCCCTGGCACGTTGGGTGAAATTTGAAGCCGCGCATGCCGTACTCATCGAGCAGGCGGCGGGCCTGACGAACGCCGAGCTTGCCCTTGTGCGGATCTATGCTCGCGAATGCGAGCATCATGTCAGCGTTATCCCGTGCAGCCTCGGCCACCTCCTCATTGGGAACGCGGCGCACGCCCATTTCGAACTCACTGTCGACGGTGAACATCACCAGGCCGAGCTTGCGTTCGCGATAGTAGGCGATGGTCTCCGAGATGGTGGGGCGACGGCCGGCCTTGAAATACTGGCTCGCTGCGTCTTCAAACTCCTTCCACATCTCGTCGGCCGGCTCGCGGCAGGATATTTCCGCATGAGTGTGGACGTCGATCGCAAGCAACTGGTCTGTCTTCATCGTGGATTACGCCGCGGTGGGTTTTGCGGACGAGTGTCCGCGGGTATGGCATCCTGACAATTTGTTGCGGAGGTTTCAAGCGTGGTGCATGCAGGCGACATTCTCTGGACTCCAGGCGAGGAGCGGGTCGAAAGAGCAAACGTGACGGCTTTCATCCGTTGGTTGCGGCAGACGAGGGGATTGTCGTTCGCAAATTACATGGAGTTGTGGCAGTGGTCGGTGCGAGACGTCGAGGCGTTCTGGGGGGCGGTGTGGGAATATTTTGAGATCAAGGCAACTCCCTACACGCGCGTGCTCGCCGAGCGTGCCATGCCCGGAGCGGAGTGGTTTGCGGGTGCGCGGCTCAATTACGCCGAGAACGTGCTGCGTGGGGCGCGTCATGGGCCGGTTGCCTTGCTGCACGCTGCGGAGGATGGGGAGCTCATGCCACTGAGTTGGGTCGAGCTCTCTGCTCAGGTGCGTGTGCTGGCGACCCGCCTGCGCGAGTTGGGTGTGCGGCCGGGCGATCGCGTGGTGGCGTGGATGCCGAACATTCCGCAGACCATCATCGCAATGCTTGCGACCACGGCAATCGGCGCGATCTGGGCGTGCTGCTCGCCGGATTTCGGCGAGCGTGGCGTGCTCGATCGGATCGCGCAGCTCAATCCTCGGGTGCTGTTCTGCATCGATGGCTATCGCTACGGCGGCAAGCGCTTCGACCGACGCGCCGAGCTCGAGCGCATCCTCGCAGGGCTCGATGGCCTCGAACAGGTGATCTATCTGCCGTATCTGGATCCACAGGATACAGGCCTGCCGCGCGCCGACGCGCTGCGCTGGGCACGGCTGCTCGAGGGGCCGGCGGTCTCAGCCGAGACATTCGAATTCGAGCAGGGTCCGTTCGGTCAGCCGCTGTGGACGCTGTTTTCCTCCGGCACGACCGGTTTGCCCAAGGCGATCGTGCACAGCCATGGCGGCATCCTGCTCGAGACCATGAAGAACGCACTGTTTCACTTCGATCTGCATCCGGGTGAGCGACTGCTGTTCTTTACCACCAGCGGCTGGATGTTGTGGAACTTCGTGGCGAGCTCGCTTGCCACTGGAGCGGTGCCGATTCTCTATGACGGCAGTCCGACGTATCCGGCGCCCGACACGCTGTGGCGGCTGGCGGCGGAGGGTCGTGCGACGATGCTTGGGGCGAGCCCGACGTTCGTCGAACAGATGGTGCGTGCGGGCATCGTGCCGCGCGAGCGGTACGACCTCAGCGCTCTGCGCAGCATCACCCTGGCGGGCTCGCCGGCGACGCCGGACTGCATGGCGTGGTTTTATCGGGCTGTCAAAGAAGACCTGTGGGTTGCCAATGGCAGCGGCGGCACGGACTGCTGCACGGGGTTTGTGGGCGGTGTGCCGACGCTGCCGGTGCGTGCCGGGGAGATCCAGGCACCCTCGCTGGGCGTGTCGGTGAAGGCATTCAACGAGCGCGGCGAGAGCGTGCTCGATGAGGTCGGGGAGCTCGTGCTCACCGAGCCGCTGCCCTCGATGCCCTTGTATTTCTGGAACGATCCGGACAACAGCCGCTACCGCGAGACCTATTTCGCGGATTTCCCCGGTGTGTGGCGGCACGGGGACTTCTTCCGGATCAACGCGCAGGGCGGCTCGGCGGTGCTCGGCCGCTCGGATGCGACGCTGAACCGCTACGGTGTGCGCATTGGCACAGCGGAGATTTATCGCACGCTCGCGAAGCTGCCCGAGATCGAGGATTCCTTGATCGTAAATCTCGATCTGCCGGATGGGGGATTCTTCATGCCGTTGTTCGTGAAGCTTGCCCCGGGGGCGGCGCTTGCGCAGGTCGCGGAGAGGGTCCGCGAGACGCTGCGCCGCGAATATACCGCGCGGCACGTGCCGGACAAGGTAATCGCGGTGCCGGCGATTCCGATGACGATCACCGGCAAGAAGATGGAAGTGCCGGTGCGCCGCATCCTGATGGGCATGTCGCCGGAGAAGGCCGCCAATCGCAGCGCCATGGCCAATCCCGACGCGCTCGATTTCTTCATCCATTATGTCGCCACGCAGCAGGACTACCGTCTGGGGACGGCATGAGACGATGAGCACGAGCAATGTTCTGCTGTTGCCGGGGTTGATGTGCGACCGGGCGGTCTGGGAAGGGCAGTTGGCCGCGTTGACGGGGCGCTTCGCCTGCACGGTTGCCGATTACGGTGAAGCCGACTCCATCGAGGAGATGGCCGAAGTGGCGCTCCGCGGGCTACCACCGGGACCTCTCAGCGTGGCGGGGCACTCCATGGGTGGGCGGGTGGCGCTCGAGCTCGTGCGGCGCGTCCCGCAGCGTATCGCCCGCCTCGCCCTACTGGATACCGGCTATGAGGCGCGGCCGGCCGGAGAGATCGGCCAGGAGGAGGCGCGCAAGCGCCAGCGTCTGCTCGATCTTGCCCGTGCGCAAGGGATGCGCGTTATGGGTCGCGAGTGGGTGCAGCGCATGGTCCACCCGGCGCGGCTGACCGACACGGTGCTGATCGAGGCGATCCTCGCCATGATCGAACGCAAGAGTCCGGAGGTCTTTGCGGCGCAGATCGGCGCGCTGCTGAACCGTCCGGGTGCGCAGAGCCTGCTGGAACGGATTGCCTGTCCGACGCTCGTGCTGTGTGGACGCGAGGACGCTTGGAGTCCGCTGGCTCGCCACGAGACCATGGCGCGTGCCATACGGGGCGCCTCGCTGGTCATCGTCGAGGACAGCGGCCACATGTCGACGATGGAGCAGCCCGAGGCTGTCACC
The DNA here is from genome assembly GCA_021847105.1 of Pseudomonadota bacterium. Taxonomy (GTDB): domain Bacteria; phylum Pseudomonadota; class Gammaproteobacteria; order Steroidobacterales; family Steroidobacteraceae; genus 13-2-20CM-66-19. The sequence goes on along the minus strand of JAJZUT010000006.1, from coordinate 156,914 downwards.
GCCGCGCTGCTCGAGTGGCTGGAGCGAGAATGATCCCCCGGGGCGCGGGCGGCCGTGCCCGCGCCCCGGGGGATCTGCTGGGGCGACTTACGCTTGGCGGGTGCGCCAGCCGTCGTGGTAGGCCTGGCGCGCGCTGGTCGAATACGGCGCCGGAGACACGCGCACGCGGATCTCCAGCTGCTTATGCCGCTCGACGGTGGGCTTGCGGGTGCCGCCGTTCTCCTCGCCCCATACCAGGGTGAGCACATCGCCGATGTTGATGCTGGGGTCGACGACTCCGAGCGACAGCACCGTCCTCTCGTTGTAGCTGTAGCCGCCAAACATCGAAAAGCCGACCGTCTTGCCGCCGGCCATCACCCGGTCGTACGAGGCCGAGGAATAGTTGCAGTTCGGGAAATCGAAGAACTTGTAGTTCTCCGCCTCCGGGTCGACCAGCGATGCGTAGATCTTGATGAAGTCGGCGGGATTCCAGGCGAACGTCACCTTCTTACGCTGCGGCTCCTTCGCCTGGCGCTTCAGGGCTTCCGCGCCGACGAATTCGTGGTCGAATTTGATGAACGGTCCGTACCCGAGCGCGTGCGGGGTGAGGTAGTAGTCCTCGATGTTCTCAGACACGAAGCTGCCGCCGATCGAGCCGCCGAGGCCCTCGTAGCTCGAAGCCGGGAGCCATTCGCGATACGCACGCATCTGCTCGCCGGTGTAGACTGCCGGCAACGGCGAGGGGATCCAGCCCGATTCCAGCGTGTTGCTCGAGTAGGCGCGCGCACCGACCTCGAGCATGCCGAATTCCTTGCCCGCCGCAACCACGGCTTCGCGGATCTCATCGTACTCCGCATAGGGCCCCCAGAACTCCAGGCCCGGCGCGCCGGCCATGCCATGGCGCAGGCAGCGTACCTTGCGGCCCTTGATGTTGATGTAGTCCATGTTGAAGAACTTGACGTCCGGCAGGGAGGCGCCATTGAGTTTCGCGAGCACCTGCATGGCGTTCGGGCCCTGCACCTGGAAGCGGTAGTGACGGCGTGATACCGGCTTGCCACGCGGGTGCGAGGGAGAGCGGTCGTCGCGGATGATCTCGACGTTGAATCCGCCGGTCTCGGCATGGAACTGGATCCAGTTTACCGTCGGCGCGCGACCGACAAACAGCAGCTCGTCCTTGTCGAGATAGAACAGAATGCCGTCGCCGATGACGTAGCCGTCGTAGCTGCACGGCACCATCTGCTTGGCCTTGTTCGGCACGAAATTGTTGAAGCTGTTGATGGTCAGATATGACATCAGCTTCAGCGCGTCCGGCCCCTTGGCGGTGATCTCCGCCATGTGGTGGGTCTGATCGAAGAGCACCGCCGTCTTCTGCCACGCCTGCTGCTCGTCGCGCCAGTTGCTGAACTCATAAGGCACGACGGGATAGACATAGGCGCCGATTTGCGAGTTGCGCAGCATCTGCACCGGATTGCCGCTGCGGCGCAGCAATTGCTCGAGATTTTCCTGCTTCATCGTTTCTGTACTCCGGATCAGTCACCGTCAAAGAATGATTTCGATTGCCGCACATTGCGGGCCGAAAATGCGACCTGCGCGACGGATCGCAGGGGCAAATGACCAGTGTATGGTGTACCGCCGATCCGCCGTGCATGTTCCACCGATGGTGAAACCGCACGAGGCCGATGGCGAAAGAGCACACCACGGCACCCGGCAGGCCTGCGCCGGGCAAGCGCACGCGACAGCGCCTGCGCTAATAGCTGATATAAATAGTACCTGCTTGTTCCGACCGGCCGCTCTCCGTATAACGAACAGAAATTCGATCACCGCACTGCGGTGAGCTGATTGTCCTCGGGGGGCGAGCATGAGCTGTAGCGAATCGTCAGCCGGTGCCGAAGCTGGCACGGGCACTGGGCCAGGAGTCCATCTGGGTTCGCCGATCGAGGCGTCAGCGGTCCGAGCTCCCGAGCGACTGGCGCGCGCAGGACTGGTCTGGATGACGCTCGGGGAGATGCTGCTTGCAGAGCTCGGATCGGATGCCCTGATGAGATCGGCGCGCGCGCCGAACGAGCGTGCGCGTACGGGGAGCTTCTACCTCTATCTGCAGCTCGACGGCCAGGGCGTCGTCCGTCAGGATGGGCGTCACGCGACGCTCGGCTGCGGCGATTTCGTGCTGTGTGACGGCGGCCGGCACTTTGAAGTGATTCCGGGGATGAACGGCCGGCTGCTCGTGCTGATCGTTCCAACCGCCAAGCTGCGCCGCCACATCGCCTGTCCGGAGTCCCTGGTGGCAATCACCATGGAAGGGGCGAGCGGGGTATGTGGTCTGCTGTCTGGGTTTCTCCGCCAGCTCTGCGCGCAGAGCCTGCCGGCGCGTGATGGCGCGGGCAATGAACAGGTCGCCGGAGCGATCCTGGAGTTGCTCGGGGCGGCCTACGCGCAAGTGCCGCGCACGCATGCGGAGCGCTCCTCGCGCGGTACCGCGCACCGCATCCGCATCATCAACTACATCCATGCACATCTGTACGACCCGGATCTCACGCCGGCCCAGATCGCCAGCGCCTGCCGGATCACGACCCGATATCTGCACTATCTGTTTTCAGACGGGGACGAAACGGTCACTCGTTACATTCTCAAGCGCCGTCTCGAGGCCTGCTCGCAGGCGCTGCTGGCCGACAGCCAGCACGGACGCACGGTCACGGCCATCGCGTTCGACCATGGCTTCAACAGCGCGACGCATTTCGGGCGTGTGTTCCGTTCCCATTTCGGTATGACACCGCGGGAGTTCCGGGCACGTGGTTTGCGCCGCACGACGGTGCGCGCCGAGCCGCTACGCGCCACGGTGGCCGCGGCGGCCGGATGCTAACGAGAGCGAGCTCTTGGCGGCCGGACTGAGGTTGACGCTAGAATGAAGGCATGGTTCATCTTCGGCGATTCGATCTCAACCTGCTGATTTCTCTCGACGCACTGCTGCACGAGAAGAACATCAGTCGGGCGGCCGACCGGCTGCATGTTTCGCAGCCGGCAATGAGTGCCGCCTTGCACAAGCTGCGCGAATATTTCGACGATCCGCTGCTGGTGCGCGTCGGGCGCAACTTGGAGCTCACCCCGCGTGGGCTGTCGCTCGTCGAGCCCGTGCGCGAGGCGCTGCTGCGGATCGAAACGACGCTGGCAACGCAGCCGGAGTTTGACCCGGCAACGACGCAGCGCGAGTTCACGATCGTCGTCTCCGAGGAGGCGGTGCCGGACCTGCTGCCGGTGCTACTGAAGCGTCTGGCCGCGCAGGCGCCCGGCATCTGCTGCCGGATCCAGTTGATTTCCGAGACCATTCTCACGCGCCTCGAGTACGGCGAGGCGGATTTGAGCGTCTGCCTGGACAGCCTGCGCATGTACTCGGCCCGCGCATGGCCGGATTCGCTGCGGCTGGTACGGCTGCGTCCGGTGCGCTGGATTTGCGTCGTGGATGCGGAGCATCCCACCGTGGGCGACACGCTGAGCGCCGAGCAGTTTTACTCACTGCCGCACGCATTCGGCGCGCCGAGCGGATACTCTGCGGGTACGCAGGAGCTGGTCCGGCGACTATTCGATATCGAGCTGCCCGTGCAGCTGGCGGTACCGAGCCTGCTGCATCTGCCACTGATCCTGACCGGTACCGCTTACGTTGCGACCATGCCGGAGCGCGTGTTGCGGCTGTCGCCCAATGTGGGACGGCTGAAGTCCTTTCCGACGCCGTTTCCGGCGCCGAATCAACAGGAAATCCTGCTCTGGCACAAGCGCCACGAACTCGACCCGGCGCATGCCTGGTTGCGCAACCTCATCATCGAGGTGGCGCGCTCACTGCCCTGAGGGTGTGCGGCGCGCCGCTCTTAGGGCAATCGGATGACGACTTTGCCGAAGTGCTCGCCTGCTGCAATGCGCTCATAGGCGTCCGCCGCTGCGTCGAACTCATAGACGCGGTCGATCACGGGGCGAATGGAGTGCTGTTCGATGAATGCGTTCATCGCTTCGAAGTCGGCTCGTGAGCCGACGTAAATGCCACTGGCCGTGGCATTATTGTGCAGCAGCGCCATCGCCGGGATGTCCCCGCCGAATCCGGCGAGGCCGCCGATCAGCGCCACGTGGCCGCCCCCCGCGAGGCTTGCGATTGATTGCTGCAGAGTGCCGAGCCCGCCGACCTCCAGAATCTGATGCGCGCCGACATCATCGGTGGCTGCGCGCACGGCGGCTGCCCACTGCGGTACCTTCAGATAATTGATCGTCGCCGCGGCGCCGAGCTCGCGGGCTCGCTCGAGCTTCGCGTCGCTCGAGCTCGTCACGATGGGCCGGCCGCCCGCTGCGGCCGCAAACTGCAGGCCGAAGATTGCGACGCCGCCGGTGCCGAGTATCAGCACGTTGTCACCGGGCTGCATGCGACCGCGCGTCATCAGGCCGTTCCAGGCCGTCACCCCTGCGCACGGCAGCGTTGCGGCCTGCTCGTAGCTGTAGCCCTGCGGCATGCGCACCAGCCCCTCTTCGCCAAGGCACGCGTATTCGCAGAGCATGCCATCGAGCTGCCCGCCGAGCGCTGAGCCGAGGGTCTGCGCGCTGGGTCGGCCGTCGATCCACCGCTGGAAGAACGTTCCTGCGACGCGCTCACCGAGCCTGAAGCGCTTCGCCTGCGGGCCGAGTGCGACGACTTCCCCTGCGCCGTCAGACGCCGGTACGAGTTGTGGTCGAGGCGGCATCGGATACTGACCGTGCATGATGTAGACGTCGCGGCGGTTCAGCGAGACCGCGCGGACCCGTACCAACACCTCATGCGGTCCGGGTTCCGGCCGCTTCGTCTGCTCGAAAGTCAGTCGGTATGTGCCATTGTCCTGCCGCAATAAGACGCAGCGACGATGCTCTGTTGGTAGATTCATGTGTGTCATTCCGCTGTGTTCAGACGGCCATGCAGACCGACTTTAGCTCCGTATACAGTTCAATGCCCGCCCGGCCCTGTTCGCGTCCGAAGCCGGATTGCTTGTAGCCTCCAAAGGGCAGGGCGACGTCGATCATGGCGTGGCAGTTGACCCACACCGTGCCGGCCTTGATCTTCGGCACCAGCCGTTGAACGGCGCGCAGGTCGTTCGACCAGACGCTCGCGGCGAGGCCGTACGGGGTATCGTTCGCCCATTTGGCCACTTCGTCTAGTTCGTCGAACCGCTGTGCGACCACCACCGGTCCGAAAATCTCCTCGCGCACGATTTTCATATCGGGATTCACATCGACCACCACCGTGGGGTTGACGAAATATCCCTTGCGCTGCGGAGCCTCGCCGCCGGCAGCGATGGTCGCCCCCTGTGCCCGTCCGGATTGCAGGTACGCCATCACCCGGTCGCGCTGCTCTTCGGAAACCAATGGACCCATCTGGGTCCGCTCATCGAGCCCGGGGCCGACCACGATCGAACGTGAGGCTTCGCTGACGCCCTCAATTACCTTGTCGAAGACCTTTCGCTGGATGAACAGCCGCGAGCCCGCCACGCACACCTGGCCCGAATTGAAGAACACGGCCTGGGCCGCGCCGGCGGCCACCGTGCTCGGATCGACATCCGGGAGGACGATCACCGGCGACTTTCCGCCGAGCTCGAGCGAGACCCGCTTGAGGCTGGGAGTTGCGGCGATGTTGATGAGCTTGCCGACTTCGGTCGAGCCGGTGAAGGCGATCTTGTCGACGTCCGGATGCGCCACCAGTGCCGCACCAGTCGTCTCGCCGAGGCCAGTCAGAATGTTGACGACGCCCGGCGGGAAGCCGGCCTCGATGATCAGTTCGCCGAGCCGCAGCGCGGTGAGCGGCGTCTGCTCTGCGGGCTTGAGCACGCTGGTGCAGCCGGTCGCGAGCACCGGCGCCAGTTTCAACGCGGCCATCAGCAGAGGGAAGTTCCATGGAATGATCTGTGCGACGACGCCGACCGGCTCGCGCACCGTATAGGCATGGAATTTGGTGCCGGGGGCCGCGCGCAGCGAAGTCTGCACGGTGGCGCCTTCGATCTTGCTCGCCCAGCCTGCCATGTAGCGCAGATGCTGGATCGCCCCCGGGATGTCGATCATGCGCGCCATGGCGATCGGCTTGCCGTTGTCGAGGCTTTCCAGCTCGGCAAGCTCGGCTGCATTGCGCTCCAGCAGTTCCGCGAGGCGCCAAATCAGCACTTCACGCTCGGCCGGTAGCATCTGCGGCCACGGACCGCTTTCAAACGCTGCGCGAGCGGCGCGCACCGCGCGATCGACATCGTGCGCATCGGCGTTGGCGATCTCGGCAATCTGACGCTCACTCGCAGGGTCGAAGACCGGGATGCGCGCATCGCCATGGGGGGCGACCCACTCTCCATTGATCAGCAGGCGCGGCGGGCGCTGTACGAAGCGAGCCACCGCAGCCGATATGGCCGGTTGCTCGCTGGCAAGGTGGGGTGCGGGAATGGCGTTCATGGTGCAGACTCCTGAGCCCAGTGCTCAGCAGCACGCCCGTTTCGCGGGCGCGTGCGGATCCGTAGAGGAACTGCAACGTAATGGCCGGGCCGCCCGAGCACAATCGCTGCAGGCCGATTTTCTGTTCCCTGTGGTCTTACTACCCGCGCCCGGCGCCTCACTCAAGCGCCGGTGGCTGGCCTGCCGCCACGGGCCACCGCGCACCGCGGTGCTCAGCGCGGTGGCAGGCGCAAGGCACCATCGAGGCGGATGACCGCGCCATTGAGCGAGCGGTTCGTCACGATGTGCGCGGCCAGCCTCGCGAATTCTTCCGCGCGCCCCAGCCGCTTGGGGAAAGGGATCGACTCGGCGAGCGAACGCTGCACTTCTGCCGGCAGCCCATCCAACAGCGGCGTGAGAAACAGTCCGGGCGCAATGCTGCAGACGCGTATCCCATGCTGCCCCAGGTCGCGTGCGAGCGGCAGCGTCATCGCGACGAGACCGCCTTTGGAGGCGGCGTAGGCCGCCTGGCCGACCTGGCCATCGAACGCCGCCGCCGAGGCGGTACAGACGATCACGCCGCGCTCCCCATCCTCGAGCGGCTCGAGCTGGCTCATGTCCGCGGCAATCAGCCTGAGCACATTGAAGGTGCCGATGAGATTGACCTCGATGGTGTGCGCAAACGCCTCCAGTGGCATGGGCGTGCCGTCCCGGCCCACCACGCGCTTCGCGCCGCCGATGCCCGCTACGTTCATCAGCATCCGTACCGGACCGAGTGCTGCGCGGACCTGAGCCATGGCACGCTGCACTGATTCAGTATCGGTGATGTCGGCGGCGAGCCCCAGTCCGCCGCACTCTGCGGCGACCGACAAGGCCGCCGCCTCGTTACGGTCGAGGATCGCGACCCGTGCGCCCTGGCGCGCGAGCTCTCGGGCCGTCTCGGCGCCGAGTCCTGAGCCCCCGCCGGTGACCAGAGCCGTATGACCGTGTATGTCCATGCTGTGCTGGGCGGTGTCTCGCAGGGGAGGGCGCTAACGCTTGAGGACTTTCTCGGCGCGCTTCTCCAGGAAGGCGCGCAAGCGCTCCTTCGCATCCGGAGTCGACTCGCTCACCGCCGCCATCAGGGATTCGCTGAGCAGCCCGTCGCAGTGCGATTGTTCGGCAATGCGCGGTAGCGCGTGCATGATCGCGTAATTCGACAGCGGAGCGTTGCCGGCGATGCGCGCGGCAAGCTCAACGGCTTTGGCGAAACCCTGGCCATCCTCTACCAGGTACTGAGCCAGTCCGATGGCGTAGCCCTCTTCGGCGGCATACACCCTGCCGGTGAGCATCATGTCGGTCATGCGCGCAACGCCAATCAGCTTCGGAATGCGCACTGCGCCGCTGCCGCCAACGAATATGCCGCGCTGGCCTTCGGGCAGCCCGAAGTAGGCCGACCGCTCCGCGACGCGGATGTGACAGGTTGCCGCCAGCTCCAGGCCGCAGCCGATCACGGCCCCGTGCAGCAGCGCGATCACCGGAACCCGCCCGAACTGGATCTGATCGAACACCAGATGCGAGGCGCGCGAGCGCATCAGTCCCGTGACGATGTCGCGCTCGCCGATCTCGGTCAGGTCGAGTCCGGCGGAGAAGTGCTCGCCCTCGCCGCTCAGGATGGCAGCACGGACCGTGTCGGGCAGCAGGGCGAACGCGCTCTGCAACTCCTGGATGAGCGCGTCCGAGAGCGCATTGCGCTTCTCCGGTCGGGACAAGCGCAGGTGCGCGATGGGGCCGCAGAGCGTCACGCGCAGACGCTCTAGGGTGCCGAGCTGGCCTTCTGCGGGAGTGAATTCCAACGTCATGAGCGGGGTACTGGTATTTCAGAGTTGAACAAAACTGCGCAGTGGCGTGCCGTCCCGGAACCACCAAGATCGGCATAAATTTCGAACGAGTCCTCTGATGGACGCGAGGCTCGCAGTCGCTCAGGATTGTAGATAGTTCAGCAGCAAAATAAAATAGGGCACGCCGGCCTATTGGCGCCGGCGCAGCTCAGGAGCGCGCATGGCATCGAACTTCCCGGCAAAGACGCAGAGCGGAGGGGTGCGCCCGGCCGGTGCCGGCGGCGCCCCGGCGCTCGGCCTCGAGCACAGGTTGCCGCCGATTGGGGCGCCTGCCGTCGAAGGGGTGCTCGCCGAGAACATCGCATACCACATCGCGCTCGCCTCGGCGGCCACCAACCGCCAATTCGCCCGGCACATCGGCGAGCCGCTCGCATTGCGCCCGGTGGAGTACTCGCTGCTGATGCTGCTCTCGGCCCATGGCGCGCTCGCGCCGACGCAGCTGGCGCGCGCGCTGGCGCTGGCGCCACCAAGTCTGACGATGTTGCTCGACCGACTGGGCGAGCGGGGACTCATCGAGCGGGCGCGCAGCCAGGCCGATCGGCGCTCCCGACGGGTTTCCCTCACCCCGCAAGGTCACCGGCTCGCACGCACTGCCGAGCGGCGTACACCGGCGCTGAATGCAACCATCAATGGGGTGCTCTCCGCCGGAGAGCGCATGCTGTTGCTCGAGCTGCTGCGCAAGGTGGCGGTTCTGGGCGGATAACGAGGCCGGGTGGCGCGCGCGCGCCGCAGGCTGATTTTGGGAGTGCGCTGATGAGTCATGTGTACGAAGCTCCCGTGGCGTCGCTCGACGACGCGCTGGTGCAGGCTGTTGAGGCTGCCGGGGCCCATCGCCTCGAGGGTTACGAAGCGGCGCAGCCGGAATTCACCCGGCCGGTACTCGAGGCGGCGGCACGTTTTGCCGCACAGGTGCTCTCGCCGCTGAACCGCGTGGGTGATGCGCAACCGGCCTGCCGCGCCGAGCGCGGCGTGCGGAGTCCGCCGGGGTTCGTCGATGCGTATCGTCGGTTCTGCGCCGATGGCTGGGTTGGGCTGGGCGCCCCGCAGGAGTTTGGCGGTCAGGGACTGCCGCTTGCGATCGAAGCGGCAGTCACGGAGATGTGGGCGGGTGCAAATTTCGGGTTTGCGACCTGTCCGGAACTCGCAAGTGGCGCACTGGAGGCGCTACACCGTTATGGCTCTGCGCAGCTGCGCGAGGGGTACGCTGCCCGCATCGCCAGTGGCGAGTGGACGGCTGCGATGGCGCTCACTGAGCCGCAGGCCGGCTCGGACTTGTCGTTGCTGCGTTGCCGGGCGACGCCCGACGGCGCGGCTTGGCGGCTCACGGGTCGCAAACTGTACATTTCCTGGGGTGATCATGATCTGACCGACAACATCGTGCACTTCGTGCTTGCACGCACGCCGGATGCGCCGCCGGGCCTGAATGGGATCTCGTTGTTTCTCGTGCCGAAGCGCTGGCAGGACGCCGGCGGGGAATGGGTCGACAACGACCTCCAGGCGCTCTCGGTCGAGCACAAGATGGGACTGAGGGCCAGTCCGACTTGCCTCATGGCTTATGGTGAGCGCGACGGGGCCCGCGGCTGGCTGATCGGAGAGCGCAACGCCGGGCTTGCCTGCATGTTTACGCTCATGAACCGGATGCGCCTTGGGGTCGGCCTGCACTCCCTGGGATTGTCAGAGCGCGCATTGCAGTTGGCCCGTGCGCACGCTCGGGAACGCATTCAGGGGCGCGGTCCGGATGGCATGCCGTGCGCCCTCATCCAGCATGCGGACGTGCGCCGGATGTTACTCACGATGAAGGCGTTGACGCATGCGTCGCGGGGGTTGGCCTACACCGCCGCTGCGACCCTCGATGTCGCCCGGCTCGCGTCGCCGGCCGCAGAGCGGGCCCGGGCGGGGCAGCGCGCCGAACTGCTGACGCCGCTGGTTAAGGCATGGTGCTCGGACGTCGCAGTCGAGGTGGCATCGCTCGGCGTGCAGATCCACGGCGGCAGCGGATACATCGACGATATGGAAATCTCCCAGGTCTACCGCGATGCGCGTATCGGTCCGATTTTCGAGGGCACCAATTACATCCAGGCGCAGGATCTGCTGGGGCGCAAGGTGCTGCGCGACGGCGGAGTCGGGTTGCGCGAGTTCGTCACTGTGATTCGACATGCGGCGGCGGAGCTGCCCGCCACCGATTCGCAGGGGCTACAGGCGCTGCGCAACGGGCTGCTCGAGGGCGGGGAACGGCTGCTCGCGGTGGCCGGAGCGCTCTGCGCCGGGGCGCAGGAGCGCGAGCGAATTGGCACGAGTGCGCATCACTTTCTCAATTGGTTGGGCCTGCTCGCGGGAGGATGGCAGTGGGCGCTCAGCGCCCGGCGCGCGTGCGCGACGTCGGGAGATGCGGCGGCGCAGGCGGTGCTCGACACCGCGGACTTTTATGCCACCCACTTGCTGCCTCGCATGTCGGCGCACGAGGCGGCGATCCGTGATGGCTGGAGCAGCCTGCACCGAGCGCGTCCGGAGCAGATTTGAGCGTCGCGCGAGCTTGATTTTCCCTTGACGACGAATTCACGAAGATCCACGGTCGAGCAATGTGCCGAGCGCCCATTCTGTTCCGCTGGGTTATCCGCCAGGCCGATAACAGGCATCGCAACTTTGGATTTTCGACACGCGCGCAGACCCGCTATTGTTTTGCCCCGACGCCCGAGATCGGCGTGGCGCGGAAGGCGGCGGTATGAATCAACATCACTCGAGTGAAACGGCTGCGGCGCCAGGCAATGAGGTCGGCGCGCTCGAGCTGAAGCAGGCCATCAGTGCGTTTGCACGCGCGGCCTCGACGGAGATCTCTACCCTGGATGAGTCGCAGTTGCCGCAGATCGCGGCGCTGCTGCCGGCGGGAATGGTGGTGTACGTGGCGCATACGCCGAAGTCGTCACTGCAGGACGTCGTGCGCGTGGCGGCCAAGGTGCAGGCGCTTGGTCTGCGCGCCTCACCGCATCTCGTTGCGCGCCGCATGCCGAGCGAGCAGGCCTTCAAGGACTCGCTGCGCAGCCTGCGCGAGCACGGCATCGAGCAGGTGCTGCTTGTTGCCGGAGATCTCGATCCGCCGCTCGGGCCCTATGCCAGTACGCTGCAGCTGCTCGAAACCGGTGAGCTGCACTGCGCCGGTCTGCAGAGCATCGGCGTCGCGGGTCACCCGGACGGTCACCCGGCGGTCGGAACCGAGGAGTTGCGCGCCGCGCTGCAAGAAAAGCAGCAATTCGCGCACCGCAGCGGCATCGCGGTGCACATCGTTACGCAATTCAGTTTCGACATCGAGCGGTTGATCGCCTGGGATCATGCGATGACGGCTGCCGGGATCTCGCTACCGGTGCATGTTGGCATTGCCGGGCCGACGCCCATCGCGAAGCTGATCAAGTTTGCCATGCATTGCGGTGTCGGGGTCGCCGCACGCTCACTCACCAAGGGCAGTAATGCGGTTGCGCAACTGGTGCGCCCGCCCGTCGGCACGGATGAGATGCTGCTCGGGCTCGTGCGGGCACGCGCGGCCGATCCGCGCTTGCGGGTGCGCGCGCCTCATGTGTATTCATTCGGCGGTGTCCTGGCGACAGCCGCGTGGCTGCGGGCGGTCATGGACGAGCGGTTCGAGCTGCGCGCGGACCAGACGAAGTTCACCGTAGTCCCATGAGCTCGACAGGATCCGAGCCGACCAGGGCCGATTCCGCCGCCACTGGCGAGCGCACAAACGCCGCGCATCGGCTAGGTCAGCGGCCGGCGAGCGTGCCCGCGGATTACATTCTCACCACCACCTGCCCTGATGTCACCGGGGTGGTGGCCGGTATTGCCGGATTTCTGGCCGAACACCATGCGACCATCAGCGAGGCGCAGCACTACGATGACCCGAATACTGGCACTTCGTTCATGCGCACGGTCTTCCACGACGATGGTCGGGGCATGCCTGCGATGCAGGAGCTCGAACGGCGCTTCGCCGAGCGGGTTGGCGCGCCGTTTCGCATGCACTGGCGCTTGCACGCCGCGCGCCACCGCTGCCGCGTTCTGCTCGCGGTTTCGCATCAGGGGCACTGCCTGAACAGCATTCTGCATCGCTGGAGTACCGGCACGCTGCCGATCGAGGTGGTTGCGGTGGTCTCGAACCACCCGGACATGCGCCGGTTGGCCGAATGGCATGGCGTGCCGTATCACCACCTGCCCATCAGCGATGGACGCAAGGCCGAGCAGGAGGCGCAGATGATGGCGCTGTTCGAACAGGTGGACGCGGAGCTGCTTGTGCTCGCTCGCTACATGCAGATCCTCTCGGCGCAGGCTTGCCGGTTCTTCGACGGACGGGCGATCAACATCCATCACTCGTTCCTGCCGGGTTTCAAGGGCGCGAAAGCCTACCATCAGGCACACGCCCGCGGCGTCAAGCTCATCGGCGCCACCGCGCACTACGTGACCGCCGATCTCGACGAGGGCCCGATCATCGAGCAGGGCGTCGAACGGATCGATCACACCCAGTCGGCGGATGATCTCGCCGTCATCGGCAGTGAACTCGAGACCGTGGTGCTCAACCGCGCGATCACGTGGCATGCCGAGCGACGTGTCTTTCGCGATGGCAGCAAGACAGTGGTGCTGCGATAACCACGCCAGGCCGCTGCGACCGAGGCCGCAGCGCGCGATGCTGGCCGCCCGCGCATTGCGATTGGTTATAGCAATCGGTGATATCTGCTAGCGGCGGGCATTTCTTGGAAGCGCGATGCCGTGGCGTGATAATGCCCGTCCCACTCAGGCCGCGGGTTGCCGATCGAACTATGCAGACACCCATTCCGTGCCTGTTCATGCGTGGCGGTACCTCGCGCGGACCGTTTTTCAATGAGCGCGACCTGCCTGGCGAGGTCGCACTGCGAGATCGCGTGCTGCTCGCGGTCATGGGCTCGCCCGACCGGCGGCAGATCGACGGCATGGGCGGAGCCCATCCGCTCACGAGCAAAGTCGGTATCGTGCGACTCGGCACGCAACCGGGCGTGGATCTGGAATTCCTCTTTGCGCAGGTGGTGGTGGATAAGCCCCAGGTCGACACCACGCCCAATTGCGGCAACATGCTCGCTGCCGTGGTGCCGTTTGCGCTCGAGACCGGCCTGGTTCGCGCCCAGGGCGAGTCCAGCACCTTCCGGGTGCTGACGCGCAATACCGACATGCTGTGCGACATCACCGTGCAGACCCCCGGCGGGCAGGTGGCCTACGAGGGCGAGGCGCGTATCGATGGCGTGCCCGGCACAGCTGCACCGATCAAGATCAACTTTCTCGACACGGCCGGCTCGGTCTGCTCCGGACTGCTGCCGACGGGGCGGGTACGCGATGTGGTGAGTGTCCCCGGGGAGACGCCCATCGAGGTGACCTGCATCGACAACGGCATGCCGATGGTGCTCATGCGCGCCGGAGATCTTGGCCGCAGCGGACGCGAGAGTGCCGCTGAGCTCAACGGCGATAGCGCCTTGAAGACGCGTCTGGAGAAGCTGCGGCTCGCCTGCGGACTGCTGATGGGCCTGGGTGATGTCAGCGCCAAGACCTATCCGAAGATGTGCCTGATCGCCCCGCCTGCTGCCAATGGCAGCATCCTGACCCGCTGTTTCATTCCGCACGTGTGCCACGAGGCAATCGGCGTGCTCGCCGCGGTTACGGTTGCGACCGCGTGCGTGCTGCCCGGCTCGATCGCCGATGGGATTGCCGCGGTGCCTGCGGGCGAGTTGCGGACTCTGTCGGTGGAACACCCGAGCGGGGAGTTCAGCGTCGAGCTGGAAACGGCCCCTGGCGACCCGCCCGTCGTGAAGCGGGCGGCGCTGCTGCGCACAGCGCGGCTGTTGATGCGCGGGGAAGTCATGGTGCCAGCTTCGCTCTGGCGGCCCGGTGAGCCGGCCCGCTGAGCGCTGCGCCGTAATCTGAATCAGGCTGAGGACACCGCATGATCATCGATTGCCATGGCCATTACACCACTGCACCGAAGGCCCTCGAGGAGTGGCGTAAGCGGCAGGTCGCGAACGTGTCGACGCCGCAACTCGGCCCAAAGGCCGCGGAGCTGAAGATCAGCGACGACGAGTTGCGCGAGAGCATCGAGACCAATCAGCTGAAATTCATGCGCGAGCGGGGCTCGGATCTGACCATTTTTTCCCCGCGTGCCAGTTTCATGGCGCATCACATCGGGGATTTCAACACCAGTGCGACCTGGGCAGCGATCTGCAACGAGCTGTGCATGCGCGTCGCGCGACTGTTCCCGGATCAATTCATCGGCGCGGCCATGCTGCCGCAGTCTCCGGGTGTCGAGCCGGCCAGCTGCATCGCGGAACTCGACCGCTGCGTCAAGGAGTACGGCTTCGTCGCCATCAATCTCAATCCGGACCCCTCGGGCGGACATTGGAGAGAGCCGCCGCTTACCGACCGCTGGTGGTATCCGATCTACGAGCGGATGGTCGAATACGACATCCCGGCGATGGTGCACGTCAGCACCAGCTGCAATCCGTGCTTCCATACCACTGGCGCACATTACCTCAATGCCGATACGACGGCGTTCATGCAGTGCCTGACCGGCGATCTGTTCAAGGACTTCCCGACCCTGAAGTTCGTCATCCCGCACGGCGGCGGTGCCGTGCCATACCATTGGGGGCGCTTCCGCGGTCTGGCGCAGGGACTTGACAAGCCGCCGCTCGAGGAGCACCTGCTGAAGAACATCTTCTTCGACACCTGCGTCTACCATCAACCGGGAATCGATCTGCTCACGCGGGTTATGCCGATCGAGAACATCCTGTTCGCCTCGGAGATGATCGGAGCAGTGCGCGGTATCGACCCGCGCACGGGACATCACTACGACGACACCAAGCGTTACGTCGAGGCAGCGGCGCTCGACCCGCCGCAGCGACAGATGATTTACGAGGGCAATGCCCGGCGCGTCTATCCGCGACTTGACGCGGCGCTCAAGGCGCGCGCCCGATAGTGGCGGATCACACCGGACGGATATCAGTATGAGCACAGCGTTGAACAATCTGGGCATCGTTAAGGTGAACATCGAGCGGGCCGAGCCGACCGCGGTAGCGAAGCTCGCGACCTCGAGCGTGGCAACCGTGCACGAGGCGATGGGTCGCGTCGGACTCCTCAAGCCCTACATGCGCCCGATCTACCCCGGTGCGCGCCTGTGCGGCACTGCAGTCACGGTGCTGCTGCAACCCGGGGACAATTGGATGCTGCACGTCGCCGCCGAGCAGATACGCCCCGGTGATGTCGTGCTCGCGGGCTGCACGACCGACAGCGAAGACGGATTCTTCGGCGAGCTGCTTGCTACCTCGTTTCGATCCCGTGGTGCGTTGGGGCTGGTGATCGATGGTGGCGTGCGTGACGTGCGCGAGCTGTCAGAGATGAAGTTTCCGGTCTTCAGCCGGGCCATCAGCGCCAAGGGAACGGTCAAAGCGACACTTGGTTCGGTGAACGTGCCGGTGATCTGTGCTGGTGCGCTGGTCAATCCGGGTGACGTCGTGCTCGCGGACGATGACGGCGTGGTGATCGTGCCCGCAGCGCTGGCACAGCAGGTCGCCGATGCTGCCGCGGCGCGCGAGGCCAATGAGGCGGGCAAGCGCGAGCAGCTTGCCGCCGGAGTGCTCGGTCTCGACATGTACAAGATGCGTGAGCCGCTCGCGAAACTCGGCCTGAAGTACGTGAACTGAGCGATGCGCACGCAGGAGACGACCCACGACCCGATACGCTGGCGGTTCGGTCTGCTCGGGTACGGCGAAGTCGGGCGCATTCTCGCCGAGGATCTGCGCGCGCGCGGCGTCAGGGACTGCGCCGCCTACGACCGTAAGCTGGGCACGGCCGAGGAGGGGCCGTTGCGCGCGCACGCCACAGCGCACGGGGTGAGTTTGGTTGCCTCGCACGCCGAGTTGGCCGCGCAGAGCGATCTGGTGATCTCAGCGGTCACCGCCAGTCAGACGGTCGAGGCGGCACGCGGGTGTGCGGCCGCGGTGCAGCCCGGTCAGTGGTTCCTCGATCTGAATTCCGCATCGCCCGGCTCGAAGCGGCGCGCCGCTGCGCTGATCGAGCAGGCCGGTGGCCGCTACGTCGAGAGCGCCGTGATGACCTCCGTGCCGCCGCACCGGATCAAAGTGCCGATGTTGCTCGGCGGGGCGCACGCGGGCGAATTGCAGCCCCTGCTCGCAGCGCTGGGCTTTTCCGCCCGAGTGCTGGCGGGTGAACTCGGTCTGGCCTCGGCGAGCAAGATGTGCCGCAGCGTGATGATCAAGGGGCTCGAGGCCATGATCATAGAGAGTCTGACGGCTGCGCGCGCCTACGGCGTCGAGGACGCGGTGCTGCAGTCGCTCGCGGAAACCTTCCCCGGCATCGACTGGCAGCGCCAGGCGAGCTATTTCATGCAGCGGGTCATCGAGCACGGCCGGCGCCGCGCCGAGGAGATGCGTGAGGTGGCGCGCACCGTCGAGGAAGCGGGCCTCGATGCCTGGTCTGCCACCGGTACGGCAGAGCGGCAGGCGTGGATGGCAGCGCTCGCTGATGCCGGGGTGTTCGGTGTGCGCGGCTCGCCCGATTTTGCGCGTAGCCCTGATTGGCGCACCGAGGCGGATCGTATTCTTGCGTTCGTGCGCGCGAGAGAACGCAAAGGGACCCCCACATGAGGCATCGCCGATGAGTACCGAGGGATTCAGCAAGACACCCGGATGGCTTGATTGGTATGCCAATCCGTCGAAGCCGCACTTCACGCTGCCGCAGGGGGCGGTCGATGCCCACTGCCACGTATTTGGGCCCGGAGCGCAGTTTCCGTACGCGCCGCAGCGCAAGTACACGCCCTGCGATGCGAGCAAGCAGCAGCTCTTTGCGCTGCGGGATCACCTGGGGTTCGCGCGTAATGTAATCGTGCAGGCGACCTGCCACGGTGCGGACAACCGTGCCATGGTCGATGCACTGTTGCATTCCGGGGGGCGCGCGCGGGGGGTCGCCACCGTCCGGCGAGAGGTGAGCGAGCAGCAGCTGCACGAGCTGCATGCCGCCGGGGTGCGCGGCGTGCGTTTCAATTTCCTCAAGCGACTGGTGGACTTCACGCCCCGGGATGAACTGCTCGAAATCGCTGCGCGCATCGCACCGCTCGGCTGGCACGTCGTGGTGTATTTCGAAGCGGTCGATTTGCCCGAGTTGTGGGATTTTTTCACGGCGCTGCCGACCGACGTGGTGGTCGATCACATGGGTCGGCCCGATGTCAGGCAGCCGCTTGAGGGGCCGCAGTTTGCCCTGTTCGTGAGGTTGCTCAGCGAGCATCCGCGCATCTGGACGAAGGTGTCCTGTCCGGAGCGGCTGAGTGTGAGTGGCCCGCCGGCACTGAACGGCGAGCGCGCTGCCTACCGCGACGTGGTGCCGTTCGCCCGGTATCTGGTCGAGCATTTTCCGGACCGCGTGCTGTGGGGCACCGACTGGCCGCATCCGAATCTCAAGGACCACATGCCCGATGACGGGCTGCTGGTCGACTTCATCCCCCACATTGCGCGCACCGTCGAGCTGCAGCGCAAACTGTTGGTGGACAATCCCATGAGGCTGTATTGGCCGGAGGAAGCGTGAAATCGATCGACAAGCCCTACGATGATATTCCCGGCACCTGGATATTCGACGCCGATCGGGCTCGCCGCGGCTATCACCTCAATCAGTTCCTCTACACGCTGATGAAGGCGGAGAACCGCCAGGCGTTCCTCGCCGACCAGCAGGCGTATCTGGCGAAGTTCGAGCTGACCGCCGCGCAGCGCGAGGCCGTGTTGCAGCGCGATTGGAACCGGTTGCTCGAACTCGGCGGCGTGGCGTATGCGCTCGCCAAGCTCGCCTTCACCGACGGGCGGTCCTACCAGTTCATGGCCGCGCAGATGACCGGAATGTCCGAGCAGGAGTACGTCGACATGATGCTCAAGGGTGGCCGCTCGCCGGATGGCTGGCGCTCGAAGTCCGAACGGCCGGAGCAGCGCTGATGGCACAGATCATTGCGGGAGTCGGCACGTCGCACACCCCGGCGATCGGTGCGGCCGTGGACAACGGCAAGAGCGGGCAGCCGTACTGGCAGCCGCTGTTCAAGGGTTATGAAGCCTCGCGGCGCTGGATGGCCGAGACGCGGCCCGACGTGGTCATCATGGTCTACAACGACCATGTCAATGCGTTCGATTTCAAGATGATCCCGACTTTCGGCCTCGGTTGCGCGGCGCAATTTCCCATCGCCGACGAGGGTTGGGGGCCGCGACCGGTGCCGCCGGTGCAGGGCTATCCGGAACTCGCCGCGCACCTGGTGCAGTCCCTGGTGCTCGATGAGTTCGACATGACGGTGGTCAACGAGATGCCGGTGGACCATGGCCTGACGGTGCCGTTGACGCTGCTGTTCGGCTCACCGCCGAATTGGCCCTGCCGCGTCATCCCGCTGGCGGTCAACGTGATCCAGTACCCGGCGCCGACGGGACACCGTTGCTACCGGCTCGGGGAGGCGATCCGCAGAGCCGTGGCGAGCTGGGACGAGGACCTCAAGGTGGTCATTTTCGGCACGGGCGGGATGTCCCACCAGATTCAAGGGCCGCGCGCGGGCTTGACCAATCCGGTCTTTGACAAGGCCTTTCTCGATGGTCTGTCGCAGGACCCGCAACGGCTGCTGCGCATCCCGCCCATCGAGTATCTGCGCGAGGCCGGTGCTGAGGCGATCGAGCTGGTGATGTGGCTCGTGATGCGCGGAGCGCTCGGGCCGAAGGTCGAGGAGATCTATCGTTTCTACCACATTCCGGCATCCTCGACCGCGGTCGGCCATATCATCCTCGAGAGCCGGTGAGAGCAAGGTATCGCGGGACGGAGCAAGCGACATGAATGACACTCTGAAGATCGCGCTGGCCGGTGCCGGCGCATTCGGCATCAAACATCTCGATGCCCTCGGCAACATCCCCGGCGTGCAGGTGGTGGCGCTGGTCGGTCGGACGCTAGAGCCGACCCGGGAGGTGGCGCAGCGCTACGGGATCGCGCAGGCGACGACGAGTCTCGATGAAGTTCTGGGGCGCGCCGAGGTGGACGCGGTGATTCTGTGCACGCCGACGCAGATGCACGCAGCGCAGGCGATCGACTGCCTACGGGCCGGCAAGCATGTGCAGGTCGAGATTCCGATGGCCGACTCCCTGACCGATGCCGAGGAGCTGGCGCGGGTGAGCCGTACCAGCGGCAAGGTGGCCATGGTCGGACATACGCGGCGGTTCAATCCCAGTCATCAGTGGGTGCACCACAAAGTGCGCGCCGGAGAGCTGGCCGTGCAGCAGATGGACGTGCAGACCTATTTTTTCCGTCGCCGCAATATCAATGCCCTGGGTCAGCCACGCTCCTGGACGGATCATTTGCTTTGGCATCACGCGGCGCATACCGTCGATCTGTTCGCCTACCAGAGCGGCAGCGAAGTGGTCGCCGCCCATGCGATGCAGGGGCCGGTCCACCCCGAGCTCGGTATCGCGATGGACATGTCCATCCAGCTGAAAAGCGCCAGTGGCGCGCTGTGCACGCTGTCGTTGTCCTTCAACAATGACGGGCCGCTCGGATCGTTCTTCCGCTACATCTGCGATCACGGCACGTACATCGCCCGGTACGATGACCTGGTCGACGGCAAGGAGAACAAGATCGACGTGTCGAAGGTCGACGTGTCGATGAACGGCATCGAGCTGCAGGATCGGGAATTCGTCGCGGCGATCCGGGAAGGCCGCGAGCCGAACGCGAGCGTCGCGCAGGTGCTGCCCTGCTACCGCGTGCTCGGCGCTCTCGAGCGCCAGCTCTCCGCGGCGTGACCGCGGGCGGCAGGCGCCCCTAGAGCAGCCGCGCCGCCGCGTCCAGCCAAGTCCGCTGCGCTCGCCGATAGTGCGCCGGGGCGATACGGGCCTGCTCGAGCAGCTCGCGGGCGACCCGCCGCGCCTCCTCGCGCGCGCCCTGCCGCTCGAGCAGCTGCGCATAGCGCACTGAGGCTTCGGCGCCGGGGTAGGCAGGGGCAAGTGCGCGGTATTCCTGCAGGGCCTGATCGAGCCGGCCTTCCTGCTCGAGCGCGCGGGCGTAGAGCAGATGCCGCTCCGGTGAGCTGAAGCCGGGATTGTGCTGCAGCAGCGCCTCGAGCGTGGCGCGGGCAGCGGATGCATCGCCCTGACCGAATTGCGCGCGCGCCAGTCCGAGCATCAGATTCGGGTCGTGCTCGTACAAGCCGGTCAAGGTCTGTCGGTACTGCTCGATCGCCTCGGCGAAGCGTCCATGGCGGAGCAGCTCCTCGGCGTAACGCTGCCGGCTCGCCACATTGCCAGTCACCCCGGCTTCCTGCTCGAAGCGGCGCAGGTCCGCGAACGGATTGATGGCCTTTTTCAGTCCACGCGCGGTGTGGCGGGCCGACTGGCTGCGGAACAGTTCCGGTACGATTTCCACCGCCGCGTACGCCAGGGCGCCAAGCAGCGGCAGGAACAACATCACCCACACCCAGATCCAGTTTCGTCCGGTCTTGATGCAGTGGATGATCAGCGCAATGGATAAAGCGTAGGGCAGGATCACGTACAGCATGAGCAGGCTATCGTACCGCATCCCGGGCGTGCCATGCCCGGGCGGGAGATCGAGCGGTGATACTGATATTCTGCCGCGCATGACCTCTCTCAGGGTGGCCGGCCTGCCTGTCGCGGTGCTCGCTGTTGCGGCTTTTTTCGGCATGCGGATCGGGGTGGCTGCCGCGGCCGCTGCACCTCGGTGGCGTGCGGGCGTCTATGTGGCGAATCCCGCTGCGCTGCGTGCGGGCGCGGCACGTCGGCCGCGTATCGGACTGGTGCTCTCCGGCGGCGGGGCGCGCGGCCTGGCGCATATTGGGGTGCTCAAGGTATTGCACCGGCTGAGGGTGCCGATTGCGGCGATTGCCGGCACCAGCATGGGAGCGGTGGTCGGTGGCCTCTACGCCAGCGGCCTCACGGCGGATCAGATCGAGACGGTGGTCCGCTCGCTCAACTGGCAGGAGGCGTTCCGCGATCAACCCCCGCGGCAGGACCTCTCGCTGCGTCGTAAGGAGGAAGACGACAACTTTCTGGTCGACTTCCGCATCGGCGTCAAGCATGGGCATCTGGTCCTGCCGCAGGGCCTGGTCGAGGGGCAGGGCCTCACGGAGATCCTGCGCCGCCTGACGCTGCCGGTCGCTCGCATCACGAATTTCAATGCGCTGCCCACGCCCTTTCGCGCGGTCGCCACCGACCTCGCGAACGGCAAGGAAGTGGTCATGAGTTCCGGGGACCTGACCAGCGCGATGCGCGCGAGCATGTCCGTGCCGGGCGTGTTTGCGCCGGTGGCGCGCAACGGGCGGCTGCTGATCGATGGTGGCGTGTCCGACAATGTGCCGATCGACGTGGCGCGCGCAATGGGCGTCGATGTGCTGATCGTCGTGGATGTCAGTTACCCGCTGCAGCCGCCGTCACGACTGAACGGTGTCGCCGGTATCAGCGCCCAGACGCTCGCCATCCTCATGCAGCGCAAGTCCGACGAGGAGCTGGCCACCCTGAGCACGCATGACGTGCTCATCCGGCCGAAGCTGCAGGGCATCTCCTCCTTCGACTTTGGCAACGTGAACCGCCTGGTCGCGATCGGCGAGGCGGCCGCCTGGAAGATGCGTCAGCGCCTCGCGGCGTTTTCGGTGAGCCCGGCGGCCTACCGGCGCTACCAGCAACGGCGGGCCAGCATGCGCCGAGTGCCCCCGAGGATCGCCTTCGTGCAAGTGCAGACCGGCTCGCGGCGCTATTCCGCACCGCTCGAGAAACTCTTCGGCGACATGATCGGCAGGCGGCTCAATCCCAATGCGATCGCCCGTCGCATCACCTCACTGTACGGCCAGGGTGGCTTCGATACGCTCGATTACCAGCTGGTGCGGCACGACCGGCGCTACGGTCTGCTGATCGACGCGCGTCGTGCGGCGATTGGGCCGAATTACCTGCGCTTCGGGGTGAGTCTGCAGGACGATTTCGCCGGCGATGCGACCTATGAGGCAGCAGTCCGCTACGTCATGTCGGAGATCACCCGCCCGGGTGGGGAGTGGGTGACAGACGGGGAGATCGGTCAGACCTCGCGGCTCGCCACCGAGCTGTATCTGCCGTTCTCGAAGTTTTCCGGCTGGTTCGTGCTGCCGCGTGTGTCGATTGCGGCGAGCGATCTGCCGTTCCTGATCGGCCAGAGTGTGCGCGCGCAGTATCGCGAACATACCTTCAGATACGGCCTGGACTTCGGCAAGCAGTTCGGCGACTGGGGCGAGGTACGCACCGGGGTGTATCGCGAGGAGGGGCATTCGCGTCTGACGATTGGCGATCCGACCGATCCGGCGCTGCCGTTTCCGCCCCAGCAGAGCTTTGGCTCGCTCACCTACTTTGTGCGCTTCAGCTACGACACCCTCGATAACATCGATTTCCCCCACTCCGGGGAGCACGCGACGCTGCAGTGGAGCAGCGCGCACCAGGCGATTGGCGCGGTACCGAACTACAACCGCGTAACGTTCCGCTTTCTCGCGGCCCATACCTGGCGCGACCGCAATACGGTGGCGTTTTCGGTTTCCGGCGGCAGCCTGCTCAACCGCGCCACCAATCTGCGCATGGAGTTCCCGCTGGGCGGGTTCTTGCATCTCTCAGGCTTGAAGCCCTACTCGTTGTACGGGCCGCACTATGGCATCGCGCGGGTGACGGTTTACCGTGAAATCGACCGCGGTGGGCCAGGCTATCTCGGCGTGCCGATCTACCTTGGCATGTCGCTCGAGGCCGGCAATGTGTGGCAGAACATGAG
Source organism: Pseudomonadota bacterium (assembly GCA_021847105.1). Classification (GTDB taxonomy): domain Bacteria; phylum Pseudomonadota; class Gammaproteobacteria; order Steroidobacterales; family Steroidobacteraceae; genus 13-2-20CM-66-19. The sequence goes on along the minus strand of JAJZUT010000006.1, from coordinate 133,821 downwards.
TCAGGTGAAGTGGAACACCCTGCATAAGGACGCGAGCCTGTTCCTCGGACTCGACACCTTCCTCGGGCCGGTGTACCTAGGCAGTGGCTTCGACGATCACGGCAGTCAGGCGTACTACCTGTTTCTCGGCCGCACGTTCTGAGGTGCTGCGCCTGCTCGCCGCTAGACGCTGCGGCTCTCGGCCAGATTCTCCACCTTCTCGAACTGAAGCGCCGGCTTGTCTCCCGAGCGGGAATACAGGTGGCGGCGGCTCATCTCGCTGAGCGCCGCGTCGCGCAGCGCGGCGCTCGGATACCAGTGCAGGCGGTGCCACTGCGGCCCGACCAGCTTGCTGAAGGGGTCCCCCGGCAGCAAGCCGACGCGGATGCCGTACGGTCCCGGCCGTTCGGCGGGGGGCCCTTTGAAGTTCTGTGGCTGGCTGATTCCCATGGCGTGCAAAGCTTACGGTGCGAGCCGCAGCTGGCGCAAGGGCGCACCGGGACGCGGTATGATTTCTGGCAGAAGGAGTCCACTATGGCATCACTGCACACGAAATTGACTCTGCCGCTGGCACACGAGGCACTCGCCGGGCGCAGCAGCCCGATTGAGGTGCCTGCCGAACATTACGTGACGGGGCATCGCATCGTTCCACCGTTCCCGGCCGGCATGCAAGAAGCGCTGTTCGCGATGGGGTGTTTCTGGGGCGCTGAGCGTCTGTTCTGGCAGTTGCCCGGCGTCTACGCCACGGCTGTCGGGTACGCGGGCGGATTGACGCCCAATCCGACCTACCGGGAGGTGTGCACGGGCTTGACCGGACATGCGGAGGTCGTACGCGTGATCTTCGATCCGGTCGCGATCCCCTACGAGGCTCTGCTCAAGGCGTTCTGGGAATCGCACGACCCCACTCAGGGTATGCGCCAGGGCGCCGATGAGGGCACCCAGTACCGCTCGATGATCTTCACCGCAGATGAGGCGCAGCGGGAGGCGGCCGAGGCCTCGCGCCGGGCCTATCAGAGCCGGCTCACGGCGGCCGGGCACGGAGCGATCACGACTGAGATCGGGTCCTGGCCTGCGTTCTACTACGCTGAGGAATACCACCAGCAGTACCTGGCGAAGAATCCGGACGGGTACTGCGGGCTCGGAGGCTGCGGGGTGCCCTTCAAATTTGCGGATTTATCGGCGGGCGACAAAGCGTAGTCGGAGCGATGCGGTGGGTTTCAGAGGGAAACCCGCTGGTTAGCGTCGTTCTCGACGAGGACCCTGCGTGTGGCTCCGGGTCGATACAGGATGCCTTCGGCGCCGGAGTCTACTGGAAGTCTACCGTCGACTGCGGGTCAGGATCGCCCGCGGTGAAGCTCATGAGCGGTCATTGTGGTAGCTACGATGTGTAGCTACAAGACGTCATGTGCGCGTGGGATGAAGCGAAACGACTGGCGAACCTGCGCAAGCATGGCATCGATTTTCGCGATGCACCGAAGATCTTCCGAGGATTCACGCTCACGGCAGAAGACGATCGGGAATTCTACGGTTAGCGGCGTTTCCTCACGCTGGGGCTGCTCGAGGACCAAGTCGTCTCCGTTGCCCACACCGAGCGTGGGAAGGACATCCGGATCATTTCGATTCGCAAGGCCACGAAACATGAAGCGCGCTTCTACTTCTCGCAAATCGCAAACTGACCTGCGCCGCGTAAGGCGAACGACTGATGCGACCATGGTTCGAGACGGCGATGCACCGGAGTGGACTCCGGAGATGTTCGCTCGCGCTGTGGCCCGCAAGGGGTTGAAGCCCGCGCCCAAGAAGGCACTGCTGTCGCTTCGGATCGATTCCGACGTGATCGAGTGGTTCAAGTCGCAGGGTTCGGGCTATCAGTCGAGAATGAACGCTTTACTGCGGGCCTATATGGAAGCGCACAGGTGAGGTCATCGAGCAAATCGATATGTATTTCGATGTCTATTTGAACCGCCAGAAGCTCGGTACTTATGGACACCCTACGGTGGAGAACCTGACGATTTCCGTCTCTGGATCGCCAGAGGGGGCTTACATTTTCGCTGGTGCAGTGTGCCGGGAAGGCGAACAGCGATACCACTACGACTGGCTCCAAAGGGATCTGCGGGCATCGGATGAGGTGAGAATCGTTCCAGCGGACGAGGGACCTGTGGTTGCGCCCATAAAGAAGTTCGAGATGGGTCGGACAAAGCGCAAAGCGTGGGCGGGCAACGTGTGCGAGTTCTGCCAGCGCAAGGAGACCGAGGTGAGCCGCTTGATTCCGGGCGATGAGAACCGCCCTGGGATTTGCTCCGACTGCGTAGAGCTGTGCAATGAAATTCTGCGAGGACCCGAGTAATCCAGGCGTGGGGCAGCGGCGGGTCTACCACCGGAGCACCGTTGCGGTCGACTGAAAGTCGACCGGTAGAGATGTGCTACCGCACTCAGTGCGGGGATTCCGCGGTATTTCCCGCCGTCGGGCGTACTACCACCAGCAGTGCCTGGCGAAGAATCCGGACGGGTACTGTGGGCTCCGCGGCTGTGGCGTGCCCTTCAAATTTGCGGAGTTACCGTTGGTGGAGAAGGCATAGTCGACGCTGCAGCGAGGATTCCGGGAGGAAGTTGGGTCGTCAGTGGCGTTCCTGATCGAGAGCCTGCGTGTTTTCGCAGGAAAATGCAGGCTGGTTTCGACATCGAAATCGGCCGAAAGTCTGCCGGTGATTCGGACCTGGGAGAGTCCGCGGGGAAGGAAAGTGGCGGTCGCCCGTTCCGGTTCGGGTTGCGGTTAACCGGTCGCGTAAGCCGTGATCGCTTCGTCAACGACCGCCAGCGCCGCGTCGATGCCAACCTTAAGTGCGTCTTTGCCCGCCTTCTCCAGCCGGGCGTTCTTGGCCGCCAACTCCCGCATCCGCTTGGCCTGATCGATCGGTCATCTCCTGTGCCTCCGTCGCCAGTGGAAGGATGCCGTGTCCGACACCTCGATCAGCTTGCACGCCTCTGGCACCGTCCCGCCTTGGGCAATCAGTACGCTCGTCTCTCGCAGCGTGTGAACGATTTTCTTGGTCGCGAAACTCTGCTTCGGCATCTGCAGGTCTCCGTCGCTCCACTCTCCATAACGTCGATCTCGGCCAGAGATCCGGTTAACTCACTCAGCACGGTTATCGGGGCGTTGTCCCACGCGCACGAGCGGTGGCACACCGGGTCACCGGGTCGCGCCATCGCGATTCCGGAACTCGCCGTTCTGGATTGCCGCCTGCGGCTGTGCGAGCATGAGGTCCACAGGTGGTTGCCCTGGGGAGAGCGCGGCATGTCGAGCAAGCGGGTGGCGATCGGAGTGGTATGGTGCGTAGCGGCGACGGTCACGATGTCGGCCCAGGCGGCCGAGCACGTTAACCTCGGCGTTGACAAGGGGTTATGGCAGTCGTCCAGCCAGATGCATTACGGTGGGGCCTTGGCGCCACTGGTGCCGCAGATGGCGCAGGCGCTTGCCCGCATGCCCGCCGCTGAGCGAGCACGGATCGAGGCCGCGATGCACGGGACGTTCGCCACGACAGGAGCCGGCTCCGTGATGACGACCGTAACAAAGAGTTGCCTGATCCACCGGCGGTTGCTGCTCGATTTCGCGGCTCCGCCTCATCGGGGAACCTGCCAGACCACGATCGACACCAACACGGGCAGCCGCTTTGGATACCACCGCGTATGCACCGTCCCGGGTGGTCATCGGTACAGCATTACTGTGCGCTTCAAGCGGCTCGATGCACACCACGTCAAAGGCACCGTGGACGTCGTCACATACATGGCCGCAAATTCCAACCCCATGACCGTCAAAGCGACGGTCAACGGCAAGTGGCTTGGCGCGAGCTGCGCCGGGGTGACGGGCGCGCCGCCGGCCCCTCATCCCTAGCTCACGCCCCCCCCAGCATCTGCGCGCCATGGCCGCGCCTGATTCGACGCGGTGAGTCGTTCGAGGGCTGATCGGCAAACCTGCTGGAGGCGGCCACGATGCGTTTCGAGGCGCCGTGGACCGGCAGGTCCGCGATGCTGAGCGAGGCCGTGCACTCGTTCCTCGACTGCGGCAATGAGATCCTGCTGCTTGACGAGATAAGCCGCGCGGCCGCCGGGACCGGAAGCGCACCACCCTCTCGGTCACAGCCGGGCGCTTTACTTCTGGAGCTGATTCGTCGCGTTGCTGATCTTCGCCCCGAGCGCCGTTACGATCCACGAAGGCATCGATCACATTCCTCGGCCGGGGTGGGGCAGCGTCCCGGGTAGAGCCTGCGCGGTTCCGTTCAGCAAATCGGCGCTCTTTGTGGTGCGAATTTTCGGGATGCGCTCGCCACGGCCGGTTTCACGGCGCGCTCTGCTTGTACCCGTGAGGACGCTGGACCGACCTCAGGACCGCAGGGCTGTGGTCGCGTCTCGGACACCAGCGGTCTGGTTCTGCCGGACCGGACCCTCGAGGCGATGACCAATGAGTGATGCCATCACCGTCGAAAGTCAGATCGGCCTGCCCGCCGTCCGAAATCTTCAGCGGCGTGCTCCCCCGGCCGGAGCGGGCGACATCATTGGTCGGGTTGCGGGAACAGCCGCCCGTCGGGCAAGGTTCACGAGACTGCCCCTGGAACTGCCGCTCGTAAGTAAACGCGCCCCCCGGTGTTCTGCCAGGATGGCGAACCTGATTTCGTCAACGGGCAGACCTGCTTCACCCAGATGGTTCACTTTTACCCCGACGCAGTGGGTCACATTACAATCGGCGGTAACACTCAGCGAGGCCGCCACGCCAGCCGTGACCCCGCTACCGGTGGGCAAAAGCTGACTTAGCGCAGCTTTTAACGATAAGACATCCTGCGGAAATTACCTATCCGGCTCAAGAAGCTTGGCGCTGCGCCGTTAGACTCAGTACATAAACTGATCAGCGGAGAATGCCCGAGCAGGTTCAAAGACCGACTGGTATGGCGGACGAGGTCTCGACCGATGCGTCCGTTCCGCGGTGTGCGCCAATGGCGAGCGCACCACCATTTCCTGCCCTGACTTCCGCATCATGGATACCGGTATTCTGACTGAGATTCTCGCTGAGTCACTGTTGGCCACTCGGCAAGGGCTGCTGCAACTCGAATCAAATCCGGCTGATCCAGAAGCGCTCGATGCGTGCTGCCGGACGTTCCAAACGATCATCGACAGCGCGAATGCTTTGGGCGCGCATTCACTTCTTGCATGGTGCCGGAATCTCGACGGGCTCGTTGATGGATTGCGCCGGAGCGCGCTGCCGGTCGACGATGTAACCATCGGCATCTTGCGGCGGTGCATAGACTTCGTTGAACAGATGAGCGAGACCGTGGCGCGCGGAAATCCACCGGCGCCCGCTCCGCCAGAACTCGCCGAGAGCATCCAGAGCCTTGTCCGTGGCCTCGGTGAGGGCGCGAGTGAACTCCTCGTGGGACATATGGGAGCACTTGCTCTGGACGAGTCGGCCGAGGGTGCCTCTGCGCGGCGGGACACGATTCGTGTGGAGTCCTCCCGGCTCGACCGCGCGATGAGTCAGGTCGGAGAGCTCGTCTTACTGCGCAATCGACTGACCGCCGCCGTGACCGCGATGAGCCCCGGCGACGAAAATCTGGTGCGTCTGGCGCGGGAAACCGATCTCGCTGTCGACGATCTGCAAAGCACCGTGATGTACCTGCGCATGCAGCCGTCTCGGCGACTGTTCCAGCGCTTGCCACAGGTGGTTCGTGATCTTTCCGTGCAGTACGGCAAGCGTGCTCGGCTCGTGCTGGAAGGCGGCGACGTCGAAATCGATAAGGTGATGATCGAGGCGCTCGCCGAGCCGCTGCTCGCTCTGGTGCGCAACGCGCTTGAGCACGGGCTGGAGTGTCCGCGCGAGCGCGCAGCCGTGGGCAAGACGGAAATCGGTGAAGTCCGCGTGACCGCAGAGCACCTCGGTGACAAGGTGCGGATCGAAGTCAGCGACGATGGCCGGGGCGTCGATCCGCAGCGAGTTCTGAGCATCGTGCTTGCCAGGCGTGTCATATGCCAGGCCGACGCGCAACGACTCAACCAGGAGGAACTGCTCAACCTGATATTCGAGGAGGGTGCAAGACCAAGCGACGAAGCAGGCGGTATCGACCGTCGCGGCGTTGGGCTGGCGCGAATCCGCCGAGTGATACAAAGCCTGCGCGGTCGCGTGCAGATCAAATCCAACTCCGCAGCCGGAGCGTGCGTATCAATCGAGCTGCCCGTGTCCCTGGCGGTGCTACCCGTGCTGTATTTCAAGCTGCGTCGCGAAACGTACGCGCTACCGGTATCGCTGGTCGACAATCTCATAGAGGTCGAGCCTGGTCATCTGCACAATGTCTCCGGGCGTGCCATGGTGCAGATCGCCCCTGGAAGTACCGTACCGTACATTGACTTGGGGCAGCGATTGCATGGGGTTGCGCTGCGTCCGGGGCGCGATTCGTGCGAGGGAATATTGACCGAGCACGGGTTGCTGGTGGTCTCCGCGGCGGTCGGCATCGAGGACTCGGTCGTCAAGCCGCTCGATATCGCGCACCGAGAGTCCTGGTATCAGGGCGCAACGATTTCCGGTGAGGGCGAAGTGGTGCTGATTCTGGACGTCCCAGCGCTGGTGCACTCATTACGTGCGGGAGATGCCGCCTGAGCGGCGGCCCGGCATGTCACATCTGTCACTTGAGGAGATGCGCAGTGGCTTCCTCGGTATCGCGGACGCGACCTTTGAATTCCAGCGAAATCTTAAGCGTCGCCTACGGGAAATCGATCGCAAGGCGCTAAATGCGCAGGTCCTGGTCCGACGGCACGGACAGGAGCTCGCTGGTTACGGCGTGGTGGCCCGCTCGTTCCGCGATGGTGCGCAGCGGCTGCAGCAAGCCGCAATGCAGTTGCAGCACGCGATTCATCCGTTGATGCTCGGATTCATGGAAACACTGCGCGATAGTCATCAAGCGGAGCAATTGCAGAGACTCTCGGTCGCCGTACGGGAACGTGCGCCGCAGCTCAATGAGACTCTGCGCCGTCACCAGCACATGCTCGAAATGCGCAGCGATCAGAGCCGTCACGCCACATTGCGCTTGAGCCACATGCTCAAGCGGGTCGAGCACATCGTTACGGAGCTCGAATACGTCGTCATCAACGGGCGTATCGAGGCGGCACTGAAGACAGACGTTCGTACCGCTTTGACGCAAGTGTCTGCGGACATGAACAAGGCCGTCATACAGGTTCGGCAGTTGCTGCGTGAATATGCGGCAAGTATCGGGAGGGTTCTGCCATGAAAGCGGAAAAATTCTACTCGGAGGGCTCGCACAACTGGTTCATCGTTTACGACCAGTCCGAAGCGCGCGTCATCGACTCCAATGTCTACGCGGTGCAGATCGATGAGAGCACGCTATTGTGCGATCCGGGTGGATTCGAAGTGTTCCCGCAGGTATTTTCCGCGCTGGTTGACATGGTCCCGCCGTCAAGCATCACCGCAGCATTCGTCAGCCACCAGGATCCGGATATCGCCTCGAGTCTGCCGCTATGGAACGCCTGTGGAGCCGATATCGTCTGGCACACATCCGCTCTGTGGGTCGGATTCATCCGACACTATGGCGCACTGGAGGCCAACATTCAGGGGATTGCGGACGAGGGGGGTGAAATTGTGGTGGGAAGCGGTCGCCTCCAGTTGATTCCGGCGCACTACCTGCATTCCTCCGGAAATTTCAACCTGTACGATGCCGCCGCAAAAGTACTTTTCTCCGGCGACATCGGCGCGGCCCTGCTGCCGCCAGGCCATCAGCCATTCGTCGAGCGACGCAATATCGACAGCCCGGAGGCATTCGATGCGCACATCAAGCACGCGGAATTTTTTCACAGACGCTGGATGCCGTCGAACACGGCGAAGCGCGCTTGGTGCGACCGTGTCTCGAGCCTCGATATCGACTTTCTGTGCCCGCAGCACGGCGCGATTTACACCGGTAAGAACGTCGAGCGATTCATCGAGTGGTTCGATGGGCTCGAGGTGGGCTGTGCATCCAATTGAAGATTCGACCTCAAGAGTGAATCAGCAATGACCGAGACCTTCTGTGGCCAAGACTGCCGGTTGCCTCGCGGCGCGGCGGTGTGCGACGTCCGCGCCATCGACTGGGCGCGAATCGCTGTGGCGGACCGCTCGCCATGGGAGAGCAATCCGTGAACTCGACTGCTGAATTGGCTCGAACTGTGACGCACGCGAGTGCTCGGTCGGGGAGCTCGGCTGAGCAAGCATTGCGCGCGGCCTACGAACTGCTGTCGGGCAGGGGCGAGGACGCGCTGCGCTCGCTCGTGGATGTCGATGTGCAAGAGTGGCTCGGTCGGTTCCACGGCATTCGTTCCGCGCTTCATGCGGGGGCGGACAGCGTGCGCCACGTCAGCCGGAGTCTTGCCTTTGCCGAGAACAAGGTTTCCGGCTTTCAGATTGAGCTCGCTGAGCTGTCCGAGCAGGTCCTGGAGACTGCGCACCGCCTGCAGAAGGCGGCGAGCGAGACGGCCACGACCGCAAGCGAAATGCAGGAGCTGCAGGGCAAGACCAAATTGACCTCGGACAAGGTCGAGCGCAGTCAGCGTGCTCTGGATGCAGTGCGCGATGAAGTGAGGGACGTGAGCAGTTTCATCGGGGCCACGCGAGGAAAGCTCACCACTTTCGTCGAGTCTGTTCAGACGGTCGAGGCGCTGACGATGGGAATTCAGGAAGTTGCGAATCAGACGAATCTGCTGGCACTGAATGCGGCAATCGAGGCGGCGCGCGCGGGTGAGAGTGGGCGGGGTTTCGCGGTCGTGGCGGACGAGGTGCGCAGCCTCGCCCGCAAGGCGGCGGATTTGGCGAGCAAGATCGATGATCTCACGATCTCGATCCGCAACAATTCGGCGGATCTCGGTCGCGACATGGAGGTTGCGGTGCGGCGCACCGAACGCGTAAGTAATCTCGTCGGCACGGTTCAGGATGCGAATCGCGATGCGCGGGTCACGATGCGGGATGTTGTGCAGGTCGCCGATGCGCAGCGGACGCACATGTGTCAGCTGGTCGATGATGCGGCTTTGCAGCGCCAGAGCGGTGTGCGCGCCAGTGAAAGCCTGCAGACTCTGTCGAGCCAGTTTGAGGCGATGTTCGCGACGGTAGGCGAGGCGCGGGCGCAGCTCAGACAGGGCGCGGCGGAAATCGGCAGGTTCGGCAGCGGCGCGATTGCGTTGCGCGTATCGCTTGCCATGCACTATGCCTGGATCGGCGATCTGCTCTCGGCGGCGCAGACGGGCCGGGCAGTTGATCTGGATGTCTCCGATTCGCGCGGCTGCTTCTTCGGCAGGTGGTACTACGGTCCGGCACGCGAGCAGTTTGCCGGCAATCCGTCCTACGACGCCACGGAACAGGTGCACCGGGAGGTGCATGCAATCGGACAGGCACTCGTGGATGCATTGCATCGCGGTGACATCGCACAGGTCACGCAACTTGCGAAGCAACTCGAGCAGGCAAGCGATTGCGTTACCGAGCATCTGGAGAAGCTGATGGGAGAGGTCCTCTGAGATGGGTCGGGGAAGAGAAATGTCTAGCATTTCAGAGGAGGCTCGAGGGCTCTCGCGTCTGACGGGAACGGATGTGCTGCAGCTTCTGCTGTTTCGGATCGGGACGCTCGGCAATGGCGTGCGTGAGCTGTTTGCGATCAATGTGTTCAAGGTGCGCGAAGTGCTGTTCCTGCCGACGATCACACCGATGCCCGGCGGGCCGGCGCACGTGCTGGGCGTGGCGAATATTCGCGGCCAGATCATGCCGGTCATCGATCTTGCCGCGGTTGCTGGCGCATCTGCGAAGCAATGCAAATATCTACTGGTGACGGAATTCCAGCGATCGACGCAGGGGTTTGCCGTCGAGGATGTCGAGGAAATTGTCCGTCTCCAGTGGAGTGATGTGCTCTCGGCGCATGAGCATGCCGTCGGCGGTGCAATCACGAGCATTGCGAAACTGCCGAGCGAGGCAGGACAGAGCAGGCTGGCGCAGGTGCTTGATGCAGAAAAGGTCCTCGGGGAGGTATTGTTCCCACAGGCCATGGAGATGGAGTCGGTGCGGACTGGTGTGCGGCTGGGGCTGTCGTCCGAGCAGGTAGTCGTCATTGCCGATGACTCCGCGGTTGCGCGTAGTCAGATCGCGATGGTCCTGAAGGGTATGGAGGCCAAGTACGTCCTGACCCGAACCGGTCGCGAGGCGTGGGAGAAGATCCGGGAGCTGGCGGACGCGGCGCATCGGGAGGGACGGCGAGCCGCGGAGCGCATTGCGCTGGTGCTCACCGATCTGGAGATGCCGGAGATGGATGGGTTCACGCTCACGCGAATGGTCAAGGGTGATGCGGCCCTGAAGATGATTCCGGTGATCGTGCATTCTTCGCTCACCGGACGGGCAAACGAGGAGCACGCGCGACAGGCCGGTGCCGAGGACTACGTGGGTAAATTTGCTCCGGACGAACTGGCAGAGGCGTTGCGTCGGGTGATTCGCGCCGGGGCAGGCTCCGGCCCCAGCGCAGGCTGAACTCGCGAGGATCGTGCGGCCGGGCGCGCCAGCCGCGCCGGGTGTGGGTTGCTGACGCCCTGGACGCGCCACTGCTCGTACCCTGCCCGGCAGCCCGGCCGGCAGGACATGCGATTCTCGCCATGGACTCATGTCCACGGGTGCTTGATTTTCCGCACCCGGCCGACCCAGAATCAGCGCCGTCCGCCCGCAATCGGGCGAATCTGCTGTCGGCGGCCGCGCCGCTGTTGAGGGGTTTCATGTCACGTCGTCGTTCCCCCGCTTTCGCGGTGGCCTCCGGGTGCGCGCTTGCGCTTTCGGCCCCGACGGTCCACGCGGCTGCTGCGGCAGCGGCGCCCGCCCCGAATTCCGGCAATACCGCCTGGCTGCTCACCTCCACGGCGTTGGTGCTCTCGATGACGCTGCCGGGGCTGGTGGCGTTCTACTCCGGTCTGGTCCGCAGCAAGAATGTCCTCTCGGTCGCCATGCAATGTTTCGCGATCGCCTGCCTGGTGAGCATTGTGTGGGTGGCGGGAGGGTACGGACTGGCTTTCGGTCACGGCGGAGCGCTGGCGGCGCTGATCGGCTCACCGACGAGCGGCTGGCTCGGCGGCATCAGCCGCGCTGCGCTGCACGGCACGACGCCGGAAGCGGCCTTTGCGATGTTCCAGCTGACCTTCGCGATCATCACCCCGGCACTCGTGATCGGCGGGTTTGCCGAACGGATCAAGTTCAGTGCCGTGCTGTGGTTCGCGGGATTGTGGCTGGTGCTGGTCTATCTGCCGGTGTGCCACTGGGTGTGGGGCGGCGGCTGGCTCGAGCGGCTCGGCGTGCTCGATTTTGCCGGCGGCATCGTCGTGCACGTGACTGCCGGGGTCGGAGCGCTGGTGAGTGCGCTGGTGCTGCGTGAGCGCAAGGGCTTTCCGCACCTCGCCATGCCGCCGCACAACATGTCGCTGACGATCCTCGGGGCCGGCATGCTCTGGGTCGGCTGGTTCGGGTTCAACGGCGGCAGCGCGCTCGCGGCCAATGGCTCGGCGGCCATGGCCATTCTGGTGACGCATCTGGGGGCATCGGCCGGCGCGCTCGCCTGGATGGGTGCCGAGTGGCGCAAGTTCGGCAAGCCGAGCGTGCTGGGACTGGTCACGGGCATGGTCGCGGGGCTCGGCACCATCACGCCGGCGTCCGGATTTGTCGGTCCGCTTGGCGGGGTGCTGATTGGCGGGACGGCCGGACTGGTGTGCTTCGCCGCGACCCAGGTGCTCAAGCGCAAACTGCTGATCGATGACTCGCTCGACGTCTCTCCGGTGCACGGCGTCGGCGGGGTTCTCGGCACGACGCTGACGGGTATTTTCGTCGCCGCACCCCTCGGCGGGGTCGGCTACGCGGCGGGAATGAACATGCTGCGGCAGGTGGGAGTGCAGATTCTGGGCGTCGTGAGCGTTGCGTTGTGGTGTGCGCTGGCGACCTACCTGATCCTCAAAGTCGTGCAAGCGACCATTGGGCTGCGGGTCAGCGAGGACCAGGAGCGCGAGGGACTCGACCTCTCGCAGCACGGTGAACGGGCCTACAATGAATGATGCGTGCTCGGGTCCACCGCGCGCGCAGGCGATCCGGTGTGGAGGGAAAAGAGCATGCACATGCTGGTGATGGGACTGTTGGCCATACACGCGCTCGCGGGTGTGTTCTGGGTTGGCTCGACGCTGGCGTTGACCCACTCCTACTTCGAGCTGACGCCGAAGCTGTTTCGGGCGCAGATGGTGGCAGCGACGCTCGCGGTCGTGGCGGGCTTGGCGCTGTGGGGCATCGTCATCCGCGGCGCTCAGGATCCGATGGCGCACACGCTACAGCTCGGCGCGGCACTGGCGCTCATCGCCGCCGGCGTACAGGGCTCGATGCGCCGTACGCCCGTTCGCGCACAGCGAATCGCTGCGCTACTGCTCTCCGGTACCGTGGTCTGCATGGTGATCGCACCGTACGTGACCTGACGGCCAGGTCGAGCGGGGCCGGAACCGTCGGGCGCAGATCCGGTCTAATTTCCTGCCAGATGGCATGAGGAGGATACCGCAATGCGTGCGATCGGCTGGCCTCGCTCGGTAATCACGGCTTTGGTGGCCCTGCTGCTCTCGGCGCCGGCGTGGGCGGCCGCTCCGGCAGTGCAGGGGGTCTGGGTGCCGCGGCACGTGCATTTTGTATACCAGAGTTTCACCACGCTGTATTCCTGTGGCGGATTGCGCGACGAGATTGAGACTCTGCTGACCCGGCTCGGCGTGCGCGATCTGAAGATCGTCGAAGACCCTTGTGTGCGGCCGGGACGGCCCAATCCCTTCCCGGGCGTGCGTGTGACGATGCAGGTGCTGGTGCCGGCCGGTCCCAAAGACCCCGCCGCAGCGCGTGTTGCGGCCCATTGGCACAAGGTGGACCTGACCCGCGAAGGCGCGGACTTCAATCGAGGTGGCAAATGCGACCTCATCGCGCAATTCCGGCGGAAGTTTCTCCCGCTGTTCGCGGCCCGCAATATCCACATGCGTGCGGACTGTGTGCCGCATCAGATCATGTTGGGTACTTATCTCAACGCCGAGGTGTTGCGCCCCGATGCGCCGCCAGCGGCTCGCCATTGATGCGCGCGGGTCACTGAGCCGATGCTCGCCGCGGCCGGTCGACGTTGGGCAGAAAGCCGGCGAGCAGCCCGATGACCGGCAACCACGCGCAGAGTCTGTACACCAAATCGATTCCCGAGGTATCGGCAATTTGACCGAGCACTGCCGCACCGATGCCGCCCATGCCGAAGGCCAGACCAAAGAACAGGCCTGCGACGGTGCCGGTACGCCCCGGTAGCAGTTCCTGGGCGTACACCACGATGGCCGGAAAGGCCGAGGCGAGGATCATGCCGATCGGAACCGTCAGGACGCCGGTCCAGAAGAGGTTGGCATGTGGCAGCAGGAGCGTAAAGGGCAGTACGCCGACGATAGAGCCCCAGATCACGTATTTGCGGCCGATCCGGTCGCCGATCGGTCCGCCGATGAGGGTGCCAGCGGCCACCGCACCGAGGAACACGAACAGGTGAATCTGGGCGTTCTCGATAGAGACATGGAAGCGGCTGATTAGATACAGCGTGTAATAGCTGGTCAGGCTCGCCAGGTAGAAATATTTGGAGAAGATGAGCGCCAGCAGCACGCTGAGTGCCACCGTCACGTGCTTGCGCGTCGGGACCGTTTCACCCGCGGCCGGACCTGAGCCACGCGGCTTCAGCCGCTGCAGGCCATGTTGGGCGTACCAGTGTCCAACCTGGAACAGCACGAACATCCCAACCAGCGCGGCGCAGGAGAACCACAAGACGCTCGATTGGCCGTAGGGCAGCACGATGAACGCCGCAAGCAGCGGACCGACCGCTGAACCGAGGTTGCCGCCGACCTGAAACACCGACTGCGCCAAACCGTGCCGACCGCCCGAGGCCATGCGCGCCACACGCGAGGACTCGGGGTGAAACACCGACGAGCCGGTCCCGATCAGGGCGGCCGCGATGAGCAGCAGCGGGTAGGTATGGGCATAGGCGAGCAGAGCCAGCCCGCACAGTGTGAAACCCATGCCGACCGAAAGCGAATACGGGCGGGGGCGAGTGTCGGTGTACCGTCCGATGATCGGCTGCAGGATCGAGGCGGTGATCTGGTAAGTGAACGTGACCACCCCGATCTGTCCAAATGACAATCGGTAGTGTGCCTTCAGCATCGGATACAGCGCCGGCAGGAGCGACTGCATCATGTCGTTCAGCAGATGGCTGAAGCTGATGGCGGCCAGGACTGCGAAGGCAGTCTGGCCGGCGGCGTGCGCGACGCGGGTACGGGCGGCGGTCTCGTTCAAGGGCGGCTCCGGCTGGAGCAGCTACTGTGCCGCAATAGTTGGCGCCGCGCCTCCCTCGATGTGGCGAGGCTCCGCCCGCGGCCGGCGACCGTGCGGCGACGGTCGGTTGGAGCGCCCGGGCCGCATGGCCGGGGCGCTCCGTTCGATCAGTTCGGGGGATTGCTGCTCGAGCTGTCCTGCAGCGGATAGGCCTGAGCGGCCGGACTCGCCGGGGCGGGCGCCGCTGCGGGCTGGGCGGTCGCTGCCGGCGTCACCGAAGAACCGGGCTCGCTCGACATCCCGGCGGCCACATCCAGAGCATCGAGGAAGCGGATCGCGGCTGCGTTACTGCTCGAGATCGAGCCATTCATGATCTGCGAGGCGTGCACGTGCGGCTGATGATAGAAATCTTCGTTGGCGCCGCTGTCGACGGTGAGCTCCGAACCGCCGAGCGCCACCCCGGCGAACAGTCCCTTGTTGTGTGAATAGGAGTACACCGCAGCATTGAACGTCTGCACGGTCGCAGCCGAGGCCTGCCGGCCTACCGGGCCGGCAGCCACCGAGGCGGATGCTCCGAGCGTGACTTTGCCGCCGCTGAGGCCTCTGACCCCCTTGCGCGAGGTGAACACGAGCACCAAGTCCGTCTTCTGCACGCCCCACTGAAAGCCGAAACTTCCGCCGGTCAGGGTGATGAACACCGGGCTCGAGAAGCGGCCGTCGCCCTTGCGCACCACAAGTACACCGTGCCCACGGCGCGCGCCGAAGAAAAATGCGACTTTGGTGAGCCCCGGAATCACCGCGATGCCGTACGCACGCTGTAGCAGCCACTGCGGGATGCCCTGGTCGCGGGTGCCCTTCAAATCGCTCAAAACCTGGGTGGCGAGCAGCAGCCGGCCTTCCTCCAGGGCCTGCGCGTGCGCCGCGACTGTCGCGAGTGCGAACAGCACGCCGGCCAGCGAGGCGAGCAAGCGGGAACGAATGCGCATGTCAGGTTACTCCAGTGCTCGGGGCTCAGGCGGATCGAGCGCTTCGCGAGCGGCACGCAATGCATTTCCGCTCCGTCCCGCTCCGTTGCGTGAAGCTTACCCCAGACCGTGTGGCGATGGGAGTTGGCGTTGCGACAGTGCAGCCGTTCAGCACGCGTTCAGCGACGCAGCGGTGATCGCCGCTCAACCGCCGAGTTGTTCGAGTGCCGTGCCGGTGAGACGAAAGATTCGCCAGTCGGCCAAGGGCCGCGCGCCGAGGCTGCGGTAGAACGTGATCGCCGGTTCATTCCACTCGAGCACCGCCCATTCGAGGCGTGCGCAGCGCCGCTCGAGGGCGAGGCGAGCGAGGTGGCGCAGCAGTTGCCGGCCCACGCCGCGGCCGCGCATGTGCGGCTTGACGTACAGATCCTCCAGGTAGATGCCCGGCTGACCTTTGAATGTGGAAAAGTTATGGAAGAAAAGCGCAAAACCGACCGGCTCGCCCGCATCGCAGGCGAACACCACCTCAGCGTAGCGGTGCGTGCCAAACAGCGCCTCACGCAGGCCTGCCGCGCTGGCGATGACCTCGTGTTCGAGACGCTCGAAGCGCGCCAGCTCGCGAATGAACTCGAGGATCAGCTCCACATCGGCTGCAACGGCCGGTCGAATCTCAATCATGGCGGTGCTCATCCTGTGCCTTGCAGGCCCTGTGCAATGCCCGTCGTGCTGACCAACAGCGCTTCAAACAGATCACGGTCGGCACGGCCTCCGGCCCGCCAGCGCGCGAGCAGGTCGACCTGCATGAGATTCATCGGATCGATGTATGGGTTGCGCAGCCGAATGGCGCGCTGCAGCATCGGCTCACCCGCGAGCAGCTCGGTGGCACCTTTCAGCTTCAGTACTTGTGCACAGGTGAGCTCATACTCGGCGCGAATGAGCTCGGCGAAGCGCAGCAGAGCCTGCGGCGCGAGCGTGTGGTATGCCGCGGCAATGTCGAGATCGGCCCGAGCCAGCATCGATTCGATGTCGTCGATCAGATTGCGCAGGAACGGCCACTCGGCGTACATCGCGCGCAGCGTGAGCGCACCGTGTCGTTGCTCCGCAGCCTGCAGTCCTGAGCCGGCGCCGAACCAGGACGGGAGCATGTGGCGGGTCTGCGTCCAGGCGAACACCCAGGGCACCGGCAGCAGTCCGGCGATGCCCTCACCGGCGTGCCGGTGCGTGGAGCGCGAGCCGACCTGCATCCGTTCGATCACGTCAATCGGTGTTACGGCGCGGAAGAAGTCGTGGAATTCGTGCTGCTCATATACCAGGGCGCGATAGACGTCCCGGCTCACCGCTGCGATCGTTGCCGCGCACTCGATGTGCGCTGCCGTCGTGGCGCGTGGGGCGCGCTCGGCGCTCGCCAGACTGAGCGCATTGAATGCGCGCTCCAGGGTGCGCATGGCGATCGGGCGCAGACCATAACCCTGACGGATCGTATCGCCTTGCTCACGCAGGCGCAGCACGCCGTTCATCGTGCCGGGCGGGGCGGATTTCACCAGCCGGTCGATGCGCGCGCCGCCGCGCGCGAGGCTTGCCCCACGCACGTGCATGATCGCCAGGCTTTGCGCAGCCGTGCCGAGCGTCGCGGCCAGCGCAAGTTGTGCCTGATGCAGCGCAAAGCGCGAGGCGCAGGGACCGGCTTCCATGTTGCTGTCGGAATACCCGAGCAGTACATGTTGCCGTCCGCCGCGGCCCTCGAGGTGGCGCATATACGTCGGTTCGGCCAGCAGTTGCTGCATGATGGCGCCGCTGTGCTCGAGCGCAGCGATCGACTCGAACTGCGGGGCGATGTCGAGGGTCACCTCGCCGGTGTCTTTGTCGAGCATCGATGCCCAGCGTGCGAGCAGCAGCGCGGCGAGCACATCATCCACCCCTTCGGTGCCGCTGACGACGAATGAGCCGATGGCCTGCGGGCCGTAGCGGTGGCGGATCTGCGCGAAGGTCTCAAAGACCGCCAGGTTGCGCCGTGCGAGTGCTTCGAGCTCCACGCGCGGTCCGCTGTCCTTCTCCAGCGCCTCGGCGAGCAGCCGTGCACGCTCGCTGCTCGTGCGTTCCGGCCAGTGCGGATCGTTGTTGCCCTGCGCGATGATCTGGTGCAGAACGCTGGCGTGTTGGCGGACATCCAGACTGGCCAGGTGAAAGCCGAAGGTATCGATGCGGCGCAGCAGCCGGTGGATCTGGAACAGACCGGCGGCCGCGCCTTTGTTGGCCTGCAGGCTCTCGGCGATCAGCTGCACGTCGTCGCGGAACTGCTGTGCATTGTCGTAGCCGTTTCCTCCGCCGTCCTGTCGCTGGCGCAGACGCATCGCCATCTGTGTCAGGAACAGCCGGTATGGCATCCGATCGCGCCGGCCGAGCATCGGCGGACGCGCCCCGGGCGTGAGCCGGGCGTACTCCTCGATCCGCTGGGTCAGCTTGGTCGAAACACTGGTACGGCGTTCGCCCTGAGACAGGCGCTCGGCGAGCTTCTGGCACTCCGCGCTGTAGGCGCCGAGGAGCATGTGCTGATGGCGGGCGAGCGTCTCGCGGATGGTGCGGGCGTGCACGTCCGGATGCCCGTCCATGTCCCCTCCCACCCATGAGCCGAAGCGCAGAATGCAGGGCAGCTCGATCGAGTCGGGCGGGACGCTGAATACCTTGCCGAGTGCGAGTGCAATCTCCTCGTAGAACGCGGGGACCACCCGATAGAGGATCTCGACCAGGTAGAAGACGATCTGTTCGCGCTCATCACCCACGGTCAACTGCTTGCGGGGCAGTTCCTCGGTCTGCCAGCCGGTAGTGAGCTCGAAACGGATCCCGGCCCACAGGCTGCGCTGCTCCTGTGGGGTGAGGGTCGGGTCAAGCCGGGCGAGCAGGCGCTGGGCCATTCGTTGCTGCTTACGCAGCAGCGTGCGCCGCGTGGCCTGCAGTGAGTGCGCCGAGAATACCGGCTCGATGCGCAACGACGCGATCAGCTTCAGCACCGCCTCGAGGTTCATGCCGCGGCCGGCGAGTTCCGCAATTGCGCTCTCGACGCCCCCGGGTTGCGGGTGATCGGTCTCGCGGAAGTATTCGCGCCGCCGCCGGATGCGGTGCACGCTCTCGGCAAGGTTCACGGTGCGAAACCACATCGAGAAGGCGCGCACCAGCTCGCGCGCGAGCGCCGGTGGCCGGTCCCGCACCGAGGCGTTCAGTTCGGCGGCGGCCGCCGCATCGCCTTCGCGCCGGGCAATCGCCGCGCGCCGGTCGAGTTCGACCAATTCGAACAATGGCTGCCCGCCCTGTTCGCTCAGGATCTGCCCGATCAGTTCCCCGAGCGCGTGCACGTCCGCGCGGAGTGCTGCGTGCTCGGGGGGGAATTGGATATCGCTTCGGTTCACCGGCGCGCGATTGTAGCCTAGCCTGCGAGCAGAACCGCTTCGGCGCGCTCAAGTTCCTCAGGGGTGCCGTGCACCACCACGACGTCCCCGTCGCGCAGCCGCATGCTCTCGGTCGGTTCGCGCCCCAGGATGCCGTGGCGGCGAACGCCCGTGAACGTCACGCTGACTCCGCGGGCCCGCACCTCCCCGAGGGTATGGCCGATCGCCCAGGCGCCCGGTGGTACGACCACCGATTTCACCTCTTCGCTGAGCTCGCCGGAAGCATCGAGCACCGGCGCCGCGCCGCGGTGCACCACAGTGCGCAGCACGCTGTAGCGGTGATTGCGAATCTCCCCGATCGTGCGGACGACGCGCGAGACCGGCACCTGGAGCAGCATCAGGACGTGGGAGACCAGCATCAGGCTGGTCTCGAACGTCTCCGGGACGACGTCGGTTGCGCCGGCGGCCTCGAGCTCCTTCAGGCGCGAATCGTCCTGAGTGCGCACGAGGATCGGGACATCCGGGCGCTGGGCGCGCACGGTGCGCAGGATGCCGAGGGCGGTGGCCGGGTCGGAGAAGCTGATCACCACGGCGGTGGCGGCGGTGAGGCCGGCGAGGGCGAGGATCTGCTCATCGGATGAATCCCCGTAGATGACCGGATCGCCGGCCTGGCGCGCCGCGGCGATGCGCGCCGGATCAAGATCGAGCGCGATGTACTCGAATCCCTGCGACTCGAGAACGCGGGCGACGCTTTGCCCTACGCGCCCGAAACCGCAGAGAATGACGTGTGCGCGTGCCCCGATGGCCGCCGTGGCGGCGCTCTCGCGCTCGAACGCAGTGCGGTGCGGAGGGCCGGCTTCGCGCAGCAAAAGCCGCGCAATTCCCTTGTTGTGATTGAGCAGCAGGGGGCTGAGCACCATGGACAGGACCAGTGCGAGCAGCAGAGGTTGACCGAAGCGCCCGGGTAACACCCGGTCGGCGAGCGCCACGCTGGCAAGCGCAATGCCGAACTCCCCACCGATGGCGATCACGATGCCGGTGCGCAATGCCTTGAAGCGCGAGGCGGCGAACGGGCGAGTCACCAGAGCCGCGATCGCCGCCTTCAGCGTCACGATCAGCACCAGCAAGGCGAGCACGCTGCCGGCCTCGCCGGCGAGCTGATGCAGATCGAGCAGCATGCCGACGGAGACGAAAAACACGCCAAGCAGGATGTCGCGAAACGGGCGCAGCACCGATTCGAGCTGATGACGGTACTCGGTCTCGGCGAGCATCATGCCGGCGAGGAATGCGCCAAGACCGGCTGAGAGGTTGGCGAGGCGTGAGACCCAGGCAGCCCCGATTACCACCAGCAGCGCAGCCAGGGTGAACAGCTCGCGCAGCCGACTGTGGGCGATTTCATGAAAGAGCGGACGCAGCAGCCAGCGCCCGGTCGCCAGCACCGCGGCAATGGCGAGCGCGCCGCCGCCCGCGGCGATGAGCGCGGCGCGCAGATCAAAGTGATTGGCTCCCGGGCCGAGCGCCGAGGCGAGCGCCAGCAGTGGCACGAATGCCAGGTCCTGAAAGAGCAGCATGCTGAAGGCGAGCCGCCCGTGGGTGCGGTTCAGTTCAGACCGCTCGGTCAGCTGATGCAGCAAAATCGCCGTCGAACTCATCGCGATCGCGCCGCCGGCGACCACCGCCGCCGGCCAGGCCATGCCGGTGAGTCGCCCGAGGAGCGCGAACACCAGCGTGGTGGCGCCTACCTGGGCGGCCCCGAGACCAAATACCTCGCGGCGCATCGCGATCATGCGCGGTAGCGAGACATCTAGTCCCAGCGCGAACAGCAGGAACGCCACGCCCAGCTCGGCGAGCAGTCCGACCGTCGCTGAGCCCGGTACCACCGCGAGGGCGTGCGGGCCGCAGGCCAGCCCCACCGCCAGGTACGGCACCGCCGTCGGCAGGGCGAGCCGCCGGGCAATGGTGACCAGCAGGACCGCGGCGGCGAGCAGAACCAGCATCTGGGTGAGCGGCTGCATCGGCTGCTTATTGTAGAGGCAAGTGCCGCTCGGGGAGGGTGGCACGGGTGCGAAATTCGGGCCCGTAAACGAAAGAGCCCCGCACGGGGCGGGGCTCTTCGGGCATCAGCAGCAGCTTAGGCCTTCTTCTTGGCCATGTGGTGCTTCATCATGGCCTTCTTGTGCATGGCCTTCTTATGCCACTTCTTGTGCATGGCCTTCTTGTGCCACTTCTTGTGCATCGCCTTCTTATGCCACTTCTTGTGCGTCATCTTCTTGTGCACGACGTGGTGAGCGGCAGTGGGGGCGGCCGGGGCCGCAACGGCGGCGACCGGAGCGACAGCCAGCGAGCCGGCGACCAGGAGCGCACCGAGTACAGGGACGAGCTTCTTGAACATCGACATCTCCGAAAGAGAATTTGAGCGGTTTTAGAATTGCCCCGAGCGCTCGGCGCCGGAACGGGGCGGATTATTGCAGGAACACCGTGGTGGAAACCGTGGATGACCAGAACGTAATGTTGCGGCCGACTCAGTGTCCCTGAAAAGCGACAAGAGTGTGCACGGGCACCCCGAGTGCCTCCAGGCGGCGCGTACCGCCGAGTTCGGGCAGGTCGATCACGAAGCAGGCCGCCCGGACCTGCGCCCCCAGCGAGCGCAGCAGCTTCACGGCCGCTTCGGCCGTTCCTCCGGTGGCGATCAGATCGTCGATGAGTACCACGGGTTCGCCGGGTTTGAGCGCGTCGCGGTGCATCTCGATCTCATCCACGCCGTACTCGAGTGCGTAGGGCATGCGCACGGTCTCGTGCGGCAACTTGCCCTTCTTGCGGATCGGCACGAAACCGGCGCCGATGCGGTGGGCGACCGCGCCGCCGAGAATGAAACCGCGTGCCTCGATACCGGCGATGCGCTCCACGCCCGCATCACCCCAGGGTCGCGCCAGCTCCGTGACGGCGAGCTGGAACATCGGGGCATCGGCGAGCAGCGTGGTGATGTCCCGGAACAGGATGCCCGGCTTCGGGTAGTCCGGGATGCAGCGAATGGCGCCTCTGAGCGCCTCGAGGTCACGCGAGTCCATGGGCGCGGACTGTACACGGTTTGCCTCGCAAGTGTGTCAAGATTGCCCGATGCAAGCCATTGATCTGTTGTTGCAACGTCGCTCGGCAAAAACCCTGGGCGAGCCCGGTCCCGACGAGGCGGCTCTCGAGTTGTTGCTCGCGAGCGGCGCTCGCTCGCCCGATCACGGACGGTTGCGACCCTGGCGCTTCATCGTCATCCGCGATGCGGCGCGGGCGCGCTTCGGCGACCTGCTCGCCGAGCAACTGCGTCGCGTGCGTCCGGCATCGAGCCCCGAGGCGCTCGATCGCGAGCGGCTCAAGGCGTTCCGGGCGCCTCTGATTATTGCGGTCGCGGCGGTGCCCGATCCGCAAGCCAAAGTGCCGGTAATCGAGCAGGTGTTGTGTGCGGGGGCGGCCGCCGAGAACATTCTGCTCGCGGCGCGCGCGCTGGGATTCAACGGGGTGTGGAAGACCGGGGGCGCCGCCTACGACGAACAGCTCAAGGGAGCGCTCGGGCTTGAGCCGTCCGACGCGCTGGTCGCGTTTCTCTACATCGGCACGGAGCCCGACGGCACGGAGGGTTCGGGCGAACCGCGCGACTGGCGCGATCGGGTCCGTTACTGGAGCGAATAACCGGCGGACGGACGCTCGGCCGAGGCCGTCCGCCGGGCCACTTTGAGCTTCAGCGCGCGGCCATCGGTGCCGACATCGGCACCGGGTAGTGGGCGAAGATCTGATTCACCGCGACATCGATCGACTTGCCCGGGTGATAGCGCATGTGGTGCGAAACGTCCGAGGACGCCGTGCCGCTCCAGATCACCGCCCGATCGGTGCGATTGATGACCGAGATCGTCAGTGCCGCAGTCGTGATGGTGCGTACGTCGTTGTAATAGCCGCCCCAGCCGTAGGGCCAGCCACCCCAACCGCCCCAGCCACCCCAACCGCCCCAGCCGTAGGGGCCCCAGCCGCCCCAATAACCGCCCATGAAAGCCGGCCCGATGTCACCCTCGACCCGGTCGCGGGTCGTGACGCGGAAATTAACCAGCAGGTCCGGCTGCGCATCGGCTGCGACCAGCGTGTAGCCGCGCGCTTGCATCTGTTGCGCCACATCGCGTTCAAGCCGCTGCGTCGTCAGGGATTTGTACGGTCCGTGATCCGTGCCGGGATGGCGGACGAAAGCGAATGTATGCGCCCCCGCAAGGTTGGCGCCCAGAGCCATGCGCGTATGGATGACGGGAGTCGTGGCGCAGGCTGCCAGAAGCAGCGCTGCCGCTCCAGCGATCAGCGTCCCGTACGTCCTGAGTACCCGTCCAAAGGTTATCTCGCCCATCGTAACCACCTCCGTTCCGATTGACTCGCAAAACGTCCGGAGGTTCCCGTGGTTGACTCCGATCGCCGACGCCCGCCACGGGACCTGAACCGGTCACGGGCGAGCGCGCCGCATCGCCACTATACGGCGCTGGCGGAGCCGGGAATAGCCATGGCCCCGCTCAGGTATTCGGGCGTACGGTGATCTGATAATCCTGTCCCGCCCACTGCCCATCGGACTGGCGGCGGTAGGTCAGATCGATCTGCCGTCCGGCCGCGAGCGCATGGGTGTCGAGCTCGACGAGGTGCAGCCCGAGCGGATTGGCGGAGGTCGCGCGCTCCTCGATGTTCTGCCAGCCATCGAAGCCCCATCGGAACACGCCGGGCTCGCTCAGCGCCAGGGTGAGCGGGGTGCCCTGCGGCAGCGAGCCGGCCGGGGCGTGCGGACACCAGATCACGCGCTGCAACGCGGGGCGCTTGCCACCGTAGCGTCGCCACAGCGGCTCGGGCCGGTCAAATGGTCGGCCGATCGCCCGGGAGACCGCGAGCTTGATGAACTCGGCGTGTGCCCAGACCAGCGGCATCGCGCCACCGGTCGGTCGACCGGGCTCGAGGAAGCGCTCGGCGATCGGCTCGCTGTCCCAGACCTGCTCGGGCAGCATCCCCCCCGGAGAGGCCATGCGTGCCATGGACTCGAGCATCGGGAGCGGGTCGCGCCCCGCGGCGAGCTCGAAGTGTCCGCGCTCGCCGGTCAGCAGCGGCCAGGCCCGGCCGCGGCCGGTACCGTCATAGGCCGAGCCATCGTCGTGCTCGCCATAGCCGTCGTCGTTGTAGCGGTGCCAGCTCGGACCGTTTGGCGTGTCGACCTTCAGCAATGCATCGACCAGCTTCACCGTACCCTCGATCAGCGGATCATCCGCGGCGCGCAGCCCGAAACGGACCAGCTGCAGGAAGTCGACCCCAACCTGCGCGGCGGCCGGCAGGGCCGGATCGATGAGCTGATTGCGAATGGGCAATGCATTCTGCAGCGCGCCGCGGTCGTGCAAGGCATCGGCGGGCGCCACACGCACGTAGTAGCCGGGAACACCATGGGCGCGAGCGAGCGGCGTGCCGTAAACGGCCGTCCAGTCCTCGAGGCTCGCATTCCAGTAATCGGCGATCGCGAGCGCAAGCTCGCGCGCCGCCGCAGGGAGGTGCGCCGCGCCGCAGACCAGCGCCGCGATGCATGCCGACAGGGTGAAGGTGTTGATGCCGGCATCTTCCTCCCACCGGTCCTGGTCCGACGCCGGACCGTTGCGAACGATGAACGAGAGCGCCCGCTGGATCATGTCCGCCACGTGCACTCCGTCGAGCGCGTCGCGCTCGTGCAGTGCGCAGGCGAGCAGCACGGGGAAGGCCGTCTCATCGAGCTGCACGGCAGTCCAGTATGGCGTGCCGCCGAGCCATTGGTTCTGGTTCCAGTGACCGTCGGCGAGTTGAGTGGCGCGCAGGTAGCGCACCGTGTCGAGTGCCTCGCGTGTGGCGCCAAAGGCGAGCAGCGCGCCGGCGCACTCGCACAGATCGCGCGGCCAGACCAGATGGTAACCGGCCCGCTCGTCCTTGGTGTTGCCCCAGGGCACGCTCAGGCTGGCCACCATTGAGCCGGGGAAGGTCTTGCATTGATGCGTGCGCAGCACCATGGTGGAGACACTGAACTGCGTGCGGCACTGCGCGGGCAGCGAGCCGACGAGCGGGGCGCGCGTTGCGCATTCCTTCTGCCAGACCGCCCAGTCCTCGATCTGCCGCTGCCAGCTGGTCTCGAACGGTTCGAATAACGCGGACAGTGCGAGCGTTGCGGCCGATTCGGTACTGCTGCTGATGCCCAAGCCGAGCACCGCACGGCGCGGCAACTCGCCCATCAGCGCGACGTTGCCCGGGCCGGCATGATCGTACTGCCAGCTCATCGCGCCGTTACGCTTGAAGTCCTGCCAACCGTCGCTCGCACCGACGTAACCGCAGCTGGCGCGGCCCCAGGCGTCGCTCTGTTCGGCATCGACAGCGGCCAGCCCGAGCGCGAACGGCCCCTGCTCGGCGAGCAACAGCCGGTGGCCGCGATGATCGGCGACGCTGGCGATGTTGTCATGTCCGGTGCCGCCGAGGTGCGGTGCGAGCAGCGCGTACGGACGCAACTGCTCCTCGCCGGTGAGCTCGACCTCGATCAGCAGCGCATCGCGCTCAACGGCCGGCACGATGCGCAGGCGCAGCTCGAAGCGCTCGTGACGGTGCACCACCAGCACGGCTGGAATTCCGGGGCCGGCGAGCGTGACGCTCGGACGGCCGAGTCGCTTGACCTCGACCCAGAAGCCGCGGCCATCGGCGACGATGAAGCCGAGATCGCGGATCTGCGGAATGTCGACGCGTGGATAATAGACTTCGTTGACGATCCCGCCGCCGACGGTGAACCACAGTCGTGGTCGGCCGAGCGAGCATCCCACGACGTCTTTGGCGCTGCTGCACCAGGTGGGTGAAAGGCCGGGGGCGCCCGGGGCTTCTCCTGATCCGGATTCGCTCATGATGATCCTCCTGAATCGTGCCGCCGCTCGTTGGTCAAGCGTGCCCAAGCCGGGTACGATACTGCATGCTCTGGCTCAAGGCATTCCATATCGTATTTGTGGTGACGTGGTTCGCGGGTTTGTTCTATCTGCCACGTCTGTTCGTCTATCACTGCGAGACCCACGATGCGCCCGGGCTGGCGCGCTTGGCGCTCATGGAGCGCAGGCTGTTCGCGCTGATGAGTCTTGGCGGCGGCCTCGCGATCATTTTCGGGCTGTCCATGGTCGCCATGGCGCCGGTGTTTCTCAGCTTCACCTGGCTGCGCGTGAAGCTGGCACTGGTGGCGGCGCTCATTGGTTACCACCTATGGTGTTACACGCTGATGCGCGCGCTGGTCGAGGGACGGAACCGGCACTCGCAGCGCTGGTTCCGCGTGTTCAACGAGTTGCCGGGGATTTTGCTGATCGCGATCGTGCTGTTGGCGGTACTGCGGCCCTAGCCGCCGGAGCGCTTGGCCTCGTAGCCGCGCTGGCGCAGCGCCTCGACCAGCCGGTCACGATGTTCGCCCTGAATCTCGATGCGGCCGTCGCGGATCGCGCCGCCGGCGCCGCAGAGTTTTTTCAACTCCCGCCCGAGCGCCTCGAGCTGCGCCGGTGGCAGTGCCAGGCCGAGAATGACTGTCACGGCCTTGCCGCCACGGCCGGCGACTTCACGCGCGACGCGCACGCGCCCCGGTTCGCCGCTTGTACGGGAGGCGGTCCCGGCAGTGCGTTCGGCGGTGGCGGGGCGGTTGCGCAGTACGACGCCGCGGGCGGTAGGGTAGGATTTCACGGCAGCGATTATGGCCGTCCCGCTGCGTTCGCGCCAACCCGTCCTGCCGAGCCGTGTGCGATGTGCATTGCGTCAAGTGCACGATTTATGCACGGATTGGAAGATGCATTGCGCTTTCGGGGCGGTAATATTTGCACTCTGCCGGACAACGCCGGTGACAAGGCTCAGCATCCATGACGCAGTCGCGCCTGCACGTTCCTCATCCTCCGGCCCGCCCGGGGGAGAAGCCGGATTTCAGCTATCTGCACATCCCGCCTGCAGGGGGTGAGGCCCGCCCGGACACGCTCGCCCCGGCGCTCGAGATCGAGCAGTTGGGGACCGGCCTAGTGCGCGTGCTCGATGAGCGCGGCCAGGCGCTCGGGCCCTGGAATCCGCATCTGGAGCCGCAGGAGCTGCAGGTGGCGCTGCGGCACATGCTGCTCACGCGCCATTTCGATGAGCGCATGCAGCGCATGCAGCGCCAGGGGCGCATCTCCTTCTACATGAAATCCACGGGCGAGGAAGCCGTTGCGGTGGCGCCGTGCATGGCGCTGCAGCCGCGCGACATGCTCTTTCCCTCCTATCGCACGCAGGGCTTGTTCATTACGCGGGGCAAGAGCCTGGTCGAGCTGATGTGCCAGTGCCTCTCCAATACGCGCGACATGTGCCGCGGCCGGCAGATGCCGGTCATGTATCACTGGGCAGAGGGCAACATTTTCTCCATCTCGGGCAATCTCGCCACGCAATTCCCGCAGGCGGTGGGTTGGGCGATGGCCGCGGCCATCAAGGGCGAGGACCGCATCGCCGCCAGCTGGATCGGCGAGGGTTCAAGCGCTGAGGCCGATTTTCATCACGCGATGACCTTCGCGGCGGTGTACCAGGCGCCGGTGATCCTGAATCTGGTCAACAACCAGTGGGCAATCTCCAGCTTCCAGGGCTTCGCGGGCGGCGAGCGCCGTACATTTGCGCAACGCGGGCCCGGCTATGGCATACCCGGGGTGCGTGTCGACGGCAACGATTTCCTGGCGGTGTACGCGGTGACCCGGTGGGCCGCGGAACGGGCCCGCGCGAGCGGCGGGCCGACGCTGATCGAGCACGTGACTTACCGCGCGGCGGCGCATTCGACCAGCGATGACCCGGCACGCTACCGTCCCAAGGAGGAGTGGCAGGCATGGCCGCTCGGCGATCCAATTACGCGTCTGAAGGAGCACCTGATCGGGCTGGGAGAATGGACTGAGGAGCGCCACGCCGCGCTCGAGCGTGAACTCGAAGCGCACGTGACCGCCTGTTGGAAGGAGGCGGTCAGCTACGGGACGCTGACCGAGGGCGTGTCGCTCGATCCGTTGAGCATGTTCGAGGACGTGTTCCACGAGATGCCACCGCATCTGAAGCGCCAGCGCGAGGAACTGCGGCGGCTGCTCGCCGCGCAGCAAGCACCGGGCGATGTTCAGGCCCCGAGCGGGAAGGAGTGAGCCGTGGCCCAGATGAACATGGTGCATGCGATCAACTCCGCCCTCGATGTCATGCTCGGACGGGACCCGCGCGTTGTGGTGTTCGGTGAGGACGTCGGCTACTTCGGTGGCGTATTCCGCTGCACCGATGGACTGCAGCGCAAATACGGCGAACACCGCGTGCTCGACACGCCGATATCGGAAGGCGGCATTGTCGCAACGGCAATTGGCATGGGCGTGAACGGCTTGCGTCCGGTGGCTGAAATCCAATTCGCCGATTACATTTATCCGGCTTTCGACCAGATCGTGAGCGAGTTGGCGCGACTGCGCTATCGCACCGCGGGGGATTTTTGTGCTCCGGTGACGATCCGCACGCCCTGCGGTGGCGGCATCCGCGGCGGACAAACGCACTCGCAAAGCCCGGAAGGTGTCTTTACACACGTCTGCGGCATCAAAGTCGTGATGCCCTCCAACCCGTACGATGCCAAGGGGCTGCTGATCAGCTCCATCGAGGACGAGGATCCGGTGGTGTTCTTCGAGCCGAAGCGCATCTACAACGGACCGTTTGACGGCGATCCGCACAAGCCGGCGCTGCCCTGGAGCGCTCATCCGAAGGGCGAAGTTCCCGAAGGCCACTACACGATTCCGATCGGCAAGGCCGAGATCGTCCGCGGCGGCTCGGATGTCACGCTGCTCACCTATGGCACGATGGTGCACGTGGCCGCCGCTGCAGTCGAGCTGGCTGGCGTCGACGCCGAGATCATCGACGTGCGCACGCTGGTGCCACTCGATGTCGATACGCTGTGCACGTCGGTCTGCAAGACCGGGCGGTGCGTCATCGTGCACGAGGCGACTCGCTTCAGCGGCTTCGGCGCGGAGCTCTCGGCGACGATCCAGGAGGAGTGCTTCTGGCATCTCGAGGCGCCGATCGCCCGCGTGACCGGTTGGGACACCCCGTATCCGCACGCGTTCGAGTGGGATTATTTCCCAGGTCCGGCGCGCATCGCCGCGGCGTTGCGCGGTGTAATGGAGGCGCGATGAGCCGTTACGTTTTTAAGCTGCCGGATCTCGGTGAGGGCACGGTGTCCGCGGAGATCGTCGCTTGGCATGTCGAGCCTGGCGATGTCGTCGAAGAAGAACAAGTCCTGGTCGAGGTCATGACCGAGAAGGCGGCGGTAGAGGTGCCCTCGCCGGTGAGCGGCACGGTGCTCTCCACTACCGGCAAGCCGGGCGATCTGGTCGCCGTCGGTGCCGAACTGATCGCGCTCGAAACCGGCGCTGCTTCGGCGGGCGCGCCAGCGCCGCACGAGGTCGTGCCGCAGGCTGCCGCGGCGATGGCGACGGCCGAGCCCGCCCGCAGCGATGTGGGCGTGACCTCACAGAGCGAGGGCGCGTGCAACACTGAGATTGGCGGTGAGCTCACGCGCGGGCGCGTGATGACTTCGCCGGCGAATCGGCGGCGCGCTCACGAGGCGGGAGTCGATCTGCGCGCCGTACCTGGCAGCGGTCCGCAGGGTCGGATCCGCCGACAGGACCTCGAGGCGTACCTGCGCGGCGAAGCGGGCGAGACGCGCCGCAGCGCAGCGGGTGCCACAGAGCCAGGAGCTCCGGCGTACGAGGAAATCAAGGTCATTGGCGTGCGTCGCCTCATCGCTCAGCGCATGAGCGAAAGCAAGCGCACCATCCCGCATTTCTCGTATGTCGAGGAACTCGACGTGACCGAACTCGAGGGGCTGCGCCGGCATCTGAACGGCCGGCTCGCCGCGGGCGCACCGGCACTCACCTACCTGCCGTTTCTGGTGCTCGCGCTGGTCCGGGTGCTCGCGGACTTTCCGCAGTGCAATGCTCACTATGACGCAGAGCGTGGCGTGATCATTCGTCACCGCGCCGTGCATGTCGGCGTTGCAACGCAGACGCCTGATGGCCTGAAGGTTCCGGTGGTGCACGATGCCGCGCGGCTCTCGCTGTGGGAGATTGCTGCCGAGATGCGCCGGGTGACGGAGGCCGCGCGACAGAACAAGGCCACGCGCGCGGAGCTGAGCGGCTCGACCATCACGCTCACCAGTCTTGGCAAGCTCGGTGGAATTGCGAGCACGCCGATCATCAATGCGCCGGAGGTGGCCATCCTCGGTGTCAATCGAGCGGTCGAGCGGCCGGTTGTCGCCGACGGCGCGGTGGTGGTGCGACGCATGATGAACCTGTCGTCATCGTTCGATCATCGCTTCGTGGACGGCTATGACGCGGCAGCGATGATTCAGGCACTGAAGGAACTTCTCGAGCATCCTGCGACGATCTTCATGCCGACTCGGCTCTGATCAACGCGGCGCGCCCAGAATCTCCGCGCGCACCTCGTCGATTTCCCGGGCGCGCGAGAGACGCTGCTTGGCCTCCGCGCAGCGCTCGGGACGCGGACAACTCGAGCTGCGCGGACAGATGATGTGCGCGGGCCGTTCGAGCGCCGCGTCGATCCAGGCGATGTTCAACACATTGGCGACCGCCTGCAGCGCGGCCCGCGCGGCCTTCGGCGGACGCGCCTCTCCTCCGTCGCGCAGGCACTCGGTGAGGATGGCCTCGGTCAACTCGGCGCTCGAGGCGCCATTCGCGTCGAGCGCCGGCGCAAGGTCGACCCCGACGGACAGAACATGAGGATTTCCTGCCATGTCGCGCACACGGCGCGAGTGGCAGCAGTACAGCAGCGAGCGGCTCCCGTCGCGCAGCACCGAGATTTGCGACCCGGTGTCGCGATCGCCACCGAGCATGCGAAACACGGCCCAGTTCGGGCACGGATCGCTCACCTGAGCGAGATTGCCCCAGGGTAGCGGGATGCCGTTGCCACGGTATACGGCGCGCAGATATCCCGGCGGATAGGCGTCGAAAAAATGCCAATACGGGTAAGGGGAGACTTTGGTCATGCGGCGCATGACGACCGCGGGTGTCAATTCGAGTTTCGCACCGGCTTCGACGCGGTACCGTTCGCGAGCGAGGAAGCGCCGGAATGGCGCGCGCGGTGCAAGCAGCGCGCCGGCGAAGAAGCTGCATTCGAAATCCCGCCAGGCGTGCAGCACATCCTCGGCGTTCATGCCGGCCGCCGATGCGCCCTCCGGGCTGCCGCCCATTTCCCCGCCGGTGGCGTGCGCGGACTTCAGGCCGTCGCCGCCGTGCAGCACCTTGTGGGCGATGTGCGCAGCGAGATCAAATTTCAAACGCGCCGGATCCGACTGCAGGGCTCGATTGGCATAGACGTAGCGCGGCGGCTCGAAGAACGAGCGCACCATGCTGCGCACCTCGCGGTCCTTGTCGCGCGCCAGCACCGGCTTGCGCTCAAACCAGCGAATTTCGAGGCCGGCGCGGCGTGTCAGGCGCAGCAACTCCTCCACTCCGAGCGGGAATTTCCGCTCGCCAATCTCCTCGGCGGCGCGCTCGAGATCCGGGAAGTCATTGCGTGAGAATTCCTGGTGGGTGCGGATTAGCAGATGTGCGAACTGCCGCCCGCTGGTGCCGGTCTGCTGCAGCAGCTCCGGGATCGCCGCCTGCAGCACCTCCTTCGAGAAGAGAAACGCTGGCTCCAACGGGACCTTGGCCGCGCCGCCGGCGGGTGCAGACATCGAGCCCAGCTCCGCTCCGCCGCTCTCATCGAGAAACCAGTTTGGATCGCGTTGAAAGACTGCCGCGAGCAACTCCAGCAGCTCGCTCGAGGGCACCCGCTTGCCGCTCTCAATCATGCTCAGATACGACACCGAGGGCGCTCGCTGCGCATCGCGCTGGATGCAGCGCGAGGAGAGTTCCTCGAGCGTGAGTCCGTTGCGTTTGCGCAGCTCGCGCAGCTTCGCTCCGAGGAAGTGTCCTTTGCGCAGCAATGGCGGCATGGTGGCACCTGGGCGTCTCGACGGGGTTCGGCCCCGGAGTTGTGAAATTAACAATGTGAAGTTTCCTTAGTCAAATTACTCTTATCTCCGGGGCTATGCTCGGTCCCATGAACACGAGCACCGCATCCCTGGCCCCATCCGCCGCGCGCGCGGCTGCCCCTGCGCTCACGCCTGCGGTCGTCGTCGCCGGCCCTCCCGTCGAGCGATCTGGTGAAGTGTTGACCGCGGGCGCGCTGCAGTTGCTGGCGCAGTTGCATCGCAAGTTCAACCCGCGGCGCCTGGAGCTGCTCGCGGCGCGCACCCGCCGGCAGCAGGGTTTCGACGACGGCGATCTGCCGGATTTCCTGCCGCAGACGGCCGATGTGCGTTGTGGCAACTGGCACATCGCGCCGGTGCCGCACGATCTCATCGATCGGCGCGTTGAGATCACCGGTCCCGTGGATCGTAAGATGATCATCAATGCGCTGAATGCTCCGGTGTGCGCATTCATGGCCGACTTCGAGGACTCCTGCAGTCCCACCTGGCGCAATTTGGTGCAGGGACAGATCAACCTCGCCGATGCACTCGACGGCGCGATCAGTTACTGCGACCCGGGAAGCGGCAAGATGTATCGTCTCGGGCAACGCCGCGCGACCCTGATCGTGCGGCCACGCGGCTGGCATCTGCCGGAAAAGCACGTGTGGGTGGATGGTGAGCCGGTCGCCGGTGCGTTGTTCGACTTCGCACTGTACCTGGCGCGCAATCACGAGGCGCTGGCCCGCGCCCGAACCGGTCCGTATTTCTATCTGCCGAAGCTGGAGAGTCATCTCGAGGCGCGATTGTGGAGCGAGGTGTTCGCCGCGGCTGAGGACGCCCTGGGACTGAAGCGCGGCACGATCAGAGTGACCGTGCTTATCGAGACGTTGCCGGCGGCGTTTGAGATGGACGAGATTCTGTTCGAGCTGCGTCCGTACGTGACGGGCCTGAACTGCGGGCGTTGGGACTACATCTTCAGCTTCATCAAGAAGCTGCGCAACCGTCGCGAATATCTGCTGCCGGACCGGTCGCAGGTGACGATGGACCGGCACTTTCTAAAATCCTACGTGGATCTGTTGATTCAGACCTGCCATCGCCGTGGTGCCCATGCAATGGGCGGCATGGCCGCCCAGATTCCGGTTCGCGATCCTGAGGCCAACACAATTGCCATGGAGCGTGTGCGCGCCGACAAGCTGCGCGAGGCGCGCGCCGGGCACGACGGGACGTGGATTGCCCATCCTGGGCTTGCGCCGGTCGCACGCGCCGCCTTTGACACCGTCATGAGCGGACCAAACCAATTGCACGTGCAGCGTGCCGAGGTCGCGGTGCGGCGCGAAGATTTGTTGCGTGTGCCCGGCGGTACGATCACGGAGGAGGGAATCCGTAACAACATCCGGGTGGGCGTGCAGTACCTGGAGGCTTGGCTGCGGGGCAATGGCTGCGTCCCGCTGTACAACCTCATGGAGGATGCCGCCACTGCCGAGATCTCTCGCGCGCAGCTGTGGCAGTGGATGCACCATGGCGCGCGCACGAGCGACCAGCAGCAGGTCACCCCCGAGCGTATCGACCGGCTGTTCGCCGAGGAGCTCGATCGGATCCACCAGGAAGTGGGCGCCGCGCGACTGCTCGGTGGGGTGTTTCCGAGCGCTGCGCGCTTGATGGAGCGAATGATCAAGCAGGACACCTTTGATGAGTTTCTGACGCTGCCCGCTTACGAACTGATCGACTGACGCCTGGAGTACCCTCGCTATGAAACCGAATGAACAGTTGCCGAGTGCGGCCGACCTGCGCCGCTCGTGGCAAGACTCCCCCCGCTGGCGCGGGATCGAGCGGACCTATCGAGCCGAGGATGTCGTACGGCTGCGCGGCACGATTGCCGTCGAGCATTCGCTGGCACGACTGACTGCGGAGAAGCTCTGGCGCATGCTCAATGAGCGGTCGTTCATCAACGCCCTCGGCGCGCTGACCGGCAACCAGGCCATGCAGCAGGTGAAGGCCGGACTCGAGGCGATCTATCTGTCCGGCTGGCAGGTGGCTGCAGATGCGAATCTTGCCGGCCAGATGTATCCCGATCAGTCGCTCTACCCGGCCGACTCGGTGCCGGCGGTGGTGCGCCGGATCAACTCTACGCTGCGTCGGGCCGACCAGATCTGCCATGCCGAGGGCGATGACAGTATTGATTGGCTGAAGCCCATTGTGGCGGACGCGGAGGCCGGATTCGGCGGGGTACTCAATGCCTTTGAGCTGATGAAGCAGCTGATCGAGGCCGGTGCGGCGGGCGTGCACTTCGAGGATCAGCTCTCCTCGGCCAAGAAGTGCGGTCACATGGGTGGCAAGGTGTTGGTGCCGACTCAGGAGGCAATCAATAAGCTGCAGGCAGCGCGCCTCGCGGCCGATGTGTGCAACGTGCCGACGGTGCTGGTCGCGCGCACTGACGCGGAGGGCTCGAGTCTGCTCACTGCCGACGTCGACGAGCGCGACCGTCCCTTCATCGACTCGGGTCGGGCGCGTACCGCGGAGGGATTCTTTCACGTGCGCGCGGGTCTCGAACAGGCCATTGCGCGCGCCTGCGCCTATGCGCCGTATGCAGACCTGCTGTGGTGCGAGACCGCCAAGCCCGATCTTGATGAGGCGCGCCGCTTCGCCGAGGGCGTGCACGAGCGCCATCCCGGCAAGCTGCTGGCATATAACTGCTCGCCTTCGTTCAACTGGCGCCGCAAGCTCGATGAGCCGACCATTGCGCGCTTCCAACGTGAACTCGGCGCGATGGGTTATCGCTTCCAGTTCATCACTCTGGCGGGCTTCCATGCGCTGAACTTCTCGATGTTTGAGCTGGCCCGCGGCTATCGTGAGCGGCAGATGGCGGCCTATGTCGAGCTGCAGCAGGCGGAGTTCGCCGCCGAGCAGCACGGCTACAGCGCCACGCGGCATCAGCGCGAGGTCGGCGCCGGGTATTTCGACGAGTTGACGCAGGCGATCACCGGCGGTACTTCTTCGCTCGCGGCGCTCGCGGGCAGCACGGAGGAGCAGCAGTTCGCGACGGCTTGAGCAGAGCGCCGTTATACTGAGTGGATGAGTATCGAGAAGCTGTTTCCGACTCTGATCTATTCACGTCGCTCGGCAGCCGCGGGCCGTCTCGGTCCGCGGCTGCTGCGCGAATGCCGGCAGCTGCGACTTGATGATGCCGCCGGGCGACGCTGGTCGGCGAAGAACTATCCGGGTGGATACACCTCGTACGGCTCGGCCTGCCGCATGCAGCGGCTTTCCCCGACGTTCGCCGCGCTCGAACGCGCCATCGACCCGCACGTTGGAGCGTTTGCCCGTGCGCTGCAGCTTGATCTGACCGGGCGCTCGCTCGCGATGACCGATTGCTGGGTGAATATCATGCCGCCCGGCACTGCGCACGGATTGCATCTGCATCCACTCGCGACGATCAGCGGAACGTATTACCTGAAGACCCCGCGTGGGTGCGCGGCGCTGAAGCTGGAGGATCCCCGGCTCGACCGGATGATGGCCGCTCCGCCGCGGCGGGGTACGGCAAGCCGCGCGAACCGCCCGTGGGTCGAGATCCCGGCGACCGCCGGTAGCTTGGTGCTGTTCGAGAGCTGGCTGCGCCATGAGGTACCCGCCAATCCCGTCGGCGAGCGCATCAGCATCAGCTTCAATTACAACTGGTTCTGAGGCTGCACCCCGGCGCATGGGCCGGGGTGCACCGCAGATTAGTGGTGATCGTGCCCATCGGGCCCGTGTACGTGCCCGTGCGCGAGCTCCTCTTCGGTTGCTGGCCGCACGCCCTCGATGCGCACGTCGAAGTGCAGGCTCTTGCCCGCGAGGGGATGGTTGCCGTCGAGGGTGACCATGTCGCCCATGATTTTTGTCACGGTCACCGCTCGCGGGCCCTCCTCGGTCTGCGCATGCAGGCGCATTCCGGCCTTGATGTCCTTGATGCCGCGCAGGGCTCGTCGCGGGACGCTCTGCACCAGCGCGGCATCGTACTCACCGTAGCCGTCAGCCGGTGCCACCGTGACCGTGAGGGCATCGCCGGTGTCCTTGCCCGTCAGCTCCTTCTCCAGACCCGGAATGAGGTTGCCGTGACCGTGCAGGTAGGCGAGCGGCTCGCCCGGTTCGGAATGATCGAGGACCGCACCGGCGTCATCCTTGAGCGTGTAGTGAATCGTGACGACGGAATCTGTGCCAATGGACATCTGATAAAGCTCCAGGAGTTCGCTCGGGGGCGGCGCCGAAGGGATTCTGCGGCAGGTTTCGGGAATTGTAGCGCGCGCCCGTGAACTGCGTCACGCCGCGTCCGGTCGGCCCCCTCAAAAGGAGTAGCTGCGCAGCCCTCGTGCAGGGCATGCCGCATCCCCTCGCGCTGCACACGCCGTACACCCTCGCGATGGGCATGTCCGCGGCCGTGCGAATACCTAGACTTGCGCCCGTTCGTTGAACAACAGGAAGAGCAACATGGTTATCGCAGTTTCCCAGATCGTCCTTACGCTCGCGCTGCTCGTCGGCGGCTCGCTAGAGTTCATTACCTCACGCCGGGGGTGATCGGCCCGTTCGTCCCGCTGCACGCGCGGGCGGCCACTTACTGCGGTAGGACGCTCTTGACGATCGAGGCATCGAGTGCCTCGTAGTCCCCATACGCGATGGTCTCGTAGAGTTCCTGCCGGGTCTGCATCTCGTCGATGAGAGTGCGTGGGCCGCCGTCGCGGGCAATCGTCGCATAGAGCCGCTCGTGCGCTTTCGCGGCAAGCCGTAAAGCGCTCACCGGCCAGATCACCATCCGGTACCCCAGCGCCTGAAATTGTTCGGCCGTGAAGTACGGTGTCCGGCCGAATTCGGTCATGTTCGCGAGCAGCGGCGCATCGACGCGGCGGGCAAATTCCCGAAACATCTCCTCGCTGGTGAGCGCTTCGGGGAAGATGGCATCGGCTCCCGCGGCGAGGTACCGCTGCGCCCGTGCCACTGCGCCGTCGAGGCCCTCGCTGGCGGCGGCATCCGTGCGGGCAATGATGTACAGGTGGCGCCGGGCGCGCGCCGCCGCGGCGATCTTCACGGCCATCTCTTCGGCCGGAATCAGCCTCTTGTCGTTCAGATGTCCGCACTTCTTGGGCAGCACCTGATCCTCGATGTGTACCGCTGCCGCGCCGGCTTCCTCAAACGCGCGCACCATGTGCATCACATTGAGCGCCTCACCGTAGCCGGTATCGCCATCGACGAGCACTGGTAGCGCCGATGCGCGGCTCACCTGACGGATGAACCCGCAGACCTCATCGACGGTGATGATGCCTAGGTCGGGCAGTCCCATCGATGCGCTCATCGCTGCACCCGAGAGATACAGTGCTTCGAAGCCGGCGCGCTTGGCCTGCAGGGCGGCCAGCCCGTTGTATGTCCCCGGGATGGGCAGGATCGGCCCGCGCTGCACCAGCGCCGCGAAGCGCGTGCCGGCCGGCACCTGCGGGACATCGGCGCCAATCAGATAGGTGCTCAACGGAGTGGCCCTCAGATGACGAACAGATCGAGGAATTCATTCACCGCAGTGCGCTCAAGCCGGGTCGGGTCGAGTGCGAGTTCGGCGATTGCGCGCTGCTGTTTGTCCGGGAATCGGCGCGCGAGATTGCGGTGGAACTTCTCAATCAGCAATGGAATACCCTCGGCACGCCGGCGCTTGTGTCCGATCGGATACTCGACTCGCACCTCTGGCAGCTCCCGTCCATCCTTCAGCCGCACACTGAGCGCATTGGCGATCGATCGCTTGTCCGGATCGAGATAATCGCGCGTGAACTGCGGATCCTCGACACAATGGATCCGCTCGCGCAGTGCATCGATGCGCGGATCGGCCGCCACGGAGTCCTCGTAGTCCGCCGCGGTCAGCCGCCCGAAGATCAACGGTACGGCCATCATGTATTGGATGCAGTGATCCCGGTCGGCCGGGTTGGCGAGCGGCCCGTGCTTGTCGATGATGCGCACGCACGCCTCGTGGGTGCGCACGGTGATCCGTTCGACTGCCTCATGCGTCACGCCGAGCTCATTGAGTTGCCGGTGCACCTGCATCGCGGCCTCCACCGCAGTCTGTGCGTGGAATTCGGCTGGATAGGAGATCTTGAACAGCACGTTCTCCATGACGTAGGAACCATACGCACGAGTGAACTTCAGCGGCTGGCCCCGGAACAGCGCATCGTAAAACCCCCAGGTTTTGGCGCTGAGCACGGTCGGGTAGCCCATTTCTCCGCTGCGCGCAATCAGCGCGAGACGCACCGCGCGGCTGGTCGCATCGCCGGCCGCCCAGCTCTTGCGCGAACCGGCGTTTGGCGCATGGCGATACGTGCGCAAGCTCTGCCCGTCGACCCAGGCGAGCGAGACGGCATTGATGATTTCCTCGCGGGTCAGCCCGAGCAGGCGTCCAACCACTGCCGTGGAGGCCACCTTCACCAGCACCACGTGGTCGAGCCCGACACGATTGAAGCTGTTCTCGAGCGCGATCACTCCTTGGATCTCGTGCGCGCGGATCATTGCGGTGAGTACGTCGCGCATCGTGAGCGGGGCGCGTCCGTTGGCGAGCGCCTGGCGCGAGAGCCAGTCGGCGGTGGCAAGAATGCCGCCAAGGTTGTCCGAGGGGTGGCCCCACTCGGCGGCGAGCCAGGTATCGTTGAAGTCGAGCCAGCGGATCATCGCCCCGATGTTGAACGCCGCCTGCACCGGATCGAGCTGGAACTGCGTACCCGGAACGCGTGCGCCATGCGGCACCCAGGTGCCGGGCACGATCGGACCGAGCAGCTTCGTGCAGGCCGGATATTCGAGCGCCTCGAGACCGCAGCCGAGCGTATCGAGCAAGCAGTAGTGCGCGGTCTGGTAGGCGAGAGCCCCTCCCGGGTCGCCGCCGAGCACGTAATCGGCGATGTCGGTGAGGACTTGGTCGGGGGCCGGTCGCGCGGCAGTGTGTTGGGTGGACATGATGTGGAGGGGTGTGAGGATCTCAGGAGCGCTGTTCGATGGGCACGAAGCGACGCGGCTCCGGGCCAACGTAGTTCGCGGTCGGACGGATGATCTTGCCGTCGGCGCGCTGCTCGAGCACGTGCGCGGCCCAGCCGGCCGTGCGTGCGATCACGAACAACGGCGTGAACATCGCGGTCGGCACGCCCATCAGGCGATAGGACACCGCCGAAAACCAGTCGAGGTTGGGGAACATGCGCTTCTCGCGCATCATGACGGTCTCGATCCGATCGGCGACCGCGTACATCTTCAGGTCGCCGGCCTGTTCGGCCAGCTCTCGGGCGAGGGCTTTGATCACCTGATGGCGTGGATCGGCCACGGTGTAAACCGGGTGACCGAAGCCGATGATCACTTCCCGGTTGGCCAGGCGAGAGCGGATGTCCGCCTCGGCGCCATCGGGGTCCTCGTAGCGCTGCTGAATCTCGCAGGCCACCTCGTTCGCCCCGCCGTGTTTCGGCCCGCGTAACGCCCCGATCGCCCCGGCGATGCACGAGTACAGATCTGAGCCGGTGCCGGCGATCACTCGCGCCGTGAAGGTTGAGGCATTGAATTCGTGCTCGGCGTAGAGGATGAGTGAGGTGTGCATGGCGCGCACCCAGTCGGGCGGCGCCGGGCGGCGGTGTAGAAGGTGCAAGAAGTGCCCGCCGATCGACTCATCCTCGGTCTCGACGCTCAGGTGATGCCCGCCGTGACTGGCGTGATACCAGTACGCCAGCATCGAGCCGAGCGAGGCGATCAGCCGGTCGGCGATATCGCGCGCACCGGCGGCACCGTGGTCGTCCTTCTCCGGCAGCACGCAGCCGAGTGCAGAAACCCCCGTGCGCAGCACGTCCATCGGATGGGCCGCCGCCGGCAGACTCTCGAGCACCGTTCGCACTGCCGCAGGCAGGCCGCGCAAGGAGCGCAGCTTGGCCTTGTAAGTGGCGAGCTCCGTTCGGTTCGGCAGCTTGCCATGAACCAGCAGATGGGCGATCTCCTCGTATTCGCACGCACCGGCGATCTCGAGGATGTCGTAGCCGCGGTAATGCAGATCATTGCCGCTGCGCCCCACGGTGCACAGCGCGGTGTTGCCCGCCGTCACGCCTGAGAGCGCGACGGATTTCTTCGCCTTCGGCGCGGAGGCCGGCTGTTCGTTCTGGCTCATGCGTGCACTTTAGCCCGTGCGCAGATCAGACGAAAATATATTGAAAATGCCGACTCGATATGCAAAAAGTATCGTCATGGAGCTGCGTCACCTGCGTTATTTCCTCGCCGTCGCCGAGGAACTCAATGTCACCCGGGCGGCACGGCGGCTGAACATCTCGCAGCCGCCGCTCACCCAGCAGATCAAGGCGCTCGAGGCGGAACTCGGTGTGGCGTTGCTCGATCGGACCGGCTACCGCATCCGGCTCACCGATGCCGGGCGGTTGTTTGCGCTCGAGGCGGGGCGAATTCTCGAGGAGGTGCGTCGGGCAGGCCAAATGGCGCGCGCCGCTGCGAGCGGTGCCTCCGGGCGAGTTCGGGTGGGGTTCACGGAGTCCGCCTCGTTCAATCCGCTGGTTACCTCGGCATTGCGGGCCTTTCGCACCGCGTACCCGGGGGTCGAGGTGTCACTCGAGGAACATCCGTCCACCGAGCTTGCGGCGGCACTGCGCGAGGGGCGGATCGACGTCGGATTCGTGCGCCCGCCGCTGCGCGAGGGGCGCGGCCTGGTGTTCGATCTGCTCGAGCGCGAGCCCCTCGTGGCGGTCCTGCCGCTGGGTCACCGGCTGGCGCGGCGCCGGCGTCTTGCAC
This sequence comes from Pseudomonadota bacterium, assembly GCA_021847105.1. Classification (GTDB taxonomy): domain Bacteria; phylum Pseudomonadota; class Gammaproteobacteria; order Steroidobacterales; family Steroidobacteraceae; genus 13-2-20CM-66-19. Next base: position 93,345 of record JAJZUT010000006.1, on the reverse strand, counting down.
TGCGTGACTTGGCGCGCGAGACGTTCATCCTCTATCCGCGCGCGGTCCGGCCGGGACTCGCCGACGAGGTGGTCAGTGCTTGCGAGGCGGCCGGCTTCACCCCGCGCGTCGGACAGTACGCCCCGCAGCTGTCTTCGACGGTCAATCTGGTGGCCGCCTCCCTCGGCATCTCCATTGTGCCGGCGAGCATGCGCTCGCTGCAGGCGCAACTGGTCGCCTACCTGCCGCTCGAGGGCGAGCCGCTGCATGCGTTGCTCGGCATCGCCTGTCGCGACGAGGAACGCTCGAGTGCCGTGCGCAACTTCGTCGCCGCGGCGCGTCAGCTCACCGCGGATCCCTCGCATCGCGAAACGTGACCGGACGGCGCCTCCAGTATCATCGCCGCATCAACGCTGCGCGCTCGGGGTGCCCTCATGAACCAGTCCACCACGTCCGCCGAACCGATCCATCTCGGCCCCGAGCTCGCTGCCCGGATGCGGACCGTGTTCGAGGCGCAGCGGCCCGTTGCGTTGCGGTTGCGCGCGAGTACCGTGGCCGAACGTCTCGCCCGGCTCGAGCGACTGCGTGCAGCGATCCTGGCGCACCGTGCCGCCCTCATCGCAGCCGTCGTGGCCGATCTTGCCCGTCCCACCCTGGAAACCGAGCTTGCTGAGTTGCTGCCGGTGTTGGCGGATCTCGCCGACCACCGCCGCCACCTTGCCCGCTGGCTGCGGCCGCGGCGCGTGCGCCCGACCGTCGCAACGCTCGGCACGCGCGCCTGGGTGCAGCGCGAGCCGCGTGGTCGCACGCTTATTATCGCCCCCTGGAATTACCCCATCGTGCTCAGCCTCGGGCCGCTCATTCCGGCAGTGGCATGCGGCAACACCGCCATCATCAAAACCTCCGAGCTCGCACCGCACAGCTCGCGTGTCTTGGTGCAGATCATCCGCTCCGCCTTCGATGAGAGTGAGGTCGCGGTGTTCGAGGGTGATGCGTCGGTGGGCGCTGCCTTGCTCGATCTGCCGTTCGATCACGTGTTCTTCACCGGCTCTCCCGGCGTGGGCCAACTCGTCATGGCGGCTGCGGCCAAATCTCTGGCGAGCGTCACGCTCGAGCTCGGCGGCAAGTCGCCGGTCATCATCGACGCCAGCGCGGATGTGCCCCGCGCGGTCGATACGATCGCGTGGGCGAAATGCCTCAATGCCGGCCAGACCTGTATTGCTCCGGACCATCTATACGTGCACGCCTCGGTCTATGAGCAGGTGATCGAGCGCTTCAGGTCGCGACTGTCCAGTTGGTATGGCGCGCACGCAGAGCAGGCGGCGGATCTGGCCCGCATCGTCAATGAGCGCCATGCGCGGCGCCTGGCGGATCTGATCGATGATGCGCGCCGGCATGGCGCAGCCGTGTTGCAGGGCGGGAGTGTCGACGTCGAGCGGCGCTTCATCGCGCCAACAGTGCTCGGTGGGGTGCCCGATGGCGCGCGGATCATGCACGAGGAGATCTTCGGCCCGGTGCTGCCGGTCCTGATTTACCGGAGCGAGGAGGAACTTATCGAGCGCATCAACGCGGCACCTAAGCCGCTCGCTCTGTATGTCTGGACCCGACGGCGGGAATTCGCCCGCCAGCTGATTCAACGTACCAGCGCTGGAGGCACCTGCATCAATCAGGTCGCGCTGCAGTTTCTGCAGCACAACCTCCCCTTCGGCGGGGTCAATCACTCCGGAATCGGCAGCTATCACGGCGAATGGGGGATTCGCGCCTTCTCGCACGAGCGTGCGGTTCTCGAGGCGAAAGTGCAGCTCTCCGGTGCGTTCCTTCCTCCCTACGGAGCACGCGCTCGACGTCTGCTGGCGATGTTGATGAAGTGGTCCACGTAGTGCCAGATGCGATTTAACGCGCGTGAGGGTCGGGCGCATCGGTAGCGCCCCGGTGTGCCCCCATCCCGGACAGCGGCAGAGCGGTGAACTCCGGCGCCCGAGCGTACGCCCGGACCGTTGCCGGGCGTGCCGCGATGTGGTTGAACCAGCGCTGCAGGTTCGGGAAGTCCTCGAGCTGTTGCCGCTGCCGCTCATGCGGCACGATCCACGGATAACAGGCGATGTCGGCTACCGTGTAGGACGCGCCCGCGACGTACGGCCGATCGGCGAGTCGCTGGTTGAGCACACCGTACAGACGGCAGGTTTCCTGCACGTAGCGGTCAATCGCGTACGGGATCTTCTCCGGCGCGTAGTGACTGAAGTGATGAGTCTGGCTGGCGGCCGGTCCGAGGCCGGCGGTCTGCCAGAACAGCCACTGCAGGGCTTCGGTTTCCCCGCGCAGATCGGCGGGGATGAGCTGGCCAGTTTTCTTGCCGAGATACCAGAGAATCGCTCCGGATTCGAACACTGACAGAGGGCTGCCGCCATCGAGCGGCACGTGATCGACAATTGCCGGCATGCGGTTATTCGGCGAGATGGCGAGAAACTCCGGCCGGAACTGCTCGCCCGCGCCAATGTTCACCGGCTCGATGCGGTAGGGCAGGCCGACTTCCTCGAGAAACATCGTGATCTTGTGGCCATTCGGTGTCGGCCAGTAGTACAAGTCGATCATTGTGTGCCTCCACCGCTGTGCCGGGGCTCGCTTCTGCGCGCCCACCCTAGCATAAATGACGCGCCAATCAGCCGCGCAGCCGGCCGTGAGCTTCACTTGCGTGCGCATCCTGCGTAGGATCGGCCCGCATTGCGCCACGTTCCGAGGAACCAACACATGAGCGCCGAGTTGCCGATCATCTTTCTCGTCCGGCACGGCGAGACCGCCTGGAGCCTCACCGGACAGCACACCGGACTCAGCGATCTGCCGCTGACCGAGCGCGGCGAGCGAGCCGCGCGCGCCCTCGCGCCCCGGCTGCGCGAACCGCGCTTCACTCTGGTGCTGACCAGCCCGCTGCAACGCGCGGCGCGTACCTGCGCGCTCGCCGGATTTGCCGAGGAGGCCCGTGCTGATGCCGATCTGTGCGAGTGGAATTACGGGGCATACGAAGGGCGCCGCACGGCGGAGATCCGCGCTCAACGGCCCGGCTGGGAGCTGTTTCGGGATGGTTGTCCGGGCGGGGAGTCGGCCGCCGACGTCGCGCTGCGCGCCGATCGGGTGATTGCGCGGGCACGGGCCGCCGGGGGCAACGTGCTGCTGTTCTCGAGCGGACACTTGCTGCGCGTGTTGACCGCGCGCTGGCTCGGCCTGCCCGCCGACGCCGGTCGATTGTTGTTGCTCGGCACCGCCAGCTTGAGCGCGCTCGGCTATGAACACAACGCACACGAGCCGGTCGTGCGGCTCTGGAATGACACGCGCCACCTCGGCGAATGACGTTGCGGCGAACGCCACCGTGCTGACGCACTTGGGCTCGATGTGGTAATCTAAACACCTATGGAGTAGCGCCGGATGGGCTTGCTCGCGGCCGTCGTGCCCGTTGAGCAGCCCCTGCGCCGTCCCCCGCGGCGACCGCGCCGATCGAACGAATCGATTCACCCGCGCCCATACGCATTGCCTGCAGTGTCGGCGCACGATCCGGTCTGCGATGGAGGTGAGATCATGAAGGCAACCCAGCTGCTGCACGAATTCGGCCAGAGCATCTGGCTCGACAACATCACCCGTGACCTGCTTGACAGTGGAACGCTCCGGCAGTACATCGCCGAGCTGTCGGTCACTGGTCTGACCTCGAATCCGACGATTTTTGATCACGCGCTGAAGAAGAGCGCAGCGTACGACGCCTCGATTCGCGACGGACTGAAGCGCGGGCGCAGCGGCGAGGAGTTGTTTTTCGATCTCGCTCTGCAGGACATCACCCGCGCGGCCGATGAGTTTCGCGCGACCTTCGAACGCACCAACGGCGTTGACGGTTGGGTGTCGCTCGAGGTCTCGCCGCTGCTCGCATACGATGCGCAGCGCACGATTGCCGCCGCCCGGGATCTGCACGCGAGGGCGAAGCGACCGAACCTGTTCATCAAGATTCCGGGCACCCGCGAAGGACTGCCGGCGATTGAGGCGGCGATCTTCGCCGGGATCCCGGTCAATGTGACGCTGCTGTTCTCCCGCGAGCAATATCTGGCCGCCGCCGAGGCATATTTGCGCGGGGTCGAGCGGCGCATCGCCGCCGGGCTCAATCCGGCGGTTGCCTCGGTGGCGTCGGTATTCATCAGTCGCTGGGACGTGGCCAGCGCCGGCAGGGTGCCGGCTGAACTGACCAACCGCCTCGGCATCGCCATTGCCGGGCGAACCTATCGGGCGGCTCAGCAGTTGCTCGTCTCGTCACGCTGGCAACGCGCATTCAACGCCGGCGCGCTTGCGCAGCGGCTGCTCTGGGCCAGTACCGGCACGAAGGATCCAAAAGCCGATGAAGTACTGTATGTGAAGTCCCTGGCCGCGCCGTTCACAGTGAACACCATGCCTGAGGCGACTCTGCAGGCATTGGCCCGTCGCGCCGAGATTGGCGCGGGGATGGCGGCCGATGGCGGGGACTGCGAGGCAGTGCTTGCTCGCTTCGGGCAGGCCGGTATCGACGTCGAGGCACTCGCCGCGCAGCTGCAGGACGAAGGTGCCAAGGCGTTCGTGAAGTCCTGGCAGGAACTGCTCGGGGTCATTGCGACCAAGAGCGCAACGCTCGGTACGGCGGCCTGAATATGAACGTACTGGTCGTCGATGTCGGCGGAACACACGTCAAAATTCTTGCTACCGGCCAGACGGAGAAACGGGAGTTCGCATCGGGACCGAAGCTCACGGCCCGGCAGATGGTCGCGAAGGTCAAGCGGCTGGCGCGTGGCTGGCGCTACGACGTCGTCGCCATCGGCTACCCCGGACCGGTGATGCACGACCGGGTCGTTGCCGAGCCGCACAATCTTGGTTCCGGCTGGGTCGGGTTCGACTTTGCGCGTGCCTTTGGCTGTCCGGTGCGCGTCATCAACGATGCGGCCATGCAAGCCCTCGGCGGTTACCGCGGTGGCAAGATGCTGTTCCTGGGGCTCGGCACCGGTCTTGGGACCGCACTTATCATCGACGGCATCGTCGAGCCGATGGAGATCGGGCATCTGCCGTACCTGAAGCACACCTACGAGGATTACGTCAGCGACCGCGCCCTTGCACGCATGGGCAAGAAGAAATGGCGCAAGCACGTCGCGGATGTGATCGAGCGGCTCACGCATGCGCTCGAACCCGATGAGGTGGTGATCGGCGGCGGCAATGTCAGGCACTTGAAGGAACTGCCGCCACGCTGCCGCGCTGGCGATAACGCTAACGCCTTCGCGGGTGGTTTCAAGCTCTGGGAGAAGGCGAGAGTCGGCAAGCGGCGGGCCAAAACGCCGGTGAGGCCGCATCGCAAGCAGGGAGATCGTGCATGAGTTCACCGACCACGGTACTGTCGTCGCGGCCGGCGTGGCAGGCACTTCAAGCCCATCATCGGGCGATAGCCCCGCTGCACCTGCGCCAGCTGTTTGCCGATGATTCGAAGCGCGGCGAACGCCTGACTGCAGAAGGTGCTGGCATTTTCCTCGATTACTCGAAGAACCGGCTGACGGACGAGACGCTGAAGCTTCTGGTGCAGCTGGCCGTGGACCGTGCGCTGCCGGAGCGCATTGAGGCAATGTTCAGCGGCTGCCGGATCAACGTGACTGAAGATCGAGCCGTGCTGCATGTGGCACTGCGTGCGCCGCGCACCGCGAGCATTTTGCTAGATGGTCGCAATGTCGTGCCGGAAGTGCACGAAGTGCTGGACAAGATGGCCGCGTTTGCCGCGCGCGTGCGCAGTGGCGAGTGGCGCGGACACACCGGCAAGCGTATCCGCAACGTCATCAACATTGGCATTGGCGGCTCGGATCTCGGCCCGGTGATGGCCTACGAGGCGCTTCGCCACTATAGCGAGCGCTCGTTGCGCGTGCGGTTCGTCTCGAACGTGGACGGTGCGGATTTTCTCGAAGCGACCGGGGATCTCGATCCCGCCGAGACGCTATTCATCGTGTCCTCGAAGACGTTCACGACTCTCGAGACGATGACCAACGCGCATACCGCGCGCGAGTGGCTGCTGCAGAGTCTCGGTGGCGATTTGAGCGCTGTTGCGAAGCACTTCGTCGCCGTCTCTACCAACGCGGAGAAAGTTGCGGCATTCGGCATCGATACGGCCAATATGTTCGGCTTCTGGGACTGGGTCGGCGGACGCTATTCGATGGACTCGGCGATCGGGCTGTCGACCATGCTCGCGGTGGGCGCGGAACATTTCCGCGCCATGCTCGCCGGATTTCACGAGATGGACGAGCATTTTCGTACCGCGCCCCTCGAGCGCAATCTGCCGGTGCTGCTCGGTCTGCTTGGCGTGTGGTACACAGATTTTTTTGGTGCACAAACTGTCGCCGTGCTGCCGTACGAGCAGTACCTCAAGCGCTTCCCGGCATATCTGCAGCAGCTGACCATGGAGAGCAACGGCAAGCACGTCACGCTCGAAGGGGCGCCGGTCGGCGTCGACACCGGGCCGATCTACTGGGGCGAACCGGGCACCAACGGACAGCACTCCTTTTATCAGCTGATCCACCAGGGCACCCGGCTCATTCCGTGCGATTTCATCGCCTTTGCTCACCCGCTCACGCCGCTCGGACGTCATCACGACATGTTGCTCGCGAACGTTTTTGCCCAGGGCGAGGCGCTCGCATTCGGCAAGACGCTCGAGCAGGTCCGCGCCGAGGGCATTGCAGATTGGTTGGCGCCACATCGAGTGTTCGAGGGCAACCGGCCCTCGAATACCCTGCTGGCCGATAGGCTCACGCCGCAGACGCTCGGCAAGCTGGTCGCCCTGTACGAGCACGCCGTGTTTACGCAGGGCGTCATCTGGAACATCAACTCCTTCGACCAGTGGGGTGTGGAACTCGGCAAGGCGCTGGCGCAGGCGATCATCCCCGAACTCGAAGGTGCGGCGCCGATGCCATTACGTCATGACAGCTCGACGAACAACCTGATCCGCCGCTATCGGCAGATGAAGAACTCTCCCTGACCGCGCAAGCGCCGGACGGAGGAGGCTCCGCTGGGGAACTCGCCGCGGCGTTGATCTGTCGAGTACAGACAAAGGAGCGAATCATGCAACTTGGAATGATCGGACTCGGACGGATGGGCGCGAACATGGTGCGCCGGCTGGTGCGCAGCGGACACGATTGCGTGGTGTTCGACCGCTCGGCTGCGGCGGTGGCCGCATTGACGCGGGACAAGGCGACGGGCGCCGGCTCAATGGCGGAGTTCGTGCAGAAACTCACAGCGCCGCGCGCCGTGTGGCTGATGGTGCCCGCGGCGGTGGTTGATGACACGCTCGCGGAGCTCGTGCCTTTGCTGGGGAAGGGCGATATCGTCATCGACGGCGGTAACTCCTACTACGTGGACGATATTCGTCGTGCGCAGATGCTCGCGAGCAAAGGCATACATTATGTAGATGTCGGCACCAGCGGCGGCGTCTGGGGCCTTGAGCGAGGCTACTGCATGATGATCGGAGGCGAGCCGGCTGTGGTTCAGCGCCTCGATCCGATCTTCGCAAGCCTTGCTCCGGGCATGGGCGATATTGCCCGCACCCCCGGTCGCGAGCGATCCACAGGCACTTCCGAACAGGGCTACCTGCACTGCGGCCCGAACGGTGCAGGTCATTTCGTCAAGATGGTCCACAACGGAATCGAGTACGGCGTCATGGCCGCATATGCGGAGGGTTTGGGCATTCTGCGCGCGGCGAATGTTGGCAAGCGTGCTGGCGAGGTGGACGCCGAGACCACTCCGCTGCGTGATCCGCAGCACTATCAGTACGATCTGAACCTCGCGGACATCGCCGAAGTGTGGCGACGTGGCAGCGTGATCGCCTCATGGCTGCTCGACCTGACCGCCGCCGCGCTGTACAGCGATCCGCAGCTGACGCAGTTTGCCGGGCACGTATCCGATTCCGGCGAGGGACGGTGGACGATCAAGGCCGCGATCGATGAGGGTCAGCCGGCTCCGGTGCTCACCACCGCGCTCTATGAGCGATTCAGCTCACGGGGCGAGGCGGATTTTCAGGCGAAGGTCCTCTCTGCGATGCGCTACGAGTTTGGCGGTCATCTCGAGAAGCCCTCGAAGTAGGCGTGAGTCAGGTGAGCACACCATGAACAATACCCACAACGATGCGCTGGTGTTCTTCGGCGCCACCGGAGATCTGGCCTACAAGAAGATCTTCCCGGCACTGCAGGCGATGATCAAACGGGGTGCGCTCAAGGTGCCCGTCATCGGTGTGGCCAAAGCCGGTTGGGGCGTTGAGCAGTTGCGGGAGCGGGCGCGCGACAGCCTGGAGAAGCATGGGGGCGGCGTGGATCCCGAGGCGTTTGCCCAGCTGACCTCGCTGCTGTCCTATGTCGACGGCGACTACGCCGACTCGGCGACATTCCGCACGCTGCGCAAGCTGCTCGGTACGGCCCGCCGTCCGGCGCACTATCTGGCGATTCCGCCCTCCCTGTTCGGCAAAGTCGTCGAGCAGTTGGCACAGGCAGGCTGTACCGATGCGGGCGCCCGTGTGGTGGTGGAGAAGCCTTTCGGGAGGGATCTGCAGTCGGCACGCGCGCTCAATCAGATCCTGCTCAGCGTGTTCGACGAAGAACACATCTTTCGCATCGATCACTATCTGGGCAAGCGCCCCGTGCACAACATGGTGTTCTTCCGCTTCACCAATGCGCTGCTCGAGGCGTTCTGGAATCGCGATTACATCAAGAGCGTGCAGATCACGATGGCCGAGAACTTCGGCATTCAGGGTCGTGGCGCCTTTTACGACCCGATCGGCACGGTACGCGACGTCGTGCAGAACCACCTGTTCCAGGTGTTGGCCAATCTCGCCATGGAGCCGCCGGCACGCACCGACAGCGAATCGATTCGCGACGAGAAGGTGAAGGTCCTCAAGGCGATTCCAGAGCTCACGCCGACCGATCTGGTGCGCGGCCAGTTCCGGGGATATCTCGATGAGAAGGGGGTCGCGCCGGACTCAAAGACCGAAACGTTCGCGGCCATGCGTTTGGCGATCGATAACTGGCGGTGGCAGGGAGTGCCCTTCTATATCCGGGCCGGCAAATCGCTCCCCGTGACCTGTACTGAGGTGGTTGCGCATCTGCGTCGGCCGCCGGCGGTCTATCCGGGCTGTACGCCGCAACATGATTACTTCCGGTTCCGTATCAGTCCCGAGAACGAAATGGCCATCGGCTTGAATGTGATGGACGATGCCGAGCTCGGTATAGGCCAGACCAACGAGCTGTTGGCGAGCCGTCACGCCGGGGCCAATGAGATGGACGCCTATGAACGGGTACTCACCGACGCGATGGCCGGCGACCGGACGCTGTTTGCGCGCGAGGACTACGTCGAGGAGGCGTGGCGTATCGTCGATCCGGCGCTGAAGGCGAACACCCCCGTCCATCCCTATGAGCCGGGCAGTTGGGGTCCGCAGGAAGCGGCCCGAGTGGCTCCGCCCGAGGGTTGGTACGATCCGACCGTTGCGGCTTAGGTGTTGCGAGCGGCGCTAGGGCCGCGTGCTCATCCGGTAGATTGTTCCGGCTTGAACAGGCCGCGCAGCCGCTGCGGCTCGCACCGTAGGTACTGGTTCGGCGCACGCACTTGTGCGCCAAGCGCCGCGGCGGCATGCCAGGGCCAGCGCGGGTCGTAGAGTATCGTGCGGGCGAGGGCCACGAAGTCCGCGTCCCCCGTCGCAACGATGGCTTCTGCCTGCTCGAAGCCGCTGATCAGTCCAACGGCGACGACCGGGATTCGCACCGCGGCTTTGACGGCGCGTGCCAGGGGCACCTGGTAGCCCGGTCCAACCGGAATGCGTTGCGCAGGATGCAGACCACCGCTTGAGACGTGAATGGCATCGCAGCCGCGCTCCTGCAGCTTCTCGGCGAAGGCGACGGTCTGTTCAAGGTCCCATCCGCTCTCGAGCCAATCGGTCGCCGATACCCGCACAGAGACGGGTTTGTCCGCCGGAAATGCCGCACGTACCGCGTCGAAGACCTCCAGCGGAAAGCGCAGGCGGTTCTCGAGCGAACCACCGTATTCATCCTCACGCCGGTTGGCGAGCGGCGAGAGAAACTGGTGCAACAGGTAACCATGCGCAGCATGAATCTGCACGGCATCGAGTCCAATCCGGCTTGCGCGGGCTGCTGCCGCGGCGAACGCCTCGCGCACCGCCCGTAAGCCGGCGCGATCGAGCGCGGTGGGCGGATTTTCGGCCGCACCGAAGGCAAGCGCCGACGGCGCGACGGTCTGCCAACCGTGCGGGTGATGCGGGGGGAGCTGATGACCGCCCTTCCAGGGCGCCTCGGTCGAGGCCTTGCGACCGGCATGGGCCAGTTGCACCGCAATCGGCATCGGCGACCAGTGGCGAATGCGCTCCAGGGTGCGCCCCATCGCAGTCTCGGTCTGCTCATCCCACAACCCGACGTCGCCGTAGGTAATGCGGCCTTCAGGCGAGACCGCGGTTGCCTCGATCGTCAGAAGCGCCGCACCGGAGAGCGCCAGATGTCCGAGATGGATCAGATGCCAGTCGCTCATGCAGCCATTGTCGGCCGAGTACTGACACATCGGCGCGATCACGATCCGGTTGACCAGATCGAGATTGCGGAGACGCAGGGGCGTGAAGAGAGCAGGCGGGTTCATTGTCATCCAGTGTGCTGGCAGGGTTTACGCTCGCCCGGGCGGGCTTGCGGCCTGCGCGAAGTTTAGCAGTGCTGGGTGCGCATGGACCGTCCGGGCACAATCCGGACAGCCTGCGGGTGCCGCGGGGGCGGGGGGCGGACGCGGGCGGCGCTCACCGCCGCAGACGGTGTTCGCGGTCCTGCTCCTGGGTAATCACTTGAGCGAGGACGGCCGCCTCGGCGGCCAGGCGTCTGATGAGGTCGTCCAGGGTCAGTATGCCGGTCAGCTTGCCGGCCTCGTCTAGCACCGGAACGCGGCGCACGCCATGGGCTTTCATCCGCTCAAGCGCGTACTCGGCATCCTCCGACGCACGTCCGATGACCAGCGGTGCGCGCATGATGTCTCGAACCCGCACCTTGGCGGCATCCAGCTCTTTGGCGAGCACTTCGACCACGAAATCGCGATCGGTGACGATCCCAAGCGGTGCGTGATCGTCGTCACTCTCATCGACGATGATCAGATCGCCGACATGCCGTTCGCGCATGAGTCGTGCCGCGTGCAGCACACTGATGTCGGCCGAGCAATAAACGACGTCGGGCGTGCACAACTCTTTCAATTTCATGATCCGGACTCCTCACTACCCGTTCCATTCTGATCTGATTCGCCTGACCATCGCGCAGCCCGTCTCATCGCGAGAGCACGTGCGCCAGATGCAGCCACTGGGACTCGATGGGCTTGGCGGCTTGTACCGCAGCGGCCAGTGTGCTCGTCGTGACCTGTGTGCCGGTGAGCCCGAGCAGGATGCCGTGCTCCCCGGCGCACAGGCGCTCGACCGCAGTGGCCCCAAGGATCGTTGCGCTCAGCCGGTCAAAGGCGCCAGGGCTGCCGCCGCGCTGCACGTGGCCGAGCTTCGTCACCCGTAGCTCGAAATTGAGCCGTTCGGCGTGCTCGGTGAAATAGCCGGCCAGGGCGTCGGCGTTGTGTCTTGCGCCCTCGGCCACGACCACGATGGCGTGACTCTTGCCGCGCTCATAGGCCTCCTGGATCGCCGTGGCGACCTGTTCCGGGGACTGCTCGGATTCGGGAATGACTATCGCCTCGGCGCCGCCGGCAATGCCGGCCATCAGGGCCAGATAACCGCATGCGCGCCCCATCACCTCGACGAGGAAAACCCGGCCGTGCGCCGAGGCCGTGACGCGCAGGCGCGAGATGGCCTCGAGCGCCACATCTAGCGCTGTGGTCGCACCGAGCGTGACTTCTGAACCGGCGAGGTCGTTGTCGATCGTTGAGGCAATGCCGACCACCGGGACGCCGCGCTGCGCGAGCGCGAGCGAGCCATGCTGCGAACCATTTCCGCCCACGACGATGAGTCCGGTGATGCCGTGCTCGGTCAACCGGCGGACCGCAGCCTGCTGGCCTGCATCGGTGAGGAACGGGGGGCAGCGACTCGTGCCGAGCATCGTCCCACCGCGGTCGATGATGCCGCCGACCTCCCGGATACCCAGAGCAATGAAATCCCCGGCGATCAGTCCCGTGTAGCCGTGACGAACACCGAACATCTCCAGCTCGCGCGCGACGCCGGTGCGCACGGCGGCGCGGATTGCCGCGTTCATCCCCGGTGCATCGCCGCCGCTGGTGAGGATTGCAACCCGCCTTGTCATGTCCTGCCGCCGCCCCATGCCCCGCCTTCCTCGCCCGGATGTCTTCCAGCCGCGTCAACGACTGGCATGCTCATCGCAGCTGATTCTCGATGCGTTGCTCGTTGCGTACGGTTCCGGATAGGTCACCGATCTCCCCGGCCACAACATCGAGCACGTCATCCAAGGCCAGCACGCCTGTCAGCATGCCTGCAACGCCGACCACGGGCAGGCGTCGCACGCCCATGCGCCGCATCGTGCGCAACGCCTGTTCCAGTGCATCGGATTCATCCGCGACGGCCGGGTACTGCTTCATCAGATCCGCAGCAGTGAGCTGCTTCGGATCGGCGCCACGGGCTACGACAGACACGACGATGTCGCGATCGGTAAGCACACCTACTGGGCGTCCGTAGGGAGTGTTCGGCTCCGGCTCCACCACGACCAGGAAGCCGACGTGCTGTTCGCGCATCCGCTCCGCGGCGGCAACCAGATCCGTGCCCGGGGTAATGGTGACGACCTGATGTTTGCAAATGCTTCCGACATTCATGATGGCACCGTGCGGCTGGGGTAAGTCATGCGTAAGGTGAGGCCGGCTACGCGGCCGACTGCTTGGGGGCGCTCGCCATTTCACGTTCGAGCTCGAGGACCCGTAGCGTCGTTGGGACGAGTGCATCGGGGTTCAGGCCAATCGAATCGATGCCGAGGCGGACCAACTCGGCGGTGATCTCCGGATAATCGGATGGCGCCTGGCCGCAGATCCCGGAGTGCCGGCCATTGCGCCGACAGCCCTCGACCGCGAGCTTGAGCAGCTTGCGCACACCCGGGTCGCGCTCGTCGAAGTCGAACGCGACCGAGGCCGAGTCACGATCGACGCCCAGCGTGAGCTGTGTCAGATCGTTTGAGCCGATCGAGAAACCATCGAACAGTCGGCTGAATTCGTCGATCAGCAGCACATTATTGGGAATCTCGCACATGACGTAGACTTCGAGACCGTTCCTGCCGCGTTCGAGGCCGAGATCCCGCATGCGCGCCAGGACTGCTGCGCCTTCCTCGAGCCGCCGGCAGAACGGAATCATCGGCGTGATGTTCACGAGCCCCAGGTTGTCGCGGGCCCGCTGAATCGCCGCGCACTCAAGCGCAAATCCCTCCGCATAGCTCGGGTGAGTGTAACGGGCGGCACCGCGCAGTCCGAGCATGGGGTTTTCCTCCTTCGGCTCGAACCAGCGGCCACCGAGCAGGCCGGCATATTCATTGCTCTTGAAATCCGACATGCGCACGATCACCGGCTTCGGATAGAACGCCGCGGCAATCGTGCCGAGACCCTCGCTGAGTCGCTGCACGAAAAAATCACGCGCGTGTGCATATCCGCGGGTCAGCGCCTCGATGGCGCCCCGTTCGCTCTCATCGGCCACCCGGTCTGGGTGCAGCAGTGCCATCGGGTGCGCCTTGATGTGCTCGGTGATGATGAACTCCATGCGTGCGAGCGCGACGCCATCATTTGGCAGAAAGCTCATTTGAAAGGCGGTAGCGGGATTGGCCAGGATCAGCATCATCTTCGTGTGCGGTCGGGCGAGCGTCGCGAGATCGGTACGGCGGATCTCGAAGGGGATCTTCCCCGCGTAGACGCGGCCGAGTTCGCCTTCGGCACAGGAGACTGTCACGAACTGACCGCTCGAGAGGCGCTCGGTCGCGTTTGCGGTACCGACGACCGCCGGGATGCCGAATTCGCGCGCGACGATCGCGGCGTGGCAGGTGCGCCCGCCGCGATTGGTCACGATCGCCGCGGCACGATGCATGATCGGCTCCCAGTCAGGCGTCGTACTGTCTGTGACGAGGACTTCGCCGGGGCGAAAGGTGCCGATTTCCGCGACGCTCTTGATCAACCGGACTGTTCCGCCGGCGATGCGAGCGCCCACGGCATATCCCGTCACGATCGGCTCGGGCGTCGTCCCTAGTCGATATTCCTCGAGAGTGGTCTCGCGACGGCGCGACGCGCTGGTCTCCGGCCGGGCCTGCACGATGTACAGGTGACCATCGATGCCGTCCTTGGCCCACTCGATATCCATCGGCATGGCCCGCTTCGCCTGCCTGCTGTAGTGCTGCTCGATCTTGATCGCGTAGTCGGCAAGCACCAGTACTTCCTCGTCGCTGAGGCAAAAGCGTTCTCGCTCCTCAGGCGTGGTGGCCACGTTGAGGGTAGGCTCGTGCGCAGCCTCCTCGGCGTAGATCATGCGGATTTGCTTGCGGCCGAGGGTATGGCGCAGAACCGCTCGCCGTCCGGTGAGGAAGGTCGGCTTGAACACGACGAACTCATCGGGCTCGACGGCACCCTGCACGATATTCTCGCCGAGTCCGTAGCTGCCGGTAATCAGCACCACGTCGCGAAAGCCGCTTTCGGTATCCAGTGTGAACATGACGCCGCTCGCGGCGAGATCGGCGCGCACCATCTTCTGCACCGCAATCGACAAGGCGACTTTGAAATGATCAAAGCCATTGTCGACGCGGTAGTGGATGGCCCGATCCGTAAATAGACTTGCGAAGCAACGTCGACAGGCATCGAGCAGCCGCGCCTCGCCCTGGATGTTCAAAAACGAGTCCTGCTGCCCGGCAAAGCTCATCGTCGGCAGATCCTCGGCCGTTGCGGAGCTGCGCACTGCGACGCTGATCGGCTGCTCGGATTCCTCGCGCAGGCGTCGATACGCTGCCAGTATCTGTGTGCGCAGATCCTCCGGCAGGCCGGCTGCGTAGACGATCTCGCGTGCCCGCTGTGCGCGGCGGGTTAGGTCTTGCGGATCATCCACCTTCAGCTCGGCGAGCAGCTCATGCAACGGTTGCCAGGCCTGCGCGCGCTGCAGCATGTCGCGGTATGCATCGGTCGTAATTGCGAAGCCGTTCGGTATCAGCACCCCGAGTGGACGCAGGGTCTGGTACATCTCCCCGAGCGAGGCGGTCTTGCCGCCGACTAGGGATAGATCGGAGGCCGAGATCTGTTCAAAAAACCGGATATAGCGTGCTGGCGCACCCATCATGACCTCTTTCCCGGCAGGCGGTGCGCGACTCCCGCGGAAGTGCTTACGGGTGCCACCACGCCTGTCTCTGTAGAGACGGTACGCGTGTGGCCGATGGCGTGAATCCGCAGTTGTGCCTATCGGCTGGCGGAGTCGCGCGCAGGCGGTGCGTTGGCCGCAGTCTGCTGCGGCAAATGCGGATCGCGCACCGCGCGCTGCCGGTCAGACACTGCACGCTTGGTGTGAGTCAGACGGTCAGGACAGTCCGCGCGGCGTCCCGGACTGGAAGTTATGAAACCCATCGCGCCGCGGAACCGAGCAGCAGAGTGCGCTCTCGAGGCGAAGACGGCCTTTCTGGCCGAACCACATCATTATCCGCATCGACCGCGGATGGTCACATCCATCGAGACCCATTTCGCCTGGATCTTCCTTGCCGGTGAGCGAGCGTACAAACTGAAAAAGCCGCTGCACAGGGGATCGATGGACTATCGGACCGTAGCATTGCGCGAGCGGGCGTGTCGGGCGGAACTCGAACTCAACAGGCGGCTCGCTCCCGAGGTGTATCGTCGAATCGTCCCGCTCGGGCGCAGCCGTGCAGGTGTGCTGACGCTGCGCGCCGGTGCCGGCGAGGTGGTCGACTGGCTGGTGCAGATGCGACGGCTTGAGGCGGCGCGCATGCTCGATAAGGCGATCGCCGACCGTTCGGTCGGTGGGCGTGACCTCGAGCGGATCGCGGCCCGTCTCGCGTTGTTCTTTCGCAGTGCAGCGCCGTTGCCGATGAGTGACCGTGGCTACTTTGCGCACCTGCGCCGCCAAATCCGGGCGAGCGGGCGTGAGCTCGGTGCAGCCGATCTCGCACTCGCGAGGGATCCGGTGCAGGCGGTCGTGGCGCGACAGCTCGCGTGGCTTGCTCAATGGAGGCGACTGCTCCTCGGACGAGGGCGCAGGCTGCGCGATGGACACGGCGATCTGCGTCCGGAGCACGTCTTTCTCGGCGACGCCTCGCATGCTGCGTGCGTCATCGATTGTCTGGAGTTCGATCCCAGTCTCAGGCGACTCGATCCGGCCGAGGAAATTGCTTTTCTGGCACTGGAGTGCCGACGTCTCGGTGCGGCGCGCCTGGCCGGTGATTTGCTGGGGCGTTGCGCCCGAGCGATGGGTGATCCGGTACCGTCCGCCGTGATCGCTTTTTACATGAGCCGGCGTGCCGTGGTGCGTGCGCTGATTGCCGCTTGGCACCTGCGTGATCCTGCGTTCGCGAGGTTCGCGCGACTGTGGCGTGCGCGCGCCCATTCGTACCTCGATGACGCGATGCGTGCGATTGCGCGGGCAGAGCGACTCGCCGAGCACGATCCGGTGGCGTCCCGGCAAGCGATGCCGGTCACACGGGCCAGCGCTCAAGGAGTGGCGAGACCGGTTCACCGCTGAGCATTCGGCGCACAGTCTGACCAAACAGCACACCGATGGGCAGCGTTACGATTCGCTGCGCTCGGGAATCGTCGGGCGGTATCGACAGGGCGGCGCCGACGCTGTCGGTCAGCGTGATGCTCGTGATGCACTTCGCGGCCGCAAGACTCGACAGCCCGGTGCTGAGCGGAGCGTGCGTGACGGCGACATGGATTGCAGTGGCGCCCTGCTCGAGGCAGGAGGCGGCCGCCCGCACCAGGGTTCCGCCGGTCGCACACAGATCGTCCAGCACGATCGCGGTTTGACCGCCGATCTCACCGGCAAGCACGCCGCCGGACACGACACCCCGGGCACGGCGCTTCTCGACGAATGCGAGTCCGACGTCCCTTGCGGATCGTGCGGTCAGCAGCTCGCGGAAGATCTGTGCGCGTTTGATCCCGCCGACATCGGGGGAGACGACGGTGAGGGCGGTGTCAGCCGGCGATTGCAACAGAAAATGCTCCGCCAGCATCGGGAGCGCGCTGAGATGTATCGTGGGAATGCGGAACGCGTTATCGAATGCCGCCGGATTGTGCACGTCGAGACCGATCAGGCAACCACAGCCCGCCGTTTCGAGCAGTTCCGCAACGTAGCGAGCGCTCACCGGGTCACGGAGCTGTGTGCGTCGATCTTTGCGGGCGAATGCAAAATACGGTAACAGGACGGTACGACTACCCGCGCCTGCATCGCGCAGTCCCTGCAGCAGGAACAGCAGCCGCAACAGACGCAGAGGCGTCGGTGCATCTTCCGTAGCCGCCAGGGACTGCACCACGAACAGTGTCCGTCCCCGCACCGATTCGAGCGGCCGCAGCTTGAATTCCCCGCCCTCGAAGGCGCGCTCCTCGATCGGCAGCAACGGTAGGCCGGCGTGCTGTGCGATGGCCTGCGCGAGCGGCTGACTCTCGCTGAGCCCGATGACGGCGGCTGACAAGGGATTCGGCGACATCGCTCTCGCTCCGGTCACGGCGTGGCTGATTTGCCACCGATACCGGTTTTGCGAATCAGCGATGCAAAGTACCGTGCCTGGGGTGCGCTGCGGCATCCGCAGCTGTGCGTATCGGAGTGGTAGTGGCCCGGATGGGCGCAGACGGGCAGGACGGTACGCTTGCGGTGTGCCCGCTGGACCGAGTTTGGGCAAATCACCGCCATGAGCATCCACAATGCAGACATCGCGGCAGCCTTCGACGAGATCGCCGATCTGCTGTCGATCCAGGGCGCAAATGCGTTCCGGATCCGCGCCTATCGGCGCGCGGCCCAGACCGTGCGCGGTCTGCCGCACCAGCTCGCGGAGGCGGGTGATTCCTCTGCCTATGCGGAACTCCCCGGCATCGGCACAGACTTGGCCGGTAAAATTGCGGAAATCATTGCGACCGGACAGCTCGCCGCACTGCGGAAATTGCGTAGCGAAGTGCCACCCGGATTGCGCGAGTTGCTCGCTCTTCCCGGCTTGGGACCGGCGCGGGTGCGCGCCTTAGGGACGGTGCTGAAGATCAAAAATCGCACCGATCTGCGCCGAGCACTCGCCGCGGGCCGGCTCGCTTCATTGCGCGGATTTGGGTCGTCGCTGCGCGCGAAGCTCGAGTCGGTGTTGACGCGTGCGCCAGAGGCTACCGCGCGCAGGATGCCGATTGCCGAGGCAGCCGAATACGCTGAGCCATTTAGGCGCTTCCTCGCGGCCTTACCTGGCGTCGAGCGTGTCGAGATCGTCGGCAGTTACCGCCGTGGTCGCGAAACCGTCGGGGATCTCGACCTGCTGGTCGCGGCCTCGGCAGGCGTCGATGTGATCGGGGGGTTGGGTGCTTATGCCGATCTCGACACGCGCACGGCTTCCGGTCGGACGAAAGCTTCCGGTGTGCTGCGCAACGGGCTGCAATTCGACCTGCGGGTCGTCCGGCCGGAGAGCTTTGGCGCCGCCCTGCAGTATTTCACAGGGAGCAAGGAACACGGCATCCGCCTGCGCCAGCGCGCACACGCTCGCGGCCTGAAATTGAGCGAGTATGGCCTGTTCCACGGATCGCGCCGACTGTTCGGCCGCAATGAGGCGCAGATCTACTCCGCACTCGGCCTCGCGTGGATCGCGCCGGAGCTGCGTGAGGACCGGGGGGAATTCGAGGCGGCCGAGCACGACATGCTGCCACGACTCGTCGAGCGCGCTGACCTGCGGGGCGATTTGCACGTTCACACCCGTGCCACGGACGGGAGCGCCTCGCTGGAGGAGATGGTGGCGGCGGCGCGCGCAGCGGGACTGAGCTATGTCGCCATCACCGACCACAGCAAGTATCTGGGAATCGTGCGCGGCCTCGATGCGCAGCGTCTGGCGCGCCACTGTGACGCCATCGATGGGCTCAACGAGCAATTGCACGGGTTCACGGTGCTCAAGGGCGCAGAGGTGGACATCCTGGAGGACGGGCGTCTTGCCATGAGTGACGCAGCCCTAGCGCCACTCGATGTCATCGTGGTCGCGATTCACAGTCACTTCGATCTGCCGGAGGCCAAGCAGACACGGCGTGTGTTGCGTGCCCTGGAGCGGCCGCACGTGACGATCCTGGCGCATCCCACCGGTCGGCTGCTGGGCCAGCGTGAGTCCTACGCGTTGGATTTCGAGCGAGTGCTCGCCGCGGTGCACGAGCGGCCCTGCTACCTGGAGGTGAATGGCCAGCCATTGCGGCTCGATCTCGACGATGTGCATGTCAAAGCCGCCGTCGAGCGTGGCGTTCCGCTCGCGCTCGACAGCGACGCGCACGCGATCGGACAGTTCGCCAACCTCGACGGTGCCGTTCGTCAGGCGCGGCGCGGGTGGGCGCGCAAGCAGGACGTGCTCAACACACGCTCGCTCGCGCAACTGCGACCGCTCCTGCGGGCAACCCGCGGTTGAGTTCCAGCCGTGCCGGCTCAGGCGGCACTGCGACGCAGCGCCTGGGGGTCAATGGGCAGCGTGCGGATACGTTTGCCGGTGGCCATGAACAACGCATTGCACAGCGCTGGCAGCACCGGAGGCAGCGCCGGCTCGCCGAGACCGGTTGGATCGTTGTTGCTGCGCAAGAAGTGCACTTCGAGCGGCGGCGCCTCGTGCATGCGAAGCAGACGGTAGGCATCGAAGTTGCGCTGCACGACCCGCCCGTTCTCGATCGTGATGAACAGGTGCAGGGCCTGCCCAAGCCCGTCGAGGATCGCGCCTTGCGCCTGATTGAACGCTCCAGCGGGATTGATGATCTGCCGACCGATATCGACGGCGGCCCATATCTTGTGTATCTGTGGAACCCCGTCGGGGTTGACGCTTGCCTTGACTACTTCGGCCACGTAGCCGAGATGGCTGTAGTAGAACGCGAGCCCCATCCCTGTTCCGCGCGGTAACGCGTGGCGTTGCGCCCAGCCGGACTTCTCTGCCACGAGCTCGAGTACGCCGCGCACCCGGCGGGTATCGAACGGCGGAATTTTCAGTCCGACGCGCGCCGGTGGAGCCGGCAGGATCCGTGGTGGGCCGTACAGCTCGAGCCGCAGGGCGAGCGGATCACGGCCTGCGGCGTAGGCCATCTCGTCGAGGAATGACTCGAACGCAAATGCCAGGGCGTTGCCACCGGGGTTGCGCATCGGGCCGGTGGGTACATCGAGCTCGATGAGCGATTGCGCGTATTCGAGGTTCGGCACGAAGCCCGCCGGGAAATGATCCCGCGGCAGGTCGGCGGAGGAGGCAACATGTCCCTGCTGGCCGAACGTGATGAAGTGATCGCGAAATGCGATCGGCTTGCCCGCGGCATCGAGACCCGCGACGAACTGGTGGAACCCGCCCGGCCGGTACGCATCGTGCTGGATGTCCTGCGGCCGGTTCCAGAGCAGCTTCACCGGCCGTCCAAGCCATCGGGCGATCATGGCCGCTTCGGCCATGTAATCATTGTTCAACCGCCTGCCGAAGCCACCGCCCACCCGGGTCATGTGCACGCGGATCCTCGCGGCGTCGATGCCGAGGGTGCGCGCGACCAGCTGTGCTCCGGGGCCAGGGTTCTGTGTCGGTGCCCAGATCTCAACGCTGCCGTCGCGATTGACTCGCGCCGTGCAATTCTGCGGCTCGAGCGTCGCGTGGGCAAGGAATGGGTACGCATAGGAGGCTTCCAGGCGCCTCGCTGCGCCACGCAGCGCCGCGGCGACATCCCCGTCGCGGCGGATGATCGCATGAGGTGCCTCGCGCGCAAGTTGAGCGGCCTGCTGTTCGAACCCGGACGTGCTCTGCGACGGCGCGCTGTTCGGCGACCACTCGACGCGCAGCTTCTCAAGCGCTTTCTGGGCATCCCACCACTTGTCCGCGATGATCGCAACGCCATCGACCAATCCCATTTTCACTGCCGCGTCGGCGCTGGCGCCGCGCAGGATGAACGCCTCGCGCACCCCGGGCAGCGCCTTGATTTCCGCAAGGTTCGCGCGCACCACGCGCCCGCCGAACACCGGGGATTTCTCGTAGACTGCATAACTCATCTGCGGCAGCGACACGTCGATGCCGAACAGCGGTGCGCCATCGAGCACGCGTGCGCTGTCGACCCCGCCGGTGAATTTCCCGATGATGGTGTACTCGCTGGGCTTTTTGAGCGTCACGGACGCAAGGTCCGGTGCGGGCTGCGCTGCCGCCCTCTCCGACAGTGCACCGTAGGTCAGTTGGCGGCCACTCGGGGGGTGCCGGACTACTCCTCGGCTGGCCACGCACTGTGCCGCCGGGACGGCCCAAGCACTGGCTGCGGCGCTGATCAGCATCTGGCGTGCGGCCGCGCCGACCTGTTGCATGGGAATCCAATTGAGCGGCGTGCCGAGGCTGCCGCCGGCAAACTGCGGGCCATAGATCGAATTAAGCATGGCCTGCTCGACGCGCACGTTCTGCCAGTCGACATCGAGCTCATCGGCGATCAGCATCGGCAAGGTGGTTTTCATACCTTGACCGATCTCGGGATTCTTGGCGGTGATGGTGACGATCCCGTCGGGAGCGATCTTGACGTAGGCGCCGATCAGGGCATCTTCCGCCGAGGCGCTCTCGCTGAATCGCAGCGTCAGCAATAACCCGCCACCGAGTGCAATGCCCGCCGCGAGAAAGGCGCGCCGTGAGATGCGCAATCCCCCGGGCGCCGCCCGGGGATCGTCTGCGGAGGTCTCGCCGCTCATGATCTCACCTCGCGCGTGTCTGCGGTCGGCAGGCCGGCAGCCTGCTTGATCGCCGCCCGGATGCGGGTGTACGTGCAGCAGCGACAGATGTTGCCGTTCATCGCCGCGTCGATGTCCTGATCGCTCGGATGAGGATTCTTGCTCAGCAGCGCGGTGGCGGACATGACTTGGCCGGCTTGGCAGTAGCCGCACTGCATCACGTCGAGCTCGAGCCAGGCCCTCTTGATCCTGCGTCCCCACTCGCTGGCGCCGATTCCCTCGATGGTCACGATCGCAGCCGTGCCGACTGCCGAGATCGGCGTGACGCACGCGCGTGCTGGCTCGCCATTCAGGTGCACCGTGCACGCCCCGCACGCCGCAATTCCACAGCCAAACTTGGTACCGACCAGATGCAGCTCGTCGCGCAGAACCCACAGCAGTGGCGTGTCCGCATCGGCCTGGACCTCGTGCCGGATGCCATTGACCAGAATGGAGAATCTCATGAGCGCCTCCGCTTCAGTGGCGCCGTCGAACGACGGCCGGCGTTCGCGAAGCAAAAGTATAGGAGATCCGCTCAACGCGGTCAGCCGTAACGTGGCTGCAACAGGTTGCGCCGCCTGACGATACTGCTTGCTCAGCCTCAGTCGATGGTGGAGTCTGGCGCGGCGGCAAGATCTGCCGGCGTGTCGACATCGAAGCTGGCCCTCGGCATCGGCACCGTATGTAAAGCAGCGGCATGTTGCTGCAGAAGGGACTTCGCTCCCACATCGCCTTTCAGCTGCTGCAGTTCGGAGAAGAATCGGCGCGGGAAGATCGCGGGCGCCCCCGCATGGGTTCCGTAGCCAGCGGCAACGATCGTGGTCGGCGCCGCGCGCCACGCCTGCGCGAGCCGAGTGTAATCGAGCGTGCGGATGAGGGGTTGATCGGCGAGAACTAACATCACCGCCGTGCAGGAGTGCGGCAGCAGTTCGATGCCGGCGCGGATCGAGCTGGAGATCCCCTCGTGCCACAGCATATTGAAGTATGTGGTCACCGGCGATCGGGTAAGGAGCGGCTCGATTTCGCGGGCGTGGGCCCCGAGGATGACCCAGGTACGTTCTGCCGCCGGGGCTGCGCACCTGATGACTCGCCGCAGCAGCGGCTCGCCGTCGATCTGCGCGAGCTGCTTTACAGCGCCAAAGCGCCGCGCGGCGCCGGCCGCGAGAACGAGTGCGTGCAGCTCTCCTGCAGACCTGTTCATGGCGCGCCCGGTACGATGGGCGCAAACGGTGCGGCAATCGGCAATCGCCCGTTCAGGAACGCGAGGATCTCGGCCACGATGGCTACCGCAATCGCCTCCGGTGAACGACCGCCGAGGTGCAAGCCGACGGGCGCGCGCAGCCGGCCGTGCAGCATGCTCGCCTGCTCGCCGAGCTCCGCTAGCAAACGCGCCGCGCGTGCCGGCGGGCCGAGCAGCCCGATGTAGGGCAACGCGCTCTCGGCCAGCACGCGCAGGTAGGCACGATCCATCTCCAGCTGGTGCGTCATGATGACGGCGGCATCGAAGGCCGTTAAATCCACGACCGCATGTAGCGATTCCGGGCGTGTTTCGACCACCCGCTCCGCTGTCGGAAAGCGCGCTGGTATCGCCAGGGCGGCGCGATGATCGGCAAGTGTCACTTTCCAGCGCAGCTCCCCCGCCAGGCGGGCTAGCGGCGCGGCGTCGGGTCCGGCGCCGAGCACGAGCAGTCGCGGCGGCAGCGCGAGCGGCAGCAGAAAAAGGCGGTAGCGCGCGGACAGGTCGAACCAGCTGGGCTCGTGCGCGCGGCTCGCCGCCGCGAGCGCCGCACGGGCCGGCTCCGTGAGCCAGTGCGTGGTCGGCTCCTCGGGCAATGCGACTGAGCCGAGTGCAACGCGCTCATCGGTAGATGCGGCGACGAGCGCAATCGCGGTCGGGGAATGAGAGGCGAGGGATTCCGTCAGATGAGCCAGCGGTTGCCAGCGCTCCTGTGGCCCCACCCGCAGCAGCAGAATGCGCATCGCCCCCTCGCAGCCCGAGCCGATCCCCCACACCAGATCGTTCGGGTCGCGCAGGTCATAGACGATCTCGCGCGCCTCGCCAGAGTGAATGACCGCGCGAGCCTGTTCGGCCAGGTCGCCCTCGAGGCAGCCGCCGGAGATTAACCCGGCATACTCCCCGTTCGCGGCGATCAGCAGCAGAGCTCCGGGCCTCTGGTAGGTGGAGCCTGTCGTCTGCGTCAGGACTGCAAGTGCGACGGCGCGTCCGGCAGCACGCTCGCGCGACAGCAAAGGAAGAAGGGCGCCCAGACAGGATTCCATCCACTGATGCTAAGCGGGCGGAATGCTCTTGAGCAATGCGGTCGTCGCGTATCGTGTCGCCTGGTCGAGCCGAGACTGCCAAGCGGCTTCGACGAGTGAACGGCACACCATGAAGCTCGAGGAACCTGCCGGGCAGCGCCAAGAGTCGACCCCCTGGCGTGTCGTGATGCGAGGCGAAGGGGAGACTTAGGACTGGAACGGGCGCATCGAGCCCCGCGATCGGAATGCCAGATGCCGCTTGCCGTCAAACAAGAGCGTTTCCAGTCGTGACCTGCGAGGGCGTGCGACATTTCCGGGCCCTGGTGTGCAGTTCGTTGTCCGCGCAGATCATCGGCTGCGAATTGTTGCACATGATGGCGTAACGATTTCGCTTGAGTTGATGTTGCCCGACGACAATTTCAGCCATACGCGCTGCCATCAAGTTCGGTGCTGCGGGTAACGATCCGGCGGTGCGGACGAACGATCTGCCGTTCACCGAGCCTCGCGAGTGCGGTGCCGACAACGGGTGTTCGTCGCGTTATCGATATTCGCAACGGACATCAGCGCCAGACGCGTGGGATTGCTGTTGCGTATCGTCGCCGATACTATGGATGTGGCGCTGAGCTTCGTCTCAACTGGACAGCCGGCTCGCCGTGCGACAACTACAGTGCATCACGCGCTGCGCGCCAGCGCGTGGGGAGCGTTCAAGTGACGATCGATCCGTCCATCGCGTTGGCCAGCCGCCTGCTGGGCGCGCTGGTGTTCCTGACCGCAGTGGCGGGCAAGCTCGCACATCGCCACGAATTGGCAGGCGTGGTGGTCAATTATCGGCTGGTTCCGGAACCGCTGGCCGCGTCCATGGCGTGGTTGGTGGTCGGCCTGGAGTCGCTGGTGACGGTGTCCTTGGCGACCGGGCTGTATGCCCGCAGTGGCGCGGCGCTCGCGATCGCGCTGCTGTGTGGTTTTGCACTGGCGATGGGCATCAATCTGGTCCGCGGGCGGCGCGAGATTGACTGCGGATGCTTTCAGTCAGGATTGCGTCAATCGTTGAGCCCGGGCCTGCTTGTCCGCAATCTGGTACTCGCCCTTGCCCTATCGCCCTTGTTCGCCGCGACCTCCGCTTGGGGCGGACCGCTGCAGTGGGTCGACGGGGTCGGCGCGGGGTTGGCCGCTTACGGGCTGTACCGGACGTTCGATCAGCTGCTTTCGCTGCGCCAATCCACGGCGGAGCTTCGCAAGAGGTTTGCGTGATGCTGCTCATTTCCCAAGTGATGCTGTGGGTTGCCGTCATTGCGCTGGCAATTGCGGTGTTGGCGTTGGCCCGTCAGGTCGGTGTATTGCACGAGCGCATCGCTCCGGTGGGCGCGCTCGCGCTCGGACGTGGACCGCAGACGGGAGAGGCGGCACCGAGGCTCACTGTGCGCACGCTCGCGGGCGATGCGCTCGAGATCGGCGGCCCGCAGCCCGGCGGCGCACTGCGGCTGCTCTTTTTTGTCTCCCCGACCTGCCCCATCTGCAAGTCGCTCCTGCCCACCGTCAAGGCGTTCGCGCAAAGCGAGCATCTTGATCTGCTCCTGGTGGGAGACGGCGATCTGCAGCAGCAGCGGCAGATGGCGGCACGCCATGATGTCGCACTCGAGCGGTTTGTGAATGCACCCGAGGCCGGTCGCGCATTCCAGGTCGCCAAGCTGCCGTATGCGGTGCTCGTCAACGAACTCGGCGTCATCGCCGCGCAGGGCCTGGTCAACAGCCGCGAGCATCTGGAGAGCCTGATCTCGGCGCATGAGCTCGGGCTGCGATCGGTACAGGACTATCTCGCCCGGCAGCGCGCGGCATCTTCTGGCTGAGCGCCTCAGCCAGCGCCGACGATCCCGGTCGGTGCGCCTCTGGGATAACTCTTACGTCGTGTCGCGAAGGTCCGTGCTGAGTCGGGTCTTCGCCATGCGCCAACGAACGGGCTCCAGGGGGAGTCCCGGTTCGCATTGACGTTGCTCGGAGGCTGGCCTATGCTCGCTCATGGTTCGATTTATTGATATCGATAATCAATAAACAATATGAGCAGGGGGCACGTCAGCGTGGCATCGACGACCGGCTCGCTCTGGATGTCGAGTTGCGCGCCCTTGGCGCCGCTGCCGCAACTCGGGACAGAAGCGCGCGCCGAAATCGCGGTGATCGGCGCGGGCTACACGGGCTTGTCCGCGGCGCTACATGCGGCCAGTGCCGGCCGCGACGTCCTCGTGCTCGAAGCCGGCGAAATCGGCGAGGGCGGCTCGGGACTGAACGGCGGACAGGTGATCGCCGGTCTGAAGCATGACCCCGATGCACTCGAGCGCCTTTACGGCGAACAGGCGGGCGCACAGCTTGCGGCTTGCGCGGGTTCCGCACCGGACCTGGTCTTCGATCTGATTAAGCAATATGGGATCGAATGCGACGCGGTGCGCACCGGCTGGTTGCAGCTCGCGGTCAGCGAGACTCAGCTGCCGGGGCTGGAACGGCGGGCGGCGCAATGGCGTAGTCGTGGCGCCGATGTCGCGGTGCTCTCGGCCCGCGATGCAGCGGAACTCACTGGTACGGCGCGTTACTGTGGGGGCTGGATAGACCGTCGCGGTGGCACCGTGCAGCCGCTGGCTTACCTGCGCGGTCTGACGAGAGCCTGTCAGGGGCATGGGGTGCGTCTGTTTGCGCGCAGTCCGGCGAGACGCTTGGCCCGCCAGGGCGGGATCTGGCGCATTGACACCGAGCGCGGCGCGGTTGCCGCGCAAACCGTCATCGTCGCCACTGATGCCTACACCGATCGCGTTTTCGATCAACTCAGGCGCACGGTGGTCGCCGTTCCGTCGATCCAGGTGGCAAGTGCACCGCTGCCAACGGAGCTACGTACACGCATTCTGCCGCACGGGCAATCGGTTTCGGATACGCAGAGAATTCTGCGCTACTTCAGGCTCGATGCTTCCGGACGGTTTGTACTTGGCACGCGCGGCGCGTACACCGACATTCCGTCTCCGGCGAACACCCCGACCCATGAGCGGGCGCTGCGCGAGCTCTATCCGGAACTCGCCGGCGTGCCAATCGAATATCGATGGGGTGGATTCGTGGCGATGACTCGCGATGGAATTCCACACCTGCATGAGCCAGAGCCGGGACTGCTGGCGGGCCTAGGCTATAACGGCCGTGGTGTCGCCATGGCGACCACCCTTGGGCGAGTGCTGGCACGTCGGGCACTCGGCGAGCCGGCCGAGAGTCTCGGCTTTCCGCTGACCCCCGTCCGACCCATCCGCCTGCACGGCTTCAGTCGCATGGCGGCACGCGCCGCCATACGCTACCTACAGACTCGTGATGCGCTCGATCGCTCGATCGGACGCGCGCCGGGGGGCGGATGAGCATCCCGGAGATCGTATTGTTCGCGCTGATCGCGATCCTGAGTGCGCTGTTCTTCGTGCAGTGGTTCGCGCTGTCGCGTCGCCGGGAATTGCGCGAACGGCCGAGCTGGTCAGATCTCGGTATCGGGTTTCTGACTAACTTCGGCGATGCACTCGGCATTGGCTCCTATGCCACGACCACCGCGCTGTACAAGTTCCGCGGCCGACCGAGTGATGAACTCATCCCCGGTACCCTGACCGTTGGCAGTGTCTCGGTCGGCATCGCCGAAACGATCATCTTCGTCACCCTGATCACGGTCGATCCGAAGCTCCTGCTCGCCATGGTGGCGAGTGCCACCGCCGGCGCTTGGCTCGGAGCCGGTGTTGTGAGCCGCATGCGGCGCCGCTCGATCCAGGTGCTCATGGGGGCCGCGCTGCTGGTTGCCGCCGCCTTCTTCGTGATGGGTAACCTTGGCAGTTTCCCGGTTGGTGGTGCGGCACTTTCGCTCACCGGCTGGAAGTTTGTAGCCGCGGTGGCCACGAATTTCGTGCTGGGCGCGCTCTCGACGATCGGCATCGGTTGGTATGCGCCGACCATGGTGATTTTGGCGCTGCTCGGTTTCAATCTGCGCGCTGCCTTCCCAATCATGATGGGCTCCGGTGGCGTCATGCTGCCCGCGGCCGGCGTGAGGTTCCTGCGCAGCGGACGTTTTGCCTGGGGGCCGTCGGTCGGCATCGCTACGGCGGGCGTACTCGGAGTCCTGATCGCGGCGTTCATCGTCAAGAGTCTGCCGCTGCGAGCCCTGCGCTGGCTGGTCGCGGCAGTGGTGACCTATGCTGCGCTCGCCATGCTGCGCTCGGCGCAGCGTGAAGCGGCGGCGGCCCGTGCCGAGGGTGGCGGGGTGAAGGATAGCGTTTGAGCTTCGCAAACCGGCGCAGCGAATAGCGCCGTCGAGCGCGATGATTGAAACTCGACAGTGGAGATCTCGTGAAGAAAGATCCTGAGCAGCGCTGCGGGCCGGTGGCATCGGACGGCGATCACGCTCTTGGCATGGACCGAGACATTTCACGTCGCGACTTCCTCAATGGCGTGGCCATGGTGGCCGGAACCCTTGCCCTGCCGGATGTGGGGCTTGCGGCGGACAACGCGGACCGTCCCGCACCCGCAACCGTTGCGACACCGGATGAGACCTATCCCTATCCACCGATGCGCACCGGGTTGCGCGGCCTCGCTCCGGGCTCCTACACCGCGGCACACCACCTGCGCGACACGCGTAAGGTCGATCTTGGCCGCGCTGAGCATACTGGGGAGCACTATGACCTCGTTGTGGTCGGGGGCGGGTTGAGCGGTCTTGCCGCAGCGCATTTCTTCCACAAGAACGTCGGTCCCGGCGCTCGGGTGTTGATCATCGATAACAACGATGACGTCGGTGGACACGCGCGGCGCAATGAGTTCCACTACGGCGGTGACACCCTCGTGGTCAATGGTGGCACCTATGACATCGAGTCTCCGGAGCGCTACAACCAGTGGGCCCGCGAGGTGCTGCAGGACATCGGCGTCGATCTGTCACGCTACGTTCGCGACAACGCGAGCAATGAGCGCCTGTATGCTTCGATGGGGCTGCGGCGCAGCTATTTCTTCGACCGCGAGACCTGGGGCGCCGACCGGCTGGTTGTGCAGCCGCGCGGTTCAGGTGACCTGCCGGGTAACGTCCTCGGCGACCCCCAGCCGCGCTTCACCGATGAATTCCTGCGCGAAATGCCGCTGTCCGAACAGGCGAAACAGGATCTGAAGCGCCTGCAGGATCCGGCGCAACCGGACTACTTGCGGGGGCTGACACAGGCGCAGAAGCTCGAGCAGCTGGCGCGCATGAGCTTCGAGGACTACTTGCTCAAAGTGGTCAAGCTCGACCCGCAGGCCTACTGGTTTTATCGCAATCTCGGACGCAGCGTATTCGGCACGGGCGCGGACGTGCTGCCGGCATTGTTTGCCTGGGGCATGGGCAGCCTGCCCGGCTTCTATGGCTTGAAGCTCGATCCACTGCCGCGCGGCCTGCTGGCGGACCTGCCCGGTGGCATGCACGGGCGCCAGCGCCCAGGGCACGGTGACGTGCATTTCCCAGACGGCAATGCAACATTGGTGCGGCTGCTGGTCCGCAAGCTGATTCCCGCCGCGGTACCCGGCTCGACGCAAGAGGACGTCGGCATGGCGCGCGTCGATTATTCGCTATTCGATCGTCCAGGAAACTCGACCCGCATCCGTCTCAACCATACGGTACTCAATGTTCGTCACGACGGGGATCCGGCCACGGCTCGCGAGGTCATCGTGTCGTACAGCCCCTCGGCGAGCGCAAGCGGGAAGCTCTACGACGTTCGGGCGTGCTACTGCATCATGGCCAACTGGAACATGATGATTCCATATCTCGTCCCAGAGCTGCCCAAGACGCAAAAGGAAGCCTTGGCGTACAACATCAAGGCGCCGATCGTGTACACGACGGTGTTCCTGCGCAACTGGAAGGCATTCGAGAGACTCGGTATCAGCACCGTAGTCACGCCAACGATGTATCACGACCGGTTCTGGCTTCCAGAGCCGGTGGACCTCGGCGCGTTGCGCCACTCGGCCCATCCCCGCGATCCGATCGCGCTTTCCATGACGCGCTATCCGACTTTTCCAGGGCACCCGCGCAAGGCGCAATACACCATGGGCCGGGCGGAGCTGATGAGCACGTCGTTTGAGACTTTCGAGCGGAACATCCGTGAGCAGCTCGTGCGCGTTCTCGGATCCGGTGGCTTCGATCCGCGCAAGGACGTCCTTGGCATCATGGTCAATCGCTGGTGTCATGGTTATTCGTACACGTACAGCAGCCTGGAGGATCCGATGGACTGGGTATTCACCGAGACCGACAAGCGCTCCTGCGTCACGGCCCGGCAGCCCTTCGGACGCATTTCAGTCGCCAATGCAGATGCGGCCATGAGTCCGCACACCGATGCGGCATTCCTCACGGCGCACTGGGCGGTCGAGCAGGCGCTGGAGAAACTGGCCTATCCGTTTGTGTCCCATAATACTCAGGGGGCGTAATATGAAGCGAATCGCATACCGAACGGGTATCGCAGCCGGCGCCGCGCTGGTGCTGCTGGTCGGCGCGGGACTGGCCATGCCGGCCTGGGGCGCTGCGCTGACACCGCCGACGCACACCCCGCCCGTGCTGCAGAGCGAGATGGCGGGCGTGACCGCGTTCAACGGACTCACCGCCCACGACCTCAGCTACAGCGCGATGGACGGGCTCGAGGGCGGGGGTGTGCGCATCATAAATGGGGATACGCTGCAAGATGTAGCGACCGTGTACTCGTCGCAATACGCGAATTTTGCCTGGGCACCGGATGACCGCACGCTGTACATCTCGGAGACCTATTGGACGTTGGGCAATCGGGGCAAGCGCGAAGATGTGCTGTCGATATACGGGGGGCCGACGCTTGCGAACGAGGGCGAGATTGCGCTGCCGGGCCGGTTGATCTCCGATCCAAAGACGCACACCTTCGCGCTGAGTCCGGATGGGCATTACGGATACGTCTACAGCTTTCAACCGGCGCCCGCCGTCAGCGTGATCGACCTGCATGCCCGCAAGGTGCTGACGTCGGTCGAAGTCCCCGGCTGTGGGCTGGTGTTTCCCTTCGGCAAGCGCGGCTTTGCCTCTCTGTGCGCCGATGGATCGCTCGCAGTGGCGGACGTCGACCCGCAGGGCCATTACACGGTACGGCGCACCAAGCGCTTTTTTGATGTCATGCACGATCCGGTAATGGACGAGAGCGTTGCCGACGAGCACAGCGGACGGGCGCTGTTCATCACCTATGACGGCTGGGTGCACCCGGTGCACCTGGCCGATAACCCCCGGTTCGGTAAGCCCTGGTCCATCGAGGAGGCGGCGGGCATGTCACCGGCCACTTCGCACGTCGGCCAGATCACCTGGCGTCCCGGAGGACAGGTGCCCTTTGCCTACGAGCCGTCGCGCCATCGACTCTTCGTGCTGATGCACGAGGGGCCGGCCTGGAGCTTTGAGAAGCCCGGCCGGCAGATCTGGGTGCTTGATACGCGCACGCATCGACTGCTCGATCGCTGGGCGGTGCCGGAGTCAGCCTATCTGGTCGCAGTGACGCAGGATACGCATCCGCTGCTGTTCGCGCTGTCGCACCAGTGGCTGTGGGTGATGAATGCCGAGTCGGGCGCAGTGGGTCGGGCTACGCAGATTGTGGCGCCGGGCCTGGTCAGAGTGCGAGGTGAATGACATGCAACGATCTGATCTGGACAAGTGGAGCGAGCGGCTGACCCGGCGCCTGGCCGGTCGGGTTTCCAGGCGCAGCATGCTGTCGCGATTTGGGGCACTCCTGGTCGCTGCGCCGCTGTTTCCGCTACTGCCTGTGCAGCGTGCGCGTGCGGCGGAACCGGCGCAGGGCACGGACTTCAGCCGTGCGGCCCAAACGCACGATGACACAGCGTGCAATTACTGGCGCTATTGCGGCATCGACGGCAATCTCTGTTCGTGCTGCGGAGGCAGCGTGCATTCCTGTCCGCCCGGCTCGCAGCCCTCGCCGACTTCGTGGATCGGCAGCTGCATCAATCCCGACGATCAGCGCGCCTACCTGATCGCCTACCGGGATTGCTGCGGCGCCAATGAATGCAATAAATGCAGTTGCCTCAACACCGATCATGCGATGCCGATCTACCGGCCGCAGGCGAACAATCACATCATCTGGTGTTTTGGGACCAACAGCTTCGAGTATCACTGTTCGATGGCAGTGTTGGTGGGATTGGCGGAATGAATCTGCGCGCTGGGCAGTGGGCAAGCGGTGGCCCGCGGCTGCTGCGCGCGCTCGCGGTTACGCTCTGGTGCCTCGGGGGATGCATCGGCCTCGCGGCGGCGCGCAGCGCTGCGGTGGCGGCCCCCGCCATAGCCACAGCCCGGCCGGCACATGCCGCCGGCCCGCCGGCCCCTTCTTCCGCGGGACATGCGGTCAGCCACCTCACGGCGGTGCAGGTTGCGTATCTGACTTCCTGCGGGGGCTGCCACGGAGTAGAAGGCGTCTCGGCGCCGCGCTCGGTGCCGACGTTGCGGCATCTGACCGGAAGTTTTCTCTGCACGCGCCAGGGACGGCAGTTCCTCGTGCGGCTACCCGATGTGGCCTTAAGCAGCCTGTCGGACCGGATGCTGACGCGGGTCATGAACTGGGTCGTGTTCGATCTCGGCGCGCCGGCGTCTGTCGGGCGTGGCGCGCATCCTTATACAGTGGCTGAGGTGACGCGGCTGCGCCACGAACCGCTGACGCAGACGGGGCTGACGCGCTACCGCAATCAAGTAGTGGCGCGACTGCAGAGGCAATGCGCCGCACCTGCAGCGCTCAGCGTCTATGGCAGCGCCGGTTACGGTCCGGGGGTAAAATCCGCTTCCCGCCCCAATAGCTGATTGGAGAGTCCATGGCGCTCACATTGCACATCAACGGACGTTCCGTGGACGTGGACGCTGCGCCGGACACGCCACTGTTGTGGGTGCTGCGGGACGAGTTGGGATTGACCGGGGCGAAATTTGGCTGCGGGATGGGGCTGTGCGGGGTCTGCACGGTTCATGTTGCGGGCGAGCCGGTGCGAGCGTGCCTCACGCCGCTCGCGGCGGTGCAGGGCAAGTCGATCACCACCATCGAAGCGGCTGGCGAGGGGCGGATTGGACGCGCCGTGCAGTCGGCATGGCTGGCGCTCGGCGTGGCACAGTGCGGGTACTGTCAGGCCGGGCAAATCATGAGCGCCGTGGCACTGCTGCGCGCAACGCCCCAACCGAGCGATGACCAGATCGATGCGGCCATGGCCGGCAATCTCTGCCGTTGTGGCACCTATCCACGCATCCGTGCCGCGATCCATCAGGCGGCGCAACAGCTGAGGGAGACGCCATGACGGAACAGCACGATGCGCTCGAGCGCGCGCACGGGGTAACTCGCCGCACGGTATTGAAGGGTGTGGTGGCCGGTGCTCTCGTGCTGTGCCTGCACGAGTCCGGGCAGATTGCCTTGGCGGGCACTGCCTCACGCAAGTACGGAGTGGACGCTGAGCCGGGCGGGGCGGTGGAGAATCCGCTGGTCTTCGTGGCGATTCATCCGGATGACACCGTGACGATAACGGTGGCGCGCCCGGAGATGGGTCAGGGGATTCGAACCAGCATGGCGCTCGTGGTCGCCGATGAATTGGAGGCCGAGTGGCCGCGGCTGAGGGTGGTGCAGGCGCCAGGGGATCAGGCGCGCTATGGTAACCAGGATACCGACGGTTCGCGCAGCATGCGCCATTTTTTCGGACCCATGCGGCGGGTGGGCGCTGCGGCGCGCATGATGCTCGAAAGCGCAGCGGCCGCGCACTGGGGCGTGCCGGTGAGCGAGGTGCATGCCGAGGCGCAGCAACTCTGGCACCGCGCGAGCGGACGGCACCTCTCCTACGGAGATCTCGCTCAAGCGGCAGCCCGCGAGGCCGTTCCCGACCCCCAGCGGGTCCGGCTTAAAAGTCCGGAGCAGTTTCGTTATATCGGCAAACTGAGCACGCGGGCCATCGATGGCGCGGATATCGTCGCCGGACGGGCCCGCTATGGCATCGATACGCGCCTTGAAGGGATGCTCTATGCCGTCGTCGCGCGACCTGCGGTGCTCGGCGGCAGGCTCATCGACTACGACGCGCGTGCCGCACTGGCGGTCCCGGGAGTGGTGCGCGTGGTGGAGATCGCCGCGCATCCGCTGCCGGCCCAGGCGTATCCGCTGGGGGGCGTGGCGGTGTTGGCGCGCAATACCTGGGCGGCCATCAAGGGCCGTGAGGCGCTGAAGATCCGCTGGCACGATGGCGCGAACGCGAGCTTCGACTCGCAGCGGTTCGAGGGGCAGTTGGAGCAGGCGGTTCGTCGGCCGGCCGAGGTCGTGCGTAACGACGGCGACGCACTGTCTGCGCTGCAGGCAGCGCCCCGGCGGATCGAGGCCGAGTACTACCTGCCGTTTCTCGCCCATGCCTCGATGGAGCCGCCGGCGGCGACCGCCCGCATCGTTGCCGGTCACTGCGAAGTCTGGGCGCCGGTGCAAGATCCGCAAGGGACGCGCGATCTGATCACCGGACTGCTCGGCATGAAGGAATCGGACGTCACCGTGAATGTGACCTTGCTTGGCGGTGCCTTCGGGCGCAAGTCACTCGGGGATTTTGCGGGT
Source organism: Pseudomonadota bacterium (assembly GCA_021847105.1). Taxonomy (GTDB): domain Bacteria; phylum Pseudomonadota; class Gammaproteobacteria; order Steroidobacterales; family Steroidobacteraceae; genus 13-2-20CM-66-19. The sequence continues at coordinate 58,629 of JAJZUT010000006.1, read as the reverse complement.
GAAGCCGCTGTGCTGAGCAAAGCGATGGGTGGGACGCCTGTCAAAGTCATGTGGACCCGCGAGGATGATATTCGCCACGACTACTACCAGGCCGTCGCGATGGAGCGGCTGGAGGCGGTGCTCGGGCCCGATGGATTGCCGCTTGCATGGTTGCACCGTTCCGCTTCCCCGACCGAGGATGCGACCTTCGTGGCCGGAGCGGAGGGGGAGGATTCGAGCGAATACGGCATGGGAATGATCAACATCCCGTACCGCATCCCGAATATCCGACTGGAAATTCCGAAGGTGCCCGCCTACACGCGCATCGGCTGGTTCCGCTCCGTGTACAACATCGCGCACGGTTTCGCGATCCAGAGCTTCATCGACGAGTTGGCGCATGCGGCAGGGCGTGACCCGCGGGAGTACCAACTGTCGCTGCTGGGACCGGACCGTCGGATCGACCCGCGTACGCTGTCGGATCAGTGGAACTACGGCGAGTCTCCGCGCCGCTATCCGCTCGATACCGGACGATGGCGCGCGGTGATCGAGCGGGCTACGCGCGAGGCGGGTTGGGGCCGAGCGCTGCCGAAGGGACGGGGGCTGGGTTTGGCAGCCACCTACAGCTTCATGAGCTATGCCGCGGCGGTGGTCGAGGTCGAGGTCGACCGGTCGGGCCGGATTGCAGTTCCGCGGGTGGACATCGCCTTTGACTGTGGTCCGCAGGTCAACCCGGACCGGGTACGCGCTCAGCTGGAAGGGGCGTGCATCATGGGTCTCACGGTGGCCAAGCATGGTGCGATCACGTTCAAGGACGGTCGGGTGCAGCAATCCAACTTCAACGACTATCCCCTGTTGCGTCTGCCCGAAGCGCCACGGGAGATCCATGTGCACGTGCAGCAAGCGGGCTTCGAGGTGCCACTCGGGGGAGTCGGCGAGCCGGGCATGCCGCCGATCGCGCCGGCGTTTGCCAACGCCATCTTTGCGGCCACGGGGCAGCGCATTCGGCATCTCCCTGTGGGCGAAAGCGTGTCCCGGACATGACACCTCCAATGCGACGCACTGGCGGCAGATGCTCGGCCGTCGAGCGTGTGCCGAGTCTCGCCGCCGCACCGACCTGGGTGTGCCGGTGAGGGGAACGATCGGCTCGATGACTGCTTAGCGTGGGGCAGTGCGCGTCCCTCGGAGCGCGAGCCCGAACAGCGCGCTCTCGAGCGATGCGCAGGTGCTTACCACGTTGCGCGGGCCACGGGCGGTGAAGGGTTCTCGGCCGGGAGAAGAGTTCATGAACAGCAGCCGCTCCGCCAGGCTCGTGGCGGGGCTGTTCGGGTGTGCCCTGAGTGCCGCAGCGATGGGGATGGCGCTCGGCGCGGTCGCGCGCACGCTGCAGCGGCCGGGCAACGTCTCGGATCAACGTGTTGCAGCGGAGGCCTCGAGTGGCCGCGACTGGCTGGTCAATGGCCGCTATGACGAGCAACACTTCAGTCCCTTGCGGCAGATCAATGCCCGCAACGTGCGGCGGCTGGCACTCGCCTGGTATCTGAATGTGCCGAGCGTTATGGGTCTGGCCGCCGAGCCCATCGAAGTGGACGGCATCATCTACCTCTCTGCCCCATTCGACCGCGTCTATGCGGTGAATGCCGTGACCGGCAAGATCGCGTGGACTTACCAGCCCCGCGTGCGGCTCGATCATTATCGCAACTCCTGGGCCGCCCGAACGAATCGCGGAGTGGCCGTATGGCAAGGCAAGGTCTACGTGGGCACCGGCGATTGCCGGTTGATCGCCCTGAATGCCGCAACGGGCGCAGAGCAGTGGCAGACACGGGTCTGCAACCCTGATCAAACCGGTATCACCGGCTCACCGCGCGTCGGCGGAGGGCGCGTCTATATCGGCTATAACGGCGGCGACACGGGGGTGCGCGGTTCCTTGCTTGCCGTGGATGCTGTCACCGGCCGGCATCTTTGGCGCTTCTGGACCGTACCCGATACGCCGAGCGGCATCGATGCGAAGGAGCCGGCATTGGCCATGGCGGCAAGAACCTGGCGCGGAAAGCGCTGGTGGACGACCGGGGGCGCCTCCGTGTGGACGGCGATCACCTATGATGCGCCAACGGATCAGGTGATCTTCAGCACGACCGCAGCCGATCCGGACATGCTGTACGGCGATCGGATGAACCTGAGGGTCGGTGGCCGGAAGTTGTTCTCCGGATGCGTCATTGCCGTCAATGCGGCCACGGGCCGTTTGAACTGGTACTACCAGACGAGCCCGCATACCGAAAACATGCAGATCGTCATGGCACATCTGCAGATCGATGGCCGCAGGCACTACGTTGCGATGACTGTCCCGAAGAACGGCACGTTCTACGTTCTCGATGCCCATACCGGCAAGCTCATCTCCGCCACGCCGCTCGATCCGCGGATGGTGCCGGTACCGGCCGCCTGGGGCGGGGGCATGCGACCGGCGGCGTTTCACAACTGGTGGCCGATGAGTTACAGCCCGATCACCGGGCTGGTGTACATCCCTGCTGCCGACGCCCGCGTGCATCGCGCGCAGGGACAGACCGCGCGGCGGGGGAAACTCTACGCCTGGAACCCTGTCCGCGAGGCGGCGCAGTGGACGGTGGATGAGCCTCTGCCCGTGAACAGTGGCGTGCTGGCGACGGCCGGAAATCTCGTCTTCGCCGGTCAGGGTACGGGTTGGTTCGACGCCTATGCTGCCGATACCGGCCGCAGACTGTGGTCGCTCAACACCGGTTCGGCAAATGACGCGGTGCCCATCACCTATGAGGTACAGGGTGTGCAGTACGTGCTGGAGCCGGTCGGTTATGGGTCCGCCTCGCGGCTGTTCGACAAAGGCAGCAACATGGGTACGCCGGCCTCCCTGCGCGGGCCCGCCCGCTTGCTCGCTTTCCGCCTGGACGGAACGGCTCGCCTGCCACCCGCCCACGCCGCGATCCCTGCGGTACCACGCCCGCCTGCGGAGTCTTTCGGCCGCGCCGAGATCCGGGCGGGGCGGCGTCTGTACCGTCGGTTCGTCTGTTGGGACTGCCACGGTCCGGACGCCGATGGCGATGGCGCCTGGACGCTGCACGGGGGCATACCGGACCTACGCTACATGCCTGCGGGCGTGCGCGCGCATTTCTTTGCGATAGTGCTTGCCGGCTCAAAGAGACGCCACGGCATGCCCTGCTTCGGATGCGGCGCGGGCTTTCCGTTCCTCGATACGAAGCTCACCGCCGGCGAGGCAGTCGCGATTCGCGATTACCTGATCGACCGGTCCTGGCAGGCCTACCGCGCTCAGCGGCGCGAGAAATCGGCTCCCCCGCCGCACTGACTCAAGGCCGCGGCACGGGAGCAGAGCGGCTATCGATGCGGCTTACCGAGGACGGTGGTGCGCAGCTGATGGACCTGCATCGCGGACCAGGGCTTGCCGGCGCGCACATGCGCGAGCGCTGCGGGGGTTATGACGGAGCCCTTCCAGTGCAGCTTGCCCGCGGCATTCAGGCTGATCACGTAATTGAGCGCGGCGGCGAGATCCTGGTCAGACAGCGAGGCGAAGGAGGGCATAACTCCGCCCACGATCTGGTTGCCATCGACGGTAATCGTACCCATCATGCCGTACAGCACCACATGCTCCAGGTAGCGCCGGCCTGCCTGCGTGGCGGCAATCTTGCCGGCGCGCCCGGCGAGGCGCGGGAACTGTCCCGGCACTCCGGCGGCACGTAGCTGGTGGCACATGGAACAATTGGCATCAAACACGGCGCTGTGGCCCGAGTCTGCAGCCCGCGCGGCGCCGACTGAGGCGAGTCCGGCCAGGAGCGCCATCCCCAGGGTCAGTGCGCGTGCAATCTCGCCTTTACATCTCGGCATGTCAGTGCTCCTGATTCGAGGCAAATTAACCGTGAGCCTGTGGCACCGCGCCACTTGAGACGGCGCGGGCGGTCTCGACCACGAGCGGCGCGAGTTTCGCTCGCATCTCCTCGATCGTCCACCGGCTCGTGGGGGCGGAGATGTTGATGGCACCGACCGGATGTCCGCCCTCGCCGATGACCGGCGCGGCGACGGTGAGATCGCCCCGGTAACATTCCTGGTCCGAGCAGGCAAAGCCATCGTGCCCGGCAGACTCGATGAGTGCAAAGATGCGGTTCAAGTCCGTGACCGTGTGCGTCGTGAGCGCGCGCAGCGTGGATTGACGCAACAGCTCACGCGCCTCGCCCTGCGGCACCACCGACAGATAAGCCCGCCCAGAAGCGGTGCAATACATCGGTAGGCGGGTACCGACCGGCATGTTGATGAGAAAGCGCTTGTGGCTCGGGAAGCGGGCAACGAACACCATGTCGGTCCCATCGGGCTCGGACAAGCTGACGGACTCGCCGGTGGCGTGATTCAGGTCCACCAGATGGCGCGTCGCCTGCTCGATCAGGCGATAGCCCGAGAGATAGGCGTGGGCGATGCCGAGTGCGCGCGGCGTGAGCGCCCAACCTGTGCCGCGCCGGTCGCGTCGCAGGTAGCCAAGCACCTCCAGTGTGTGGATGCAGCGCTGTGCCGAAGCCTTGCTGATGCCGGCAAGCTCCGCAGTCTCGGCGAGTTTAAGAATTCTGCGTCCTCGGCCGAAAGCCTCGAGCACCGCGAGCGCCTTTTGCGCCGAGTCGTTGAACAGCGGATCGTGTGCGGGTGCATCTGCGGCGCGGGGCGCCGCTTTACGCGCGGCTGTCCGGGAGCTTCTCGCCGGCGGATTCTTGATTTTTGTGGCCATCGAATCGAAGTATATCTCAATATCGGTAACCGATAGGCAAGTTTGACCTTTCGCCATCGGCTGCGCTAAAGTGAATCAGCCGATTTAGAAGTATTGTTAATCGATATTCGGCGAACGTCGCAATGCGTGTCCAGGCGGGGGTCGGGGCACGGCGCCGCGCTTGAGCGGACGGGTTTTCAGAAGATCAGGGGGTTTGGGCCATGCTCCATCTTCGACACGACATCCTGAGATCGCACCGACCGCCACCCTGCGGGCGCAGCGTGCTCCTTGCCGCAGTCGCCATGCTGCTCGCCGCGCCGGCGGCGAGCGCCGCGGGCGGTATGCCGCAGTTAAAGGAGATCATCGTCACCGCGACGCGCCGGGCCGAGGAGATCAGCAAAGTGCCGATGAGCATCTCGGCGCTCTCGCAGTCGCAGATGGACATGCGCGGCATCAACGATATCGAAAACCTGGCGCATTTCGTGCCCGGCATCAATATCGACACGTCCGGCACGCACAGCATCGCCATTCGCGGCATCGCATCGAGCGGCGGCGCCGGCACGACCGGCATCTATATTGACGATACCCCGATACAGATGCGCGGACTGGCGTTCAACGCCGACGAGGCGTTGCCGGTTGCCTTCGATCTACAGCGCATCGAAGTGCTGCGCGGGCCGCAGGGAACGCTCTTCGGCGCCGGTTCCGAGGGCGGCACCGTGCGCTACATCACGACGCCGCCGAGCCTGACCCGCACCAGCGTGTATAGCAAAGAGACAGTCGCGTATACGCAGGGAGGCTCGCCAAGCTACGAGGCAGGTGTGGCGGCCGGTACGCCGATCGTCGATGGCAAGTTCGGCGTGCGGGCCGATTTGTACTATCGACACGAGGGCGGGTATATCGATCTGATCAACCCGGTGACCCTCGCCGGGGTTCAGCATGACGCCAACTACGTCAACTGGGAGATGTTCCGTCTGGCGGCGATCTGGAAGATCAACGACCACTGGCGGGTGCGACCAAGCTTCTACTACCAGAGTCGTGTGGCCAACAACACCAACGACTACTGGCCGATCTACTCCAATCCCAGTCAGGATCGCTACGTCAGCGCCAATCCCGATCAGCTGCGAGTGCCCGACAAGTTCTACCTGCCGTCGTTACGCGTGAGCGGGGACCTCGGTCCGGTCAAACTGATCATCGACAGCTCGTATTTCCATCGCACGGAAACCAGCGGCTACGAGGGCACGATCTACAACCTCGGCTTCTATCAGTCATCAGCCGTGTTCGCGTCGGTCGCTTCCGGCCTGCCGTTGCTGCTCGATGCAAATGGCGTACATCTTCCGGCCGGGGCGACCAACTACCGCTCGCCGGCGACGGTGGACAACCATCAGCAGAATCTGGTCGAAGAGGTGCGGCTGGAATCGAATGATCCGAAGTCGGCCCTGTCCTGGACCACCGGCCTGTTTTTCAGCAGTGCCCGGCAGAGCTATCTGGAGCAGATCCACGATCCGCTGCTCAACGAGCTGACCCAGGCGTACCTGGGCGTTCCCTACTCGCAAGTGTTCTGCAACTTCAGTGCGGTGACCGGCGCGTGCGTGACGCCCTATCAGCCGATTCTCTACGACCCGCGCTTCCCGAATGATTCGTATTTCCTGCAGACCTTCGCCAAAGACACTCAGTACGCCTGGTACGGCCAGGCGACATACGCGTTCAACCGGCAATGGAGCCTGACGGTCGGGGCGCGGGAATCACACATGCGCTTCAGCTTCCACACTCTCACCGGCGGTCCGCAGCTGTATCTGCCGCCACAGAGTGGGACGGGCGCCGAAGCCCAGAATGCCTTCACACCCAAGGTGAGCCTGTCGTATCAGCACGATCCGAACAATCTGTATTACTTCACTTACGCCAAGGGATTCCGGCCGGGCGGCGCCAACAATCCAGTGCCATATGCGGCCTGTGCGACCGACTTTCAAACCTTCGGTATCAACGGGGCGCCGCAGACGTACAAATCGGACTCGGTCAACAGCTACGAAATCGGTGCGAAGAACGAATTCGCGGGACGCCTGAGAATCGCGACGAGTGTCTATTACATTCAGTGGAACAATATTCAACAGCTGGTGGTGCCGCCGGTCTGTCAGATCTCCTTCATCGACAATCTCGGTAAGGCGGTTGTCAAGGGTGCGGACCTGCAGGCGCAGTTCCTGCTCACGGATCATCTGACGGGCAATTTCAGTTTCGGCTACACGGATGCCCGCTTCACGAGCGCCTCGCGACTCTCGGCTGCGGAGGTGAACCCGATCGTCGGCAATGGAGATGCCATCACGGTGGGCGACAGCGGCAACGGCTCTGGAGAGCCGACTCCTCCGGTCACGTTCTCGTTTGGCCTGCAATACGACTTTCGCCTCTTTGATCGGGCCTCGTTCGTCCGATTGGACGACGAATATCAGGGTCGCTCGAGCTGGCTGACGCCGCAGCAGGATCCCGTCACGCTGCAGTACGACGCCGCGAACTACACCTTGCCATCGATGAATACGCTGCAGATGCGCGGCGGCATGCGATTTGGCGAGTGGCGTATCGAGGCTTTCGTCGACAACCTCACCGACACGCATCCGATCACCAGCTACATCTTTTCGATCGATCCCGGGGCGTGCACCACGGCGACCCAGGCGTGCGAGCAGTCCACCCGACTGCAGCGCCAGTGGACGCTGCGGCCACGGACCTTCGGTCTCACGGCGATCTACCGCTACTGAGGTATGGTGGCGCACGGACTGGCGGCAAGGGATGTCCGGAGCGCGCAATGAGCTCGGATGAGCATGGTGCACCGCAGGCGGCCCTGAGCCGCACGCTGAAGCATCGCCACGTCACGATGATCACGATCGGCGGGATCATCGGGGCGGGGCTGTTCGTCGGCAGCAGCGTGGCGATTGCGGACGCTGGTCCGGCGGCAGTGCTGAGCTACCTCGGCTCCGGGGTCATCATCGTGCTGCTGATGCAGATGCTCGGGGAGATGGCGGTGACGCTGCCGAGCGTGCGCTCCTTCAGCGAGTTCACCCGGGTGGCGCTCGGTCATGGCGCCGGTTTCGTGTGCGGCTGGCTGTACTGGTACTTCTGGGTGGTGGTGATCCCGGTCGAGGCGATTGCCGGGGCGGTGTTGCTGCACGCGTGGCTCGGCTGGCCGACCTGGGCGCTCGGGCTCGGCCTGATGGGAGCAATGACCGGGGTCAACCTGATGTCGGCGCGCTCGTACGGGGAATTCGAGTTCTGGTTCGCCTCGATCAAGGTTGCCGCGATCATCGTCTTCATCGCGCTGGCGGCGGGGTTTGTGTTCGGCTTCGCGCCCGCGGGACTTGTGAGTGCGAATCTGAGCGGTCACGGTGGCTTTGCCCCGCACGGGATGTTGGCAGTGCTCGCGGGACTGGCCACGGTATTTTTTGCGATGACTGGCGCTGAGATCACCACCGTGGCGGCCGCGGAGTCGGCTGAGCCGGCCCGGGCGATCGCCACGATGACCCGCTCGGTGATGCTGCGCATTCTGGTCTTTTATGTGCTTTCGATCCTGTGCATCGTCGCGGTGGTGTCCTGGCGGCGCGTGGTGCCGGGGTTCTCCCCGTTCACGCTGGCGCTGATGGCGAGCGGACATCCGTGGATCGCCCGCTCGATGAGCGTGGTCATCCTGACGGCGGTGCTCTCGTGTCTGAACTCGGCTTTCTATGTGTGCTCGCGGGTACTGTTCGTCCTGGCTGAGCAAGGGGACGCGCCGAAGTGGCTGGTGAAGGTCAATGCGCGGCGCGTTCCAGCGCGTTCGGTCGCCGTGGGAGCGGTAGTTGGGGTGCTCGGCATTGTGGCCAATGCGGCGGCGCCCACGGGCGTGTTCGCGTTTCTGGTGAACGCTGGCGGCGCACTCATTGTGTTCATTTATCTGCTGACGGCCACTTCGCAGATCCGCCTGCGGCTCAAGCATCGGCGCGAGCGGCAACCGGAGCCGTCGATCCGGATGTGGGGGTTCCCTTGGCTCAGCTATGCCACGATCGGCGGATTGCTCGCAGTGCTGGTGGCAATGGCGATGAGTCCGGATCTCGCGAGTCAGCTCTATGCCAGTCTCGCAGCGCTGGTGATCGCCGTGTCGGCGTATGCACTGCGTCGGCGTTTGGCGCCGCGGGTGCACGTTTCGGCAGGGGATCAGGCGTGAAGCCGGCCGCGCCCGTGGGTCGCCCACGCGCGGGAAGCGGCGATTGGGTTGGTCATGGGAGCAGGCGCATGGCTCGGAAAGTCTCTTCGATCATGGCGCGTGGGACGCTTGTAGTCGCCCTGGCCGGCGGTGCGCTCGGCATCGGGCGTGGGGCGCTGGCGGCTCAGGTCCCGACCGGTCTGGCTGAGATTCGCACCCACTGCGCCGAATGTCACCGCGAGGTTTCGCCGGGCCACTTCGACCGCATCAGCGAGGAGCGCAAGACCCCCGAAGGTTGGGCGATGACGATCTTCCGGATGCGTCAGGTGCATGGCGTGCAGCTGACGCCCCAGGCCGAGGCGGCGATCATTCAGTACCTGAGCGACGTGCAGGGTCTGGCGCCCGCAGAGGTGCGCGCCGGTCGCTACGCGCTCGAACGGCGTCCCAACGTCCCGGATTTGAAATTGCCGGACAACCTCAATGTGATGTGCGGTCGCTGCCACAGCGTGGCGCGCATCGTGCTGCAGCGGCGCACCCCGGCCGAATGGCTGAAACTGATCAACTTTCACGTCGGAGAATGGCCCTATCTGGAATATCAGGACGGCAGCCGCGATATCGCCTGGTGGCGGATCGCCAGCAAACAGCTGCCCGCCAAGCTAGGTCGGTTGTTTCCGCTGCGCAGCGCGGCTTGGCGGGCCTGGCAGCACCGGCCGCACGCCAGTCTTGCCGGCCAGTGGATCGTTCACGGCGAGACCCCGGGGCATGGGGCCTATTACGGCACGGCACTCATCAGACGAACGGCTGCGGATCGCTACGGTGCGCACTATCAATTGCGCTACGCCGACGGCGCTCGATTCGATGGCGCGTCGGACGCGATCGTCTACACCGGCTTTCAGTGGCGCGGGACAGGCACGCTCGGTGGCCAATCGGTGCATGAGGTGTATTTTGCCTCCGCAGACGGTGCGCGCATCCGCGGCCGCTGGTTTCTCATCAAGCACGCGGAGATCGGCGGGAACTGGGCGGCGGCGCGAGCGACGGGGCGCGCCGAGGTCATGGCCGTGATCCCGAGCGCCCTGAGAGCCGGTACCACGCAGCGGGTCGTCGTGGTCGGCAGAGCGCTCGTTGGACGGGTCAATCTCGGTCCCGGAACCCAAACGACCGTGGCCGCGCACAAGCCCTATGGCCTGATATTGAAGGTGAGCGTCGCAGCGCAGGCGACGCCGGGCTATCGCACGGTGCGTATCGGCGGCGTGTCGACCCATGACCTGTTGGCGGTTTACCAGCATGTTGATCGCCTACAGGTGCAGCCGGCCTTTGCGATTGCCCGCCTCGGCGGCGGAACGCTCGCGGCGGTGGATGCGCAGTTTCAGGCGATCGGCTACACCGAGGTTGCCGGTGCCAACGGGAAAACGACGGCGGTGCGTCTCGGGGCGATGCCGGTCACCTGGAGTGTGGTGCCGTTCGATGCCGCCGCCGCCCAGCGTGGCGATGCCCGCTTCGCGGGCACTCTCGGGCAGGACGGACTGTTCGTCCCATCCGGGGGCGGTCCAGATCCCCGGCGCGAGTTCTCCGATAACAACACCGGCGATTTGTTCGTGGTGGCGACCCACAAGAGCGGCCGCGGTTCGGTGGTGGGCAAAGCGCGTCTGGTGGTCACCGTGCAGCGTTGGATCAATCCCCCGATCTACTGACGGAGTCGCCACAGTGATCTTCGATTCCGCCAATGCCCACCTTGTCCCGCTCGAAGGGCGCACGATGCTGCTGCACGTTCCGAGCACGGCGCTGTTCGAACTCGACGCGCTCGGCGTTGCGGTGGTGCGGCTGGTCGAGGCGGAGTCAGACCTGGATGCCGAGGGGATCCGCGCGCGCCTCTCGACTGGTTTCGACCCCAGTGCCGTCACAGAGTGTGTCGAGAGACTTCTGCGGCTGCAGATCCTCCGCTCCGACGGCGAGTGCCGGCCAATCAATCCGGCGGCCATTCACGTCGAGTCGTATCCGCTCAGCACCATCGTCCTGAACGTCAACACCGGATGCAACCTCGCCTGTCGGTATTGCTACAAGGAGGATCTTGCGGTTCCCGCTGCCGGCAAGCGCATGAGCATGGAAGTGGCCGCGCGCAGCATCGATCTGTTGCTGGAGCAGGCGGAGCAGCGACCGAAGGTGAGCGTCGTATTCTTTGGCGGGGAACCGCTCACCAACATGCCACTGATCCGCCAGGTCGTGGATTACGCAGAGGAGCGCGCGCGGGAGCGGGGCAAGGCGGTGGATTTCGCGCTCACCACCAATGCGACTCTGCTCACCGAGGAACTCGTCAGCTACTTCGACGCCCACCGGTTTGGGCTGTCGGTCAGCATGGACGGGCCGCCGGTGGTGCACGACCGCAATCGCCGAACGGTGGGTGGACACGGTACCTACGAGGTGGTGGCGCGCAAAGTGCGCATGCTGCTCGCCCGCTACCGCTCGAAGCCCGTCGGTGCGCGTGTCACTCTCACCGCCGGCACCACCGAGGTAGAGGCCATTCATGAGCATCTGCGCGGGCAGCTCGGCTTTCACGAGGTCGGTTATGCACCGGTCACCGGCGCAGAGCTGGCCGGGCCGACGCTCTCGGCGGCGGAGCTCGCCGAGGTGTATGCGGGATTTGAGCGTCTCGGGGCACAATATCTCGCCGCCGCGCTGGTCGGCCGAAACACCGGCTTCGCCAACATGCATCAGCTGATGACCGACCTGCATGAGGGCCGGCGTAAAGCTCTGCCGTGCGGCGCCGGGGTGGGTCTGCTCGCCGTCGATCATCAGGGCGGGTTGAATCTGTGCCACCGCTTCACCGGCTCAGATCTGCCGACCTTCGGGGACGTCGAGCACGGCATCGCGAGCGAGCGTCTCGGGGCGTTTCTCGAGCACGCCGCCGATCGCAGCGGTACGCACTGCGCGAGCTGCCACATCCGTAATCTGTGCGCCGGCGGGTGTTATCACGAATCCTGGGTGCGCTACGGCGATCCGCACCATCGCACCTATCATTACTGCAATCTGCTGCGGCGCTGGGTCGATTTCGGCATTCGCGTGTACGCCGAGATCAGTGTCCGCAATCCGAGTTTTTTCAGCACGCACATTGAGCCGAGGAGGGCCGCATGAGCGGACTCAAATCGATGAATCAGAAGGCCGAGCTGCTGCTCGAGGCGGCCGAAGCGGGGCACGTCGAGGAGGTCACCGCCATGGAGACGGTGGCCGGGTGCGCCACCACGTTCGACCCCGGTTGGGAAGTCGATCCCTTCGGGGGGCTTGCTTCGCTCTGCCACCCCATGGAGGCGGATTTGTACGGGTGCTCCGATCCGTGCTGGTGGCCGGCGCAGGTGCCCGATGCGATGAACACGTATCCCTCGTGGCAGGAAGGCAAACCCTCCGCGCAGCACGACTGGCGTGAGCTCGATCCGGTCATGCCCAATACCGATGCCGTGTTTCCTAAGAAATGAGGCGCCAGCGCGCTGCCGAGGACTGATATGAGCGCGAAATTGCTCGTGCCGGCCATATTCGCCGGCCTGCTCGCCGGCTGCAGCGCCTTCGGGACGCACCCAGCGGGCCACGATTTCATTGTGACCGCCGCAAAGCCCGGTCAGCTGTTCGTCGTCGATCCGCGCAAAATGAAAGTGGTCTCGGACTTCGCGATTCCCGGCGCGCATGACTCGGTCAGCACCATCGTGACCTCACCGGATGGCACTATCGCCTACGTGCTCGTCAACCGAGCGCGCAGTATCGCGGGAATCAATCTGCGCACGGGCAAGCAGGTCTTCCGGGCCAATCTGAGCGCGCCCGGGGAGCGCGTACAGTGCATGGCCTTCGATGTCACGCCGGATGGCAAGACGTTGATTGTTTACGAATACCGGACCCACTTGGGCATTGATTCGTATACGGTCGAAACACCGCAATTTGCGCTCTTCAGCACCGCCGCTGGCGCATACGCCATGCCGGAGCGCACGTTTCCCGCGCCACGACGCATTCAGGCGGTCCTCGCGCGCAAGGATGGCCGGAGCTTCTATGCGTTGTGGCCGGATGTGTACGAATTCGACCTCAGGACCGGTCAACTGCTCGGCAAGCGTGGCCTGCTGCACTGGGGGCGCGCCGACCATTCCAGTGCGGATCTGAGCATCAATTCTCCGGCGAGCGAGCCGACGGGCGTCTTTGTTGCGCCGCTCTACTCGACTCTGACCGGGTCGGGACTGCCCACCGGCGGAGTGTCCGCGACGTCCCTGATGACCCTCAATCTGCACACCGGCAAGCTCGCTTATCACGACATCTCACGCACGGCGCCACCCATTTTCGCCACCATACTCAGCCCTAATCACCGCTGGGCGTTCGGCGTGTTCGATGCGCTGTTCAAGATCGATGCCCGGCACTGGCGCATCGTCAAGCAGGTCCCGGTGCCCCACTCCTTCTACATGGTCGATATCTCCTCGAATGGCAAGGAAGTCTATCTGGGCGGCAACATGTGCGACATCGCCGTCTACGATACGAGCTCGTTGCGCCAGCGCGGCGACATCAGACTCCCGGGATGCGGCGATCAGGCACTCGTGACGCCACGCATCATCGAGCGTCGCTAGGCACCGGCGGGACTTGCCGGAGCGGCATCCATGAGCTTCCGCTGGCTGTGGCCGTATGTGCGCCGTCAATGGAGCGCCATTCTCGCAGTGATGGCGCTCGCAGCGCTCACCTCGGCACTGGCCGCCGCACAGCCGTATCTGTCCAAGCTCATCATTGACGACGGACTCATCGATCGACATTTCAAGCTTCTCATCGTGCTGTGCGTGACAGTCGTCGCGCTAGCCGCCTGCGGCTTCGCGCTCGGGGCGCTCAACCGTCTCTGGTACGTCCGCCTGTCCGGAAAGGTTCTGTTTGCCATTCGCGAGGATGTCTACGCCCACATCCTGACGCTTCCGCCACGGTTCTTTCGTCTGCGGCCGGTCGGCGATCTGGTCACGCGGCTCGATGGCGATGTGGCCGAAATCCAGCGTTTCAGCACCGATTCGGTGCTGGCGCTCGTCAATGGCGTGCTGTTGCTCGTGTTCTCTGCCGGGATCATGCTGGCGATGAGCCCCGTGTTGACGCTCGTTGCGCTCGGCACACTGCCACTACAGTTGCTCGTCAGGCACCGCGCGCGCCAGCCGGTTGCCGACAGCACGCTCGAGGTGCGCGAATCCCGGGCCGCCATCACGGATTTTCTGGTCGAGACGCTGGGAGCGGCCAAGGCGGTGCAGAGCTCGGGTGCCGAGCAATTCGAGCGTGAGCGTCTCAGTCGGCTGAACCGGGGACTATTGCAGCGGGTGATCCGCCAACAGCTCATCGGATACGGGGTCGGCGCATTCACAAGCATGCTCTCGCACATGACGACCGCGATGGTGTTCATCGTGGGCGGCTGGGCGGTGATTCACGGGTCGCTGACGATCGGCACTCTCGTGGCTTTTACGGCGTACCTCGCCCGGGGTACGGGCTCGGCGACTTCCTTGATGGGACTGTACACCGCGTACCAGCGCGCCGGGGTCAGTCTGAAGCGGGTGCAGGAGCTGCGTGCCGCCCAGCCGATGCGCACTCGCGGACGCGAGGTGCGCGTTCTGCCGGCGCACGCTGGCGTCATTTGCGTGCAGCACCTGAGCTTTCATTACCCGGAGAGCGAGCACAACGTGCTGGATGATCTGAACCTCGAGATCGCCGCCGGCACCAAGCTCGTGCTGTTCGGCGAATCAGGGGCGGGCAAGTCGACCTTGATCGATCTGCTGCGCGGCTTTGCCGAACCGGTGAGCGGACGCATCGAGCTGGATGGTCATGGACTCGAGGATTACGATCTGCACTCGGTCAGGGGCCGCATTCCGGTTCTCGAGACCGACCCGGCGCTCTTCCGAGGCACCGTCTTGGAGAACCTGCAATACGGCAATTTTGAGGTACCCGGCGAGCAGGTCATATCCGCCGCAAAGCTCACCGGCGTCGATCAGTTCGTGGCGACGCTGCCGAATGGCTATGCCACCGTGCTCGGAGCGCGTGGCGCGGGGCTTTCTACGGGGCAGCGCCAGCGCGTCGCCGTCTCGCGCGCGCTGCTCGGGGCCCCCTTTGCTCTGGTGCTGGACGAGGCGACCAGCAATCTGGATGCGGCCGCAGTGCGCGGCATGCATGAGCTGATCGACCGGATCTTCACGCATCAGACGCGCATCGTGATCACTCACGCCCCGCAGGCCGTGCCGCGAGCCGACCGGGTCGTGGAGCTGTGCGCCGGCCGAATCATCGAGCGGCCACGGGCGTGCGCGTATGGCTGAGCGGGCCTGGCGGATCGCGGTTCTCGACAGCGGAGTCGAACCGGCTCTGATGCCGAACGTCCAGCAGTTGGTACGCCTCGTGGATGACGGCGATCAGGTACACCGCCGTGCTGCGGTGGACGATCCGCTCGGTCACGGCACGCTCGTCGCCGGCATCATCGCCAGTGCACCGAAGCCGGTGGAGCTGTTGATTGCCCAGGTGTTGAATGAGCGCGGCCGCTGTACGGCGGCCGCGCTCGCCGCGGGTATCGACTGGGCGTTGCAGCACGGTGCCGAGCTGCTCCATGTGAGCCTGGGTTTGCCGCATGACCGTGCCGTGCTGGCCGCCGCAGTCGCAGCGGGCCGCAAGAGCGGCGCGCTGGTGGTGGCCGCGGCGCCGGCGCGTGGATTGACGACCTACCCGGCAGCCTATCCGGGGGTGCTCCGCGCGACGGGTGATGCTCGCTGCGGCGGCGAGCAGATCTCCTTCCTCAACAGTGCGAGCGCAGACTTCGGCGCCTGTCCTGTCCATACAGACTCAATGGGGAACGTCGCCCGCGGCGCGAGCATCGCGGCAGCGTATCTTTCCCGGTACATCCTCACGCACGTCACAGCGGGCGTGTCAGCCTGGGAGGTGTACCAGAACCTGATGCAGAGCGCGGTGTTCCAGGGACCTGAGCGACATTGCCCGGTGGCACACGCATGACAGCCGGGCAGCGACTCGAGCGAAGCGGGGCGCGAGGGCCTCGGAACGGTGCGCGGGCGGGCGGGCTGGCGGTGCACAGCAGTCGCGTGCGTGCGCTATGACTGATGTACCCGCGGGGCCCTTGCGGGAGATGTGAATGCAATCGACTGCGGACGTCGCGATTTTGGGCGCGGGACCGGCCGCCATAGCGGCGGCCTGCGCCCTGCGCAGACTCGGTCACAGCGTCGTGCTGGTCGGCAGAAGCCGCACCGCGGCGGTGGAAGGGATGAGCGAGCGGACTCTGACGCTGCTGCGCCAGAACGGTCTCGAGGCGGCCGCGCGCACCGTGCGTGGCGCGGTGGAGCGCACCGGAACCTGGGCGGGCGAGGCTGTTGCCGGTGGCGCGGAGTATATCGTGGACCGCGCCGAGCTCGATGCGGCGCTGCTCACTGACGCCCATTGCGCTGCGGTGTCGATTCGCGCCGAACGGGCTCTCGGTTACCAAAGCCGCGGAGCGCTCTGGACCGTGCGCACCGAGAGTGGGGAACTGCATTGCCAGACGCTGATCGATGCACGAGGGCGGCGCGCGCAGCGACCGGTGCGCAGGGGTCCTGAGCTCATCGCGATTTGTCAGCGATTCCGACTTCAGGATGCCAATTGTTCGTTTACCCGACTCGAAGCGACCGCGCACGGTTGGTGTTGGTTGGCGGTCCACCGGGGCATGGGCTGGCTGCAGGTGATGACCTCACGGAAGGCGCCATCGCTGCGTCTGGGACTGAGACAACATCTCGCCGCCTTCCTGGCACAGACGCCTCAGATGGCGGCTCTGCTCTGCGGTGCGCTGCCGCTCGGGGAGCCGGTGGCGCGGGCGGCGACCGCAACGCTGTCAGCGGAGCTGCGGCGTTGCGGCGCCCAGCGGCTCGGCGACGCAGCTGCGGCGCTCGATCCCTTGTCGGGTCAGGGGGTGTATGAAGCCTTACGGGGGGCCCACATCGCGACTGCGGCGGCACACACATATCTACGCACTCGGCAGTGGGAGCCGATTGGGCAGTTCCTCAGTGAGCGGATGAGCGAACTGTGGGAGCGCAGAAATGCCACGGCCGCGCTGCATTACCAGCGGCAGGCGCAGCGCACACCGACCGAATTCTGGAGCGTTGCGGCCGCGCAGTATCCTGCGCTCGATCCGGCGCACGCCCGCGCTTCGGAAGCGACGAGCCTCGCGTGGCGGCCAGTGCTGAATGGCATGTGCATCGAGCAGCGGCGCGTGCTCGTGACGCCGCGCTTCCCACGTGGGGTCTGGCAACTCGAGGACGTCGATTTACCGGAGCTGATCGAACTCCTGAACACCACCGGCGGTGACATCGCGTGTGCCTCCCGGCACCTCTCACGACCGCCGCAAATGGTCGTACGCGCTGTGCAGTGGCTGCGTGCGCAGGGTCTGCGCGTCGCACCCGATGCGCCGCCGCCGGCGGCGGGTAATGGGATCGGCGCTCCCATCTGAGTAA
The DNA here is from genome assembly GCA_021847105.1 of Pseudomonadota bacterium. Classification (GTDB taxonomy): domain Bacteria; phylum Pseudomonadota; class Gammaproteobacteria; order Steroidobacterales; family Steroidobacteraceae; genus 13-2-20CM-66-19. The sequence goes on along the minus strand of JAJZUT010000006.1, from coordinate 41,291 downwards.
ACCGCAGATACGCAACGGATCGGTCTTGGCCTGCGATCGTCAAGTCAGGTCGTGCGCAACTCGTTGACGGCGCGCCAGGCTTCATCGATGGCCTCGTGCAGGTATGCATTCCAGCCGGCATCGCTGTTCGCAATGGTGACGTTGCCAAAGCGTCGCCGCGCGATCACGTAAGGCATCGGATCGGTCCGCCGATCGAACAGCGAATCGAACGTGTACGCGTATCCGTGGGGCCAGCGGTTGACTGTGATTGCGGCGATGTCGCGAGTCGCGTCGAACCCGCCAGCGCCGAGCATGCGCGTGAGCTGTGCGACGATCTCGGTTTCATATTCGGCGAATGTCGTCTTCAGCAGCTTATAGCGGCCGACCTTGTACTGTTCGACGTCGGTGAGACCCTGATTCGGCGTGAGCGGCACGTGAATCATGTGGATGAGTATCGGCTCGGCCGGCGTGCGCGGATTGCGATAGCCGCCCATCGCGACCGGATAGTCGAGCTTGACGTCGCAGAAATAGGCGTAGGGACTGTTGATCCGTTCGACACCGAGGCGTGCGAAAGCGCGCCAGTTGCGTAGTGCGACATTGACGTAGACCAGAGGCTGTTTGACCGAGAGCTCGAGCGCCTGGCGCTGCACGAGGGGCAACTCGGGCATCATGTGCGGGATCATCCGGTTCCAGCAGGCCAGCACGCAATGCCGCGCGCGAACGCGTCGCAGCTGGCCGGCGTGCACGTAGCCGACGTCGACCCCATCGGCACGGTTCACGGCCTTCACGGCGGTGGCATTCAGTCGAAGCCGCACCGCACTCGCCGGATCGTCGAGCTTCGTGTAGTCGAAATTTGCGAGCACGACATCCACCATGGTGTTCCCGGGGGCGACGGAGGGGATCAGACTGCGCACCAGAAGCCGAACGATGGACGCATTGCCGTCCGGGAAGTGATAGATATAGGGCTCGCGGTAGGCGGGGTCGATCTGCTCCTCAAGACCCAAGCCGGCGAAGCCGGGATACTGGCTGGTCAGGGCGCCATATGCCGGTACGATGTCCGGCCCCATGCCCCAGAAGTCCTTGGTGGAGCCGTCGAAGAACTTCACCGCTTCGCGGCCGAGGCCGGCGTCGCGGATCAGATAGTCGCGGTAGCTCACCCGGCGCAGGTAGGCGATTTTCTCGGCCGTCGATTTGCCCGCCAAGTGATCGCGCGGGTGGCGGTAGAGTGCGATGAGCCGGGCACGCGCGGCAGCCGACATGGGAAATTCCGCGGCGACGGCCTCGATGGGCCGCGCCGGGCGTAGCTCGCTCGCCCAGGAATCGGCGCCGGTGACCGTGGGGGTGCCAACGACCAGCCGGTCAACGCCGAAGGTCTCCTGATCGAAAAAGGTGGCGTTGGTCAGCCCCAGCGAGCCGTATAGCGAGCGGTCGAAGTAGCGCTCCCATTGAGCCTCGCTGAGGCTCACGCCAAGCTCGCCGAGCAGACGTTTGACGGTGGGACTGAACAGGTGATGCGGCGACTGCAGAGACTCGCTGCCGCCGTAGCCGATCAGGTGATGACCATCGACGAAAAATTCGTTGCGCTTCGCGTGCCCGCCAAAATCGTCGTGATTCTCGAGAATCAGAATGCGTGAGGAGGCGCCGTGCTGCTCACGATAGAACCAGGCTGCTGCCAGCCCGCTCGCCCCGCCCCCGACGACCACCAGATCGTAGTGTTCATCGATGGGTAGGCCGCCGATCTCGAACGAGCGGCCTGCACGGGCAACCTGATGTGCGATCTCGAAGCAACCCGGTTCATCACCGCGCAGCCCTTCGAGCAGCGGTGGATACTCGCCCGGTGGCGCATCCCGCGCCTGGGCAAGGGGTGAGAGGGCGCCGAGCGGCGCGAGACCTCCGGCAACGAGAAGCGCGACGCCGTTCAGCAGATCGCGGCGGCTGATCTTGTCGCTCATGGTGCCGGGACGTTCAGCTGTCCAGCTCTGCCCGCACGGTGGCGCGCGTGCCGCGCCGCGCTGGAGGCCGGTGCCGACGTCACGTGAAATCCGTCAGGTTCGGATTCTGGCGCGAGGCCGCGCCGCCGCTCACCTTCCTCATTGCGTCGATGGCAATCGCTCGTCGTCCCGGTAGGCGAATCATCATGATGATGCTCCCCGCTGACCGCCGGCCTCACCCCGTGCCCGCGGCGCCTCGATCCCGTTGTGCCGGCTGGAATTATGGAATCCCGTCGTGTGCTACACAATATCGCCTTTTCCGCCGCGGAATGATTTGTCGGAGGGCTGCGCTCGGAAATCGCGCACGGCATCTGCCACCCTGTTGCACCGGACGGCGTTCGTCGGCCACACGGCCCGATCGGTCACCGAGTGACCGGCGCGACGATTGCGAACGCCCGCCGGTGCGGGTGCAGAGCACACCGGACACCGGGCACGATTTTTGCCGCTCGAGCCACATCCACGCCGCGCGGGCAAGCGTTGCGGCCGATGAGGGCTGCCGGCGCGCGGTAGTCCCGGTTGCCGTGCTGAGGTTTTCTGCCGTCTGGGGTGTCTATACCCGTAGCCAGGGAATTCTTCGCGGCCACTTTCGCGACGGAGCGCCCAAAGAGGGGGGAATACGATGCGCCGCAAAACCGGCACGTTGTTGATGCTGATGGTCTTCTTGTCCGTGAGTGCGGCTGCGCTCGCCGACACGTCCGCCGCTTTTCACTTCGCTCTCCCGGCGCAATCTTTAGGCGACGCTCTGCGTGCCGTGGGCAGCCAGGCGAAGATCAATATTGTCTTCAATCCCGGACTCGTGCGCGGACGCAGAGCCCCCGCGCTCAAAGCTGACCTGACTACTGCGCAGGCGCTCTCCCGGCTACTGGCGGGCACCGGATTCGTGTACGAGTTCGTCAACGACAGCACCATCGTCGTCTCCTCCGGGCACGGTAGTACGCACCTGGATCCGCCGGCCGCTCCCGCCGAGCTGCCTGCGCCGGCGGCTCAGCCGACGGCCGAGACGCATGGCCCGGCACAGGCGTCGCTCCAGCAGGTGCTCGTTACGGGCACGCTGATCCCGACCGACCCGGATGCCGTGGCCGTTCCGGTTACCACACTCGAGGCGTCGGCGCTTACCGCGACCGGCGAGTCCAGTAACATGCTCGCGACGCTCGAGAAAACCGTGCCAGCCTTTGCCGGACGCAGCAACGCCGGCACCAGCAATGCGCAGAACCACAATCAGTTCACCGCCGGCGGCTCGCAGATCGAACTGCGCAATCTCCCGACTCTGGTGCTCGTGAACGGCCAGCGTCTGGCGCTCGACGCGGTCGCCGGCCTCACCGGCAGCAAGGATTTTGTCGATGTCAGCCAGATTCCAGCCGCCGCGCTGGAGCGAGTTGACGTGCTCACCGATGGCGCGTCCTCGCTCTACGGTTCCGACGCCGTCGGCGGGGTGGTGAATTTCATTCTCAAGCACAACTACCATGGCGTGACGATCGGTACCCACTATGGCGCCGCCGACGGGGGTTATCGCGACCGTTCAGCATTCATCACCATGGGTGGAGATGTCGGTCCCGTCAACATCACCGCAACGCTGAGCTACGGGAAGACCTCGCCGCTCTGGGCCGACACCCGGGCATTCAGCAGCCCGAAGTACGGTGTGACGCCCGGTACCGCGCTGCCAGGCGTCGTGGCCGGAGGAAGCTACGTGCTCGCACCGGGACTGCACTACCCTCCCGTGCCCACCGGTGCGGCGGCAACAGCGAGCAGCTATTCGCAGCTGCCGGGCGTTTACGATGCCACCAGTCCGACGCTACTCTCGAGCGGCTTTGATTACTCGCGATACGTGATGCTTCTGCAGCAGGAGGAGCACCGGAATTTTGTCGCGGATATCACCTCGAAGCCTCTGTTTGGCGGCAGCACGGAGGCTTTCGGCGAGATCCTCGTCTCACAGAACAAGGTTCAGTCGACTGCGTGGCAGACCGCCGGTCAACCGTTCTCGAATGCGGTCGTGAGCGTGCCGGCCGGGTCGCCCTACGATCCGCTCGCAACCGCGACCAGCGCGACCTTCGCGGACCTCAATCGTCCCAAAGGTGTGTATGACACAACGGACGGATATCAATTCTCGTTGGGTCTAAAGGGACACATCACCCATTCGTGGACCTGGCAGACCTCTGTCGACTACAGTGAAAGCAAGCTGACGGAGCAGGATACCAATCTCATATACAAACCGAATCTGCCGCTCGCTGTTGATGGCGGCTTCAACGCCAGCGGTGTGGCGACCCCTGGCGGTGCGTATAGCATGGTGTATGGGGGACTCTCGGAAAATAATCCAATGACGCTGGTGCCGGCACTAAATCCGTTTGCGGTGACCGGGAATCAGGCGGCAACACTCGCCGCAATATATGGTACCGAGGTGCTGCACGGAGACAGCAAGCTGTATTCCTGGGATGCGCACGCGGTCGGTAACGTCCTGAAGCTTCCCGCCGGTCCGCTCAGCCTAGCCGTTGGCGTTAACTGGCGCCGCGAGGAAATATACGGCCAAGCCGATCCCAACGGCCGCAATACTGATCCGACTACCGGGCTGACTACCGGCAATGATCAGAACTGGATCGGCGGAGTTTACACCGACCCGTTCAGCCACGGACGCACGGACAGCGCTGTGTATGCCGAAACCCGCATCCCGATCTTCTCCAGTCGCATGGACATTCCGGGTCTCGATCAGCTCGAGCTCACCGCCGCCGGCCGATTCGAACACTACAGCGACTCCGGCAGCTCGACCACGCCGAAGTTCGGCTTTCGTTGGGCACCATTCAGTAGCCACTTCGCAATCAATGGGACGTATACCAAATCGTTCGTTGCGCCGCCGATGTTTCAGGCGTACGGGCCGTATGACACGCGACAGGTCACGGGCGTCATCCCGGGAAACGTGTTCGGCATCTCTGCGCTGCAGCACGGCAGTCTCACCTTCAACGGCGAGGATGGCAACAATCCAAGCTTGAAGCCGGCAGTTGCGGTAGCCCGCTCGATCGGAATCGTATTCCGCCCGAAATACGTAAACGGCCTGTCAGTGACTGCGGATTTCTCTTCGATCAACTTGTACGGATTTGCAGGCGGAATCGGCTTCAACAACATCTTCAATTCCGTGAACCGTCTGGGATCCGCATCGCCATTCTTCGGCAATCTGGGGGAAGGTAATTTCGTGAACTTCGGCGGCACCGATCCGTTTTCGACCCCGGGCGCGCTGCAGTCATACCTCGCCGCAAATCCTGCAAATATTCAAAATATCTACGTCGAGGACCGCTTCACCAACCTCGCAGTTCTGCGGGAGCGCTCCTGGACTCTCGGTGCACTCTACATCCTGCCCTGGAGCCGGTACGGAACATGGACGCTGTCATCGAACGGCATGGTGTTCGACTCGTACAAATTCTCTGACGGTCTGGGTGATCCATCCATTCAGTACGCTGGTAACGCGAGCAATCTTGGCGTATTTGCCGGAACGCTGCCCAAGTACCGTCTGTATACGACCCTCGACTGGAGGTATCAGCGCTTCGACATCAGTCTGTCGAACACCTATGTTTCTTCGGTCACCGACGCAGGGCCAGGGGGAACGGGACCGCATTTCGTCGCGGTTCCGCATTACAGCTCGTTCGATCTGCGTGGCGCATATACTTGGCCCTTTGGTCCTGCGCGCAGCGGGCGTAAGCTGGTGCTCGCGGTCGGCGTAGATGACTTGAATAACGCCACGCCGCCATACTTTCCCAATGCATTTTCCAATGCGTTCCTGACAACGGATATCGGAACTTACTCGCCCATTGAGCGGTTGGTTTACGGGGACCTCACGGTTTCGTTCTGAGGTCTCAGGAGTACTCGTGCGGGCGGCAGGGGTGGAGGTGATCGCGGGGCGCTTCGGTGCGGCGGGTTTGTTCACGTGAAGCGGTGCAACGGACTGGCTGCGTCTCTGTGCGCAATGCTCCGGCTCGAGCCTCCCCGATTCGAGACGAAAAGCCAATGGTTCACCGAGCGATGACCATGAAAGAGGCCCGGACGGCGATCGGTGGCTGTCAGCCCGGGGGGAAGCGCCATGAAAGCGGTGCCGATGGTGCACAGCGTCCGGGAGCGGTGCGATGGACGTGATACTCTCAAGACGCAGTTGGCTTCTGGGGGGGGTGCCAAGATGTCTTTTGATTCGACCGATGCGGCTGTGGGGTTAACGGACGCGGACGATAGGCGGGATGGTGCCCGGTGTACTGGCCGCACAGCAGCGAGCAAACCCGAGGTGCCTGCCGTGCCGGCACACGCGCGCCAGGGGTAGGCCGCCCACGGCGCCGTGCTATGACGCGCTCGGCATTTCTCGATGCGATGCGGGCCGCTGGTCGTGCGTCAATGTACGGTCAGCAGGCGGCTGAGCTTGAGCCTTTGCCCACGGCGGATCGCCATGGCGAGCGGGGTGCCGCGGAGCGCATCAAGTCCTGTTTTAACCTCCTGCGTCGGGTGCTGCTGCGTAGAGGCAATTCGCAGGCGGAGACTGAGGACTTGATTCAGGAGGCCTTCCTCCGGATGCAGGAATACTGTGAGAAGGGTGGTGCGGTGCGCCGGCCGGAAGGATTCCTGGTGCGAACCGCTCTGCGGCTCGCGGCCAATGCGCGACGGGATGCTCATCGGGAGCTCTTTCGCGACGGGCCGGTGGAGGATTTGACACAACTGATTGACTGCGCGCCGACCCCCGATGAGGTTCTGGCAGGCCAGCAGTGTCTAGTGAGGATGAGAGAGGCGCTCGATGCGGCAAACCCGCGTACCCGTGAGGTGCTGTTCATGCAGCGGCTCGACGGCATGAGCTACGCGGAAATAGCGGGGCGTCTGGGGATCAGCGTGAGCGCAGTGGAGAAGCACGTGGCGAAGGCGCTGGTTATTCTGGCTGAGCTGAGTGAGCGCGAATGAGAGCGGGCGAAGCTGGCAAGCGCAGAACCTCGGCGGCGGCGCGAGCCGAGGCGGCCGCGTGGATTGCGCGGCTGCACAGCCCGAGTCGTACCCGTGGAGTGGAGGAGGGGCTGCGCCGCTGGCTGGAGGCCGACCCTGAGCACGCAGCCGCCTTTGAGCTGCTGACCGAGATCTGGGAGACGACCGCGCGGCTCAGCCGCACGCGGACCCTAACGCCCCGGCCGGCCCGGGGGCGTCTGCAATTAGCACGCGCGGCGCTTGCGACACTCCTGATTGCGCTCGTACCGGGCGGCGTTCTTCGCCATCCGCGCACCGATGTCGTGGCGACCGGCATCGATCAGTTTCGCAGCGTCACCCTCGCCGACGGCACACGCATCCGACTGGATGCGAACACCCGGCTGTTGGTTCGCTATGGCAGACGGTCGCGTCACGTGGTACTGGTAAGCGGTCAGGCGTACTTCCAAGTGGTGCACCGGGCAGATTGGCCATTTACGGTGAGCGCGGCGGGTCATCTCATTCGCGATCTCGGTACGCAATTCGATGTGCGGCGCGATGGCGACGTGCTGGCAGTTACCCTGGTGGAAGGCAAAGTGACTGTGTCCGCGGGAGCCAGCAGACTGCAAAGGACGAAGGTCACATCGAACGCGCCCGATGGCACGACGGTGAACGAGGCGGTCGCGGTTGGCTCCGAGCAGGCATTCAGCTTGACTCCGGGAGAGCGGGTCACGTTCGACGGCTCCCGCTCGGCGCGCATTGATTGGCCACACGTTGCACAGGTGACAGCCTGGGAGCACGGAGAGGTGGTGCTCGACAATACCTCCCTGGCTGAGGCGGCCGCGGAGCTCAATCGCTACAGCCGTCAACGCCTGCTGATCAAAGATCCCGCAACCGCGGCGATCCGAGTAAGCGGCGTGGTGCAGGCCGGCGCCACGCTCAGCTTTGCCGCCGCGGTGGCCAGGGCATACAGGTTGCGGGCGCTCCACCCCTCCGCCGACGTGGTCGTCCTTGCTCCATCGCGATGAGGGATCGCGATTGCTCGGGTGTCTTCCTGGAAGTCATGCGCTCTAGCGGTCGGAGTAGCTGGAGCGCGGAAGACCTTCAAGTGCCGAATTGTTGTCATGCAGTTCCCGTCATGGCAGGTGCCGCGCAGGGCAACGAACTGATGTGCGGCGGACGGCTGTCCTGTGCCAGTTGCCGATGAGATCGACAACGCAGGTCCTCATTTCGTGAAGATCTTGATCGTGGAAGACCAGCCGCGGCTGTCGCAACTGCTGAGACAGGGTCTCGCGGAGCACGCGTATACCGTGACCTGTGCAGGCGGCTGCCAGGCGGCGCGTGACGCACTGTGCGAGGTCTCCTACGATCTCATCATTCTCGACCTGGGATTGCCGGACGGCGACGGTCTGGACCTGCTCAGCGAGTGGCGACGGAGCAGGTTCACTGAGCCGGTGCTCATCCTGAGTGCGCGCGATTCCGTTCAGGACCGGGTGAGGGGGCTCGATCTGGGCGCCGACGACTATCTGTCCAAGCCGTTCAGTCTCGAGGAACTCCTTGCTCGAGTGCGTTCGCAGCTGCGCCGCCGATCGGAGGTGAAGCAAACGGTCATCGAATACCGCGGCATACGGCTCGATCTGCTCAGTCAGAGCGCACACCTCAACGGTCAACCGATCGAGCTCACACGACGGGAGTTCGCACTGCTTGAGATCTTCATGCACAACCCTGGGCGGATTTTGGCGCGAACCCTGATCTCGGAAAAGATCTGGGCCTCCCATTACGATTTGGACACCAACCTGCTCGATGTCTACATGAGTCGGCTGCGTGCCAAGTTGGAGAGGACCTACGACAAGACATTCTTCAGAACCGTGCGCGGCGTCGGCTATCAGCTGCTCTGATGCGACGCTCGATCAGCTTGCGGCTGTCTGTCTGGTACGCCTCGGCGGCAACGATTACCCTCGCGGTGCTGTTCGCCGTCGGCTACCAGTTGCTCGAGAGCTACCTGGTCCACGGCCTCGATCAGCTCATCGCAGCAGAGTTCCGCCAGGTTCGCGCCCGCTTGGGGCCGCATTACAGGCAGCTTTCTGCGCGGGACGTCAACCAGAGGATTCAGGCGACGAGCGGCTATGACTCGGTACTATTCTACATCGACGTCCGCGCGCCCCAGGACGACGCGATATTCGCGTCCAAGAACCTCGACGGCAGGTGGATGCCGGAAGTGGCGGATCGTCACGGGTACAGTGCCACGCTGCCTGGCATCGGACGACTGCGCATCGAGGAGTTCGCTCTGCCGCCATTTGTCGTATTGATCGGAACCTCCTCGCAGCAGATCTACGAAGATTTGGACGGCTATGTCGAGATCTGTGTCGGCCTGCTTGCCGCGATGTTTGGCGTCAGCACTCTAATCGGGTTCGCACTGAGCCGCGTGGCGTTGCGCCCGGTGCGCCTGATCCGCGAGACGGCACTGCGGATAGGTTCGGACAACCTGCGGGAGCGCATCCCGGTATCAGGGGTGCGGGACGAGATCGCCGAACTCGCCCGACTCCTCAATCAGATGTTCGATCGACTCGAGTCTTCATTCAATGCGATCCGTCGCTTCACCGCGGAGGCATCGCATGAATTGAAGACGCCCTTGTCGTTGATCCGGCTGCAAGCTGAGAAGCTGCTGATGAAGGGGGAATTGTCAGTGGAGTGCGAGGAGTCAGTACAGATGCAGCTCGAGGAGCTTGCTCGTCTGAGCCGGATCATCGAGGAATTGCTGTTCCTCTCGCGCGCCGAGGCCAGAGTGATTACGCTGCGTCTGACCGTTGAGTGTCCACGCGCCTTCCTCGGCGCATTCGCACAGGACGCACGCGTTCTCGCGGAACATCGGGGGCGGTGCTTCGAGCTGCATTGCGTCGGTGACGGTCGCGTGCTGTTCGAGCCGCAACGCATTCGCCAGGTTCTGCTCAATCTGCTGGTCAATGCGCTGAACGCATCGCCAGCCGGTGGGCGGGTGCGAATGTGTTCGGAGATATCGAATGGCTGTTGGCGCGTGAGCCTCGAGGATCAGGGGCCCGGTATTGCCGCAGCAGACCGGGAGCGGGTCTTCGAGCGATTCGTGCGGCTGGACAAGCGGGCTCTTGACGAGCAGGGCAGTGGACTCGGGCTCGCTATCTGCCGCAGCATCGTTGAGTTGCATCGCGGGCGCATCTGGTGCGAGCCGGCATGCGCGGGCGGTGGCCTGAAGGTGACGTTCGTCATTCCGGCGGACGCTCTTTCCATGCCCGAGCCGGTGTCCGCGTCGGGGTGGGCGGAGGCTCACGGGACTCCCGGGGCTGTGGGCACATAAGAGCGTGCCGGCAGCCCCGGTGCCGGTCGTCTGGGTCACTGCGCCCTGAAGCGCATGACGCCGGCCACCTCAGGCTTGCTGTACTGTGGCGAGATGCCGAGGAACAGCTCGCTCAATTGCGGCACGTAGGTGGACGACTTGGCACCGGGGGCACTTGCAACGCGCGCGATCTCACGGTAGTGATTCGGGTCAATCTCCTGAACGACCCCGACCTCGCCGACGGCGCCCGGAATGTACAGGCGCTGGCGTGCCACATCGAAGTCCGTCCCATCATTGACGGCCGGCACATCGACTGTGGCAACTGTCCTGCCATTGTGGGTGTCGAGCACGAAGAGCCGAGTCGGGTTGCGCGTCACGATAAAAAGCCGGTGGTGCGCATCGTCGAGCGACATTGCGAGATTGGTCTTGGCGCCCTTAATGGGCCAGCGCGCAAGGACCCGCAAGCTCCTCTTGCTCAGAACGTCCACCTCGTTCCGATCGGCAATATTGATGAACATCCGTTGTCCGTGTTGTTCGGCGCGCAGCGCTTCGACGTGCGCAGAATCAAATTCATGCTGACGCAGCACCCGGCCAGTCCACGGATCGATCTCACTGAGCCAACAGTGTCGCATGTGCACGTCGGAACCACCCGACACGATGAACAGGTGCCGCGTCGACGGGTCGTAATATTCTGTGTCCGCGCCCGCACTGGGATGCAGTTTCAGATAGCCAAGCACTTTGCCGCTTCGGTCGTCGATGATGCGCGGCCCAGAGTCGTCGGTAACGATGATTCGGTGCGTGCCTGGAACTAGAAAAAACGCGTGTGGGGTCTTGAACGTCGTCAGAGTCTTCAGCAACCGACCGCTTCGAAGATCAAATACCTCGACTGTGCCGTGATCCTCGGCGGCAACGAACAGCTTGTTCTCCTGCAGGTCGGCGAACAGATGATCGACGTCGCCGTCGTAACCGGGGAAATCAGTGCGGCCGAGGAGCACGAGGGGCTTGTGCGCTGCCGCAGCAAGCGTCGTGGCAGAGACGAGCCCGAGTAGTGCAAGGAGACCCCATCGCACGCAGTTTCGCAATCTCATAGTGTGACGCTCCTGAAGGTCACTGAACGGTCTTGACCAGCGCAGCGGCCGAGGGGATTTGGTCCGCGAGCTCATTGCGGATGCGAATCGCCTCCTGGTGCAGGGCCTGTTCGTCTACCCCCGGAGTCAGCGGGAATACGACCCCGAGCGCACCAATCCGCCGCCCCGCGGCATCGTTCAGGGGCAATTCCACTTCAAAGCGCTGCAGGTCGGTATTGTTCTCCAGGTTGGTCTTGCCCTGGTTCACCACGCGGGCATCGTCGCTGTCATCTTTTTTTCCGATGCGCCCGATGTTCGAGCCAAGAATCTCCGGAATCGCGTTCTTTGGCGTTGCGGCATGAATGGCCATGATCAGGACATTCGGATGGCGTGCGAGCGCCTCATCGACGAGCTTCTGTGCGTAGGAGTTGAGCGGTAAATTCGGATCCCACAGCGCCTTTTGCACCAGATTGGTGGCGAAGGACGTATTGCGCTTCAGATAGGCCCGGATGGCGAAGGCCTCGTGCTCGAGCTTGATGCGGTTGAGACCATGCAGTGTGATCGTCATGACGCCTGCTGTATGGCCGGAGACGTCGAGCATCGGTAGAGCAGCCTCGAGCGCGCTGGTTCGATAGCGGAATTGAGCCTTTCGGCTTTTGAGCGCGCGTGCTGCCATCGCTGGTGGCGGCAGGCCGGTCTGGCCGGTGGTGGATGCGATGCTCCGGGGTGCGGTGGTGCCCGGTAGCGTGATGTACAGCGACAGGTTGGAGATATTGTGGTGCTCCCCAGTCACCCGGTTGATCAGGTCCTGACCGTAACTCTTCGCGCCAATGACGGGGGTGCCGATGGACGGCATGTAGGAGGCGAGCGCAGTTCCCGCCGGGAGCGATATGATGATCGCGGTCGCCATCGTTGCTGCAAGCTTCTTCATCGGTCAATGCCCTCTGATTGGGTTTTCGTGCCAGTGCCGGCGCAAAATGCGGGCTTGCACGAGCCGGCCTGAAATGACGAACAGAGACTAGCGCGGGAACCTGACGGATTCCTGTCGTTCGGCTGAACGAAAATTCAGAAAGGTAAGGGGTCGTCTGAATGCAGACCGGGGCGGGTGCCGGTGCTCGGCTATCCGGGCTGCGGGGCGGTCCAAAAACCGCCAATTTCGGCCAGGTGGTCCACGTTCACCCCGACGCGGTGGGTCACATTACAATCGGTGGCAACAATGGTGCGATGTGAGGCGTGCTACAGTTGGAAGCGGCATTGCTCTGACAGTGCGCCTCCGCCCCGGCTCCTGCAGGCAGCCCCGGAGTCCTTCATCTGGCAGGCTGGACGGGGACATCGCAGGCTGGCGCATCCTGCGGGGCGTGGCGCCAAACCGATGGGTTCAGCCCGTTCGCCCCGGAGAGCGCTCGGCAGCGGACCACAGATGGGCGGAGGAAACCCAAAGGAACCAGGGTATCGCGTGCTGAGAGGCGTTGCGCATCGGTGCAGACTCGAATTGCGGTTTGAGCGGTCCTGAAGGTTCGATATTCGGAGACTCCTGACCGAACGTAGTGTGCTGCCGCCGCGAAACATCATCTTCGGCACTGCGAATTGGGTATCGGCCAGGTCGTGAGGGAGCGGTGCCTCGAGCGGTGCGGCCCCTTCCGAGCCCGATCTTCGCAAGACGCCACGCGCCGGGCCGAGGGCTCCTGCATTGCGCCTGCGGCCGGCGCACTCGACTCAGGAGCGCGCAGTGCTCGCTTCAGAATTGGCCCGGATACCGCTGCGCTTGGTACGGCATACCCTGAAGGGAGCCAGTCCGCAATGCGCGTGCCGCACGTCGCGGCCGGTCTGAGTGCCGCTATCGGCGGGGCGGTTTGCCGCGTCGCTTTGCCGGGTGGTTCGACCGCGGCGGGGTCCCTTTGCGCTTCGCGGCATGAGGTGCACTGTGTGGTCGCGGGCGGCGTTCGGAAGGGTTCGGCTTCGAGGTGACGCGGCTGATACGCAACTCGGCGCCGCGGACTCTGACGGCCTGCAGATTGTTGAACGTCTCTTCGGGCATGCCGGCCGGCAGGTCCACGTAGCTGTAATCGTCGTGGATGTCGATATGCCCGATGTTGCGGCCATCGAGGCCCGCCTCATTTGCGATGGCACCGACGATGTTTCCGGGTTGCACCCCATGGGCGTGTCCGACTTCGATGCGGAATGTCTCGAACCGAAGGCCCTTCTTGTTAGCGCGGGGGCTCCGGGTCTGCGCAGAACCCTGATTCGGTGCGCTGACGCCGCTTTGCCCCTCATCGTCCGCCCACTGCGGTGAATGGGCCGGGTGCGGCTCTTCAGCCTTGGACGTCAGCAGGAACGGGGTCGAGCCCTGCTGCAGACTGGCCAATGCCGCTGCAATTTCGACGGCAGGCACATTCTGCTCACGCTCGATCTGCTCGATGATCGGCTGGAAGATTTTACCCTCGCCGCTGCGCACCGCGTTGACGAGGGTGTCCTTGAATTTCAGGATGCGCCGCTCATTGACTTCCGAAACGGTCGGTAGCGGCATCCGCTCGATGGGCTGCTTGGTCGCGCGCTCGATGATGCGCAACATGTTCCGTTCGCGAGGGGCGACGAACAGGATCGCTTCGCCGTTGCGTCCCGCCCGGCCGGTGCGCCCGATCCGGTGGATATAAGTCTGCGAGTCGTACGGAATGTCGTAGTTAACGACGTGGGAGATCCGCTCGACATCGAGTCCGCGCGCGGCGACATCGGTCGCAACGACGATGTCGACCTGCCCCGCCTTCAGGCGGGCGATCGTGCGCTCACGCTGCTGTTGAGGAATATCCCCGTGCAGCGCGGCAACGTTGAAGCCGCGCGCCTCGAGCCGCTCCGCGAGCTCGGTCGTCTCGAGCTTGGTGCGCACGAACACGATCATCGCCTCGAAGCTCTCCGCCTCCAGGACTCGCGTGAGCGCATCGAGCTTGTGCAAACCGCTCACCAGCCAGTAGCGCTGGCGAATCTTCGGGGCGGTGCTGGCGCGATTCTGGATCGTGATCTGTGCCGGCTCGCGCATGTGCGTATGCGCGATCCGGCGGATCGCCGGTGGCAGTGTGGCCGAGAACAGCGCAGTCTGGCGCTGCGCAGGGGCTTGCTGCAGGATCCATTCAATCGCATCGACGAATCCCATTTGCAGCATTTCGTCGCCTTCATCGAGGACGACGAAGCGGACCGTGTCGAGCTTCAGCGTACCCTGCGTAATATGGTCCATGACCCGCCCGGGCGTTCCCACGACCACGTGCGCGCCGCGCTTGAGGCCTTTGAGCTGCGGTACATAGCTCTGGCCGCCGTAGACGGGCAACACATGGAAGCCCTTCAACTGTGCCGCGTAGCGCTGGAACGCTTCTGCGACCTGAATGGCAAGCTCGCGGGTCGGTACGAGAACGAGGGCTTGCGGGGAGGTCTGCGCCAGATCGATCCGAGCGAGGATCGGCAGCGCGAACGCAGCGGTCTTGCCGGTACCGGTCTGTGCCTGTCCGAGCAGGTCTGCGCCCGACAGCAGCAATGGAATGGTCTGTGCCTGAATCGGGGAGGGCGTCTCGTAACCGACGGCCGACAGCGCCTCGAGGATCGGGGCGCTCAATCCCAGCTCGCTAAAGCCGGGCAGTTTCTGTTCTTCGCTCATAGGTTTATACGACTCGTTGTTCCCGGCCGATGCGCTGGCGGATCGCTTCTTCGCGTGCGTCTTCGATGACCTGGATCACGCTGTCGGGGTCGGGCGGAAGTTCCTCAATGTGCACTGTGCCCGTGAGGGGGGTGTCGGCGTGCAGTTCGCCCTCTTCATAGCGCGTCCACATCTCTCGTGCGAATTCGCTCTGCAGCAATTCCGGGGCGAAGCGGCCCAGGGTCGACCTGATATTGTTGACGTCGCGCTCAAGCATGGCGAATGCTGCATTGTTTCCCGCGGCGTTGACCACCTGCGGCAGGTCGATGATGACCGGTCCTTCGGGCGTCACCAGAATGTTGAATTCTGAAAGATCGCCATGGACGAGGCCCAAGCTCAGCATGCGCACGATTTGCTGCATGAGAAACGCGTGGTAGTCCCGTGCCACATCCGAAGGGAGTTCCACTTCGCCAAGTCGAGGCGCCGGCTCTCCCGATGCATCCGTGATCAGCTCCATGATCAACACGTCGTTGAAATAGCCGAAGGGACGCGGGACCCGCACGCCACCCGCCACAAGTCGATACAGCGCGTCGACTTCAGCGTTCTTCCATTCGTGCTCCTGTTCCCGGCGGCCAAACCGTGTGCCGCGGTTCATGGCACGCATTTCCCGACTGCCGCGAACCTTGCGGCCCTCCTGATATTGCGCGCGTCTTTGAAAACTCCGCTGCGACATATCCCGGTATACCTTCGCGCAGCGAAGCTCCGTCCCACAGCGAACGACATAGACGGTCGCTTCCTTGCCGCTCTTCAGCGAACGGACGACTTCATCGATGACACCGTCATCGATCAATGGCTGCAAGTCTTTAGGAACTCTCATAGTCTCCGGGGCGCGGTCTGTAGGCCCGCGAAGCTGGTTTGGGTGGGGGTGCGCGAGAGGCGCGTAGAGGAGTTAAATCCGCTGGTAAGAATAGCACATTTGAAAACATGGCGTTTTACTATCGACTGCAGACGTCTCCGGTTGTCGGGGGCTGTGTAACGCCGTGTCACGCGCTGGGCGCAAGAATCATCGGTCGCCGGTCGGAACTGGATACCTCTTGCCCGCGCTCAAGCTTGCGTCGCTGCGCCCCCAATCGTCTCAGCACCGGCCGCCGCTGCGGCAATGGGGTGCCGCACTGTCCGTCGCGGTACGGATTGCAGCACGCACACGGATCTGCTCGACACTGTGGTCGGCATGAGATGACTCTGCCGCAGCGGTTCGCCGGCGGTGGCGGAATTGAGTGCGGGGGTCTGGGTTTATCGTACATCCGCACTGCGGGGCTAAACGCGTGGGTTGCAGCAAGCCGCCCGCTTGCGATGCCAATCAATGGGTCGATGCAGGTGGGGCGATTGAAACGGTGCGGACAGATCGGATCGGAGCTACCCCACTAGGTGAAAGGGGGGCGATTGGACCGGTGCATCGGCGGTGTCACTCCCGCGTGCGGCGTTGCCGCAGGAAGCCGAGGGTGAGATCGACAAGCGCCTGCTCAAATTCCGCGCTCTTCAGCAGACCGGGGTTTCGCAGCAGCGCCGCCCGTACCGCGCCGGAGACGGCCTCGGCCAGAATCAGCGCCTCGACTTCCGTCAGCGGTGTTTGACTCTCGCCCCTATAGGGGAGGGTGTGCAGCATGCGTGCGATTTCCGCGACCGGCTCGTTCATGAGGCGGCCGGCCGCATTTCGCAGCGCTCGTTCCAGTAGCGCTCGTCGCGCTTTGTGTCGCCCGCCGAATGCATCAAGAACGATGCGCAGAATGGCGCGAACCCGCGTCGCCAGCTGGTCGGTGGCCCCGTCGTGCTGCGGCAGACTCTTTAATTCAGCGGCAATGCGCGCCAGTCGAAAGCGACGTTCTTCGGCGATCAGGTCCGCCAGGATCTCGTGCTTGCTGGCGAAGTACTGATACACCGTGCCGATGCTGAAGCCTGAAAGCTCGGCAATGCGGTTGGTCGTCAAGGCAGCCTCGCCCTCCTGATCCAGAATCCGCAGAGCCGTCTCAAAGATGAGTTGACGGGTACGTTGGGCGCGGGCTTGCGTGGGCTCGCGTCGCGCAACTGATTGATTTGATTTGGTTTTTAACGCGTATTTCATCGCTCCGGAATCCGAGCTTTAAAACTGAGGAACACTCATATAATGATTCTATCGAATTCGGATGCCTATGATCATGCACACCCATCAGCAGTTGCTCCTCGTATTCTTGGCCATCGTGTTGAGCGCCTCGGTGCTCGAGGCACTGGTTCTCAGCCACCAACGCGGATTCGATTGGAGAGCAGCAGCCGTCTCGGTCGGAGATCTGCTGGGTAGACGCCTGCTCCTGATGACTGGAATTTCCACTTCAGGACTGATCCTTGAAGCGGTCTGGCCCCATCGTCTGACGAGCGTACGCATTGACGGTCCGGCGATGTTCCTGCTGCTGTTTGTCGGTCAGGAGTTCCTTTACTACTGGTACCACCGAGCTTCACATCGTATCCGATGGCTCTGGTTGACCCACTCGGTGCATCATTCCCCGAATGAGCTGACGCTGTCTGCCGCGTATCGCATCGGCTGGCTTCAACACGTCACCGGAGCGACGGTATTTTTTGCGCCCCTGGTCTGGGTCGGCTTCCGGCCCGACGTAGTGGTTCTGGCGTTGTCGCTGAATCTGCTGTACCAGTTCTGGCTGCACACGACCTGGATTCCGCGCCTGGGCTGGCTGGAGTATGTCCTGAACACTCCCTCAGCCCACCGCGTGCACCATGCGGCGAATCTCGAGTACCTCGATGCGAACTACGGCGGAGTCTTGATTGTCTTTGATCGGTTGTTCGGTACCTACGTCGCCGAACGTCGTGACGTGCCCTGCCGATTCGGTCTGGTGAAGCCGCAGACATCGAATAACATCCTGCGCGTGGAATTCGATCCTTGGATCTCTCTGCTGCGGGATCTTCGCCAGGCGAGAAATCTTCGTGAGGTCCTGGGCCTCCTGTTTGCGCCGCCCGGTTGGCGTCCCGACGGCGAAGGCGAGACGACGGAAGATCTGCGTCGGCGGTTGAGCGATGTGAGCGCAGCGAGCGCGTAATGCAAATCGGATCAGCGGGCGGTGTGACGATCCAACTGAGCGGTCTAGTCATGCGCCCCTGAGGTGCTCGACCTCGGTGAGTTGCCCGTGCGATCGGTCTGTGCGTCATCGACCGGACGACTGCGCTCGGAGCCCGGCAGCGTACCCTAAGCTGCGAAGACCGGAACCTTGATTGGGAGCGCAGTTGCATCGTTCGCGACCGCGGTTGCAGATGCACGCTCACGCGTATTCGGGATTTCACTCAGAGCTCTGCGGTTGCAACGCAAGCTGTTGCCGCCCCGATCTCGCCCGTTGGGACGCGGTATGCGGGGGCGTCATCTGGCCCTTTCGCCCGCAGCGCTCGGCAAGGGCTGAGAGGCGGGCGAGAGGGCGCTGCGAGTGACGCCGGAGTCGCCGGGCGATTGTCTTCGGAGAGAGCCGTCGCGGGACACTTACCGCACTGTACGAGCGCTTCAGCTCCCGGGGTGAGGCGGATTCCCAGGCCAAAGTGCTCTCCGCCATGCGCTACGGGCTCGGCGGGCACCTCGAGAAGCCCTCGAAGTGAGTCAGGACGGCGGGAATTTCCTATGAGCGACACCCACAGCGACGCGCTGGTGTTCTTCGGGGCGACTGGCGATCTGGCATACAAGAAGATCTTCCCGGCGCTGCAGGCCATGGTGAAACGCGGCACGCTTAACGTGCCGGTCATCGGTGTAGCCAAGGCAGGCTGGGGAATCGAGCAGCTCAGAGCCCGGGCCCGGGACAGCCTGGAAAAGCTCGGCGGCGGGGTTGACGAGGCGGCGTTCGCCAAGCTCACCACGCTGTTGTCCTACGTCGATTGGGATTATTCGGATGCGGCGACGTTCAGCGCGTTGCGCACGCAGCTCGGCAACGCGCACCGGCCGGCCCACTACCTCGCCATACCGCCCTCGCTGTTCGGCAAGGTTGTCGAGCATCTCGCCCACGCCGGCTGCACCGAGGCCGGTTCGTGCGTCGTCGTGGAGAAGTCCTTCGGCCGCGACTTGCAGTCGGCCCGCGACCTGAACGGGATTCTGCTCGGGTCGTTCGACGAGGAGCACATCTTTCGGATTGGTCATTATCTGGGCAAGCGGCCGGTGCACAACATGGTGTTCTTCCGGTTCACGAACGCGCTGCTCGAGGCGTTCTGGAACCGCGATTACATCAAGAGCGTACAGATCACCATGGCCGAGAACTTCGGCATCCAGGGCCGTGGTGCGTTCTACGATCCGGTCGGCGCGGTGCGCGACTTGGTTCAGAATCACTTGTTCCAGGTGCTCGCCAATCTCGCCATGGAGCCGCCGGCCCGCACCGACAGCGAGTCGATCCGCGATGAGAAGGTGAAAGTTCTCAAGGCAATTCCGGAATTGACGACCTCGGACCTGGTGCGCGGACAGTTCCGCGGCTACCTGGACGAGCCCGGCGTTGCGGCCGGATCGAAGACCGAGACCTTTGCGGCGCTGCGTCTGGCGATTGACAACTGGCGCCAGCAGGGTGTGCCGTTTTACATCCGGGCCGGAAAATCACTGCCGGTCACCTGTATCGAAGTCGTGGCTCACCTGCGCCGGCCGCCGGCGGTGTATCCCGGCTGCACGCCGCAACATGACTATTTCCGCTTCCGCATCAGCCCGCAGACGGAAATGGCCATCGGCCTGAATGTGATGGACGAGGCGGAGCTCGGTATCGGGCAGACCAACGAGCTGCTCGCGAGCAGGCACGAAGGCGCCAACGAAATGGATGCCTACGAACGGGTGCTCACCGATGCCATGGCGGGCGACCGGACGCTGTTTGCTCGCGAGGATTACGTCGAAGAGGCCTGGCGCATCGTCGATCCGGTGCTGAAGGCCGACACGCCGGTCTATGGGTACGATCCCGGTACGTGGGGCCCGCCGGAGGCGGATCGAGTCGCTCCGCCAGAAGGATGGTACGACCCGGATCTGTCCGAGTAGGCCCGAGCGGCGCGCATAAGACGGTCGAGGCGCGCACTTCCTACACCCTCGAGCATCACGAGACGCCCATTCGGTCGAAATGACCGCGATGCCCTTGCGCGCCCGAAACCTCCGGCGCATTCTCGGTCAGGGGGGCATGCGAGTGGCCGAAGCCGGCAGTCGGTATCTTCTTGAGGCCCTGGAATGCGAAGGGCTTCTGCGCGCCTTCCTGTTCCGCTATGCGCACAACGCGGCGGACGTGGATGAGCTTCTGCAGGAAACCTACGCGCGCCTGTTGAGCGCGCAGCGCGAATCCAGCGCCGAGATCCGCTCCGTCCGCGCGTTTGCGCTGACGGTGGCGCGCAACGTCGCGCTCGACTGGCTGCGGCATCGGGATGTCGTGCCGATCAACCTGGTCGCCGACATCGCTGCGCTCGACGTGCTCGACGAATCGGCTCAGGTAGAGGAAATCGTCAATGCCCACCAGGAACTTGCGCTGCTTGCCGAATGTGTCGCCGAGCTTCCCGAACGCTGCCGACAGGCCCTGACACTGCGGCGTGTCTATGGAATGTCCCAGCGTGAAATCGCCGAACGACTGCGCATCAAGGAGAGCACCGTCGAGCAGTTGCTCGCACGCGCGGTTCGCCGCTGCGCCGAGGCGCTGTTCGCTCGCGAGGTGGGGTCGGATCACCCTTACTCCCTGGCGGGCCGCCTGGCACGCCGCCTGAAGCGCCATGAGTGAAGCGACGGACATCGAGGAACGTGCAGCGGCGTGGATCGCACGCAGCGACGCACGCGGGGCGGCTGCAGATGCGGATCTTGCTGCCTGGCTGCTCGCAGATCCTCGCCATCGAGCCGCATATCTGCGGCTCGCAGAAGCATGGGCGCGAACCGAGCGCCTCTCGCGGCTGCGTCCGCGGAGTGCGCAAATCGATCCGGATCTGCTGGCACCGGGGCCCGCACGAGCGCGCCGTCGGCGCGCTTCGGTCATGTCTCGCCTGCGCCGCCGTGCGATCGCAGGGCTCGCGCTCGCAGCCGCCGCGGCGGGGCTGCTGATCGGGTGGCACTTCTCCGTTCGAGGTGTCGCTGAAGTGCTTCGCACCGGGCCGCAGACGCTGTCCCGAATCGTCCTCGCGGACGGCACCGTCGCGACGCTCAATGCCAACACCGAGTTGCGGGTCCGGTTCAATCGAGCAATCCGGTCGGTCGTGCTGGTACGCGGCGAGGCGCAATTCAGGGTCGACCACCATGACCGCTGGCCCTTCCAGGTCAGCGCTGATGGACGTTCCGTGCGCGATGTCGGCACGGTATTCGACGTGCGCCGCGAGGATGCTCGCACCGTGCAGGTATTCGTTCGCAGGGGCCGGGTCGCCGTGCTGCCGGCGACTGGCACCTCGTCGACCACAGGCAGTACCGTGCCCGTGCTATGGGCCGACGATGAGGCCGTGGTCACGGCCCATCGCGTCGTGGTGCGCCATGGTTCTGCGCGGGACATCGCGCGGCAGCTGCATTGGCTGCGGCGCAAGCTGAATTTCCGCGGCGAGACGCTCGCTCGCGCCGTCGCCGAATTCAACCGATCGAATTATCGCAAGATCGTCGTCACCGATCCGGATCTCCTGCGACTGCGCGTCGGCGGCACATTCCGCGTCCTGGCCGTGAACAGCTTCGTTGCGGCCCTGGGCCATTCGTTCAACATCCAGTCGCTGCCAGGCCCCCATCATTCCATCCTGTTGTACCGCGCCGCTGCGAAGTGACGACGATGGCGGTATAGGAAATTCAAGCGCCGTCCGTCCACACTCAGGCGCACGATAAAAACGACTGAGGGGGTCGCATGCTACGCATCGCACGATGGCGGATGATCTTCGGGGCGGCTTTGCTGGTTTGTGCTTCGATGGCCGTCGCGCCGATCGCGGCGGCCGCAGACCAGCCGATCGCTTTCAACATTCCCGCGCAGCCGATGCCGGCGGCCCTGCGCCAGTTCGCGCATCAGGCGCACGTGCAGCTGCTGTTCGATTACCGGGCGCTCGAGCACCTCAAGGCCCGACGGCTCGCCGGAGACATGGGTGTCCATGCCGCCTTGCGGCAGCTGCTGTCCGGGTCCGGTTTCACCTTTGCCCGCGTCAATGCCCACACCATTGCGATCCGTCGTACCAGCACCACCGATGCCAAAGCGGCCTCGGCACAAACGACGGACGCACCGGTGTCCCAGCCGCCGGCGCACACGATCAGTCCACGGCGAACCGGCAAACGCCCGCCGTCGCTGCAGGCGGTGCTGGTCGAGGCACGATTCATCTCCAATGCCGGCTTCAGCGCCATGAAGATGAATCTCCCAGCCAAGGACACCCCGTTCTCGATCTCGACATATACACAGAGCTTCATGCATGCCATTGAGGCTCAGCACGTTTCGTCACTCTATTCCTACATGACCGGCATTCAGAGCGCCGGATCCACCGGCTACGATATCGTCTTCCGTGGTTTCGAGAGCGGTGCGAATGATCAGAATTCCATCCTAGTCGATGGACTGCCAGGGCTCGAAACACGCTTCGGTTCGCCCGTGACCATTGGCATCCAGCGTATTGACGTCGTCCGGGGTCCAGCTTCGGTGTTGAACGGCGAGGAGCAGCCCGGAGGGTTTATCAACCTGGTGACAAAGAAGCCCCAGGCGCGCAGTTCGGTCGAGCTGTCCGCGATCGGCACGACTTACGATGGGCACGGGGTCGGGATTGCCGAGCGGCCGGGTTTCACGGCAGGGATGGACGCCACCGGTCCGATTGCCGGCAATCGCCACTTTCTCTACCGGTTCATTGTGTCCGACCAGAATGCCGACTCTTACCGCACCTATGCTTACAACCGCAACATCTACCTCGCGCCGAGCTTCACCTGGCGCATTTCGAATGCTACGAAGCTGACGCTGCAGTACGTCTACCAGGCGCTTCGCTACAGTTACGACAGCTACCTGGTGGCACCGAACAACGACATCAATCTCGTCGCTCCAATCACGACGCGCTATCAGCAGCCAAACGACTACGGCAAGGAGCACGGCAGCGTCCTGTCTACGTTCTTCGTGCATCGCTTTGAAAATGGATGGACGTGGCACCTGGAGACGCGCGATGTGTGGCATACCGACGAGGCGCGCGGCTTCGACATGTATGCGATCAGCCCGAACCTTCAGTTCATCCAGCGGCGTGCCCGCGGCCAGATCAATCAACGCGGGTATCATTACGTCGATACCCATCTGCAGATGAAATTCGATACCTTCGGCGTCACCCACCAGATGGTGGTCGGGGCGACCGGCGGGCGCGACTCGGCCTACGAGGACCGCAAGCAGTTCTTCAATGCGCCGGCCACGGGACCGGACTCGCTCAATATCAGCATCTACAACCCGAGTTACGCGAACGTGCCCGCACTCGGCGATCTGCCGTTGGTGGCTCCGGGACACGATACGCTGCTCGATGACCGCAGCGAGGTAATTGAGAACTTCGGTGCATACATGGCCGATGAACTGTCCTTTTCGAAACACTGGAAGGGATCTGTCGGTCTACGCTACGCCTACGACAAGCAGTGGCTGAGTACCTTCTACCCGATCACGGGAAAGTATTCGGCCGAAACGGTTTCGACGGCACACGATGTGCTGCCCATGGGCGGCATCGTCTATCAGCCGGACAAGCACTGGAGCCTGTACGCCAGTTACAGCACTTCGTTCGAACCGCCGCCGTCAAATGCCATCAGCATCGACGGGACGAGCAATTTCGTACCGACGTCGGCGACCCAATACGAGGTGGGGGAGAAGGACGGCTTTCTGCACGGGCGCCTGAGCTCGACACTGGCGTTTTTCCGGATCGATGAAAGGAATACGTTCAGTCATTTCGCGTGCGCCAATTACGGCAGCTGCTATGAGCAGGTCGGCAAGGCGCAGTCCAAGGGTGTGGAATTCGAGGTCAACACAAGGCCGCTGCCGAACTGGCAGATTACCGCCGGTGCAGCCTATACCCGTGCGCAGATCACCCAGTCGACGGACGCGTACGAGGTCGGTTTGCAGTTGCCGAACGTGCCGCGGATGGCAGAGCACCTCTGGAGCCGATACCAGTTTTCGACCCCCGCGTTGCGCGGGTTCGGTATCGGGCTGGGCATCATCCACGACGGGCAGCGCAACGGAATCAGTCCGACTAAGGCCGAGCCGATGCTGATTCTGCCGTCCTATACGCGCGTCGATACTGCACTGTATTACGTGCGCTCCCGGTACACCCTGACCTTCAAGGTGACGAATTTGCTCGATGCGACCTATTACCAGAGCTCCGGCTTCACGAACAATCTGAGCGTGCTGCCCGGCGCGCCGCGCATGTTCACGCTCTCGGCCCGGGTGTACCTGCAATGAGCCGGTCGCTCAGGAGTGCGGTCCGCCTGGCGCAGGCCGTCGCCGTGCTGATGCTTGCGGCGTCCGGGTACGCTTCGGCGGGTGTTCCCACAGTGGAATGGCAATTGCCTCCGGCGCCTGCGCATGCGGTGCAGACGCACGCCCAGGATCTGGCCGGCATGCGTGAAGGCCGGACGCTGCCGCAGCCGGAGGTGCTTCAACCGACACTCGATCCGCGACTGGAGCGCTTTGCGCCTCGATACGCCCGGACGCTCAGCGGAACCTTGCGACTGATGTGCTCGGATACGATGCCCGCGCTCGTGCGTGCGTGGATTCGCTCATTCACGCACTACTATCCCGAAGTCCATATCGTCTTTGGTCCGCCGTTCGAGGGTGGCGAGGCGGCAGCGGCACTGCGCAAGGGGCACATCGATGTCGCCTTCGTCTCGCGCGAACTGAAGCCGACGGACGTCACGTCGTTCCAAGCAAAGTACGGCTATGGACCGACCAGCATCCCCGTGTCGGGCGGGTCGTGGCGGCAATTCGGCTACCTGGATGCCGTCGCGGTGATCGTCAATCCGCACAACCCGGTGAAGCAGCTGACGCTCAAGCAGCTGGATGCGATCTTCTCCCGTTCGCATCTGCGTTCAGATCATGCGGCGGTGACCTGGGGCGCGGTGGGTGCACGCGGTCCTTGGGCGAAGCGGCCGATTCATGTCTATGGTATCAAGCCGTGGAATGGCTTCGAGGAGTTCGTGCGTGAGCGCGTGCTCAATCGCGGCTCGATTCGCGGTCACTGGCGCCGCACCATGCAATTCAGCGGCACCGTATTCCCGGTGGCGCGTCGTGTCGCTGCGGACCCGGACGGAATCGGCTACACGGGACTTGCGTTCGTGGATGCGGGGGTGAAGATTCTCGCGCTCGGTCACGGGGCTGACGCGGTGTCGCCGACCTATACGAATGTTGCACTCGCCCGTTATCCGCTCAGCCGTGTGATCTACGCGAACGTCAATTTGCGTCCCGGCGCCGAGCTTGCGCCGGTCGTGCAGGAATTCCTGCGGCTCATTCTCAGCCGCCCTGGGCAGCAGGACGTGCGCCGGGAGGGTGTTTTCGTGCCGCTGCGGGATTTCCAGGTCAAGGCTGCGTTACGGCGGGCGCACGTCACGGGTCGGGACTGAGGGCGTGCGCATGTACACGAGGGGGCTCCTCGCGACGCTGGCAGTGGGGCTGCTGCTGAGCGCGCAGTTGCCGGCCGTGGCGGGAAGCGCATTTCCGTACCATCTGGTGCGCCGCATCGCGTTGCCGGGGACTGGACCCGTGCATGCACTGCTGTTCGATCCGCGCACCCGGGAGATCTATGCGGCCCAGGGGCGGCGGATCGCGGTCTTTTCGCTGGCAGGGGCGCCGCTTGCGGTGCGGCGGCCACTTGCCGGGACGGTGAGTGCTCTGGCACGCAATGGTGCCGGAGAGATCATCGCGGCTGTGCGTTCGCCGGCGCAGCTCGTGTTTCTATCGGCCCGCACGCTCACGGTTGAACATCGCCGAGCACTCCGCGCGGGGCCACCTGCGGCATTGCTCTATGACCGCAGCGCAAACATGCTCTTCGTCGAGAGTCGCTCGAGCGGGAGCATCGAGCGAGTCGATCCGCGCTCGGGTCAGTTGCTGGGCCGCGTGCGGCTGGACAGTGCGCTCGGGCAGATGGCCGGCAATGGCCGCGGTACGCTGTATGTCGCGAATGCGGCACGCGATGCGCTTGAAGTCATCGACGCCGGAGCGATGCGTGATGCCGGTTCGATTGCGCTGCATCGCTGCCCGGGCCCGGGCGCCTTGGCGATGGACACGATCGGGCGGCGACTGTTCGTCGGGTGCGCCAGCGGTCGGGCACTCATTGTCGATGCGGACCTGGGGTTCACATTCGTGCGTTTGCCCATCGCGGGCGGTTCGAAGCTGCAGGCAGCATTCGCCTTTCATCCCTGGGGTGCGCATGGCTGGAAGGGGGGCGCGTTCTTTGCCGGCTCCACGGCCGTCTCGGCAATCCAGATGCAGGCCTTCGTGCGTTATCGCGACCATGGGCAACTGCTACTGCCGACACCGTGCACGGCCTTGGCACTGGCGGCGCCGGTCGGGGAACTGTGGCTCGCCCTCGCACCGCCGTCGGGTGGGCGGGCGGTGCTCTGGGTACTCGGCGTAGACCGATCGGAGGTCAAATGAGCCGTTGTGTCACCGTCTGGCGTCACCTGGCGTGGTGCGCGCTTCTGGCAGTGGCCGCTCTGTCGCAGGCCAGGGCTCGGCTCGCGCCGTGGCCGGCACTTGCTGGCAAGACGGTGTTGTTCGTGACCGGCGGAACAAGTGCGCCGCAGCCCAATGACGATGCACTCGTGGCGCGTCACCTGCGCGAACTTGGATTTCAGGTCCACACGGTCGACGCACGGGTGAGTCCATCGGCGACCCGCGGAGCAGCCCTGATCGTGATTTCCTCGACCGCCGACGCGCGTGTGCTCGGGAACAAGTTTGCCGACTCGCGCCTGCCGATCTTTACCTGGAACACGTTCGACTACCCGAATCTCGGCATGACCGGCCCGGTGTTGCATCGGGATTTCGACGTCATCGATCCGGTGCAGCACTATGCGGACAGCTTCTCGGTGCTCTATGGGTTCGGAGCCAACATCACCTCCGAGATCAGTCGGGCCGTCGGGTTGCGGCCACAGCTGTTCGGGACGCTGTACCTGGAGCCCGAGACTGCCGGCTGGGGAGATCCGGGGCCGGGCGGCACCGTGGTCACGGACTTCTTCGGTTCACGACATTACGCCGGGGTGTTCACGTACGAGCGGGAGGCGACGCTCGCCGACGGGCGCACCGCGCCGGCGCGCCGGGTGGGCTTTTATCTCGGCAGCGATAATTTTCACCTGCTGACCGCGGTGTACGGACCGGCGGCCGAGGACCCGAACCTGCGCCACTGGGCGATCGGGCTGAAGCTGTTCGATGCCGCATTGCGCTGGGCGGCCTCGCCGCCGCCGCCTGAGTCGAAGTACGACCCCGGCGCGCTCGATGCGACGCTGCGCCAGGCGGCCCGGGGCAAGAAACTGCTGTACGTCGAACGGGTCAACGGCGGCGAGGGTCGCCATTCCGATGCGCACATCGTCGCGCATCTGCGTCGGCTCGGCTTTAAGGTCACCGTCGCGGATCAGACGGCACCGCAGAGTATCGCGCGCGGGATGGATCTCATCATCATCTCCGGCACGTGCTCGAAATGGAAGCTGGCCAATAAGTACGTCGACGTGCCGGTTCCGCTGATTTCCCTCGAGGGACTGCTGTCCGATGCGCTGCACTTCAGCGGCCGCGACCGTTATGTCGATTACGGCGAGCATGGCGAGCTGCTTGAGAGCGTCGATCCGCCGGAGAACTATCTCGACATCGTCGGGGCGTGGAGTCCGATGGCGGCCGGGTTGAAGCCGGGTTTGGTGAAGTTCACTGAACATCCGGGCGTGCTGAAGTGGGCCTGGCCGCTGCCGGATGCGATCGTGATCGCCACGCTTCCGAACGAACCGCGCGAGGACGCGATCTTCGGCTACCCCAAGGGGGCGCGAATGGCGGGGGGATTTATTGCCCCGGCCCGCCGAGCGCTGCTGCCGCTCGACAATCCTTCCTACGACCAGATGACTGCGCAGGGCAAGGCGCTGTTCGACGCAGTCGTGCTCTGGACGCTGGGGCGCTAGCCCGTCCGGTCAGTCGATGGCGAACAGGCCCCGCAGCCGCTGCGGTTCGCAGCGCAGATACTGAGGAGCGACGCGTACCTGAGCGCCGAGCGTGGCGGCCGCGTGCCAGGGCCAGCGCGGCTCGTAGAGCGCCGTGCGTGCCAGAGCCACGAGGTCGGCATCCCCGGTCGCGACGATGGCCTCGGCCTGCTCGAATCCGGTCATCAGCCCGACGGCGACGACCGGTATCCGCACCGCCGCCTTGACGGCACGGGCGAGCGGCACCTGGTAGCCAGGTCCTACCGGGATGGGCTGCGCGGCGTGCAGACCGCCGCTCGAGACGTTGATCGCATCGCAGCCGTGCGCCTGCAGCTCCTCGGCGAATGCGACGGTCTGCTCGCAGTCCCAGCCGACGTCAACCCAATCGGTTCCGGAAACCCGCACCGATACGGGGCGGTCGGCCGGGAACGCGGCGCGGACCGCATCGAACACTTCGAGCGCAAAACGCATCCGGTTCTGCAGCGATCCGCCGTATTCGTCCTCGCGCTGATCGCTGAGCGGCGAGAGGAACTGGTGCAGCAGATACCCGTGCGCGGCGTGGATCTGGACCGCATCGATACCGATCCGCCCGACGCGGGCTGCAGCGGCTGCAAACGCCTCGCGCACGGCGCGCAGACCGTCACGATCGAGCGCTGCAGGGGGCAGCTAGCCCGGCGCGAAGGGCAGGGCGGACGGGGCGAGCGTCTGCCAGCCGTGTGCATCGCCCGGCGGCAGCTGCTGGCCCCCCCTTCCACGGCACTTCGGTCGAAGCCTTGCGTCCGGCATGTGCCAGCTGCACTGCAATCGGAATCGATGCATAGCGCCGGATGCGCTCGACGGTGTCGGCCATGGCCGCCTGCTTCTCCTCGTTCCACAGACCGACGTCGGCATAGGTGATACGCCCTTCTGGCAGGACTGCCGTGGCTTCGATCGTGAGCAGAGCCGCACCGCTCAAGGCGAGCTGGCCGAGGTGAATCAGGTGCCAGTCCGTCATGCGACCGTGGTCCGCCGAGTACTGGCACATCGGAGCAATCACGATACGGTTGGCGAGTTCGAGGTTGCGTACGCGCAAGGGCGTGAAGAGAGCAGGCGTGTTCATCGCGGTCCTGGGAATCGCTGCAGGGTGTGCCCAGATGCGCGGGCGGGACGGATTTCACCAGCCCTCACGCCGCGCGACGACGCTCGCCATCGGCGGCGCCAGACGCCGAGGGCGAGCCTCAGCGGCGCAGACGATGTTCCCGATCCTGTTCACGCGCAACGATGTCCGCGAGCACCGAGGCATCGGCGGCCAGCCGCTTCAGCAGATCATCGAGGGAGAGAATGCCGGCGAGCTGTTCACTATCGTCGAGCACTGGAACGCGGCGCACGCTGTGTGCGCGCATGCGCTCGAGCGCATTTTCCGCCTCTTCGGAGGTGCGGGCGATCACCAGGGGCACTCGCATGATTTCGCGCACGCTGGTTTTGGCAGGATCGAGATCCTTGGCGAGAACCTCGACAACGATATCGCGGTCCGTGACGATGCCGATCGGCGCGTGCGCCTCTTCGCTGTCATCAATCACGACCAGGTCGCCTACGTGCCGCTCGCGCATCAGGTGTGCTGCGTGCAGCGCACTGATTCGTGCCGTGCAGTACACGACATCGGGTGTGCAGAGCTCTTTGAGCTTCATGATGCGCTTTCCTCGCTACGGTTCCAACCGACCTCGATGGTGAAACGACTGCCGCGGTGCCCGCTCAGCGCGACAGGACATGCGCCAGGTGCAGCCATTGCGGCTGCAGTGGCTTCGGGCGCGCCACCGCCTCGCGCAGCAGGCTCACCGTGAGGCGATCGCCGGAGAGTCCGAGCAGAATGCCATGCTCGCCGGCGCACCAGCGCTCGATGGCCTCGGCGCCAAGCAGCGTGGCGCCCAGCCGGTCGAATGCGCCGGGGGCGCCGCCGCGCTGCACGTGACCGAGCTTGGTGACCCGCAGTTCGAAGTTCAGCCGCTCGGCATGCTCAGTGAAATGCTTCGCCAGTGCGTCCGCGTTGTGTTTCGCGCCTTCGGCGACGACCACGATGGCCCGTTCACGACGTATGCGACGTACACGGGCCCGACCACCGGCTACTCTGCGCGGCCCATCGATCACGAGACATTCTGGAGCCTGGCTGACACCACGCAATGGGATACGCCCTGGGACTTCCACCTGAAGAAGATCGTGGCCTTCCAGAAGTACCGCGCCGAGTTCGTAAATGCCGACTCGAAGACTCCACTGCCGAGCTATTTGGAAGACAACATCCTGCCCTACCGCCAATTCACCGAAGAGCTCGACGTAAGTGGCGCAGCCATCGGCGGGCGGCTGGATTGGATCGCCGGTCTCTCCGTCTGCCGGCTCACCCCCGAGAATCAGCGAACCCGCGACCGCCCGGGTGGCCACGAGGAACATCGGCACGCTCGCCTTCACGGTCGAGGCACCTCCTGCAAGGGACCGGAGTCGACGGTGGCGCCGGGACGGTCAGGGCCGCCCGGCGCCACCGGTTCGGCAGGCTATTCGCTGATCGCTACCCCGTTGAACGAATTGATGCCGAGCTGCTCGGACGTCGCCCGTAGCGTAAGTCCCCCGTAGGAATCGATCGCGAACACCGACACGTAGGCACCGCTGCTCGCCGCATAGATCACCGCGAGCCACTTGCCATCCGGGGAGACGGTAAGATCGGTCGGCGCGCCAGGCAGCGGCACCGACTTGTAAAAGGCGCCTCCCTGCCCGTCGCTGAAGAAGATTGAGATGGAATGATCGGGAGTGTTGCCGGTATACCAGACGTTGCCCGGACCCTTGGCAATCCAGCAGGGCGCATTCGACGGAAAGGACGGCGTCGGGCCCGCGACCGGGTAGACGTGCCCTGCGGCGTCGATGACCGCGAAGCTGTCGGGGCTGTGCGCGGCTGTGAATCCGAGCACGTTGCCCCAGAAGGCAGCTCCGAGCGGGACGTTATCGGCCGAGCTCGGGAGCGTGATGGGGGTTGCGGAGCCCGTGAGCGCCCCGTCATCCGTCAGACCGACCGCAAGCACGGAACCTGACTTTAGGGTGAGTGCTCCCCAGGTCTTGCCGACGGCGACCTGCCCGGCGGACGGATCATCGAGCGGCACGACGGTGCCATCGAGTCGGCCCGAGGGCCACGCGTGACTTTCGAGACAATTCGCGCCCGCCACGAACAGCTCCCGCTGGGTGAGCGCGACCGAGTCCGGCGCCCGACACCCCGGCGCAAGCGCGATGTTCCCCTGGACGGCGATGAAATCGCCTTCCCGGACGAGCTCCGTCACCGTGTTGGAGCCGTAGTTAGCTACCGCTCCGAAGTCTCGCCGGAACTGCAGAATCCCCGCGTTGCCCGCGGCACCGCCCTTACCGCCGCTCGGCAGTGTCTCGGTGAGCGGCAGCGTCTGGTCGCGGGGCGAGAGGCGGAATACCAGCACCTGGTTGCCAGCGGGATTGTTGGTGCTCGTGAGCACAAGCGGGGCCCGATGGTCGTCGCCCGAATCGTGAGCCACCGCCACTGTGGCGGTGAGCATCGAGCAGGCGAGCAGGCCTAAGGTGCATCCGAGAAGCGGACGGCGGGAAGTGCGCAGCGCCATGATCATCTCCGTTCTGAAAGGGGGCGTAAGGGCTGCTGCGTGCGGAGCGGGCTACGCCAGGTTCGGCGGCGCATCACACCCGTGCAGTGTCCTCACGCTGGCTATATCCGGCGCCGGGCCTCGAAACGTTACAGGGTGGCGCGGATAATTTTCGCCCCGTGATCCCGGGCGCCGTCGGTCGGCCTGCGCGCCGAGTCGCTGCGGGAGAACTCGCATTCTCCAGAAGAGACGCCGTTGGTTGCCCCGGGTTAGCGGGTCGTCACCACGTCGGGCTCGATTTGCAGAGCTAGAGCGCCACCGGTGCGCGATGGCGTCTACCGCAGGTGCTACTAGCACGCGCAACCCGACCCATGATCGACCCGGGACATGATCGCGAGATACTCCTCTGGGGGCGATAGTTGCGCGAATGCCTCCGGAGCGCGCTCTCGATGAGCCAAAAGCTGTTGCTGCGCCGATCGACCCGACATCGCCTCCGCGTGGAGGCAGAGGGTAATCTCAGCCCGGGACCGCGGGGCGATTTGCGGGCAGTTGCTGAGCAGGCCGGTAAATCGCGCGTGGCGCGTTAGGCGGCATAGCGAACCTGCTTCTCTTGGATGAGGTTCCATATGACCTGAGGCTGCCTCTGTCGGCGGCGCAGGTGACCACGAACACCTGTCAGCAACTCGGTACGGGTGCTGGGATGGCTTTTCCCAAGACCGTTCGTGTTGACGTCCTGGGTCAGCAGTTCCTCGGGGTTGAGTTCCGGGTAGTACCCCGGAAGGCGGATCAGGCGCAGGCGTCCTGTGTTGGCGCTGACCGAGCGATGCGCCGGGTGGCCATCCACAATAAGATACAGCTCATTGCTGCGCGAGCTGGAGTCGCGCGGGATCATCAAGGAGTCCACGGGACGCGCTCGAGATCGGGTGTACGTCTACCGACGTTACCTCGAGGCGTTGGTGGCCGAGGAGGAGGCGGCGGGACCAGAACGCGGTGGAAGTCTATAGCCTTCCCTGGACTGGTCGGGGTGACAGGATTTGAACCTGCGACACCTACGTCCCGAACGCCCTTTGAGCCCACCCTCACGCGACTGAAAGTCTAAAAACATCAATAGCTTAGCACGTGCCTGGCCCCGGGTGAACCCTGCCAAAATCACCCGCGAGGTGCCTCCGTTGTCACGGATTTGTCACGACCCTGACCCTTTAGCACGCTGCGCCTTCAGGACGGGAGATCGTGGTCCTCGCCATTTCACCTGATCCCATCGGGTCCGCTCCGTAGCCATTCCCGACCATCCTCCGAAGGTTCCGGCGCTGCGGGAGCGTAACCGGTTCAGGATGCCGTGGAAGGCCTCCTATTGGCGCAGGAGCGCCGCCCACTGGAAGGGGAGCGTGCCCCCGCACAGACCGCTCACTGCCACGGTCCATCTGAGCACGGCTACCCGCCCAGCACTATTGCCGCCAGGTTTGGCTTCTTGACCACGCCATAAAGTAAGCGATAACATAGCGGCAAGGCTTATTATTCGGATTAGGCATGACGGGCGAACAAATCCTCGAACTGCGAAGCGCCATGGGACTGTCACAAGTACAGTTTGCGCAGCTGTTCGGGGTGCATTTCATGACCGTGAGCAAATGGGAGAACGAGTCTGCCTTCCCGTCCGCCTATCAAGCCGCCCTGATGCAGCAGTTTGCAGCGACCGTGGCGGCCAAGCGGGAACAGGCCAAGAGTGAGGTGAAAAACCTGCTCTTCACCGCCGGCGTCATTGCGGCACTTGTATGGCTTCTTACTGCATCGAAGTCGTAGGTGGTGCCGGAATGATCGACCCAGGACGCTCAATCTCGGTGATATCCCGCCAAGCGACTGCCAATCTGCGCCACCTCGGTGTGCTGTTGCCCGACGGTCAAGTCGCGCACTGCACGCCGCAGCGCGGCGAGCACATCTCTACCGTGGAAGAGTTTGCGAACGGTCAAGATGTCAAGATCGAGCGATCCGTCCCGGCAGAGAAATATTGGCCGACACTCCAGCACGTGCTCTCGGCATTGTGCGCCCCGAAGGCCTATCACCTTGTGACCAACAATTGCGAGATATTCGCAAATCGTGTGACTGGTGAGAAAGAAGAGAGCCCCCAACTCCAAGGAGCCGTGATGCTCGTGGTCTTGTTCGCGATCGTCGCGCTGGTGGCCCTGAATTGAAATCCAAAGCCACACCAGATGGATTCGCGCGGATTATAGGGCAACATGGACTTCCTTGTGAGCGCCCCCCATGCTACGTCGCCGCCGTGATGGCGGTGGGCGATGTCAAGGCGCAAGCCGAAGCCTACTTGCGGGAGCGTTACAGGAACAGAGAAGGGGAGATGACTTGCCAGATTTGCAAGGGGCCTCTGCCCTTCAAACTCGACATTGGACAGGAATACTTCGAGGTCGTTCCTCTCTTCCCGGACCTGAGGAAGTATCATCTGCAGAACTATCTCGCTCTTTGCCCGAACCATTCGGCTATGTTCCAGCTCGTGAACGGCTCCAGAGATACATTGCGGCATGCGTTTCAAGCGCTACAAGGGAATGAGCTGACCGTAGTTCTTGCTGACAGGGAGCTGACCGTCTTCTTCAACAAGCTCCACATCATTGACCTGAAAGCCGTTCTGGAAGCGGAAGACCGCCTTCTGGTTGAGTCATCTTCCGATGTGGCGGAGGACAGCACTCTCGCGGACGCGGTGAACGGACGTCCATGAATTCGGCTCGTGGCTTGGATTGGCGCGGATGGTGTTTCCGGCTTATTAGACCGAGAAGGTCGCGGCGGTATTTGCGCGGACGAGAGCGACATGCTGGGTGTGGCGGGACATTCGTGCCAGGAATGGGTCCCTCGATGAATCTGCGGCAATCGTGTCCCGGTCTTGCGGATGAGTCTGTCTGCTATCTCGGGCGGGGGTACCGCGGCGCACTTTGGCGCGTCGTTTTCGGGGGAAGGAATTGGGGTAACTCCAAGCGGCTTGATCACAGATGGCTGCGGGCGTTGGGTAGCGGCTGAGGCGATTCGATGGAGATCACTCTTGGATTGGTATTGGACGGAGACCATGGCTGGCGTCCGGCAAATCGACTGGGAAAGCCGGTGTTTGGCCCACTGGGAATGCTGAACCTGCTTGAGACGCGCCTCGGCTTGCTGCGTGCTGACTGCGCGCCTGCACAGCGAGTAACACAGTACCGCGAATGTCTCAAGCGGTACGACACGCCGGATTGCTTCTACCACGCCTCGTTCGGCGTCGACCCGATCGGAACATCAGCGTCGCTCCTGTCTTGGCGCGACGCTTGGTATCTGCACGGCTGGACCGGTGAGTCACCGCCCGATGCAGGCGTCCGCATCGCCGAAATGGCCACCGTCGAGACCGCTGCACGCAATCTTGTGTTTCCGTCAATCGGCGAGCGACTGGTTCGAGTAGCCGAGTTGCTCTCTCGACAGCAATCGAAGATCAATAGCATTGAGCTGGTCGACCCGATGGAGTCATTTCCAAAGCGTTGGCGGGAAGTGCTCGCGAAGCTGCCGGTGCGGGCGATCAGGGCGTACGGTCCATCGGCAGCCCCGAATACGGTGCTTGGGAAGCTCCAGGCCGCACTCAAGGCCGCGCGTGAGGGCAAGAAGCCCGACGGGAAGATTGCCTGGTCAGACGACGGCAGCCTGTGCGTCGTGCGCGCGGAGACGGGTCTGGTCGCCGCGCGCTGGGTCGGACACGGTCTCACATCGCCGCAGGAAGGGGTTGCGATCGTCGCCGAGCAGAGCCGGTCGCTGCTCGATGCGACTCTCGATGCCGTCGATGTCGCTCGGCAGGGATTCCAGGATTCGAGTCCGTTGGCGCCTGCGCTTCAGGTCCTGCCGCTCGCGCTTGCCACGGTCTGGGAGCCGCTCGATGTCTATGCGCTGCTCCAGTTTCTCTCCCACCCTATCGGGCCGGTGCCCGGCTACGCCCGCTGGCGGCTGGCCGAGGTGATCTCGCAGCATCCCGGTGTCGGTGGCCCGCGCTGGTGCGAAGCGATCGAGGAAATCGTGGTTCGCTACCCCGAACGGGCCACCGATCTTCGCCGAGCTCTGGCGTTCTGGGTCGAGCATCCGCGGTACAGCCCGGCGCGGGGGGCACCGGTCGCGGCGCTGCTCGAAGTAGCCCGCGGGGTTCGAGACTACTTTGGCGCCAGACTTTCAGACCAGAACACCTTTCGCAGCGCCGCCGCCGCCACGGGTTTGGCACAGGCCAGCGCAGTGACGACAGTCCTGGAAGCATTGGCTGCGCAAGGGGAATCCGCACTCACTCCGACGGAACTCGAGGCGCTGGTTTCCCAGTGCACGGCGCAAGGTGCGCCCAACTTTGCGATGCACGCCCAGGTCGGATGCGTACCTTCGGCGTCCGACCCTGCCGCACTGGTCGAACCCTTCGATCGGGTGATCTGGTGGCAGATGGGAGCGCCATCGCTGCCGGATCACTATCCGTGGAGCAGGAGCGAGATGGCGTCGCTCGAAAGGGCCGGGGCGGAGCTGCCGCCCCTCAGCGTGGTGCTGGCGCGGCGAGGGGAGAATTGGCTAAGGCCGATCCTGAACGCGCGCAAGTCCCTCGTGCTCGTCCTTCCCCCTCCGGCCGAGGAGATGCACCCCCTGTGGCAGGAAATCCAGTGGCTTCTCGAAGGCGTCCGGCCGGGGCCTCTGGAGGATCTTGTGACAGGTCGGGCGGGAAATAGCCTCCCGGCCATTGCCCACGCGCCTCTGCCCAGACGCAGGCGGTGGTGGAGGTTACCGCCCGAAGCGAAGATTCCGCTTCGCGCCAACGAATCCTATTCCAGCGTCGACGTATTCCTGAATGCTCCCTATCAGTGGGTCCTCAGGTACGCGGCCCGGCTCAACCCGTCCAACCTTCTGGCGGTAGCCGACGGAAACCGGCTCTACGGCAATCTCGCCCATCGGCTGATCGATCGGTTCTTTCGCGCCGCCGGCGCGCCAGCCCTTCGTGGCGACGCATTCAGAGCCTGGCTTTCGCGGGAGTTCGCGATTGTCGTGGCGGAGGAGGGTGCGGTTTTGCTGATGCCGGGGCGGCGCGCGGACTGCGAACGGCTGCGCTCCTCACTGGAGCGTGCAATCATGGAAATCCAGCGGCAGTTCGGGGCGGCGAAGGTTGATGCGGTTGAGCCTGAGCGTGACCTTGCCGGAAAGTTCCCCGGCGGCGTTCTCGACGGGACTGCGGATCTTGTCGTTGGCAACAAATCCGGCCAGCGGGCCATCGTCGACATGAAGTGGGCCGGCGCCACTTACTATCAGGAACGGCTCGCGAAGAATCGACACCTGCAACTCGCTATCTATGCCGAGATGCTGCGTCAGGAAACCGGCGCGTGGCCGCACGTTTCCTACTTCATCCTCGAGGCCTCTCGTCTGCTCGCGCCGGACACGGCATTTTTTCCGCAGGCACGCCCCGTTCAATCTGGCGGCGCGGGATCCACCCCGCTGCTTTGGGAGCGGTTCGTCGCCGCTTGGAAATGGCGCCGGTCTCAGATCGATGCGGGAATGATCGAGGTTGCCGCCGAAGACATTGAGCCCTCCGGCGAGTCGGTGGCTCCGCCCGATGCGCTCGAGCCGGAGCAGTTACCGGAGGCGTACAACGATTACCGCTGGCTTGCCGGGTGGGAGGACTGATCGATGGCCGGCACACTCAGGTTCGTTAGCGCAGGGGCAGGCAGCGGCAAGACCTACCGTCTCACGCAAATCCTCCACGAGAAACTCAGCTCGGGGCAGGCGGCACCCGGCGGGGTGATCGCGACGACCTTCACCCGCAAAGCGGCCACGGAGCTTCGCGAACGGGTCCGGACAGCCCTTCTCGAAAAAGGCGAATTCGCGCTCGCCAATTCAATAGGACAGGCGCGAATCGGCACGGTGAACAGCGTGTGCGGGGGCTTCCTCGAACGCTTCGCATTCGAGGCGGGGCTCGCTCCGGAGCAGCGCGTGCTGGAGGAAGAGCAGGCGGGCGCGCTCGTGCGAGAGGCGATCGACTCGGTCTCCGACCTAGCAACCGTGCAGGATATCGTCGAGCTTGCCCGAAGGCTGGGTATCGAAAGTTGGCAAGACGCGCTGAAGGCCATCATCGACCAGGCGCGCGCAAACGATGTCGCGCCGTCCCGGCTCGTCGCGTTGGGCGCCCGCAATGCGAATGAGCTGCTTGCGCACTTCCCCGCTGCGACCGCGGACAATCTCGACGCATTGCTCTCGGTGGCGATCGAGACGGTGGTCACGGAGATCGAAAAGCGGGCGACGGGCAAGAAGAACACAGCCGACTACATTGCGCTGGCCCGAGAGACGTTGCGGCTGGTCCGCAGCGGGACCGCGGCGTGGGCCGACTGGGTGAGGCTATCCAAGGCCGCACCCGAAGCCGGCCTCAAGACGATCGCGCAGCAGATTGCCGACATTGCGAGCCGCTTTCCGGCGCATCCGCAGCTGCGGCAGGACATCGAGCGCTACTTGACGGCAATTTTTGCGCTCGCTTCGAGGGCGCTCGCCGCCTACGCCCAGCGCAAGCGCGAGTTGGGCGTGATCGATTTCGTGGACCAGGAGCACCTGTTCCTCGGGTTGCTCGAGAAGCGCGAAGTCGTGAACGCATTGTCCGAGGAACTCGATTTGCTTCTCGTGGACGAATTTCAGGACACCAGCCCCATCCAACTGGAGCTCTTCCTGCGCCTTGCCCGCATCGCCCGCGAAACGGTGTGGGTCGGCGACATCAAGCAAGCCATCTACGGCTTTCGAGGCAGCGACGCGGAACTGATGAAAGCCGTCCTTGGCAACCTGCCGAACCTCGGCGGCTCCAAGGAGGTCCTTGGGCAATCACGGCGTTCGCGACCGAAGCTGGTTCGCGTGGTCAACGGCGTATTCGGCGATGCGTTCGCTCCCGGGCTGTCGCGCGCGGAGGTCGAGCTCGCACCCGTTCGCCAGGAACTGGTGGCCGATCCTGGGTTCGGCAATTGGGTGCTGAACGGCAGGAACGCCCAGGAGCGAGCCGCGGCGCTCGCCGCAGGCATCAAGGCCCTTGTCGCTTCCGGGTACCAGGTTGTCGACCCGGCAGCCGGCAATCCTCGCGCTGCGCATTACGGCGACATCGCAGTGCTCTCCAAGACCAACGTCGGCGTCCAGACGGTGGCCGCTGCCTTGCGGTCCGCATCCGTTCCGTGGGCAACGCAGCAGGCGGGGCTGCTTTCTACCCCGGAAGCCGTATTGGCCCTTGCGTGCCTGCGGCGGTTCAACGATCCCCGGGACACGTTGGCGAGCGCGGAGATCGCTGCACTCGCCGACTGCGAGGAGCCGGAGTCGTGGCTGGCAGATCGCCTTCGCCATCTCGAAGGCGGTGGCGACGGCGCCCTGTGGCGTGACGGCGGGCAGGCAGGTCACCCCGTGCTTGCACGGATCGCGAAGCTGCGCGAGCAGGCGCCGCTGCTTTCGCCGTACGCGGCATTGGAACTCGTGGTCGCGCAATGTGACTTGGCGGGACGGGTGCTCCGTTGGCGGCGCAATGAACTCGTCGCGCGCGTCCGGCTTGCTAACCTGCAGGCCGTGCTCGGACTCGCGCGCACCTACGAGGAAGCATGTCTCGCGCGGCGCGAGCCTGCGACGGTGTCGGGGCTGATCCTGTGGCTTGGTGAGCAGGCGGAAGCGGGACTCGACATGCTCGCCGAGCCACCGGTGGATGCAGTCAAGGTCATGACGCATCACGCGGCCAAGGGGCTGGAGTGGCCCATCGTCGTTCTTCTCGATCTGGAGAAGGAAATTCAGGACCGACTCTGGTCGGTGGGCGCGCGATCCGACGCGGGTTTCGACGTCTCGGCGCCACTCAAGGATCGCTGGATCCGCTATTGGCCGTGGCCCTTCGGTGCCCAGAAGAAGGTCGACATCGCCGACACGATCGCGAAGGCGCCAGCAGGCGTTCGTCTGCGTACTGAGGCGATCGACGAGGCCAAGCGTCTCTTGTACGTGAGCATGACCCGCGCGCGCGACTTTCTGGTGCTCGCCTTTCCCGCGAAGAAGGGCGCGTGCGAATGGCTCGCTTCCCTGAATGCTCCCTGGCTCGCGCCGGACGTTGCGGGTGAATCCATAATCCTGACGGATGGATCGACTGTTCCGTGCGACTTCCGGACGCTCGACGCACCCGATGCCATGCCCGTGACGCCCGAGCCGGATTCAGGCCTTCGGTGGTTCCCCGCTCCCGCCTCGCGCACGGACCGCCTGCCGGCAACTCTTGTCCCTTCCGCCGTCGCCACCGGGTCAGGCAAAGTCGTGGATGCCGTGTCGGTAGGGGAGAGGATCGCGCTGGAGGCGGGAACCGACATGACGGCACTCGGCAACGCCATTCACGCATGTATCGCGACGGCGTTCACCGACCCGGACGTGCCCCTGGATGAAACGCGCGCCGCGCGGATCCTGGATGGCTTCGGGTTGAAGGGGGCGATCGAACCTTCCGGTCTGGTGCGGCAGATCGGCGCGCTCGACAGATGGATTTCCTCCCGCTGGCCGGATTGCCGGCGCCACGCGGAGATCCCCATCGAGTCGATTCTGCCCAACGGGCAGGTCATGCACGGGCGCATCGACTTGCTCCTGGAGACGAAGGGCGGCTGGGTGCTTCTCGACCACAAGGCGAATCCCGCGCCGAGGGACCGGTGGGATCAAATTGCCGGCGAGCACGGCGGGCAGTTGTCCGTCTATGCGGACGCGCTGGCTCGCGCGACGGACCGTCCGGTCGCAGAAGCTTGGATCGTTCTGCCGGTTGCGGCGGGAGCGATTCGGATAGCGGCAGGCGTGCCGTGAGCTGCAGAGCCGACTCGAATTGCACGAGCTTGGTCTCGTTTGGCGGGCGCGGCAAGACCGAGCCCTGGTTGGTCTAAAAAAGCGACTTGACTGCTGGGGACTCGAAGGTCGGCGAAGCCGCCGACCACGTGGGTGCTGTGCCGGTCGTGTTGCTCCAGATTGAAGCATCAAGCTGCGGCTTCCTTGAGCGGATGGCCACTCGGACTCTGTATATTGACTTCCCCAGGGCCTGATGGATCTTCCGCCACAACCTCCAGCGCGAATGACAGCGCTTGCGCAGCAGCGCGCGGCAACGGAATGCGCTGGGCCATCGCATCGATTGTTGTCTCGTCCAGGCGATAGTCCTCACCCATGAGAACTTGAAACCATCTTTCGCGATCCATCACCACGCGGAACTGCTTCTCATCCTGCGTTTCGGCCACGAAGGGCATGTACACCTCCACAGGCTTGATCACCTTCTCGGCCTTGCATTCGATGCGGTCAACGCGTCCCGTTCGCTGTTCAATGTCGCTCGGATTCCAGCTCAAGTCGTGGTGGAGTACGAACCGGCAATTCAGGTGCAAGTCGACGCCTTCAGCCAGGACGCTCGATGCGACTAGGATGTCGGGATAGAAGGGAGTGTTAAAGCTCAGCATGAGTCGCTGGCGTAGATCCTGGCGGGTCGCGCCGTTCGCAAGACGTACATTGGGCAGAAGTAGCCCACCCGATTCCTCGTCGGCATCCGGGGCACGCTCACCTCGAAATCCGGGCTGCACGCTCTCGAGCGCATTCAGATACCGCTCCCGCTCGCTATTGAGAAATGCGTAAGTGAGTGACACTTTTTGCGCTTCTTGCGGTCCAAGTACCCGGAATGGTTACATTCGGGGTACTGATGAAGCACTCAGAGAAACGCAAGGAGCTGGAGCGACGCCGACGAC
>JAJZUT010000018.1 GCA_021847105.1 Pseudomonadota bacterium | reverse complement strand
TGGAACTTCTGCTGGACGGAACTCGGCGCAAAGCACGTCGGCATCGTCCAGTCGTTGATCGTGACCTGTCGGTTACACGACATCGACGTCTACACCTACCTCGTCGACGTCCTGCAGCGCGTCGCCGAGCATCCCGCCTCACGCGTCGCCGAACTCACTCCGCGTCTCTGGAAGCGACACTTCGCCGCGGATCCGCTGCGCTCAGCCCTGCACACCCGAGTCGCATAGTCCAGACGCCGGATATTTACCGGTTACAAACCAACAGCCAATTTCGCTTCGATTTTCGTACGAGCGACCAAACTGCTCGTGACCGAATCGATGCAAGTATTTGAGAGAGGGATTCACGTCATCTTATAGGTCATTGACTGCAAAGAGGAATCCCTTCCTTCCGAATTTCCACACCCACTCAAGTCCCCTCGACGATTTAGGGCGAAAATCGGGTGGGCGAGCATGAAATTCGAAATTGCAAAACGGCGTCAGTGATGCCGTATTGCGTCGCATTATGGCATTTACGCCTCGATTTCTCTCGGCCGGCCGAGATCATTTTTTCTCCTGGGGCCGCGCGGGACGGGCAAAACGTTGTGGTGCAACCATGAGTTCCCAAATGCCCTGCGAATTGATCTGCTCGATCCCGCTACGTTACGCCAGCTGTCTGCCCGGCCCGAACAATTGCGTGAGCTGGTGGACGCCAATCCGCATGCCAAGCAGATCTTCATCGATGAAATTCAGAAGCTGCCGGAGCTCCTTGAGGTCGTCCACTTTCTGATCGAAAAAAAACAGGACACCAGTTCGTCCTGACCGGATCGAGCGCCCGTAAGTTACGCCGCGGAGGGATTAATCTGCTCGGCGGCCGCGCAGCAGAAAAGCACTTGCACCCGTACATGGCTGCAGAATTCGGCCGCGACTTTACGCTGAACTCTGCTTTGCAACACGGAATGCTCCCGGTCATTCGGGCCGCACACGATCCCGATGCGCTTCTGGGTGCCTATAACGGCCTTTACTTGCGTGAGGAAGTCCAGATGGAGGGACTGGTCCGCAATATCGGATCTTTTGCTCGCTTTCTCGAAGCGATGAGCTACTCGCACGACTCGGTGTTAAACCTCGCATCGGTCGCGCGCGACTGCCACGTGAACAGAAAGACTGCCGAAGGTTATCTCGAAGTTCTGGAAGACTTATTGCTAGGATTTCGACTCAATGTCTTCACCCGGCGCGCAAAGCGCGAACTCGCGTCTCATCCGAAGTTCTATTACTTCGATACGGGGGTGTTCCGCGCTAATCGCCCGAGCGGGCCGCTCGACGCTGTAGCGGACATCGACGGCGCTGCGCTGGAGGGCCTAGTGGCACAGCACTTGCGTGCATGGTGCGCCTATTCAAGCGACCCACACGAGCTCTATTACTGGCAGACGCGCTCACAAGCGGAAATCGACTTCATCATCTATGGAGCCAGCGGCATCCATGCGATTGAGGTCAAGAATTCGACAAGAGTGCGTCCGGAGGATCTGCGGGCACTCAGAAGCTTCGGCGAGTACTATCCTCAAAGTCAGCGGTTCCTGCTCTATCGAGGCAAGGACCGAATCAAACGCGACGATGTATTGTGTATTCCGTGCGAGGAGTTTCTTCTCGCACTGACACCGAATCACATTCCTCACTGAAGCCTCTCGGCGTGCATTGAGAGAATGCGATTCCGCCTGGCATCGCCTGAGATCGCATGCCAGACACCGCGTCGTGCGCACGACGCAAATTCCCGCAGAAGATTCTGCAGTATATTGATTTTTCGCAGAAATTTTGGCGGAGAGAGAGGGATTCGAACCCTCGAAGGGCTTTTGACCCTTACACCCTTAGCAGGGGTGCGCCTTCGACCACTCGGCCATCTCTCCGGCACTTTGAGGCGGAATTCTCGGGTGGCTGGCATGCTTGGGTGTACAAGCAGCCCTCTGCCCCGCCGAGAGGGGCGCATGATACTGGAAATGCCGGGAGATTGGGACGCCTAAGCGCGTTGCACGCTCAAATCAGGACGTCCTGCACGTCCTTTCTCGCCGCCTCGCCCCCCTCCGACTCGGCAGTACCCGCATCCGGATGCGGCTCCCCGCCGTGCTGTTCTCTTT
Source organism: Pseudomonadota bacterium (assembly GCA_021847105.1). Taxonomy (GTDB): domain Bacteria; phylum Pseudomonadota; class Gammaproteobacteria; order Steroidobacterales; family Steroidobacteraceae; genus 13-2-20CM-66-19. The sequence goes on along the minus strand of JAJZUT010000018.1, from coordinate 75,910 downwards.
CCCGCTGAATGCGCTTATAGATCTCCTCCCGGTGGACCGCGACGCTCTTCGGCGCCTGGATTCCAATCCGGACCTGATTGCCCTTGACGCCGAGGACGGTCACAGAGACCTCGTCCCCGATCATCAGCGTCTCGCCTACTCGCCGGGTCAGTATGAGCATGGCTTGACCTCCTCAGTTGCACTCTACACCCTTTAGGTGCCCTGCTGGATCGGTGGAAACCGGGATTTTCAGCCTGAGAGGCGCTCGCGCACCCAATCTGGCACTGCCGCAAGCGCAGCCTGAAGCGCAGCAGGGTCATTCCCACCCGCCTGAGCAAAATCCGCTCGCCCGCCGCCCCGCCCTCCGATACGGCCCGCAACCGCCCCAACCAGTTCGCCCGCCTTGACCCGGCCGGTCTGATCCGCGGTTACCCCAGCGACCAGGACCACCTTGTCCGCGCCCTGCACGGAGGCCAGCACGATCACCGCAGATTTGAGCCGCTCCTTCAGCCGGTCCACCGCGCTGCGCAGCGCAGCAGCATCGGCATCGGCGACCCGGGTGGCGAGGACCTTCACACCGTTGATCTCTTGCGCGTCCGCAGCCAGGTCGTTGCCCTGACCGGATGCAAGCCGGTCCTTGAGCGCACGGATCTCCCGCTCCATCTGCCGAACGCGCTCGAGCGCCTCGCGCACTTTGTCCTTCACATCTTCGCGCGAGCTGCGCACGAGCTGCGCCACTTCCTTCAGCAGCGCATCATTTTGCTCGACAAACTCCACCGCGCTCTCGCCGGTCACCGCCTCAATGCGCCGCACTCCGGAGGCGACTCCGCTCTCACTGACAATTTTGAACAGACCAATGTCACCGGCGCGCTGCACATGGGTGCCACCACAGAGCTCCATCGAGAACTCTCCGACCCGCAGCACCCGCACGTCCCGCTCGTATTTCTCACCGAACAGCGCCATGGCGCCCGCCGCCACCGCGCTTTCGTACTCCATCACGCGCGTCTCGGCCGGCGCATTCGCACGGATCTGAGCATTGACGAGTCGCTCGATCGCCGTCAGCTCGTCACCGGTCACGGGTTGGAGGTGCGAAAAATCGAACCGCAGCCGGTCGGGCGCGACGAGTGAGCCCTTCTGTTGAACGTGAGTGCCGAGCGTCTTGCGCAGCGCTGCGTGCAGCAGGTGAGTTGCCGTGTGATTGCGTGCAATCGAGCTCCTGCGCTCAGCGTCTACCGTCGCACGGAGCATGTCGCCGACGCGGATCTGCCCTTCGGCGAGACGCCCGATGTGCACATAGGCCACACCGGACTTGACCGTGTCGACGACCTCGAAGCGTACTCCCGATGAGACAAGGCAGCCGGTGTCACCGACCTGGCCACCGGACTCGGCGTAGAACGGCGTGCGATCGAGGACCACCTCGGCACGCTCGCCGGCGAGGATCAGCTCACTCTCGATGCCGTCCTTGCGCAAGGCCACGACACGTCCTTCGGCTTCGGTCTGGGTGTAACCCTCGAATGCCGAGCGCGCCTCGATCGCCGCGCCACCGCGCATGTCGACCCCGAACTTGCTGGCTTCCTGGGAGCGGCGCCGTTGCGCCTCCATCGCGGCATCGAAGCCCGCCTGATCGATCCCCATGCCGCGCTCCCTGGCAATGTCTGCTGTGAGGTCCGCAGGGAATCCATAGGTGTCGTAGAGCTTGAACACGACTTCCCCGGGGATCACGGCCTGCGTTCCGGCCTCCCTCCCGATCGGCGGCAGATCCTCAATCACCGCATCGAGCAGGGACATACCCTTGGCGAGGGTCTCAGCGAAGCGCTCCTCTTCCTGCTGCAGAACGCGCTCGACCTGTGCGCGGCTGCGGGTGAGTTCCGGATAGGCCCCGCTCATCTCGCGCTCGAGAACGGCCACCAGCTTGTAGAAGAAGGGCTCACTGATCCCCAGCTTGTAACCGTGACGCACCGCGCGGCGGATGATGCGGCGCAGCACGTAGCCGCGCCCCTCGTTGGACGGCAGCACGCCGTCCACGACCAGAAAAGTGCAGGCACGAATGTGATCGGCGATCACGCGCAGGGAACTGGAAGTGAGATCCGTCGTGCCGGCGAGGGCGGCGGCGGCCGCAATCAGATTGCGGAACAGATCGATATCGTAATTCGAATGCACGCCCTGCAGGACCGCGGAGATGCGCTCCAGACCCATGCCGGTATCCACCGAGGGCTTCGGCAGCCGGGTGAGCGCGCCGTCGGCAGCGCGCTCGAACTGCATGAACACCAGATTCCAGATCTCGACGAATCGATCGCCGTCCTCATCGGCAGATCCGGGCGGCCCGCCGGGGATTTGCGGGCCATGGTCGTAGAAGATCTCGCTGCACGGCCCGCACGGGCCGGTGTCGCCCATGGCCCAGAAGTTCGACTTCTCGCCCATGCGCGAGAACCGCTCCGGGGAGACGCCGATTTCCTTCAGCCAGATGTCCGCCGCCTCGTCGTCGTCCCGAAATACGGTGACCCAGAGGCGCGCCGGATCGAGCTTGAGCGTGCCGGTGAGGAATGCCCAGGCAAAGCCGATGGCTTCCCGCTTGAAATAATCGCCAAAGGAGAAATTTCCGAGCATCTCGAAGAACGTGTGGTGCCGGGCCGTATAGCCGACGTTCTCGAGGTCATTGTGCTTGCCGCCCGCGCGCACGCATCGCTGGCTGCTCACGGCGCGCACGTAATCGCGCTTCTCTTTGCCGAGAAACACATCCTTGAACTGCACCATGCCGGCGTTGGTGAACAGCAACGTCGGGTCGTTGCCCGGCACAAGCGGGCTCGACGGCACGACGGTATGGCCGCGTTCGCGGAAGAATTCGAGGAAGGCGCGGCGCACGTCGGCGGCGCCCAGAGAGTGAGATCGGGTCAAGTTCGTCAGTCCAGTTCGAGCTCGGCGCCAATGGCCGCGCGGATATCATCCGATGAAAAGCCCCGGTACTGCAAAAAACGCGCTTGCCTCGCCTTCTCGGTCCAGTTTGCCGGAGCGGCCGCACCGAACTTGCGGCGGCGTACTTCGCGCGCCCGGGCAGGCCAATCGGCGCCCGCCTCGAGCGCCGGGGCAATCAGCTCGGCGGGGGCACCCTGGGTCTTCAGATCGAGGGCGATGCGCACCGGCCCCTGACCCCGCTCGGCGCGGTAGGCCACAAAGCGCTCCAGGCAGCGCGCATCATCGAGCAACCGCTCGGCCGCAAGCGCCGCAAGCGTCTCAGCCGTCACTGCCGGATCGAACCCGCGCTCGATCAGCTTGCGGCCGAGTTCGACGCTGAAGTGGTCGCGGCGCGCCAGCAGCCCCAGGGCAGCAGCCCGGACGCGGCCCGGGTCGCCGGGCGCCTCAGGCCGTGGCCGCTTCACCGCCGGTGCTGCGCGGCGGACGCGCCGGCAGCAACCGGGCACGCACTTCCGCTTCGATCTCCCGCGCCACCTCCGGATTGTTCTGCAGGAACTGGCGGGCATTGTCCTTGCCCTGGCCGATCCGGTTGCCTTTGTAGGAATACCAGGCGCCGGACTTCTCGATGATTTCCTGCGCGCTGGCCAGGTCAATGATCTCGCCCTCGCGAGAGATGCCCTGTCCGTACATGATTTCGAACTCGGCCTCGCGAAACGGCGGCGCAACCTTGTTCTTGACCACTTTGACGCGGGTCATGTTGCCGACCACTTCATCGCCGTTCTTGATTGCACCGATGCGGCGGATATCCAGTCGTACCGAGGCGTAGAACTTCAGCGCATTGCCGCCCGTGGTGGTCTCGGGGCTACCGAACATGACGCCGATCTTCATGCGAATCTGGTTGATGAAGATCACGATGGTATTGGACCGCTTGATGTTGCCGGTCAGCTTGCGCAGCGCCTGTGACATCAGTCGTGCCTGCAGGCCCACCTGCATCTCGCCCATCTCACCTTCGATTTCAGCCTTGGGGGTCAGCGCCGCCACCGAGTCGACCACGACGATGTCGACCGCGTTGGAACGCACCAACATGTCGGTGATCTCGAGCGCCTGCTCGCCGGTGTCGGGCTGCGAGACCAGCAGGTCTGCGATGTTCACGCCGAGCTTCTCGGCATAGGCCGGATCGAGCGCGTGCTCGGCGTCGACGAATGCCGCCGTGCCGCCGTTGCGCTGCACTTCGGCGATCACCTGCAGCGTCAGTGTCGTTTTACCCGAGGACTCCGGTCCGTAGATCTCCACCACGCGGCCGCGCGGCAGTCCGCCCACGCCGAGCGCGATATCCAGCCCCAACGAGCCGGTCGATACCGCCTCAACATCGTAGGCCGCGGTAGCATCCCCAAGGCGCATCACCGAGCCTTTGCCGAACTGCTTCTCGATCTGACCCAAAGCGGCGGCGAGCGCCTTCTTGCGATTCTCTTCCATCTGGCTGTCCCGGAAGTGGTGAAAACAAAACGTCGCGGAATTATCCCACAAAGGCGCCGTCGACATCAGCTCCGCATGCATGCGCGAGATGTTATTTTCTCGCCTGCGCCCCGTCGCACAGTGGGTACGTTCCGACAACACTGTATACCGGTCCGGACTCGAGGGTGCGGCTCTCGATCAGCGCGAACTCCTCGAATCGCCAGTGCACTGCGCGCATTGCGGCAGACCGGGTGGGCCGCAACACTTTGCGTGCCACGGTGACATGTGGACGGAAGGGCTTGAGATCCGGAGCAAAATCGGCAGCCGCCAGCGCCTCGAGCAGTCGTCCGACCAGCGTTTCGAGCGCAGCGGGCGCCCGTGCGGGCACGGCGCACAGCACCCGCGGCCCCGCCCAATGCACCAGACGCTCGAGCGTCAAATCGATCGGTCCGAGCGCCTGGTCCGCTGCACTCAGCCGCGCCGCCGCCAGGAGTGCGAGCTCCGCCATCCGCGCGGCGGGAACCGCGCCGAGAAAGGCGAGCGTCATGTGCAGCTGGTCGCTCGGCACGGCGCGGCCGCCAGTTGCGCGCACGGCGCCCCGCACAGTGTGCTCGAGTCGCTCTCGCGCGGGACGGTCGGGCCAGAGGGCAAAGAACAGTCGGCGCACCTCGCGCACAGGCCGCGCCGGCATTTCGGGCTGCGGCACACTCATGCCGCACGCGCAGGCCGCGTCATGGTTCGCTCGCGCCCCCTTCGGCAGGGGCCGGCGCTGCGATTGCGGCAAGCACCAGCTGCAGGGCGTGTGCGACCGTCTGGCGGCGCACGGCGTCGCGATCGCCCTCGAAATGCTGCATCTCACAGCGCGGCTGAAGCCACGCTCGTGCGGCTACCGCGAACCAGACGGTGCCCACCGGCTTTGCAGCCGTCCCGCCGTCCGGTCCGGCGATGCCGCTGACCGCCACCGACAGTTCGCTCAGCGAGGCGCGAAGTGCCCCCTGCGCCATCTCCCGGACCGTCGCCTCACTGACCGCGCCGTGCTCCCGCAGAGTCCGCTCGGACACACCCACGTCCCGCACCTTCGCCCCATTCGAATAGGTCACGTAGCCACACTCGACCCACTGCGAGCTGCCGGGCACGTCGGTCAGCGCCTTGGCGATCCAGCCGGCGGTGCAGGATTCGGCCGTCGCGATCCGCCAGCCGGCACCCAGCAGCGCCCGTCCGGTCCGCTCGGCCAGCTGATACAGGTCGGCATCCGTGACGCTTGAGGCAGGCATACGCCCAGTTTAACCCGATCAGGCGGGCGTACCGTGGGGCTCGGGCAGCCTCGGCAGACCCTTCAGGGGCTCGCCCAGGGCTTTCGGCTCGCTTGCGCGATGCCGCTCAGGTTGCGCGCAGGATGAGGGCGGTGGGCAGCATCTGTGAGTCGACGGGCTCACCCCGGATCAGGCCGAGCACCTTGCGCGCCAGCAGCACGCCGCCCTCCTGCCAGTTCTGTCGCACCGTCGAGAGTGGCGGCAGGAAAGTCGCCCCCTGGGGGGTATCGTCGTAGCCGATGACGGACACGTCCTCCGGCACCCGCTGGCCGAGCTCGATCAACGCCCGGATCGCACCCATGGCCACCAGGTCCGAACCGGCGAAGATGGCATCGAACTGCACGCGCCGATTGTGCAGCGAACGAACCGCCTGCACGCCGCCCTCCAGAGTGAAGTCTGCACGGCGCATCAGCAACGGCTTGATACCGTGGCGTCCCAGCTCATCGACAAAGCCCGTCAGCCGCTGCGCCATCTCCGGGTGATCGGGATTACCAATGAACACCGGATGGCGGCGGCCGATCGAGACGAACCGCTCCGCGACACTCATGCCCCCATGACGGTTGTCGCTGCCGACGACTACGTGCTCATCGCCCCCCACCCCTGCTGCACCCCAGACCACCATGGGCAGGCCGAGCTTGTCATAGGCGTGCACGGCGTCCTGATGCGGGCCCTGGCCGAGCAGGATCAGCCCGTCGGCGGCCTGCACCGCTACGTCGCCGCCCGACTGGCGGGTGGTCAGCAGAACGTTGTACCCGGCGGAGGTCAACTCCTGGGAAATCCCCCCGAGCAACGCCAGCGGATAGGGATCCCACATCGTCCGCTCGGGGGTCGGGGTCATCTCCACGATCACCGCCACGGCATGGCTGCGCCGCAGGCGCAAGTTGCGCGCGCTCACGTTGAGCTTGTAGCCATGCTTGCGCGCCAGCTGCTGCACGCGCTCACGCGTGGCCGGACTCACCAGGGAACTGCCGGCGAGCGCTCGGGACACCGTGATCGTGGATACCCCCGCCAGGCCGGCCAGATCCGCCATGGTGAGGCTGGCCGGAACGTCAGGAGCTTGCTTCTTCCGATCCGCCACCGCAGGTCCGCTTCGCTGGAGATGCCGATATGATCCACGGGCGTACCCTGCACGTAAAGACCGACCGTGATGCCCCACCTGGCGAACCGCTACCGGATGATCAGCGCGCTGGCGCTGAGCTTCATGATCTTCGCGATCCTGTTGAACAGCGTGGGCACGGTGATCCTGCAGTCCATCCACAGCTTCGGGGTCGGCAAGCCCGAGGCCAGCCTGCTCGAGCTGTTCAAGGACCTGCCGATCGTGATCACCTCGTTTGCGGTCGCCTCGTTTCTGCCGGTCTTCGGCTACCGCCGCGCCATTGTGCTCGCGCTCGGAATCGTGGCGATTGCCTGCGTGCTGATGCCGCTGTTCCCCGGCTTTCACACCACCGCACTGCTGTTTGTCTGTGTCGGCATCTCCTTCGCGCTCACCAAGGTCTCGGTCTATGGCGCGATCGGGCTGCTCACCGGCACCCAGAGCGAGCACACGCGCCTGACCAATATCATCGAGGGGCTGTTCATGGTGGGCGTGGTGATCTCCGGGTGGCTGTTCAGCGCCTTCATCCGCTCCGGCCCGACTGCGCACGCCGCCTGGCTGCGCGTGTACTGGGTGCTAGCCGGAGCATGCATCTTGGCGATGACGCTGCTCGGCGCATCACGTCTGGATGAGACAGCGGCTCGCGGCAAGGGCAAGCCGGCGCGCGACTCGCTGGCGCAGATCGGCGGCTCGGCGCTGCGCCCGATGGTGTTCGTCTTCCTCGCCTCGACGTTCTTTTACGTGCTGATTGAACAGAGCTTCGGCACCTGGCTGCCGACCTTCAACTACGAGGTGCTGAAACTGCCAGACGCCGTGAGCGTGCAGATGGCCAGCATGCTCGCCGCCTCCATCGCGATTGGTCGCGTCATTGCCGGTCAGCTGCTGAAACGGGTCGCCTGGTTTGCACTGCTCAACGTGTGCGTGCTGGGCATGGGAATCCTCATGATCGTGACCTTGCCCCTCGCCCGCGGGGTGAGCAGCGGACACTTCGGCTGGACGCACGCGCCGCTGGCCGCCTACCTGATTCCGCTCATCGGCCTGCTGATGGCCCCGATCTACCCGGTGATCAATTCCGTTGCGCTGAGCGCGCTGCCCAAACCCGCCCACGCCTCGATGACCGGCCTCATATTGGTCTTCTCGGCCCTCGGCGGCACGCTGGGCTCACGCATCACGGCCATCGTGTTCGCACGCTTCGGAGGGATCCACGCGTTCTACTTCTCGCTGCTGCCGATGACCCTGCTGCTCGGGGCACTTTTTTTGTTCAAGCGCGAGACCGTCCGGCTCACACCGGCTGCGAGCCGCCTCGATTCCGTCGCTGACTGAAGCCTCGCCGCGCACCCCCGCTCCCAACGCGTGCCGATCAAGCAACCGCCGTGGGACATTTGGAGCGCAGTTCGACGGAGCGTTTCCCCGACGGGAGGAACATTCGCGGAGACACGATGTTAGGCGCAGATTTGCTCCGCTCGAGGTTGATCCCCCCGGCTGCCCGCCGCCTCGGCAGGCCGATGCCCCGTGCGGCACTTGGCTCGCCTGCGCGAGCAAACCCGGCCCGCTTGAATTCACCGTGCTCCGCGGCCGTGTCGCACTCTGTCCACGGGGCGCGCCTCAGGCAACAATTGCCGGAGGTCTCACTCGGCCCAACCCTCGACTGCCGGGTCTCGCCCGGGACCGCGTTGCGGTCGAATGCAATGGCCTCTTGTCGTGCTGCCAACATTCGCGACACCGATCGCCCCCCCCACCATGAGGCTCTCACGCTCGCGAGGTGCGCTGGGACAGGGCTTTAGAGGGATGCAGCGTGCTGCTGAACACCCGCAGCCTCGTGTAAGCTCGACAAGTTCTGCATCATTTCGCAACAACCAATGCCGACGATGACGCGCTCGAGCCGACCCGCGCCACATCCTCCTTGCGGGAGAACCACCGGAGTCTCGGCGGCGCCCGCGCAGGCACTTCGCCCTCCGGCTCTCGCAGCAGCGCAAACGACGGGCTAATCTGCGCTGCGCGCAGCCCAGAGATGGACAGCAAGACGTTGAATGATCTAACCAATTCCCATACGCCGGTCATGCAGCAGTACCTGCGGATCAAGAGCCGCCACCCCGACGTGCTGCTTTTTTACCGCATGGGCGATTTCTACGAGCTGTTCTACGAGGACGCCCGGCGGGCCGCCGCACTGCTCGACATCACGCTCACCTCCCGCGGCCACTCGGCCGGCCAGCCGATCCCGATGGCCGGCGTGCCGGTACACAGTGTGGAGGCCTACTTGGCGCGACTGGTGCGCAAAGGCGAAAGCGTCGCCATCTGTGAGCAGCTCGGAGATCCGGCCAAGTCCAAAGGCCCGGTGGAACGTGACGTCGTGCGGATCGTCACTCCGGGCACCGTGACCGATGCGGCCCTATTGGATGAACGCCATGACACGCTGGTCGCCGCGGTCGCGCGCGACGGCGAGCAGTTCGGACTCGCCTGGCTCGATCTGGCCGCGGGCCGCTTCACGGTGCTGCAGTCGAGCGGCGCCGGCGCGCTCGAGGCCGAGCTCGAGCGCCTGAAGCCCGCGGAGCTGCTGGTGCCGGAGGATACGGCGGCGGATCTGCGCCGACATACCGCACTGCGCGCCCGCCCGCCCTGGCACTTCGAGCTGGCGAGCGCTTCGCGGCTGCTCACCGACCAGCTGGGCACGCTTGACCTCAAGGGCTTCGGGGTCGATGAGCTGCCGCTCGCGATCACGGCGGCCGGCGCGCTGCTTCAGTACGTTCGCGACACACAAAAGAGCGCGCTGCCGCACATCCGCGGGCTCACCGTCGAGGAGCGCGCCGAAGGGCTGCTGATCGATGCGGCGACGCGCCGCAATCTCGAGCTCGATGAGAGCCTCACAGGGCGCGAAGAGGCAACGGTGTTCGCGCTGCTCGACGTCTGCGCCACGGCCATGGGTTCACGGCAGTTGCGCCGCTGGCTCAACCGACCGCTCACCGACCAACAGACGCTGCGCCAGCGCTATCAGGCGGTCGGTGCACTGCTCGAGGCTCGCCGCTTCGAGCCGCTGCGCGAGCGATTGCGCGCGATCGGCGATGTCGAACGAATCCTCGCCCGCGTCGCGCTGCGTTCGGCGCGCCCGCGCGATCTGACGCAACTGCGCGCCTCGCTCGCCGCCGTGCCCTCGGTGCACGAGGCGCTTGCGTTGGTCGACTCGCCCCTGGTCACCACGATCGGCGAGCGAATCGGCACGCACGCCGCGGTGACGGAGCTGCTCGCCCGCGCCATTGCCCTCGAGCCAGCCACGTTCCTGCGCGACGGCGATGTCATTGCGCCGGGCTATGACGCCGAGCTCGATGAGCTGCGGCAGATCGCCACGCACACCGATGAGTTCCTGCTCGATCTGGAGCGGCGTGAGCGGGAGCGCACCGGCATTGCCAGTCTGAAGCTCGGCTACAACCGCGTACAGGGCTACTTCATCGAAATCCCGCGCAAGGACGCGGAGAATGTCCCGCAGGAATACCTGCGCCGTCAGACGGTCAAGTCCGCCGAGCGCTTCATCACGCCCGAGCTGAAGGGCTTCGAGGACAAAGTGCTCGGCGCCCGCGAGCGCGCACTGGCGAGGGAGAAGGACCTGTACGACGCGGTGCTCGGCAGTCTGATCGAACAGCTCGCGCCGCTGCAGAGGAGTGCAACCGCCGTCGCCGAACTCGATGCGCTGGCCGCACTCGCCGAGCGCGCCGGTGCACTGCAATGGAGTGAACCGCAGCTCACCGAGCAGCCGTCAATCTGCATCGGCGGCGGCCGCCACCCGGTGGTCGAACGATTCACAACCGCTGCATTCGTCCCGAACGATCTCAATCTGGATGCACGGCGGCGGATGCTGATCATTACCGGCCCGAACATGGGCGGCAAGTCGACCTACATGCGCCAGACTGCCATCATCGTCATCCTGGCCCACATCGGCAGTTACGTGCCCGCCGAACAGGCACGGCTCGGACCCATCGACCGGATCTTCACCCGCATCGGCGCCGCCGACGATCTGGCCGGCGGACGCTCAACCTTCATGGTGGAGATGACCGAAGCGGCCAACATCCTGAACAACGCCGGGGAACGCAGCCTGATCCTGATGGACGAGATCGGGCGCGGCACCAGCACCTTCGACGGACTATCGCTCGCCTGGGCGATTGCGCGGCACATCGGCACGCGCCTGCAGGCCTTTACTCTGTTCGCGACGCACTACTTCGAGTTGACACGCCTCGCCAGTGAGATCGACGGCTGCGCGAACGTGCATCTCGATGCAACCGAGCACGGCGACGGCATCGTCTTCCTGCACGCCGTCAAGGAAGGGCCCGCCAATCGGAGCTACGGCCTGCAGGTGGCGCAGCTGGCCGGCGTGCCGCGCGAGGTCATCGCGCAGGCGCGCCGCTACCTCGAAGCCCTGGAGGCACAGCGTGACGAGCGCGAACCGTCCCGCCAGCCGCAGCAGGAATTGCCGCTGTTCGCTGCCGCCCCTGCTGCACCGACGGACCCGCTCCGCACGGCACTCGAGGCGATCGACCCCGATGAACTGACGCCGAAGGCGGCCCTCGAGACACTGTACCGGCTACGGCAACTGCTCGAGCGCGACGCGGACGGAACCGCTTGAAGAGCACAGTGACCGCTGTGCGCTCGGTGGCGCAAGCCTCCTCGGCGCGCGGCGGGGCGCTGCCGCGCCGGATGCTATCTGACGACGTAATTGACGATGATTTGATCGGGTGCGCCGTACACGGGGGACATGGCGAGTGCGCCGGAGACGCGAAAGGCGAAGATCACAGGCCCCTGTGCACGCAGCCCGGCGAACGCCCGGGTCCCGCCGGACTGGCGTGCGGAGATGTTCATGCAGTGCTGAGTCCTCACCCAGCAGAGCAGGACCTGCAATCCCGCCGGGATGCGCGACAGACGCCAGCTCCAGTGCACCGTGGTGACGCGGGCAGTGCTCGGCAGAGTGCCGGTCGGACGCAGGGCGAGGTCATACCACAGCCCTCGCGAATACAGCCCCGGGCCCGAGCCGACGCTCTCCCAAGCCCCCGCAGTCTGTGCGCCGGCCGATTGTCCCGCGCGCAGCCCATTGCGCACCGGTGCTGCCACCGCGATCTGAGTCACCGGTCGCGCCACGGCCAAGTTGGATCCCCCCAGCCCTGCCAGCAGCCATACCAGCGCCGCGTGCCGGGGTTTCTGCACGGTCATATCGCAATCTCCTCGGGGTGTGTGCGGCGGCGCCTTGCACCCGTTGCACGTTCATCACGGCCGGGGCGCTGTCTGCGACCCGTCGGTACGCCAGGATTGGGGTTACGCTCTGTCCTGCCCGCGTGCCGCACACGCCGCCGCGCTTCTGATTCATCCGCCGCTCGAGCCGTTGATAGGTTGTCAGCATGCCGCAAGATTCAAACGACTCCGCCGCCGCTCCGACATCGAAGCTGCTGATTCGCCCGGCCTCGGCGGCTGATCTTGGTGCCATCATCGCGCTGCTCGCGCGCGAGGGGCTCCCCACGGGCGATCTCGCCACGTCGCGACCGCAGTTTCTCCTCGCCTGCGCCGGCGCGGACCTGGTTGGCGTGGGAGGGCTCGAACTGTACTCCTCCGCGGCGCTGCTGCGCTCGCTGCTCGTCGTCCGCCCCTGGCGCAACGGCGGTCTCGGTCATCGTCTCGTCAAGGCACTCGAGCGCCAGGCGCGCAGCGCCGGCGTGCGCGAGCTGGTGCTGCTGACGCAGACGGCCAGCGAATTTTTCAGCCAACTCGGCTACCAGGTGATCGAGCGGGTGCAAGCGCCCGCTGCCGTGCAAAACAGCGCCGAATTCGCCGCGTTGTGCCCGGCAAGTGCGACCTGTATGGCCAAAACGCTGCGTTGAGGTTCTTGCGCTGCGCACACTCGGCCGAGCTCGCGATCAAAGCAGGGAAAAACGACCCTCGCGCAGGAAATGTGCCGTCTCGCGCGCCACGCGTGCCGACACCAACATCCCCATGTGGCTCACCGGCACCACGATGTGTGCAGCCGCACCCGGCAAGCGGGTCTCGCTCACCGCCACGGTGCCGTCGCTGTCCTCGTCAAATCCGGCGAGAAACTGACCAACCCCGAACGAGTAGGATCCGGCAATGATGCCGAGAGGCCGCTCGGCGCGCCAGCGTCTCTGGCGCGGAGTGAGCAGTTCTTCGGCGACCGAGCGACCCATGAGCGCGCTGATGAAGCGCGAATGACTGGCCTCGACGGCGGCACGGCTCGCCACGCACGGCGAGCCGAGGAACACCACCCGACCCGGGGGCTGTTGCCCGAAGCGCTCGAAGAACCGACAGATCACGAGTCCGCCGAGACTGTGACCGACGAAATGCACCCGTGGCGGAGCAATGGCGGCGACGAACTCGCGCAGCTGTTCGGTAATCTCCTCCATGCCATCGCTGACGGCAGAGTAGGAGAACGCGTGCACAGTAGCGCCGAGTTCGCGCGCGAGCCGATGTCGCAGCAGCAGACCCTCGCCACCGGACATCCACAGTCCGTGCACGTAAATCACGTGTTCGGTGGCGCTCATCTGCCGTTCACCGCCTGCTCGTGGCGCCGCATCGGGCAGAACCGGCGGCCGCGCGACGGCCAGGGTTGCTGCGCTCCTGCCGCGCTCGCGCTAGCCTGGTCAATCGCGCGCCGACCCAGAGTTCACGCCGGCGGCTTACGAACCCGGATGTGCAGCTCGCGCAGCTGCGCCTCACTGACCTCCGTCGGCGCGTCGGTGAGCGGATCGGCCGCTGTCTGCGTCTTCGGGAATGCAATGACCTCCCGGATGCTGTCCGCGCCGGCCATCAGCATCGCCAGCCGGTCGAGACCGAACGCGATGCCACCGTGTGGCGGCGCACCGTATTTCAGCGCATCGAGCAGGAAGCCGAACTTGAGGCGCGCCTCCTCGGCGCCAATGCCGAGCAGATCGAACACCGTCGATTGCATTTCCTGTCGGTGGATACGCACCGAGCCGCCACCGATTTCCGAGCCGTTCAGCACCAGGTCGTAGGCTTTGGCGAAGGCGCGCTCCGGGTCGGCACGCAGCGCCGCCGGATCGTCGTTCTTCGGCGAGGTGAACGGATGGTGCATCGCGACCCAGCGCCGCTCGTCGGCATCCCACTCGAACATCGGGAAGTCGATCACCCACAGCGGTCGCCAGCCGGGCTGCACGAGCGAGAGATCCTGACCGATCTTCAGGCGCAGCGCGCCAAGCGCATCACTCACGATTTTGGCGGTGTCGGCGCCAAAGAAGATGAGATCGTTGTCCGCCGCGCCCGTACGCTCGAGGATGCCCGCGATCGCCGCGTCGCTCAGGAACTTCACGATCGGCGACTGCAGCCCCTCACGCCCACGCGAGCGTTCGTTGACTTTGATGTAAGCGAGCCCCTTGGCCCCGTAGCGCGCCACGTAGGCGGTGTACCCGTCGATCTGCGAGCGTGGCATGGCGCCGCCGCCCGGCACGCGCAGCGCCGCAACCCGCCCCTTGGGGTCCTTGGCCGGCGCGGAGAACACTTTGAAATCGCATTCTGCGACGAGATCCGCCACGTCGGTGAGCTCAAGCGCCACGCGCAGATCGGGTTTGTCAGAGCCGTAGCGACGCATCGCTTCGGTATAGGTCATGCGCGGGAAAGGCTCCGGCAACGTCGTCCCGAGCACCCGCTGGAAGAAGTCCCGTACCAGCCCTTCCATCAGCACCATGATCTCCTCCTGCGTGAGGAAGGAGGTCTCGATGTCGAGCTGGGTGAACTCCGGTTGACGGTCGGCGCGCAGGTCCTCGTCGCGGAAGCAGCGCACGATCTGATAGTACCGGTCGAAGCCGGCCACCATCAGCAACTGTTTGAAAATCTGCGGCGACTGCGGCAGAGCGAAGAACTTCCCCTCGTGCGTGCGGCTCGGCACCAGGTAATCGCGCGCCCCCTCGGGCGTCGCCTTGGTCAGCATCGGCGTTTCGATATCGATGAAGCCGTGCTCGTCGAGGTACGTCCGCATCGCGCGCGTAAGCTGATGACGCAGACGCAGACGCCGGCTCATCTCTTCACGGCGCAGGTCGAGATACCGGTAGCGGAGCCGCACCTCCTCGCCGACCGTCTCATCCAGCTGAAACGGCAGCGGTTCGGCACGGTTGAGCACCTCGAGTTCCAGGGCGAGCAGCTCCACCTGTCCCGAAGCCAAGTGCTCATTGACGGTCCCTTCGGGCCGCGCGCGCACACGCCCCTTGACGTGAATCACGAACTCGTTGCGCAGCCGCTCTGCTTCCTTGAACAGCGTCGGGTTATCTGGATCGAAGACGATCTGCAGCACGCCTTCCCGGTCGCGCAGGTCGATGAAGATGATGCCGCCGTGATCGCGCCGACGGTGAACCCATCCGGCGACCTCGATACTCTGGCCGATAAGCTGGGCATCGACCTGTCCGCAGTAATGTGAGCGCATAAGGGGCGCGATGTTACGAAGCCCTGCCGCCCCCCGCAACCAGCACGGCCGCGCCCTGCAGCGCGCCGGCGCGCAGCCGCCCCAGCGCCTCGTTTGCCGCCTGCAGCGGGAAGCACTCGACGGTCGCGCGCAGGGCCAATTCCCTGGCGCGGCGTAGGAACTGCTCCCCATCGGCGCGGGTCAGGTTCGCCACGGAACGCACCTCGCGCTCGCCCCAGAGCAGTCGGTAGGGGAAGCGCGGAATATCGCTCATGTGAATCCCGGCGCAGATCACGCGCCCGCCCGGCCGGACCGCTGCAAGCGCCGTGGGGACCAGCGCACCGACGGGCGCGAACAGGATCGCCGCATCGAGCGGCTCAGGAGGCACCTGATCGGAGCCGCCCGCCCACATCGCGCCGAGCCGCCGCGCGAACTCCTGGCTCGCTGTATCGCCAGGACGGGTGAATGCGTACACCTCCCGTCCGTCGGCCCGCGCTACCTGAGCCAGCAAATGTGCCGCCGCGCCAAAGCCGTACAAGCCGAGGCGAGGGCTCGGTCCCGCCGCACCGTACGCGCGGTACCCGATCAGTCCGGCACACAGCAGCGGCGCCAGTTCGGCAGCTGCCCCTCCGGCGGGCAGCGGCAGGCAATAGCGCTCGTCGGCGAGCACCTGCTCGGCGTAGCCGCCATCTAGGCTGTAACCGGTGAAGCGGGCATTCGGACAGAGGTTCTCCCGCCCCTCACGGCAATCGCGACACACCCCGCAGGTCGCGCCGAGCCAGGGGACCCCGACCCGCTCACCCTCCTGCCAGCGCGTCACCGACGCACCGCGCGCCACCACGCGACCGACGATTTCGTGTCCCGGCGTGAGGGGATAGTGAATATCGGGCAACTCCCCGTCGAGGACATGCAGATCGGTTCGGCATACCCCGCAGGCCTCCACCGCGATGCGCACCTGGTGCTCACCCGGCGGCGGCAGCTCGAGCTCCGCGAGCTGCAGCGGCGCACCGGCAGCGCCCAGTCGCATCGCCTTCACGGGAGCGGTCCGGTCGACGGCAGCCGCTGCGCCGTGCTCTCCCTCTCCGCCGCTGGCGGCGTCACGACGCCGCAGGTGATGATCATCTTCATGGCCGCATCGACACTCATATCGAGTTCGATCAGCTGCCGCCGAGGCACGATCACCAGCACGCCGGCGGTCGCATTCAGCGCCGCAGAGATGTACACCGCCGCATGCGGCTCGCCCGTGCGCGCCGAGACCTCCGCGACGTCCTCCGCGGTGAGAAAGCCCAGGCTCCACACGCCCTGGCGCGGGTACTCGACCAGCACCACGGTGCGGAACGCGCTCGATTGCGAGAATACGCTCTCGGCAAAGCTCTTCACGCCGCCGTACACGGCCCCGACGATGGGAATATGGTGCAGCACCTCTTCGCCATAGACCACCAGGCGCCGCCCAATCAGGTTCGTCACCAGCAGGCCGGTGAGGAACAGAATCGCGAGGGCGAGCAGCAGACCAATGGCCGCCTGTACCACCGGACCCATGGCCTCCAGCCGATAAGCGGCCGGCAGCGGCAACAGCGGCACGATCCGATCGAGCACGCGCAGCAGGAACATCGTCACCCAGAGCGTCGCACCGATCGGCAGCCAGAACAGCACGCCGGACAGGAGAATCCGCCGCAGCACCGAGCCCTTGGTCTTCGGGCCGGTGGGCGCCGGACGTGCGGTCAGCGGCACACTCAAGCGATCACCGCTTCGAGCGACCCCGGGTCGCTCGCTTGGCTGGGCTCGGTTTACCGCGCGCGCGCGCCCCGGCCGCCGTGCGGGCCGCCGGCTTGGCTCGGCGGCGCGTCGGGCCACCCGCCGCCTCGGCAGCGGCGGGCTTGGCTGGCGCCGGCGGGGGGCTCGCCGGGCTCGTCGCCGGGCTCTTCGGAGCGCTCTTGGCCGCTTCGGCCGGCTTGCTCTCCTCCCGCTCGGCACCGGCCAGATTGCGCTTCGCCTCCTTGTCGGACTTGAAGTCGGTTTCGTACCAGCCGCTGCCTTTCAAGCGGAAAACAGGCGCGGAAATGAGCTTCGTGAGTGTCATGCGACCGCAGGACGGGCACTTGCGCAGCGGCGCATCCGTGATCTTCTGCATTACCTCGACGTAGTACTGGCAGCTCTGGCACTGGTATTCGTAGAACGGCATGGTCAGAAGGTCTGTCCGTGTGGTTGAAGAAACCGAAGTGCAATTATACGCAACGGCCCTTACGACTTGGTGAAAGCGAGCGGGCCGTCGCCTGCGCTGACCGCCACCCGGTCGCCGGGGCCGAACTGCCCCTGCAAAATCCGCTGCGCGAGGGGATTCTCGATCTGCTGCTGCACCACGCGCTTCAGCGGGCGCGCACCGTACACCGGATCGAAGCCTGCTTCGCCCAGCCGGTCGCGCGCGGCGTCATCCAGCGTGAGCTCCATGTTGCGCTCCTGCAGACGCTTGCGCAGGTAGAGCAGCTGAATGTCGACGATGGCGCGGATCTGCGCGGCACCGAGCGGATGGAACACGACGATGTCATCGATGCGGTTGATGAATTCGGGACGGAAACTCTGCTGCACGATCTCCATGACCGCGCTCTTCATACGTGCGTAGTTGCCCTCGCCGGCATACTCCTGAATGACCTGGGAACCGAGGTTCGAAGTCATGATGATCACCGTGTTGCGAAAATCCACGGTGCGACCCTGACCATCGGTGAGCCGGCCGTCATCGAGGACCTGCAGCAGCACGTTGAAGACATCCGGATGAGCCTTCTCCACCTCATCGAGCAGGATCACTGCGTACGGCCGCCGCCGCACCGCCTCGGTGAGGTAGCCGCCCTCCTCGTAGCCCACGTAGCCGGGCGGGGCGCCGATCAGGCGCGCCACGGAGTGCTTCTCCATGAATTCCGACATGTCGATGCGCACCATCGCCTCTTCGGTGTCGAAGAGAAACTCCGCGAGCGCCTTGCACAGCTCGGTTTTGCCCACGCCGGTCGGTCCGAGGAACAGGAACGAGCCGGTGGGACGGCGCGGGTCGGCAAGCCCCGCACGCGAGCGGCGGATGGCGTCGGCGACGATGCGCAGAGCCTCCTCCTGACCGACCACGCGCTTGGCGAGCGCCTCCTCCATGCGCAGCAGCTTGTCGCGCTCGCCCTCGAGCATCTTCGCCACCGGGATGCCCGTCCACTTGGAGACGACCTGGGCGATTTCTTCTTCGGTCACCTTGTTGCGCACCAGACTCGGAGCCTGCTCCTCGCTGCTCTCGGCGGCCGCGAGGCGCTTCTCGAGCTCGGGAATCCGCCCGTACTGCAGCTCGGCCATGCGGCCGAGGTCTCCGGCCCGGCGCGCGGTCTCGAGCTCGATGCGCGCCCGGTCGAGTTCCTCGCGAAACTGCGCCGTTCCCTGCAGCGCCGCTTTCTCCGACTTCCATACCTCCTCGAGATCGGCGTATTCGCGCTCGAGGCCGCCGAGGGTCTCCTGCAACGTCGCAAGACGCTTGCGCGATGCCTCGTCGTGTTCCTTGCGGAGCGCCTCTTGCTCGATTTTCAGCTGGATGATGCGCCGCTCGAGCCGGTCGAGTGCCTCGGGCTTGGAGTCGATCTCCATGCGGATGCGTGCGGCGGCCTCGTCGATCAGATCGATCGCCTTGTCGGGCAGCTGCCGGTCGGAGATGTAACGGTGCGAAAGCGTCGCCGCGGCAACGATCGCCGGATCGGTGATATCGACGCCGTGGTGTACTTCGTAACGCTCCTGCAGGCCGCGCAGGATCGCTATGGTGTCCTCGACCGAGGGCTCATCGACCAGCACCTTCTGGAAGCGCCGCTCGAGGGCGGCGTCTTTCTCGATGTACTTACGATACTCATCGAGCGTCGTCGCGCCGACGCAATGCAACTCACCGCGCGCGAGCGCCGGCTTCAACATGTTGCCCGCGTCCATCGCCCCCTCGGCCTTGCCGGCACCGACCATGGTGTGCAACTCGTCGATGAACAGAATCACCTGGCCTTCCTGCTTGGCCAGATCGTTGAGCACGGCCTTCAAACGCTCTTCGAACTCACCGCGGAATTTCGCCCCGGCGATCAGCGCTCCCATGTCGAGCGCGAGAATGCGTTTGCCCTTGAGCCCCTCGGGCACCTCGCCATTGATGATGCGCTGCGCGAGACCCTCGACGATGGCGGTCTTGCCGACACCGGGCTCCCCGATCAGCACCGGATTGTTCTTGGTGCGCCGCTGCAGCACCTGGATGGTGCGGCGGATCTCCTCGTCGCGGCCGATGACCGGATCGAGCTTGCCGGAGGTGGCGCGCGCGGTGAGATCCACGGTGTATTTCTCGAGCGCCTGACGGCTCTCCTCGGCGTTGGCGTCGGCAACCTTCTCCCCGCCGCGCACCTCGTCGATGGCCTTGGCGAGCGCACCGCGCACCAGGCCGCTGTCCTGGAACAGCTTCGAGAGCGTGCGATCCTCGAAGGCGGCGAGCACGAACATCTCGCTGGAGATGAATTGGTCGCCGCGCTGCTGCGCGAGCTTGTCGGTGACGTTGAAGATCCGGTTCAGCTCGTTCGAGATGTGCACTTCGCCCGGGGTACCTTCCACCTTCGGCAGCCGCTCGAGCAACGCGCCGAGCCCGGTGCGCAGCTGATTGACCTCTGCGCCCGCCTTCAGCAGCAGCGGACGGACCGTACCGCCCTGGCTGTCGATGAGCGCGAGCAGCACGTGTGCCGGCTCGATGAACTGGTGATCCCGCCCGACGGCCAGTGACTGCGCGTCGGCGAGTGCCTGCTGAAACCGGCTGGTCAATTTATCCATTCGCATCGGAAACACCTGCAATTCGGGGCTTCGGGCGGAATGGGGGCGCCAACCCGGCCGTTCAAGAGCGCCAGATCAGCGCAGCCATCCGTCCGCAGCGTCCGTCTCGCCGGTATGAGAAGAACTTTGCGGCATCTGCGTATGTGCACCAGCCGCCGCCGTATACCTGCGTCACGCCCAGGGCCGCAAGCCGCTGCCGCGCCAGCGCGTACAGATCGCACTGCCAGCGGCCCCGCGCATTGGGCGCGAACGCCGCCGCCGCCCCCGGATCGGTGCGCATGAACGCGGTGCGCACCTCCTCGCCCACCTCGAAGTGCTGCGGCCCGATCGCCGGTCCAAGCCAGGCGAGCAGCGCCGGGGGCGCGATCCCGAGCGCACCCACCGTCGATTCCAACACGCCGCCGGCCAACCCCCGCCAGCCCGCGTGCGCTGCGCCCACCGCCGAGCCATCTCGGGCCGCGAACAGTACGGGCAGACAATCGGCGACCTGCACCACGCACACCCGTCCGCGCTCATCCGTCACGGCGCCATCCGCAGGCTCGAGCGCTGCGCCGCAGAGCGTGACCACGTGACTGCCATGCACCTGCTCGAGCCAGCCCGGCTCGGCCGGCAGTCCGAGGCGAGCGCGCAGCGCCGCGCGATTGTGTTCGACCGCCTGTGGCGCGTCCCCGACGTGCGCGGCACAGTTGAATGTCGCGTACGGTGGCCGGCTCACCCCGCCGGTGCGCAGCGTGAACGCCGCGCGCACACCCGGCGGAGCCGGCCAGTCCGGCTCGATCAGATCAGGTTCGCCGTTCATTCTGATCCCGCTCCAGCGCCGCGATCAGCCGTGCCATGTCATCGGGCAGCGGCGAGTCCCACTGGAGTCGCTCGCCGGTGAGCGGATGCTCGAGCGCCAAGTGCGCCGCATGCAACGCCTGGCGCGAAAAGGCCTGCAGTGCGGCGGCCAGTGCCGCACTGCAGCCCGCTGGGACGCGTTTGCGCCCGCCGTACAGCGGGTCGCCCACGACCGGATAGCCGACGTGCGCGAGGTGAACGCGGATCTGGTGGGTCCGTCCGGTCTCGAGCTGCACGCGCACCAGCGTGTGCGCCCTGAACCGCTTGACAATGCGGTAGTGCGTGATGGCCTCGCGCCCATCGGCCCGCACGGCCATGCGGGTCCGTTGCGTGCGGTGCCGGCCTATCGGCTCATCGACGGTGCCACCGCCGGTCATCGCACCGGTACACACCGCCAGATACACCCGTTCGATGTCCCGTGCGGCGAGTGCGGCGACCAGGCGCACATGTGCCTCGGGCGTGCGGGCGACCACCAGCAGTCCGCTGGTGTCCTTATCGAGGCGGTGCACCAGACCGGCGCGCGGCACGCGAGCCAGCGTCGGATCGAGCGCGAGCAGCGCGTTCTGCAGCGTGTGCCGCGGATTGCCGGCGCCGGGATGCACGACCAGACCCGCCGGCTTGTCGAGTACGATGATTCCGCGATCCTGATGCACGACGGTCAACGCCAGCGGTTCGGCCTCGACGCGTGTATCGACTTCCCAGCGCGCCCGTAGGCAGACCCGTTCGCCGCCGAGGACTTTGTCCTTGGCGCGCAGGCGGCGGCCATCGATCTCGATCGCGCCCGCCTCAATCCAGCTCTGCAGGCGCGCACGCGAGTACTGTGGCAACGCGCGGGCGAGCGCCTGATCGAGGCGCAGACCGGCGAACTCGCCCGGCAGCTCGAATCGATGCGTGCGGAACTCCGCGCCCGCGGCCGGGTCGGAATCCGAAGTTTCCGCGGCGGTTTCGCTATACTCTTTCCCCATGCTTCCCAATCCGTCCTCTCGAAGCCGCGCGCGCGGCATGGTCGCGGTCGCGCTGTGCGTGGCCGCTCTCGCCCTTACCGGCTGTACGCACCGCAAATTGATGCTAAACAGCCCGGCGGCGCTGTACCAGCAGGCCAATAAGGACCTGAAGGACCTTGAATTCAACGCTGCGATCAAGCTCTACCAGCGTCTCACCGCGGTATTTCCATTCAGCACACAGGCGCGCCAGGCACAGCTCGATCTAATCTACGCATATTACCGTGCGGGCCAGGACGATTCCGCCATTGACGCGGCCAATACGTTCATCCGCCAGCACCCGACGCACCCGCGCGTCGATTACGCCTGGTACATGAAGGGCCTGGTGCGCTTCCCCAAGCGCGCCAACCCCATCGAGCGGCTGTTCGGCGCGAAGCTCTCCAAACGCCCGCCGATCAATGTGCGCAAGTCATTTGCCGCCTTTCGCACGGTGGTCAGCCGCTTCCCGCACAGCATTTATGCACAGGACGCCTGGCAGCGGATGATCTATCTGCGCGACCGCCTGGCGGCGTACGACACCTACGTGGCGCGCTACTACTACAAGCGCGGGGCCTACGTGGCCGCCGCGCGCCGCTGCCGGCTGGTGCTCGAGAACTACGAGGGCGCCCCGGCGGTGCAGAGCGCGCTCGCCATCATGATCCTCTCCTACGAGCACCTGGGTCTGAAGACCCTGGCGGCGCAGTCCCGCCGGGTTTATGCCGCCAATTTCAGCGGCTCGGTGGCTCGCGCGGCAGCCATCACCTACCAGCATTGGTGGCACTTCTGGTAACGCGCCGGCACGGCCGGCCGGTGCAGCAGATCGCTGCACGGAAGACGCTGGCAAGGTGTGGCGCGAAAAGACGCCGTTGACCGCCCCACGCCTTCTCGCGACGGCCTGGAGCGGTGAAAAGGCTGTTCCCGGCCCGGCGGGGCGCTAACGCCGATAGCCGTTGGTGATCGGATAACGCCAGTCGCGCCCGAAACCGCGGCGGCTCACCCGCACCCCGGGAGGCGCCTGGCGGCGCTTGTATTCATTGCGCTTGACCAGATCGAGCACCCGACCGACTGTGACCCGATCGAAACCGCGCGCGGCAATCTCGTCGACCGACAGATCTTCCTCGATGAATGCCGCAAGAATGGGATCAAGCACCTCGTAAGGCGGCAGACTGTCGGAGTCCTTCTGGTCGTAGCGCAACTCCGCCGAGGGCGGCCGCTCAATCACCCGCTGCGGGATCACCGGGGCGACGGCGTTGCGGTACGCGGCCAGCCGGTACACGAGCAGCTTGCTGCAGTCCTTGATGGGCGCGAAGCCACCCGCCATATCGCCGTAGAGCGTGGCATAGCCAACAGCCATCTCGCTCTTGTTTCCGGTCGTGAGCAGCATGCGGCCGGTCTTGTTCGACAGTCCCATCAGCAAGAGCATGCGACAGCGCGACTGAATGTTTTCCTCGGCCGTGTCCGGCGGCAGCCCGGCAAATTCCCCAGCCAGCGTCGCCAGCGTCGCCTCGAACATGCTTTCGATCGACAGGACACTGTATTTGACGCCGAGCAGCCTCGCCTCCTCCGCCGCATCGTTCAGGCTGATCTGCGCGGTGAAACGCGACGGCATCATCACCGCGTGCACCCGGTCGGCGCCGAGCGCATCAACGGCAATGGCGAGCGTCAGAGCCGAGTCGATGCCCCCCGAGAGACCCATCACGACTCCCGGAAAACCGTGCTTGTTGACGTAGTCGCGCACGCCGAGCACGAGCGCGCTGTAAACGCTTGCCTCCTCGCTCAGTTCAGCCGCGATCATCCCCGGCCGGGGCGCCACCCGGCCTGAATCGCGGACGAAATCCACGCAGAACACTCCGGCCTCGAACGGCGGCGCCCGCATGACGACCGTCCCGGCCGCGTCCATGACGAACGAGTTGCCATCAAACACCAACTCGTCCTGACCACCGAGCGTGTTGACGTAAGCCATCGGCAACCCCACGTCGGTAACGCGGGCGCGAGCAACGGCTTCGCGTTCGCGCTGCTTGCAGCGCTCGTAGGGCGAGGCATTGATGACGACCAGCAGTTCAGCACCGGCGAGACGCGCGCGGCGCGCGGGCTCGGCAACCCAGATGTCCTCGCAGATGAGCACCCCGACTCGAAAGCCCCTGATGGTGTGCACGATGGGCTCGACGCCCGCGTGAAAATAGCGCTTCTCGTCGAATACTTTGTAGTTGGGCAGCTCCGCCTTGCGGTACACGGCCTCGACGCGGCCCGCTGCGATCAGTGCCGCGGCATTGGCGATGCCCGTATCGACGTACTCGGGAAAGCCCACGAGCACATGGCCGGCGAAATTCTCTCCGCAGAGCTGCTCGAGTGCCCCGTCGATCTGGGTCCGAAAGCCGCGATGGAACAGCAAATCCTCCGGCGGATAGCCGGACAGCGCCAGTTCGGGGAACAGCGTCAGGTCCGCCCGGTGCTCCTCCTGAGCAACCCGGGCGGCGCGCACGAGCTGTGTCAGATTGCCCTGGACGTCGCCGACCAGCAGGTCGAGCTGGGCCAGGGCAATGCGCAGAGACTCACTCATGAGCCTCCCTGGGGTGTGGGTTAGCGCCGCCGGCCTCTACGGCGAGCAGCAGGGGTCCGTGCAACCTTGGCGGATTTGCGCGCCGGCGGCACGACCTTCTTCTGCGACTTCGTCGCCGACTTCTTGGGCGCTTTCTTGACTGCCTTCTTGGCCGCCGGTTTGACGCTCCGCTTCGCGGCGGTCTTCACGGCCGCTGAGCGGACAGCCGTCTTGGTCCCCTTGCGCGCCGCGGGTTCGGCGGCGGGCTTGCGGGCATTCGGCGTCGAACGCACGGCCGACTTGACCGTTCGGGAGGCCGCACGCGCGCGCCGGCGACGCAACAGATCATTCATGGCGCTGCCGAGTTCGGCGGGCGACTTGACGGTACGCACCCCTGCCGCCTCAAACGCGGCATATTTGTCGGCAGCGGTACCCTTGCCGCCAGCGACGATCGCCCCGGCATGGCCCATGCGCTTGCCCGCGGGCGCTGTGACCCCCGCGATATACGCGACCACCGGCTTGCTCACGAACCGGTGGATGTAGCGGGCGGCCGCCTCCTCGTCGCTACCGCCGATCTCGCCCACGAGGATGATGCCCTCGGTGCCCGGATCGCGCTCGAACAACTCGAGCACCTCGACGAAATTCAACCCGCGCACCGGATCGCCACCGATGCCGACGCAGGTGCTCTGGCCGAGGCCGATGCGCGTGGTCTGATAGACGGCCTCGTAAGTCAGTGTGCCGGAGCGCGACACGATCCCGACCGCCCCTTTCTTGTGAATGAAGCCCGGCATGATGCCGATCTTGCACTCCTGCGGCGTGATGACACCGGGGCAGTTCGGACCCACGAGTCGCGTCGGTGAGCCCGCGAGCGCCGCCTTGACCCGCACCATGTCGTTGACCGGCACGCCCTCGGTGATGCAGACCGCCAGTTCGATACCCGCGTCGGCCGCCTCCAGAATCGCATCCGCCGCGCCAGCCGCCGGGACGTAGATCATGCTCGCCGTCGCGCCGGTCTCCCGAACTGCGTCGCGGACCGTGTCGAACACGGGCAGTCCGAGATGCTTCTCCCCGCCGCGCCCGGGCGTCACGCCACCGACGAGTTGGGTGCCATAGGCAAGGGCTTGTTCGGAGTGGAACGTGCCCTGCTTACCGGTGAAGCCCTGGCAGATCACCTTGGTTTGCTTATTGACCAGAATGCTCATGCGTCGAAACCCTTACTCTTGTTCTCACGCGCGGCTTACGCCGCACCGCCGGCCGCAAGCGCCACGACTTTGCGCGCCGCATCGGTCAGATCCGTCGCCGGCGTAATGGTCAGGCCGCTGCCGGAGAGCACCTCGCGCGCCTTCTCGGCGTTGGTGCCTTCAAGTCGGACCACCACGGGGACCTTGACACCGACATTCTTCACCGCGTTGATGACACCGTCGGCGATCATGTCACAGCGCACAATCCCGCCGAAGATGTTGACCAGCACCGCGCGCACCTTGCTGTTCGAGAGGATCAGCTGGAACGCGTGCGTGACCCGCTCGCTGGTGGCGCCACCGCCGACGTCGAGAAAGTTGGCCGGCTCACCGCCGTGCAACTTGATCAGATCCATGGTGGCCATCGCGAGGCCGGCACCGTTGACCATGCAGGCGATGTCCCCATCGAGAGACACGTAGTTCAGCTCATGCTCGCTGGCGCGCCGCTCCATCGGGTCCTCCTGGCTCGCATCGCGCAGTGCAGCCAGCTGCGGATGACGGAACACCGCGTTCGCATCGATGTTGAATTTCGCATCGAGCGCCAGCAGCTGCCCCGACTCGGTCACGATCAGCGGGTTGATTTCGAGCAGGCTCGCATCCTGCTCGAGATAAAGCTTGTACAACGCGAGCGCGATGTGCTGGAACTGCTTGATCTGCTCGCCCGCAAGACCCAGGCCAAACGCCAGCTGGCGCGCCTGGAAGGGCTGCAGACCGGCCGCCGGATGCACCGCGACCGACAGAATCTGCTCGGGCGTCTTCTCGGCGACCTCCTCGATCTCCATGCCGCCCGCCGACGAGGCGATGAGCGCGATACGCCCCTTCTCGCGATTCAGCGTGAGCGAGAGATAGATCTCGCGGGCAATCTGCGAGCCGCTCTCGACATAGACCTTCTCGACCGGCAACCCCTCCGGGCCGGTCTGCTTGGTCGCGAGCCGCGTGCCGAGCATTGCCGCGGCGGCACTGCGCACCGCATCGAGTTCGCGCGCCACTTTCACGCCGCCGGCCTTGCCGCGGCCGCCGGCGTGCACCTGGGCCTTGACGACCCAGACCGAACCGCCGAGCGCCTTGGCCGCCGCGACCGCCTCATCGGGCGTGCTGGCTGGCCGGCCGGCCGGCACCGGGATGCCGTATTTCCTGAAGATCTCTTTGGCTTGATACTCGTGCAGATTCATTGTTCGCTCTTGAAGTCCTGACCGAGGGCGTGAAGCCGGGGATTGTCGCCAAAATCACGAAGTGCTGCCAATAAATCCGCTTTTATCTGCCGGCGCGCTGCGACGCCCATCGCGTCGCGCCGTACCCCGCGGTGCTACAGTTCGCGGCGTTCCTCATCCGTTACCGCACGCCATGCCGGCCAGCGCCGCGACCCCGACCTCCGCACCGCCCGATCTCGCCCGCCGCGTCGCCGGCTGGCTGAACGTTTATCGCCTGCTCGTACCGACGGTGCTGCTGGGGCTGCTGGTGATCGCCCGGGCACCGTACCTGTCGGTGCGTCTGCCGGGGCTGTTCGTCACGACCTGCGCCGGGTATTTTGCCGCCGCACTGGCGCTGATCGTCCGCCAGCGCCTGCGCGGCGCCGAGCCGCTCATTCGGCCACTCGCGAACTCGCTGCTCGACTCGGTGGCCATCGCCCTGATCCTGACGGCAAGCGGCGGGGTAGCGAGCGGGCTCGGGATCCTGCTCGCCTTGCCCGTGCTGGCGCTCACGCTGCTCGCCGATCGGCGCGAGGCGCTGCTGATCGCCGCGGGAGCCACGCTGGCGGTGCTGGTGCCGCAGTTCTTCATCGGACTGCGTACCGCCGAACCGGCGGGCTTTGCCACCGCCGGGATGCTCGGGGTCGTGCTGTTCGCCATCGCACTGTCGGCCTGGCCGCTCGCTGACCGGCTGCGCACGACGGAGGCGACGGTACGCCGCCAGGAAATCGATCTCGCCAATCTCGCGCAGCTCTCCGAGTACATTGTGCGGCATCTGCGCGAGAGCATTCTCGTCGTCGATCCCCAGGACCGCATCCGCTTGATCAACGAATCCGCGGCGCGGCTGCTCGGACCCCAGACGGCGCGGGTCCATGCCCCGCTCGAGAGCGTTTCGGGCGATCTGGTCAAGCTGCTCGCACGCTGGCGGCACAGCACCGATAGCACGGGCCTGTACCCGAGGGAGGAGCCGACGTTCGTCGGCCCGGACGGGACGCGCGAAATTCGCGCACATTTTGCCTCGTTGGGCACGGCACAGCCCGCCGCGGTGTTGGTCTTTCTCGAGGACACGAGCCTGCTGGCCGAGAAGATCCAGCAATCGAAGCTGGCGGCCCTGGGGCGCCTGTCGGCCAGCATCGCGCACGAGATCCGCAACCCCATCGGCGCGATGAGTCACGCCGGACAGCTGCTCGGGGAGTCTCCTCACCTCGCCCCCGAGGACAAACGGCTGACCGAGATCATCCACAGCCACGCCGAACGGGTCAGCCGCATCATCGAGAGTGTGCTGCGGCTCTCGCGGCGCGAGGCGGCGCGCGCCGAACGGCTCGCCCTGAGTGACTGGAGCGGGGCGTTTCTGCAGGAGTTCTGCGAAACGATGCAGTGGCCGCGGGAACGGCTGCAGCTGGCCATGGCGGAGGAGCCGCTCGAGATCCGCTTCGACCCGGGCCAGCTGCGCCAGATCGTCTGGAATCTCTGCGAAAATGCGCTGCGCTACGGCCTCGATGCGGAGCAAGGCGGTACGATTGAGCTGCGCTGCGGCCGGCGCAGCGCGAGCCGGCGGCCTTACCTGGAGGTCGCCGACCGGGGCCCCGGAGTGCCTCCTGAGCACGTTGAGCGTATCTTTGAGCCGTTTTTCAGCGCCGGCCGGGGCACCGGACTCGGCCTGTTCCTGGCCCGCGAGCTCGCCCAGGCGAACGGCGCAACGCTGCTCTATGAGCCACGTCACGGCGGCGGGAGCATTTTTCGGCTGGTATTCGCCGACCCAGACAGATGGATAGGGGAGATCGAGGCTTGAGCACAAGCCAGAGCGCATTACGCACCGAAGCCGCCCGGCCGACCGTGCTCATTGTCGATGACGAGCCGGACCTGCTGGAACTGCTCAGTCTGACGCTGCGCCGCATGAACCTCCGTACCCGCACCGCCCCCGATGTGGGCACGGCCCAGAAGCTGCTGAAGGGCGAGCCGTTCGACCTGTGTCTCACGGACATGCGCCTGCCAGACGGGGACGGCCTCGACCTGGTGGCCTGGATCCAGCAGAACCGGGCCCAACTGCCCGTGGCCGTGATCACCGCGCACGGCAACGTCGAGTCGGCGGTGCGGGCACTGAAGCTCGGTGCATTCGACTTCGTCTCCAAGCCGCTCGACCTGGGGGTGCTGCGCAAGCTGGTGGACAATGCCATCCGCCTCGGCAGCGCGAACACCGTCCCGCCGGAAGCGCCGACATCCGGCAAGGCCCGGCTAATCGGCCACTCCCAGCCCATGGAGCAGTTGCGCGAGCTGATCGCGCGGGTCGCGCGCAGCGAAGCGCCAGTGCACATCTGCGGGGAATCCGGCACGGGCAAGGAACTGGTCGCCCGGCTGATCCACGAATCCGGCGCGCGTCAGGGTGGCGCGTTCGTCGCGGTCAACTGCGGCGCCATTCCGAGCGAGCTGATGGAGAGCGAGTTCTTTGGCCACAAGCGCGGCAGCTTCACCGGCGCCATCGCCGACAAGAAGGGCCTCGTACAGGCCGCTGAGGGCGGCACGCTGTTCCTTGATGAAGTTGCCGATCTGCCGCTGCACATGCAGGTGAAGCTGCTGCGGGTCGTGCAGGAGAAGACCGTCCGTCCGGTAGGGGAATCTCAGGAGGAGAAGGTCGATGTGCGCATCCTCTCGGCCACGCACAAGAGCTTGGCGGAGCTCGTCGCACAGGGACAATTCCGCGAGGACCTGTTCTACCGCATCAACGTGATCGAACTGCATGTGCCATCGCTGCGTGAACGACCGGAGGACATCCCGGAGCTCGCCCGGGCGGTGCTTGCCCGGCTGAGCAGACGGATCAGCGGCCCGGCACCGCGCATCGCGGACGATGCGCTCGAGCTGCTGAAGTCCTACGAATTCCCGGGCAACGTGCGCGAGCTGGAAAACGTGCTCGAGCGGGCGCTGACGCTGTGCCTGGGCGGGACCATCACGGCCGAGCACATCAAGTTACGCTCGGCCGCCAGAGCGTCGGCGCCGTCCGCGGCACCCACCCCAACCACCCCGCCGCCGAGCGCGCTCGGGGATCACCTCGAGGTCATCGAGCGCAACGCGATCCTGCAGGCGCTCGAGAAGACCCGCTACAACAAGACTGCAGCGGCTAAGCTGCTCGGCATGAGTTTTCGGGCACTGCGCTACCGCATCAAAAAGCTCGGCATCGAGTAGCTCGAACGCTAAGAAACGGACGCTCGCGGCTGGGGGCAGATGGGCTCATGACGTGAGGTCGCGCAACGGCAGCAGCGGCCCGATGAACTTCTGGTAGTTCTTCCAACGTCC
This sequence comes from Pseudomonadota bacterium, assembly GCA_021847105.1. Lineage (GTDB taxonomy): Bacteria > Pseudomonadota > Gammaproteobacteria > Steroidobacterales > Steroidobacteraceae > 13-2-20CM-66-19. The sequence continues at coordinate 45,872 of JAJZUT010000018.1, read as the reverse complement.
GACCGAGCTCGAATAAATCTTCTGGCGCACCTGCCAGTTGCTCGCGGTAAGCACTACTCGCTCGGTCTTCTGAAACTCGAGCACTCGCGGATCCCAAGACAACCCGAGGAACTCGATGATCCGCCGGCTCCACCCTTCCTGATCGGCCACGAGCTGCGAGTACGGCACCTCTAGCCAAAGATCGCTCGGCAGCACAGAGCGCCAGTGCGCCATGAGACGGTGATACTCGCGGTAATAGTGTGCGAGATCCGCCAAGTCCATCGTAAAACTCATCGCGTTGACAAAGTGCTGGCAATAGCACGACAAGCACGTATCGAGCGGATCGCGCCGCACATGGATAAAACGTGCGCGTGGAAAAACCCGATGGATCAGACCAAGATAATCCGCATTGAAGGTCGACTTGTCGACCACACGCAGCGCCACATCGGAATGCTCCTTCAGCACCTTCAAATAGGCGGCACCAAGCTTTCTTGCAAGCGGCGCATCCGGTGGCGCCTGCCGCGCGATCTGTGGCTGTTTGGATGCAGCGAGGTGCCAGAAATCCAGCTCACCAGCCCCACTCGCCTGCGGATGGGAGGCAATGATTTGCTCCACGAGCGAGGTCCCGGAGCGCATCATGCCGACCACGAACACTGGCCGCTCAGTCTCTTCCGCGCCCACCGGAGGTACTGCCATCCGCTCAGCGTCGTAGGCGCGGATCACATCGTCCACTGCCTCAGTGCGTGCGCCGCGGTCGTAGCCTCGAGCGACGAGCTTGTGCAGCTCATTGGCTCGCTTGAACTCAGCAAAGGCATCGGCAAAACGCCCGATATCATCGAAGTACTTTCCCAACGCAAACCGCAAGCTGACTTCCTCGATCGGCGGAACACCGGCAGCGATCACCGTTTTGACACGCTCAGCCCACTCCCGGTCGGCGGGTGACATCCGCCGCAGCTCCCCCAGTCCAGTCAGCGCCGCGACACTTCCGGGCTCGAGCTGCAGCGCCTGTCGGTAGCGCTGTTCTGCCGCCTCCCCCCTCCCGTGTACACTCTCCAGCCAACCGAGCCCGCTCAGCGCGCGCGCATTGCCCGGCTTCAGCCGCAGGGCCTTCTCGAAGCACTCCCTCGAATCGGCGAACCGGCCGAGAGAGCCGATCGAGACCCCGAGACTGACCAGCGCCTCGTCATTCTTGGGATCAAGCTTCACTGCCCGGCGCAACGCGGTCTCGGAGGCCGCAATATCACCGCGCCAGAACAGCAGCAAGCCGTGATTGAAATAGGGATCGGCGAAATTCGACTTCAGCTCAATCGCACGACGGAAGTGCTCGTCCGCCTGTGCGTAGTGGCCAAGCCTGGCAAGCGAGGCTCCCAGCTTGTTGTGCGCGAAAGCGTGTCTAGGCTCGAGGCCGATGACCTGCTCGAGCAATTCAGCAGCCTGCGCGTAGGCGCCCTGCGCGAAGCGGGCATCGGCGTCCGCCAGCAGCGCCGGCACTCGCCGGGACCGATCCGCCTGCGCCTCGCTCGGAGCCGGCAAGCGGGTACGCTCGGTCGCCACAGCTGCGCCCCCGGACAACTGCAGCAGCAACAGGTGCGTCAGTTCCTCGACGGCGTCTGGCTCGACACCGGCCTCGAGCAGCCGCCACTTGAATGAGCCGATGAGCTTCGCCCGCTTGAACACATTCAAACGCAACGGCCGTGCTTCACGTGCGGCCCGCTGCAGGAAGGTTTGAATCTGTGCGCGCGAGCCGCTCGAGTGTACGGATCGGCGATGCGCCCCACCTGCGGGCACCTGATCCCGGAGGAAGGCATCCGCCAGCGAGTGCCCGCAAGCGACGGCATTTCGAGCGTCAAACCAGTCGAGTATCATAGCCGCAAAGTGGGGTGGCTTCGGAAAGGCGGACTGTAGCCCGGATCTGCAACGAGCTCCGCGAATTATTGTAAAGCGGTGTACGGGATCACACTCGTTGCGGCGCCGAACATGAGGTTAAGGTTCGCTCGACTCCGGAATCGCCTCGCGAACGTGAATCCTGCCGGCGCGCACGGGTTGGGCGCAAACGGACCGGCAGTAATATCCCAACCCGCCAAACGAAATCTCTGTGCCATGGCCCTCGGACCCACTGTGCGTCGCTTTCTTGGGCCCCGCCTCGGCCGGACCGCGGGTCGCTGCTACCGTGCCGTGTTCGTGGATCTTGATGAGGTCGCGCAGGCCGTCACCACATGGCTGCCGCCCGCGGCCCGGCTGCTGGACATTGGCGGAGGTGACGGCGAGGCGCTCAACAGGCTGCTGACTCGCCGCCCGGACGTGCATGTCACGACGCTAGACACGTCGGCGCTCCTCGCCCAGTACCTTGAGCCGCGGTTCGAGGCCCAGGTCACCCGCCTGCCGTGCACGACGCTTGCTCAGTACCTGGATCAAGCCACCGAGGAGCCCCAGGTCGTTCTGCTTGCAGACGTCCTACACCACGTACCCCCGGCCGCTCGACCGGACCTACTCGCCGGACTCGCGAGGCTCCTCGAGCGGGTCGCGTCCCTGAGGATCATCGTCAAGGACATCGAGCCAGGCTCGTGGCGGGCCTGGCTGGCATGCTGGACGGACCGGTACATCACCGGCGATCGGCACGTCGACCCCATCTCACGTGCCGAGCTGATCCGTCTGTTCACGACGCACCTCGGGGAACTGCGCTGGCAGGAGTCCGACCTGATCAGGCGCGACCACCCGAATTACGCCGTCGCCTTCTTCCGTTAGACCGCTGCAGCACGCGCGCGAACCTGTGCGCGGTAGGTGAACAGCCACTGCCCCGCAAAGCTCAACGGCGTGTTGACCAGGGCCACACAGACGGCCGCGAACAGATACCACAGGCGCATTCGCTCGACGAGCAGCATCATCGCCAGGGTATTCGCACCGAGCAGAATGGCGTTGACGGTCATGTAACGGATCACACCGGTATGCGCTACCGACCGCAATGCAAACGTAAAGCGCGCGTTGAGCAGGTAGCCCACAACGTTGGTGACCACGAACGATACGACGTAGGCGACCAGATAATTCACGCCGGCCAGTTCATGCAAACTCGCAAGGATGGCAAGCCCGAGCGCAAAACAAAGCGCCCCTACAGCGCAAAACCGCACAAACCTCAGCCACCGCCCGTTCATATAATTACTCTGGAGCACTCCCACCCTGGCTTCAAGCCCGCCGCGCCATTACGCGACTTGGCGCGCCTTCGCACCGCTCGCAATAAATCTGCGACGCCCATCGCAGTGCCGCCCACTGGGATGACATAATAATACCAGCCTTCAGGCGGATTGGCGTGCGGCGCCTCCACTCCAGCGCCTGATCAACGCGAGAGTCCGGTGCAGATGTCCGACAACCCCCGCCCGGCCAACATACCGGAGCAACTTCGTCCGGCAACCCGTATGCCGCCAGTGGAACGCGGGATACTCGCCGCGCATATCACGCAACGCATCAGCGCATCCGCGACAGGCTTGACGCGCCAGTGGACGGATTCCGCCCCCATCAATCATTTCGTGCTCGATGAGCTACTGCCGCCCGCGTGGGCCGAGGCCATCCGGGCCGCATTTCCACCTTCGGATGCGATGACCCTCAAGCGCAGCATCCGGGAATTGAAGTGCGTCGCTGCGCAGATGGACCGCTATGATCCGCTACTCGAAGAGACAGTGTACGCATTCCAGGCCCCCGCGGTCGTGCAGGCCATCGAACAGATTACTGGGCTCGCCGCGCTCGAGCCCGATACTCAACTCTATGCCGGCGGCGTCTCACTGATGGGTCCGGGTCACTTTCTCAATCCGCACATCGACAATTCGCACGATCGCTCGCGACAGAGATACCGGATTCTGAACCTCCTGTACTACGTCTCCCCCGGGTGGACGGCAGAACGCGGTGGCAACCTCGAACTCTGGCCGGACGGGCCGCGCGGCGCGCAGACGACCATCGTCAGCCAATTCAATCGACTGGTGGTCATGCTCACCCATCGTCACTCGTGGCATTCTGTCTCAACAAACGTGAGCAATCACGATCGCTGCTGCGTCTCGAACTATTTCTTCTCCTCCATCCCCATCGGCGGAGCACACTACTACCACGTGACGGAGTTCCGTGGCCGACCCGAGCAGCCCGTACGCGACCTCGTGCTTCGCGCGGACAATCAGTTGCGCACCCTTGTGCGCACGCGATTTCCACGTGCGTTCAGCAACCCTCACTTCTACGATCACGCCGCTCGGCGGAATTTGAAGCGATAACGCTGCGCAGCATCAGGTCCGGTCGGGGGAGCTCGCGCGGCGGGGAGCTGCCGCGCCCCGCACTGACCAGAATACCTTCGTCATGCTGAGCTCACGGCACAGACTTGGTGGCAACCAGCGATACACTCGCCCCAGTCGATAGCCGGCATACTTGGCAGCATTGCGCAGCGGAGCGAGCGGCAACTGATGTGGCGCACTGGCACGAAGGTACTGCAGTTCCGAGATCACAAAGCGCATTCCCTCACCCTCGGCCCCGCCAAATTGCCGCAGCAGCTCGGGCATCTGCGCATGCATGACTCCCCAGTCGAAGTGTCGCTGCATTTCCTGCAGCACCGTGTACGCATGCGAATGTCGCACACGCGCCGCCGCACAGTATCGGATCCGCCACCCAGCCAGCAGCAGCTGGACGGCAGCGAAGCAGTCCTCGCCGGCAATGAGGTGACTCGGAAATCCGCCACACGCGCCCAGCGCCGCCAGGCGGTAGGCGGCAAACGAGTTCGACAGATACGCCGCCTTGATGCCCAGGCGTCCCGCATCGGTCTGCGAACGCGTCTCATCGTGGCTGCTGAAGTTAAACAGCACCATATGTGCCTCGAACGCTCCGGCACCGTGATGCGGCAGCTGACGTCCGTAGGCGGCCCCGACCACCGGATCGTCAAACGCTTCAAGCAGGGTTTCAAGTGCAGTTCGATCCTCGAGCACCGCATCCTGAGTGAGAAAGATTGCAAAGGCACGTCCTGCGCAGAAGCGCCCGATTGCCCACTGGCGGGTCGCACCATGGTTGAATTCGCGCGGATCGATCTGCGCGAGTTCGAAGCCCCGCTCAAGCGCGACAAGATCGCTCCCGTCCGTGGAGCAAGAATCGACGACCGCGACGCGATTGGGATCGCGCACTGCCGCGCACAGCGCATCAGCCGCCTGCCGCCAGCGCGCACCGCCATTGCGCACCGGCACAATGACACGCGCCTGCGCGAGGCGTGCCCCGGCGAGAGTTTGGCGCGACAGAACGTCACTCATGGCGCCGCAGACCGCAGGCTCACCGCTGCCCGCCCAATATGTGCAGATACGTACTGCCGTTGCGGCTGCAGGCCACTTTTGGCACCGTTCGCTGCCAAAGTGCCTCCGGCCCGGCGTTCTGCTCGCGACCTCCGATCAGCTTCTGAAACTCGACCGCCCCGTGAGTGACCCAGGCAATAACGCCGGTGTCAGCGTAGACTCGCGCCAGATAGTAACCATACCGGCGGTCGCCCTGAATTCGGTCACCGGGACGTCGTGGCTTGAACAGCGCCGGACAGGCGGCTGCCAGGTGATCGAGTGCCAGATCGGCGGACCGCCTGCCCACGAACCAATGGGTCTGAATTGCCGTCAGCCGCTCGACCCGGCAGGCGGTCAGGTATTCGGTGTGGGGGGCATTCGGCGATCCTCCCGCCACGGCAACGGTGTAGGTAATCGCCACGCCGCTGACAACGATCTTTGAACACTGTCCCGGCGCCACGGCCAATCCGTACGGGCGCAGCGCGTTATTGACGGCCGAGCGACCCGCGAGACCGGATTCGCGCATCGCATCGCTGCGCGGGTCGCGCTGCACGGCCCACCAGTTCGGCGCGAACCGACGGATCAGCGCCTTGACCCGCGCACCATTCGGGCCATCCGCTGTCAGCATGAAATTGCCACCGAGATTGACAAACCCATCACGCTTCGGCATGTCAGGAATGATGTAGGAATTGGTCTGCGTGCCAACCATGAAGTACAGAGCCCTCTCGCCAGCAAGACGCCGGGGCAATGAAACGTGGTACCAGGGCCCGGCGCCCCAGGGCAAATAGACACGGTAGCCGCTGCCGACATAGAGCTGAAACAGCTGCAGCGCGACGAGCGCGGTGAGTGTGTACGCGCGAGCTCGCGGCCGACCCGCGAGCAACCGGAACACCAGCACGACCGCGAGCACGCCAGCGACACAGGCCATGGGAATGAAGTACCTGCCGTTGCCCGAGACTGTGAGCCACAAAATCCAGTCGACGAGAAACCCGCTGCCAAGCGCGATTAGCGCCCGCGAGCCACCCTCCTCAGGGTGGAACTCTTGTCCGCCGAACACGCGTCGCCACAATGCACGCGCTGCGAGCGCGAGCGCCGTGACAGCCAGCAGGGCATAACGGATGTCCGGGGCAGCAAGTTCGTACTGCAGCATCGGCAGCGGGCGCAGCAGCGCGAAGGGACGCAGAAGCGCAGCGGTCCACGACACCGGGATGAATCGATAGTCGAGCATCGATCCCGTCCAGAAATTCGGCGAGCGAAACAAGCCATTCAGAAGCGGGAACAAGGGATTGCCGAAGTGCCGCTGCAAATGAATCGACCACGGCAGGTTGGCAAGTACGAAGCCGGCGGCGCCGCCGAGCCCGAACAGCAGCGCGGCCCATATGCGACGTCCCCAGCCGCCAGGCAGGAAAAATAGCAAGGTCGTACCGGCCAGCGCGTGAACGGCGTTGGTCGGCTTCAATGCGCTTGCCACGCCGAGCAGCACCGCGGCAGCCACAACGTGCCGCATTCTCGGAGCACGCAGTGCGCCGAGCAGGATCAGCCAGCCTGCCAGCACCAACTCCGCCGTGGTTACATCAATGAAACTCGAGCCGAATTCATTGAGCAGAATCGGATTGGCGAACGCGAACACCGCCGCGAGCACCCCGAGCAACACGCGCGTTCGCGGCGCGGCATGCGGCACAGTCGTGATAGCGAGTTCGTAAGTCAACCACAGGATGGCGCTCTGCAGGACGGCAAGTATTGAGGCCACTGCGAGAGGTGCCAGCCGCGTGCGGATCAGCAAATAGAAAGGCACGTAGCCGTAGGGATTGAAATACGCCTGCGGCCCAGCTGCAAAGTAGTCTCTGCCGAAGCGATCGTGCAGCGCGCTGAAGCCCGCGTACACGTGATAGTACATCGTGTCCCAGAGCAACTCCTTGCCCAGGAGAAAGCTAACGAGAACGGCCGCGAGCGTGCAGGCGGTGTAGACGCACAGTCGGGGCGAAGCTGCCGCGCGCCTCAGCCACGCAGGCGCGGCCAATCCCGCGCGCTGCGCGCGCGGAGTCTCATCTCCAACCGTCATGCTCCGGATCCACCGTCGGGACGCACGTCGATCAGACCGAGCAGGAACGATGCGAACAAGATCTCTCCGCCGGCCAGCATCAGCGTGACCGAGGTAATCACAACACGCATCGCCGCCAGCGGATCCAAGGCACCGAAGCGCACCCGGAACCATGTATCGAGCGAATAGACGGCCAGTGCCAGCCCGGCGAGACCAAAGGCGCCGCCAAGAGCGATGCCGCGCTCCACCGTAAACGCACGCAGAAAGATCCGCAGCTTCGCCGTCACCGGCAACAGTCCCTTCAACACTCCGATCGTGCGCCCGATCACCGAGAACAGCACCAGCTGCAGGCCGAGGATCGTCGCCCCGGCGGCATAGAGCATCGTATGGATGTCGAATCCCACGCCATGGATGACCAATGGCCCATGCGAAATCAGCGCCTCGGCCGCACTACCGACGAGAATCAGGAAAAGGCCCGGATAGAAGAGCAGCCAGCGCGGACTCATGATGAGCAGGAAGCGCAGGTGTCGCCAGCCGTCACGCCAGCTGCGCAGGTGCGGCGGACGAGAACGACCAGCCGGTGACAGCACCGTCGGTACTTCGCCGATTCGCCAGCCGGCGAGCACGGCCTTGACGATCATCTCGCTGGCGAACTCCATCCCCGGAGCGCGCAGGCCCAGACGCAGTGCGGCCGCACGCTCGACGCCACGAAGCCCACAGTGAAAATCGCCGATCCGACAGGAGAAGAAAAGCCGTCCGAGGAAGCTCAGCACGGGATTGCCGACGTACCGGTGTAACCACGGCATGGCCCCGGGACGGATACCGCCGCGGAAGCGATGACCAATCACCATCTCATGCCCGGCACGTAGTGCCGAGAGGAAGCCGTCGAGTTGGGCAAAATCGTAACTGTCATCGGCGTCGGCCATGATCACAAACTGGCCCCTCGCGGCCTGAATCCCTCCAAGTAGCGCACTGCCGTAGCCCTTGGCCGTGATGCGTACGACGCGTGCGCCGGCTTGACGGGCGAGTTCGGGAGAACCGTCGCTCGAGCCGTTGTCGGCCACGAGAATCTCTCCTGCGACAGCGGTGCGCTGCAGAAAACTCTGCGCCTTGCGCACGCACGTGGCAACGGTTTCTGCCTCATTGAGGCACGGCATCAGAATCGTTAGCTCGAGCGGGCTGGGCTCGGGTGCCTCAGCGGCCTGCGCCCGCACGGGCATGTTGACAACCGCAACCATCGTCAATCCTCCGAATGCGTAGTATCGGCTCTGAAACGTCCGCGCTCCAACAGGCAATGCATGTGTCCCGCGCGACGGTCGCAGATGGTGTAACGGCTTATTGTCGCTGTCGTCAGCCAATTCGGGCCGTGATTGGATCGGCAGATTATCGCCCGCCGGCACGTCCGGCACGGCTGGCGGCGTTCGCCAATCGACGGAACGGCCCGGGGTGACAATTTGCGTCACTTTCTGACACGCAAGTCAGACCCGTCGAGTCACGGCAGCGAGCCATCATTCAACATAAAGTGTCGCCGCTCGGGATAATTTATCTTTCTAATCAAACAGTTATGATAACGCACGCCATTTGGCACGGCATTTGCTTTGTCTTCGTCAGCAGGCGCCCACCGCGTCGCTCGGCACAATCTGCATTTCCTCAGAGGAGTCTCGTTAATGAAATCGGTACAAAAGGGCTTTACGCTGATCGAGTTGATGATCGTGATCGCGATCATCGGCATCCTGGCGGCGATCGCCATTCCGGCCTACCAGAACTACACCATTCGGGCCCAGGTCTCTGAAGGCTCTTCGCTCATCGGTGGCGTCGAGACGGCCTTCGATGAAAATTATGCGAATACCGGAACGGCGGCCTCCACCAATTCGGCCATCGGCATCGGTTCCACCATTGCCGGCACGTACGTGAAGAGCGTTGCCTTGACGGGCGCCGGGCAAATCACGGTTACGTATGGCTCGAATGCCAACGCAGCCGTCAACAATGGGACGGTGGTTTGGACCGCCTATCAGTCGCCCAATGGCGACATCGCATGGCTGTGCAACGATGGCACCGCCACCCAGAACTCCATCACGGATGACAAGCTGAAGCAGGTGAAGGGTGGCGCGGCTGCCGCGAATGGCACGATCACCAACAACTCCTACCTTCCGACCGTCTGCCAGACCTGATCGGTACTGACATCAAGACGATTGAAAGCCCCCGCTTTGCGGGGGCTTTCTCTTTTGGGAGCGCAGTCACGGTGAGCGCCGCAGGGCTGTGCGAGCATCGGCGAAAGATTTGATAATTGCCGGCGGCGCCGGCTTGGGTACACTTGAGCCCCGCGGATCGAATCGGACGATCGTAAGTCCATGAATGACAACGTCTCTGCAGCGCTCGGGGGCATGCGAACCGGGCTCGGCGGCCTCCCTCAGCGACTGGTCCAGGACGGAGTGGTCGAAGAGGCGCCCATGCTCGAGGCCCTCAATACCGCCCGCGAGCGCAATGTGCCGCTCGTCACGCAGCTCGTCGAGAGTGGCGCGGCCCAGGCGCGCGACATCGCCGTAGCGGCATCCAACGAGTTCGGCGTGCCCCTGCTCGACCTCGATGCCATGACGCTCGACATGGACACGGTGCGGCTGGTCAACGACAAGCTGATGGCCAAGCACCGGGTCCTGCCACTGTACCGGCGCGGCAAGAAGCTCTTCCTCGGCGTCGCCGACCCCACGCACCTGCACGCGATCGACGAGATCAAATTCCAGACCAGCCTCAGCATCGAGGTGGTGGTCGTCGATGACGACAAACTGCAGGCCGCCATCGACAAGGCGATCGAGCAGGCGGACAGCCAGATCAGCTCCCTCGGCACCGAGGGCGACGTCGATCTGGAGGGCCTCGAAGTCACCGGCGGCGAGGATGAGATCGAGGATCGCATCGGTCGCGATGATGTCGAAGACGCCCCAATCGTCCGCTTCGTCAACAAGATCATGGTCGACGCGATCCGTCGTGGCGCCTCGGACATTCACTTCGAGCCGTACGAGAAAACGTATCGGGTGCGTCTGCGCATGGACGGCGTCCTCAAGGAGATCGCTCAACCCCCCGTACAGCTCGGCGGCAAGCTCGCTGCGCGCCTGAAGGTCATGGCGCGGCTCGACATCGCCGAACGGCGTGTACCGCAAGACGGGCGCATCAAGATGCGCCTGTCCAAGACCCGCGCCATCGACTTCCGCGTCAGCACCTGCCCGACGCTGTTCGGCGAGAAGGTGGTGATGCGTATTCTCGATCCGTCGCAGGCGATGCTGGGGATCGACTCGCTCGGTTACGAGCCGTTCCAGAAGACGCTGTACGAGGAGTACCTGGAGAAGCCTCAGGGGATGATTCTCGTCACCGGACCGACCGGCAGCGGCAAGACCGTTTCACTGTACACCGGACTGAACATCCTCAATCGCGAAGGGACCAACATCTCCACCGCGGAGGATCCGGCGGAAATCAATCTGCCGGGTGTCAATCAGGTCAACATCAACCCCAAGGTGGGGCTGACCTTCGCAGCCGCCATGCGCGCATTCCTGCGCCAGGATCCGGACGTGATCATGGTCGGTGAAATCCGCGACCTCGAGACCGCGGAGATCGCCATCAAGGCGGCTCAGACCGGCCACCTGGTGCTCTCGACGCTGCACACCAATGATGCGCCACAGACACTCACTCGGTTGGTGGACATGGGCGTGAAACCCTATGCCATCGCCACCTCGGTGAGCCTCATCATCGCCCAGCGCCTGGCACGGCGGCTGTGCTCGCAGTGCAAGCAGCCGCTCGACATCCCGTCCGAAGCACTGCTGAAAGAGGGCTTCAGCGAGGAAGACGTGCGCCTGGGGCTGAAGATTTACCGCCCGACGGGCTGCTCGGCCTGCACAGACGGCTACAAGGGCCGCACCGGCATCTACCAAGTCCTGCCGGTCACCAACGCCATCGCCCGGATCATTCTCGCCGGCGGCAGCGCTGTGGAGATCGGTGATCAGGCAGATCGCGAGGGCGTGTGGGATCTGCGTCGGGCCGGTCTCGAAAAGGTCAGGGCTGGCATCACCAGTCTTGAGGAAATCAACAGCGTCACCATCGACTGACGCAGGACGGCGAACCCATGGCTCCGGCAATCTCCGCGACCGCCAAGTCTACCAAGCCCGACGTCCCCTTCCTGTGGGAAGGCCGCGACAAACGCGGCCAGCGCGTGAAGGGCAACACGATGGCCCCCGACGAAGCGGCGGTGCGCTCGGAGCTGCGCCGTCAGGGCATCGCCGCCTCGCGCGTCCGCCGCAAGAGAGAGGGCCTGTTCGTCAGCGGCGGCAAGGTCAACGCCGCCGACATTGCGGTGTTCAGCCGCCAGCTGGCCACCATGCTGATCGCGGGCATCCCGATGGTGCAATCCTTCGAGATCGTCGCGAGCGGCGTGGACAAACCCGCGCTGCGCACGCTCATTCTGGCAATTAAGTCGGACGTGGAATCCGGCACCTCGCTGTATGAGGCGCTCGCCAAGCACCCGCTACAGTTCGATGATCTATTTGTTAATCTAGTTCGAGCCGGAGAGCAGGCAGGCGCGCTCGATACGCTGCTCGATAAGATCGCGACCTACAAGGAAAAATCCGAAGCGACCAAGAAAAAGGTCAAGAAGGCCCTGTTTTATCCGGCCGCCGTGCTCATCGTCGCCGCGATCGTCACCACCGTACTGATGATCTTCGTGATTCCGGAGTTCCAGAAGCTCTTCCAGGGGTTCGGCGCAAACCTGCCCGCATTCACACAGTTCGTCATCAACATGTCCAACGCCGTTCGCCACCAGGGCATCTGGATTGCGCTCGTCATCGGCGCTGCGGCATGGACATTCATTTACTTCAAGCAGCGCTCGCGCAAGATGCGCGAGGTGCTCGACCGGATGTCGCTAAAGGTTCCCATCATCGGCCCGATTCTCAACAAAGCGGCGATCGCCCGCTATTCACGCACGCTCTCAACCATGTTTGCCGCTGGCGTGCCGCTGGTCGAGGCCCTGGAGTCGGTCGCCGGCGCGTGCGGGAACATCATTTATGAAAACGCCGTGCTGAAAATGCGCGATGAGGTTGCGACGGGCCAGCGCCTGCAGCGGGCAATGGAATCGCGCGGCATATTTCCCAACATGGTGGTGCAGATGATTGCGGTCGGCGAGGAAGCCGGCTCGCTCGATGAGATGGCCGGCAAGGTCGCGGTGTTCTATGAGGCCGAGGTGGACAATGCGGTGGATGCGATGTCGAGCCTGCTCGAGCCGCTGATCATGGTGATCCTTGGCGTCATCGTTGGCGGCCTCGTCATTGCGATGTACCTGCCGATCTTCCAGCTCGGCAACGTCGTAGGCTGACGTGTCGCTGGCCGAACTGCTCGCCGCCTCGCCTGCTCTGTTCACCGGCACCTGCCTGGTGCTGGGACTCGTGATCGGCAGCTTCCTGAATGTCGTGATCCACCGGCTGCCGATCATGCTCGAGCGGCATTGGCGGGCCGAGTGTGCCGCGCTTGCAACCGAACCGCCGACGCTGCCCGCCGAGCCGGCCGGGCGCTACAACCTCGTCGTGCCACGCTCGGCCTGCCCGTCCTGTCGGACACCGATTGCGGCCCGGCACAACATTCCGGTGCTGAGCTATCTGTGGCTGCGCGGGCGCTGCGCCCGCTGCCGCTCTCGCATCAGCGCGCGCTACCCGCTGGTCGAGGCACTGACGGGACTGCTCTCGGCCCTGGTCGCCTGGCGATTCGGTTTCGGCTGGCCGGCGCTCGCCGCCCTGGTGCTGACGTGGTTCCTGGTGGCCCTCGCGGCCATCGACATCGACCGGCAGCTGCTGCCCGACAATCTGACCCTGCCACTGATGTGGATCGGACTCGTGCTGAGCCTGTTTGCCCCCGGTCCAGGCGGCGCCCCCGTACCCGTCGATCCGCGCGCCAGCCTGATCGGCGCGGCGGCGGGCTACCTGAGCCTCTGGGGCATCTATCACCTGTTTCGGGCGCTCACGGCCAAGGAGGGCATGGGCTACGGAGACTTCAAATTGCTCGCCGCACTGGGGGCCTGGATGGGCTGGCAGATGCTGCTGCCGACAGTGCTGATCGCCGCAGCCGTGGGTGCGGTGGTCGGGCTCATCCTGATCGTCGCGCGCGGACGCAGTAGTGCGGTCCCCATCGCGTTCGGCCCATTTCTCGCCGCCGCCGGGTGGCTGATCCTCATGTACGGGCACCAGCTGGTCGGGTTCTACCTGGGATTGTTTCCCGGATGAGGCGGCGACCCCGCGGACGGCAAACCGCGCTAGAATCCGCCGCCTACGCATGAACATTCTTCGCATTGGTCTCACGGGAGGCATCGCCAGCGGTAAATCCACCGTGGCGGAGCTGTTTGGCGCGCGCGGCGTGCCCATCATCGATACGGATCAGATCGCCCGCGAGGTGGTCGAGCCCGGGCAGCCCCCGCTCGAACGGCTGGTTGAGCGCTTCGGCAAGGGTATCCTGACTCCGGACGGACACCTTGACCGGCCCAAACTGCGCGAGATCGTGTTCTCCGATCCGAAAGCTCGAGCCGACCTCGAGGCCCTGACCCACCCGGCCATTGGTTCGGCGGTGGAAGCGCTGGCCGCCGCTGCCGGCGGCCCGTATCAGATCCTGGTCATTCCGCTGCTCGTCGAGAAAGGGCTCACCGGGCGCGTCGACCGCGTACTGGTCGTGGACTGCCCCGAGGCGTTGCAGCTCGAGCGGCTGCAGAAGCGAGACGGCTCGAGCAGCGAGCAGGCGCGCGCCATGCTGAACGCACAGACCTCGCGCGCAGCACGCCTGAAGGCCGCCCATGACGTGATCCACAACGAATCGGACCTCGCCGGACTGCGCGAGCAGGTGGCGAGCCTCCATCAGCGCTACCTGGAGCTCGCCGCCTCATCCTGAGCACGCTGCAGCGTCGGGCGTCGCGGACATTTACGCGCGACGCGCTCCTCGCGCACAATATTCGCCATGACAACCGATACCGCTGAAGTCGCAGCCCCCACACCGACCTCCGCTGCGTCCCGTCCCTCGACCACCGTGCCGGTGGCCAGGGACAGCGGCCGGGCGCTGATTTTCGAGCAACCGCTGAACGAGCGGATGCGCACGTTCCTGCGCCTGGATTTCCTCTACAACCAGGCGCTGTATCACAACGAGACGGGCAGCCAATGGGGCAGCCGCGCGGCGATGACCAGCCTGATCGACATCCTCGCGGTCATCACCCGCAGCGACCTGCGCTCGGACGCGCTGAAGGAGATCGAGCGTCAGCTGCAACTGCTCAGCGAATATCAGTCCCGCCCCGGGGTAGATGCCCAGCGACTGAAGACGTTCATCACCAACCTCGGCCGACTGCGGGCGGATCTGATGAGCGCTGGAGTCGCCTGCCAACAGCCGCTGCGGGACTCAGAGTTCCTGAACGCCATCAAGCACCGCAGCAGCATTCCCGGCGGCACCTGCGAGTTCGATCTGCCGGACTACCTCTACTGGTTGTCCGAGCCGGACGAGACACGCATGCAGGCGTTCAACCAATGGCTTGCCGTGCTGCGCCCGCTGTGCGATGCCGTCGCGGAGCTGCTGTGGCTCACCCGCCAGTTCGGGCGCACCCGGCCGGAATGCGCCCGCGGGGGCACCTTTACCATCACCTTCGACCGGGACAATCCGCTGCAGCTGCTGCGCATCGTGCTGCCGTCCGACAGCGGCCTGTATCCGGAAGTGAGCGGCAGCCATCACCGCTGCAGTGTGCGCTTTCTCACCTGGAAGGGCCTCTCGGAGCGCGCCACGCAGACCAGCGAGGACGTTCCGTTCCAGCTGACCACCTGCGCCTGAGGCTCGCTGTGCAGGTCAAGTGCCCCACCTGCCGACGCCCCCTCGAGTGGGTGAGCGCACCGCACCGGCCGTTCTGCAGCGAACGCTGCCGGCTGATCGATCTGGGCGGCTGGCTCGCCGAACGACATGCCATCCCAGGGGAGGCAGCCGTACTCGAGAGCGAGGGCGCTCGCGAGCACGGCCGAGCATCTCCGCTCAGGGAAACTTGATCTTTCCGCCGCCCGGTCCGGCGCCCGGCGCAGGGCCGAGCCCGCCTGCACCGACCTCGGGAACCACGATACGCGAGGCGGCCTCGCGACGCATCTCACGCGCCTCGTCAATGGCCTGCTCGATCGCCATTCGCACCCCTTCCGAGAAGTGCGTGAGCGCTTCGGACAGGGTGCTGCCCGGCAGTTCAAAGGACAGCGGCAGAACGCCGGCGGGCGTGAGCAGCTGAGTCTGGCCGGAGAACAGCACCGCACGCGACGGATCCGGGGCCCCGTCGACGGTCACCGGCGTCAGCCGCCGGACGGTACCGGCCCGCCGATCGGTGAAGATCTCTTCGCGGTAGAGGTTGGCCGAGTCGAGGTGGATCTCGGGGACGTCATTCGTGGCGGCCATGAAGGCCCTCGCGTGCAGATGGTGGAGCCAGCCATTCTACCAGCGCCGCGACGAAAGGACGGTCCGCCTCAAGAATGTCTTCCGCGGCGAGCGCGCTGGGCTCAACCCACTTCAAGCCCTGGCCTTCAAGCGCCCGGGGCTCGCCCCGAAACTGCTCAACCACCCACAGCGATAGCTCGACCACCCGATCCGCATAAGCGTGGCGCAGCTGCATCATGGCGCGTCCCCCGAGCACCTCGATGCCGAGTTCCTCGGCGAGCTCGCGGCGCAGCGCCTCGGCCTCACTTTCACCGGCCTCGAGCTTCCCGCCGGGGAATTCCCACCGGCCGGCGAGGGACTTACCCGGCGGCCGCTCGGTGATCAGCACGCGCTGATCGGCGCCGATCAGCGCGGCGGCCACCACTCGCACCGTGCGCACGGACCGTCAGCCGACGTTCGAGAGCGTGCCGTGACAGTGTTTGTATTTCTTGCCCGAACCGCATGGACACGGCTCGTTGCGTCCGACCTTGCGCTCCCCGCGCACGAACGGACTGTGAGGGCCATCAGGGTCCATCGGCAGCGCACCCGGCGGGGCCATCGCAGCCGACTCCCCGTCGAACAGCGCGTCGACCGGCTCCGCGCCGGCGAACCCCGAGGCTTCCGCATGTTGCGCCTGCAGGGCACGCATCAGGCGCGCACGCCGCTCCTCTTCCTCGCGGTCGACTTCCTCCTGCGTCCGCACCTCGATCTGCATCAGGGTCGATACGGTCTCGAATTTCACCTGATCGAGCATGGCGCTGAACATCTCGAACGCTTCGCGCTTGTACTCGGTGCGGTAGTCCTGTTGCGCATAACCGCGCAAATGGATGCCCTGGCGCAGATAGTCCATGGCTGCCAGGTGATCACGCCAATGCATGTCGAGCGTGCGCAGCATCACGTCCTTCTCGATGTGCCGCATCAATGCCGCATCGAGGCGCGCCGATTTGGCGTTGTACGCCTCATCCACCGCGCTCACCAGCCGCTCGCGCAGCGTAGCCTCCTCAAGGTCAGGCTCGGCTGCGAGCCAATTCTTGGGATCGACCGGGACGTTGAAATCACGGCTCACCGCCTGAGTGAGACCGTCGAGATCCCAATCGCCGGCCATCGCGTGCTTGGGCAGAAACTGATCGACCAGCGTTCCGACAGCCTCGGCGAGGATGCCGTGAATTGCTGCCGAGACGTCCGCCGTCGCCATGATCTCGGTGCGTTGCTGATAGACCACCTTGCGCTGATCGTTGGCGACGTCGTCGAACAGCAGCAGCTGTTTGCGGATATCGAAGTTGTGCGCCTCAACTTTGCGCTGTGCCTTCTCGATCTGCTTGCTCAGCATGCCGCTTTCGATGACTTCGCCTTCCTTCATGCCAGCCATCTTCAGCAACCGCTGCGTACGCGTCGGGTCACCGAAGATGCGCATCAAGTTGTCTTCCATCGAGAGATAGAAGCGGCTCGAGCCCGGGTCGCCCTGTCGTCCCGAGCGTCCGCGCAGCTGGTTGTCGATACGACGCGACTCATGCCGCTCAGTGCCGATGATGTGCAATCCGCCGGCAGCAAGCGCCGCATCATGGCGGACCCGCCACTCGCTGCGCGCGCCCTCGCGAGCGGCTTCATCGGCCGCATCGAGCCCCGCGAGCTCGGCATCCAAGCTGCCGCCAAGCACGATGTCTGTGCCACGACCGGCCATGTTCGTTGCGATGGTGACCGCGCCGGGTCGGCCGGCCTGCGCGACGATGCTCGCCTCGCGCTCGTGCTGCTTCGCGTTGAGCACCTCGTGCCCGATCTTCTGCTTCTGCAGCATTTCAGCGAGGTACTCAGAGGTTTCGATCGAGGTCGTGCCGACCAGCACCGGCTGCTTGCGCTCGACGCAGTCGCGGATGTCCTCGATGATGGCTTTGAACTTGTCGGCCTGCGTCAGATAGACGAAGTCCGGCGCGTCCTTACGGACCATCGGCTTGTGGGTCGGAATGACCATCACTTCGAGCCCGTAGATCTGCAGGAACTCCGGCGCCTCGGTATCGGCGGTACCGGTCATGCCGGAGAGCTTCTTGTACAGGCGGAAGTAGTTCTGGAACGTGATCGAGGCAACCGTCTGGTTCTCCTCGCGCACCTGCACACCCTCTTTGGCTTCCACGGCCTGGTGCAGCCCGTCCGACCAACGCCGTCCCGGCATGGTGCGTCCCGTAAACTCATCGACGATGATGACCTCGCCGCCGCGCACGATGTACTCCACGTCGCGCTTGTAGAGCGCGTGAGCGCGCAGCGCCGCATTGAGATGGTGCATCAGGCGGATGTTGGTCGCATCGTAGAGACTCTCGCCTTCTTTCAGCAGTCCGCTTTCGAGCATCAGCTGCTCGACGTGCTCGTGACCTTCCTCGGTCAGGTGCACCTGCTTGTTCTTCTCCTCGACGGAAAAATCGCCGGGGCCATCCTCGACCTCCTGGCGCTGCAGGCGGGGCACCAGCTTGTTGATGCGCAGATACAGCTCGGTGCTCTCCTCGGCCGGCCCGGAGATGATGAGCGGCGTGCGCGCCTCGTCGATCAGGATCGAATCGACCTCATCGACGATGGCATAGGCGAGATTGCGCTGCACACGCTCCTCGAGGCTGAAGGCGAGGTTATCGCGCAGATAATCGAAGCCGAGTTCGTTGTTCGTGCCGTAGGTGATGTCGCAGCCGTAGGCGGCGCGCTTCTCCTCGGGCGTCTGGGAGTTCTTGATGACCCCGACGGTGAGCCCGAGAAAGCGGTACACCGGCCCCATCCAGTCCGAATCGCGCTGTGCCAGGTACTCGTTGACGGTGACGACATGCACGCCCTCGCCGGGCAGGGCATTGAGGTACGCCGGCAGCGTCGCCACCAACGTCTTGCCCTCGCCGGTACGCATCTCGGCGATGCGCCCCTGGTGCAGAGCGATGCCGCCGATCAGCTGTACGTCGAAGTGGCGCATCTTGAGCGTGCGCCAGGCCGCCTCGCGCACCACCGCGAAGGCCTCCGGCAGCAGATCATCGAGCGTAGCGCCATCGCGCAGCCGCGTGCGGAACTCCTCGGTCTTGGCCCGCAGCTGCTCATCGCTTAATGATTTCAGTGCCGGCTCGAATCCCTTGGCGGCGCGTACGTAGCGCGCATAGCCGCGCAGGAGCCGATCATTACGGCTGCCGAAGATACGTTTGAGGGTATTGAGCAACTTGACGATCCTGATTCGCTAACGGTGCGCACCCGCCTGGGGCGGGTGCGCGATTACGGAACCAATTATTGTACCCACTTGGGCCCTCCGCTCCTAATGGGGCCGGGCAGGTCCTGCGCTGGATCAGGTTTCCAGCATGCCCCCTCGGCGCCGCCCGTGGCGGCGCCGGCTGAGGGCGAATACGGTCCACCCCTGACCCCGTCCCGGCAGGCTGGCCAGCGGGCGAGCCGCGCGCGGCCCGCGGTACTTCTGCGCGCAATGCGGTGCTGCAATCATCTCTTCTGAGTGCTGCGCAAGCGCTTCGCGCCGGCTTCGCTCCTGCCACGGAGATCCGTCGCGGCCCACCGCCGAGAATCCCGCACTCCTCGAGGTACGCCCCGACCCGTGACACCGAGGGTTGGGGTTGGGCTGGGGCTTCTCGCAAAGGCGGAACGTTGCCGCAAGCGTGTCCTGAGCGCGAAGGCATCGGGATTGGCCCCGAGAACGCACCCGCCCCGCAGCGTCAGCCGATAGATAGTCGAATCCGCCGGAACGAGAGCCGCCGAAGAGGCGGCGAAGGCGCTAATGCCCCTTGATGACCTGCGCCAGGGTCATGCTGCCACGACCGATAAAACTGGCCGGATTGATCGGCTGGCCGTTCTTCAGAACTTCAAAATGCACGTGCGGACCGGTGGACCAACCCGTGTCGCCCACCAGCGCGATCACCTGCCCGCGCGTGACGGTTTGCCCCACATGCACCAGCAGCTTCTCGGAGTGCGCGTACAACGTCGAGTAACCCTCGCCGTCCTTGATTTGAACCATATTGCCGTACCCGTCCATTGGTCCGGCCCAGGTGACCACGCCCGCCGCCACCGCATGAATGGGCGTGCCGAGCGGTGCCGCAAAGTCCATGCCCTCATGAAATCCAGGCTTGCCCGTAAAGGGATCGATACGCGGTCCGAACGGTGAGGAGATCCAGCCGACGCGCACGGGGCGGCCCTGCGGATAGATTTCCTGATGCAGCTTACGCGAGAGAATCAGGTTCTCGAGCGCCGAGAGCTGTGAGGCGCGCAGCGTGACTTCCCCCTGCAGGCGGCCGATCATCTTGTCGAGGCTGGGCATGCCCGCCCCGCCGCCGGGCAGCGCACGCTCCGGCCCGCCGATCGGTGGCTGCTGCCGAAAGTCAAATGCATCGCCGGTGAGACCGGCCATTTTGGTCAGACGCTCACCGAGCGCGTCCAGGCGAATCATGTGCGCCTGCAGATCCCCGACTTGGATGGCCAATGCCTCGGCGCGCGCCTGCATCTGCGCCCGCATATCGGCAATCTGTTCGCGCTGCTGAGAGAGGACATCCATCCAGTGTGAGGTCTGTGCCAGCGCGAGACCGCCGCCACTGCCGCGGCCAAGGGATATACCGAGGGCAAACGCGCCACCGAGCACGGCCAGCATGAACACACTGAGCACCCCGACCAGCACGGGGTGACGCAAATTGAGATTGAGTACGCGGGAGCGGCCATCGGTGCTGAACACCACCACGCTCATTCCCGGTCGATCGGCGCGCAGCATCAGGCCGCGCAGCGGATTGATGCGTCGCAGCCAGCCGGCCGCGCGCTTCAGGCGAGAAGGTGCAGAGCGACCGTGTTCAGCTGCATCGTTCATTCGCGTGCGCCCCCCGCTGCCTTAGCATCACTTGTACAATCGTCGCTCAGTCGGGCATTCAGCAATCACCCGGCGCGCGACTATGCCGAAAAACCACCCCAGGCACAAGCGAGACGGACGCACGACCGTCACAAAATCAGCAATGCCGCGGGCTATCGGCGAGTTGCTCGCGCGCAGCGCGAGTGTTTTGTCGCAAATAAGCGACCAGAATGCGAGTCAGACATTTTGGCGGAGTTGGTTGTCTGAACAACTGCCCGCGGATCTTGGCGCACACGTCACGGGCGCAGTGGCGCGCGAGGGTGCACTGACGCTGTTTGCCGACTCGGCCGCATGGGCCGCTCGCCTGCGCTACGCGCTGCGGGAGCTGCAGCCCGCCATCAGCCGCGAAGATCCCAACATTCAACAGGTCAGGATCCGGATACTGCCGGCCGGCCGCTCCCTCTAGCCGCCGAGTGCCGGCGCCTCGATGTAGGAAATCGGTGCCTCGTCGTACGAATCGAAGGCAACCTCCTCCCAAGCGGCACTGTCGGCGAGCAATTCCCGCAACAGCTTGTTGTTCAGCGCGTGGCCGGATTTATAACCGCTGAATTCGCCGATCAGACCGTGACCCAGCAGGTACAGATCGCCAATGGCATCAAGGATCTTGTGCTTGACGAACTCGTCCTCGTAGCGCAGGCCGTCCTCGTTCAGCACGCGAAAGTCATCCAGCACGATCGCGTTATCGAGATTCCCGCCGAGCGCGAGGTTGCGTTCACGCAACGTCTCTAGGTCGCGCAGGAAGCCGAAGGTACGCGCGCGGCTGACTTCTTTCAGAAACGACGTGGTCGAGAAGTCCATCGACGCCCGCTGCGCGCGCCGCTTGAACAGCGGATGATTGAATTCGATCTCGAAATTGACCTTGAAGCCGTCGAACGGACTGAATTCGGCCCATTTATCCCCGTCGGTCACCCGCAGTCGCTTAATGATGCGGATGAACCGCTTCGGCTCGGGCTGCTCCTCGATGCCGGCGGACTGCAGCAGGAACACAAAGGGACCCGCACTGCCATCCATGATCGGGACCTCAGGGGCAGACAGCTCCACGACCGCATTGTCGATGCCGAGTCCGGCAAATGCCGACAACAGATGCTCGACGGTTGAGACGCGCGCAGCGCCCTTGCAGAGCGTCGTCCCGAGCATGGTGTCCCCGACGTTCTCGGCCTGGGCGCGCACCTCGGCCGGCGTCGGCAGGTCGGTGCGACGAAAGATGATGCCGGAATCGGCCGGTGCGGGACGCAGGGTCATCAGCACTTTCTTACCGGTGTGCAGACCCACGCCGGTGGCCCGAATCGAGTTCTTCAGCGTCCGTTGTCCAACCATGAGAGTTTTTCTGTGGTCCGCGCGCCCGCGGCCCACCCAAGTATGGGCCGCCCTCGGGCGGGTAGTGGTCGGCTACCCTACCATAGCCGCTCTATTTACTCCATGTCGCCGGGCAGCGCCACCAGACCGTCCCCCGGGGGGCCATCAGACCCCGGGGGACGGCAGCGACGGCTCAGTCTGCCTGGCGGCGCAGGAACGCCGGAATGTCGAGCAGATCATCCGGCGGGACGTCCTGCCGCAGCCCGTCGCCCACGGCACGCTGGCGCTGCACGGTCGGCCGGTCGAGCCGCGCGTAGTCGCTGCTGGAAGGCGCGCTGCGACGTACCACGCGCATCGGCGGCTCGGCGCGCGCATCGCGCGGCAGCGCCGCTTCACGGGTCCCGACCGCCTCACGCTGCATCGCGCCGATGGTCGGCCGTGCCCCGCTCGCGACCGCCGGACGACCGAGGCCGGTCGCCACGACCGTCACGCGCACGAGATTGCTCAGCTCCGGATCGATCACCGTCCCCACCACGACGGTGGCGTCCTCAGAGGCGAACTCCTTGACGATCTGACCGACCTCCTGGAACTCACCGATGGACAGATCCATGCCGGCGGTCACGTTGACCAGAATGCCGTGCGCGCCGGAGAGATTGATGTCTTCGAGCAGCGGCGAGGACACGGCAGCCTCGGCGGCCGCGCGCGCGCGTCCTTCTCCGCTGGCCGTACCGGTGCCCATCATCGCCATGCCGGTCTCGGACATGACCGTGCGCACATCGGCGAAGTCGACGTTGATCAGGCCGGGACGGGTGATGAGCTCGGCAATGCCCTGCACCGCGCCCTGCAGCACCTGATTGGCCGACTTGAACGCATCGAGCAGCGTGGTCTGCGCCCCGAGGACGGTCAGCAGCTTCTGGTTCGGGATCGTGATCAGCGAGTCGCAGTACTTGGCCAGCTCGGCTATGCCGTGATCGGCGACATTCGAGCGCTTGCCGCCTTCCATCTCGAACGGACGCGTGACCACCGCGACCGTGAGGATGCCCAGCTCCTTGGCGACCTGGGCCACGATCGGCGCACCGCCCGTGCCAGTGCCGCCGCCCATGCCCGCGGTGATGAACAGCATGTCGCATCCCTTGATGAGCTCGACAATGCGGTCCCGATCCTCCATGGCCGCTTGGCGGCCGACCTCGGGGTCAGCGCCCGCGCCAAGGCCCTTGGTGATGTTGCTGCCGATCTGCAGCGCGGTCTTGACCTTCGCGTGCTTCAACGCCTGCGCGTCGGTGTTGACACACATGAACTCCACGCCCTCGATCCCGCTCGTCAGCATGTGGGCGACGGCATTGCCGCCTCCACCCCCCACGCCGATGACCTTGATCACGGCGCTCTGGCTGTAGGCATCCATTAGTTCAAACATTGCGCGCTCCTCGATGATGGCTAAGTTGAATGAAACGAATCACAATCAGAAATTCCCTTGGAACCAGGCCCGCATGCGGCCGAGCGTCGACTTGGCATTGTTGCCGAGCGAGCGCCCGCGGCGGGCAGGCAGAATGTTGTCGCGGGCATAGAGCAACAGCCCCACGCCAGTGGCAAACACCGGATTGCGCACCACGTCGGCGAGTCCCTGCACTTGCTGCGGCAGGCCCAGACGCACTGGCACGTGAAACACTTCCTCGGCGAGCTCGATCACCCCTTCCATGCGGGCGCTGCCGCCGGTGAGCACCACGCCCGCGACGATGATTTCCTCGAAACCGCTGCGGCGCAGCTCATCGCGCACCAGTCCAAACAACTCCTCGTAACGCGGCTCGACGATCTCGGCCAACGTCTGCCGGGCAAGGCGGCGCGCAGGGCGGTCCCCGACGCTCGGCACCTCGATGCTCTCGTCGGGGTTGGCGAGTTTCGCGAGTGCGCATGCATAACGGATCTTGATGTCCTCGGCATGCTGGGTCGGAGTGCGCATCGAGACTGCGATGTCGTTGGTCACCTGATCCCCGGCGATCGGGATCACCGCGGTGTGGCGGATCGCGCCCTGCGCGAACACGGCGATATCGGTGGTGCCACCGCCGATGTCCACCATGCACACCCCCAACTCCTTCTCATCGTCCGTGAGCACCGCGAAACTCGAGGCGAGCTGCTCGAGCACCACGTCCTCGACCTCCAGGCCGCAGCGTTTGATGCACTTCTCGATGTTCTGCGCCGCGCTGTCGGCGCCGGTAACGATGTGAACCTTCGCCTCGAGGCGCACGCCGGACATGCCGATCGGGTCGCGGATGCCCTCCTGGCCGTCGACCACGAACTCCTGCGGCAGCACGTGCAGGATCTTCTGGTCAGCCGGGATGGCGAGCGCGCGCGCCGCATCGATCACGTGCTCGACATCCCCCGGCGTAACTTCGCGGTCGCGGATTGCCACCACCCCATGCGAGTTGAGACTGCGCACGTGACTGCCGGCGATGCCGGCGAACACCGAGTGGATCTCGCAACCGGCCATCAGCTCGGCCTCCTCGACCGCGCGCTGGATCGACTGCACGGTCGATTCGATGTTGACCACCACTCCTTTTTTCAGGCCGCGCGATGGCTGAGTGCCGATACCGAGCACTTCAATCGCCCCGTCGGCGCCGACTTCGCCCACCAGCGCGAGGACCTTGGAGGTGCCGATATCAAGACCGACGATCAGGTCCCGATCGGATCGCTTACGCATCGTTGTCTCCTGCAGACCATACCGCGGACCGTCCGTGGCGACAGGCGCCCAAGCCCGCGCACCCTGCGCGGACGCTCGTCGCCTGCGCGACGCGCCCTGCGCGGGAGAGCTGCGCGGGCGAAGCCTCACGCAACGCGCCCGCGCGCCAACCAATGGCAAAACCGTTCATGTAACGCATATCGATGTAAGAGATGTCCTGGGCGCGTCGCTTGACGATCGTCAGCGCCACGTTGACGAATTTTTCGAACCGCTCATCGAGCTGCGATCGCCCCAATCGCACGGTGATCCCGTCGTTCAGTGTGAATTGCCAAGTACCCCGCGCATCGAGCGCGAGCGCGCTGATCGCGAAGCCCTCCGGCGCGAGCTGCTCGCTCATGCTGAGATACCGATGCGTGACCTCAGCGGCGGTCCCGCTCGGTCCCGAAAGTCGCGGTAATCCCTGCGGCAGCGCAGCCGCCGCGGTCAAGAACGGCACGCCGCTGCGATTGACCAGTCCGCTGCCATTCCAGCGCGCGAACGCGACCTGCTCGTGCACGCGCACTGCGAGCGCGTCGGGCCATACGCGCCGCACACTCGAGCGCGCCACCCACGGCAGCGCATCGACCGCCGCGCGGACCCGAGCCAGGTTCACGGTCAGGATGCCTGCGCCGGCCGCCTGCGCTGCGACGGCCCGCTCGACCGCGAGGGGAGAGAGATGCTCGAACCCGCCCCGCAAAGTCACGCTGCGGATCGGGCGATTGAGCGCCCACAACGCCGTTGCGAGCACCGCCGCCACCGCGAGCGTGACGAGCAGCCGTCGCCTCAGTCGCTGGCCCCCTGGGGCGCCAATCTCCGCGGAACGTCGCTTGCCGGTTCGCTTGAGCATGACGTCAGCTCGCCTCGCCACGTCCGGGCTCAACAGCGCGACGCACGAAGCTGGTCTCGAGGACGCGCCAGACCAGCTCATCGAAGTCGATGCCTGCGGCCCGGGCGGCCATCGGCACCAACGAGTGCCCGGTCATGCCCGGCACGGTGTTGACTTCAAGAAGGAGCGGCCGGCCGGTCGCATCCATCCGGAAGTCGACCCTTCCCCAACCCTCACCGCCGATGGCCTCGTAGGCGGCGATCGCCAGACTGGCCAGATGCCGTTCCGCGGGTTCGGACAGTCCGGAGGGGCACAGGTAGCGGGTATCGTCCCGCTCGTATTTTGCGGCGTAATCGTAGAAGGTCTGCGAGGTCTCGATCCGGATCGAGGGCAGGGCCGCACCCTGCAAGAGCGCCACGGTGTATTCCGCTCCGGCGAGCCAAGACTCGGCAAAGACGCTCGTCTCGACGGCGCGCGCGGTTGCATAGGCGGCGGGCAGCTCGGCGGCCCGCTCCACTTTGCTGATGCCGACGCTTGAGCCCTGAGTCAGAGGTTTGACGACCAGCGGCAGCCCGAGCCGCTCGATCGCAAGTTCGAAGTCCTGCGGCCCGGTGAGCTCGAGCGCCGCAGGCGTCGCCACGCCCACGGCCTTGGCGAGGCGCTTGGTACGCAGCTTATCCATGCCGATCGCTGAACCCATGACGCCGCTGCCCGTGTAGGGCACGCCGAGATACTCCAGCGCGCCCTGCACCGTGCCATCTTCTCCGCCTGGGCCGTGCAGTGCGAGCCACACCCGCTCGTAACGCGCGCTCAGAAGCTCGAGCAACGAGCGCTCGCGCGGATCAAACGCCTCGGCAGCGACGCCACGGCGCTTGAGCGCCTCAAGCACCGCCGCGCCGGTGAGCAGTGACACCTCCCGTTCGCTCGAGTCGCCGCCGGCCAGCACTGCAACACGACCGAATTCGGCGCTCGCGTGTGCGCGGTGCAGTCCAGCTGGATCGTGCCGCAACCGCATCAGCGTCCCTCCCCCACGATGCGCACTTCGGTGCTGAGCGCGATCCCGTGCTCGCGTGCGACGACCTCCTGCACCTTTCCGATCAACGTCTCGATGTCGTTCGCGCTGGCCGTGCCGTGGTTGATGATGAAGTTGGCGTGCTTGTCGGACACCGAAGCGCCCCCGACGCTGAGCCCCTTCAAGCCACTCGCCTCGATCAGCCGCGCGGCGTGATCGCCTGGCGGGTTGGTGAACACCGAGCCGCAGCTCCACGCCCCGATGGGCTGAGTGGCTCGGCGACGCTCGAGCAGCTCGCGTACTTCGTCGGCGTGCGCCGCGGGGCGCTTCTCAAAGCGCAGCGTCGCACCCAGGAAGCACTCGTCCTCGGCCGGCGACTCGACATGCCGATAGCTCACGCGGTACTCGCCAGCCGCGCGCCGATGCTCGCGGCCGCGTCGATCGATCGTCTCGACCTCGAGGACGTGCCGCCAGGTCTCCCCACCGAACGCCCCGGCGTTCATCGCGAGCGCACCACCGAGGGTCCCAGGGATGCCGGCCAGGAATTCCGCCGGCCCCAGCCCCCAGCGGATGCACTGGCGCGCGATGCGCGCACAGGCCACGCCACTCTCGCCGTACACCGTGGTCTCACTGGTGCGCTCGAGCCGCTCCAGCGCCCCTTGCGTGCACACCACCACGCCGCGTACACCGCCGTCACGCACCAGCAGGTTGCTGCCGAGGCCTACCCAGTAAACCGGCACCTCGGCGGGCAGATTGCGCAGAAATGCCGCGAGGTCCGCCCGATTCTCCGGCGTGAAGAAGATCTCTGCCGGACCGCCGACGTGCCACGAGGTATGCCGGTCCATCGGCTCCTCGCGGCGGATGCGCTTCTGGAACTGTGGAGCGAGCACAACGGTCATGAGTGCCCTCGCGGCGGCAGGACTGCCGCGAGCCGCTGCGCCAGACCGTGCGCGACGGCGCTGATGTTGCCAGCACCCATCGTGACGATCAGGTCGCCGTCGCGGATCACGTCACGCAGAGACTCGGCCAGCTCCTCGACGCGCGCCACAAACAGCGGCTCGACCTGTCCGCGGCTGCGCACCGCGCGGCAGATGGCCCGACCGTCGGCGCCGGCAATGGGCGCCTCGCCCGCCGCATACACCTCGGTCACCAGCAGCACGTCGACCCCGGCGAGCACTCTGCCGAAATCGTCGATCAGATCGTGAGTGCGGCTGTAGCGGTGCGGCTGAAAGGCAAGCACGATACGTCGGCCGGGGTACCCCTGGCGCAGCGCTTCGAGCGTCGCCGCCACCTCAGTCGGGTGATGACCGTAGTCATCCACGACAGTGACTTTGCCGACTCCGGTCTCGATGTCAGCAACGTGCTGCAGCCGTCGATCGATACCCTGAAACTGCGCGAGCGCGCGACCGATGGACTGATCGGCGATACCGAGATCGGTGGCCACGGCGATCGCCGCCAGCGCGTTGAGCACGTTGTGCGTGCCAGGCAGGTTGACCGTCACCTCGAGCGGTCCGCCGACCGGACGGGTCACGGTGAAGCGCGTTTTGAGGCCATCGCGGCGCAAGTCGCTTGCACGCACGTCTGCATCCGCACTCAGACCGTACGTGAGCACGTGGCGTCCGACTCTAGGGAGGATGGCGCGCACGTGCTCACAGTCCAGGCCGAGCACCGCCAGGCCGTAAAACGGCAGATTATGCAGAAAATCGATGAAGCTCTGAGCCAGGCGGGCGAAGTCTCCGCCGTGGGTGGCAAGGTGGTCGTTGTCGATGTTGGTGACCACCGCCACGAGCGGTTGCAGGTGCATGAATGAGGCGTCGCTCTCATCGGCCTCGGCGACCAGATAACGGCCCGAGCCCAGACGTGCGTGGCTGCCCGCGCTCTTGAGACGACCGCCGATGACGAAGGTCGGGTCCTCGCCGCCCTCGGCGAGAATGCTGGCGATGAGACTGGTGGTAGTCGTCTTGCCATGGGTGCCCGCAACTGCGATTGCGTAGCGGAAGCGCATCAGCTCGCCCAACATCTCCGCGCGCGAGACGACCGGAATGCGCCGGACCAGCGCGGCAGCAACCTCCGGGTTGTCTTTCGGCACCGCCCCCGAAACGACCAATACGTCGGCACCGGCGATGTTGGCAGCGACATGGCCGAGCGTCACCTTGACGCCGAGGGCGCTGAGCCGGTCAGTCGCTGCGCTCGCCCGCAGATCCGAACCCTGCACGCGGTAGCCGAGGTTGAGTAGCACTTCGGCAATGCCGCTCATGCCGCTGCCGCCGATGCCGACAAAATGAATGGTCTCGATGCGACGCATGCGACCGATGCCGCTCGCCCCGCGGCGCTCCCCCGGCGCCTCAGGCAACCCGCTCATGCGGCCCTCCTCAGATACTTCAGGCACGTGTCGGTGAGCACCTCGGTGGCGTCCGGCCGGGCCAGCGCGCGGGCGCGCTCGGCCATCTGCACGAGCCGCTCGCGATCGGCACACAGCCGTTCGATCTCCCCGGCGAGCCGCTCGGCGGTGAGCTCGCGTTCGGGCAACAGAATCGCAGCGCCTTGGCGAACCAGCAGCCGCGCGTTGTATGTCTGGTGATCATCGACGGCCGCCGGAAACGGCACGAGCACCGCGCCGATACCAGCCGCAGCTAGCTCCGAGATCGTCAGCGCGCCCGCCCGGCAGATCACCAGATCGGCCCAGGCGTACGCGCCAGCCATGTCGGCAATGAACGGCTGCACGTCGGCACGCACGCCGGCTTCGGCATAAGTCTGCCGGCAGGCATCAAGCCACCGCTCTCCCGCCTGGTGGCGCACATCGAGACGGCAGATCAGCGCCGCTCTCGCCAGCGCGTACGGCACCACGGTGTTGAGCCGGACTGCTCCTTGACTGCCACCCACAACCAGCACTCGCAGCGCGGCGCCACGGCCGGCCAGGCGCTCTCGCGGCGGAGCCAGCGCGATGATCTCGCTGCGCACCGGGTTGCCGATGACGCGCGCGTGCACGGACTGCTCGAAGCTGCCCGCAAAGGCCTCGAGCACCTCGCGCGCGAGCGGTGCGAGTGTTCGATTGGTAAAGCCTGCGATGGCGTTCTGCTCGTGGATCAGGAGCGGTCGGCGTGTCAGCCACGCAGCGATCCCCCCCGGGCCCGTAACGAAGCCGCCCAGTCCCACCACCACGCGCGGGCGGCGCCGGCGCATCACCCCAAGCGCCTGCCACAGCGCCACCGTCAAGCGCCACGGCGCGGCGAGCCGAGTCTTCCAGCCCTTGCCGCGCAGACCGCCCACCGACAGCCATTCGATGGGGATACCTTCGGCGGGCACCAGGCGTGCCTCTATGCCCCGCCGCGTGCCGAGCCAGATGACTTCCACGGCTTGCGCTCGCAGGCTGCGGGCGAGGGCGAGTGCCGGAAAGACGTGCCCTCCCGTGCCGCCGGCCATAATGAGGACGGGCCCTTTCATGCGGACTGCTCCGGGCGCAAGCGCGCCGCACCACGGCTCTCGAGCAGCGTCTCGTGATAGATCCGCAGCAGCAGCCCCACCCACACGAGCGTCATGATCATGCTCGAGCGCCCGTAGCTCATCATCGGCAGCGTCAGTCCCTTGGTGGGCAGAATGCCCATGTTCACGCCGATGTTGATGAAGGTCTGCATGCCGAGCCACAGTCCGAATCCGGCTGCAAGCAACCGGTGGAAGGTGAGTCCGGCACGCGCTGCGAGTTCGGCGATCTGAAAGATGCGCCAGATGAACCCGACAAACAGACCAATGGTGAGTAGCACCCCGGCGAGCCCAAGCTCCTCGGCGAGTACCGCGAACAGGAAATCGGTATGCGCCTCGGGCAGGTAGAACAGCTTCTGCACACTGTTGCCGAGACCGACCCCGAACCACTTGCCGCGGCCGATCGCAATCAGCGACTGGGTCAGCTGAAAGCCGGCGCCGTAAGGTGAAGCCCACGGATTGATGAATCCGGTGATGCGACGCATCCGGTAGGCGGAGGTCACTGCCAGCACGGCGAAGGCGAGCACCGCCACCAGCGTCAGCGCCGTCACATAGCGCAGGCGCGCACCGGCGAGAAACAACATACCGAAGCCAGTGGCGAACATGACGGCCGCGGCGCCGAAATCAGGCTCCCCGAGCAGCAGCGCAGCGATCAGCGCGAGCAGCGCGAGCGGCTTGGCAAGCCCGGCAAAACTCTCGCGCAACTCGTCCTGGCGGCGCGTGGCATAGCTTGCGATGTACACCAGGACCAGTAAGCGCGCGAGTTCCGAGATCTGGAAGCTGAAGCCGGCCAGATGCAGCCAGCGCCGGCCGCCGTTGACCCGCAGCCCGAGCCCCGGCACCAGCACCGCCAGCAACAACACGACGGCTGCGACCATCAACCAGGGTGATATGCGCTCGAGGCGCTCGCATTTGAGACTGAACACAAACACCGCACCGGCAACGCCGAGAGCCACTGCGATCAGCTGCCGCTCGAGAAAGTAGAACGGCTGACCGGTGTACTGGCCGGCGATCGAGATCGACGCCGAGGTCATCATGATCAGTCCGAACAGCAGGATTGCGAGCACCAGCGCCAATGTCGCGGTGTCGATGTGGATCACGCGTCCGCGTCCGCTCGAGCGGGCAAATGACATCGGTGTGCGTTCCGCTGTGCTCATGAGCGCAGCTCCCGCACCGCCGCGGCGAATGTGTCACCGCGCTGCGCGTAGTCGCGAAACATATCGAGACTGGCACACGCCGGGGACAGCAGCACGGTGTCGCCTGAAACCGCCGCGCGCGCCGCGGCCCGCACCGCCTCACTCATCGAGCCGCACAGCTCGGTCGGGCAGACCCCGACGAGCACACGGCCAATGGCCGGTCCGTCGCGACCGATCAGTACCGCGTGCCGCACCTTGCCGCGCAGCGCGGCGGCGAGGGGCGTGAAATCCTGGTTCTTGCCCTCCCCGCCCGCGATGAGCACCAGCGGACCGTCCATTCCACTCACGGCGGCGAGCGTCGCCCCGACGTTCGTGCCCTTGGAGTCATTGACATAGGTCACGCCCGCCGCTTCGGCCACCCACTGAGTGCGGTGCGGCAGCCCTGGGAATTCGCGCAGTTCCGCCAGCATCGCCGCCATCGGCAGCTCGAGCGCCTCACCGAGGGCGAGTGCCGCCAGCGCGTTGGCAGCGTTGTGCATCCCGCGCAGACGCATCGAGGAGACCGACAGGAGCGCTTCGCCCCGGCGCACAAGCCAGCGTCCGTCGCGCTCCTGCACAGTGTAGTCGGCGTTGCTGGCACCACTGACGGAGAAGCCGAGCATGCGCTGCGCGCGGCGCGTCATGCGTGCCACGAACGGATCGTCGAGGTTGACCACGGCCGTATCACAGCGCTCGAAGATACGTGCCTTCGATAACGCGTAGTCCTCGAGCGAGGCGTAGCGATCGAGATGATCGGGGGTCACGTTGAGTACTGCGGCGGCCTTCAGGTCGAGCGACTCAGTGGTGTCGAGCTGAAAACTCGACAGCTCGAGCACGTACAGCTCGGTGGGCCGCGCCGAGCGCTCGGCCGCGGCCAACAGCTCCAGCGCCGGTTCGCCGAGGTTGCCACCGACGCGCACGGCGACACCGGCGCGCGCGGCCATCCGTCCGAGCAGGCTGGTCACAGTGCTCTTACCGTTAGTGCCGGTGATGCCGGCAACCGGCGCGCTCACAGCACGTGCAAATAGCTCGATGTCACCGAATATCTCCAAGCCCCTGCGGCGCGCGTCGGCGAAGAACGGCAGATCGAGCGGCAGACCCGGGGAGGCCACCACACAGACCGCCTCATCGAGCAGACCGGCATCGAGGCCACCGGCACGCACTTCGATGGCCGGATCGAGCGCATGCAGCTGAGCGAGCTGTGGCGGTGCGTCACGGGTATCGGTCACCGCGATACGCCAACCGTGCTCACGCAAATAGCGTGCGCAGGACAGGCCGGTGCGTCCGAGGCCGGCAATGACGGCGGTGGCGGGTTTGTGATTGGCGGGGCTCATCTGAGTTTCAGCGTCGCGAGCCCAGCGAGCACCAGGATCAGCGAAATGATCCAGAAGCGCACGATGACCTTCGGCTCAGCCCAGCCCTTGAGCTCGAAGTGGTGGTGCAGCGGCGCCATGCGGAAGATGCGCCGACCCGTCAGCTTGAACGAGGCCACCTGCAGAATAACCGACGCGGTCTCGAGCACAAACACCCCGCCCATCACCAGCGCCACCAGCTCCTGACGCACCATTACGGCTATGACCCCGAGTGCCGCGCCAATCGCCAGAGCCCCGACGTCGCCCATGAACACCTGAGCCGGATAGGAGTTGAACCACAGAAAGCCAAGTCCTGCACCGGACAACGCCGAGCAGAAGATGAGCAGTTCGCCCGCCCCAGGGATCATCGGAATCTCCAGGTAATGGGCAAACACCGCATTGCCGCTGGCGTAAGCAAAGATGCCCAGACCAGAAGACACCAACGTGGCCGGCATGATGGCCAGACCGTCGAGACCGTCCGTGAGATTCACCGCGTTGCTCATGCCCACAGTCATGAAGTACGCGATAGTGATGAACACTGCCGCCGGCAGCGGTTCGGCGAAGGTCTTCACGAAAGGCAAATACAGCGTGCGCTCGGCCGGAACGCTCGCCGTGTAATAGAGCACCACGGCGATCGCCACGCCGAATATCGACTGGAAAAGATACTTCCAGCGGGCTGGCAAGCCGCGGGCGTTGCGCACCACGAGCTTGAGATAATCATCGAGAAAGCCGACCAGGCCGAACGCAAAGGTCACTGCGAGCACGAGCCAGACCTGTCGGCTGGTGAGTTTTGCCCACAGCAGCGTGCTCACCAGTGTGGTCACCAGAATCAGCGTGCCGCCCATGGTTGGGGTGCCCGCCTTTGGCAGGTGCGACTGCGGGCCGTCATCGCGCACCACTTGGCCGATCTGGTAGCGCGACAGGCGTTCAATCATGCCGGGGCCGACGAGCAGCGAGATCACCAGCGACGAGCCCATGGCGAGAATCGCGCGGAACGTCAGGTACGAGAAGACGTTGAATCCCGAATACCAGGTGAGCAAACGGCGTGCGAGCCAAAAGAGCATTTAGTGCGTCTCCGATGGTGCGCCAGCGGTGAGCGCTGCAACCACCCGCTCGAGCCTGTTGACCCGCGAGCCCTTCACGAGAACGGCCACCCCGGAACCCGCTTCGTGCAGCGCCGCGCGCAGCGCCTCGGCGAGCGCACCGGCCTCCGGGAACCAGCGGGCGCCCGCGCCGAAGCGCTCCACGGCGAGCGCCGCGAGCGGCCCTGTGGCGTAGAGCCGCTCGATGCCCTGCGAGCGTGCAAACTCGCCGATCTCGACGTGCGCGCTTTCGGCAAACGCCCCCAGCTCGGCCATATCTCCCAGCACGAGCCAGCGCGCTCCCGTCAGCGAGGCGAGCACTTCGATCCCCGAGCGGACCGAGCTCGGGTTGGCGTTGTAGGAGTCATCGATGATCCACGCGCCGCTGGTCGCCTGTTTCAGCTGCAGCCGGCCGGGCACCGGGCGCACCGAGGCGAGACCGGCACGGATGTGCGTCAGCTGCGCACCGGCACTGGCGGCAGCGGCCGCCGCCGCGAGTGCATTGGCGACGTTGTGCCGACCGCCGACGTGCAGTTCGACCGGCACGGTGCCGAGCGGGCAGGTCAGCGTGAAGCGGGTAAGGAAGCCACCGGCCGTCAGCGTGGATTCGAGGGCGCTCGCGCGAAAATCGGCGTGCGCGCCAAACCCGAACGTCACCACACGCGCCGGCGTCATGCTCTGCCAGAGCGCAAGGAACGCATCATCGGCGTTGAGCACCGCAGTCGCTGCAGGCGCGAGCCCCGCGACCATCTCACCCTCGGCCCGCGCCACACCCTCGAGACTGCCGAAGCCCTCCAGATGTTCCGCTCCGGCATTGGTGATCAGCCCGACCGTCGGGCGCGCGATGCGCACAAGCTCGGCCACCTCGCCGGCGCGATTGGCTCCCATTTCGATGACCGCGAAGCGATGCGCCGCCTCGAGCCGCAGCAGAGTCAACGGCACACCGATGTGGTTGTTCAGATTGCCCCGCGTCGCCAGACACTCGCCCGCCTCACTGAGAATGGCTGCGGTCATCTCCTTGGTCGTGGTCTTACCGTTGCTGCCGGCGACGCCCACCACCGGAATCTGGCAGGCCTCCCGCCAGGCGTGCCCGGCCCGCTGCAACGCGAGCTGCGCGTCAGTGACGATGATCTGCGTAAACGGCAAAGGCTGTTCGCGCTCGAGGACCGCACCCGCGGCGCCGCGGGCGAGTGCCGCGGCGACGAACTCTCCGCCATCAAAGCGCGGCCCGCGCAGCGCGATGAACAGCTCGCCACTCTGCACCGTACGCGTGTCGATAGACACGCCAGCGAAGCTGCGGTCCTCCCCGTGCAACCGCCCGCCGCAGGCGGCCGCGAATTGCGCCAGTGTGCGTGCGAGGCTCATGCTGCCCCCGCCGTGAGACCGAGCGCCGCACGCACCACGGCCTGATCGCTGAATGGACGGGCTGCGGTGCCATAGATCTGCTGAGTCTCGTGCCCCTTACCGGCGATAAGCACCACATCCGCGGCGGCGCTGCCCGCGAGCGCCTCACGAATGGCTCGTTCCCGATCGTGCTCGATGCGAGCAGGGCGCGGCGCGACGCCAGCAAGAATATCGGCGGTGATGCGCTCGGGCGGCTCGCTGCGCGGATTGTCGTCGGTCAGGATGATCTCATCAGCAAGCTCCGCGGCAATGCGCCCCATCAGGGGCCGCTTGCCGCTGTCGCGATCGCCACCGCAGCCGAACACGACTCGCAGCCGACCGCGACAGTGACGCCGGGCATTGGTCAGCGCCTTGGCCAGAGCATCCGGGCTGTGCGCATAGTCGACAATGGCAAGCGGCTGTCCGGTCTCGCCACCGAAAGCTTCCATCCGTCCGGGCGCGGCGCGGCACTCCCCGAGTGCCGTGAGCGCCGTGGCGAGCGGCACGTCAGCTCCGAGCAGAATCGCCAGCACGTTCAGGCAATTGTCCGCGTTAAAGTCCCCGATCAGCGGCACCCGCAGCGGTGCGGCGCCCCAGCTCGAATCCACCTCAATGTGCAGCCCAATGCCGTGCGCCTCAACCGACACAGCGCGCACCCAGCGCGCTCCGGGCGGCGGCTCCGCGGATCGTGCCGTGACGATCAGTGCGCCGCGGTCGCCACGCGCGGCCAGCTCCGCGCCAAACGCATCGTCGATGTTGATCACCCGGTTGACGAGCGTATCGAGTTCGAACAAGCGTTGCTTGGCGCGCCCATAGGCGGCCATCGTGCCGTGATAATCGAGGTGATCGCGCGTGAGATTGGTGAAGGCGGCCGTGTGCACGCGCAGCCCGGCGATACGCTGCTGATCCAGGGCGTGAGAGGAGACCTCCATGCCCACCCACTGGGCACCGAGCCCACGGACCTGCGCGAGCTGCCGATGCAACGTCACCGCATCGGCCGTGGTGTGCCGAGCATGGCACAGCGCGCCTGGGCGACCGAAGCCGAGCGTACCGAGATAGGCTGCGCGCCGGCCGCAACGCTCCAGTGCCTGTGCCAACAGCCAGGCGCAGGTGGTCTTGCCGTTGGTGCCGGTGACCGCCGCAATGGCGAGCGCACGGGACGGCTCGCCGAAGAATCGATCTGCGATGAGGCCGGCCCGCGCACTGAGTTCGGGCACGGCCGCGATGAATGCCTGCGGACCGAGCGCCTGAAGCGAACCGGGCACCTCGGCCGGTGGCTCGTACAACACCGCCCGGGCACCGCGCGTGAGCGCCTCAGCGGCGAAGGCGAGGCCGTGCTGCGAGCGACCGCGGCACGCCAGGAATAAAGCCCCCGGGATGACCTCACGGCTGTCAAGCGCAACGTCACTCACGCGCAGCGCGGGGGGGACCGGAATGATCCCCGCGAGGAGCGTATCGAGCGCTCGTCCACCCATATCGATTGCCGGTGCGTTGCTCATTGCAGCGATGCCACCTGCAGCGTCTGGGCAGCCGGCAGCGATTCATCCGGCGCCACGGCCATCAGCCGCAGCGCGCGCCCGATCACTCGGGCAAACACCGGCGCGGAAACATCACCGCCGTAATACAGTCCCGCGCGCGGATCCTTGATGACCACCACCGCGGCAAGCCGTGGCGCGCTCGCCGGTGCGACGCCAGCGAACACAGCGTTGAAATGATGCTCCCGATAGCTGCCGCCATCGGCCTCCCAGGATGTTCCAGTCTTGCCGGCCACGGTGTAGCCGGGTATCGCGCCCTTGGGCGCGGTGCCGCCCGCGGTCACCACGCCACGCATCAGCTGCAGCAGTTCGCGGCAGAGCTTCGCGGGCATGATGCGCCGCCCCGGCGCCGGCGTTGTGACCCGCAGGAAGGAAATCGGCCGCTGCACGCCGAGCGCGCCGAGCGTGGCGTAGGCATGCGCCAGCTGCAGCGCGGTGACCGAGAGGCCGTAACCGTGCGACATGGTCACGATGCGAATCGGATGCCAGTCACGATAGGGCAACAGCACTCCCGGGGACTCTCCGGGATAGCCCGCCGTGGCAAACTGACCGAAGCCAAAGCGATGCAGGGTCCGCCACATCAGCTCCGGCGGCAGCGACAGCGAGATGTGGGCCATGCCGACGTTCGAGCTCTTCTCGAGGATCGTGTAAATGCCGATGGGACCGAGATCCTGCTCGTCGCGGAACACGTGACCATCGACTTTGATGTATCCCGGCGAGGTATTGATGATGCTCTGGCTGTTG
This sequence comes from Pseudomonadota bacterium, assembly GCA_021847105.1. Taxonomy (GTDB): domain Bacteria; phylum Pseudomonadota; class Gammaproteobacteria; order Steroidobacterales; family Steroidobacteraceae; genus 13-2-20CM-66-19. Next base: position 8,666 of record JAJZUT010000018.1, on the reverse strand, counting down.
TAGCGACCACTCATCAGCGCGGCGGCAACGAAGAACGGCTTGATCGACGAGCCGGGCTCGAACGTATCGGTGACGGCACGATTGCGGTAGCGGCCCGGCAGCAGCTGCGAGCGGTCGTTGGGATTGAACCCGGGCTGATCGACCATGGCGAGCACTTCGCCGGTATCGACGTCGATCACTACCATGCTGCCCGAGCGTGCCCGCTGTGCCTCGACCTGCGCCTTGAGCGCCCGATAGGCGAGGTACTGAATGCGCATGTCGATCGAGAGCACCAGATCGTGTCCCGGCCGCGCCGGGCGGATGCTGTCGACCTCCTGGACGATGCGCCCGTAGCGGTCTTCGATGACGCGCTTCTCGCCGTCGCTGCCAGTCAGCCAGGAGTTGTAGGCGAGCTCAAGCCCCGCCCGCCCCTGGTCATTGATATTGGTGAAGCCGATCAGCTGTCCGGTCACTTCGCCCGCCGGATAGTAGCGACGATATTCGCGCTGCAGATACACCCCGGGGATGCCCAGCGCTTTGATGGCGAGCGCCTGGGGCGGCGGCAGTTGGCGGGCAACATAGAGGAACTGCAGGCTGAGATTGCTGCGAATGTCACGCTGCAGGGTCGGCTCGTTCAGATGCAGCGCCCGAGCGAGGCGGTGAATGCGGCCTTCTCCCTGGGTGATTTGGCCCGGATTGACCCAAACCGAATCGACCGGGGTGCTCACCGCAAGGGGTTCACCGTAGCGGTCCGTGATCACGCCCCGATGCGCCGGAATGGTGACGATACGCGTGAAGCGTGCGTCGCCCTGGCGATTGAGAAAGGTGTAGTCGACCAGCTGCAGATCTACCGCCCGGGCGACCAGGCCGAGTCCGAGCACCGCGAGCACCGCGAGCAGCAGGTAGGCCCGCCAGCGGTAGACGGGCGTGCGAGGCTGGACGCGGCGAGACTTCATGGCCGCACGACCACGATGTCCTGAGGCGGCGGCATCTTCATGTGCAGCTTGCTCTGCGCCACGCTCTCAACGAGAGCGTGAGTCGACCAGGCACTCTGTTCAAGCTGCAGCTGACCCCATTGAATGTCCAGATTGTCGCGCTGGCGGCTGAGCTGCTCGAGATGAATGAACAGCTCGCGTGCGCGATAGCGGCAATACACCGCGCCGACGCCCGAGGCGAGCACCGCCACCCACAGCGTGGCGAACAGCAGACCCCACGTTGCGCGCTGCGCCTTCATGCGACTTTCTCGGCAACGCGCAGCAGCGCACTGCGGGCACGGGGGTTGCGGGCGATCTCGGCCGGCTGCGGCCTGACCTTGCGGCCGATGCGCCGTAAACGGGGCGCGAGGTGGGCCGGCACCGAGGGGAGATCGGCCAGCGCCGGATCGAGCCGCGAGTGGCGCTCGATGAACTGCTTGACCACCCGATCCTCGAGCGAATGGAAGCTGATCACGGCCAGACGCCCCCCCGGGGCGAGCACCTCGAGCGCCGCATCAAGGCCGCGCTCGAGCTGACCCGGCTCATCATTGATGAACATGCGCAGCGCCTGAAACGTCCGTGTCGCCGGATGCTTGCCCGGCTCGCGGGTACGCACCGCGCGGGCCACCACCTCCGCGAGCTGACTCGTGCGCTCGAGCGGCGCGCGCGCGCGTGCGTCTACGATCGCCTGCGCGACACGCCGTGCGAACCGTTCTTCTCCGTAGCGCTCGATCACTTCCCGAATCTCATCAGCGCCCGCGCGCGCGAGCCACGCGGACACCGCTTCCCCGCGCGTCGGATCCATACGCATATCGAGCGGGCCGTCGGCGCGAAAGCTGAATCCGCGCGCCGCCTCATCAAGCTGCGGCGAAGACACCCCGAGGTCGAAGAGAATGCCGCGGCACGCATGGCCGGCCGAATAAGCCGGCACGAGCGTCGCGAGCTGCGCGAACGGTGCGTGCACCAGCGTGAGGCGGCCTTCAGCGGTGAAGCGCGCTCGTCCCGCGTCGATGGCCGCGGGGTCGCGGTCGATCGCGAGCACACGGCCTTCTCGACCCAAGGCCTCGAGTAGGAGTGCCGTATGACCGCCTCGCCCGAACGTCGCATCGACATAGTAGCCATCCGCCTCGGGAGCCAACGCTGCGATCGCCTCGCGCTCGAGCACTGGGACGTGCTCACCCACGTTCGCAGTAGCCGCCAACGCCCCCCCGCAGTGCCCTAGTCACGGGCCGCGCCCAGCTCTCGCACCTCGCATCACCCACGTGCCAGTCTCGACTCACGACACGCGTCCCCGGCCGTCCCGCCCACACGATCTGCCCGGCGCTCCGCCGCCGCGCCGATCTCGTTCCGCTCCACCACGCCGCAGCGTGCATGCCGCACCTCCTTGTTCCCGTGCCGCCACCGGCCGCCCACCGCAGTCACAGCGACAGCGAATCGAGCTCCGACGGCAGATCCGTGCTGGCCTCTTCCGACTTCAGCCACGCATCAAGCCGCTCGCTCCAGCGAGCGTCGTTCCACAACTCAAACCGATTGCCCTGCCCGATCAGCATTCCGTACCGCTCTAGGCCCGCGAATTCACGCAACTCCGGCGGCAGCAGAATGCGGCCATGCCCGTCGAGCTCCAGGTCAGTCGCGTGTCCGACCATCAGCCGCTGCAGGCGCCGGGCCTGTGCGTGCAGCGTCGGCAAGCTCATCAGCTTCGACTCGACCAGCTCCCATTCGGGCAGTGGATAAATGAGCAGGCAGTGATCCCGGTCGACGGTGACCACCAGTTTTCCCTGGGCGCGCTCGGAGATCTGCTCCCGATAACGGGTGGGCATGACCATCCGGCCTTTGTCATCCAGGGTGATTTTGGTAGCGCCGCGAAACATGGACTCCGAGCGAGGACTTAACCCATCCTCTCCCACTTCGTCCCACTTCGTACCACTATAGGAATCGCAGGTGCGCTATGTCAATTGAATTCCGTGGGAAAACGTCATCTGCGCGTTGAGTTATGTCCAACGGCAGATGCGGGCCAACAGGCCGATTTTGTCATAACTCTTTCTAATCAGAAGGTTGTGACAGGAAGCTTATCTAGTGGCTTAGATATGGCAGCATCCGCCTCGTCCGGGTGAGGCAGCTGTTTGATCGCGCGGCGGCACATGGACTCACTGCGGCGGCAGAATTTTGATTTCCCCGCCCTGCAACCGCGCCCAAATGAGGGAGCGATGCACCCGTCCGTCGCGCTCGATGCGCAGCCGACCTGTCAATCCGTTCAGTTCCAGCGCGCCGGGCGCGACGCGCCGGACAAACAACGCCACGGCGAGGTGATAGGCATCGAATCCGAACGCGAACAGCCGTCCTCGGTCCGGCCCCCCGGCCGGCCATGCCCGATCCGTGACTGCGTGCACGGCGTTTGCCAGCGGATTGCCCAACATCCACGGCATATCGAGAAATCGTAGCCCGTCGAGATCCTGGTTCGCGGTCGGATTGGGCGTGAACGCATCCGAGGTCGAGTACGTCGGCACGCCGTTGGCATAGTAGAAGCGCAGCTGCGGCTCGAGCATCCGCTCGGTGCTGGCCGGTGCCGGCGCGAAAATGAACTGGATGTCGGGTCGACGGCGCGGCACGAACGCGAGCGGCATGCCGAGCAGCGTCTGCAGCCGCTGCAACCGCTCGCGGCTCTGACGAATCAGCAGCACCCGCTCAATCGGCCCGGAGTAATCGCTTGCGGACAGATCGATCCGCGCGGTGGCGAGGAGCCGGCCGCCCCCCGCCTCGAACTGCGGTGCGAACGCATGCAGCACCCGCGTGCCCCACACGCCGGCCGGCACGATGGCAATGCCCAGTCGATGCCCGTCGGCCAGCACGCGCTTGGCCACCAAGCGCGCCTCGGCGGTGGGCGAAAGGGCGAACTGAAACAGCCCACTGGACTGCGGCACGCCTCGCGGCAGGAAATTCAGCGCAAGGATCGGCGGGTGCGCAACGCTGTAAGCGGCAGCGGCCGCGACATTTGCGCGCAGCAGCGGCCCGATGATGAAATCCGCCCCACCGCGGGTCGCACGCGCAATTAGCGCGGCAATCGACTCACCTGCCGCGGTATCGTAGATGCGCACCTGCGGCCGCTCGCCGGCCGGAAGTTGGTAATACGCAGTCAGAAATCCGTCGCGCACGCTTTGCGCCGCATGGCGCAAAGGACCGGTCTGCGGCAGCAGCAATGCAATGCGCGTGTGCGCCAGCGACGGCGAAGGCGGCGCCGGCGGGCGCGGACGACGCATCCCGCCGTGGCGCGGCAACACCGGCGCGCGGGCCGTGCGCGTCGGCGGCGGCGCGGTGCGCGGGGCACTCGCGCAGCCGGCGAGCAGTGCGGCGGTCGCGCTCAGCGCGGCAAGCAGGATCTTTCGCTGCATGGTGGGAAGCCCCTTCAATGTCGCTCCATTTAGAGCCAAGATTACGCCCGCCGGTCCGGTGCGCAGCGGAGATTATAGTGGTCAAGATGCAGGGGCGGTTGCAGGTCGTAGCGACACCGATCGGCAACCTAGCGGATCTCAGCACGCGCGCACGCGATGTTCTGCAACACGCCGACGGCATCGTCGCGGAGGACACGCGCCACACGCTGGCGCTGCTGCACTCGCTGGGGATCTCCCGGCCGCTGATCTCGCTGCACAGCCACAACGAGACGCAACGCGTGCCGCAGTTGCTGGCGCGTCTGGCAGCTGGCGAGACGCTGGCGCTGGTGAGCGACGCCGGCACCCCGCTGCTGTCGGATCCTGGCTACGAGTTGACGTGCGCGGCAGCCGATGCCGGCGTCCCGATCGAGGCGATACCGGGACCGAGCGCCATCACGACCGCACTCGCCTGCGCCGCGCTGCCGGTCAACCGCTTCTGCTTCGAGGGGTTCCTGCCGGCGCGCCAACGCGAGCGGCGCGCACAGCTGGCTCGGCTCGCCGACGAGTCGCGTACGCTCGTGTTCTTCGAGGCGCCCCATCGCATCGCGGATATGCTGAGCGACCTTGCGGCAGTGTTCGGCGCGAAGCGGCGCGCCACCGTGACGCGAGAGCTGACCAAAGCCCACGAGAGCGTCTATCGCGGCACGCTCGGCGAGCTCGCCGAGCGTGCCCTCGCCGATGAGAACATCCGCCGCGGCGAGCTGACGGTGGTCGTACAGGGCGCGCCGGAGCAGCTACAACAGGTCGATCAGGCGCTGCTCCGACGCGCCGTCGAACTGCTTGCGAGGGAGCTCCCGCCAAGCCGAGCAGCAGCACTTGCTGCGCAGCTGACCGGTGCGAGCCGCAGCGCCGCCTACGCGCTTGCCACCCAACACGAGCGCAGCGCGCCGGAGTAGCCGAAAAGTCGGGGAGCCGGCCTGTAAGCCGGGTTCTGTCGCGAACTGCGCCTCGAACAACGACGCGAAGCCCGCGTAGCAATCATTCCTCTACGATCCACGTCGCCATGGACCTCTAGCGGCCTACCCGGAAGCGCGCGCGGATCGGCGCTGCGGACGCTGTCGCCAGAGCCCGCTGCTCCCCTATTTGGCCTTGCTCCAGGTGGGGTTTGCCATGCCAGCCTTGTTGCCAAGGCCGCGGTGCGCTCTTACCGCACCGTTTCACCCTTACCGTCCCTGCGACCGGGCTTCCGAAGAGACCCGGAGGAGGGCTTGGGCGGTCTACTCTCTGTTGCACTTTCCGTGAACGTGCCCGGTGAAGCTTGCGCTTCGCCCTGACACGCCCCCCAGGCGTTACCTGGCACCCTGATCCGCCGGAGCCCGGACTTTCCTCCCCCCCAACCCGCGGACGGGTCGAAGCAGCGATTGCCCGGCCGGCTCCCCGGCACGCTGAATATCAGAACCGGACGCCGCCTGCAAAGGGTCTCGTCACTTCACGACCCGCAACTGTGGACGCTTTGCTCCCCCGCCCCCGTCCACGCCTGGCCCTGATCGCGGGCCAGCAGGCCCCGAAGGACCCGGTGGCTCGGGGGGCTCCGGAGGCTGGGGCGGCGCTGGGCTCGCATCGTGATCGGGAAACATCATGCCTTCGCCCGTCTCACGCGCGTACACCCCCATCACGGCACTCACCGGAAAACGCACATGATGGATGACGCCCGCGAAGCGGGCATCGAATTCGACGAGATCGTTGTCGATTTTCAGCCGCTGAGTGGCCGTGTAACTCAAATTCAGAACGAGTTTGCCGTCCTGTGCGTAGGCGTGCGGGACATCCTCCCCAGCTCGCTCGGCATCGACGATCACATGCGGCGTGTAGCCGCTATCGGTGATCCATTGATGCATCGCACGCAGCAGATAGGGTCGTTTGGGGGGAGATTTGAGCATCAGGCAGTCTCGTTAGCGCCGCATCGCGCGCTCGACATCCGAGAGCGAACGCACGAACGCCGGCCGCGCGAAGACGCGGCTGGTGTACTTGGTGATGGGTTGGGCCCTGGCTGGCAGCTCGATCTGCAAATGCGCCAGTCGCCACAGCACCGGGGCGAGCGTCGCATCGACCAGGGAAAACTCGTCGGAGAGAAAAAAGGGCTTCAATTGGAACAGCTCGACCCCCTGTACGATCGTATCGAGCAGGATCTTGCGCAGCCGCGGCAGCTGCTTGCGATCCTGCTCCCGCTCGATCTCCCCGAGCAGACTGTACCAGTCACGTTCTATGCGATAAAGCGCAAGGCGAAACTGCGCGCGCGTCACCGGGTCGACCGGCATCAGCGGCGGATGCGGAAAGCGCTCATCGAGGTACTCGATGATGACCCGCGAGTCGTACAGCACCAGATCCCGATCGACCAGCGTGGGCAGGGAATGATAAGGGTTCAGATCGAGCAGATCCTCCGGCAGGCTGCCGGGCTCGACGCTGACCACTTCGATGTCGAGAGCCTTCTCGGCCAGCACGATCCGGGTGCGGTGGCTCCAGGGATCGGCCGGCGCGGAGAACAGCGTCATGATGGATCGTCTGCTCGACACGGTACCGCTCCCGCCGGCCAGCCGGCCTCCCGGTGATCTTACCTCACCGGGAGGCGCACAGGACCTGGCGCAATGCCACCGGCGGCCACGACACGCCCGCGGCGATCGCGGGCGCTGTTCCTCCTAACGCACGTCCTTCCAGTACTCGCGCTTGAGCAGCCAGGCGAGCCAGGTGAAGGCGATCAGGAACAGGATCACCCAGACCCCAAGACGGTGACGCTCGACGCGCGGCGGATCGCTCACGTACTGCAGGAAATTCACGGTGTCGTGCACGAACTGATCGAACTGCTGCGGCGTCATGCTGCCCGGCGCAATCTGCCGGAAGTGCGAAAAGACCTTGCGCTTCAACGTGGTACCGTGCGGTCCTGGGACCTTGACGGTGCGGTAGACCGCGACTTTCAGCCCCTCCAGCGAGGAGAGCACATCCGGCATGGCCACGGACGGATAAACGAGGTTATTCACGCCCGTCGGCCGCGCCGAGTCCACATAGAACGTCTTCAGGTACCGATACAGGTAGTTCGGTCCCCGGTAACGGGCAATGAGCGATAGATCCGGCGGCTGCTTGCCGAACCATTTGGCCGCATCCGCAGTCATCGGTGAGAGGATGTAATCCTGCGGGGTCTGCCCGGGTGGGATCAGGTCCTTCTGCAGCACTTCGGGCGGGATCGCAAGGTCCTTGCCGAGACGGGACCAGCGCTCGTACCCCAACGAGTGGCAACCGAGACAATAGCCGACGAAATCCCGTGCACCGCGCTGCAGCGAGGCGCGATCGGACACGTTGACGTTCGCCTGCCAGCTCTTCCAGTGTGCCCCGAAGCCCGCGGCGGCATCGGCCGCCCGCACCGGGCTCGCCATGACACCGGCCAGCACCGCCCCGAGCAGCACCGGCACCCAGCGGTAATGGTTAGTGCGCATGGTAGACCACCCTTTCGGGCACGGGCTTGACCCGCTCCCAGCGCGTGTAAAACGGCATCAGCCAGAAGAATCCGAAGTAGCCGATTGCGAAGGTCCGGGCAAGGATGACGTTCAGCGGCGAGACCGGCTGCATCCCGAGGTAGCCCAGGCCGACGAAGGACACCACAAACACCGCGAGTCCCAGCCGAGACATCCAGCCCTTGTAGCGAATGGACTTCACCGGCGAGCGGTCAAGCCAGGGCAGGAGAATCAGTGAGACCAGTGCCAACAGCAGCAGCAGCGCGCCGAGCCCCTTGCTCGGCACCGCTCGCAAGATCGCGTAGTAGGGCGTGAAATACCACACCGGATGAATCTCGGCCGGAGTCGAGAGCGCATTGGCCGGCGTGAAGTTCGCCTTCTCCAGGAACAGCCCGTGGAAGGTGGGCACGAAGAACACCACCAGCGCGAACAGGATGAAGAACACCCCGACACCGAAGATGTCCTTGACCGTGTAGTACGGATGGAAGGGAATGCCATCGAGCGGCTTGCCGTCTGGGCCCAGCCGGTCGCGAATCTCAATGCCGTCGGGATTGTTCGAGCCGACCTGATGCAGCGCCACCAGGTGCAGCACGACCAGGCCGAGCAGCACGATCGGCACGGCAGCCACGTGCAGCGCGAACAGCCGGTTCAGGGTGGCCCCGGAGATCCCGTAATCACCGCGGATCCACTGCGTCAGGGCCGGCCCGATGCCCGGGATGGTGCCGAACAGGTTGATGATCACCTGCGCGCCCCAGAACGACATGTTGCCCCAGGGCAGCACGTAGCCCATGAACGCCTCGGCCATCAGCGCCAGGTACACCAGCATGCCGATCACCCACAGC
>JAJZUT010000038.1 GCA_021847105.1 Pseudomonadota bacterium | reverse complement strand
ACACTCTGTCGTGTGCTATCGTCATCCATACAAAGGCCTTTTTTGTGCGAGAAAACACTTGTGGTAAAGCGTTTCTAGCACGATCTAGGCCTTTGTGCTTTCTCAATTCATGAATTATTCAGGCTAGTGCTGACTCAGCGCTGTACGCGCGACTTCGCTCGAGCACGCAGCGCGCCGACATTCTGGAGGTGTTCCGGCGACTCGAAGCGGACGCGGGGTCGCAGAAATTACGTGCCCTGCAGCGGTGTGAACCGCTCGAATGCGGTCAGAAGGAACTGCCTCCCCGGCGGATGACCAGAACGCGAGGGTCAGCGGATCGAGCGCGCTGAGCAAGAGTGCTCGGACCCGCGGTCTGCTGGCCAGTAACCGCGTTGCGAGGCAGTCGCACGAATCCTCAGGCGCCCCGCACGAGTGTATCCTCGCCGCGAAAATCGCGGTAAATCAGCGTCGGCTGTGCGGACGTGCCTGCTGCGAAGTGTGCCGCCCGCTGTGCCTGCTCGACTGCCCGCCTGATCAGCTCGTGGTGTGGCGATTGGCTGCACACCGGATCGGCATTGGATGCATCCGCGGTGAGCAGATACGCCTGACAACGGCAGCCGCCGAAATCTCTGGATCGCTCCGGACAGTCTCTGCAAGGCTCTTTCATCCACTGTTCGCCGCGGAAGTGGTTGAAGGCCGCCGAGTCGTACCAGATTGATGCGACGCTGGCCTCGCGCACGTTCGGGAACGTCATGCCGGGTAGCATGCGGGCCGCGTGACACGGCAGCGCCATCCCATCCGGAGCAATGGTGAGGAACACCGATCCGAGGCCGTTCATGCACGGCTTCGGCCGGGTTTCGAAGTAATCCGGAACCACGAAGAAAATCCGCATTCCCGAGCCGACCCGAGCGCGGAAGCCGGCCACCGTCTCCTCCGCTTGGCGCAGCTGTTCGCGGCTCGGCAGCAGTTGTTCGCGGTTGAGCCACGCCCATCCGTAATACTGGGTGTTGGCGAGCTCCACGTACTGAGCCTCCAGCCGCTCCGCCATCTGGAGAATCTGCCCGACGTGTCCGATGTTCAAGCGATGCAGAACGACGTTGAGCACCATGGGATAGCGATACTTGCGGATCAGCGCAGCCACGCGCGATTTGAGCTCAAAGGTGCGGGTACTACTCAGAAAATCGTTCATATGCCGCGTGCTGTCCTGAAACGACAGCTGAATGTGATCGAGCCCGGCCGATCTCAATGCTGCGATGCGAGGCTCGTTGAGGCCGATGCCGGAGGTGATGAGGTTGATGTAAAAGCCGAGACGGTGCGCTTCAGCGACGATCGTCTCGAGGTCGTTGCGGGCGAGCGGCTCACCGCCGGACAGACCCAGTTGCACGGCCCCGGCCTCGCGGGCCTCGTGCAGCACCCGCAACCAATCCGCGGTGCCAAGTTCACTGCCGACGCTACTGAAATCCGTCGGGTTGTAGCAAAACACACAGTGCAAAGGACAGCGGTAAGTGAGCTCGAGTAGCAGCCACAACGGCGGGCCGGGATGTGGCGTGCCGTGCGCATCACCCCGGCAGATTGCCTTCATGTGCGCATCTCCAGCCATCTTTGCGACAGCGCGTGTTCGAGGAAGGCGTGGATCTCTTCAGCGAGTCCGTGCGTCGAGTACTCGCGTTCGAGGGTTGCGATGAGCTCCGCCACCGTTGTCGTGCCATCGCAGCGCGTCAGGATCGCTGTGGCGCTCTGATTGAGCTGGACCATCCCCTCGGGATAAAGCAGCACATGCCTCGCTTGCGCGGGCTCCCATTGCAGACGAAATCCGCCGCGGATCACCGGGCGTGAAACTGCGAGCACCGTGCTCATCATTGCACTCCGTACCGCCGTTGCAGGGCATCGTTCATTTGCCAGAGCACATCGAGCTTAAACTGGAGGATCTCGAGCGCCCGCTCCTGCTCGGCGCGGCTTTGGCAGCGATCGAGCGTGAGTGCCAAAGCGAAATCGACATCACGTTGCGCCTGACTCACCCGATTCTGGAAATACGCGAGACCGCCCGTCTCGATCCACGGGTAGTACGACGGCCAGCCGGCGAGCCGCTGCTGGTGAATCTGCGGCGCGAAGAGTTCCGTCAACGATGCGCAGACTCCCTCCGTCCACGGTGCTCGCCGCGCGAAATTCACGTAGGCGTCCACGGCGAATCGCACGCCAGGTAGCACATCGCTCAGCGCTTGCACGGTGTCTCGCTCCAGACCGACGGCCTCTGCAAGTCGCAGCCACGATTCGATACCACCCGGATCGTCACCGTGACCATCATGGTCGAGAATGCGCTGTACCCAATTGCGCCGCACTGCGCGATCGGTGCAATTGGCGAGGATCGCGGCATCCTTAACCGGAATGCTGATCTGATAATAGAAGCGGTTCGCCACCCATCCGCGGATCTGTTCGGGCTGCGCCCGTCCGCAGTTGAGCATCACGTTGAACGGATGATGGATGTGATAGGCCCGTCCCTTCGCGCGCAGCTGGGCTTCAAATTCGGCTCGGCTCCACGGCAGCTCGCTCATAGGCAGATCTCCATGCCGTCCCACGCAACCTCGACACCCAGGTGGTCGAGTTCAGCGCGCTCGTGTGAGTCTTCATCAAGAATGGGGTTGGTGTTGTTGATATGAATGAGAATCTTGCGCGTCGTGCTCGGCAGTTGGGCAAGCCACTCGAGCATACCGCCCTCGCCGCTTTGGGCCAGATGGCCGAGATCGCGTGCGCGGTGCGCGGACACTCCGGCATTGAGAATCTCTTCGTCCGTCCAGAATGTGCCATCGACGAGCACGCATGATGCGGACTGCATCGCGTGCCACAGCGGTGCATCGATCGTCGCGAGCCCGGGAGCGTAGAGCGCAGTGCCACCGCTGTGCGCATCGGCGATGAGCAGCGCCACGTTGTCTCCGGGCACCGGAGCGAGTCGATGCGCAGAATATGGGGCGGCCTTGCCAGTGACGCAGAGTGCTTGCCAGGAAAGATTGGGAATCGAATCAAGCACGAACGGCGTGCCGTCCGTCGGCATTGACCTGCGTTCGGTCCCGCAGTAATGCTGCAGTACCCTCAGGATGGGATTGGTGTTCATCAGGTCGGCATATACCGGGTCTGTGCACCACAGAGGCCAGGGACGCCCTGCCTCGCGCAGCATGAGCAGTCCGGCGGTGTGATCCACTTGCCCATCGACCAGCACAATCGCGGCAATGGCGGTGTCGCGTACCGCGCGAGCCGGTTGCAACTCCGGGCATTGATGCAGCTGATAGAGAATGTCTGGCGAGGCGTTCACCAGAGCCCAACCCCGCTCGCTCGCGAGGGGGTTGGTTCGCGGTGCAGTGGCCGGGCCGGCCGTGACGGCGATCGAGGATTGTGTTCTCGGGCGTGCCCGGATCGTACCGCCGCGCACTCCTGAACAGTTGCGGCAGTTGCAGTTCCACTGCGGAAAACCGCCGCCAGCGGAGGAGCCCAGTACCCGTATTCTCATAGTGGAGCGGCTGTTGCGACCATCGCGTATACCCAGAGCTTCCGATCAGCCCTGTGGCGCGACTCTCACCGGGATGAAGATCCGGGGCGGTCGGTCCGGCGAAGGGGTGGCGCCGTGACCGCCCGCCCCGGAGCGGTTGCCGAGCGCTCAGCGGCTCGCGATGTACATCGTGATTTCCATGCCGAAACGCAGGTCGATCGCTTGAGGTGTTTCCCACTTCATGACGGGCTCCCGAGGTCGGATTGAGACGACAACGGCCGGGCCATGCCGGCTTCCGGTACGCGGCGTCGCTCACCGCGCGCAGATATCTTCGAGGCCAGGCGCTGGGACGCGAAAGCGGATGCTCATGGTTCCGAGCTCATGATTTTCATGATTCTGCCGCATCGGGCTGCATGCATGGAAGTGACGGCGAGTTCTCGGTGCCGAGCGTAGTCCTTTGTCGAGCTGCGACGGCGATTGATGCCGGCCCAGGTGTCCGCCCAGCAGCCTGGCGTACGGTCCCAACTGGATTTGAACCGAGGCATTGACAGTGTTGCGATGCGCCTCGGCAGAGCAACTCCTGTGCTTGAGCCGCCCGAGTGAGCTGCGGTGAGTGCCCGCGCCCCTACCGAGTGCTTGGGGACGGATCGCGTTTGCCGGGGGGCAGTTAAATACGCTCGGAGAACTCAACTCGGCGCAGCGGGTCGGTGTGGGCACGCTCAGCACCTGGGCTTGGTCCGAAGCGCGGGTGATTCTCACGCGGGGGCCGAACGCTTCACCCGGGGCGGTTCACCCTTGAATGCCGAAGTGCGCTTTGGCGAGCGGGGACATCTTTTGTGCGCACCAGTGCGGTTCCCAGACCAGATCGATCAGGACGTCCTGCACGCCGGGCAGGCTCTGCGATCGCTCGAGCACGCCTGAGAGAATGTAATCCTGGGCAGGACAGCCCGGCGTCGTCATGGTCATCGTGATCTTGATGACGCCGGCCTGCACGTCAACGCGGTAGATCAAGCCGAGGTCAACGATGTTGAAGCCGAGTTCAGGATCGATGACCGAGCGCAAAGCGGCGAGAACCGTCTCGCGGCTGAGTTCAGCGGTGTTGTTCATGGCACGGACTCGGCGCGGCGGATCAGGAGGCGGATGCCCGCGTCGGTTCTCTCGGCGCGGATCGCCGCGCCACGGGCCTGCAGCTCCGGATACAGGAAGAGCGGATCTCGCTCGTTGAGTGCTTCGATGACCTGACCGGGTCCGAGCTGCTCGAGCGCCTCGAGGATGCGCACCATCGGTTCGGGCGGCTGCAGACCTCGGTTGTCCAGAAACATGCGCGGTTGCGGCCAGCAATCGCCGTTTGCAGGCGGCTCGGCCGCGCTCGGCGCGCCGCCGGGGACGAAGAGCACTTCCCAGTGCCCATCCGAGCGGCGTGTGGCGGTGTGGGTGAAGCCCTTGCGGCCGAGCACGGCATACAACGGCACCGGCTCAAAAGGCGCAATCAGGCGCAATGCCTGACCGGGAGCAAGTGAACCGACTGCCTTGAGGATGTTGGGTAGCGGCTCGCCGCCTTTGCGCAGTTCGGCGCGGACGTCGAGCATCAACGGTTCGGTCATGTTCAGCCTCAGGGGTCGGCGATGATTGGAGTGGGCCTGGATCGGGCCTGGCAGATACCCGGGTAGTGAGCTCGCCACGCGCGCCAGTACTCGCGGATCAGCCCGAGCGTGGCGAGCGCCACCCAGGCCAGGGCGAAGCGCAGCCCGACGGTCTCGTCGCGCAGCACGGCGACACTCGTGAGCAGCACGCCCAGGAAATACAGCGCGAACCACCGATAGGCGCGGGACTCGCAGACCAAGTCCTGCACGCGCGGCACGGGCTCGCGGCCGAGGCGCTGTCCGTAGCGGCTGAGCCAGGTGAGAAAGGGAATGATCTTGTAGAGTTGGGTCAATCCGAGGCCGCCCAGCCAGCCGAAGACCGCGCCGTACACGAGCAGCGGCGCATCCTGCTCAAGCCGGCCGGTGGCCGAGAGGCCGATCGTCCCCACTGCGCTCAGCCCGAGCAGGGCGAACGCGCCGACCGCGGCGCGGTTGTGCGCCTCGAGCAGCGGCCGCTGACGTGCGCGGTAGATGCGCAGGATGTCCCAGAGAAAGATTGCAATGGCGATCACGACTGCGACCTCGCCGCTCGATTGGAGGATGCGCAGCCAGTGAGACCCAGTCCACGTCCGCGCCAGCCCGGCGCCAATGAGCAGGGCAAAGCCGAGGCTCGCCAGCAGGTGCACGACATCGCCCGTGAGGCCCCGATCCTCAGGGGCGAGCATGAACATCGGCAGCAGCTTGTAGCTCACGCCCATCGCACTCAGCGTGAACCATCCGCCAAGCCCCGCGAGGGCGTGGTCGCCGACGGCGTACAGCAGTGGTGCCAGAGACGGGGTGAGACTCGGCACTGCAAAGGCAAGCGTAAAGGTCAGACCGAGCCCGAGGGTGAGCACCAGGAAGCACTCCGCGCTGAGCAGCATCCGACCGGGCAGCGTCAGTCCGCGCGTGCCGAGCAGCGGTACACTGAGGTTCCACAGCGCCAGCGCGACGCCGAGCACGACCGCGCTGCCACCGACGGGCAATGCCAGCGTCAGTGCCGGGGAATGACCCAGGCCGAAGAATCCGCAGACCATTCCCGCCAGTCCGGCCTCGAGGGCGATGAACGTCGCGAGCGCGAGGCGCTGGCTGGGCAGCGCACGGGCGGTGATGACGGGAACGAACTGAAACAGCGCCGCAAGCATCAGCATCAGCAGCCAGCCGATGACCAGCAGGTGCACTGCCGCGAGCGTGCCATCGGCCGACACGGACTGCCAGGGCCAGCTCGCCCCGCCCAGCATCAGTCCTTGCGCCGCGAGAAAGTTCACCAGCGCACAGGCGAGCATTGGCAGAGTCCAGCGGGAGTGCCGATTGCTGAGCGTGACCATCGGCATAGCGTCCGCCCCGCCGGATCGATCCGCCTTGATGGCGGTCAAGCCTCAGTGCATGTGCTGGCGCAGGCGCTGCACGTCGGTGATTGTCACGGTCTCGCCGAGAACCTCGATCAGACCCTCCTCGCTCAAGCTGCGCAGGGTGCGCGAGAGCGTTTCCGGGGTGACGGCCACATGTGCGGCGATCACCATCTTGCGGGTCGGCAGCGTCACGGCAACGCGCCCGCGGGCCTCGGCGGGAAGCAGTCCCAGCAGGTAGTGCACGACCCGATAGCGGCTGTTCTGCAGCGCCAGCGTCTCGATCTCGTCCCAATGCGCCTGTATGCGCCGGGTCATCTGCGCCATGACCGCGCGGCAGGTGGCGAAGGACTCCTGCAGAATGCCAAGGAAGGTCTCTCGGTCGAAGGCGATGAGTTCGCCAGCCTCGACCGCCTCGCCGGAGACCGGATAGCGCGGCGCCTCCATGAACAGGATGCTCTCGGCAAATGTCTGTGCCGGGCGGATCAGGCGCATGATTTTCTCATCCCCCCCGGGTGAGAGACGGTAGAGCTTGACGCAGCCGCTGCGCAGCAGGAAGAACTGTCCGGCGACATCCCCGTGCGCAAACAGCGCCTCTCCGGCTTCGAGCCGGCGCTTCACGGCAGTGCTCAGCAACCGCTCGTGCTGCGGGTCGGTCAGGGCGCAGAAGAGAAAATGACGGCGTAGCTCACGCGCCAGCGCGTTGTCGATCAGCATGTCCAATCGATTCCGCCGTGTTCTGTCATTGCCGCGCCCTGTCCGCCTGCGAAGTGCTCAATCTGCGGGACCCAGTACGCTCACGAAGGCCGCCGGCACGGGCCGCTCGCGGATGGGCTTGCCCTGACCGACGGTGCCGATTGCAACGAAACACACGGCGAGCTCGTTCGGCGCGATCATGAACAGCCGCTTCACACTCTCGCTCTGCAGGGACTGGCCGGCCACCAACGCGCAGCCGAAGCCGTCGGCGTGAGCGCTGAGCAGCAGGTTCTGCACAGCGGCGCCGAGGGAGACGAGCCGCTCAATCATTGGAATGTCCTCGTGACCGTCCTCGCCCGTACGGCACACCGCCAGCGCCAGAAACGGCGCCCGGTGAGCCTTGGCGCGTGCATCCTCAAGTGCTTCGGCTGATACCGTGGGCTCGCGCTGCCGCAGTGCTGCAGCGAACGCCTCCGCCAGCCGCCCGCGCGCGGCCTCGGCGACGATGATGAAGCGCCACGGGGTAATCTGTCCGTGATCCGGTGCCGCTGCCGCAGCGGTGAAGTATGCGTTGAGCTGTGCATTGCTCGGCCCGGGAGCCTGCAGGCGTTTTGGTGACAGTTGCTGCCGAGTCCGGATCAGCGTGGCGAGCCACTCGGCGCCTGCCGCAGCGGTCGGGCTCACCGACGGTCCCTGCACCGTACCTTTATCCATCGACCTGCTCCTCCCACACTCGCCGCGCACCGTCCGCTGCCGCTGGATTGTCAGCCGGAGACGACGCTCGTCGCAAGTCCATGCGCGCAAGCGAGAGTCCGCTCAGCCCGCCCCGGCCCCCGTGGCGATCGTACGTGATGGCTTTCGAAGCTGCGCTTGATGCTCATCAAGGCACCGCGTTCCCGTCAAGCGATAGCGTTTGCGCCACGAGCCGCCGCGCGCGGTAAGGAGGGCGCGATGGCCCATGTGGTCACCGAGAACTGCATCAAATGCAAGCACACCGATTGTGTCGAAGTCTGTCCGGTGGACTGCTTTCACGCCGGACCCAACATGCTGGTGATCGATCCGGACGAATGCATCGACTGCACGCTGTGTGTGCTCGAGTGTCCGGTGGAGGCGATCTTCCCGCAGGAAGAAATGCCACCTGGACAGGAGCATTTCCTCGAACTCAATCGCCAGCTGGCGAGCAGGTGGCCAGTTCTCGCCGCGAAGATTTCCGCGCCTGCGGACGCAGCACAGTGGGACGGTGTGCCGGCGAAGCTCGCGCTGCTGCAACGATGAGCGCCGAAGCGGGCACGAGTGCTCATCCGACATGGACACAAGCGGCGCACCTGCGGACCGTGGCGCCGGCACAGGCGGATCCGAACTAGTACTTATTGACGGTCAATGGTCGCTGCGGGATTAAATATCGTATTACGATGCACCGACACGAGCCCGTTGGTCCGTGGCTGACAGAGTGCCGGTGCGAGGAGAATGCAGATGACTGATCAGGTCGGAACCAGCGCTGATGTGGCGGAGGACGGTCCGGCGAGCGTGCTCAAATGGGTGCTGCTCGTCGTGGCCGTCGTGACTTTCGCCCTGTTCGGCTGGGCGACGAGCCGCACGTACGAGCTCGCCCCGCCGACACCCACCCGCTTCGTTGCCCCGGACGGCACGACCGTGCTGAGCGCAACAGACATCGTCGCTGGCAAGGCGGGATTTCAACGCGCCGATCTGATGGATTACGGCAGTATCTATGGCATGGGCTCGTACTTCGGCGAAGACTATACTGCCGCGTACCTCGTGAAGCTCGCCGCGCTCACTGAGAACGCCCTCGCCGAGAAGCGCTACGGCAAATCCTTCGCGGCGCTCTCTGCAGGTCGTCGGGATGCAATCAAGACCGACATGCGAGGGGAGCTGCAGGACATCGACCTCACCCGCCCCGTGGTGACCCTGCCGAGCGCGGTCGCGCAATCCATCGTCGCGCTGCGAACGCAGATCGTGGCCACGCTCTTGAAGCCGGATTATCTCAAGGGCTGGACGCAGGCACGCAGCCTGGATCCGACCGGCGCGGCGCAGACCGCCGAGTTCCTCATTTACTCCTCGATCACCACCGTCGCTCGCCGCCCGGGCGGTGTGGCGTCCTGGACGCAGAACTGGCCCTATGAGCCGCTCGTCGGCAATACCCCGACCACCAGTACCTTCATTTGGACCTGGGTCAGCATCGCGTTCACCTTTCTTGCCTTTGGTGTGGTGATCTTCATCTACGAGCGCTACATCCACGGGGCCGACAGCGGGACGCTCGAGCCGGTGCTCACCTTTCGGCCCCTCACGGCCAGCCAGCGGCGCATCGGCAAGTACTTCCTCGTGGTCGCAGGGGTTTTGCTGCTGCAGATTCTGGCCGGCTCGATCATGGCGCACTACTACTCGGAGCGGACCAGCTTCTACGGCGTGCCGGTTGATCGGTTCCTGCCGTTCAACTTCCTGCGCGACGTGCACATCCAATCGGCGGTCGTGTGGATCGGACTGTCGTGGATCGGCGCCGGACTGTTTCTCGCCCCCACCATCGGCCGGGCCGAACCGAAGGGTCAGGCCTGGCTGGTCGATGCCCTGTTCTGGGTGACCGTGCTGATCGTGGTCGGCGCGCTGCTCGGCAACTACCTCGACATCATGGGCGAGATGCACCGTGGCTGGTTTTGGTTCGGCGAGCAAGGACTGTCCTACATCCAGCTCGGACGGGCCTGGCAGATCGGATTCTTCGCCGGTCTTGCGATCTGGAGCGTGCTGATGTTTCGGGCCTTGTGGCCGAGCCGCACGGCGGCACGCTCCGCGGCAAGAGCATTCTGGTCCGGACGAATTCGCCTGGAGCATTTGCTTTGGGCCTCGACGGCGAACATCGCGCTGCTCTATGCATTCGGGATGATTCCGCTCACGGGGATCGAGAAGTCCTTCACCATCACGGATTTCTGGCGGTGGTGGGTGGTGCACCTGTGGGTGGAGCAGTCCTTTGAGTTCTTCGCCGCAACCGTGAGTGCCTATCTGCTGATGGCCACCGGTCTGGTCTCGCGTCAGCTCTCTGAGCGCGCGGTCTACCTGGAGCTGATCCTGATCTTCCTCGGCGGGGTGCTCGGCACCGGACATCACATGTATTGGGTGGGCGAGCCGGGACTGTGGGTGGCGGTGGGCTCGATGTTCTCGTTCATCGAGGTGCTGCCGTTGCTGCTGCTGGTGATCGAGGCGCTGCAGCAGCACCGACTGATCAAGGCCGCAGGCGACTTTCCTTACGGTCTGGCGTATCTGTATGTGCTTGGCGCGGCGTTTTGGAATTTCGTCGGTGCCGGGGTGTTCGGTGGCGGCACACTCAACGCACCGCTGGTCAATTATTACGAGCACGGTACCTTCTTGACGCTGAATCATGCGCATACCGCGCTGTTTGGCGCCTTCGGACTGCTCGGCCTCGGTCTGGTCTACTTCTGCCTGCGCTACGCCGCGGGGGATGAGCACCCATTCAGTGAGAAGGCGGGGCGCTGGGCCTTCTGGCTCTACAACGCTGGTCTGGCCCTATGGATCGTGTTCAATTTCTTTCCGATCGGCTGGCCGCAGCTCGCCGCCGTGTACGAACACGGGTACGCCTATGCTCGCAGCCAGGCGTTCTACGATACGACGACGTTCTGGCAGTGGATGCGCATGCCCGGAGACGTCGTGTTCGCCGCCGGAGCTCTGCTGATGGCTTGGGACTTCTTCGTGAAACTGCGGCCATTGCTGCGTCGTGCGCCCATTACGGTTGCACACCGCTCACCGGCTTTGTCCGGGCGGCTCTCGAAGGAGGCACGCGGATGATGCCGGTTATCGGCGAAATCCACCCGGAACCGCTGCGCGTGGACCCAAACGGCGCCATCCGGTGCACCGGAGCGAAGTGTGCCTGGCACGGGGGGCGGCGCAGGTGAACGTGACAGTTGCCGCGAGCATGACGCTCTACGATGCGGACAGTCCTTCACCGCGGTGCCTGCGGATGTTTCTGCTCGAGAAGGGACTGTCGGTGCCGAGTCTGACGATCGACGTGTTCGGCGGGGAAAACCGCCGGGCCCCCTTCCTGGGTCTCAACCCGGCTGGTCAGACACCAGCGCTTGCGCTCGGCGATGGAGCGGTGCTCGCCGAGTCGGTGGCGATTGCGGAGTACCTGGAGGAATGCTGTCCGCATCCGGCGCTGATCGGCGCCACTGCGCTCGAGCGGGCGCTCACACGGCAGTGGTGGCGTCGCGTGGAACTGAATGTGACCGAGTTCATCCACAATGCCTATCATTACGCCGAAGGACTGGACCGATTTCGCGAGCGCATTCCGGTCGCACCCGAAGCGGCTGCGGGCCTGAAGCGAGTCGCGCAGGATCGCCTGGCATGGCTCGATGCACTGCTGGAGGAGGAGCCCTTCCTGTGTGGACAGCGCATCAGCGCCGCGGACATCTGGTTGTATGTCTGGCTCGATTTCGGCATCGCGGTCGGGCAGCCATTTGATCGTGGCCTGAAGCGTCTCACCCCGTGGTTCGACCGGATCGCCGCGCGGCCGAGTGCGGCCGCGAGCCGCCCTCCACTGCGCGAGCGCAGTCCCGACTCAGTGTGCAGCCCGTCACCGAGCGAAGCGAGCTGATATAAGCATGAACAACACTCGAGCGAGTCGGTCACCGTCCGTATCCGAGCGGATGATCGGGCGGCACAGGGGCGTCCTGCGGAGGTGGACTGATGTCTGAGATCATTCACGTGAGCGCTGCCACTCTGGAGCCGTCGGCCGAGCAACGCCGCGAGCCCTGGGCACTACTCTCTTACGGGTTCCGGCCGTTTTTTCTCGCGGCCGCCCTCTGGGCGGCCATTGCCGTGGGCCTGTGGATTGCAATGCTCACGATGGGATTGCGGTTGCCGAGCCGGTTCGATCCGCTCGATTGGCACATCCATGAGATGCTCTTCGGATTCGTGCCCGCCGCGGTGGCGGGCTTTTTGCTCACCGCAATCGCCAGCTGGACCGCTCGCCGTCCCGTCAGCGGTGCGTTGCTCGGCGTGCTGGCCGCGCTGTGGCTGGTCGGTCGTCTGGCGGCACTGATCGGTGCGTTTGTGCCCGCGGGCGTTGCGATCGGCATGGATTTGGCCTTTCCCGCCGCTCTGCTCGCCGTGGTGGCTCGGGAGCTGCTCAGCGCCCGCAATGTGCGCAACTACGTGTTGCTCGCGCCGGTGGCGGTGATCGGGATGGCGCAACTGTTGCTGGACTTGGGGGTGGAAGGGGGATTCGGCGCCCTCGCCGGTTATGGCTGGCGATTGGGGCTGGTCGCGATTCTGATTCTGGTGTCGGTGATCGGCGGACGCATCGTGCCGAACTTCACCCGCAACTGGCTGCTGCAGCGTGGCGAGCAGCGCCTGCCGCCCGCGGCCAACCGAATCGACCGGACTGCCCTTGCCCTATTGCATACCGCGCTGATGGCCTGGGTCTTTTGGCCGTCTGTCGCACTGGTTGGTGTCGCGCTGCTGGCTGCCGCAGCGCTGAATCTGTGGCGTCTGGGGCGTTGGCGCGGAGCGGCGACCCGGGACGAGCCGCTGCTGCTTGTGCTGCATGTCGGCTACGCGTGGCTGGTACTGGGCGTCACCGTACTCGGGGTCACGATCCTTGATGGCGCCTTTCCGCTCGGTGCGGCCATTCACCTGCTCACTGCCGGTGCCATGGGCACGTTGATCCTGGCGGTCATGACGCGGGTCAGCCGAGGACACACCGGCCGCTCGCTGCACGCGGACAGAGCAACCCGCTTGATCTATGTGTTGGTGAGTCTGGCAGCGGCCGCGCGCGTTGCGGCGGCGTTGCTCGTGAGGGCGCACGAGGTGTTGCTGATCGCCGCGGCGGGACTGTGGATCAGCGCATTCGGGGGATTCGTCGTACGCTACGCTCCGCTGCTGCTTCGCCCGCGCCGCGATCGGTAGCCGCTCGCAGTCGTGTCCCAGGGCGCAGCTGGGGTCAGCGCCCTGCAGGCACACCTCGTGACGGGGCCGCAAGCGCCCAGCTCCTCAGGAGTCGGTGCCGGACGCAGTCCGCTCGGCTCGGGCTGCGCCGATCGGCGCGCGGGCATGGCGCAGTTCCGCGAATGATGGCTGTTCTTCGCGCGTGTGATGGTGTTCCACCGGGTGCTTGAACGTTCTCTCGGCATCGAGTAGCGCGATCAGCATGAGCGAAGAGATCTGCGCTGGACCGGCGCGCCGCAGCCGCTCCGCAGTGCCGAGCATCAGCCCTTCGATGCGCCGATGCTCGGCCCGATAGACGGTGTCTGACCACCGTGGGCCTTCGAGCAGATCGCAACGTGGCAGCAGGTGGCGCTCCTCGAACTCGATGTGACGGGTCAAACCTGCGGCGTACTCGCCGAACAGCCGGGTGGCATCGGCCGAGCGCCGCTCGATGAGCGCAACCTGGTGCCGCGCTAACAGCTCCTCCAGGACCCGGTGTTGCCGTTCCAGGCCGAGCATCGACTCGAGGCCCGCCGGGCTTTGAGCGACCTAAGCCGCTGTGCGCGGCGCGGCCCAAGGGCTCGGGCTTGGCGCTCGGCGATGGCGCAACGGGCTGCCGGTAAACATGGGCCTATTTGGACGCATGCGCGCGGCGAGCGTCTTCAATGGCGGTCGGCGCCACGATAGAGTGCGCGCGAACGCCACCCGCCCGTATCTCGGCCGCGACCCCAATGGCTTGCAAGATCTCAGCAGCGCTTGTCCCCTGGCGTCGTGCGCAGGCCGCGTGTCCGCGGATGCGGTTCGGACATTGCCTTACGTGCGCCACGGTCACCGCGATGAGCGGCTTGGATTTGCCGGGCAGCGCGCCATCGGCGCAGACCTGGCAGCGAAGCCCCTGGAATGCGTGTACGGTTTCCGGGTTGCGGCGCGCCGCTGCTCGCGCCATTTTGGTTCGGCTGGGAGAAAGGGGATTCGCTCAACGCGGCTCTCCTCGCCTTTCGTGTGGATCGGTCCACAGCCGAACCGATTCCGCAGCACGAGTCTGTTCGGGCCAACGGCGACTCGCCTTGACGAAAGTCAACGCGCTGAGCAGTTCGAGTCCTGCGCCTTGCCCACGCGGTACGTTGAGCGCGGAATTCCGGTGCGCTGCAGCGGTCGCAGCGCGCCGCCTGAACCGCTTAAGCGGCTCCTGATGCCCGGGGCTGTCCCAAAAATGGCCCACAACCACAACGCTTCGCTTGAGCCGCGCGGCGCGCGCTCGGTCGGCCGCAATGCGTGCTACGGTTGAGCCGCTCTTGGCTTGATTGCCACAGTGTTGGCCCCCCCTTTCATGCCCTAATGAGGATCCGGAGTGTGTCCGGGAAGCGAGAGGTCCATGTCGCCAACCCGATTTCAGGCCACGAGCCTCCGCGAGGATGGTTACCGCGCCTCTGCGGATCCCGCGCAACCGCTGCAGCCGCTTCCCCATGAGGCCATGGCCAGCGAGGCGCAGGTGCAAGCCGGTGCACCCGCGGGCGCAGATCTGGCGGATAGCCCGGAGCTCCAGGTGCCATCGCGCCGCGGACGGCGGCACAAGATCGTGATCGTCGGCGGCGGGGCCGGTGGGCTGGAACTCGCGACGCTTCTCGGCGACCGGCTCGGCAAACGTGGTCGAGTGCGCATCGAGCTGATCGACCGAAACCGCACTCATCTGTGGAAGCCCTTGTTGCATGAAGTGGCCGCCGGGAGCATGGATCTCAGTGTCCATGAGCTCAGTTTCCTCGCCCAGTCGCACTGGCACCATTTCCGCTTCCGGCTGGGCGAGATGATCGGTCTCGACCGCGCGCGTCGCGAGGTGCACGTTGCGCCGGTGCTGGATGAGGCGGGTGTGGAGATCACCGCCGAGAGGGTTTACACCTACGACACCCTGATCATTGCCGTCGGCAGCCTGACCAACGATTTCGGCACCCCGGGCGTGAAGGAACATGCCATCGCGCTCGAGACGTCCGCGGCCGCGGCACGCTTTCATCGCCGCCTGGTCGACTCCCTGATCCGCGCGCACGCCCAGCGTGAGCCGCTGCGCCCGCAGCAGTTGCAGGTCGCGATCATCGGTGCCGGCGCCACGGGGGTGGAACTCGCCGCCGAGCTGCACAACACGACTCGTGACCTGGTGTCATTCGGACTCGATCGGATCGATCCGGACGAGGACATCAAGCTCAACCTCATCGAGGCTTCGCCGCGGATCCTGCCGGCACTGCCGGAGCGACTCTCGGATGCGGCGACCGCGCTGCTGCGTGAGCGCGGGGTGCAGGTCCGCACCGGGGCGCGTGTCGCGGCGGTGATGAAAGACGGGGTCAGGCTCGCCGACGGGCAGCTCATCCCGGCGGAACTCGTGGTTTGGGCCGCGGGCGTGAAAGCGCCGGAATTCCTCCGCAATCTCGATGGCCTCGAGACCAACGCGATTAACCAACTCGTTGTGACGCCGACGCTGCAGTGCACCCGCGACGAGAATGTTTTTGTCATCGGGGACTGTGCCGCCTGTCCGTGGCTCGGCAAGGAGGGCAACGTGCCCCCGCGCGCGCAGGCGGCGCATCAGCAGGCCACCCACATGGTCAAGCAGATCCGTCGTCGCCTGGCCGGCAAAACGCTCCTGCCCTACCGCTACCGGGATTTCGGCTCCTTGGTCTCGCTGGGCCGGCACAGCACGGTGGGCAGCCTCATGGGCTCACTGGTCGGCGGCAACCTGATGCTCGAGGGCTACTTCGCGCGGCTGATGTATGCCTGGCTGCGCAAGATGCACGAGCTCGCGCTGCACGGTCCGACCAAGGTGACACTCGACACGCTCGCCCGGCTCATTACCCGACGCACCGAGCCGCACGTCAAACTGCATTGATTGGCCTCTACACCACCCCGCCCGGGGAACTGATCTGCACTTCGACCGGGGTGCTGGCGCGCAGCGTCGCCAGAATCACGCAGTAGCGCTCTGCAGTCTGTACGAGCCGCGCGCACGCCGCGGCATCGGCGCTGCTGTCCAACTCAAAGCGCAACCGGATGCGTTGAATCCCGATCGGTACGCTGCGATCCACGCCCAGCGTTCCACGCGCATCCCAATCGCCCTCGGCAAGGATGCGTCCGGCGCGGATCGGTACACCGGTGGCGGTTGCGACGGCGAGCAGTGTGACGCCGGCACAGGCCGCGAGCGACTCGAGCAGCAGATCTGCCGAGCATGCCACCTGCCCCGTGCCGCCCGTGGCCGGATGCAGGCCGGCCATGGGCGGCCGCTGCGTATCGAGGCGCACCGTGAGATCCGCAGGTTGCAGCTCGAGGGTCACTCGCGAGGTGACCCGCGCGGACTCGGGCGTGTCGCGATAGGCCTGCTTGATCGGGGCTTGGCGGGCACGAAGTTCTTCAGAGTGCAAGGCGGATGCTCCTGTGGTGATGGCGTTGCGGCCCGCGTGAGGATGTCAGCAGACCGGTCCCGACCGTCAGAATGCGCACACCGTTTCATGCAGCAGCGGTGCTGACTTCAGCCATACCCTGGCGCCGTCGGCACCGGCGCGCGCGTGCAGGTCGGTGCCCGGCGGCAGACGTAGCCATGACCAGGCGGTGAACGGCTCCTGCGCCTGGGTGAAGTCGCCAGCGAGCACCAACAGTTCGAGGCCGCGTGGATTGGGCAGATCGATCGAGGCATGCGCCAGCCATTCATCGATACGCACCTGTTCCTGTCCGTCGTCGAACAGCACGAGCGAGGCACTCTGCCCGGCCGTGGGTGGTGCGCGGTGCCCTTCGCCGGCGCGGCGGGTGATCGGCTGAAGGTCTTCGCGACGGAACTGCCAGAGCTTGACGAATATGACGCAGCCCTCGGCACTGCCGGGCGCATGCGCGCTGCCCGGCGGATTTCTGACATAGGCCCCTGCGGGATAATCGCCCCGCTCGTCCTGGAAGACGCCCTGCAGAACCAGGAACTCCTCGCCGCCTGGGTGCGTATGACGGGGGAACTGGCTACCGGCTGCGTAGCGGACGATGGACGTCGCGCGCGCCTTCTCCTCCCCGATACGAAAGAGCATGCGCCGCTCGACGCCGGCAGTTGGGCTCGGAACCCAGCTCAACCGGCTCGCGTGGACGAGTGCGCGACGCGAAAGATCCTCGTTCAATAACATGGTGCATCCCTCCGCCGGCTTACCGTCAGGTTGATCGCTTCGCCCCCCCCGGTAGCGTGCAATCTCTGGATGGCAGGCCATGCGCAGCGCCGCCGAACGGGACGCGCGGCGCCGCTGAGCGATCTGCGGCCACCGGCCGGGCCGTGCGGATCGCGCCTACCGAGCGGACATTGTACGCAGTTTTCAGGCCCGGGCGGCGGTTGGCGGCGCCTGCAGCACCGCCTCGATCGTCTGACGAATGCGCTCGGCGGTGAAGCCGAAATGAGCGAACAGCTCGGGGCCTTTGCCCGAAGCGCCGAATTGATCGAGACCGATGACGCGCCCATCGGTGCCGACATAGCGCCACCAAGATAGCGTAGCGGC
>JAJZUT010000005.1 GCA_021847105.1 Pseudomonadota bacterium | reverse complement strand
GGCGTGGCTGCTCGACTCCATGCGACCCGACACACCGTTCCCGCTGCTGGAGGCTATCGGTGAACAGGGCAGCGCCAAGTCGGGTTTGCAGAAGCTGCTGAAGCGGCTGATTGATCCGTCCGCCATCGAGTTGCGCTCTGCTCCACGTGGGGGTGAGGATGTTTTCGTGGGCGCGGGGCAAAGTTGGCTGCTCGCGTATGACAATGTGAGTCACCTTTCGGCAGAGATGCAGGACGTGCTCTGCCGCGTGGCGACCGGCGCGACCTTCGCCACCCGCAAGCTCTACACGAACGCCGAGGAATCCGCGATCCGGGCGAAGCGACCCGTCACGATTAACGGCATCGGTGCATCGATCGCGGCGCAAGACCTTGTGGACCGTGCCGTCAGTCTGGAATTGCCCGTCATCGAGGACCGCCGCGAGGCCGCTGGTATCGAAGCGGAGTTCGACCGGCTGCACCCCGAGCTGCTGGGCGCTCTGCTGGACCTCTTCGCCAAGGCGCTCGCCATCCTGCCGAGCATCGCCATCGAGCGCGACCGCCGGCCCCGCCTGATCGAGTTTGCCAAGCTAGGCTGCGCGGTGGCCGAGGCGATTGGCAGCACCGCTGAGGACTTCCTGATCCAGTTTGAGGCGATGCGGGCAGAGAGCATCGGGCGGACCATCGAGGCTTCGCCGGTTGCGGTGGCCTTGATCGAGTTTCTGGACGCGCGTCCCGACTGGAAAGACGAGCGGACGGCGAAACAGTGGTACGAAGCGCTGTCGAAGCCGGACGGGGCCGAGGCATGGCCGCGAAGTCCCAAAGGATTTTCGGACGCGCTGCGCCGCGCTGCGCCGGCTCTAAGGACTATGGGCATCTACGTATCCCGCCCACGAAAGACTAACGGAAGCAAGCTCATCGAGATCACGCGAAAACTTGTGCAAAGCACGTCCCCTAAGTGCCCTATCTACCCTGATACGAGCCCGACCGGTGCTCCTGGCAGCGATTCAGGGGACTTAGGGCACATAGGGGACTTCACTTCAGCAAGTATTTCCGGGGGTGACGAAGAACAGGAGATCGTGCTGTGAACGCCGCCGCGATCCTCGACCGCCTGACCGCCGCTGGCGTGACCGTCCGCCCCGACCCCGAGCACGGCGACCGATTGCGGCTCGCACCGCCTGACCGGCTGACCCCCGACCTACTGGAACTGGTGAAGCGGAACAAGCCCGCGCTACTGGCCGCACTGCGCGAGCGCAGCCGACCGACCCCCGAGCAATTGAACGCATGGGGGGAATACCTGCTCGAACGCGCCGCGATCATGGAGCACGACGGCGCACTGCCCCGAGCCGAAGCCGACCGGCGGGCATGGGCCGAATTGCTGAGCAAGTACCCGGCGGCAGCGGCGCACTTCCTGCCGGGAGGCGCGTCGTGAGTACCGTTCCCTACCGCCTGGAAGCCTGGAAAGTCATCAACGGCGAAGTGAGCCGCAAGCTGGCCGAGCGGCTGGAACCCGTGCGCGAGGCGCTGAACCTGCTTGCGGTGGCGCAGGCCCATATCGCCGCTGGCCGGCCCGATTTTGCGGCAGACACGATTGATCGAGCACGCGCCAAACTGGCCGATTGCATACCGAGGAACGCACGGTGAGCACCCGGAAACCTTCGGCACGGAAAGGACTTGCCGCGCACCCTGCCCCCGAGCCGCAACCGCTGCCCGACTGGCCGAACGTGCTAGTGGAGTGGCGATGGGTTGAGCCTGCCGAGTACAGCGGCGACAGTCCCCACGATCCGCGCCTGAACTACCGGCGGGTTGTGGTGGCGGACGGCCTGACCAATGAGCTGCGGCACGACATGCGCCGCCTGCGGTCACTTGGCCTGTACGATGGCCCGCTGCTGGGCGATGAATTAGAACCGACACCCGGCAGCACCCGGCGAGGCGTGCCGGCTGACTACGCTGGCGACGATGAGCGGCTGTGCAATGCCAAGACCCGGAGCGGTCGACCGTGCCGAGCACAGGCGCTGCTCTCTGGGAGATGCCGGTGGCATGGCGGACTTTCGACCGGACCCAAGACACCCGAGGGCCGAGCCCGGAGCGCGCTGAATCTAGTCAAGGCGCGTGCGGTGCTGGCGGCAAGGCGAGCCGGCTGAGGTACCGCAATGTTCCTTGCTGTTCCGGCCATTGCCGTATGCGCGCGTGCGCGTGCGAGTGAGTTTGTGATTCCGGTTCTGATAGCCGATGAGGGCCTTTCCCCTTGAGCGCGTGTGCGCGCGATCGACTCTGTGACCGCGTGCCGCCTGCCGCCGCCTGCCGGCTGGCTCCGCGCCTGAAACGCACGTCCGCATGACCACCGGATCGGCGCTCGACCGGGGAAACCCGGTACTTCGCGTCACCCGACCGCGCGGCATAGCGCGGCCAAAAACCGCGCTGCTGCCCCCCGCGAAGCTGTGCACGATGGGGGCATAAATGGGGGCAGTTAGATCGTGCCGAATCGCGCAAAGCCTATAGAAATAGGCATTGTTGATTCACCTTCGATTCCCCCCGCCTCCACCACCTGATGGGAACGCCAGCGCCGGCCATGCCGGCGCTGGTACATCGGGCAGCACTCCTGACAACCTCCCGAAGACGGCAACCATGACGAACGCGGTGCACAGACATTTGAGCATGCCGCCGGCAAAGGCGTCGCGCCACCGACCTCAGCGAGGGCCTGCCAGCAGCCGACAGCGTGTACCGTGTGCGACCCAAAGTGCTCCGCGGCTGTTTCTCAGCCGCGACAAAATGCGCTAAGCTCGATGCCGAGCCGCGTGTTAGGTGGAGAGCGCGTTCTGTCGCCGGGTGGCGACAGTGGACCCGTGTTGTGCCGTAAACCATGCACGCAAAGAATGCTGCGGCATCGACAGTGAGTCCTGACGAAAAATTGGTGTCCCTCAAGAGACGAATTCGCCTCGCAGCGGTGCTCACGCTTGCGCCCCTGGCCTGCGCCCTCGGGTACGCCGCGCCACCTGCTACGCCTGCCGCTCCTGCCGCACGGCCGTTCACCTTTGCCACTGTCGAGCATCTGGCCGCGCTGCGGGCAGAGCGGCCGTATCGAGCCGTCTCGACGCCTCTGCCGGGGGTTCTGCGACGGCTGAACTATGCCGAATATCATCAGATCCGTTTCCGTCCGGCCGACGCGCTGTGGCGGGGGCGCTCGATGTTCAACATTGCGCTGTATCACCGTGGTTTCGCCTTCACGCGCCAGGTCAGGATCTTCACCGTCTCGCCGGCCGGCGTGCGCGCGGTGCGCTATGCGCCCTCAATGTTCGAGTTCCCGCGGCCGCTCGCCGGGGTGCGCTTGCCGGCCGACCTCGGATTCGCCGGCTTCGCGGTACGCTATCCGCTGCAGAGCCCGCAACACCACGCCACGGTGCTGGCGTTCCTTGGCGCATCGTATTTCCGGGTCCTCGGGCGCAATCAGACCGCCGGTGTCACAGCCCGAGGACTGGCCATCGACACCGCCACCACGGGCGGGGAAGAAATCCCCTACTTCACGGATTTCTGGCTCGTGGAGCCCGCTCCACACGCGCAGACGATGACGATCTATGCGCTGCTCGACAGCCCGAGTCTCGCCGGCGCCTATCGCTTCGAGCTGCGTCCCGGAGCGATCACCCAGGTGACGGTGAGCGCGGTGCTCTACCCGCGCCACCACATCACCAAACTCGGCATCGCGCCGCTCACCTCGATGTTTCTTTATGGCGTGAACTCGGCGCGGCGTCGCTTCGATAACTGGCGCCCGCAGGTGCACGACAGCGACGGTCTGATGATGCACACCGGCAGCGGGGAGTGGCTGTGGCGCCCGCTGCAGAACCCGACCCGCCTCGCGGTCAATCGCTACATGGACGATGACCCGCGCGGCTTCGGGCTCATCCAGCGTGACCGACGCTTTGCCGACTACGAGGACCCCGAGGCGCGCTATGAGCAGCGCCCGAGCGTCTGGATCGAACCGCTCGGCCACTGGGGCCGTGGCGGCGTCGAACTGGTCGAGATCCCGAGCAGCGAGGACATCGACTACAACATCGACGCCTACTGGGTGCCGAGCGCCCCGGTGCGCGGCGGTCAGCCGCTCGCCTTCTCCTATGTGCTCTCGGCCTACCTGCATTCCGGCGGGCGCTGGCCGCCCGGGGGCAAAATCGTCGCAACCCGCTTCGGACCGGTGGTGCGCAACGGCCACCCGGTACCGCAGCTGCGCCGTACGCTGATCGACTTTGCCGGCGGCGACCTCGACGGCCTGCGCGCCAGCCAGCCGGTCCGCGCGGTCATCAGCGCGCTCGGGGCGCGGGTCTTGGACGTCAGCACGCAGCGACTACCGGAGAACGGACACTGGCGGGTCCGCCTCACGGTGCAACCGACGGGGAACCGCCCGGTGGATCTGCACTGTTACCTCGAGCTGTACGGCTCAGCGCTCACCGAGACCTGGACCTACCAATGGACACCGGGGTCGTGAAGCCGCGCACCGACTGGCTGCGACACCTGGCGCGGCGGCGGCGGACGGTGTTCTTCAGCTTAACGCTGCTCACCGCAGCGGCGGCCACCACCATGATGTGGGACATCCTGGCGGCCAACGGCCTGAACAATCTCGACCGCGCCGGGCTGGTCATCTTCTTCATCCTGTTTTTGTGGATTGCCAGCTCCTTCTGGACGGCCGCCGCCGGATTCGTGGTGAGACTGCGCGGCTCGGACTCCGCGCAGCTGCACGAGCGCTGGCGGGCCGCCGCGCCGCTCAACGGCCGCACCGCCGTGATCATGCCCATCTACAACGAGGACACCGAGCGCGTGGCGGCCGGTCTCGATGTCGTCTGGTCCTCGATCATGCAGCTGCCCGAGCAGGCGGCGTTCGACCTGTTCATCCTCTCCGACACGCGCAAGCGCGAGATCGGCGCCGCCGAGGAGGCCGCCTGGCGAGATCTGGTGACGCGCCACGATGCGCGCGGACGCATCTTCTATCGGCGCCGGGCCGAGAACATCGCCCGCAAGGCCGGCAACATCGCCGATTTCGTCAACAACTGGGGCGGCGCGTACGATTACGCGGTCGTGCTCGACGCCGACAGCGTTATGTCGGGCAGGACGATTCTCGAACTGGCGCAGCTGATGGATGCGCATCCTCGCGCGGGCATCATTCAGGCGCTGCCGCTGCCGGCCGGCCGCGATACGCTGTTCGCCCGCTTGATCCAGTTTGCCGCGCGCCTGAGCAGCCCGATGCTCGCGAGCGGGCTCGCGTACTGGCAGCTCGGCGAGAGTAATTACTGGGGACACAACGCGATCCTGCGCCTGCAGCCGTTCGCGGAGTTTTGCGCCCTGCCTCACCTGCCCGGCTCCCCACCGCTTGGCGGGGAGATTCTCAGCCACGATTTCGTCGAGGCCGCCTTCATGCGCCGCGCCGGCTTCGAGGTGTGGCTACTGCCGCTTGACCGGGGCAGCTGGGAAGAGATTCCCTCGAACGTCATCGATTACGCGGCGCGTGACCGGCGCTGGGCGCAAGGCAACATCCAGCATCTCGGTCTGCTCAGGGCGCGAGGACTGCACTGGCTGAGCCGGGTACACCTGGTCGGCGGGGTGCTCTCCTACCTCACCTCCCCGCTGTGGCTGCTCATGCTGGCGCTGAGCTCGACCGTGGTCATTCTTCAGGCACTGCA
The DNA here is from genome assembly GCA_021847105.1 of Pseudomonadota bacterium. Taxonomy (GTDB): domain Bacteria; phylum Pseudomonadota; class Gammaproteobacteria; order Steroidobacterales; family Steroidobacteraceae; genus 13-2-20CM-66-19. The sequence goes on along the minus strand of JAJZUT010000005.1, from coordinate 219,430 downwards.
CGGCCACCAGTATTTTCTACCCGGGCACCACGGACTGTTCCCGAACTGGCCGCATTACCGCGACGGCGAGATCGCCGCGCTGCTGTCACTCACCGCGGTGGCGCTGTTTGGCCCGAAGATGCTCGCCGCGGGACTGGCGATCCACGACCCGGCGCTGCGGCGCGGCTTCGGCGGATCCTCGCGCATCGCGCTCAGCCTGCTCGTCGAGCAGCTCTTCAGTATCCTGCTCGCCCCGGCGATGATGCTGTTTCACACCGCCTTCGTGCTGAGCACGCTCGCCGGCAAGCCGGTCGCCTGGCACGCGCAGGAACGTGGCGACCGCGGCATCGGCCTCGGCGAGGCGTTGCGCCGGCACGCCGGTCACGTACTGATCGGTCTCACCTGGGGCGCACTGATCCTCGAGTTCGCGCCGCGCTACATCGGCTGGCTGCTGCCGGTCATCGCCGGCATGGTGCTGTCGGTGCCGCTCACCATGCTCACCAGCCGCGTCGCGCCCGGCGAATGGCTGCGCCGGCATCGGCTGCTCATGACCCCCGAGGAGAGCGAGCCGCCGGCGGAACTCGCCGCGCTGCAGCGGCGTCTCGCCCACCTGCCCGTGACGCAGCCGGGCGCGCTCGGTACACATCCGGAAGCTGCCGCCGCACGCGAGCTGCTGCGCGACCTCGAGGACCGGGTGCCGGTGCATGCACCGCTGCCGATGGCACCGCAGGCACTGCGCTACGCATGCACTTGGCGCGGCGCGCTGAATACGCTGCTGCGACGCAAACACACCCTGTGGTGAATGAGCCGAGGACATCCTGATGCATCGACGCGGATTTCTCAGCAGCAGCGCGGCGAGTCTCGCCGCGATCGCGCCCTGGCCCCTGGAGTTCACGCACAAGAAGCGGCCGCAGGGTCCGGTGCTCGGCGTGAAGCACTTCGGCACACCCCGGCCCTTCTCGTTCGGGTGGCTGAAGTCGCTCGCGCATTCGATGTCGCTCACCGTGTACAGTGAGCCGGTGGCGCCGCTTCCGCCGGCGATCCGCAAGCTCTCCTGGGATCAGTGGGAATCGATCACCTACCGCGAGCACCGTACGCTCTGGTACGAGGACGATCTGTTCTTTCGCATTCGCTTCGATCACCTGGGCTTCACGATGACCCGTGCGGTACGCATGTATGCCCTCGATCAGGGCATCGCGCGGCAGATCCTGTTCGATCCGAACCTCTTCGATTACAGCCATTCGGGCCTGAAGCCGAAGCAGATCCCGCAGAACCTCGGCTTCTCCGGCTTCAATGTGCTCTTTCATACCAACTGGGCAGATGACCGCGCCGTATTCCAGGGCGCCTCATACTTCCGCGCCGTCGACGGCAGCGGCCAGTACGGCATGTCCCAGCGGGGCCTCGCGATCGACACCGGCATGCCGCAGCCGGAGGAATTCCCGGACTTCGTCGCCTTCTACCTGCAGAAGCCGGCGCCGAACTCGACGCTGCTCACCGTGTACGCCCTGCTCGACTCGCCCAGCGTCTCGGGTGCATACCGATTCATCATCGACGTCGCCAGTACCCTGGTGATGGATGTCGACTTCACGCTCTATCCGCGCAAACAGATCGCTCGGCTCGGCATTGCGCCCGGCACCAGCATGTTCCTCGTCGGGGAGAATGACCACCGGGTCGCCGACGACTGGCGCCCGCAGATTCACGATTCCGACGGGCTGCAGATGCACACCGGAGTGGGCGAGTGGATTTGGCGGCCGCTCACCAACCCGAGCGTGCTGCGCGTGAACTCCTATCTCGATGACAATCCGCGTGGCTTCGGTCTGATGCAGCGCGACCACCATTTCGCGGACTACCAGGACGACGGCGTCTGGTACAACCGCCGTCCGAGCTGCTGGGTCGCCCCCAAAGGCGCCTGGGGCAAAGGCGCGGTGATGCTGGTGGAGATTCCAACCATTGACGAGACGATGGACAACATCGTGGCGTTCTGGAACCCGGCGGAGGAGATCGTACCGGGCCGGCAGTACGACTACGGCTATCGGCTCTACTGGTGTCACGACAACCCCTTCAAATCCCATCTGGCGCACGTGCAGGCGACGCGCGATGGCATCGGCGGCATCGTCGGGCAGAAGCGCACTGAATTCTCCTGGCGCTTCGTGGTCGACTTCGTCGGCGGCGATCTGTCGATGCTCGCGCCCGAGGACCCCGTGAGCGCGGTGATCAGCACCTCGCGCGGCCACGTGCAGCTGGTCTCGGCACGGCCGCTGCTGCCAATCAAGGGCTGGCGCGCCATGTTCGATCTGGTGCCCGACGAGGCGCTCGATCCGATCGACCTCAGGCTGTTTCTCTCGCTCAACGGACAGGCGCTGAGTGAAACCTGGATGTACCAATACACCCCACCGGCGCTCACCGTGCAGCGCCAGTACATCGGCACCTAGCCGCCCCGTTGCGCGCAGCGCCGTGGCGAGCGAGACGGAACACCCGGCCGAAGATCTGTGGTCGCAGTGGCTGCTGCACCGGCGCCACGGCGGTGATCCCGACCACGAGCGGGCAATGCGCGCCATGGTCGCTCGCTACATCGAGCGAGTGCTCGATGGCGCCCGGTTGCAGCCCGGGCAGGCGCTGGCCGATGTCGGTGCCGGCGAGGGATTGCTCGCACTGCGCGCGATCGAGCGCGCCGGCGGGGCGCTGCGGGTGTGGCTCACCGATGTGTCCGAGCCGATGCTCCGCCACGCCCGGGCGCAGGCGCTCGAGCGTGGCGTGGCCGGGCAATGCACCTTCCTGCTCGCGCCGGCCGATCGGCTCGCGGGCATCGCAGACGGCTCGCTCGATGTGGTCGTCACCCGCTCGGTGCTCGCCTACGTATCGGACAAGGTCGGCGCACTGCGCGAATTTCATCGGGTTCTGAAGCCCGGCGGGCGCATCTCGCTCGCCGAGCCGGTGTTTCAGGACGAGGCCCTCGGGGCGCAGGCGATCCGTACCGTGATCGAGACGACGCCACCGGCGGCACTGAGCCCCCTGATGCCGCTGCTGCACCGCTGGAAGGCCGCGCAGTATCCGGACACGCCAGAGACGATCCGCGCCAGCGCGATCGCCAACTACTCCGAGCGCGACCTGCTGCGCTTCGCGCAGAACGCTGGCTTCACCGAGGTGCATCTGGAGCTGCACATCGATGCGTTCCCGTCGATGCTGAGCTCATGGGAGGCATTCGTGAACAGCGCTCCGCACCCGCTCGCCCCACCGCTCAGCCAGATCATGGCCGAACAGTTCAGTGCCGAGGAGCGTGCGCTGTTCGAGCGCAGCATGCGTCCGGTCATCGAGGACCCGAAAGCGGTCAGCATCGACCGCATGGTGTACCTTACCGCGCGCAAAGCCATCGCCTGAACCGGCCGCGAGCGGCAGGTCTGCGCAGCGGGTCATCGCTCGTGTCCAACGGGGCGGCTCCCCGACCTAGCGCGCGGAGCACCCCGCGCTGGCAACACACCATAGAATGCCGAGCGATTGCACTTTCGGGGTGTGGGAGACTGCGCGTGCACGAACTGCCCTGACAGAGGCCCGGAGGCATGCCGAGAGGCCTGCACCTCACGCGCTGAGCGCGCATAACATCGAGGCGAAGAATGATGCACAACTCAGTTGCCAAACCGCGTTCCGAGGCCTGCGAGCGCAACCGCGAGCCGATCCTCGCGGTGCTGCAGCGGCATTTCGCCTCCCGGCGCCACGTCCTCGAGATTGGCAGCGGCACCGGCCAGCACGCCGTGCACTTCGCCGCCGCCCTGCCCGGACTCACCTGGCAGACTTCCGATCTGCAGTCGAACCTGCCCGGCATTGCGCACTGGATCACGGAGTCCGCCCTGCCCAACCTGCCGCCGCCGCTGGCGCTCGATGTCACGGGCCGCTGGCCCGAGGGGCAGTTCGATGCGCTCTTCACAGCGAACACGCTGCACATCATGAGTTGGCAGAGCGTGCAGGCGTTGTTCGCGGCACTACCGGCCGTGCTGAGCCCGCATGCGCTCGTCGCGGTGTACGGTCCGTTCAATTACCACGGCGCTTTTACCAGTCCGAGCAACGCGGCGTTTGACCTGTGGCTGAAGCAGCGCTCGGCACAGAGCGGCATCCGGGATTTCGAGGCCGTGGATGCGCTCGCCCGCGCCGCCGGGCTGACACTGCTCGAGGACTGCGCCATGCCGGCGAACAACCGCACGCTGATCTGGCGCAGCGGCGCGGCGCGCTGAGCCCGCCACGGGACGCTCAACGCGCCTCGAGCAGCGCGGCGATGTGCCCCGCGAAGCGCTCGGCAGCCCCTGCCGCAAAGCCCAGAAACAACGACGGCTCGGCGAGCTCGAGCTCGAGGATGAACGGCGCACCGCCCGCATCGCGCAGCAGATCCACCCGCGCGTACAGCGGCGGACCACTCACGCGACCCGAGGCAGCGAGCATCGCCATCACGCGCTCACCGACGGCCTGCTCCGCCGGCAGCGGCGCGCGCGGCGTGATGTGCTCGGGCGCAAACAGCGCCCGGGTGGGGTCGGCGTTGAGCTGCAGCAGCGGACCTTTGCGGATCGCATGACTGAACTGGCCGCCAAAGAACAGCAGGGCCGTCTCGCCGTCACGGTCGACGGCATCGAGATAAGGTTGCAACAGCACGCTGCGCCCGGCGTCGAGCAGGCCCGCCGCATGCGCCTGCGCCTGCGCGAGTTGGTCTCGGGCGAGACGACGCGCCCCGCGCGAGCCGGCGCCCACGGCCGGCTTGATGACAAACTCGGCACCGGGTTGCCCGGCGAGAAACCGCTCAATCGCCGGGCGCGGCGCCTCGCCGGGCTCGATGAAGGAGCTGGCAACGGCCGGCAGCCCGGCGACGGCCAGCTCACGCAGATAATGCTTATCGGTGTTCCACTCCACGAGCGCACGCGGATTGTGCAGCCGGGTGAGCCCGGCGACCCGCGCCAGCCAGCGCCGAAATTCCGCGAGCCGATCGGTGTAGTCCCAGGTCGAGCGCAGCAGAGCCAGATCGAACTGCGCCCAATCGACCTGCGGGTCGTCCCAGTCGACGATCTCGGTGGCGAGCCCCCGTGCCGCGAGAGCCGCCTCGAGCAGCGGCATGTCCTCGTCGAGTCCGCGCGCGGCGCGCGCACCGACCAATGCGAGGCGGCCCGGGCCGCCTGGGCGCTGCATCGGGCCGTTCACGGGGTGCGCCCATCGAGGGTGACCAGCGACCCGTACAGATCCGGGCGCCGATCACGGAACACGAACCAGTTGTCGCGCAGGCCGGCGATCTCATTCAGATCAAACTCGGCGGTGAGCACCGCATCGCCCGCCTCGGGCGCCTCGGCAATCTTTGCCCCGAACGCATCGGTGATGAACGAGGAGCCATAGAAACGGATGTAGAGCCGCTCCGGGTCCTGCAGCGAGCGCTCCAGACCGTAGCGGTTGGCGGCGATCAGCGGCATGAGATTGGCCGCGGCGTGCCCCTGCTGCGTGCGCTGCCAGTGTGCACGCGAGTCGAGCGGCAGAGCCGGCGGCGGCTCGGTGCCGATTGCGGTGGGGTACAGCAGCAGTTCCGCGCCGGCGAGCGCCATGGCGCGGGCCGCCTCAGGGAACCACTGATCCCAGCAGATGCCGACGCCGATGCGTCCGTAGCGGGTAGCCCAGACCTTGAAGCCGGTGTCCCCGGGGGCGAAGTAGGTCTTCTCCTGATAGCCCGGGCCGTTCGGGATATGCGACTTACGGTACACCCCGAGCAGCGAGCCGTCGGCATCGAGGATGGCGATGGAGTTGAAGTACACCGGTCCGGCATGTTCGAAGAAGCTGATCGGCAGCACCACGCGCAGCTCACGGGCGATGTCGCGAAAGTGCCGCACCGCCCGGTTCTCACTCACGGCGCTCGCCAAGCGCAGGTGGCGCACGTCCTGCTCGATACAAAAATACGGGGTCTCGAACAGCTCGGGCAGCAGAATGATCTGTGCGCCGCGTGCGGCGGCCTGACGCACCAGCGCCTCGGCAGCGGCGATGTTCGCCGGCCCATCCCAGCCACAGGCCATCTGGATCGCGGCCACGGTGAGCCGCCGTGCGGTCGGCTGCAGGTGCTGCGGTGATTCAGCCATGTCTGCTATATCCCATCAGCTGGCGCGCGGCGAGCGACTCGTTGACCTGCTCGGTGATGCGCATGGCGGTCTCGAGGGCCATCAGCCCATCCTCGCCGCTCACCACCGGCGGCTTGCCGGTACGGATCGATTCGAGAAATGCGTCGATCTCCGCCCGCAGCGCATCGCCCTGCTCGAGACTCTGCTCCTCGATGCTCACCGGCAACGACCCGGCGCCCTCGCCCGCGGGACGCTTGCGGATCAGCGTGAGGATCTTCTGCTGCAGATCGAGCGACAGGTAGGCATCGTCCTCGAACAGGCGCATCTTGCGCTCGGTCTTGAGGCTGACACGGCTTGCCGTGGCATTGACCACACAGCCGTTGGCGAAGCGGATGCGGGCGTTGGCGATGTCGATCTCCTCGGAGAACACGGGAGTCCCCACCGCATCGATGGACGAGACGGGCGCCCCGACGATGGTCTGCACCAGGTCGATGTCGTGGATCATCAGGTCGAGCACGACGTTTACGTCCGTGCCGCGCTCCTTGTAGGGCGCCAGCCGATGGCATTCGACGAAGCGCGGCGCCCGCAGGTACGGCTCGGCGGCGAGGATCGCCGAATTGAACCGCTCAAGGTGTCCGACCTGCAGCACCCGTTCGTGCTGCGCCGCCAGGTCGATCAGCTCGCGGGCCTCTCGCGCGGTCTCGGTGATCGGCTTCTCGACCAGCACGTGCGCTCCGGCGAGCAGAAAGTCCCGGGCAATGAGGAAATGCGCCGGCGTCGGGGTGACCACGCTCACCGCATCGACCTGGCCGAGCAGTTCGCGGTAATCCTCGAGCGCCCGGGTGCCCACCTCGGCGGCGACCTGCTCGCGCGCCTCCGGGCGGGCATCGACCACCGCCTCGAGCCGGCACTGGGCCGACTGGGCATATTTCTGCGCATGGAAGCGCCCCAAATAGCCGACACCAATGACGGCTGCCTTGATCTTCTCCATGCTCGCCATTATGACCTGCCGGAGCGCGCCGTGCCGCCGGATCGCACCGCGTCCGGCGTGCGATCGGGCCGTCGCGCGGCTGCGGATCGGCTACACTCGGGGCCTATGGCGAACGCGCCCACCGAAATCTCCACGGCCCACTCCATGGCACCTCTGCGCCTGCGGCGGGAGCTGACGCTGCTCGGCGGCGCGCTTGCCTTCGGGGTGCTCGTGATTCCGGTGCTGATCTGGATTGCGGGACACGCCACGCTCGGCCCCTATACGCACGGCGACAGCGGCCCGGGCTTTGGGCCGCTCACGCTCTATCGGGATTATTTCAGCGGGCTCGGCCACGGCTGGCTCATGTACTGGCTCGTTGCGATCGGACCGGCGGTGCTGCTCGTCGCGTTCAGGCTCTGGCTCACGCTGATCCGACGGCTGTCTCGGGTTTGACGGACTTGCCGCCCCGCCCCGCGCCCCCTAGCCTTAATCACTCTGCACCCGACTCGGTGCCTCAGGAACTGTCGCGAGTCCGCTTACGATGACCCAATCTCTGCGCTTTCGTCTCGGCTGGCTGACCGCCATCGCCGCCGCAATTGCCCTCAGCGGCGCAGCGGTGATGCTGCTGCGTGCGCCCGCGAGCGCCTCGATCCTGCCCCCCGGCGCGCTGGCACCGACCGCCAATCAGCGTGCCGTCGCGCGCAAGGTCGCACGCATCCTGAACGAGTACCAGTACAGCCACCCGGCCATCGACGCGCATTTCTCGCATCTGGTCTTCGACCGATATCTGCACTTCCTCGATCCGGAGCACAATTATTTTCTTGCGAGCGACGTGCAGGGCTTCTCGGCAACGTACCGGGACGATTTCGCTCAGCTGATCGAGGCCGGCAAGCTCGATCCGGCGTTCCTCATCTTTCAGCGGTTCAAGCAGCAGAGTCAGGCGCACATCCATTACGCGCTCAGCCTGCTCAGCCAGGAGCCGAGCTGGAGCACTGAGGCCAGCTACCACTTCGACCGCAAGCACGCGCCCTGGCCGGCAAGCGCGGCGCAGATGAATCAGTTGTGGCGCGAGCGGGTCATGAACGAGGAACTCTCGCTGCTACTGGCGCACAAGACCTGGCCGCAGACCGTGGCGCTGCTGCGCAAGCGTTACCAGGCGGAGCTGCACCGCATCACCCAGATCAGCGCCGAGGACGTGTTCGAGGACGTCATGAACGCGTATGCGCTCACTTACGACCCGCACACGAGCTATTTCTCGCCCATGAGCTCCGAGGAATACCGCATCGAGATGAGCCTGAACTACGAGGGCATCGGCGCCTCGCTGCAGATGGACGGCAATTACGTCTCAGTGGTCAACGTGATTCCCGGCGGACCGGCCGCCGTGGCGGGCACGCTGAAGCCGAATGACCGTATCACCGGCGTCGGCGAGGGCCGCCACGGCCAGATCACCGACGTGGTGGGCTGGCGCTTGAGCGACGTCGTGCAGCTGATCCGCGGCAAGGCCGGCACCACCGTTCGGCTGCAGATTCTGCCGGCCGGCGAGCACACCGGCGGTAAAGAGCAAGTGTTGAGCTTCGTGCGCAACAAGGTCACCCTCAAGGCGCAGGAGGCTCAGAGCAAGCTCGCCACTGTGACCCGCAACGGCCAGAGCTACAAGATCGGCATCATCACGGTGCCGAGTTTCTACGAAGATGTACAGGCCGAGGATGCCGGCGACACCAACTACCGCAGCACCACACGCGATGTGCTGCGCCTGCTGCTGAAGCTCGAGAAGGAGCACATCAACGGGCTGGTGCTCGACCTGCGTGATGATGGCGGCGGCTATCTGCCGGAGGCGCTCGCCCTGACGGGCCTGTTCATTCAGCACGGCCCGGTGGTGCAGCTGCGCGACCGCAGCGGGCAGATTGAGGTGCTCGACGATCCGGAGAAGGCCCCGGCGTACACCGGACCGCTTGCGGTGCTCGTCAACCGCTACAGCGCTTCGGCCTCGGAGATCTTCGCCGGGGCCATCCAGGATTATCACCGCGGGGTGATCATCGGCCAGAACACCTTCGGCAAAGGCACGGTGCAGAATCTCATTCCGCTCGACCGTTGGAGCAGCAAGCCGATCGACGGGCAGCTCACGGTCACCATCGGCAAGTTCTACCGGGTCACGGGCCAGAGCACTCAGCACCGCGGCGTCGTGCCGGACATCGCTCTGCCCTCGCCGATCGACCCGAAACTGGTTGGGGAAAGCGCCCTGCCCCGCTCCCTGCCCTGGGACACCATCAACCCCGTCCCGTTCCCCGTGGCCACCGGATCCGCGGCGGTACCGTCCATCCCGCAGCTGCGCGCCGCCGAGCTCGCACGCGAGCGCCACGATCCGAATTTCCAGTGGCTGGTCGGCGACATCCGCCTGATTGACGCCATGCGGGAACGCAAGTCCGTGTCGCTGAACCTGCTCACCCGCAAGAGCGAGCGCCACCGCGAGGACCTGAAGCTGCTCGCGCTCGACAACGAGCGTCGCGCCGCGCTTGGACTGGCACCGCTGAAGCACTCGAGCCAAATCGGCGGCAAGCACGACAAGATTCCGGATGTGATCCTGGATCAGGCCGAAGACATCATGGCCGACATGATTCGCCTCGAACGCTCGGCCAGCACCGCAGAGCAGACCGCCAAGCGAAGCTGAGGCGCTGGGCGCCTTGGGGCGCTCAGCGCAGCAGGACGCTGTGGATGTTCCAGGTGTCCTCGGCGAGGACGTTGGGGATGCCCTCCGGCGCGGCAGCCGCCGGATGCTCTGTGACCCCGCTCAGGGATTCAGGGGTGGGAATGGCGTCCTCGGCATCGCGGTAATCGGCCACCCGGCGCAGGTTCTGCAACCGATCTCGGATCTGCTGGCTGAGCCCGCGGTGCGCATTGAGGAGCGCCTCAGCGCGCTGAATCTGGTTCATCAGTGCCAGGCACTCCTCGCGGGTGCCGTAATCATCGAGCACTTCACGCCGCAGTGTCGCCTCGCGCGCGCGCATGACCAGCAGCGGCATGCCCGTGAGCCGCACGCACATCACTTCCGCGTAGGCGATGGTCGTAAGGTTGACCAAGCGCCGCGCCTGCAGCGACAGCCCGGGAAACTGCGGCGCCGACTCCGCCGCAATGTCCGCGGCAGCGCGGCTCGCCGCCTCGAACGACAAATCGGCGGCTGCCGCCTCGGTGCGAGCCCGCCCGAGCGCCTGCTCGAGCGCACGGCGCTTGAAGAACTGCCAGATGCGGCGCAGTTGCGCGCGCTCGCGCTCGAGGTTCGTCAGGCGCTGGTGCGCCTGGGCGGCGAGTTCTCGCACCACGTGCAGATGCTGCTCGGCGCTCTGGCGGCGCGCGAACTGCGCCCGATTGTGCTCGGCCAGATGTTGCCGCCGCTCCCGCTCCTCCTGCTGTGCGGCGAGCTCGGCGGCGAAGCGCTCGAGCAGTTCATGGCCACTCTGCCACAGCCGGCGCAGCTGGTAGAACGCCAGCGCCGGATAGGCGGTCTCATCGACCCCGAGGCGCTTCTCTAGCGTGGCGAGCGATTCTCTGACGCGCCGCGTCACGCCCTCCTGCTGCTTGATGCGGTCCTTGAGGCGCTCAACCTCCTCCTTCAGGTCGCCGAACGCCTTCTTCAGCTCCGCGCGATTGCGAAACAGCGCGAGCACGCGATGATCCTCGGACGGCTGCGCGCGCTGGAAGGAGAGCTTGAGGAAACCGAGTTGTCGAAATGCCTTCATGAGTGGTGCGGCGGGTGCCGCATCAACTCACGCAGCTACCCCCGCGAAACGATGCCCGCGTTCCGCGCAATACTCCAACCATTTATTTAACATCATATTGCGCACCCAGCGCTGACGGAGTTCACGCTCCGCGCAGGCGGGTGCCTTAGGCGTGGACTCGACCGTATGTTCGCTCCGACTCTCCGCCTCGACGAGTCGCGCATCGTGATACACGCGCAACCGCAGGTCCGGACAGCGCACCAACCCGCTGCTCTGGGTCAGCTCATACGTCAGATCGAGAATGCTGGTATAGGCGCACTGCTCGATCACGGTGAGCAACAGATCGCAATCGCCGGGGCTGTGCGAACGATATGCGCCCTCCAGTCGCCGCAGGTCGCCCGCAAGCCAGCCGAGACGAATGTAATTGCTCTCGTACAGGCTCATCAGCGCGACGAAGCTGCGCGGTCGGGCGCGCCAGGAAACTTGCGTCAGTGCATCGTTCAGCATCGCCCGACTATAGCGGAGGGACGTGCCAGTGCAAACCGCAGCGGTGGGTTCTGCGCGGTCCGCCAGCTCTGCAAATTCCGTGCTAAGAATGCGGTCTAAACGCGCTTGCGCCGCTCGATGCCGGTGGTGTTGAGAATGCGGCTCGCGATCTCCTCGATCGAGCAATCGGTGGTGTCGAGCCAGGGAATGCCGTTGCGCGCCACCAGCGCCTCGGCGGCGCGCAGCTCATAGCGCACCTGCTGCGCCGAGGCGTAGCGGCTCTGCGGGCGGCGCTCATTGCGGATCTGCTGCAGGCGCTCGGGCCTGATGGTGAGTGCGAAGAGCTTCTCGCGAAACGGCTCGAGCCGCTCGGGCAGCCGGCCGGCCTCCAGATCCTCCTCGGTGAGCGGATAGTTTGCGGCGAAGATCCCGTATTGGAGCGCCAGATACAGACAGGTCGGCGTCTTGCCGCAGCGCGACACGCCGATCAGCACCACATCGGCATGGACATAATCCCCACCCGTGCCATCATCGTTGGCAAGCGCGAAGTTGGTCGCATTGATGCGCGCGGAGTACAGCGCCGGATCGGCGATGCCGTGCGCCCGGCCGGCCCGATGCGTCGAGCGGGTATCGAGCTCCTGCTCGAGGGGGCCAACGAATGCCGCGAAGAAATCCAGGCACAGTCCGTTCGAGCGGCGCACCACCTCGCGCAACTCATCCTGCACGAGCGTACTGAAAACGATGGGCCGCATGCCATCTTCAAGCGCCGTGCGATCGATGCGCCGTGCGGCTTCTACGGCCTTGTCAAGGGTCGACACAAATGGCAAAGTCACCGCGCGAAACTCGAGACCCTCGAACTGGGTCATGAGACTGTGACCCAGCGTTTCCGCGGTCACTCCGGTCTGGTCGGAGACGAAAAAAACGGTTCGTCGGCCCACGGCGTGAGGCTCGGCAGCGATAATTGGGGCAGGCAGTGTTCCACCGCGCGCGGCGCGGAGCAAGCGGCAGACGGGGTTTCTTGTGGACGCATACGTCATTCCCTTTGAGCGGGTCGGGCAGCACGACATCGAGACCGTGGGCGGCAAGAATGCCTCGCTCGGGGAGATGATTGGCTCGCTTACGCGACTCGGTGTCAATGTACCGGGGGGCTTCGCCACCACGGCGCGCGCCTATCGTGAATTCCTCGCCCAGAACGGACTCGATGCGCGCATCCGCACCGAGCTTGCCGCGCTCGACGTCAATGACGTCGCGCGCCTCGCCATCAGCGGCGCGCGCATCCGGCAATGGATTCTCGCCACACCCTTCCCGGGCGCATTCGAGCAAGCCGTCAAACACGCGCTGCGGGAGATGAGCGCCGGGCAGGAAATCTCGGTCGCAGTGCGCTCCTCGGCGACCGCCGAGGATCTGCCGGAGGCCTCCTTCGCCGGCCAGCAGGAGACCTTCCTCAACGTGCGCGGAGAGTCCCAGGTGCTCGAGGCAATGCACCAGGTATTCGCCTCGCTGTTCAACGACCGGGCCATCGCATACCGCGTGCACCAGGGGTTCGACCACAGCGCGGTGGCGCTCTCGGCCGGCGTGCAGCACATGGTGCGCAGCGACCTCGGGGCGAGCGGCGTGATGTTTACGCTCGATACCGACTCTGGCTTCCGCGACGTGGTGTTCATCACCGCCTCGTACGGGCTCGGGGAGACCGTGGTGCAGGGTGCAGTCAATCCAGACGAGTTCTACGTTTACAAGCCCGCGCTGCGCGCCGGCAAGCAGGCTGTGCTGCGACGCAATCTCGGTGCGAAGGCCATCAAGATGGTTTACGCACCGGCGGGCTCGAGCGAGCGGGTGCGCACCGTCGATGTACCGGCCGAGCAGCGCACACGCTTCTGCCTGAGTGATGCGGACGTGCTCGCCCTCGCCCGTCAGGCGGTGCTGATCGAGCAGCATTACGGCAAGCCGATGGACATCGAGTGGGGCAAGGACGGCGCGAGTGGTGAAATTTACATCCTGCAGGCGCGCCCCGAGACAGTCCAGAGCCGCGCCGGACGTACCATCCAGCGCTACACGCTCAAATCCGCGCGCACACGGGTCCTGACGAGCGGGCGCAGCATCGGTCAGCGCATCGGCGCCGGCACCGCGCGCATCATCCGTGACGTGGCCGAGATGGCCCGCGTGCAAAGCGGGGATGTGCTGATCGCCGACATGACCGATCCGGACTGGGAGCCGGTGATGAAGCGTGCCGCGGCGATCGTCACCAACCGGGGCGGGCGCACCTGTCACGCCGCGATCATTGCCCGCGAGCTCGGCATACCCGCCGTGGTCGGCTGCGGCGACGCCACGCAGCGCATCAGCGAAGGACAGTCGGTTACCGTCTCGTGCGCCGAGGGCGACACGGGCTACGTGTACGAGGGGCTGCTCGAGTTCGAGCAGCGTCAGATCGAGCTCGACTCGCTGCCGCAGCTGCCGGTTAAGATCATGATGAATGTCGGCAACCCCGATCGGGCTTTCGGCTTTGCCGGCATCCCCAACCGCGGCGTGGGCCTGGCACGGCTGGAGTTCATCATCAATCGCATGATCGGCGTGCATCCGCGCGCGCTGCTCGAATTCGATCGGCTGGATGCCGCGCTGAAGGAGCAGATCGGCGCACAGATGGCCGGCTATGACGATCCGGTCGGCTTTTACGTGAGCAAACTCGCCGAAGGCATCGCGCAGATCGCCGCAGCGTTCGCTCCCGAGCCGGTGATCGTGCGGCTCTCGGACTTCAAGTCCAACGAATACGCCAATCTCATCGGCGGCAGCCGCTACGAGCCGCACGAGGAGAACCCCATGCTCGGCTTCCGGGGCGCCTCACGTTACGTCGATGAGCGCTTTCAGCCGTGTTTCGAACTCGAGTGCCGCGCGATCAAACAGGTGCGCGAGCAGATGGGCCTGACAAACGTGCAGGTCATGGTGCCGTTCGTGCGCAGCGTCGCGGAAGGCCGGCGCGTCACCGAACTGCTCGCGGCAAACGGCTTGCAGCGCGGGGCGGACGGACTGAAGGTCGTGATGATGTGCGAACTGCCCACCAACGCGCTGCTCGCCGAGCAGTACCTGGAGCACTTCGATGGCATGTCGATCGGCTCGAACGATCTCACCCAGCTCACCCTCGGACTCGATCGCGATTCAGCCATCGTGGCCAAGCAGTTCGATGAGCGCGATGCGGCAGTGCGCCGCCTGATCGAGATGGCGATCGCCGCCTGCCGCAAGCAAGGCAAGTACATCGGCATCTGCGGCCAGGGCCCCTCCGATCACCCCGACCTCGCCCGCTGGCTGCTCGAGCAGGGTATCGAGAGCCTCTCGCTCAACCCCGACACGGTAGTGGAGACTTGGCTGTTCCTCGCCGGACAGAGTCCGGGCTGAGCCCGAGCCCCGTCGGCCCTTCAGAGCACCTCGCCACCGAACGCCGGGCGGAACAGCTTGGCGCGATAGTGCTCGAGTTCGCGGATCGACTCGCGGATATCGGCGAGCGCGAGGTGCGCATCCTGCTTGCTGAGCCCATCGAGCACGCTCGGTGCCCAGCGGCGCGCGAGTTCCTTCAGCGTGCTGACATCGAGGTTGCGGTAATGGAAATACCGCTCGAGCCGCGGCATCAGCCGCGCGAGAAACCTTCTGTCCTGACAGATGCTGTTACCGCACATGGGTGAGACGCCCGGTGGCACCAGCGGCATCAGGAACGAAAGCGTGCGCGACTCGGCCTCTGCAGTGTCCACGCGGCTCGCGCGCACACGCGCCAGCAGCCCCGAGCCACCGTGCTGCTTCTGATTCCACTCGTCCATGCCCGCGAGCACCTGTTCATCCTGGTGAATCGCGACCACGGGCCCCTCGGCGAGCACCTTCAGCTGCTTGTCGGTGACAATCGTGGCGATCTCGATGATCGCATCGCTCTCGGGCTTCAGGCCCGTCATTTCCAGATCGATCCAGATCAGATTCTCAGCGCTCGGCATGCTCGGCTCGCTCTGGGGGATAATGGGCGGCCATGAGTGTAGCAACCTTCGATGCGCGAGTAATCGGCGCCTTCGGCCGCCAGGTGCGGGTGCGCACCAGCGAGGGGCGTGACTACCCCGCCCGGCCGCTCGGTCGCGAACTCGGCATCGTCTGCGGCGATTGGGTCCGTTGCCGGCACGATGCGCAGCACGGAGAGGTCCATGTGCTCGAGGTGCTGCCGCGGCGCACCACGCTGTATCGCACCAACGCGCGCGGGGGCGCCGAGGCGGTGCTCGCCAATCTCACCCGACTGTTGGTGGTCATCGCGCCGCTGCCGGCGCCGGATCCGTTCGTGACCGACCGCTACCTCTGTGCCGCGGAATCGGCGCGGATCGAGCCGGTTTTGGTCCTCAACAAAGCCGATCTTGACCCCACGGCAGGGCTTGCCGAGATGCTGCACGGCTATGCGCTCGCCGGCTACGAACGGCTCGAGGTCTCGGCCGTGAGCGGCGCCGGCCTCGATGCGCTGCGCACAGCGTGCCTCGGGCACACCGCGGCCCTGGTCGGGCAGTCCGGGATCGGCAAGTCATCGCTCGCCGCGCGGCTGATCCCCGCCGGGCAGATCGAGATCGGTGCGTTGGCACGCGCGGCCGAGGGCCGCCACACCACCACGGCCTCGCGCCTGTTCGAGCTGCCCGACGGCGGAGAGCTCATCGACTCCCCGGGCGTCAGGGACTTCGCGCCGGCGCTCACTCACCTTGAGCCGCGCACGCTGGGATTCCGTGAGGTGGCGCAATTGGCCGTCGGGTGCCGCTTCCTCGACTGTCAGCACCTGCGTGAGCCGGACTGTGCCGTGCGCGCAGGCGTCGAGCAGGGACTGATGGATCCGCGCCGCTACGAGAGCTATCGGCGGCTGCGCCGCCTGCAGCACACGCTCGGCCCGGCTCACGAGCGGCCGCGGCGGCGCGGCGGCTGAACAGCGTTCAGACGCTCTGCCGGCCGCTCAAGGCGCGCGCGAGCGTGCCGCCATCGACGTACTCGATTTCCCCGCCGATCGGCACGCCGTGCGCGATGCGGCTCGCCGCCAGGCCTCGCTGCCCCGCCAGATCGGCGAGAAAGTGAGCGGTCGCCTCGCCTTCGACCGTGGGGTTGGTCGCCAGGATCAGCTCGCGCACCGCGCCCTCGTCGAGAATCGCCTCGAGCTCGCGCACTCCGAGCTGCTCAGGGCCAACCCCATCGAGCGGCGAGAGGTGGCCCATCAGCACGAAATATCGTCCGCGGAAACTGCCGGACTGCTCGATCGCGACCACATCCGCCGGCGATTCGACCACGCACAGCAGAGTCGGATCGCGCTGCGGCGCGGCACAGATCGCGCACAACTCCTGCTCGGCGAACATGCGGCATCGCTGGCAGCGGCGCACCGTCGCCAGCGCCGCCTCGAGCGTCTGCGCGAGCGTGTGCGCCCCGCCGCGACCCTCCTGCAGCAGATGGAAGGCCATGCGCTGAGCGCTCTTCGGACCGACGCCCGGCAGCGCGCGCAGCGCCTCGATCAGCTCGGCCAGTCGCGGCGGGTGCTTCACGGGCCGATCAGAACGGGAGCTTCATTCCCGGGGGCAACTGCAGTCCCGCGGTGACCGAGGCCATCTTCTCCTGCACGCGCGCCTCCACCTTGTGGACCGCGTCATTGATGGCAGCCGCCACGAGATCCTCGAGCATCTCGCGGTCCTCGCCGATCACGGTCGGCTCAATGGCCACGGCGCGCACCTCGTGCTTGCCGGACATCGTGACCTTGACCATGCCGCCACCGGCTTCACCGGTCACCTCGATGCTGGCGATCTCCTCCTGCACTTTCTGCATGTTCGCCTGCATGGCCTGTGCCTGGCGCATCAGTTGATTGATATTGCCTCGCATGAGGTCGCTCCTCGCTGGTATCGGGTGGGTCGCCAGTGGCGACGATTTCATTTCAGGGGACGGACGGTCTCGGGGATCACTTCGGCATTGAACTGCTCGCGAAAGCCCCTGACGCCTGGATCGGATTCAAAGGACTGACGAGCCGCGTCTGCCTGCTCGCGCTCGGTGCGCTCGCGGGCCTGGGCCGGTGTCTCACCAGTTTCGGCCGCAGTCACGAACTCGAGCCGGATGGTCTCGCCGAAATGCCGCGACAACGCCTGCGCGAGCTTGTCCTCGAGTGACGGCGTGCGCAACGAGCGGCTGCGCGGGTCGAGCGCGAGCTTCACACGTGCCCCTTCGCGCCCGAGCAGGACGCAATGACTCGCGAGCTGGCGAGCCGCACCGCTCAGATCGAGCTGCGCAAGCAGCGTGCTCCAGGGCCCATCGGTCGGGCCCGAGGCGGGGACTCTGGCCGCCGCACCGCCCACGGCAGCACGCTCCCCTGCCGCATCGGCGGCGGCTCCCGGCGCACGCACCGCCACCGGTGCGTCTGCCGTGCCGGGACGGAAGGCGATCATCCTGAGCAGCGTCATCTCAAATCCCGTCCGCGGATCGGGCGCGAGCGGCAGATCGCGCCGCCCGATGATGGCCGTCTGATAGTAGAGCTGCACATCCTCAGCACCGAGCGCAGCGGCAAGCCGGCCGATGAGTTCGCTGGCATAAAGCTCATCGCCCTCGTAATCGCTCACCACCTGCTTCAGGGCCACGCGCGTCAGCAGCGAGGCGAGCTCATCGAGCAACTGCGCGTAATCCGGCGCCCACTGCTCGAGCGAACGGGCGAAGCGCAGCAGTTCGCCCGCATCGCCCGCGGCGAGCCGTTCGGCGAGCTGCACGACATGATCGCGCGCCACGGTACCGAGCATGGCTCGGGCCTCGGCCTCTGCGGCTCGCCCACCGCCAAAGGCGATCAGCTGATCGAGCAGGGAGAGTGCATCGCGCATGCTGCCGTCGGCCGCCTGCGCCAGCAACGCCACGCCGGCCGGCTCGAATTCGATCTGCTCCGCGGTGAGCACCTCGCGCAGGTGTGCGCCGATCTGTGCCACCGGGATGCGCTTGAGATTGAACTGCAGGCAGCGCGAGAGCACGGTCACGGGCAGCTTCTGCGGATCGGTGGTGGCGAGCAGGAACTTCACGTGCGGCGGGGGCTCCTCCAGCGTCTTCAGCAGCGCATTGAAGGAGTGGGTGGAGAGCATGTGCACCTCGTCGATGAGATACACCTTGAAGCGTCCGCGCGTGGGCGCAAACTGCACGTTGTCGAGGATCTCGCGGGTATCGTCGACCTTGGTGCGCGAGGCGGCGTCGACTTCGATCAGGTCGACGAACCGGCCCGCGTCGATCTCGCGGCAGCTCGCGCACTGCCCGCAGGGCGCGGCGCTCACCCCCTGCTCGCAGTTGAGGCACTTGGCGAGGATGCGCGCGATGGTCGTCTTGCCGACTCCGCGGGTGCCGGTGAACAGAAACGCGTGATGCACCCTCCCGCTCGTGAGCGCATTGACGAGCGCCTGGCGCACGTGGTCCTGCCCGACGAGTTCGGTGAACGCCTTGGGGCGCCATTTGCGCGCCAGCGCGGTGTAGGTCTCGGTCATGGATGCCCAACCGGAATGGGAGGCGGCCCGCACCAGCGGGTGCTCCGGCACCCGACATCGCCGCTGCCGCTGCTGCCTTCCGGCCCTGACGGGGTTCACGACTGGTCGTCGCGGAGTAGCCGATGCGGGCCACCACAGCCAAAAAAAATACTCAGCCCGCCCACGCGGGGTCTCTCGCCCCGGCGAGTCCCCTCGCTGGGTCTCGAGCGGAATCCGCGGCGCGTGGCGTAATGATAGCAGCGCGCGCCGAGCCGTGTGGGCCTTCGGCCTGCGGGCGGTTCAGCGCTGCGGCGGTACCCCATCCGCCACGCGCTGCGCAAGCCGCTCGCGCAGCCGCCACAGTGCGAACATGCCGATCTGCAGCGCCGTGCCGAGCAGCGCAGCCAGCGGGAACCGCCAGTCCGGCTGCGCGATCACGAAGGGCAGCAATCCGACCGCCAGCGCCGGTGGCACATACACTGCAAGCCGGCGCAGCAGCACCGCACCGGCGAGGATGCTCAGCATCGCCGCCAACGGCCCCTCGCCGATGAGCCGGACGCAGACCACGCCGATGGCGGCAGTGAGCGTACAGGCCACCAGCAGCGCCACGGGGCGGTGCGCCCAGGGACAGTGCGTCGGGTGCGCGAAGGTCTCGAATGCGATCACGGTGAGCGGCGGGAACAGCACGAAGCGCAGGCCGAGGCGCTCGCCCAGCACGATCGCCAGAATCAGGAAGGCGACGAAATACGGTATCCAGCCGTACTCGAGGGGCGCACGCTCGACGACATCGTCGTCCGGATCGTGTGCCGCCGGCTCGGGGCTTGTCCAGCCAACGCGGCGCCACAGCAGCGTCGCCACTGCCAGTATCCCCGTGCCGAAGAGAATCGCCACCGGATAGAGCCAGCTATCGATGCCAAGCACCAGCGGCATCAGCCCCGCCGAGAGCGCCGGGGCGAACGGCGAGCGCAGCACCGCAATCACCAGCGCCGAGCAGCCCACATCGAGCAGTACCGCCGGCACGCCATAAGCCAGATGACGGGTGATCAGCGTGCCGCTCAGCGCCGTCAGCACCGTGGTGAGCACGAGCAGTCCCGGGGCACGCGCCCAGAGGCCATCGGGACGCTTGAACACGTCGTGACTGAGCGCACCGAGTTCCGGGAAGAGCAGATAGGTGAGGCCGCTGCCCTGGGCCAGGAGCGCAATCAGCCCGATGTACAGCGTACTCAGCAGCTCGCCCATCCACGGCGGCTTGCCGCGCACGCGCTGCCCCAGCCCGCGGCTTCGAAATCGGTTCATGTCCGCTCGGGATCCTGGCCGGGCCGCCCGCGAGCGCAGCACCCACTGCGATGATTCACGCACGGGGCCGCACAGAGGTCAAGCGCCTCACCCTGCCCGGGCTCAGCGGCCGCTCGCCGACAGTACCGCAATCAGCCCGTCCATGACGAACGGAAACCCGCCGAACGTGCGCAACGGCTCGAAGGTGAAATCGGCCCTGCGATAGCGCGCATGCAGGGGGCAGTAATAGTGATACAGCCCCGGCGCATCGAGTCGGATCGTTGCGCTGCCCCCGTGGGCCGGCAGCGGCACTGAGCGAAACGGATTGTGCCGTCCCGAGCCCGGCGCCGACATGAGTACATGCGGGTCCATGTCATGGTTGGTGAAGCGCAGCGCGGTGCCCGCCCGGCACACCACCGACCAGGGCTGGAACGTCATGGTGGTATCGGGAATATTGACCTCGGGAGTGCTGAGCGCAAGAGCGCCGCCGGCCGGCTCGGTGACCAGCACCGCCGCATAGGCCGGCAGCGGGAAATGCGGCGAATCGGGGCGCGCGACAACCTGTCCGACCTGCCGGTCGAAGCGCGTGGTGAGCGCGTCGTAGAGCAGGTACAGACCCGGCGCGCTCAGCTGCAGCGTCGCTGCGTGACCTCGTCCGATGTGCTGCTCAACCGGGTGCGGCGCCCCCGGGGCACTGAGCAGATGCAGCGCACGCGCGGCAACGGACTCGATTCGCAGCGCCTCACCGCACCGCAGACTGGCGATCATGGGCTGAAAACCGGTGCCGTGAAACAGCAGACGCCGCTCGAGGCCATTCGCGCCGACCGCTCGCGGCGAGTGGGCGGCAGCACCGAGCGTACAGGCGCTGGCGGCCCACGCGGCCCGCCTCAGGAACGTGCGGCGATTGATCCAGATAGGGTTCATGAAGCTCTCCCTGCGCACGCGCGGCCAACCCGTTGCCGGCGCACGGCGCGGGCCGCAGGTTAGCCCCGGGAGCGCACTCCAGGGTCAATACGCACAGCCCGCACAGAATCCGGGCAAGAGTCTCGACCCAGGACCTTACTCCAAGGTGTACACTGCGGACCTTGGCACTGCGGGATTGAGCCATGGAAACTCTCGGCATTGGCGCGCTCGCCAAGCGCGCCGGCGTAGGCATCGACACCGTTCGCTATTACGAACGCAGCGGGCTGCTCGCGCCGAAAACGCGCCTGCAGTCGGGCTACCGCCGCTACAGTGGCGCGGAACTCGCCCGGCTGCGCTTCATCCGCCGGGCGCAGGGGCTGGGGTTCTCGCTGAAGGAAATCCGCGAGCTGCTCGCGCTGTCCAAGGGCCGCGACGTGGCCCGGGTCAAGCGCGCCGCCCAGATCAAGCTCGCGGACGTCGAGCAGCGCATGGCGGCCCTGCAGCGCGTGCGAGACGGCTTGGCGAGCCTCATCGCCGCCTGCCCCGGGCACGGCGAGCCGGCCGACTGTCCGATCCTGTGCGCCCTCGGCGCAGACAGCGCGGAGCTGCCCGACCGCCCGGCAGGCCCGCCGGCTCCCACCGGGGCCGCCTGAGGACCGCCCGGCACCGGGCTCACCCCCCGCCCTGCGCAGCGCGCACGAGAAACAGCACGCCGAGGGCGAGAAAGAGCAGGCTCGCCACGATGCGGATCAACCGCAGGGGCAACCGGGCGGCGAGCAGTTTGCCGATGAACACCACCGGGGCACAGGCGAGCACCATGCCCACGGTCGACCCGGCCACCACGGCGGTGAAGTTCGCGTACGCCGCGGCCAGCACCGCGGTGGCAATCTGGGTCTTGTCACCGAGCTCGGCGACGAAGAACGTCACGAGCGTGCTCCAGAACACCCCGCCGCGGGCCGCGCCCCCGGCCTCCGCGTGCATGCGCTCGGGCTTCAACTCCCAGGCCGCCATCGCCACCAGACTCACGCCCACCACCAGATTGACCACGCGGGCGTCGAGCACATGACCCAGCCGCTCGCCGATGAACGCGGCGAGCGCAGCGCTCAGGATC
The DNA here is from genome assembly GCA_021847105.1 of Pseudomonadota bacterium. Taxonomy (GTDB): domain Bacteria; phylum Pseudomonadota; class Gammaproteobacteria; order Steroidobacterales; family Steroidobacteraceae; genus 13-2-20CM-66-19. Next base: position 197,453 of record JAJZUT010000005.1, on the reverse strand, counting down.
GTGCCACACAGCATACCGGCCAGAATCGGCCAGGGGCGGCGGTGGCGCGCCGCCAGCATCAGCAGCAACAACTGCGTGCGATCGCCCATTTCGGCGATCGCCACCGTCGAGAGACTGGCGAGAAACGCCTCCACTCAGCGCACCGTCACCGGCACGCCACCCGCTGCCGCGCATGTCGCGGACCTGCACATCAAACAACCATCAACCTGACATCGATGTTGCCGCGCGTCGCGTTCGAATAGGGGCAGACCTTGTGCGCTTCGCTCACCAAGCGCTCGGCAAGCTCGCGCGGCACACCGGGCAGGGAGACGCGCAGCTCGACGTCGATGCCGAATCCGGCCGCAATCCGGCCGATGCCGACGGAGGATTCGATCGACGCGTCGGCCGGGACGGCTATCCGGTCACGTCCGCCGACGAACTTCAGCGCCCCGATGAAGCAGGCGGCATAGCCTGCGGCAAACATCTGCTCCGGGTTGGTGCCCTCGCCCCCCGCACCGCCGAGCTCGCTCGGCACGGACAATTTGACGTTCAGGCGTCCGTCGCTCGATGCGGCACTGCCATCGCGGCCACCCGTGGCCTTGGCATGCGCGGTGTAAAGCGGGGTAAAAGGGGTCATCGCGCCCTCCGGTTCGCTGCAGAGTGGACCGACTCACCTCGCGGGAGTCGAGCGCTGCGATTATATTGTAGACTCGTGCTCGCGGGCGAACGCCGGCCCACGCAGGCGTCGACCTTAGCCCAGAGCCGCCAACAAGGAGCCGAGGAGCGATATGCGCGCTGCACGCTGCTGTGCGCGCCCGCAGGGCGCAGTGGATCGCAGGAGAGCGGCATGAGTCTTGGCAGCGCCATCCGACGGCTCCGGCGCCGCTGGCTCACCGCCCTCGTCGCGGTGCTGGTGTTATTTCTGGCGTATCTCTGGGCGGGCTACGTGCTCGCGCCGCGTCTGATCCGCTCCGAGGCCATGCGCTGGGCGCGCGCGCGACCGGCACTCGCGCTCTCCCTCGGCCTGATCAAGGTCGATCCGCTGCACTTCACGCTCACGGTGCACGATCTGCAGCTGCGCACTCCGGGACAACCGATCGCGAGTTTCAAGCGGCTGTTCGTCGGCCTCGCACCGCTGTCGCTGCTTGCGGGTACGTATCACCTCACCGCCCTTGAGCTCGATGCGCCGCAGGTCAACCTGGTGATCGGCCCCTCCGGGACGCTCAATCTCGCTGCGCTGAGTGCGCCTGCGCCCGCCAAGCCCGTCCCCCGCAAGCCGACCGGTTCGATGCCGCCGATCCGCATCGATGCGCTGCGCATCAATCAGGGCCAGCTCAGCGTGACGGATCTGGAGCACTCGCCCGCCGCGCGCGAGCGCCTGGCGCCCATCACGCTGCGGCTGGTGAACTTCCGCACCTGGGGACGCAAGGGTGGACGATTCGCGCTGCAGGCCGCCAGCAACGATGGCGCGCACCTCAGCTGGTGGGGTCAGCTCACGATGGCTCCGCTCGCCTCCTCGGGCGGACTGTCGCTCACCGGCGCGCCGATAGTCTCTCTGGCCCGGTTTCTGCCGCACCTGCCGGTGAGTGCGCGTGGCGGGCGGCTCGGCCTGAGCACGCAGTACACGCTGAGCACGGGCGTGCACGGGCTGAATGTCGGGGTAACACAGCTCGGCATCACCAGCACGGGAGTGGCGCTCGATGGCGGCTCGCTGCTGCACGGCATCGTGCGCATCGCCGGGATCAGTGCCGCGGGCGGCACGATACAACTCGGCGGGTCTCTGCACGCCTCACTGGCGAACCTGACCTTCACGCAGTTGCAACTGCACGGCACGCACTCAGCAAAGGGCCAGAACCTTAGCCTGCAGCGGCTCTCGCTCACCCAGACCGCGTTCGATCCGCATGCGCACCGCATCACTATCGGCATGCTGGCACTGCGCGGGTTGCGACTGCCCGTGCAGCGTGGCCAGCACGGGCGGCTCGCGCTGCTGCGTCTGCTGCCGGCCGCCGGAGCGGTGCACGCTCACCCCGGAGCACAATCGGCCCCAGCAACTGCGAAGTGGCACGTGCAACTCGGCCGCCTCAAGCTGCGCGAGGCACTCGTTGCCGTGCGGGACCGCTCGGTCAAACCCGCGGCACAGTTCGCATTGCGGGTGTATTCACTCACGGCTCGTCGGCTCAGCAACAATCTTGCGCGTCCGATACCCTTCACGGTGCACGCCGGCGTTGCCCCGCGTGGCTATCTGGTGCTCGCCGGGCGAGTCACGCCCGGTCGCGACAGCGCGGCTCTGTGGGTGTCGCTGTCGCGACTGCCGCTGCGCCCGTTCGTGCCGTATCTGCCCCTGGCGCACACCGCCGAGTTGCACTCCGGCACGTTCGGCACACGGGGCTTTGTCGAGCTCGACAGCGGGCGCCTCGCGCACCTCGAGGGACGCGCCGACGTGCGTCACCTGCGTCTGATCGAGCGCAGCACGGGAATCGGCCTTTTCGGCTGGCGCGCGCTCAGCGTGCGCGGCATCGCATACCGGCCCGGACACCTGCTCATCAGCAACGCACAGCTCAGCGCCCCAGAGGGACAGATCGTCATCCTGCCGAACCGCACGCTGAACCTCGCCGCCCTCCTCCCGCCCCGCGCCCCGGCGGCTCATGGTCACCCGGCGGTGCAGCCGGCCCAGGCAGGCCGCCGAGCGGCCGCACCGGCACTCGCGGCATTGCTCGAGCGGCTCCAGATCACCGGCGGCTCGATCAACTTCGCGGACGAGTCGATCCAACCGCATTTCCATGCGCCCATCGACGATCTGCACGGCACGATCACCAACGTATCGACCTCCAGGCAGGCAATTGCGCACCTCTCGCTCGGCGGACAGGTCATCGATCAGTACTCGCCCGTGACCGTCAGCGGCGCGTTCAATCCATATGGCCTCGGCAGCGACACCGACATCCGCGCCGCCTTCAAGAATATCCAGCTGCCGATCTTCGATCCGTACTCCGACCGCTATGCCGGCTATGCAATCGCCAAAGGCATCCTCAGCGCCCGCTTCCGCTATCGCATCGACAACCGCCGACTCGACGCCGATCATCGCATCGAGATCGATCAGCTGCAGTGGGGCGGGCCGAGCGCAAGCAAGCAGAGTGTCGGCTGGCCGATCCGGCTCGCAACGGCCCTGCTGAAAGACCGCAACGGGGTGATCCGCATCCATCTGCCGGTCACCGGCTCGCTGAGCGATCCGGATTTCCACATCGCCTCGATCGTCTGGACGATGCTCGTGCACCTGCTCGAGAAGGCCGCTCTCGCCCCCTTCAGTCTGATCGGCCATCTGTTCGCCGGAGCCGCGCAGGCGCAATACATCGCCTTCCAACCCGGCTCGGCCGCGCTCCGACACCCCGCAGCCGCGAGCCTCGCCGCGCTGGCGCACGCGCTCAGCGAGCGCCCTGCGCTGAGCCTCGACATTCCGGCCGGACCGGCCGGCGCACTCGATGCACGCGCGCTCGAAGATGAGCGAATCGACGCACTGGCGCTGGCGCGAGCCCGTGGCGCGGCGCCGGGCGGCTTCGCATCCCTGAGCGTGCCGAAGCAGTTGCGAGCGCTTGCGGCACTCTATCGGGCGCGCCTGCACAAGCGTCCGTTGTACCCGCCGAGCGTGACCGCAGCGCCCACCCCAAGCGCCGCAAACCGCCCAGAGGCCGCGCCAGCAGCGCTCAGCAGCAAGCTGGCCCGCGAGCGCAGCGAGATACTCTGGCTGCGCTCGCAGTTGCGCCCGACCGCGCGCCCGAACCCGGCGGTGCTCGTCGCGCTAGGCCTGGCGCGCGCGCAGAATGTACAGACTGCACTGCTCGCGCACGGCGGACTGAGCCCCAAGCGCGTCTTCATCACGACGAAACAGTCCGGTCAGGCGTGGCACGGTGAGGTGCGTCTGCAATTGCGCCTGCAGTGACGGACGGCGCACACCGTACTGCTGCACGGATGGCACAGCGGCGCAGAGCGAGAGTGAGCGGCGTTCAGTGCGGGCGGGCGCGATCGATCGCGGCGACGAGGTGATAAAACGCCTCCAGCAGTGGCACGCTGAGCCCCAGCGACTGCGCCCTGCGTACGGCGTCGCCGAAGGTCTCCTCGACCTCGAGCGCACGACCGGCCTCGAGATCCTGCAGCGCCGACATCCGGTGTCCCGGTGCGCTCGCGGCAAACTCCGCTCCCGCCCGGCGCACCGCATCGATGGCCTGCGGCTGGGCGCCTGAGAGAATGGCCTGCAGCGGCAGGATCGCCCCCTGCTCGGTCAATGCCACGCCCGAGGCGCTCGCCAGCAGCGCCGCCTCGCGCGCCATGCGTACCAACACGCACGCACTGCCGGGGTCGCTAAGATAGCGCCAGGTCGCCAGGCGCGTCGTGACCGCCAGACTCATCAGCGGCAGCCAGGCGACGAACTTGCTCCACTCCCAGCTCAGGATGTCGGTGACCGCACTGGAGCGAACGCCGGCGGCATCGAGAGTCGCCGCCAACGCCTGTGCGCGTGCGCTGCAGCGGCCATCGAGCTCCCCGAGCAACAGGTTGACGTTGCGCGTAAAGAGCACCTCGCCAGTGGCAAGCAGCTCCCCGCTGGTATTGGCCAGCGCGCCGAGCGCGCGGTCCGCACCGAACACCGCAGCCAGCAATTCGTTCTTTTGCAGCCCGTTCTGCACCGAAAAGGCAGCGTCCACCGCGACGTGGCGCAGACTCTCGAGCGCGGCGCGCGTACCGGGAGTCTTGGTCGCCACGATCAGACACCCGGCCGCGTCGAGCCCCGATGGATCGGTCAACACCGTCACCGGAACGGCGATATCAACCAGCCCCTTGACGCGCAGCCCGTGCTGCTCGATGTGTCGTGCACGCTGCCCGCGTGCCAACACAATGACCGAGTGGCCCGCGTTGACCAGATGCGCCGCAAGAATCGAGCCCAGGGCACCGGGCCCAAGAATGACGAACTCCGCCTGCTTCATACCCCGTGATTCTCCTCGCGCTCTCGGTAGCGCCCTCACGATCCCGCCGCAATGATACCGCGCCAGGTGCGTCGCGAATGACCAGACACGCCGATCAGGGCCGCCGCCACAGACGCCCGTCGATCGGGACCGACTGGCCTGATTACGGTGAGCAGACCGCCCGCACAAAGCTCACCGCAACGCTTGATTCCATCCCGCGCTGCCCGCAAAGCAATTGGCTCCGATGGGCGCCGCGTATCGTCGAGTCAGCGGGTTCGCGGGGCATGCCGCGCGCCCACGGCGCCTGAAAGTCATCCGTGCGACTCGCCGACCCGAGCCGCGGCGCCAGACGGTTTGCAGCGAGTCTTGTCGCTGGGAATTCGCCCCAACCGTGAAATGCAGCGGCAGGCTCGAGACTGTCGGGCCAGGAGCGATAGCGACGATCACTACGTTTTCGCTGTGGCGCTAAGACTCCGACGGCGCCGCTTCCGCTCCCTCTGCCAGATCTGTATCTTGATCTTCGGCATCTACCTCGGGAGGTGGTTGCAACTCCCTGGATCCCTTTTGGATACTCAGCCGTTCGGCCACGAAGGCCGCTATCTGAGCCACTCCTCGGTAAATGGGCCGTGAACCGGTAATGGACCAGAACCGGGTGAGAAGACGGCCGCGAGAGTCATGTGCGAGTCAATGCACGGGGATCGAAAATCGTTTGAATCGCACGGATTCGCTTTCCGCTGACATGATACCAAGAACAGAAGAAGGCACTCGATTTCTCGGTCACGAAATCATAGAGCACGCAGATCTCCTCCCCGTCGGTGAAAACCCTCTTGATCCTGTAACGCCCAGGGAACTGCGCCATCATTCTGACGAAATCCTCCGGTGTCCGGAATGCCTCGCCGGCGGGCCCCTTGATCAAGACACTGTCGTCTAGATATGCCCGAGCCGCACGATAGTCATGTGCGTCCAACGCTTGGATGTAAGCCAGGACAACGGCGCGCGAAGTGCACGCGACTGCTGCGCCGCACCGACTCCAGTCCGGAATGACCTGACTCGTCCGGTCCTCGATTTCCTGGGCAATTCCTGCCTGTTGGCGATAGCGCTCGAGATCCGCACGCCGCGTTGCCGAAGAGACAACCTTGGTGACTGTTCCGCAAGCGTCGATATAATGAACTTCGCCCATCACGATCACCAAAACGAGCAGTTCGGAATCGCCGACAGCCTCCCATGCGTCGACATGACCCGGTGGCTCGTATGTATATTCTCCGGCACCGACTTCCTCGCCGCTGCCTAATCGTCGTTGCCCCGAGAGCGTCAACGCATGTGCCTCGCCTGTATGACGATGGAGCGGTACCGATGCCCCCGGCATCAGGCGCATCACCTCTACAAAACCGCGCTCACCAAGAAAACGCAACGGTCGCGACCACTTCCCCGCCCCTTCTGCAATCCACCCCGACAGGGTCGTTCCCTCCAGATCAGAGGAGATTCTCTTGATGCCTGATTCAGCGATTGCAGGGTCGTGCATGGTGTGTTCCTTGACGTACGTGAGGGCTACAGCCAGCTTCAAAGCGCAGATCTTCCCTTGTCACATGCCTCATGGAGGTGACAAGCCCTGTTATACTGGCTCTTGAGCTGGTTCTAGTTAAGCACCACTTTATTGAATGAATATGGAACCACTTTTGCCCTTTGAGCTGCGCGTTTCGGATTTGGGCAGCCGCCAGCGCTTGCGCTCGCTACACGGTCAACTGCGTACCGCAATTCTCAAAGGGCGGCTGTGCGCCGGGGCGAAACTGCCCTCCACTAGATCCCTGGCCCTGGCGCTCGCAATCGGTCGCAACACCGTCGTGAGCGCATACGATATGCTGATATCGGAGGGTTACCTGCGCGCTGCCCGTGGCTCCGGTACTTATGTGGCAACTCTCAATCCCGGTCTGGCGCCGCAGAGAGAGTCTGCCCGTCACCGGTTGGCCCGGGATTTGCTGCCCCGAGCGTGGCGCACGGCCCGTCCTCGGGCACTTGATCAGCGACGAGTCCGATTCGATTTTCGGATCGGGATTCCCGACCTCGACCGATTTCCGCGCTCGATCTGGTGCCGATTGCTGGGGCGCTCGCAGCGCAGGGGCGCGCGTGTTGAGGATCTGTACGCAGCGCCGGCTGGCGTTGAGCGCCTCCGCTTTGCCATCGCCAGACACATCTCGAATACGAGAGCCATTGCGTGTGGGCCGGCCGACCTCATCGTCACTGCCGGCGCACAGCATGCCTTTGATTTGATTGCGCGGATCCTCGTTGTCCCCGGCCGCACGGTCGTGGCACTCGAGGACCCTGGCTATGCGCCACTCGCCGCAGTTTTCCGCGCTGCCGGCGCGCATCTGGTAGCGGTTCCGGTTGATGAGCACGGAATGGTCACAAAGCGAGTCCCTCCGGGTGCGCACGTCATTTGCGTCACGCCGTCCCACCAGTTTCCACTGGGCGGAGTATTGCCGATTGACCGGCGGCTCGCTCTTCTCGAGTACGCACGTCGCAACGGCGCCGTGATCATCGAAGACGACTATGACTCTGAGTTTCGCTTTGGCGACCGCCCGCTCGATGCATTGCAGACACTGGACCAATGCGAGTCGGTGTTCTACGTGGGAAGCTTTTCCAAGATACTCTCCCCCGACCTGCGCACCGGATTCACGATCGCTCCCCCTTGGGCGCGTGATCCGTTGTTATCGGCGCTGCAGGTCAACGTCTGGAATTGCCCGAGCGTATATCAGCAGGCACTCGCCGATTTCATCCTGGAGGGACACCTGGCGCGGCACCTGCGGCGTGTGGGGCGCGAATATTCGTTGCGACGCAAGTTGCTGCTGGATGGCCTGCGCACAGAGCTGTCCCCTTGGTTCACGCCGATCGAGTCCTCAGCAGGCCTACACATCGCCGCGCGGGTTGCCGATGGGTACGCGCCCGAAGCATTGGTGGCCAAGGCGCGCAGATGCGGTGTGGCGATCGAGAATGTCGCCGATGTTGCGCAGTGGGGGAGCCGCAAGCGGGCGGTCCGCGTCGTCCTGTTCGGCTATGGGTGCATCTCGCAGCAGGATATCGCTGCGGCTATTGGGACTCTGCGCAACGGTCTACGTCAAATTCACGCGAATTGACGACGGACCGGCGGAGGCGACGTTCGCCTCGCGCTGCGCCGGTACACCCCCCGGCTCAAGGCGTGCCGGGTCTGGCAGGGGCATCGAACACTACCTGCGAATGAAGCGCCTCCAGGAGTCAGAGAGTCGCTGTCGGGTCAATGACTTCCGGGACAAGTTGGGCATGACTTTGCCCACGATGCGTCCGACGTCGTCATGCTGTTCTGCCAGTCTAACGCCCGCGCGATACTGCGGAGATGCCCCGGCAGTCACACAACCCAGCCCCCACCGTCTCCAAGCAGCTTGAAGTGCTGCTTGGCTATCCTTGGCCCATCCACGGTCGGCCGCCGAAGCATGACCTCTCGACCTGGACCGTCGCCGTCGACTGGCCGGGCCATGTGCCCATCACAGAGGCCGAGATCGAGGTATTCGAGCGATGGTTCGCCGACCTGTTCGATGAATTGTTCGGGTCGACTCTATGATCTGACACGGAGACATGCGCCATGACCGTGCCGCTGCACGCCGCCCTCTATCTGCGTGTCTCGACGGCGCGGCAGGCTGAGCACGATGTCTCCATCCCCGACCGGAAGCGCCAGGGCGAGGCTCATTGCGAGGCGCGAGGCTATCGGCTTGTCGAGACCTATGTGGAGCCGGGGGCGTCGGCGACCAACGACCGCCGCCCCGGGTTCCAGCGCATGATCGAGGCGGGCACGTCCAATCCCGCGCCGTTCGGCGTGGTGATCCTCCACTCGTTCAGCCGCTTCTTCCGCGATCACTTCGAGTTGGAGTTCTACGTCAGGAAGCTGGCCAAGAACGGGGTGAATGAACTGGCGGGCGACACAGCGTTCACCATGGATGACCTGGCCGTTGCCGCTACCGCCAGACTCAATCGTAAAGTCACCTATCGCGACCTGCCGCCTGCAGAGTACCAAGCGGCTCTACTCGGAATGGGGCTTCACCAGATGATCGTTGACCACAACGCTGGCTGAAGCCGTTGCGTCAGCACTTCCGGTGCAGTAACTGAATGTGGACACTCGCCTCAGTCCCTCGCCATTTGACCGTAAACCGTTGGCGAGATGCCTGTGGTGCGGTTGAACGCAGTGCTGAAAGCGCTGACCGATCCATAGCCTGCAACCTTGGCTACTTCGATCATCGGACGCTTGGTCGACACCAAGGCAGCTTTGGCCAGCGACATGCGCCAAGCCGACAGATAACCGATGGGCGACTTACCGACGATTGCGGCGAACCTGGCAGCGAATCCGGCACGCGACATGTGCGCTTCCCGCGCGAGCTGGGCAACGGTCCAGTTGCGTGACGGCTCCATGTGGAGCGCCCGCAGTGCGCGGCTGATGCGCGGGTCGGCCAGGCCCGCCAACAGGCCCGGCCGCATGCTTTCCACTTGGCTGGCGCGGTGGCGCAGTGACTCCACGAGGATCACCTCCAGAAGGCGATCCAACGCCAAAGAACGGCCTGGCCGGTCCGCCGTTGCCTCGTCATCCAAAAGACTCAGTAACCGTCCCAGCCGCTGAGCGGCCACATCGGCCGCTCGGACATGCACGATCGGCGTCAGCAGCCCTGCAATCTGATCCGCATTGGGGTCGGCGAATAGGAAATGGCCTGCAAGGAACCGGGCGGCGGGCTTGGCGGGATCATCCCCTTGAAGTGCTTTCGGATCGGCGAACAGCACCTTCAATCCGACCGGCTCGACCTCCGGACCCGACCGCATGGTCCACTCAGGGGGGCGGGCCATCATCATGAAGTCACCAGGCCGCAGCTCCAGCTGGATCTCGCCTCGTTCTAGCGTGCAGGTTCCTTCGATCATTTGCCCGAATACCACCGCTTCTACGGCGGGAAAGCGGATGGCCCAAGGCTCTCGTACCGCAATCATGCGCCAGCTCAACTCACGTGGCCGCAGCAGGCTGATAACTTGCGACAAGGGATCCAATTGGACGCTCGATAATCAAATATGGATTTTTGATTATAGACCGTCTCTGCTGTTGCCGGTACCGTTGCCCAAGGCTATTGGGAGATCGGCATGCGAGTATTCGTCACCGGAGCAAGCGGTTTTATTGGTCAGGCGGTTGTCAAAGAGCTGATTGGCGCCGGCCATCAGGTCACTGGCTTGGCGCGTTCGGATAACGCCTTCCAGAGGCTGGTAAAACTTGGCGCTAAAGCCCATGCAGGATCCCTTCACGAGCCTGAAACCCTCAGCGCCGGAGCCGCAGGCGCCGATGGCGTCATCCACCTGGCCTTCATCCATGGTCCGGGCGATATCCCGCTCGGGCGACGGCTTGGTGTCATCCTCGGCGGTTCGCCGCTCGGGATCGTCGGCCGGTTCGGCGCGGCGATCACCGCCGCAGACCGCCGTGCGATCGACGCCATGGCCGGGGCGTTGAAGGGGTCGGGTAGGCCCCTGGTGACCGTGTTCGGCACCATGGGTATGGCCGAGGGGCGAACAGCAACGGAAGACGACGAGCCCGACCCGCACTCTCCGGGTTGGATGCGCTCGCAGACCGAAGCGGCCGTCAAGGCTTGGGCCGAACGTGGCGTCCGCGCGACGGTGGTTCGTCTGGCGCCCTCGGTGCATGGCGATGGTGATCACGGTCTCGTCCCGAGGCTCATCGCCGCTGCGCGAAAGCACAAGAGTGCGGGCTACGTCGGCGAGGGCGCGAACCGGTGGAGCGCCGTCCATCGCCTTGATGCGGCGGTCCTGCTGCGCTTGGCGCTGGAAGCGGGACAACCCGGCGCGCGCTATCACGGCGTCGCCGAAGAGGGCGTTCCGTTCCGGGAGATTGTCCAGGTGATTGGGCAGCGACTGAACCTGCCCGCGGTCAGCATGACGCCCAACGAGGCGGCCCGGCGGTTCAGTTGGCTCGCTCCGTTCGCCGCCTACGACAACCCAGCCTCCAGTCAGCTGACCCAGGAACGGCTGGGATGGCGACCGACCCATCCAGGCTTGCTAGCCGATCTAGATCGCGAAGCATATTTCCGCGCGTGAGCGCTACTCCAAGGTACATGGCCACTTGCATCTACAGGCTGCACACGGCTACGACGTATCGCGTCAGGCCATCCTGACCAGCCCCCTCCCTCGCAGACAGTCGTGCCCACTGCGACGCCCCCCGCCTTGAGTAGCGAACGAGTTAGAGTTTTCCGGGCATTGTAAGGGCCTTCTCGGTCATCTGCTTTGCGCAAGAGGCGGGCGTCAGCCCGCCCGCCCGGTGATCTCTTCGGTCGTTCTGTAGCGTGGGTCTCGATGTCCCCATGATCCTGCCCTCCTGGACGTTGATGGGGGCTCCCGCTCCTTGATGGGATATCAGGCAGAATTGCCCGTCGGCCGCACCGCTGGACACTCCTCAAGACTACCGCGGTCCTGCGGAGGTTCTCGGTGCAGCGAGTCTTTCGGGAGGAGCCCTGGACGCGAACACGACGACCCGAGGCAGTGGCCGCGCAGGCAAGAGCTAACAGGATATTACTAGGGTTAACTCTAATTTAGATACGTATTCCGCGTTATTGGGAGAACCCCATGAAGCGCTGCCTCACAGAGCCGATCCGTCAGGACTTGCACGAGAAGATGGTCTTTCTCGGTGGCCCACGCCAGGTCGGTAAAACCACCTTGGCATTGAGCCTCATCCCAGGTGCCGACGAGACGCATCCGGCCTACCTCAGCTGGGACGTCCCGGAGCATCACGTTAGGGTAGTCCCGCGATTTAGGAGGGCCAGATAAAAGGCCGCACATTGCGGCTCGGTCGGTCGGTTGTTTTTGCTTCTATTTTTCGACGATTCAGCAATGCGCGGCACCGACACGTAATGTGCGCCTTAACATCAACCTATTGTTCTATATTGATATTTTGCACATTTTCCCCGGCGCGATGGTCGGACGGCCCACGAGCTCATTGGTGACTGCGAGTGGGGCCCCACGCTCTGCCGGGCCAGATCTGCTTCCCATGCCGAATCGCCTGTGGTAGGTTACATGTAACTTTTTCAGAGGGTCGAACCATGGCATCGGCACAGGGCGCAAAGTCGACACGCGTGAAGGTTCAGGAACACCGTGATCGGCTGCGCGCCCAGGGCCTGCGACCGATTCAGATCTGGGTGCCGGACGTGCGCGCGTCGTCCTTCCGCTCGGAGGCGCACCGGCAATCTCTGGCCGTGGCGGCAAGCGCCCATACGGCCGAGGATCAGGCGTTTATCGACGCGGTGTCCGACTGGGACAATGAATGAGACGGGGCGAGGTCTGGACCGTCTCCGGCGGCAGGGACTATGCGGGCAAGCCGCGCCCCGTCGTCATCGTGCAGGATGATGCGTTCGACGCGACGGACTCGATTACAGTCTGTTCCTTCACCACGGACCCAACAGAGGCACCCCTGTTCCGGCTGCCGGTGGAGCCGAATGAGCGAAACGGGCTGCGTTCCCCCTCGCGGCTGATGGTGGACAAGATCACCACCGTCTCGAAATCCAAGGTCGGCGAGCGGATCGGCCGGCTGGACGATGAGGATTTGATCCGACTTAACCAGGCCGTGATGGTGTTCCTGGGCTTGGCGGTGTCGCCGAGAACGGGCCGGAAAGGGGAAGGATGGGGCGCGCCGCGACCGAAGTAAATCCTGGCGCAGCGCGGCGCAAACATGGGCCATTCTGCTTGGCGCCCGCCGGCGCGATACTGCCGACATGCCCCGGTCTGTCCTCAAACCTATCCCCACTGCCTCCGAGCAGCTTGAAACGTTGCTCGGCTACCCCTGGCCGTTCCCCGGCCGGCCGCCGAAGCATGACCTCTCGACCTGGACCGTCAGCGACGACTGGCCGGAGCGCGTGCCCATCACCGAGGCCGAGGTGGAGGTGTTCGAGCGGTGGTTCGCCGACCTGTTCGATGAGCTGTTCGGATCGGCTTCATGACCTGACCGGGAGACAGATGCCATGACCGTGCCCCTGCGCGCCGCCCTCTATCTGCGTGTCTCGACGGCGCGGCAGGCCGAGCACGATGTCTCCATCCCCGACCAGAAGCGTCAGGGTGAGGCTTATTGCGAGGCGCGGGGCTATCAGCTCGTTGAGACCTATGTGGAGCCAGGCGCGTCGGCCACCAACGACCGCCGGCCTGAGTTCCAGCGCATGATCGAAGCGGGCACGTCCAGGCCCGCGCCCTATGCCGGCCCGTCTTGCACGTCCGGCATGACGATGAATGGAGTTGATCTTGGACAACAGAATACCTACATGTTGACACTGGATGGCGTTCCTACGGGCATCATCAATGCTGTCAGCCCATTTCTCAAGCCACCGCCGTCCTGCAGCGTCGAAGATCTTAACGGCGGCTACAGAACAATCTGCATACAAGTTCAGGCGCCCAAAGGGACGCAGGCATTGAGCCTGCTTGATGGCTACACATCCAACGGAACATTTGATCTGTTGAGTTTCCAGGATGCCCAGACGCTCTTTCAGGATGTCTATAGCGGAACTACCTCACGGTTGTCGACGTGGCTGTCAACATACTCAAATGTATCGCTCAACCAGTTGCCCAATCCGGTGCAGGTGGCGCTGATCGACTTCGCGTTTCACACGAGTGACGGCACATTGACCGCAAGCATGCCGAGCCCGGGAGGCGCCGCTTATCTTCTCGCAACCCAAAACTGGCAGGGACTTGCGGATTACTTCAATTCATTGGGCTCCAATAGAGCCAAAGAATGGGCAGCGCTGATCCAGGGTGCCATAAATGCCAAGTTGTTGCCGCAGAATGGGCCACCGTGCTGATCGGTCAGATCGGACTACGGCACCGTCTCACCGTCTACGGCTGCGTGCTCCACTACGGCGCGTGCTGAGGCTTCAAAATGCCGCCCGGCGTCATCGTGCGAAGGCGCCTTTCGTCAACCCTGCTCGCTGAAGGGGTTGCGGCTGACACTATGATATTCTATGCGTCGCAGCCAAGCCCGGATCGGCACGTGGGGCTTACTCATAGGCGGCGAACCGGTCACATACTGCCCATCCGCATCTCTTCGAGATTACGGTCCATTACCGCTTCCATCCGAGGCACGGTGAGCGTCTGAGCGTGTGGCGTACGCACAGCTTCAGGAGCGAGCGCGGATACGTTGTCGCACAGCGCGATGGATCACTGACGCTCCTGCCCACGTGGATGGCTGATCCGGACGCCGCACGTATGGCCATTGTCGCGCAACCCAGGATCGATGCGCAGGCGCTGATCGAACTTCGGCAGATCATTGACGCTGCCGTATCGTCTCAGGCTTCCCCAGCCGGAGGCGCTCGCGATGATCAACGAAGCACGATTGAGGCAGCGGAACCTGTTAGACGAGGAGCCCGTACCGCTGCCAAAGGACATCGAGGCAAAGGTACTGGAGTTGCTCGTCGAGCTCCTGCTCGGCGCACTGGCCGCAAGGGACGGAGATCGAAGCGATGAGTAAGATCACCGCGGATCATCTGAAGCGCCACGCAGTCGTCTATGTTCGACAGTCGACCCTCGATCAGGTGCAGCATAACCTCGAGAGCCAGCGTCGGCAGTATGGTCTCGCTGACCGGGCGCGCGTTCTCGGGTGGCAGGAAGTGACCGTCATCGATGATGATCTCGGTCGCTCAGGCGGCGGGGTTCATCGTCCGGGCTTCGAGCGGCTTCTAGCGGTCCTGTGCGAAGGCAATGTCGGTGCAGTGCTTTGTATCGAGGCATCTCGCCTGGCGCGCAACGGACGTGACTGGCACACGCTGCTCGAGTTCTGTCGGCTCGTCGATGCACTCATCATCGATGAGGACGGCGTCTACGATGCCCGACAAGCAAACGACCGGCTTTTGCTGGGTATGAAGGGAACGCTCTCCGAGATGGAGCTCTCGACGCTGCGGCAGCGATCTGTCGAGGCGCTGATGCAGAAGGCCCGTCGCGGCGAGCTGCTCATGACGGTCGCCGTCGGATATGTGAGAGTGGCGAACGATCGCATCGAGATGGACCCGGATCGCCGGATCCGCAAGGCGATCGAGCTGGTCTTTCGCAAGTTCCGCCGGTTCGGCAGCGTCCGTCAGGTGCTTCTGTGGTTGCGCCAGGAGCGCATCGAGCTGCCCGCGATCGTCTACGGAGCCGAAGGACGTGCGGTGCGCTGGAAGCTACCGGTTTACAATGTCCTGCACCACATCCTGACGAACCCGATTTATGGCGGGGCCTATGTTTTTGGGCGTACGAAGACGGTCACTCGGATCGCACAAGGTCGCAAGCACAGCGTCGCCGGGGTGCGTGTCCCACAGGAGCAGTGGCAGGTCCTGATCCCGGATCATCATGACGGATACATCGCTTGGGATGAGTACCAGGCCAATCAACGCCAGATCACGAACAACGCGGCCATGAAGGGACAGCTCGTACGGGGCCCCGCTCGCAACGGGGGCGCATTACTTGCAGGTCTGCTGCGATGTGGGCACTGTGGGCGCAAGTTCCACGTCACCTACAGCGGCACGCAGGGCAACTGCCTGCGCTACTCCTGTCAGGGTGCGATGATCAATCATGGTACGGACCGCTGCATCTCCTTCGGCGGGCTCAAGGCTGATCGGCTCGTCGAGGAGGAGATCCTGCGGCGGCTTGAACCACTGGGCATCGATGCGGCACTCGCCGCGATCGACCGGCGTGGGCACCACGATGATGAGCGCATCGCCCAGAAGGAACTTGCACTCGAGCAGGCGCGCTTCGAAGTGGCTCGCGCCCGCCGCCAGTACGACGCGGTGGATCCGGACAACCGCCTGGTTGCTGCTGAGCTTGAGCGACGATGGAATGAATCGCTGAAGCACCACCGGGATATCGAGGCGGAGCTGGAAGCGATGAAGTCGAGTCGGCCAGCCTCCTTGACGGAGGATATGCGCAGGGCCTTACTGCAACTCGGCGAAGACGTACCGGCGGTATGGCGTCACCCGCAGAGCTCGTTGTCCCTGAAGAAGCGCATTGTGCGCACGGTGGTCAAGGAGATTGTCGCCAGAAAGGATGGCGAGAAAATCACAATGCTGCTGCACTGGTACGGTGGCGATCACACCGAGCTGGCGTTCCAGAAGAACAAGACTGGTCAGCACCGCTACGCGGCTCCGGCCGACATCGTTGAGCTGGTGCGCCAGCTCGCCCGCGTGCAGTCCGACCAGGGGATCGTCTCGATCCTCAATAGACTCGGCATACGCACCGGCCGTGGACACACGTGGACCGAAGTGCGGGTGCGTTCGTTCCGCGATACACACGCGATAGCCGTTTACGTTTAGGGCGAGCGTCGAGCCCGAGGCGAGTTGACGATGGAAGAAGCAGCGACCATGCTCGGGGTCAGTACCGAGACGATCCGCCGGCTGATTGCGCAGAAGCAGCTTCCCGCAAAGCAAGCATGCCGCTCAGCGCCATGGATCATCGAGCACGCTGAGGTGGAGAAGTTGATGCCGCAGAGCGCCGGAAGCGGTCCGCGCACAAAAATCCTGGATCAACTTTCGCTTGAACTTCAATGACGTAGGAAGGTGTGCATCATGAAGCGTGCTCGGTACCGATTGGTAATCGGGGGATTTTATGTCCAAGCGTTTAGTGAAGATCATTTTAGTGTTTGCGGTTGTGGCTTTCGGCGTCGTTTTTTACGCGATGGAGCGACTGGCGCATACACCGACTCCGCAAGCCGCGTCGCCACAAATGCCAGTACACACTGGAAGTGCAGAAACGATCGCGAATGCGGTGACCGTACCGCACACAAAGGCGGCTGGCGAAAGTCGATACTCTCAGAAGGAATATCTGTTGCTTCGGAAGCGCTTCCCACCGAACGCCCAAGCTGCGAACGGTCCGTTGCCCAAAGCAACGCTAAAGATGCTTGCAAGAAATACAAAGGACTCCCTCTACCAGCAGCAGATGTGGCCGATAGTGAAAGCCGTGCTGTATGGCGATACCCGTGCACTGCAAAACACGTTTGATACCGGTGCCAGCCCAAATGACGACGTTTATTTGGGCAATCCTGATAATGCGAACATCTCGCTATTGGATCTTGCCATTGAGGCAGGACAGCGAGGTGTCATCAAACTTTTGCTCGCGCACGACGTGGCGGTGAATCCTGTGGAGTCTGATGTCACACTGCACGGGATGACGCCGAAGTATGATGCCCCGCTAGTGACGGCAGCCGCCGCCGGCGAAGACGACGTGGTCCAACTTCTGCTGGATCATGGCGCAAACATTGAACAGCAAAACGACAGCCACGCGAATCACAGCACTGCGCTGGCCGAGGCCGTGGGCATGGGACAGGTGTCTACTGCCTATCTACTCTTGTCGCGTGGAGCGAACGTGAATTCGGCGCTTGGACCAGGAGGCACAATCCCGGACTACTTGATAAAGTATGATCCGGGACAACGGGAGCTCGCACTCCGGAATCTGCTGATCGCGCACGGAGCGACGATGCCGACCGGTCAATGAGGCAGCGCGCAACGAGAAGTAATCGGGGATTTGCCGTGCGATGTCGCCGTTGTCTTTATGTTCTACCGGGCGTGAGCACTTGTAAGCGCCCGTGGTGGGCGAGGCATACTCTTGGCGTCGGCCGCTGACTTGTATCCGGCTCTGGGTCTTGCTGTGGACTCAATGGCGAAGTCGGACGAGTATTGCCAGTATCCAATCGCATGCGTGACGTTGTGGATTGAGCCGGCAATTCGGCACGAGCAGATCCATTTCTTTCGGGATGCTTCTGGTGAGGTCTGTGGGTACATGACCTGGGCATGGCTCACTGAGGATACCGAGCGGCGGTTGCTCCACAATCCGAATGTGCTCTTGCACATCAGTGAGTGGAACGAAGGCGAGCGCCTCTGGATATTGGATTTCCTGGTGCACGCGGGCGAGGTGCGAACATGGATTCGCGAGGCCCGAGAGTTGTTCGCGGAATCGACAGACGCACGATCGCTGCGCCGGCGAGACGATGGCAGCGTACGGAAGATCACCACGTGGAAGAGACGGCCCTGTCACGGTATTTCTCGTCCGGGGAGATAGCGCGGCTGGAGCGAGATCTCCCTCGCCTTGATCACTGGAGCCGATCACTCCTCGTGCCCTTCACCGCGCATCGAATACCTTCGGCTTCGGTCGCGTGGCTCAATCGGCGGTGGTTTCTCGAGCGAGGATTCGATCTCGCCCAGGAACGCACCCTGCTACAGGTCAGCGAATGGCTCGTGGAGGAATTCGCGTGGTGCGTCCAATCCGGTAGCGATGGCGTCACGGCGGATACCCGGACACTCTGGGCCGATCGGTATGGGAGTACGCAGGGAAGATCTCCGCATGGCGGCAGCGGACGTGTCGCGACAGTCGGATGTTTTCAGGCCAAGGGCATCGGACCGACACCGCTCGTCGGTCAGGGCGACAAGCCAGGGCACTCGCATGGGTGCCTGTCACTGGAGGAGTGCCTGCGTGAGACGATCTATGCAGAGGTCATGGCGGCCGAGTGCCCGCACGGCGCGGTTCCGACGATCGCAATCCTAGACACGGGATTGCACTTCTCCAGTCCGGAGCCCGATCAGCTGTATGATCAGAACGCCCGGCGAGGCATTCTGATTCGTCCCGCGGTGATGAGACCCGCACACGCTGAGCGCGCGCCGCTCTTCAAACGACCGATGGGAGACTTCCGCGATAGTCAAGCGACTGATGTGCAGCGCACACGCGATGTTATAGCGCATTGGATATCGGCCGCGGCATACGAAACGGGCATGAATGGGGCGATGGAGGCTCTTGAGGCACTTGTGCGGGCGATGGCGGAGCAGATCGCCTTCGGTCAGGTGCAGCGTCTGTTCTCGGGAGGATACTTTTCCTCCAATGTGAGTATCCGGGGCGAATTGCTCGACTTCGGGAACACGCATGCCTTGCCGAATTGGGTGCACGCACACGTGCTACGGTTGGATCCAGGGTTCGGCAAAGAGATGGAACTCGTCCCTCCGCTTATTGGGTCATTGGTATTCTACTTCGCAAAGTATCATGGACGTGGAGATCTGCACGATTTAGAGAATCGTGGAGAACGAGTCTGGACCGTGGCGAAGGAGACGTACACGCAGACCTGGAAGCACTACGCTCTGTCTCTGTTCCAGGCTGCGGGACTGGAGGAGCGCACGCAGGAGTGCGTGCACAGCGTACTGCTCGAGTACTTCCGGTCCCAGCAGCGCCACCGCGTGACGTACTTGCTGGGCATTTCGCGGGCCCACAGCACATTACCTGAAACCGGGTGGCTCTACGATGCGCTGCTCGAAGACCCGCCGTTGCCCAGCAGGGAGGCGGACGCGCTACACCGGATCGCGGAGTTCCTGAAATCTGACGGCCGGTCGACGCTGTATTTGGCGCTCGGGACCGCTGCCCGGCTATTGAGACCCCGGCCCAGTATCGACCGGCGATATCTGCTGGACACGCTGGCCGCAGCAGTTCCTCACGGGGTTGCGCAAGGGACCGTGGATCGCTCTGCGATCGCCCAGATCGTCCAGCATGCGATCAGCGCCGCGCGGCGTCACTGGCCACGCTTCCCGGATGGCTACGTGGTGCTGGCTCATGCCTCGAGCGAAGGATCGAGCGCGCTATTGTGCGTTACGCACCCATACGGTCCTCGGACCGTATGGGCGGAAGGGATCCGTGATGACTCCGGCGACCTGCATTGGTTTGGCCGTCGGGTTGCCGCTTCCGAGTTCCCGCAAGGCGTACACTTGGATGAAACCTATTGGTGTGCCACGTGCCCAGCGCATGAGACTTCAAACGGCGTATGGCACGTGCGGCTCACTGATGGCGAGATGACTCTCCCGACGTGGGATGTCGAGTACGCCCTTCCAGCCAAGCGATGGATTGGGCACACCGATGCCAAGAATCAGTAAGACAGCCCACCAGACACCGGCAAGCGCAGCTCCACGCGGCGGTCGGACACGAGACACCAGGGAAAAGCTACCGCATCTAGCGCAAAGCATGTAACGGGAATACCGGCAGGACAATCCATGCATATCTCCGTGCGTCTGTACACAAGAGAATTCGACTTTCCAATCCGGAAAGGCC
Source organism: Pseudomonadota bacterium (assembly GCA_021847105.1). Taxonomy (GTDB): domain Bacteria; phylum Pseudomonadota; class Gammaproteobacteria; order Steroidobacterales; family Steroidobacteraceae; genus 13-2-20CM-66-19. Next base: position 177,426 of record JAJZUT010000005.1, on the reverse strand, counting down.
CGCCGACCATACAGCTGATGATTGCCACCATGCCTCGTTCAGGCAGCACGGCGTTTTGCCTGGAGCTATGGCGAACTGGAGCGTTAGGCGCGCCACTGGAATACACCAATCCAAAGATGATGACGTCGACGCCCCGCTGGAGTGGATTGTTCCGTTATGAATTGAAATATTGGAAAGCGTTACAACGTGTGCGCACGGGCCCTAACGGGGTGTTTTCCTATAAATTTTTTGCTCATGAATACGTGGAAATCATGCGGGAGCGGCCGAAGCTCATCCCATTGATAGCGCCCACACATGTGGTGTATCTCACGCGTGCAGACAAGCTCGCGCAGGCCATTTCATACTCAAGAGCAATTCGTTCTGGTGCGTGGTTCGCCAATGCAGCGAAGCAGAAACCGTGCGAATACGACGAGCGGCACATTCAGGAATGCATGGACGCACTATCGCGCCAAGAACTGGCCTGGGAGCACGTATTTGATGTTACGCACACGCGCCCGCTCCGGGTAACATACGAGGAGTTCGTGGCAGCGCCGAGTGCAGTGGTCAAGGCGATACTCGAGTACGTCGTCCCAGGCTCGCACACACGCAAGCCGCTGTCGATACCACAACTCGAAATTCAACGAGATACAGTCTCGGATGATTGGAAAGAACGTTTTTCGGCGCGCGTCGTCTGCGGGGAACAGTCCGGTCCGGGAACGCCGCGGGAAACGAAGCTGTTGTCTCCAGCAAACGCTGCCAAGGACATCTCGGGATTCATTGCAAGGCAACTCAGAGGCGCCACTCTATTTGGCGTGAGCGAGCCCCCCGATGCTCCAGGGGGTGATAACCACAACGGCGGTACCGATTCGGGTTGATGATTCCGGGACGGGGCGGCTATCGTCCCTCGTCGAGATCCTGCTCGTCGTCCGGCTCGGGTGCGGGGTTCGGGGCGCGGGTCTGGCTCTCCTCACTCTCGGACCGCTCGCGCTCGGCCGGGTCGGCGCTGATCCCGGCGTGCTGACGTTCTGCCGCGTCCCGCGCGGCATGCCACGCGCCCATGACGCTGCGCTCGTACCCGGCCCGCTGTGCGACGTCCAGGGCGCGCACTCGCTCGGCCCGTGACTCGGGATTCCACCAGCGGGCGAGCTGCGCGGTCATAGGGTCAGAGCGCTTGTCGCTCTGTGGCGAAGTAGGAGCCGCGGTCGGTGCCGCGACCCGCTCTCCTCTCGCCCTACGCGATCGCTCGTCCTCGACGATCCTGGCGAGATCAGCATCGACCACCCGAATGCCCTCGCGGGTCGCCAGCCGCGCCAGGCGCTCGCGGAACTCGGCGCTGCCGGTGATCGACACGGCGTCGCCGAACTTCTGGGCGGCAATTCGTAGCGCAACGCGCTCAACGTCCCGGCTGTGATCCAGAACCTCGATGCGCGAGCGCGTGACGTGCAACACCTCGCGACCCTGCGAGTCCTTCCAGATCGTGATCCGTGCCGCCTCGTCGCGTTCGCGCGTCAGCCGCACCTTTGCCGCGTGACCCTGGCCGTCATCCTCGCTCGAGTGGCCTTCGATCCCTGGCCTGCGCTTCCGACGCCGCCGCTCGAGCTCCTGCCGCGCGGTGAGCGCATCGAACGCGGCCTTGATCTGCTGATACTCCTGCTGGCTGGCTTGCCCGCTTCCCTTCATGGCCGCGCGCAATCCGGCGTATTCAGCCTTGGTGCCGCGCTCGATCGTCAGCCCGTACTGCGCACCCATCTCGCGCAGCACGGCAAGAGCCTGCGCGTGCGCCGTCTTCGCCGTCTCCCGGTCGCGGATTGCATCCACCGCGATGGCATGAGAGGCGTCGCGCTCACGGCGTAGCGTGTCCTCGCGCTCCACATTCCGTAACCGACCCTGGCGCGCAAGCGCCCGATAGCTGTGATGATCGATGTGCCGCCGCTTCGATTCGCGCGCGTCCACTCCCCGCACGAGGCCCGTGATCTCAGCGGTCATGGTCTGCACCCGACGGCCCTGCGCTTTGCGATCGGCAATGGTGGTACGCCGCGTTCCGCCCTTGCCGTCCGGGATCGAGTTCACCACCCGTCCGCGTCCGTCTGTTCGGTCCACCACGACGTGGGCATGGACATTACGATGCACCGTGCCGTCAGCACCGATGCGCCCCTCATCCCGGTGAATGACGCAGACCACCACGCGCTCCCCGGTGAGGCGCTCGTACTCGGCGCACCAGTTTTCCATCCGCTCGCTCAACCTCTCCGGTGATTCGTCCGCGAGATTCACCACGCCTTCCTTGAGCGGACTGTAGCCCTTCGTGGCCCGCGCACGACCCGAGGCCAGCGCCATCTTCTGCGCGTACGCCTGCGCGACATCGCCGTCCCTGACGACGAGATTGGGCTCGCGGTCCTTCTCAGGCAGCAAGTACTTGGGATTCACCGCCCGACGGTTGTGCGCCTCGCAGAGCATCGGGGAGAGCAGTGGCTTGAAGTGGACTGATGACCCGCGACTTGTCGCCATGAAGGATCTCCTTGGGGTGCAGGGCTTGCCCTGCCGCGCGCATGGGGGCCTGCCCCACATGCGTAGTGCGCACTACGCATGTCTGCCGACATGCCGTGCTTATTCCTATTCCCCTCCCTGGGCCCTGTCGGCCCCGGTGGCGTGCCGCGGGACAAGTCCCCTCGGCCCTGCGACAGTCGCGAGCCATGCCCTGCAAGGGGCCCACCCCGCAGAGGAATGGGGAGAGTCCCGCACCGTGCGGGCGATGGAGATTCGGCAATGGCAACGAAACGAAAGCAGTCGGATGCGGAGAAATTGCTGGCCGCCCAATTCGCAGAGATCGAACCCGACCGGCGCATCCTGACGAGCGCCGATCGGGAGTACATCCGCGGTCTGCTGCGTCGGGGACTGTCCCCCGAGCAGATCGTGCCGGTGTTCACCGCGGCCAAGTATCAGGAGCCGGATGTGCGCGCAGTCATCGAGGCGGCAGCACCGAAGCCATCCGCCCCACCGACTCCGGGCAGCATCCTCGCCAGATTCCCCGGCAGACCCGCGGACACCGAGCCGCTGAAGGCGGTCGGGCTCAAATGGGATCGCGACCGCAAGGTGTGGGCAGGCCCGGATACCGAGTCCGCCCGCACCGCAATTGCAGCCCTGGGAGGCAGCGTGGAGGGCGCGGCATGAGCGGCCTCTATAAGCGGATGGCGTCGGCTTGGTGGAACTCGCTCGATGCTACCGAGCGGGAAAGATGGCTGGATGCGGCCGAGGCGGACGGACGCACCCGTGAGCTGCTCAGCGCATACACGCTGATGGGCGACCTTCGCGAGAAACACCGGGCCGAAGCTGAGCAGGGCCGCGATGGAGGCCGCTGACATGGACCGCTCCGTGATACTCACAGAGTCCGAGCTCGCCGCGCTCGTCGAGCGGGCCGTGACCCGCGCTCTGGCGCAGCGGCCGAGCGCGAGCACCGTGACCTATGAGCAAGCCGGGGAAATGATGGGTTGCTCGGGGCGCACGGTGCGCAGAATGAAGCCGCCGGTCGTCGCAGCGAACCGCATCCCCTACTCCTGGGTCCTCGAGCGGCTCTCATCCAGATAGCCGCTCCACCACGCCATCATCCGTCGCCGCTCATCGAGATATTGCGCCCGGTGGTACGCCTCGCGGATGTCGTCGGTTTCCTTGTGCGCGAGCTGGCGTTCAATGGCGTCCCGGCCCCACAGCTTGCTCTCATTGAGCACGGTCGAGGCGACGGCACGGAAGCCGTGACCGGTCATCTTGCCCTTGTATCCGAGCCGGTACAGCGCAAACAGCAGGGTGTTGTTCGAGATCGAGCAGCGCGGATTCTGGCTCGAGGCCAGGATGTAGGGGCTTTCTTCCTCGGTCATCGCGCGCAGCTCCTCAAGAATCGCGCGAACCCGCCCGGAGAGCGGCACCACGTGCGGTATGCGCCGCTTCATGCGCTCCTCGGGGACCACCCAGGTCTCGGGGTCGCGGATCTCCGACCACTGCGCGCCGATCAGCTCTGAGGTGCGCAGGAACGTGTGCGCCAGCAGCAGCAGGCCCAAGCGAGTGACGGGTTCGGGGTAGCTGTCGATGGACTTCACCAGCGCCGGTAATTCCGCCGACGTCACCGCCGCCATCGATGTCTTTTCCACCGCCGGCAGTACCCGGGAGAGCCCGGCGCCGGAATGCGATTCGATATCGCCGTGATCCACCGCATGATCGAGGATCGCGCGGATGCGTTGGCCGAGCCGGTGCGCCGTCTCGACCTTCCCGGCCGCCGATACGCGCCGCACGACATCGACCAGATCCGCCCGGCGAAGCTCGTCGAGCCGCCGGCTGCCGATCACCGGCAGGACGTAATCCCGGATCGACTGCTCCACGGTGCGCTGGGTGTTCACGTTGCTCAGTCTCGGCAGGTGCTGCGCCAGCCACCGCTCGGCGGCTTCGGCGAAGGTGAGCGCGGTGCTCCCACCGCGTAGTTCACCCTCGCGCTTGGCCGCCCACCGCTCCGCTTCGCGACGGAGCTTGAAGAACCGGGATTCCCGCCGACCGGCGACGAACAGGTGCGCCCGCCAGCCCTCGCCGTAGTGCGTAATCGATGCCATTGCCGTGCGGACTCCGTGCGTACTTTTTGGCCGGGAATGGCATTTTGGCCGGACGCAGCAGGACAGGCAATAGCTCAACTGCTTGATTTGTCAGGCCCTGTCACGCGTACTCGACAGGGCCGGACAGGGCTGGCGGAGAGGGTGGGATTCGAACCCACGAACACCCGTGAAGATGTTACTGGAATTCCAGTCCAGCGCCTTCGACCGCTCGGCCACCTCTCCGCATTCCCTGCCCTGTGCTCAGAACCGGAGCACGGGGCCCCGGGGCAACAGGGCGCGCATGATACTACGCCCGGCCGATCGCGGCAGGGGCTTGCTGCGCGACCCTGGCGTCTCAGGCCTTTGGGGCTGACTGGGCGCGCGGCACCAGATAGCTCGGCGGGGCATCCAGGCAGGGCTGATGCGCCGACGGCGGAGGCGGCGTCGGCCCCTTCAGCGGCGGAACGGCCAGCGCATCGCTCGTGTTCGGAGCGGTCAGCCCCGGCGGAATCTTCAGCGACGGGACGCTCACCGCCTTCATGTACGGCTGGGGCTTGTGGCAGGACTCCGCGGTGATCGCCCGCATGGCGTGGCAGCCGGACAGCACCGGCAGTACGGCGGCAAGAGCCCAAACGGCTCTGAACTTCATCAACAGATTCTCCTCACTCGCAGTAATCACAGGGGCCCTCGGGGCACGTCAGTCAATTTGCTCCGCGCTGCGCAGCGCCGCGAGCACCCGCGGCCGGTACACCTCGGACAGCTCGGTTAGCGGCAGGCGTATTCCCCGCCCAATGCGCCCGAGCTGGGCCAAGGCCCACTTGACCGGAATGGGATTGGCCTCCAGAAACAGCGCATGATGCAGCTCGCGCAGCGGCGCATCACAGCGCGCCGCCTGCTCGGCATCAGCGCGCAGCGCCGCGGCCACCATCTGCGCCATCGCCTTCGGCGCAACATTCGCGCTCACCGAGATGACCCCACGAGCACCGGCCAGAATGGCCTCCCGCGCGGTCGCGTCATCCCCGCTCAGCACGCCGAAACCGCTGCGGCTCGCCGCCAGGATCTCCCGCACCCGCTGCGCCCCCGGTACCGCCTCTTTGACCGCGAGGATACCGGGGAGTTGCGACAGACGTCCGGTCGTCTCCGGCAACATGTCCACCGCGGTGCGGCTCGGCACATTGTAAAGAACCAGCGGCTTCGTGGCCGCTTCCGCCACCGCCGCGAAATGCCGGTACAGACCCTCCTGCGTCGGACGGTTGTACGCCGGGGTCACCACGAGCAGCGCATCGATCGGCAGCGCTGCGAGGGCCCGCGCTCGCTCGATGGTCGCAGCGGTGCTGCTCGATCCAATTCCGACGATGATTCCGAGTTGCCCGTGCGCACGGGCACAGGCCCTCTCGGTGAGCTGGCACAGCTCGGACTCGGCGAGGGTCGCCGACTCCCCGGTCGTGCCTCCGATCACCAGTGCGCGGCTGCCGCTGGCCGCGTGCCAGTCGACCAAACGGTCCCAGGCCGCGAAATCAATGGCGCCATCGAGGTCCATCGGGGTGACGATGGCCACCAGACTGCCCGTGGTGAGTTCGACCATGCGACGGCTGGCTGCGTCCGGCGCAGCGGAAAATCCGGGTGACGCGGTCACGAACGACCCTCCTGCAGCCGCATGAGGGACACCGCATCCGGCACCGACGCCTCAGCCGATCCTCGCCACCTGGGATGCGTGCCCGCGCGATGCGATTCCGGCAGTCGATCTGCCGCGAGCTGCGCGAGCGCAGCCCGCTTGCCCTGCCACGCGCCCTCGGTCTTCGCTTGAGTGTATATATACACAGTCTGATAAACCGAAACGAACTCGGGAGCCGACCGGATCGTCCGCCCGACCTCCCGCAGTAATGCCACCTCGACCGCCTGGGCTCGCTCACCTCCGCGACCGCTACGTCGGTCCCCGGCACGAGCCGTTCGGCAGTATAGCTGCTCTCGCTTCGCTTGCCTCGCACTGCACGTCGCTGCGGGTTGTCGCGGTCGCCAGCGCAGCCGGCTCCCGGTACACTCTGCTGCCGAGCACAGCGATGCCCGCACCGACAGACACGATGAAGCAGCACCTGGCCGTTTCGGCAATCGGCAGCGACAGAACAGGGATGGTCCACGAGCTGACCCGGGTGATCAGCGAGTGCGGCGGCAACATCACCGAGAGTCGCATGGTCGCGCTCGGCGCGGAATTTGCCATGCTGCTGCTCATCTCCGGCAATTGGCATTCGCTCGCCAAGCTCGAGTCCGAATTTGCCCGGCTTGCCGAGGCGGGCACCTTCAGCGTGCACATGAAGCGCACCGAGCCGCGCCCCTCGCGCACCGACATGCTGCCGTACTCGATCGACGTAGTCAGCCTCGACCAGGGCGGCATCGTCGCGGGACTGTCGGGATTTTTCTCCGGCCGCGGTATCGATATCGCGGAGGTCTCCACGCGCAGCTATCCGGCGGCGCACACCGGCGCGCCCATGTTCTCCGTGCAGATGATCGTGAACGTCCCGAGCCGCATCCCGGTGGCGCACCTGCGCGAGGAGTTCATGGACTACTGCGATTCGCTCAATCTCGATGCCATTCTTGAACCGGTGAAATCCTGAGCCATGGCGAAAATTGAACTCGGTAAGAACGTCCCCGATTTCTCCCTGCCGGCGACCGGCGGTGAGACCTTCACGCTGAGCGATGCGGCCGGCAAGGCGCTGGTCGTGTACTTCTATCCGAAGGACATGACCTCCGGATGCACTCGCGAGTCGCAGGACTTCCGCGATCTGTCTGCCCAGTTTCACAAAGCCGGCGTGCGCATCGTCGGGATTTCGCGCGACAGCATCGCCTCGCACGAAAAATTCAAGAGCAAGGAACAGCTGCCCTTTGCGCTGCTCAGTGACGCCGACGAGCGGGTCTGCAAGCTCTTTGATGTCATCCGCGAAAAGAGCCTTTACGGACGGAAGTATCTCGGCATCGACCGCAGCACCTTTCTCATCGACAAGCGCGGCGTCCTGCGCCACGAGTGGCGCAAGGTAAAGGTTCCGGGACACGCGGAGGAAGTGCTTGACGCGGCGCGAGCGCTCTGAGCCGGCTGGCGGCGCAGGCCGCACGGTGAGCCGCTCCGCCGCAAACGCGCAGAACCCGGTGAGGGCGCGCGGCGAGCGGCGCATTTTCGTGCTCGACACCAACGTGCTGATGCACGATCCGACCTGCATCTTTCGATTCGAAGAACACGACGTCTATCTGCCGATGGTGGTGCTCGAGGAGCTCGACGCGCACAAGAAGGGAATGTCGGAGGCCTCGCGCAACGTGCGCCAGGTGAGCCGCTTCCTCGATGATCTGATTCGTGGGGTGACCAAGGAGCAGATCGATCACGGGCTACCGCTGCCGGCGGGCTACAGCGGCAATCACGGCAAGAAACCCTGCTCGGGGCGTCTGTATTTTCAGACGCGCCCAACGGCGGGCGCCTCACCGGCCCTGCAGGTCGCCGGCAACGACAATGCCATTCTCGCCCAGACGCTGACGCTGCAGCGGGACCTGGCGGACACCACCGTCATCCTGGTCTCCAAGGACATCAATCTGCGCATCAAGGCCGCGGTGCTCGGCGTGCACGTGGAGGACTACTACAGCGACAAGACGCTGGAGGACTCCGATGTGCTGTTTGGCGGCATGAGCGAGCTGCCGACGGACTTCTGGGAGCGCCACGGCCAGGACATGCGCTCCTGGAAGGAAGGCGAGCGCACCTTCTACGAACTTACCGGTCCGGCGGTGCGGCAATGGCAGACCAATCAGGGCCTGTACGAGAGCGGTGAGCAGGGCCTGGAGTGCATCGTGCGGCGTATCGACGGGGAGCGAGCCGTGATCGAGCTGCTGCGCGATCATCGCAGCGAGCGCCACGGGGTCTGGGGCATCACCGCACGTAACCGCGAGCAGAACTTCGCGCTGAATCTGCTGATGGACCCACAGATCGACTTCGTGAGCGTGCTCGGGCCGGCCGGCACCGGCAAGACATTGCTGACGCTTGCCGCCGGGCTGATGCAAACGCTCGAGAGCAACCGCTTCGCCGAGATCATCATGACCCGCGTGACCATCCCGCTCGGGGAGGACATCGGCTTTCTGCCCGGCACCGAAGAGGAGAAGATGGAGCCGTGGATGGGGGCGCTCATGGACAATCTCGAGGTACTCACCGGCAGTCAGGAAGGCGGCAACTGGGGCCGGGCGGCCACTCAGGACCTATTGCGCAATCGCATCAAGATCCGCTCGCTGAATTTCATGCGCGGACGGACCTTCCTCAATCGTTTCGTGATCCTCGATGAGGCGCAGAATCTCACCCCCAAGCAGATGAAGGCGCTCGTCACCCGTGCCGGACCCGGCACCAAGCTCGTCTGTCTCGGCAACGTCGCACAGATCGACACGCCGTACCTGACCGAGACCACCTGCGGACTGACCTATGTGGTCAACCGCTTTCGCGGCTGGTCGCATTCCGGACACGTCACCCTGGTGCGGGGCGAGCGCTCCCGGCTGGCGGACTTTGCCTCGGACATGTTGTAAGCTGCCGCCGAACCGGCGTGCGGTCCCGCAGCTGAAGAATTGTAAGCTTCTGTTCGTAAAGGGAAACCGATGGCCGCCGGCCGAGGTCCAAGCTGCATGCGCGCCTTCGTGTGGATTGTCCTGGCTGCCTTCCTGAACGCTGCGGTAGCAACTGCAGCGGTTCCGCCACCGTTGCCACCGATCCCCCTCACCACGGACCTGCCCTCGGCGATCGACTCCCAATTGCCCGCCCTCGGCAGCGCCGCTTCCGTGGCGCTGCCGAAGTCCGAACAGTTCCAGATCGGCTACACCATGATGCTGCAGATGCGCGCGGCGCATCAGCTGGTCGAGGATCCGGAAGTCGAGGAATACCTGACCGAGATCGGCAAGCGCCTCGCCGCACAGAGCGCCCAGGGCGCCTCGGGCTTTCATTACCTGTGCGTCGACACACCGGTGGTGAACTCCTTCGCGGCACCCGGCAACTTCGTGTTCATCAACTCCGGACTGATCGTCTTTACCCAAACCGAGTCCGAACTCGCGGCGGTGATGGCGCACGAAACCGCGCACGAGACCCAGAATCACATCGCCCGCAAGCTCCTCAATGCCCACAAGGCAAACATGGAATCGCTTGCCACCATGCTCGCCACCATCCTGCTCGGGGCAGTTGGCGGCAGCGGCCAGGCGATCGAAGGCGGTATCGTCGCCTCGCAGGGACTGGCCGCGCAGGAGCAAATCGACTACAGCCGCAGCGTCGAGGAAGAGGCCGACCGTGTTGGGATCGAATATCTCGCCGCCGCAGGTTTCGATCCACAGGCTATGGCCGATATCTTCCAGAAGATGATGCGCCTCGAGGGCATTCAGGACAGCTGGGTGCCGGCGGTGCTCATCGATCACCCCATCACCGTCGATCGCATCGCGCAGGCGCGGGCACGCGCCGCGCAATTTCCTCCCGCACCGGACACGAGTTCGCCGGATTACTACATCATCAAAGCGCGTGTGCGGGTGCTCACCGCGCCATCGTCCGACAATCTCGTGCGCTACTATGCCAATCGCATTGCGCGCGGTCATCGCGACCTCGGTGATGAGTACGGCTATGCGCTGGCCCTGGAGCGTGCCGGCCAGGCCGGCCGCGCAGTTCAACTGTTCGGGACATTGCTGCGCGAGCACCCCGACCTACATCTGCTGTATGTTGCGCTCGGACACGCGCAGGCCGCCGCCGGTGAGATGTCCGCCGCGCTCGCGACGTTCGAACGGGCCAAGCGCCTGTTCCCACTCAACGTCCCGGTTACCGTCCGCTACGCGCAAGCGCTGATGCAGAATGGCCAGAACGCGCAGGCGCATCGGATGCTGCTCGACCTGTTCAACCTCGTCAACCCGACCCCGGGCCAGATCGAACTGACGGCCCGCGCAGCAAGCGCCGCCGGCGATCTGGGCGACGCTTATTACTACATGGGGGAGTACCAGCTCTCCCAGGGCAATCTGCCTCTTGCGATCAAGCAGTACCAGATCGCACTTGGCATGCCGCATCTGAATTACGTGCAGCGCGAACGCATCAGCGCGCGGATGAAGGAGGTCAAGGACTACTTGATGCAACTGCGGGCCCGGCATAGCAGCTAAGCGACGGGCAAACCGCACCGCGGGGGCGGTGCTCCAGCAGGGAGCGCCGAGACGAAAACTCTGGGCCATACAACGCGCATCTGGACTGCGCACGGACACGTCATGACAAATAACGGTAAGAAATTCGCGCTGATTTCCCTTTGCCTGCTCTCCATGGCACTCATCGGCTGCGCGAGCGTGCCGCCGGCGGAGCGCAGCCCGCACGATCCGTGGCAGAGAATGAACCGCGCGACATTCCATTTCGACATGCAGTTCTACAATCACGTCGCCACCCCCGTGGCGCGGACCTACGTGCGGGTGGTCCCCCATCCGATCCGGCTCGGCATCAGTAACTTCTTCAGCAACCTCGATTACCCGATCGTGATCGTCAATGATCTGTTGCAGGGGCAAATCAAGGACTTCGCGCGCGACACCGGCCGGCTGGTGGTCAACACGACGCTCGGGATCGGCGGATTATTCGACCCGGCCGTGCACATGGGGCTGCCGCGTGAGGACCGTGATTTCGGCCAGACGTTCGGCAAATGGGGCATTGGCACCGGGCCGTATCTGGTACTGCCCTTCCTCGGCCCCTCCGACGTCCGTGACGCGGTCGGCCTCGTGCCGGCCGAGTACGCCAGCCCGATGCATTACGTGCAGAACACCTGGGCCGACTGGGGGACCCGGGGAGTCGGCCTGCTGAACACCGATCAGAAATTGCAGCCGACCATCCGCCTGATCCGTCAGGCCTTCGATCCGTACACCTTTGCTCGCCACGCCTACCTCGCGCAGCGCCGCTACATGGTTCAGGGCATGAGCCAGCAGCAGAACGATGCCGAGCAGGAGCTGAAGCAATTCCAGGGCGGCGGCAACTGAGCGGGCCGGGCCCGGCGCAGCCGCTGCGCCGGGCCCGAATTCGCAGACCCGATCAGACGCCCTGCAGCAGCATCCCGTCAACGGCGCTGATGCGCGCCAGGCGCAGCAGATCGTCCGGCAAGTGCTGATAGCGCAGCTGACGGCCTGCGCGGCGCGCCTCGGCCAGCCAGTCAAGCAGCACGGACAATCCCGCGCTGTCGGTCGGACCCAGCGATACGCAATCGATCACGAGCATCCCCCCCGCAGCACGCAGGGCGGACAGCCCTACCGCGCGAGCACGCCGCGCCGTGGCGAACACGAGGGGACCGCGCGCCTCGGCCTGTCCTTCGGCGCGGACCGTGAATTCGAATGCGCCGCCCGAGGCGCTCGTGTTGCCCGACATGGGAGCTCTCAGTGCTTGTTGAGTGCGCTCGGCTTTTCGCCGTTTTCCAGCCGTTTGATCACGGCATCGAGTCCGTACTGCTCGATCTGCGGGCCGAGATCGGCGCGATAGCTGGTCACGTAGCTGACGCCCTCGACATTGAGATCGAAAGCTTTCCAGCCCGTCGGGGTCATGTAGACATAAAACAGTACGGGCACCTTCGAGCCATCGGCGCGCGTGAACACGGTGCGCACAACCGTGACCTGCGTGCCCGGCCTCACGTGCGTCGGGTAGACCGTCAGCATATTGGAATGGAAATCCAGCAGGAACGCGCCATAGTTTTTGATCAGCGAGTCCCTGAACGCCTGAATGAAGCGGGCTTTCTGCTGCGGGGTCGCCGTACGCGCGAAGCGCCCGAGCACGCCATCGGCCGCGAGCTCCGCATCGAAGTGTGGCAGCAGATACTTGTTGACGATCACTGAGATCTGCTTCGGATCGTGACGCAGCTGCGAGCGATGTCCGTTGAGCGCCTGCAGGATCTCGTTGGCGACCGACTGCACCATCTGCGAGGGCTGCTCGAACGCCACGGGGGCGCTCTGCTCGCTCGGGGCGGCAATTGCCGGCATCGGCTGCCCGAGCAGCATCACGGCGATGGCCGCCGCGGCGAACACGGTTACGGGTTTCATCATTTCGGCTCCTTTGCCCCGCCGCCCGAGCTCTTGCTGCTGCTGCTGCTGCCGCTCTTGCTGGCGAAGTTGGCAAAAAACTTGTTGATCAGGTTCTCGAGCACCAGGGCCGACTGGGTCTGGATGATCTGGCTGCCGGCCTTGAGGTAGGTCGGCATTCCGCCCGGACTGATGCTGATGTATTGCGCACCGAGGATACCCTCGGTGTCGATACTGGCCGAGCTATCGGCGGGAATCTGGTTGAAGCGCGCATCGATGCGCATCCACACCTCGGCGCGCTCGGTGTTGGTGTCGAACCCGATGCGGGTGACATCCCCGATGCGGACGCCGGCCATACGAACCGGAGCGCCGACCTTCAGGCCACCGATATTGTCGAATTCTGCGGTAATCGGATATCCGACTGATTTGTTGAAGCCGAACTTCAAGCCGTTGGCCGGCAGCTGCATGCTGAGAAACAGCAGCGCCGCAAGCCCGAGCAGCACGAACAGGCCCGTTCCGATTTCAAGAGAGCGATTGGCGCGCATGGCGAAAGAGATCCTCTTACAAAAATGCAGCGGTCAGCACGTAATCGAGCAGCAGCGTCATCACCGAAGAAGCCACTACAGTACGGGTGGTGGCGAGGCCAACGCCTTCGGCGGTCGGCTCGGCGTGGTAGCCCTCATTGACCGCGATTAGGCTGATGACCGCGCCGAACACGAGGCTTTTGACGATCCCCTCAGTCACGTCCTTCAGGGCAAGGGCGCTTTGGGTCTGGGCCCAGAAAATGCCGTGATCGACCCCCATCATCTGCACGCCGATGAGCTGGGCTCCGTACAGTCCGATGGCGTTGAAGATCGCCGTCAGCAGCGGCACGGCAATCAGCCCGCCAAGGAAGCGGGGTGCCGCGACGTATCGCAACGGATCGACTGCCATTACCTCCATCGCCGTGAGCTGATCGGTTGCGCGCATCAGGCCGATTTCCGACGTGAGCGAGGTGCCGGCCCGCCCGGCAAAAAGCAGCGCCGTCAGCACCGGGCCAAGCTCCCTCAGCAGCGCGAGCGCCGCGGCCGTACCGAGCGCTTCGGTGGCCCCGAACCGGTTGAGCAGGTCATAGCCCTGCAGTCCGAGCACCATGCCGGTGAACAGCCCCGAGAGCATGATGATGATGAGCGAGCGAGCGCCGGCGTTGTAGATCTGCGCGATGATCAGCCTTGGTCGTGCCAGAGCCGGCACGCACGCCGCCAGTAGCCGCAGGAAAAACAGTCCCGTCACCCCGACCTTACGCACCGCCTCCATCAGTCCGGTTCTGCCGCTGGCACTCATCGGGCTGTCTCCAGCAGCTCGGCGGCATAATCGGCCGCCGGATAGTGAAACGGCACCGGGCCCTCGGCACTGCCGGTCATGAACTGGCGCACCGTCGCGGATTCGCTGCGCGCCAGTTCGGCGGGCGTGCCGGAGGCGACCACGCCGCCGCCAGAGAGCAGGTAGCTGTAATCGGCAATGCTCGAGATCTCCTGCACGTCGTGCGAGACGACGATACTGGTGATTTTCAGCGCGTCATTCATCTGTTTGACCAACCGCAGGATCACCCCGAGGGAGATCGGATCGAGCCCCACAAACGGCTCGTCATAGATCAGCACTTCCGGATCCATCACGATGGCCCGTGCCAGCGCCACACGCCGCGCCATGCCGCCGGAGAGCTCCGCAGGCATCATATGCGCCGCGCCGCGCAGACCGACCGCCTCGAGCTTGGTCAGCACCAGCTTGCGGATGAGCGGCTCGGGCAGATCGGTGTGCTCGCGCACCGGAAAGGCAACGTTCTCGAATACGTCGATGTCAGTCAGCAGCGCACCGTTCTGAAACAGCATGCCCATGCGCTGACGGGTGGCGTACAGCTCACGGCCGCGCAGCGTGCCAACATCGCGGCCGAACACCGATACCACACCGCGGTCGGCGTAGATCTGACCGGTGATGAGTCGCAGCAGCGTCGTTTTACCCGTGCCGCTCGGTCCCATGACGGCGGTGATCAGGCCGCGGCGCGCAACGATGTTGAGCCCGCTGAAGATCGCCCGGCCATCGACGGCGTAGTGCACGTCGCGCACATCGACCACGGCGTCGCTGACTGCCGGCGTCGGGACATTTCCTGAGTCGGTCACGCGGATCCCTTCGAAAAATGCGGACCGTTCAGGCCGCTTTTTCCATCTCTGGCTGGTAGCTGCCGGTACTGGCGAGTCCGTTCAGGCGCGCCCGGCGAGCGAATTCGAGCTGGCCGGCCTTAAAGTCTGCGTTGCGGCCGCCCCAGGCCTTCAGCGCCGTCTCCTGCAGCGCCCGACCATAACTGAAGGTGACCGCCCAAGGCAGCGCTCCTGCGCGGTTGATCAACGACAGATGCAGCGTCGCCTCCGTCGGGGACTGTCCGCCGGAGAGAAAGGCAATGCCCGGCACGGCCGGGGGGACATGGCGTTTCAGGCAGCGCACGGTGGCCTGCGCCACCGCCTCGGGGCTCGCCTGCACGGCGGCTTTCTTGCCCGCGATGACCATATTGGGCTTGAGCACCATGCCTTCGAGATAAATGCGATGGGCCTGCAGTTGCTTGAAGACGCAATCGAGCGTCGCATCCGTCACCTCTTCGCACCGCTCGATGGAATGCCCGCCATCCATCAGCACCTCAGGCTCGACGATCGGCACGATGCCATTTTCCTGGCACAGCGCGGCGTAACGGGCGAGCGCATGCGCGTTGGCTTCGATGCCGAAGGCGCTCGGCATGGTGGGGCCGATGTCGATGACGGCGCGCCACTTGGCAAAACGGGCGCCGAGCTTGTAGTACTCGATCAGCCGCTCACGCAGTCCATCGAGTCCCTCGGTCACGGTCTCCCCGGGGAATCCGGCCAGCGGCTTTGCGCCACGGTCGACCTTGATGCCCGGCACGATGCCGTGCTGGGTGAGGTACTGCGCAAAAGGCGTCCCGTCGGCAGTCTTCTGGCGAATGGTCTCGTCGTACAGGATCACCCCGCTGATCGATTCGGGCGCTCCGGGCGCGGTGAACAGCAGCTCGCGGTAGGCGCGCCGGTGTTCCTCGGTCGAGTCCAGCTGAATCGCGGCGAACCGCTTGGCGATGGTGCCGGTGCTCTCATCGGCGGCCAGGATGCCTTTGCCTTTGGCAACCATCGCCTGGGCAATTCGAGCGAGCTCACTGCGATTCATGACAATTCTCCGCAACAGGGTGATTTGGCCGCGTGCCACGAGGCCGGCAAGGATACCAAATGACCTGCGCCGGCGGCGCTTGGTTCCGGATGCCGCTTGGTTCCGCCCGCAATTAGTACTAAACTAGTCCTAGTTCCAGAGGATACCCCCATGGTCCGCATCAGCCGGCTCACCGATTACGCCACTGTGCTGCTCGCCGTGCTCGCCGCACAACCCGAGCTCGTGCAGACGGCCACCTCGCTCGCCGAGCAGACGCACATCGCCGCGCCCACCGTGAGCAAATTGCTGAAACAGTTGCAGCGCGCCGGGCTCGTCACCTCGACTCGCGGCCTGCACGGCGGTTATCAACTCGCGCGGCCCGCAACGCAGATCAGCGCAGCAGCCATTCTCGATGCGCTCGAGGGGCCGGTCGCGCTCACCGACTGCTCGGTCGCCCATGGCCAGTGCGGGATCGAGGACAGCTGTCGCGTCGGACAGGTCTGGCAGCGGCTGAACCTGGCCATCCGGCGCTCCTTATTCGATGTCAGCCTGGCACAGCTCGCCGGCATCGATCCCATCCAATCCCGTCTGCCGGCCCTCGAGCGTGACCTGAAGGCGGCCGTCTCCTCAGCCCCTCTGCGCTCCCCAAACGGCTGATCCACTGCATTGGTTTACCGCACATGAACGAAACCACAGAGCTCCAGAACCTGGTCGGCCGCGGCTATCGGCACGGCTTCGTGACCGAAATCGACACCGACACGGTGCCGCCCGGGCTCGATGAGGACGTGGTCCGTCTGATCTCGCGCAAGAAGGGCGAGCCGGAATTTTTGACCGAGTGGCGCCTCAAGGCCCTGCGGCACTGGCTGACAATGCGCGAACCGCACTGGCCCCATGCCCACTATCCACCGATCGACTATCAGGCGATCTCCTATTACTCAGCGCCGAAGAAGCGCACCGACGGACCGAAGAGCCTTGCGGAGGTCGACCCGAAGCTGCTGGAGACCTATGAGAAGCTCGGCGTACCGCTGCATGAGCGCGCCCGGCTCGCGGGCGTCGCCGTGGACGCGGTGTTCGACAGCGTCTCGGTGGCCACCACGTTCAAGGAGCGCCTGCACGAAGCCGGGGTCATCTTTTGTCCATTCTCAGAGGCCGTGCGCCAGTACCCGCAGCTGATCGAGCGCTACCTCGGCACCGTCGTGCCCTACAGCGACAACTTCTTCGCGGCTCTCAACTCCGCGGTGTTCTCCGACGGCTCGTTCGTATACGTGCCGAAGGGAGTGCGCTGCCCGATGGAGCTGTCGACCTACTTCCGCATCAATGCGGCCAAGACCGGCCAGTTCGAGCGCACGCTGATCATCGCCGATGAAGGCGCCCACGTCAGTTATCTCGAGGGCTGCACCGCCCCGCAGCGCGACGAGAACCAGCTGCACGCGGCGGTCGTAGAGCTCATCGCCCTCGATGAGGCATTCATCAAATACTCAACCGTGCAGAACTGGTATCCAGGTGATGCCGAAGGTATCGGCGGCATTTACAACTTCGTCACCAAGCGCGGCGAGTGCCGCGGGCGCAATTCGCATATCTCCTGGACGCAGGTGGAAACCGGCTCGGCGATCACCTGGAAGTACCCGAGTTGCGTGCTGCGGGGGGAAGGCTCGGTGGGCGAGTTCTACTCTGTCGCCACGGTCAACAACCGCCAGCAGGCCGATACCGGCACCAAGATGATCCACATCGGGCGCGACACGCGCAGCACCATCATCTCCAAGGGCATCTCGGCCGGCCGCGGCCAGAACACCTACCGGGGACTGGTGAAGATCCTGCCGAGCGCGAGCGGCGCGCGCAACTTCACGCAGTGCGACTCGCTGCTGATGGGCGGGGAGTGCGGCGCTCATACCTTCCCCTATGTCGAAGTGAAGAACGAGTCCGCCACCGTCGAGCACGAGGCCAGCACCTCGAAAATCAGCGAGGACGAACTCTTTTATTGCCTTGCCCGCGGCATCTCGGCCGAGGACGCGGTCAACCTGATCGTCAGCGGCTTCTGCAAATCGGTGTTCAAGGAACTGCCGATGGAGTTCGCGGTCGAGGCACAAAACCTGCTCGCCGTCAGCCTCGAAGGCGCGGTGGGCTAACCCCCAGGGTCACACGCATGCTTACCATCAAGAATCTGCACGCCGCAGTCGACGGCAAGGAAATTCTCAAGGGCCTCGATCTCGAGGTGCCCGCCGGCGAGGTGCACGCCGTCATGGGACCGAACGGCTCGGGGAAAAGCACCCTGGCGCATGTGCTCGCTGGCCGGCCAGGCTACACGATCACGAGCGGTACCGTCACGTTCAACGGTCGCGACCTGCTCGCGCTCAGCCCCGAGGAGCGCGCGCGCGAAGGCGTTTTCCTCGGCTTCCAATATCCCGTCGAGATCCCCGGGGTCAACAACGTCTACCTGCTCAAGGCAGCCGTGAATGCCGCGCGCAAGCACCGTGGCCTGCCCGAGGTGGATGCCTTCGAGTTCCTCACGCTGGTGCGCGAGAAGATGCGCCTGATGCGCATGGACGAGAGCATGCTCTCGCGCGGCGTCAACGAAGGGTTCTCCGGCGGTGAGAAAAAGCGCAATGAGATTCTGCAGATGCTGGTGCTCGAGCCAGCCCTCGCGGTACTCGATGAGACCGACTCCGGTCTCGACATCGATGCGCTGAAAGTGGTTGCCAACGGCGTCAACACCCTGCGCAGCCCGCACCGCTCGCAGGTGCTGGTGACGCACTACCAGCGGCTGCTCGAGCATATCGTTCCCGATCGCGTGCACGTGCTGGTCAAGGGACGAATCGTGCGCAGCGGCGACCGGACGCTTGCGCTCGAGCTCGAACAGCGTGGCTACGACTGGCTGCTCGGCGAGGCGGCATGAGCAGCGCGGCACTCACTCGGCTGCGCGATGAGTACCTCGCACGGTGCCCCACACTGCCCGAGAGCGTGATCGGCGCCAGCCGACGCAGCGCGGCAATTGAAGCGCTCTGCGCGCAGGGACTGCCCTCGACGCGCGAGGAGAACTGGCGCTACACGAACCTTCGTCTCCTCGAGCGCGCCCGCTTCGCACCCGCTCCCGAGGCGGAGCATTCGCTGCCCGCCCTGCCCGCGCCGCTGCCCGGATTCGCCCGCTACGTATTCGTTGACGGTGAGTTTCGCTGCGGTGCAGACGACCTGCCCGGCGTGAGCGTACGCACTCTGCGCACGAGTGGCTCTGCCGGTGAGGCATGGGAGTTCACCGCGCAGCTGCCAGAGTCGCGCCTCGCACTGCTGAATGAGGCGTTTGCCACCGACGCGGCCACGATCGATGTGCGCCGCGACGCGACAACAGAGGGTATCGAGCTGGTATTCATCGCCGCGAGCGGCGCACAAAGTGGCGCATGCTATCCGCGGGTGCGCCTCGCTCTGCAATCCGGCGCACAACTGACCGTGGTGGAACGGCATGTGGGCGCCGGTGAAGGCTCGAGCCTCGTCAATAGCGCGGTGCGAGTGGAGCTCGCTGAGCAGGCGCACCTGAGGCACTACCGGGTGCAGAAGTGCGGCGCCCGCGCAGCGTGGTTCGACACCCTCAGCGCCGAGCTGAGCCGCGATGCGCGTTACGAGCTGCTCCTGGTCAGCACCGCTGCCCTCGCCGCCCGCTCGACCGTGCACGCGCGCCTGAGCGGCCCCGGCGCAGAGCTGGCGCTCTCGGCCGCAGCGCTCGGCGAAGGGCAACAGAGTCTCGACATGTACGCCATGAGCGAGCATCTGGCGGCCCGCACGCGCACGCAGCAGACCTTCCGCGGCATCGCCTCCGACCGCGCACGCGTGGCATTCAATGGCAAGATCGTGGTGCACGAGCAAGCACGCGGCACCGACTCGCGCCAGTCGCTGCGGGGCCTGCTCGCCGGGGCGCAGGCGGAGATCGACCTGCGGCCGCAGCTGGAGATCTACACCGATGAGGTCCGCTGCAGCCATGGAGCGAGCGCCGGCAAGCTCGATGAGAACATGCTCTTCTATCTGCTCTCGCGCGGCATCGCTCCGGAAGTTGCACAACACCTGCTGAAGTGGGCGTTTCTCGAAGATGTCATATCGCGCATTGCGCCGGCGGACCTGCGCCGGCAGATTGAATTGGGTCTGGCCGGCCAGATGAGCGAGGCGGCCACCCTGAAGGAGTTGCTGTGAGTGCCGTCAGTGCCGCCGCCAGGCCGTTCGACGCCGAGCGGGTGCGCGGCGATTTCCCCATCCTGGCGCAACGGGTCAATGGCCGGCCGCTGGTGTATCTCGACAGCGCGGCCTCCTCGCAGCGACCGCTTGCCGTTTTGCGCGCCGTGGAGCGCTACGAGACCCACCACCACTCGAACGTGCATCGTGGCGTGCACACCCTCAGTCAGGCAGCCACGGAGGCCTTCGAGGGCGCGCGCGCGCGCGCGCGACGCTTCCTCAATGCCCGCTCCACGCGCGAGATCGTGTTCGTGCGCGGCGCTACGGAAGGCATCAACCTCGTGGCCCAGTCCCTGGCGCGCTCACGCTTCGGGCCCGGCGATGAAATTCTCATCAGCGCCCTTGAACACCATGCCAACATCGTGCCCTGGCAAATGGTGTGTGCGCAGACCGGCTGTACGTTGAAAGTCGCGCCGATCGACCGGCGTGGAGAGGTCGACTTCGAGCGCCTGAGCGCACTACTCAGTGCCCGGACCCGCCTGGTGGCCATGGCCCACGTGTCCAACGCTCTCGGCACCGTCCTGCCGATCAAACGCATCGTGGAAGCCGCGCACTCGTGCGGCGCGTTGGTACTGGTCGACGGCGCGCAGGCAGTGCCGCACACGGTGGTTGATGTCCGCGAACTCGGCTGCGACTTTTATGCGTTCTCCGGGCACAAGCTCTATGGGCCGACCGGCATCGGCGTGCTCTACGGCCGCGAGGAACTGCTCGAGGAGATGCCGCCGTGGCAAGGCGGCGGCGACATGATCCGAACCGTCACGTTCGAGAAGAGCACCTACAACGACCTGCCGTGGAAGTTTGAGGCCGGCACGCCGAACATTTCCGGGGCGGTGGGACTCGCCGCCGCCATGGATTACCTGGAGGGCCTCGGCATCGAGGCGCTCGCCGCACACGAACATCGGCTGCTCGAGCTCGCCACCGGCGAACTCGAGCGCATGCCTGGCATCGAGATCATCGGCACTGCGGCACACAAGGCGGCGGTGCTCTCCTTTACGATGCGCGGCTGCCATCCGCACGACCTGGGCACCATCCTCGACAGCGAAGGCGTCGCAATCCGCACGGGCCATCACTGTGCGATGCCCGTGATGACCTTTTTCGACGTTCCGGCGACCGCGCGCGCTTCTTTCGGCTGTTACAACACGGAGGCGGACGTGCGGGCGCTGGTCGCAGCGCTCGGCAAGGCCCGCGAGGTATTCGGCTGATGGACTTGAAAGATCTGTACCGCGACGTGATCCTCGACCACAACCGCCAGCCGCGCAATTTCGGCGCGCTCGCCAATGCGGATGCACACGCCGACGGCCATAATCCCCTCTGCGGCGACCGGCTCACCGTGTGGGTTCAGCTCGAGGGCGATCGAGTCACGGACGTGCACTTCGAGGGTAAGGGCTGCGCCATCTCGACCGCATCGGCCTCACTGATGACCGAAGCCGTCAAGGGCAAGGACAGAGCCGCCATTCAATCACTCTACGAGCAGGTGCACACGCTACTCACGCAGCAAAGCGCAGCGCCGGACGCCTCACTGGGCAAGCTCGCTGCGCTAGCCGGCGTCAGCGAGTTTCCCGCCCGCGTCAAGTGCGCGACGCTCTGTTGGCATACCCTGAATGCCGCGCTAGAACGCAGCGCGGACGCCGTCACGACGGAGTGACTTGCAGTCATGCGTGGCTTTGACAGCGAACCGTTCACCGTTGCGCGCGAAGTGCGCGCGGTCATCGTACCGGCGGGCACCGAAGTGACCCTGCAGCCCGGCCAGTCCGGCTACATCACGCAAGCACTCGGCGGCAGCTTCACCGTTTACATCGAAGGCAATCTGTTTCGGATCAGCGGCGAGGATGCCGCGGCCATCGGGCGTGAGCCGGTCAATCCACCCGAGCTGCCGCCGAACGCCACCGAAGATGACGTGCGCCAACTCGCATGGGAACAGATGCGAACCTGCTACGATCCGGAAATCCCGATCAACATCGTCGATCTCGGGCTGGTCTACGACTGCCAGGTGCAGGCGCATGAAGATGGGTCACGCAGTGTCGCCGTGACAATGACGCTAACCGCACCCGGATGCGGGATGGGCGAGATCCTGGTGGACGACGTACGCGACAAGATCGAGCGCATCCCGACGGTGCGCGAGGCGCGCGTCGAACTCACCTTCGACCCGCCATGGAACCACAGCATGATGTCCGAAGCGGCCCGGCTGCAGACGGGGATGTTTTGATGAGCTGGATCGATGTCGGGGCCGCATCCAATCTGGCAGAGGAAGTTCCGTTTGCGGCCGATCTGCAGGGACGGGCAGTGCTCGTGGTGCGCTGTGGCGCCGAAGTGCATGCCGTTGACGATCTGTGCACCCACGATGGCCAACCGCTCGAGGACGCCACTGTCGAGGCATGTCAGATCGTCTGCCCGCGCCATGGGGCGCGTTTCTGCCTGCGCACCGGAGAGGCGCTGACGCCGCCGGCCTACGAGCCGCTCGCCACTTACGCGGTGCGCATCGAGGCGGGGCGGGTCCTGGTCAATGCGCCAGACTGAACAGGACCAGCGCTCCCGTTGAGGTTCTCGCCTCGCTACGGCATCCGCCGCTACCGATGAGTCGAAGGACGCGCCGGGTCACCTTGCGCGGGCATTCCGCTGCAGCGCGCGATTCTCGCCAACAGCGCAGCTGATTCGCCACCGAGCGGGGCTCGCTCGCAAGATCCTCCCCGCGGCGATCAATCGAGTCGCCTGAGCACCCCGCGCAGCGCAGCGAACATCCGGCAGATATCCTCCTCACTGCTGATGAACGGCGGCGCCACGGCCAGAGTGTCTCCGGTAAAGCGGAGCAACAGTCCGGCATCGATTCCGTGCTCGAAAGCCGCGCGGGCGCGCGCCCCTGGTGCCCCTGGCCGCGGCGTCAGATCAATTGCCGCCGCGAGGCCGATATTGCGGATATCGGCAACATGAGGCTCCTCGCGCAACGCATGCGCTTCCTGCTCCAGAATGGGCGCCAGATCCCGCGCCCGCTCGATCAGGCGCTCACGCTCCATCACCTCGAGCGCCGCAAGCCCGGCCGCACAAGCCACCGGATGGCCGGAGTAGGTATAGCCGTGAAACAGTTCGATGGTCTGATCCGGCCCGTGCATCAGCGCATCGTGGATGCTCTGCTCGACGATGACCCCACCGAGGGGCACAGTCCCGTTGGTCACCGCTTTGGCAAACACGATCATGTCGGGCGTTACATTCAGCCGCTGCGCGGCGAAGTTTGCCCCCAGACGGCCGAACCCGGTGATCACCTCATCAAAGATGAGCAGGATGCCGTGCCGGGTGCAGATCTCGCGCAGCTTATCGAGGTAACCAACCGGTGGCACGATGACTCCGGTCGAGCCCTGCATCGGTTCGACGATGACCGCCGCGATGGTCGAGGCGTCGTGCAGTGCGATCAACCGCTCGAGCACATCGGCGAGATGCGCCCCCCAGGCGGGTTGACCACGGCTGAAGCGCATCTGCGCCGGATCGTGCGTGTGCGGAAGATGATCGACGAACGGCGCCGCGAGAGCTCCGAACGTGCGGCGATTGACGGCAATGCCACCGGCGGAGATGCCGCCGATCCCGACCCCATGATAGGCCCGTTCGCGCCCAATGATGCGCACCCGGCGCGCATCGCCGCGCGCTTGATGGTATGCAATCGCGATCTTGAGCGCGCTGTCGACCGCTTCGGAACCGGAGTTGGAGAAGAAGACCCGATTCAACCCATCCGGAGCCCAGCGCGCGATGCGACTGGCGAGTTCAAACGCCTTCGGGTGACCAACTTGAAAGGTCGGCGCAAAGTCGAGTTCTGCGAGCTGCGCACGCACGGCATCAGTGATCTCGGGCCGCCCGTGACCGAGCGGCGTGCACCACAGCCCCGACAGGCAGTCGAACACCCGACGTCCATCGTGCAGGGTGAAGTAAGCGCCCTGCCCGGCGACGATCAGATGCGGATGATGTTTGAAATGCCGGTTGGCGGTAAAGGGCATCCAGAAGGAACTCAGATCAGGCGTCTGGGCGGTGTTCATGCGGCAAACTCACTGCGGTGGGACGTGGGCTCACTTGGGGGAACTGCATGCGATCCGTCTGATTCGCTTACAGAATTCCCGGCACAAGGCCGACTGGCTCGTATGCTGACGGACTTGCGCCAGGAAGACAATGCTTACGCTGCGCAACGCTTCCCGCCCCGCTCAGCGCCGGTTCAGTCTGCAGCGCCTCCTGGGTGCTCGCGGCAACCGCCAGGCTGCCGGCTCAGCGGCGCGCCGCTCTGCGCGAACCCGTTGCGGACGCCTCTGCCGCGTCGATCAACGCCAACACCTCCTCGATCAACGCCCGCATGGCGCGTTCGGCGCCCGCCGCATCTCCCACAGTGATGGCATCGAGCACCCCGGCGTGGCACGCAATTCCTGCCAGGCGACCCTTGATGCGATTGCTGAAGCGAATGGAGATCTGCAGCGCGGTATTGATGAGCGGGTCGAGCTGCGCGAAAAACCGATTACCGGTCGCGGCGAGCACCGCCGTGTGAAACGCGATATCGGCAGTGACCGGCTCATCCTCGCCCTCGCCGGCGGCCATCATGCGCTGCAGCCCCGCTCGAATCCTTTCAATCGCCTCCCGGTCGGCGCGCCGCGCAGCCAGCGCCGCGGCAGCCGGCTCGACCGCCAGGCGCATTTCGGTGAACTCCGCGAGCAGTTGCAGTGAGAACTTTCGCTCGAGCAGCCAACGCAGCACGTCCGGATCGAGCAGATTCCACTGCGCCTCAGGGGTGACGCGGGTGCCCTGGCGGGGGCGAGCCTGCAGCAGTCCTTTGGCGGTGAGCATTTTCACCGCTTCGCGCGTCACGGAACGGCTGGTGCCGTGCTGGCGGGACAACTCGCCCTCGGTGGGAAAGGCCTGCACGGTGAACGCGCCGGAGACGATCCGTTGTCCGAGTGATTCAACCAGCCCGTACGTGAGGCTGCGGTCGCGAGGAGTTCTCGACAGGGCCACGGACAGATCCTTCGTTTTGGCAGGCCACCGGCAGCGAAATAGCATCGTGCCTACGTCCTCTACCGGCGCGCGCGGGCGTGGCGACGAATTTGCCTCAAGTTCAATATATTATATGATTATTCATCTTAATGAGTTCATCACCGTGAGCTGCCATGGCCACCTCTGACCCGATCAATCGTCGCCCCCCCAAACTGCGCTCACGAGCGTGGTTCGACGATCCGGCCGATCCGGGCATGACCGCCCTACACCTCGAGCGCTACCTCAACTACGGTCTGACGTTGGCGGAGCTGCAGTCCGGCAAGCCCGTCATCGGCATCGCACAGACCGGTTCGGACCTCTCGCCCTGCAACCGCCATCACCGGGTGCTCGCCGAGCGCGTAGCCGCCGGTGTGCGCGCCGCCGGCGGAGTACCGATCGAGTTCCCCGTCCACCCAATCCAGGAAACGAGCCGCCGGCCGACCGCCGCGCTCGATCGCAACCTCGCCTATCTCGGCCTGGTCGAGATACTGCACGGCTACCCGCTCGATGGCGTCGTGCTCACCATCGGCTGCGACAAGACCACCCCGGCGTGCCTCATGGCCGCGGCAACCGTGGACATCCCCTCGATCGCCCTTTCGGTCGGGCCGATGATCAATGGGTGGTTCAACGGCGAGCGGGTCGGCTCGGGTACTGTCGTGTGGCGCGCCCGAGAACTGCTGGCCGCCGGTCAGATTGATTACACCGGATTCATGGAGCGGGTTGCCGCTTCCACGCCATCGAGCGGGTACTGCAACACCATGGGCACGGCGAGCACCATGAACTCCCTTGCCGAAGCACTCGGTATGCAACTGCCCGGCGCCGGCGCCATTCCCGCCCCATACCGCGAGCGTGGACAGATCGCTTATGACACGGGCGTGCGCATCGTGGAACTGGTGCTGGAAGATCTGCGCCCGTCTGCCATCATGACTCGTGATGCGTTTCTCAACGCCATTGTGGTGAGTTCCGCGATCGGCGGCTCGACCAATGCACCGATTCACCTGGCAGCGATCGCCCGCCACATGGGCGTAGAGCTGACTCTGGAGGACTGGCAGACCTACGGCTACGAGGTGCCGCTGCTGGTCAATCTGCAGCCGGCCGGTCAGTACCTTGCCGAGGACTTCCACCGAGCGGGTGGCGTGCCTGCCGTCATCAATCAGTTGATGCAGCGCGGCCTGATCCGCGAGCAGACTCTGACCGTCAACGGCCGCTCGTTGGGGGATAACTGCCGCGGCCGCCCCATCGCCGACACCGATGTGATCCGCCCGATCGAGCAGCCGCTGAGGGCGAGCGCCGGATTTCTCGTCATGCACGGCAACCTGTTCGACTCCGCCATCATGAAGACGAGCGTAATCTCGGCGGACTTCAGACAACGCTACCTGAGCGAACCGAATGATCCGGAGGCCTTCGAGGGCCCCGTCGCCGTGTTCGATGGGCCGGAGGACTATCACGCCCGCATTGACGATCCCGCTCTCGGTATCGACGCGCACACCATACTCGTGATGCGTGGCACCGGGCCAATCGGCTATCCGGGCTCGGCGGAGGTCGTCAACATGCGCCCGCCGGATTACCTGATCAAGCAGGGCATCTCCGCTCTGCCCTGCATTGGAGACGGGCGCCAGTCGGGCACCTCCGGCTCACCGTCGATCCTCAATGCCTCACCGGAAGCCGCCGCCGGTGGCGGCCTTGCGCTGCTCAACAGCGGCGATCGCCTTCGCGTCGACCTGCGCAAGCGCGAAGTCAACGTGCTGCTGGATGAGCGCGAGCTGGCGGCGCGCCGCGCGGCGCTCGATGCCGCCGGCGGCTACCGCTATCCGCCCTCCCAGACCCCCTGGCAGCAGATCCAGCGAAACATGGTCGGCCAGCTCGGCGAAGGCATGGTCCTGGAAGGCAGCGAGCGCTTTCAACGTATCGAGGCTCGCTACGGCGTGCCGCGCGATAACCATTGATCCGGGCGCGCCGCGGCGCTTGACCCCATCGGGCGCGATTTGTACGGTGCGCCATCGAGCCTGCGGACGGGCGAGTGCCGAGGAGAACGCCATGACCAGTCGTCCCCCCCTACCGCCGTTTAGTGCCGAGAGCGCCGCGATCAAGGTGCGCGCAGCCGAGGACGCTTGGAACGGCCGGGACCCCGAGCGCGTCGCCCTCGCCTATAGCGAGGACAGCCGCTGGCGCAATCGAGCAGAATTCATCACCGGAAGAGCCGAGATCGTCGCATTCCTCAAGCGTAAATGGACCCAAGAACTCGATTACCGGCTCATCAAGGAAATCTGGGCATTCACCGGCAATCGCATCGCCGTACGCTTCGCGTACGAATGGCACGATGCGCAAGGCGCGTGGTTCCGCTCCTACGGTAATGAAAACTGGGAGTTCGATGAGCACGGCCTCATGCGCCGACGCATTGCCAGCATCAACGATCTGCCGATCAGCGAGGCAGAGCGTCGCTACCACTGGCCACTCGGTCGCAGACCCGACGAACATCCCGGATTGAGCGAACTCGGTCTCTAGGATGCGGCGGCAGAGCCGCTCCGTGCCGCAATCGCATGGCGCACGCCCGAAGCGTCGATGAGCCGCCTCAGCGGCACTCGACCTGACCGCGCCACAGCGCCTGCAGCGCCAGCGCACGGTCGCGTACCACCTGCGGGGAATCGCCCGGTCTGAAGAGCGCTCCGCCGACACCGATGCCGGCGGCACCGGCTTCGAGCCAACGCGGCAGATCGTGCGCACCCGCACCACCGACGGCCCAGACGCCGACCGTACTCGGCAGCACCTCCCGCAACGCACGCAGGTAACCCGGTCCCACGCTCGCCGCAGGGAATAACTTGAGCTGGGTGGCGCCGGCGGCCACGGCAGCGAACGCCTCGCTAGCGCTCAGGAAGCCCGGCAGACACTCCAGACCGCGCGCGACCACACACCGGATGAGCGCCGCATCGCAGTGCGGTGAGACCACGAGCCGCGCTCCTGCCCCAGCAAGTTCACTCACCTCAGCGCTGGTGGTCACGGTGCCGGCGCCGATCAACGCCTGCTCGCCGAACGCGCTGCCAAGCCGTGCGATGCTCTCAAGGGACTCCGGTGAGTTCAGCGGCACCTCGATCACGCGGATCCCGCCGTCGAGCAATGCTCTGCCAATATCGAGCACCTCGCTCGGACGCACGCCACGCAGAATAGCCACAACCGGCGGGGTGTGCGCGTCGGTGAACCCCTCCAGAGTCATGTCACAGCCCTTGCATGCCGGCGGCTGCGGCGCGCAGCCCCGCGAGCACGCACTCGTCTCCATCGAGCTGCTGCGTCGCGATCCGCCAGCTCTCGAGTGCACGCCGGTAGCGCGCCGTCAGCGCCGGCTCACCGATCAGTGTCAACGGTCCGCGCGCCGCGGCGTGCAGCGCGAGCATGCTGTGTACCTCGGCACCGATCAGCAACCCCGAGAGCAGCGCGCGCGCCCAGCCGGCAGAGCGACCCTCGATCAACTGGGCGGTGCGTGTCTCGAATAAGTTGGCCGACAAATCAAAGCGCGCGGCATTGCGCAGACCGATGTCGAACGCGTCCTCATCGGGCTCCGGCGCCCCTCCTAAGCGCAGCAGCGAAGAGCGGTTACTGAGCAGCTCGTACAATTCACCGGTACAGTAGGTCTGCAGTCGCGCGATGCGCCCGTCGCGCACCTCCACCCACTTGCTGTGCGTGCCCGGCAAAACCAACAACTGGCGGGCCGCCGCCAACGACGGCTCGAGCACCAGCGCGCCAAAGATCTGGGTTTCCTCACCGCGCATCACATCCGCCACATCGCGAAAATTCTGCGCTTGTATTCCCGGCAGAATGCTCAGTGTGTCCTCGGCGCGGGACACGACGGCCGCACCCGCCCGCCACTGCGTAGCGGTCGCCGGCGCGCGAACATACGGCACTTCCAACAGCCCATTGCGCGAGCCGACCATGCCACACAGTACGATTCTCTCCAAGTGCCGCTGCGCGCGCCACGGGGCCAAGATATCCTCGAGCACCTCGTTCGCCGAACGCGTCCCGAGCTGACCGATCCCCGGTCCGTTACGCCGCTCGACAACCCTCCCGCCGTGCTCGAGAAAGGCGCGCAATGTGCTGCTGCCCCAATCGCACAACACCCGGGCCGGAGGTTGGCCGGCGGGGCACGCCTGCTCGATCACGTCGGTGTCGCTCTGGCGAGCCCCACGCTGCACCATCTGCACCCTCCGCTCAATCGCACGCGAGCACTGCGTACCGTTGCGCCATGCCCGGCACTGGAGCGTTGAAGCTGAACACATCGCCGGCGAGCGGTTGCGCAGCGAGCTCGCCGGCGCTGAGACCCCTGCGGGCGGTCGTCACATACGCGGTTCTGAGGTCGGCACCGCCGAAGGCGACTTTGGTGACCAGCGCGCACGGCAGGTTCACGGTCGCGAGCAACTCCCCCTCCGGCGAATACCGCCGTACGGCCCACCCCGACCAGAGCCCGATCCACAGACATCCCTCGGCGTCGACAGTCGTGCCGTCCGGATAACCGGCTGCCGCTTCGATCCTGAGCAGTTCACGCTTGCGGGTCAGCACATGCGGCTCTTCTCGGTCGAATGCATACACCGTCCGGGTCACGCTGTCCGTATGATAAAACGTGCGCCCGTCCGGGCTGAATGCCGGGCCATTGCTGACCGTGTAGCCACGATCGAGGCTGACGCAATGACCCTGCGGGTCGAGCCGATACAACCCTCCGCTCGGCAGACTCTCCGGCTCGTGCATCGTGCCGAACCACAGCGCCCCCTCCGGGCTCACGCAACCGTCATTGATGCGATTGGCCGGCTGATCCGCCTCGACGGGCGCAAGCAGCCTCAGCGTGCCGCGAACCGGATCAAATCGCTGCAACGCACCCTTCAGACCGACTGCGAAACCGCCCGTCGAGCACGGCGCGAGGAACCCCGGCGCCACCGGCATCGACCACGTGTCTTGCGTGCCGGTTGCGGGGTGCAACCGATGCACCCGGCAGCCCTCGATGTCGACGAGCCACAGCGACTGGTCCCGCTCCACCCAGACCGGTCCCTCGCCGAGACCGGCGCCCAGGGGAAACGCCTGCTGCGCGAGCACGTTCAACGCCTCTGCATGGCGCGCATCCCAGCCCACAGGAGCGGGCACTCGTCATTCACAGTGTTGGGTGTACGATCAAACGGCACGGGGTTCCCTGCGCGACACACCGCCGAGGCGTCAAGCCTCTGATTAGCCTGATTATGGGCGACACACCCGTCAAGCGAGTCCGCCGCTGAGCCATGGACGGCGCGCTCAGATCCGGTAGCCGTAGTACTCGCAGAACCAGTCGACAAAGTGACGCACGCCTTCCTCGACAGGCGTCGCAGGACGGTAACCGACCTGATGGGCCAGATCCTCGACGTCCGCGCAGGTTTCCGGCACATCCCCGGGTTGCATCGGCAGAAACCGCTTTTCCGCCTTGCGCCCGAGGCACTGCTCGAGCACCTCGATGTAGCGCATCAGCTCAACCGATTGATGGTTGCCAATGTTGTAGAGGCGGTAGGGTGCGCAGCTGGTTGCCGGATCGTGGGTCGCGCCGTTCCAATGCGGATCAGGCGTAGCGACATGCTCGCAGGCGCGCACCACACCCTCGGCGATGTCCCCGACGTAGGTGAAATCCCGCTTGTGATGTCCGTTGTTATAGACATCGATCGGTTTGCCCTCGAGGATGTTGCGCGCAAACAGAAACAGCGCCATATCCGGTCGGCCCCATGGGCCGTAGACCGTGAAGAAGCGCAATCCCGTAGTGGGCAGAGCGAACAGCGCAGAGTAGCTGTGCGCCATGGCCTCGTTTGCCTTCTTGGTGGCCGCGTAGATTGACAGCGGATGATTCGCGCCGCGGTGCGGGGAGAACGGCATATCGGTATTGGCACCGTACACTGAGCTCGTCGAGGCGTAGACCAGGTGCTCGACACCATTGTGCCGGCAACCCTCAAGCACCGTGAGGGTGCCAGTGACGTTACTGCGCACGTAACTATGTGGATCCTTCAGCGAGTAACGCACCCCGGCCTGCGCGGCCAGGTGGATGACCCGCGCGAAGCGCTCCCTGGCAAACAGCTCGGCCATCCCTGGCTCATCGGCAAGATCGAGGCGGATGAAGCGAAAGCCCCGATCCCGGCGCAGCAGCTGCAGGCGCGCCTCCTTGAGCGTGACGTCATAGTAATCATTGAGGTTGTCGATGCCGACCACCTCATGACCGCGCTCGAGCAGCTTGCGGCTGGTGTGAAAGCCGATAAATCCGGCCGCGCCGGTGACCAGTATCTTCATAAAACCTCGATTTCCTCGGCAGCCGCCTCTGCGCTGCCCGTTGCGCCCTGGTTGTGCATTGTACTCAGCGCGGCGCAGCGGATCGGACTTCCGTGCCCGCCGCGACGCAGCCCGCAGCGCCGAATCTGTCGCAATCTGCGCACGGCGGCGTGCGGCAATTCACAATTCAGCTCACCCGAAGCGGAGATTTTCCCGGTCGTGCCGACAATCGGACAAGTCAAATCGCGTTCATTGGTTTTGGGGCTGGGTGCACTCCATGGGTTTGTGGCTTTTGATGCCGCTGCTGCTCGCTGCCGCTGCCATCGCAATGCTGCCGGCACTACGCCGGCGCTTGGGCTGGGGAGCGGCCGGTGCCCCGCGCCCGGCGGTCGCCGCCGTGCCTCCGCCCCCCGTACCGCCCCCCCCACCCAGCGACTCGGCGCCTGCGACACCGGAGCGGGATCCGACGGCAGCGCCGGCCGCGGCTGAGAGCGCCATGCAGCCCGCGCCGAGCAGCAGCCAGGCGCTTGAGCCAGCCGCCATCCTTCGGCAGCTGCGCGCACTGCAGCTCGGACTTGCAGAGCTGCCGGAGACGAACGGGGAGCTGGAGCGTCGGGTCGCGCAGGCTCTTGCGGTGATCGGCGATCCGGCACGCGAGCGCCGCCACTTCCCCCGCCGGCCCAATCTGTTGCCGCAGCTGCTGCACGCCATCAACGATGAGAACGTCGCACGGCGGCAGCTCGTGGCCATCATTGCCCATGACCCGGCGCTGGTCGACAGTCTGTTACGCATGGCGAACAGCTCCTTTTACCGCGTCAGTCCGCAGCCCGTGGAGTCGATCGAGCGCGCCGTGGCAATCCTCGGCAGCGACGGCCTGCGCTCGGTGATCGCCACGGCACTGATGCAACCGATCTTCACCAGCGCGACCGCCAGCGAGTTTCCGCGCTTTGCGCAGCTGGTCTGGGAGCATGCGCTGCGCTCCGCGCAGGCCAGTGTGATGCATGCGGCAGTGGTGGAGCGGTGCGAGCCTTTTGCTGCAGAGCTGCTCAGCCTGATCAGCGGGCTGGCGGAGATCGTCCTGTTTCGTGCCACGCACGAGCTCTGCGCCGCACAGAACCTGCGCGGACCCGGCGCGGCGATGCTCATCGCCGCGATCATCGACGCACAGGCGAGCATCCTGGCGCAACGCATCGGCACCGACTGGCAACTTTCCGCCGCAGCGCTCGCGGCGCTCGATGAGCAAGGTGCCGGGAGCAGCGCACCGAGCGCGCTAGGGCGCTCGGTGCGCTTCGGCCGTCTCGCCGGCGCCCTCGCCGTGCTGCACGGCAATGCCCGCCTCGACCCGGAGAGCGTACGGCTTTCGCTGCCACGCGGTGGGTTGTCCGCCGCACACACGGAAACGCTGCTGACGAAATTGCTCCAGCCGTTCCAAGACCCGCGCACCGCGGCGGCCCCGGCTGCAATTCGGCACTGAGTCGCTCGGCGAGGCCCGCGCACCGAAGCGGCAGTGGACGGCGCGCCGCAACGGGCCGATGATGCCGGGGTCGGCTCAGGCTCACCGCCGGAATCAGCGCATGAACCAGGTGCTCCCCATTCTCGTCTCCACATTGGCCGGCACGGTGCTTGGCGCCTTGATCGCCTGGCTGCTCACCCATCTGTATGCGCGCCTGGCGCTGCGCGAGCAGCGCAAGGCGCGCGAGCAGCTCGAGCGCTACAACAGAACGCTGACCCAGCTGCTCAAAGCGTGGGAGGATCAGGGTCAAGTCGAACTCTCGCGCAATACCCGCGATGAGATCACGAGCGGACGGATCGTGCCGATAGGCAGCGCGTCGGGGTTACCGGCCACATCGGACACCAACGCCCCGGGCGCTTCCCGCCGTTCCTGATCGCTGCAGCAGACCGGGCGGGCGGCCGGAGCAGTGCCGCCCTATGCGCCCATCCCCCGCAGCCTGTCGAGGCCCGCGCGCAGATCCGCCTGCAGATCCGCCAGATCTTCCAGCCCGATCTGAAGCCGCAGCGCGAAGCCGCCGGGATTCCACGTGGTGGCGGTCCGGTACGGCCGGCAGTCGAATGGAATAATCAGACTTTCAAAGCCGCCCCATGAGTAGCCCATGCCGAAGATCGACAGCTGATCAAGCATGCGGGCCAGATCCTCGCGCCCGTAGCCCGGACGCAGAATGATGGAGAACACTCCGGTGGAGCCCTCGAAGTCGCGTTGCCAGAGCCGATGCCCCGGGCAGGACGGCAGCGCCGGATGCAGCACCCTGTCGACCTCCGGCTGGGCACCGAGCCACTCGGCCATCTGCAGACCCCGACTCTCGGCCTCCTGCAGCCGGATGTGCAACGTGCGCATGCCGCGCAGCGCTAGGTAACAGTCTTCCGCACCCGGCAGCATCGCCATACTCTGATACGTGCGCTTCAATGCCGGCCAGAGGCGCGCATTGGCGCTCACCAGACCGAGCAGAATGTCCGAGTGGCCGCTCAGATACTTCGTTCCGGCCTCCACCGTCAGATCGCAGCCGTGTGCGTGAGCACGGAAGAAAAGCGGCGTCGCCCAGGTATTGTCAATGATCGTCGTCAGACCGTGTCGCTGCGCCAGGGCGCAGATTGCGGGCACGTCCTGGACCTCGAAGCTCTGCGATCCGGGGGACTCGAGAAAGATGGTCGAAGTATTGGGCTTCAGCAGCGCAGCAAGCCCCTCGCCAAGGAGCGGATCGTAGTAGGTCGTTTCGATCCCGAACTTCTCCAGGAGATGGCCGCACAGCGACCGGGTCGGTTGATACACGCTGTCGGGCATGAGCAGGTGATCTTTGTGCTTCAGTGCTGCGAGAAGCGCCAACGCCACGGCCCCGAGCCCTGAGGGCGTGAGCGCTGTGCCGGCCGCGCCGGTAAGCGCGGTCCAGGCGCTCTCCAGACTCTCGATAGTCGGTGTCCCGGCAGTCCCATACGTATATCGGGCCCGTTGGTGCTCGAGGTCATCCAGGGTTTTGAACAAAACCGTCGATCCACGGTAAACCGGCGTGTTGACGAAGCCGTAGTGCACATCGGAGGTCCTGCCCAGCTGGGCGAGCCGGGTGCCGATGCCCATTGCATGTCCAGTGTCTTTCATAATCCTGCGGCGGCCGCTCATGTGAGGGGAAGATCTGCTGTATACCGCGCCGGGCCGCGGCGCGCACCAGTCACGCAGCACCGGCTGGGCCAACCATCCCGTACCCGCCTGCCGGCGACCGACGGGAGTTCCCACAGGGGAGCCAGTCCGCCTGGATTTGCCGCCCAGGTGGGATCATCCTTGCGACTCGGTCATGCCGAATGAGTGGCCCGCACACCGCTTAAGGAGCGCCCATGAGTGCGATTCTGTTCACCAACGCGCGAATCTTCGATGGCGAAAATGCAGAGTGCGCCGAGGGCATGCAGGTGCTCATCGAGCAGGGCCTGATCCGGGAGATCTCGCCGCGGCAGATCAAGGCCACGGAGGCCCAGGTCATTGATGTCGCCGGACGCACCTTGATGCCCGGACTGATCGATGCGCACGTCCATGCCTACGGCTGCGATGTGAACGTGCAGAAAATCGAACTTGCCGGCGAGGCCTACCGCACCGCCCATGCCGCCCGGATGCTCGGTTTCGCGCTGGATTGCGGATTCACCACCGTGCGAGACATCGGCGGCGGCGATTACAGCCTCTGGCGGGCCATCGAGGACGGTCTGATCCGCGGGCCGCGCTTTTATTATGCCGGCAAGATGCTCTCGATGACCGGCGGGCACGGGGACATGCGCCCCATCGGCGAGGCAGAACACGAGTATTGCCAGTGCGGGCGCAGCAACTCGCTCTGCGTGCTCGCCGACGGGCTCGACGAATGCATCAGAGCGGCGCGCGAACAGCTGCGGCGCGGCGCGCACTGCATCAAGATCATGGGCTCCGGGGGCGTCGCCTCGCCGACCGATCCGATCTGGATGAATCAGTACCGCGAGGATGAGATCCGCGCCATCGTCAACGAGACGACTGAGCGACGAACCTACACCGCCGCGCACTGTCACCCCACGAGCGCAGTGCGCCGCTGCGTCGAGTACGGCGTGCGCAGCATCGAGCACGGCACGATGATCGACGATGCAACGGCCACGTTCGTCGCCAGCAAAGGGGCATTCGTCGTGCCGACCATGGCGATCATCTTCGCTCTGATCGAGACCGGCCGACAGCTCGGCTTCCCCGCGCAGAGCCAGGAGAAGGCACAGGTCGCCTACGAATGCGCGCTGAGCGGCATGGACTCGATGCGCAAGGCCGGCGTCAAAATCGGTTTCGGCACCGATCTGCTCGGAGCAACCTACGTGCAGCAGTGCCGGGAGTTCTCGATCCGCCGTGAAGTATTCACGCCGCTGGAAATCCTCCGGCAGGCGACCTCGGTCAACGCAGCGCTGCTGCAGGAACAGGGGCGACTCGGGTGTATCCAGCCCGGCGCGCACGCCGACCTGCTGGTGCTCGAGGGCGATCCGCTCAGCGACATCGAACTGCTCGCCGACCGTGGCCGAAACCTGCGGCTGATCATGCGAGGCGGTCAACTCGTGCGCAACACGCTGTGAGCGACGCACACGGCGTTCACGCCGAGACACACCGCCCGCTGCGGCAAGGCGCATGCCTTGCCGCCTGAGTCACGAGGGCTTTACATGTCCGTACACACCGCCACCATCGCATGGGCACGGGGCTCGGCTTCGTTCCTGGACCAGCAATACTCTCGGGCACACGTGTGGCAATTCGACGGCGGTGCGCAGATCGACGCATCGAGCTCTCCGCACGTCGTGCCCGCGCCGCTTTCCAACCCCGCGTATGTCGACCCTGAAGAGGCGTATATCGCCGCTCTGTCGAGCTGCCACATGCTCTGGTTCCTCAGCATCGCTGCGGCCGGAGGCTTTTGCGTCGATACTTACCGCGACCAGGCGATCGGCCATATGAGCCGAGATGAGCGCGGCACGCTGTGGATCAGCCGCGTCGAGCTGCAGCCGCACATAGTATTCAGCGGACCGAAGCAGCCCGATGCCGGGATGCTCGCCCGTATGCATCACGAGGCGCACGCAAATTGCTTTATCGCAAACTCGGTGCGCACGGAAGTCACGGTCTTGGGCCTGCGCTAGAGCGTCGAACAAGCCACTGCCGCAGCTCAGTCAAGCGGCCAGGACCCTGCGTGGGACCGTTTGGGCCGTGAGGTGCCACGCTGCGCCAAGGGCTGCGGGCCATCGACACCTCGCCACCAGGGATCGATCCGACCAGAGGCGTGGGCCGGTTCCACCGCTTCGCCAAGCCGCGGCATGATGAGCCGCTCGCCACCGCAGGGGCTCGCGGCCAGCAGGCTCTCCGCCGGCTCGTCCCAGGCATGCATCGCCAGACTGAACGTCCCCCAGTGCACCGGCAGCCAGGCCTGCGCGCCAAGGAGCCGGCAGGCCGTGAGGGCATGCTGCGGTCCGAGGTGCATGTCGCCCCACGCAGGGTGCCAGCCGCCAACCTCGAGCATCACCAGATCGAAGGGACCGAAGCGCGAGCGGACCCGTTCGTACTCGCGGGTGAGTCCGGTGTCGCCACTGAAAAATACGCAGTGACGGTCCGACTGCACGACGAACGAGGACCACAGGGTCGAGTTGCGGCTCCTCGGGGTTCGTCCCGAGAAGTGCTGGGACGGCACCGCGCTCACCTGCACGGTCGTGCCCGGCAAGGTGTGCTGCTCCCACCAGTCAAGTTCCGTGATGCGCTGCGCCGAGACGCCCCAGGCTTCTAGGTGCGCCCCGACGCCGAGCGAGGTGACGAACGGCACGGGGCTCTTGGCGAGCGCCCGAATCGTCGGGTAATCCAGATGATCATAATGGTCGTGAGAAATGATCACGGCATGGATTGGCGGCAAGGCGCGCAGCGCGACCGGGACCGGCTGAAAGCGCCGCGGGCCCAGCAACGGCAGCGGCGAGGCTCGCCCGCCCCACACTGGATCGGTCAGTACGCGGACGCCGTCGATCTCGATGAGCACGGTCGAGTGGCCGAGCCAGGTGACCCGCAGACCACTGTCCGGCCGGTCGCGCCACGATTGCAGCGGATCAACCGCCGGCAGCGGGCGCCCGGGCGTGCGCCGCCCGCCGGTGCGCAGTAGAAACTCGGTGAGGCTCGGCATCGTCGCATCCGGATCGCGCAGACCCGGAAGAATCGGCTGCACGTTGCGAAAGCCCTCCCCGGACCACTGCGCCGAGCCCCTCATGCGCTCCAGACGCGCTCCCTGTGCCATTGAACCCAGTGTTTTCACAACGCCTTGGCCTCGTATCCGGTGTGCTCAGTCTACGCCAGCCAGGCCACTCACTCCGCAACGCAGCGCCGCCGCCCCATCGGAACGCGTACGGCACCTCGCATCCCCGCCGCGACCGGTGGGTCCGCCCGGCACCCTTGACTCGTACCGATCCGAGATCACACTCTCGCGCATGACCCGTCGCAGCGGATATGCGGATCTGCCCCTGCACGGCGGGCGCGTGCCCGCCTGGCTGAGCGCGCGCATGGCGGCACTCGGCCGCGTAATCGGCGAAGCGATCGTGCACCACTACGGCCGCGACGAGTTGCTCCGCCGACTGGCGCAACCGTTCTGGTTCCAGTCCTTCGGTGCCGTCATGGGCATGGACTGGCACTCATCGGGCATCACCACGAGCGTGCTCGGAGCGCTCAAACGCGGGCTTGCGCCTGTGCAGAAGGAGCTCGGCATCTTTGTCTGCGGCGGCCGCGGACGCGCCTCGCGGCGCACCCCTGCGGAGCTGATGTTGGTGGGCGAGCACACCGGACTCGATGCCGAGCGCCTCGCCACCAGCAGCCGCCTGGTCGCCAAGATTGACAGCGCCGCCGTGCAGGATGGATACGACTTGTACCTGCACGGCTTTATCGTCAGTGCCGACGGCACCTGGTGTGTCGTGCAGCAAGGCATGAACCCGACGCGGCGGGAGGCGCGGCGTTACCACTGGCTGTCGCAGGGACTGGAGAATTTCCTCGATTCGCCGCATACGGCCATCGAGGGAGTCAGCCAAGGCCAGATTCTCAACCTCGCCGACGCGCGGGCGCAGGCCGCGCGGGTGGCCGGACTCGAATTGGTGCACGCCGGACCGCAACGCACCCTGAGCATCTTGCGCGGGCTGCGCCCCGCGGTGGGCCGCTCCCTCGACCTGTTTGGCGAACCTGAACCACCGGTACCGACGCTGAACGCCGCGCCCGATGTCGTACCGCACCTCTGCATGCCTTCGCGACACGAAATACTTGGCTCGGATATCGTCCTTCGCCGGCTGCATGGCGCGCTGGCCGCCGCCGCAGAACGTGGACCGCAGGATTACGCCGAACTGTTGCTCACACCCGGTGTCGGCGCGCGCACCGTCGCCGCTCTCGCTCTGGTCGCCGAGGTTGTGCACGGCACGCCGGCGCGATTCACCGATCCGGCTCGCTTCTCCCTCGCGCATGGCGGTAAAGACGGTCACCCATTCCCGGTCCCGCTGCGGGTCTACGACGAGACGGTTCGCGTGCTGACACACGCGGTCAGCCAGGCGCGACTCGGCCGCGCGGACAAACTCGATGCCCTGCGCCGTCTCGATGCACAGGCCCGCCGCTTGGAGCGGCATGCATCCGGACCGACTTTCGAGGGTTTCATCACGACTGAGCGCGCCACTGCCGCCGAGTTCGGCGGACGGAGCGCCTTCGATCACTGAGCGCTGCCCGACCGGTGCGCGGCGCCGCCGCGCGGTTCATTGAACCGCAGGCGAGGCGAAGCCGTGGCGTATCAGTTTCGTGGCATCAGAAGATACCGAGCCCAAGACCTGCGGCCAGCGTGGCACCGAGCTCCTCGCACCGTGACAGATCCACCGGACCGATCGTCTTGGGGCTTAAGATCTGCTCCGGCGTCTGCGCATGCGTGCACACGATCAGTGGCGGCGCGATGG
Source organism: Pseudomonadota bacterium (assembly GCA_021847105.1). Lineage (GTDB taxonomy): Bacteria > Pseudomonadota > Gammaproteobacteria > Steroidobacterales > Steroidobacteraceae > 13-2-20CM-66-19. The sequence continues at coordinate 138,259 of JAJZUT010000005.1, read as the reverse complement.
CGTGCAACCGCCAGCCCGTGGCAATCCGCTCTATCTGCCGCGCTGCATTCATGCCATCGCTACCGGCACAGATCAGACTCCCATAGGGCCGTCCTTGGATTCGATCCAGCACCGCATAGTAACTGCGGTCGAAGAAGTCTTTCATCAGTCCGGACACTGCGGCGAGGTTTTCCGGGCACACGAACAGGTAGCCGTCCGCATCGAGCAGCGCCTGTGGGCCGCTCTCTGCGGCCGTCTCGAGGCAGAGCCGCACCAGCGGTTCCGCCCCGGCACCGGCAGCGGCCGCTTGCGCCATCTGCCGCGAGCCTCCGGTCACGGTGTGATAAACGATCAGCAGCGTCTTCATCGATCTGAATCCCGACTCGGCAGCCAAGCTGCACCGACGATACACCTCAGCGACTCAGGTGTCCGCGGCGTAGCGGCTCAATGCGTCGTCAACGCGGCAGGCCATTCCTCGGGCGGCAACCAGGCGAAGTGTCGTGACGATCGCAGCGTATCATCTCAGCAGCCGCGCGCTGCACAAGTGCTTCCGGCCCACCGCGCACCGTCCATTGCGTCCAGCCGTCCTGCTCAGGACTGACTCGCCGCCACCCGCGTCCACAGGGTCTCTGTCCACTGCACTCCGTCTGCGTAGGCGGTGGCTATCACAGTGCTCGGCAGACCTCGAAAATGGACCCTGTCCCAGGCTGTGTTCTCATAGGCGATTGTGCAGGCCAGAGCTTCGCCCATCGGCCCGGTACCGTGCAATAGTGCCTCACGGACCGACGCAACCAGTGGCATGGACTCGAGCAGTTCCTCCAGCGAAACACCGAGCAGCACATCGGAAACCGACAGCAACCCCGCCATGAAGTAGCTCTGCCGCTCGCTCAGTTCCGCCGCGACACACAGACGCTCACACATGCTGGCCCGAATCATCGCCTGCTTGGCCAGGTATTCCGGCCGATCGTCAATTCCCGCCAACAGGATGGCGACGCACATCGCGCGCAGCTCGTCCAGCCCCAACACGACGATCGCTCGACCGATGGACTCGATGGATTTCCCAAGCCCAAAGTAACTCGAATTGACGCAGCGTAGAAGTCGATAACACAACCCGACATCACAGGCGATATTCGCCTCCAAGTCCTCCACCGATACCTCGGGATCCTGCAGCCGCGAAAGCAACCGCAGCGTAGCAATCCAATTCCCGGGAGCGCGTCGGGCACAGAATGTCTCCGGCCGGCGCAGGTAATAGCCCTGGAAAGCATCAAACCCGAGCTCCCGGCAGCGAATGAGCTGCTGCTCACTCTCAATTTTCTCCGCGATCAATTGCAGCCTCCAGCGCCTGAGATATGCAACGAGTGAGGCAAGACGCGCCGGTGCACAGGCCAGCACGTCGACTTTCACGAAATCCGCACAATCGAGCAGCGCCTCCTTGCTCGAGGTCGGATCGAAGTCATCGAGCGCTACCCGGTAACCGCGCTGGCGCAACGTCGCCAGCACTTTCAGCAGTTGCCCGTCCGGCTCGACATCCTCCAGAACTTCCACCACGATTTGCCGCGGATCGGCCGGACTCGGCAACTCCTCGCTGAGCAGTTCCCGGGGGAAATTAATGAAAGCCGGCGCGCTTCCAACCAGCTTGGTGATGCCAATGTCGAGCGCAGCCGTCACCATCACCGCGGCCGTGGCGGACACCGCACACTCGATGACTGCGAAGTCGGCCCCCGCTGTGCGATAGAGCAGTTCGTAACCAACCACGGCCAACTCGGAATCGAATATCGGTTGACGCGCCACCGCGGCGCAGCCGCTCGCCGTGTGAGCATCCATACCTGTCGCTGCGCTCAACTGCGAGGCGGACACCCGGGTCGTACCATCCCGGGAATCCGCACGCCCCGGCGTGCTTGTGCGCTTACCCAAAATACGCATACATGCCCCCCATTCCTGGCATCTGTGACATCAACCAAACCGTCGCAGCGTGCTCAATGCGCTAAACCCGCAGCGGCACTGTTCTTTATCCCTCGGCACGCGTGCCGGCCTCGCGATCGGAGTCGTCCGCGCACGCGCATCGGTTCTGATCGGAGGGCATTCTCCCGACACCGCATTCCACCCGCGTATGCACGTCCGATCACCGTACGTGCGCCGAGGCACCGTGCGCTGATCGAAGCGCCTGGTGAGAGACGGATCAGGCACCGAATGCGCAACGCCGTTGCGACGAACTGGCGCGCACCGGATGCGGTTCAGTCGCTCCATCTTTTCCATCATGTCGCGCAGCCGCTGCGCGCTGCGCTCGAGCTCCGCCACGGTCTTCAGGAGATTGCCGTCTGATTCCTTGAGAGCGTCCTCAGGTCGCGTTGCCGCATCGTCTGCCTGGATCCGGCCTGGACCGGCCGTCTGTGCCACACTGCTGAGGCGACGGGGCGTGACCTCGATCCACGGAGGTAGCCCATCATGCCGCAATCGTTTGCTACCCCTGAGCATACCCAGGGAACGAGATTTCGCGGCGCGTCGAGAATGATTGCGCAGAGCGTCGTGTTCGGCACCGGTTACAGCGGAATTAAAAGTTTCACTACGCTGGTGAACGCGGCGTCGAAAGTCACTACCGAATCCCATGCGGCATATCGCGCTGCGGAGCATAGGCAGGCGGTTCGTGCTGAACTGCACGAATGCGGCGCAGAGGAAATGCCGCACAATCTCGACCCGTCCGCTCGCCCGACGGACGAAGCTTCGCGCTCTGTGCAGACGCGAAGCGAGCGCCGGCAGGGCGCTGGCAAGGGCAAGCAGTCCGAGCAGCGCCGACAGCTGCCACCCTGGAGAGGGCCCCCACAATGCGATCGCGACGCCCAAGAGTGCCGGCAAATAGAAAGGAATTGCGGGGCGCCGCAATGCCATTGCGGCTCGCGAATGGGCCGCAGCCTTGACAGGCAAGTCGCATGCCCTCATGTATGCAATAACCCGAATCGTAAGGCGAGTGGAGCGGATTCATCATCAACGCGAGCAGCGATGCGCTTCGGTGCCGGAGCAGCTCTTGCGGCACGCGGTGACGCGGCGTCCCATCGCTGCCGGGGATTGAGGTGGTGCTTCGGTTGCCTTTCAGCATTTGCATGGTCAACGGACATCAAGCAGTCTCGCGTGCAGTTGTGCGTCCAGAGTTCCGGCAACGCTCGGCAAGTCAGCGGCTCGCGACGTTGCGCATCGTCGGAAATGAGGAATCCGGTGTAGAGAATCAGCTCAGGCAGGGGGAAGGCCTGAACAGCGCAAGATCTCGCACAGACTGGGCAGAGGATCCTGTCGCTGATTGCGCCGGGCGAAGCCCTAATCAGACTGCAAGCGGCGCAATGGAGCTGTCATGCCGAGCATATCGGCGTCACGCCGTTGGACTTTTGCGACCAATTCACAGTTTTGATCAGCAAGCGGTGATGTATCGCAATCTACCTGTGCCGAATTCACCCGCTACCGTGCGCAGCAGACTCAGACCCGATGAGATACAATTCCGATCAGAGCGACGCGAGCCCGAGACCCTTTGGGGCCGCCTGCTCATTCCTGTTTCGCAATCTTCATCCAGGCAACTCCGACTCCAGGTGACGCCGCGATCAAGTGCGCGTGCCACCGGACCGACGAAACCTGACGTGGCCAGACGAGAAAAATGCAGCCCACGCCGGATTGTCACGCACTTTCAGTTAGGGGGACTTCATGAATCCGCAAAGTACACAGCCCGGGCAGCGAGCGACAGCGAAGCCGGATACGGGCGCGGAATGCAAGACACTGCTGGTTGTCGACGACGACAAGCTCATTGTCGCAACCCTCAGCCAGCAGCTGCGCAGCGCCGGATACCGCGTGATCGAAGCATTCGATGGGCCGAGCGCACTGCAACGGTGTGCCACGTCCCAACCCGACCTCGCGATCCTCGATTACCTCATGCCCGGGATGTCCGGAGTCGAGCTTGCCCGCTCGCTCGCGCAATCCGGTCCGATTCCGGTCATTTTCCTCTCCGCGTACAGCGATGCGCTGATCGTCTCGGATGCGATTGACGTCGGCGCGCTCACTTACGTGGTGAAGCCCATCGACACCGCGCAACTGCTGCCGATCGTGCGCACCGCACTACAGCGCGGTCGGGAGATCCGGGCACTCCACGATCAGAATCAGCACCTGCGGACACAGCTCAATGACGATCAACACGTAAGCACGGCGACCGGGCTGCTCATGGCGAATCTGAAGCTCGGAAGGCGCGACGCCTTTGAACGGCTGCGACACAAAGCACGATCCAAACGCCTGAAGCTCGATGTCCTTGCCCGGGACTTCGTCCGCACCTGCGACGAATCGAACCGCATGCTCCAGGAGCTGGTTTCCGCCGATCCCGCTTCTCGCGCACCCGAGACCGATTCCTGCTGATCCACCATGTCGCAACCGCCACCGCCCACCGTCCCTCCTGTTGACTCGGGCATCGCCGAAGTGAACGGCCGTAGTGGGCGCGGTATCGAGTTGGTCCGCGATGCACTGATCAAATTCGGGGTGATTTTTCTATATCGGCCGGACGTGACTCAGGCATCTCTGCAGTGGCTTCTCGGCGGCCCGGAGCTCTTTGGTTACCGAGCAGACGAGCTCGAGCCGACCTGGAGCGCCTTTTCGGCTCTGATCCACCCTCGCGATGCACTGCTGGTCGTAAAGCCGCGCGACGCGGAAGCGCTGAGTGGGAAATCCTATGAGCCCGCGGCAGCGGAATATCGCATTCGACACAAGAGCGGCGAATACATCCGCATCCGCACAATCCTCGCACCGTTTCCACCGTCGCAACCCGATGCCGGTCCGGCTGCGGTCGAGATGATACGGATCATCGACGAACGCCTCTCCTACGAGCGTGCCGCGACTAAGTTGAGCGAAGATGCGCTCAGTACGGTTCTGAACCAGATTGGCTATCCGGTCATCCTGATGAACCGCGCGGGATTGATCGTCCAGGCCAATACGGCGGCCGATCAGCTGTGCGGCGCGGCGGATGTCGCCGAGCGGTTCTGTCCATTTCTGCACCACGCTGACGGCTCCCTCCTCTTCCCCGGATTTCTCGAGGAGGTCATTCGGGATGGACAGCCGGCGTACAAGGAACTGTATCGCTTTGAGCGGTGGTGGCACGTTCACCTGGTCCCGATCCGCGACAGTGCGCAGACGGTTGCGCGCGTGCTGCTCCTCGCTCAGGACATCACCAGCATCAAGGCCGCGGAGGAGAAGAAGCTTGAGGGGGAAAGGGCCTTAACCCATACGCTGATCCGCGAAATCCATCATCGGATCAAGAATCACCTGCAAGGACTGGTCGGACTGATTCGACTGAACGAGGGCGCACCGCGCACGACGACCGATCTGGTCAATTCCGTGATCACCCAGATCCAATCGATCGCAGCGATGCACGGCCTGCTCGCCCGCAGCGGCAAGTCGACCGTGGAATTAAGCGCGCTGGTTGCCGAGATTGTCACTGCGCATCGCACGACCGTCCACATCCCTATCCGCTTCAGAACAGCGCTGGCGCCCGATTTCTCCCTGGAGCTCGCCGAAAGCGAAGCGATACCCTTTGCCGTTGCACTGAACGAGCTGATCACCAATGCGACCAAGCACACCAAGCGCGTCGCCTCGGCCGAGATCCTGATCACCTTGGCGGACGATCCGCTCGGTCACGCGCTCACGATCCGCAATGCCCCGGCCCGGTTACCCGAGGACTTCCACTTGCCCGACTGGCTCGCCCATCAGTCCGGCATCACGCTCGTGCTGACGCTTTTGTCAGGCAGCCGCTTCAACCTGACGTTCGAGCAGGACGATCATAGCGTCACGGCACGCATCACTTTCTAAGACCCTTAACGCCACACTGTGGCGCACGCCTGCCATGGGGATGGCTTCGCATCGGTGCGAGCGCAGCAATCGAGTGCACTTGCGCATCGGTCTCGCCGCGAACGATATGCCGGCATGTCGCACCGACGCGCGCGACCCATGCTCAGGAATACGTTGCACGTCCGACCCCTGGGAGAGTTGCTGCGAAGTCGAGGCACCGTCGGCATCTTCCTCAGGCGCGCCCCGCATCTGCGGCCCTCCTTCCTGCGAGCCAGTACACGGGCCAGCGTTCCCGCGGCATCACACCGTCCACGCCGTCCTTGCATGGCATTGGCGTTTCTTGAACTGCCTCTCAGAACCGCACGCCGAGATCATACGCATTTCACGTAATCGCCCGGTTTTCTCATCCTATGATCGCCACACGCTCGAACGGACCCGCGGCCGCTTTGCCGCAGCATCGGTTTGTTCGGGTGCCTGCACGGGATTCGTCGCCTCCGCCGCGCCCCCGTCGCTCCTCGGGCCCTACTCCTGCCCGGTTTGTCACCACAGACTGGCACGCCTGGAGGAACCGTCATGCCCGAGTACTTCCACTATTCCAAGCATTCTGCGCGCCGCTTCCGTAAGCGGTGTGGACCCCACAGCACGTCATACGCCGCCAACCGCGACTCTGACGCCGCACTGGAAAGCGCACCGCTCAGCGTCGCTTATCTGCAGTCCTCAGCCGCGGACCGGACACCCTGCCCGCTGAGCGCGCCCGGCCCAATACACCTTCGCCCGCGGTGCTCCCCGCCAGGGTGGCTCCTGCCCCATTCCTGCATTACCTGAACCGAAGAGGATCAGACTTCCATGTCTAAAAACAATAAGCACTCCCGCCAATGGCGTCTGCCCCGCGCGCTCGCCGGCGGGCATCGCGTATCAGACCTCGAGGGTCAAGTGGCCGCAATCCACAGATCGCAGGCCGTCATTGAGTTTGACCTCGACGGCACCATCATCTCAGCCAACGACAATTTCCTGCGAGCAGTGGGCTACACGAACGAGGAGATCCGCGGCAAACATCACAGCATATTCGTCGATCCGGAGTTCGCGAAGAGCGACGAATATCGGGCATTCTGGGAAAAGCTCCGACGTGGCGAATATGACGCCAAACAGTACAAGCGAATCGGCAAGGGCGGCAAGGAAGTGTGGATTCAGGCCAGCTACAATCCGATTTTCGATCGCTCTGGAAAGCCGTACAAGGTCGTCAAATACGCCACTGACGTCACCGAACAGGTGCACGCCGCCGAACAGAACGCACGCATCAAGAGCGCCCTCGACAGAGCAAGCGCCAGCGTGATGCTGGCCGACTCCAATCTTGACATCATTTATCTCAACGAGGCCGCAGTGCGGCTGTTTCGCGACGCACAAGCAGACTTCCGCCGCGATCTGCCCTCGCTAAACGTCGATCACATCGTCGGCTCGAGCATCGACATCTTTCACAAGAATCCCGCTCACCAACGACAGATCATCTCGGCACTGCGTGGCACTCACACCAGCGATATTCGCCTCGGCGGCCGCGCCATCCGCCTCGCCATCAGTCCGGTCTTTGGCGCAAATGGAGAGCGCATCGGCAGCGTCGTCGAATGGGTGGATCGCACTCAAGAGGTGCGTGCCGAGGAAGAAGTCTCCGCCATCGTCCGCCAGGCCGTGCAGGGTGATCTACGGGAGCGCATTCCAACCGACGGCAAGAGCGGCTTTTTTGCGACGCTGGCCGGTGGGCTCAACGAGCTTCTGGAGACGACCGCCGCGATGGTCCGCCAGATCAAGGAAGCGGCGATCGCCGTGCACACCGGGGCTGAGGAGATCTCCCAGGGCAATGCGAACCTCTCCCAGCGGACAGAGGAACAGTCCTCCTCTCTCGAGGAGACGGCTTCCTCGATGGAGCAGATGACCTCGACAGTCAAGCAGAATGCCGAGAACGCCGGGCAGGCCAATCAGCTCGCCACCGCCGCGCGAGATCAGGCAGAAAAGGGCGGAATTGTAGTCGGCAACGCCGTGCGGGCCATGACCGATATCAATGATGCGGCCAAGAAGATCGCCGACATCATCGGCGTCATTGACGAAATCGCCTTTCAGACCAATTTGCTTGCGCTCAACGCCGCGGTGGAGGCGGCACGCGCCGGCGAGCAGGGTCGCGGATTTGCGGTGGTGGCGACCGAAGTGCGTAGTCTCGCAGGCCGCTCTGCGACAGCGGCAAAGGAAATCAAGGGTCTGATCCAGGACTCCGTGCAGAAGGTCGAGGATGGGTCGGTTCTCGTGACGCAGTCCGGTCAGACTCTGGATCAGATTGTCATTGCCGTCAAAAAGGTCTCTGACATCGTCGCCGAAATTGCAGCCGCTTCGCGCGAGCAATCCTCAGGCATCGAGCAGGTCAATAAGGCCGTGATGCAGATGGACGAGATGACGCAGCAGAACGCCGCCCTGGTCGAAGAGGCGACCGCGGCATCACAGGCGATGGCCGAGCAGGCGGCGAAGCTCAGCGAAATGATGGCTCGCTATCAGGTGACCGGCGACGCATTTGCGGCAGGCACCAGCATGACGATCGCCCCACCGCGTGTCGCTCAAGCACCGTCCGGCGGCCAATCCGATCGCCGACGGGCCGGTCGCCCTTGGGCGCAGAAGTCGAATTCCCAGCGTCGCCGCGATTCCTCGGGCACTGCCGCCGCAAGCGCTCCAAAATCGCGTGCGGCAGCCGCAGGATCAGACGCGCCCTGGGAAGACTTCTGAACTGCCCGGCAGCGGAAGCCTAGGGTGAATGGTCCCCCCTCGAGCTCTCGCCGGCCGGACGCTCACCGCACGGCATCCCAATCTACCTTGCGTGCCACTCATGGATGCTTGCTTGCCATTCGAGCTGCTGAGTCGCACCGTTGCGCTGCTCTGCTCCAACAGTCTTACCGCTGGAGCAGAGCAGCGATTTTTCTCGCTGCCGCACCGGGGATCGGCACCGCGCTGTCATTTGCGACAACGCAGATGGCCTCCCCGTCCGGGTTCGCGTACCTGTTGCGGAACGGTGGCCTGGAGGCGACGGCTTTCGCATTTTTGGCTCAAATCGGCAGCATGCTGCGCGGCAGCATCGACGGGCGGTCGTACAAGATCAAGTCCTCGATGCAACCGTCGGCCCGGGCACGCTCCTCCCTTTCCAGCGCGTGCCGCCTCGGCACTCGTCCGCAGGCCCAACGAGCTCAGGGAGGGCCGTCTGATCGCGCCGACGCATTTCGACGTTCTACTCTGCCAAAGCAGCGGTGCCGCCGATTGGTCTGCGGAAAGGGCGCAGCACGGATGAGGCTCCTGGCATGACAAAGATCCGATTCGGCAGGCACTTTCTCGAGCGACTCCTGTCGGATGAGCTCAGGCGGGCGCAGCTGCGCTGTCTTTTGTTTCCCCGCGCGCATCCGCGACTGGTCGGCATTCGGCGCAATGCGCTGATACTCTCCCGTATCCATGCGGTGGCAGCAGCATTCGGGATCTTGACGCTCGCTTGGCTGCCAATCGATCTGATTGCACTACCGATGCGCGACGGCGCCATCTTCTCCGTGCTGCGGGTCGCGGCGTCTGTGGGCTTTGCGTTTCTGGTTCTATTTACCCGTCGGCGGCAGTCACTCGGGCGCGTGTATCTCAGTTTGGTCTTGCTGTACGCAATTCCGACGGTGTTCTACTTCACTTCCCTGCTCCTGCTCCGTCATTCGGGACTTGGACTGTATGCACGAACCGCACTCGAGGCATATTGGGCACTGCCAGCGGTCGCCATGGCAGGGCTCGGAATTTTTCCGCTAACGCTCGTGGAAAGCATCGCCTTCTCGCTGCCAGTCATTACCGGCGAGGCACTGGCATTCGCGCTGCACCTGGGTGTGTTTTTCCCCGGCGGAATTATCGATGCCCTCTGGATGATGTTCTTGATGGGCGGAATTGCGGCAGTAGTAGGACTCAGTCAACTGAGCTTTTCTCTGGCACTGGTGAGCCAGTCCCTGCGCGACGGATTGACGGGCTGTTATGCGCGGGCAAGCATCTCGGAACTGATCGAACTGAATTTCAAGGATTCGCTACGCACCGGCTCACCGTGCGCCGTAGCATTTCTCGATCTAGACCGCTTCAAGGAGATCAACGACCTTCACGGGCATGAAGCCGGCGACCAGGTGCTGATCGAGGCGGTGCGTCGAATCGGCTCGACGCTGCGGGCAACGGATTGCCTGGGACGCTGGGGCGGAGAGGAGTTCGTCGTCGTGCTGCCAGGCAGCACGGGGTCGGAGGCTGTACAGACGATTCAGCGAATACGCGCGCAGGGACTCGGCCGACGGCCCGGCGGCAAGGCGGTTACGGTCAGCGCCGGTGTCTCGGAGCGCATTGCCGATCAGTGTGACGATTGGCTGTCCTTGGTACGGATTGCCGATCAGCGGATGTACGCGGTCAAGAGTGCAGGGCGAGACCGCGTGTGTGGTCCCGAGAGCTTCGGTGTTATTTCAACGCTTTCCGCAGTGAGCATCTGAACCGTCGGTCCGGTGCCGCGCACAGAATCCCCCTCGTTCACCGGAGAATGGCGAGGAGGAGCTGTGCAGGACCCACAGCCGAACGGATCCCGTGCTCTGCAAAAAGACAGTGCGTGTGGCCGAGTGAACCCGGCCCTTCACCGGGTGGAAATTCGCCGTGCTCGCCGGCGCAGAGGACGACCACATCGAGACTCTGCAGCGGGCAACGACCGCCGTGTAGGCAATGCTCTCGCCAAGGCTGTCCCCGCCATGCTCGGCGAGGAGCGAGTGACACCCTGGGGTCTCATCGTGCTCAAGCATGTCGCTCTGAACTCCAAGGCGCCGACCAGCCAGAGCCAATCCGGGTCAGTGTCGAGCGAGCGAAAGCGCCTGACTGTGGCGTCCCCAAGGGGATTCGAACCCCTGTTACCGCCGTGAAAGGGCGATGTCCTGGGCCTCTAGACGATGGGGACCCCGCCCGCGAAATCGAATTGCAGGGCTGGACCTCGAGGCCCCCTGCGGCGCGGGGCGGAAAGATTACACGCCCTCACGCCCTAGGACAATGACCGCGGCACACAATGTCCGGCTGATGACGTGCGTGAAGCAGCCTCCCTCATCCGTCTAGGCGGCAATCCGAGAATGCGCACCGAACGATGGCAAGTGGGGGCGCGTCTTTGCACCGGCCATTCCTGAAGCACGTGATTGAATTGGTGGAGCCAGGCGGGACCAAATCTCGAGCATAAGTGGCTGATCCATAGATTATTTTCTGATAGTGCCGCATCGAGTTGCCCCAATTTCTGCCCCCCGATGCGGCACGCCAGACTACTCTGCTCCGCGTACGCGCCCGAATTCCACGCGGCGGCGGGGAGATCGGTACCGCCCCCTCGCCTGCCTGCGATACCAACGCAGTGCGCCGAGTGTCCATAGGGTATAGTAATACCCTGCATTCACGAGGTATTACACAATGACCACGACGGTAACGAGCAAAGGCCAAGTCACAGTGCCAAAAAGCATCCGCGACTATCTCGGGCTGAAGGCAGGCAGCGCAGTGACTTTCGAGCGCCGCCCAGACGGCGAGATCGTCCTGCGGCCGAGCAAGCGGCCGACGAAGCGCGCGACCAGTGCGTTTGCGAAGCTTCGCGGGCGTGCCACGATACGCTTGAGCACCGATGAGATCATGGCACTAACACGTGGGGCCTGAAATGGTACTGGTGGACACCAACGTGCTCTTGGACGTCTTCGAGGACGATCCGCGTTGGGCAAGCTGGTCACAGAATCAGCTCGAATCGGCAGCTCTGACCGATCAACTGACGATCAATTCCGTCATCTATGCGGAGTTGTCGGTGGCTTTTGCGCGCATCGAGGAGCTCGAGCAGGTTATCGCGCAGGCGGCGCTGTCCGTGGAATCCATTCCGCGAGAAGCACTCTTCCTCGCCGGCAAGGCATTCTTCGATTACCGGCGACGGCGGGGCGGCAGGGACGGCGTGCTACCGGACTTTTTCATCGGGGCCCATGCCGCAGTCGCGGGCTGTGCGCTGCTCACGCGTGATGTGGCACGCTACCGCACCTATTTTCCGAGCGTGCGACTCATCAGTCCATCGTGAGTCTCTCGAGGTCGGTCTCGAGTCCGGCGAGTATTGTCCGGTCTGGAAAGCGCGGACCGGTCGTGAACTTCGGGAATAGCGGACACAAACAGCCGAGCGGCGAACCCGGGAATCGCCCAAGTTGGTGGAGCCGGAAATGCCCGGACCCGTGCCCGGATGATCGCCGGGGATCATCGAACGGAGCGGTGCTCGCCCAGAGCCGCGACACGGGGTAAGTCGAGGGCAGTCGCTGCTTCAGGCGCCAACCGGATCGTAGTCCCTGCGCGGCTCGGTATTGCGCTATGACTCTCCGATGGCGCCGGCACATGCCCAGGACGAGTGGGTGGCCCACCAGTGATCGTGCTCGATACCCACGTCCTCGTCTGGTGGGTGGATGGGGAAACGAAGAAGCCCTCGCGCAAGGCGCGCCAGGCCCTCGAGCAGCACGCGAAGGGCAACGAACTGATGGTCTCGAGCATCACCTTCTTCGAGATCACCACTCTTGAGTGCCGCGGCCGCGTGCGGTTCAAGATTCACGCATCGGAGTGGCTCACCCAGGTGCGCCGGCTCCCCGAGTATCGTATCGAGCCGCTTGCCGATGAGGTCGCCGAACGTGCCGGGCAGTTCGGCGACGCGTTCCCGGGAGATCCCGCTGACCGGATGATCGCGGCGACGGCACTCCTCCATGATGTATCGCTTGTGACTCATGACGAAAGGTTACGCAGCGTCGAGTACCTCAAAACGATCTGGTGACACCCGGGGCAGTGGTCGCAATATATCGGCGCCCGGTCCGGTCTGGATGCAAAATCGATGGAGGAGCAGACGATGCGTAATGACCTCGGATCAGCAGTCGCGTGGGCGGCTGTTGCACTGCTGTCCGTGGCGCTTCCGCTCACGGCATCCGCGCAAGGTGCGACGGCGCGCGCACAGATGCGCGCCCTGCAGCAGACCCACTGGATATCCGAAGGCAGCGCGCACCCGCGCCATGTGATCTACGTATTCATGGACGCCAACTGCCCCTACTGCCACAGGCTGTGGCTTGCACTGAAACCGTACTACCGATCGGGACTGCAGGTCCGGGATATCCTGGTCGGAGTCATCTCGGCGAGCAGCCCCGGCAAGGCGGCGGCGATCTTCGACGCTACCGATCCCGCCGCGGCCTTGCGCCTGAACGAGGCCCGCTGGGGTCGGGAGGTCGATCCGGGCGGCGGCATCACGCCCGTTGCACATCCGAGTGCGAAGGATTTGCGCGAGCTTGCCCACAACGAGGCGCTCATGCAGGCATTCGGCTTTGACGGAACGCCCGGTTTGGTGCTCGCCGACGCCCAAGGCAAGGTCTATGCACTCGGAGGGGTTCCCCCGAGACGCGATCTGGGACAGGTGGTGGCCACCGCCGGCGTTCCCCCGCAAGCCGCGCATTCGAGCGAGAAACATTGACGGCCGAGTCACCCAGTCGAGAGCTGGAGGTTACTCGAAGATCCCCTACCCCGAGCGACCGCGATGGCATCAACAGCCTGGTCCGTACATTTTGAATCCTGATGGGCCAGGATGAGAACGCGTGTACTTTTTGCGAGCGGGTTCCTTCTCCTCGGCGCCGCTGTCGTCGTTGCAGTGCTGGCAAGGTACGGTATGGAACCGGTCCTCACCTGGATCGCGTCCCGGCGCGGGGCCGCAGCGGTTCCCTTTGTCCTCTTCTACGCCTTCGCTGCAGTGGTTTTGCTGCCCGATTCGCTGCTCACACTCGCGGCCGGCGCCATCTTTGGGCTGCTTCGAGGGCTGGTATGGGTGTCGATCGGCAGCATGCTCGGAGCGACCGCCGCCTTCTTCCTCGGCAGGAGCCTCGCAAAAGACTGGGTGCACCGTCGCACCGAGCACTGGCCGAAATTTCGTGCCCTCGATCGCGCAATCGCACGACATGGCTTCTGGATGGTGTTCCTGACCCGTCTGTCTCCCATCATCCCCTACGGCCTGCTCAACTATGCCTATGGCATCACGACGGTGCGCGTACGCGATTATCTGATCGCCTCTTGGATCGGCATGCTGCCGGGCACCCTGCTTTACGTGTACGCCGGCACGACTGCCGCCAACCTCACCGAGGTGATCGGTGGCAGAACGCCCATCGGCCGGCAAAGCAACATTCTCTTGTGGCTTGGCTTCCTCGCAACGGTCACGGTGATCGGCCTCCTCACGCACTTCGCTCGGCGCGAGCTTGCGCGGGAGCTGCGCTCCTGATGTCGCCGTATCGGAGGCCGACAGTCAGATGATGCGGTTGCTCGACGTCCGGCCTGCCTTGGATCGTGCCATCCAGTTCGCGCACGGGTCACCGGCGACCGAAAGGCCGACGGGTGGCCAGGCGGGCCGGTGCGCGAAGGCGGCGGGCCCGCATTGGATAGCCGCAGACTCATCCTTGTGATCAGTCAGCCGGCCCGACGTGTCACGACAACTGAGCGACCATCGACGGCTGCCATTTGAAAGAGACGGGTTCGCCGGAACAGGCAGGGCATTCCCTGGTGACTCGGCGCAGGTGAATGACGACGTATGAGCGCTGGGCATCGTTCAATCTCCGATTCCGCGCGTGACGACCCATGATCGTCTACCGGAACCTTGCATCTGCCCCTTTGACGCGATGGGGGTCGTTCTGTTACACGCCGCGCGCGGCGCCCCCTCAGTCCTCGAGACCCAAACGCGACCGAATGAGTGCGAGGCGCGCATCAAGGTCGATCGCCATCGCGGAGGTCACCTCGAGCGCGCGGTCTTCGAAGACGTTCCGATCGGGATGCGCGGCGCTCCATTGCGCAATCCTCGCATCACGCTCAAGGATCAGTCTCTCGATGTCTTCCCGGTAGAGCATGATCATCGCCGAGATCCACCGGTCGAGCGGCCAGGACGGTTTTGCCAAATCGACCGAGAACCGATCGAGCATCGCGATGACATCGGGCGCCGCGCACCCGGTTTCCGCCGTCACCCAGCGATTTGTGGTGAACAGTCGCACCGGGCGGCCCTGCCGGTTCATCGAAATCGCGATGAGGTGGAACACGGGGTCGCTGGCCGCGTCGGCTTCAGGCGTTCGCGGCGAAGCCCCCGGACGGATTTCCTGGGCGATCCCTTTTGGCCGCAGGAAGGTATGAAAATGGCCGTAATCATTCCACTCGCCCCGCGTCTGGGTGTGCGCGTGAAAGTAGTACTGCGCATGCGTTTGCGGATCGTAGACGTCGTCCCGTGGGTAGTGCTCGAACTCGATGAACTCACGGCCATCGAGCGCCTCGGCGACGAGGGTGCTTCCCCCTTCCTCCAGGACGCGGATGCAGTGGACCACTTCCACTGCGGCTTTCGCTTGCCGCTCGAGCCTGGCCTCAGGTCCTGCGGTGCTCTCGGACGCGCTTTGCTCGTGCTGGATGTTCACGGAATTGAAAACCGTGAGCGCACAAGCCGTGGCCCCAGACAGGCTCCGAGCAACGTCAAGCCGATGACGGCACCGCCCTGCCAGATGAGCGCCAGCAGGCTGGAATCGCCCCGGTGAAAAAATTGCAGTCCCACCTCGCCAAGCGCCGCGGTGGCGAGCGCGCCGAGCGCGGCGGTCGGGATGGGCGCAAGCGGTACTCCCTGGGAAATCATCCGCGCGATGACGATTCCGGGAATCAAACCCACCATGGCCACCCCGGGCAGACAGCGCCAGTCGGACTGAATGGCGAGGGTGCCCGTACCCTGCGCGTGCGAGGCCGAGAAACATCCGTGACCGAGGGTTCCCAGCCACACCGCCAGCAGCGCCAGCGGCACAATGCGCTCCCATCTCCTGCCTCTTCCCGGGATGCCCGCGCCCAATGCCGCGTGGGCCGCTGTGAGAGCTGTTGCCACGGCTGCCGCCTGCTCCATCAACCATCGCCCATCCTCCAGCCGCGCGTGCAGATCGGGCCGCAGCCCCATGGCGAGGACGACCAGCGCCACCCAGGGCAGAGAGATCGCGACCCAAGTGACGACGCGCCGTGCGGGTGAGCGCAGAGGTCGCACAGGGCGTATCCGAGACACCAGGATGTCGATCAGCTCGTCTGTCGGGAGCGCGGTCACTCCTCAATTCTCCATGGCGATTTGGGACGCCGGGCCGAATTCACCGGTCGAAATTCGAAGCGCCGCATACATCAGGTTCGTTCGACCGTACCAAAAGGTTTCGCGGCTCCGAAACCCGTCCCATGTCACGGTACACCCGTAACCTTTTCCCGGGCTCGAGCGAATCGTTAAGATAATCACCCCGCGCTCGGAGATTCGCATGAAGTCATTCAGCAAAGCCGCACTCACTCTCGGCGCCACCATCGCGATCGGCGGTGCCTTGGCGGCCCCGTCCTTCGCCAAAGCGAGCGCCAACGGCGCACCGTGCAAGCCGGCCCCCACGCGCAGCACCTGTGCGCCCAAGAGCCCCTGCGGCGCCAAAAAAGCCGCTGCGGCGAAGAATCCGTGCGCGGCGGCCAAGAATCCCTGTGCCGCCAAACCGCAGAACCCGTGTGCCGCCAAGCCCCAAAATCCCTGCGCCGCCAAGAATCCGTGTTCTGCTAAACCCCATTGACGCCCCCCTGGTAGGTCCCTCCATCAGCGGGCGGGACCGCATCGCTTGGCGGCGACGCCGTTGAAACCCGTACGCGCGGCACCCGGATGCCCCGTCCCCTGCCGCATCGGACCGAAAACGGCGGCGCCGCCAACCCCCTGCTGAAGATAGTCCGTGCCACAAGGGAATGACGGTGCCCGAGATTCGACCAAATCGAGAGGCAATGTCCTTTCTGTCACCGCGAAGTCGACGTGACTTTTCCAAGCCAGCCAGTACACCCCCCACACACACTCGTCTGCGCCCACTCACCACTCTGACGCTCGCTGCGCTGACGTTGATCCCCTGGGTCGGGGCGGAAGCGGCAAGCGCACAAACGGACCCCGGGGCGTTGAGCACCGTCATCGTCACCGCGCAGGAGCAGCGGGAACCGGTCGCCACAGTCCCCGAGAGCATCACGGTCTTCTCCGCCGAGACCCTGTCTGCACTCGACATCCATTCCTTCAATGCCTATGCGACCAAGACGCCCAACCTCTCGTTCGTGTATGGGGCGGGGTCGACCGGAATTTCCAATGCCCGGACCGTAGCGATCCGGGGCATCACGGGACAGAATCTCTTCGGCACATCCGGCGCGACGGGTTTCTATATCGATAACACGCCCCTTCCGGAATCGATTGATCCGCGCATCGTCGACGTCAAACGGATCGAAGTCCTCAAAGGACCTCAGGGAACGCTCTTTGGCGAAAGCTCCCTCGGCGGCACCGTGCGCATCATCACCGAAGAACCGGATCTCAGGCGCGACGAACTCGGCTATACCGCTGATGTCGGTGTGACCTCAGGCGGCGGCAGCGCCGATGGCGGCGCAAGCCTCATTGAGAACATCGTGCTCGTTCCGGGGCGCCTCGCAACCCGAATCGTGCTCTTCGGCAGCCATGATGCCGGGTACCTGACTCGCACCTATCCCGCGCCCTCGAGCCCTGCGGCCGGCAACCCCTTTCTCCCTGCGCCGCGAACGAGCGTGGGCGATCAGGGCGCCAAGACCACCTACGGCGGATCGATAACGACCCGCTTGCACATCGATTCGGCACTTGGGGTGCGCCTGCGTGTCATGGCGCAGGATACGCACGACAAGGGCTTTCCGGCGACCTTCGCGCCGCTACCGGCCTTCAAGCCCGTCTACACGGTGAATCGAGCCTTCAACATCCAGCCCGGCGCCACCGACGCGTGGGTGCTCCCGTCGCTCGAGATTCACTATCGGCACGGCAAGGTGCGGATCGTCTCCGCCACCAGCTATTTCTACCACCACAATCGCGACATCGAGGACTCGACCTACGGCACTCAGCAGATTCTGCAGAGCTATTACGGCGTGACATCGCTCCCCGTCCAGCCCTTCCTCTGGGATCAAGAGAATTATCAAAATCAATTCACGGAAGAGCTGCGCCTCTCATTCAAGGGATTTCTCGGCGTGAGTGGAACGATCGGCGCCTTCTATGCGCGCAGCCGCTCGGCGCTGTCCGTTCCACCAGAGTACGCCCGGCGCCTGGTGGCCGCGACCGCCACTAATACTGTCGTCGGCCCATGGCCGAACGACCTGCTCTGGACCGATTACAACCCGGCGATGCAGCGCGACACCGCGCTGTTCGGGCAGATCTATGTGCCGTTAACCCGAAAATTGAAGCTGACCTTGGGCGCGCGACAGTACTGGCTGCATCAGACCTCGGACTTCACCGCCAATGGTTTCAACAACTTCGGCCTCACCCCGAGCGACCCGCAATCCAGCCGCCAGCCCGGCATCGATCCGAAGGTCGCGCTCGCCTATCAGGTCAACGGACGCGCTTTGGTCTATGCATCGGCATCCGAGGGTTTTCGGGCCGGCGCCGCGCAGACCTATCTGCCCTTTTGCGCGATGCCGAATCTGCCCGTCAATGACATCACGCACCTGAAATCCGATACGCTCTGGAGCTACGAAGTCGGCGGTAAGGCACAAGTTCCGGACACTGGCCTCCTCCTCTCCGCGGCCGCCTTTCACATCGACTGGCGCGATCTGCAGCAGCAGGTCGCCCTGCCCTGCGAGGCCATCTTCGATATCAATGGACGGCGGGCCCAGATCAATGGGGGGGAGATCGAGGTTGTGGGTCACCTCGTTCCATCGCTTGCGCTGCGCGCCGGGGTGGGTTACGAGAAGACCGACATCACCGAGCCGGGCGCTCTGGCGATTGTCGGGGTCGCGCCGGGTTCGCGCATCCTCGGCACGCCTGCCTGGACCGCAAGCCTCGCGGGCGTGTACACCCGTCCTATCTCCGCCACCCTCGAGGGCTTTGTCGAGACTGATGCGAGCTACACCGGGAATAGCCGGGCGCTGCTCAACGGCGCCAACGACACCTTCGCCAGTCGCCGGTCATACGTGCTGGTCAATCTACGCATCGGTGTACGCCGCGGCAGGACGTCGGTCTCCCTCAACGTGCGCAATGCCACCAATGCAAGGCCCAATCTCGGTGATATCGGCTACATCGGCTACGCGCAGTACACCGCCACCGGAACGGTCATTCCACAAGTCGCGACGCTGCGTCCACTGACGGTCTTGCTCCAATACCGTCATGCCTTCTGAGCACACGATGCGCCGATCTCTCGAACCGTCACAATGGAATCAGTACTGTGTGCGCACGAGTCGCGAAAGACCCCCTGATTGCCGGACGATTCCACAGCGGCCCGGCGGCGCCGCTCCTCAGGTGAGCTCACCCCGTTGATAGCGGCACCAGTCCTCACCGTCATCGACATCAGCGAAGGTTCGTAACAGCGCCACTCTCTGGTTGCGCAAATTGACCAGGGTGTCCGCGAGCGCGTGCTCGCTCGACCATCTTACGTTCCGGAATGGATCGACGCAGCGCAGGCGGCGCCGTAAGCCAATAAGCCAGTAGCCGCCGTCGCGCGCGGGGCCGAGAACGGCATCGTGGGAGTCCAGCGCGCGAAATGCGGCTGCGGTGTCCGCGGAACGGATCCCCGGGATATCGCTGCCAATGATGACCGCCGGCCCCGGCGGCAAGCGGCGCATCACCGAGGCCATCCGGCGTCCGAGATCGCCGGCGCCCTGGGGCACGGTCGGTATTCCATACGATCCGGGCCGGAGGTGATCCGGCGTGAATGCCAGCCATGTCCTCCAGCGCAAATCGCGCCCGAGGCCGCGCAGTAACTGCGCCAGCATCGAGTATTGGAAGCGGAAGGCGGCGAACTCACCGACATTTCGCGCCAGCCGTCGCTTGCCCTGGCCCACACGGGGCGTGCGCGCGAAAATCACAAGATGGCGGGCGGGACCGGTCATCGGTCGTAGAGCCTTGCGATCCACTGTGGCGATACGCCGAGAAAATACAGCGTGAGACAAAAGACGTTTCGCGCGCTGCGGCGCTGCCAACCGTCGCGGCGCCACCGCTCGGCTGACGTGCGTGCAACTGAGTCCAACACCGTCAAACGTCGGCGGCCGATGCGGCGCACGAGATCGACGTCTTCCATCAGCGGCCAGGCGCGAAAGCCTTCGAGCGATCCATAGAGCTCCCGATGAATGAGCAGTCCCTGATCGCCATAAGCCAGGCCGAGATGGCGCACCCGCCAGGCTACCCGCCGCTCGAGCCGGCGGGCCGCGGGGCTGGCGTCATCCAGAGCGAAGCGAAACGTCGCGGCACGGCTGCGGTTTGCGGGATTCGCGATGAATTTACCGGTGGCGTTGAGCCAATCGTCGCTCAAGAATGTGTCCGCATGTAGAAAGAGCAGCCACTCACCTGTCGCGGCGGCGGCACCCGCGCGGAGCTGCAGGCCACGGCCAGATCCCGATGTCACGATCCGCGCCCCGAGCTTGCGCCCAATCGCCACGGACTCGTCGGCCGAGCCGCCATCAACGACGATGGCTTCGCGCACGCCCCTGCACGCCGCCAGCGTCGCCGGCAGATGACGCGCCGCATTCAGTGTCGGGATGATGACCGACACGTCGAGCACAGTGTCGAACGGGTCGCGATCGCGCAGCACGATGACTCAGGGCAGGGCAAGAAGCAGGCGAACCAGGCGCCTGGGCCAGGGACTGAAGAGCTTCGGGGCGTAGAACGCGCTCGCGACTGTCTTGGAAATTTCTCCGAGCGTTGGATACGGGAAGATGACTCCGGTGAGCGCACTCAGCCGTAGTCTTCTCGTGATCGCGAGCCCCCAGAGCCCGATGAGCTCGCCGGCATGCGGACCCACGATTGCCGCCCCAAGGATGGTTCCGCGCTTGTCGATCACCACCTTGATGGCGCCTGCGCTCTGGCGCTCGGCCCGAGCGCGATCGTTCTCGCCCAGATCGACTCTGACCACGTGCACAGAAGTGCCGAATCGCTCGCGGGCCTGCTGCTCAGTGAGCCCCACCTGCGCCAGTTCCGGATCGGAATAGGTCACCCACGGCAACGCGCGGTAATCGACTTTGGCCGGCAGCCGGAACAGCGCGTTGCGGATCAGGACCCCGGCCTGATACCCGGCCGTATGGGTAAACTGTGGCCGGCCGATGACATCGCCCAGCGCGTAGACGCGTCTGTTGGTGGTTCGCAGCCGCGCATCGACCGTGATGCCTCGGGGTGTAGAGGCGATACGCGCCCGCTCGAGCGCCAAACCCGCAAGCCGTGGTTGACGGCCTGCGGCAATCAGAAGATGCGTGCCGGGCGCCTCACCATCGGTGCCGTATCTGACCACGATGCCGCCTCCGGCACGCGCGACCCCCGTCATTTCTGCGCCCTCGCGCAGGGAAATTCCCTCCGCAACGAGTCGCTCACGCAGGATCTCGACGAGTTCCGGTTCATCGTGCGGCAGCAGCCGTCCGCGCTGCAATACCGTTACCGCGCTGCCGAGGCGGCGGAACGCTTGCGCCATCTCCACGCCGATGGGTCCTGCACCGACAATGAGCAGGTGCTCGGGACGCTCCCTCAACGAGAAGAGCGTTTCATTCGTCAGAACGGGCACGTTCTCAATGCCCGGGACCGGCGGAATGACAGCCGAGGAGCCCGCGGCGATCACGAAGCGTCGTGCTCGGACCCGTACTCCTCCGCCACTGACCTCGTCGCGACCGGTGAATGCGGCGGGTGCCCGGATGACGCGCACGCCCAATTTCTCCAAACGCTTGGCCGAATCGTGCGGCGCGATCTGCGCGATCACATCGTGCACGTGTGTCATCACTGCTCGGAAATCGACCTGCGGCGAGGCCGCATGAATACCGAACTGTCCTGCGTCCGTGATCGTCTGCGCGGCGTGCGCTGCCGCGAGGAGCGCCTTCGAGGGGACACAGCCGTAATTGAGGCAGTCCCCGCCCATCTCGCCCTTCTCGAACAGGATGGTGCGCGCACCGAGCTGCGCGGCACCGACTGCCACGGAGAGTCCGGCCGAGCCGGCACCGATGATACAGATGTCGCATTCAAGTGCGTCGGTCATGAACGAACCTCGGTCGCAAGGGGCAGCCCGACCTTACCCGGACGGACCTCCGTGTCCTTTCGCAGCGAGCCGCTGCCGGAGGATCGCTGGATCACAGGCGTGCCCTCCGGCGCCTGCAGCAGCTCGAGCACCGGTCCCTGGGCGGCTTCGGCGTCAGCCTGATCGTGCGTGACCATCAACACCGGCAGGCCCGCGGTCTGGGCATGCTCGAACACGAAGCGGCGGAAGTCGGTACGCATCGCCGCGTCCAGCTTATTGAAGGGCTCATCGAGCAGCAGCGCCTCGGGCTCGGCAAGTAGCAGTCGCAGCAGTGCCACGCGGGCGCGCTGTCCGCCGGAGAGCGTTGCCGGATCACGCCGGGCAAACCCCGCAAGCCCCGCATCGCGCAGCGCAGCATCAATTCGCGCCGCGCTCGCAGCACGACCGCGCACCGAGGCCGCAAGCCCAAAAGCCAGGTTTTCCCCGACGGACAGATGTGGAAACAGCAAATCGTCCTGGAACAAGATCCCCATGCGCCGGCGCTCGGGCGGCAGGTCCGTCACCTCCCGCTCACCGATCCAGACCCTGCCCGTCACGCGAAAGACGGGCGCCATCGTGCCACCGAGGACGCTGAGGAGCGTGGACTTGCCCGACCCGCTCGCGCCCATCAGTGTAAGAATTTGGCCGCCATCCACCTGCACGCTCAGAGGCGGGATGAGCATCCGGCCCTCGAGGGTGATCGAGACCTGCTCCAGGCGCAGCGGACCACTCACGACTGTGCCCCGAGCGCGTGCCGGCGGAATCGGTTCCGCCCCGACACGCCGAGCGCGATCCCATAGACCGCGAGTGGAATGAGCGATTGCAGCAGCCCGAAGACGCCGGTGACCCTCCGATCGCCGCCGCTTGCGAGGGTCACAGCCTCCGTGGTCAGCGTGACGATGCGCCCGGCCCCGGCGAATATCGTCGGCAGGTACTGGTCCACACTCACGGCCACGCCGACCGCCGCGGCGATAAGGACCGGACGCAGCAACAGGGGCAGCTTGATCCTGAGGAACACCCGCCGCGGCCGCGCACCGAGGCTGAGCGCGGTGCGCGCGTACCGCTTATCGAGAGCACGCCACGGATCGGCGAGGGAGAGAAAGACGTAGGGCAGCACGAACAGAAGATGCGACCAGATCACGGCAATGAGCGAGCCGTCAAGATGAAAGACCGTGAGCAGAACCTGCATTCCAAAAAGGAACGCGATCTGCGGCACGAGCAGCGGGACGTAAAGGAGCCACAGTGTTCGCGAGCTCGCCGCAACACCCCGGCGCTGCTCGTGTTCCAGACACGCCAGGCCGAGCAGTAGCGCGCACCCGCTCGCAAACAGGGCCACCACCAGCGTGGTCTCCAACGGCCAAAGAATCGTCCCGATTTGGCCCGACCACGGTCGAGCACTCCAGTGCGCCGGCAGCATATCCGGGAAGCGCCATCCGGCGGCAAACGACCACACCGCCAAGGCGGCCAGGGACCCGACTCCCAAGCCCGCAAGCCCCGCCACGGCGATGGCCGAGAGCCCCGCGAGAGGCTCGAGCAAAGTACCGCGAGCGCCCCGGGCGATCCACCGCCGGCCGAGATGAGCCACGAGCGTCTCAGCGCCTCGCCACAGCCCGATACTCACCAACACGATGGCGAGTTGCAAGAGCGCGGCAGCGGCGGCCGGAAAATACATCCGGATGTCGGGAGAGGTGAACCAGCGCAGCGCGAGAACACTCAGAGTCGGCGGATTACTCGGTCCCAGGATCAGCGCCATGTCCACCACCGAGAGCGCGTAAGTGAGTACCGCATAGATCGGCAGGCGGACTTGCCGATAAACCTGCGGCAGGACCGGCTTCACCCACGCCACCGTGCGCCCGTACCCGAGCGCGGCAGCGGCATCCATATGACGCACCGCCGGCACCTGTCCGAGCGCCGTGATCGTCATCAAGAGGAGGTACGGCACCTCTTTCACCAACAAGCCGAGGGTGAGCGCGATGCCGTGCGGGTCCTGCACCGAGGCGATGTCGGGCGGCTGATGCCAGCCGGTCAGCCAAGGCGAGAGCAGCCGCACGATCCAGCCGCTCGGGGCGATCAGAAAGCCGAGACCGATGGCCATCGCCGCGTGTGGCGTGGCGAGAATCGGTGCGATCAGGGCTCGGCCCGCTCGTCCCGGCCGCCGCCCGTGCACGAGCGCGCAAAATCCGAAGACGAGAATGACCGACAGAACCGTCGCGGTGAGCCCAGTGACGAGCGTGAGGCCGATCGCATCCCGGATCCCGGGCTGGGAGAAAAGCGCTTTCCACGGTGCAAGACTCACGCTGCGGCCGCCGATCGCCGGCAACCACCCGAAGGCGGGCAGCACCGTGCCGAGAAGCCCCGCCGCGATGGGCACCAGAAACAGCGCCACGGTGAGTCGCGGCGCCTGCCGCAGCCACAACGGCGAGTGCGCCACATGTGGCGCAGACATGAGTCTCGACTCGAGTGTCGTCCCGCGCATCAAGGCGTGTATCGCCGCTCCCAAGCGAGCGCCAAACGGCGGGCCCAGGAGGGGTTCGGCTCGGGAAGCACGTGACGCAGCGCGACGTCCGACGGCACCCAGGGGGTCTTAGGCAGCGCCGTAAACAGCGCACGCTCGGCAGGCGCCAGCTTCGCCACATCCAGCACGGTCGGCCCACCCCAGTAGCGGACATTTCCGGCACGCGCCTGGGCCGCTGGCGAGAGCAGAAAGTTGGCAACCACCATGGCGCCCGCCTTGTGCGGTGAGTTGTAGGGAATCGCGACGAAGCTCGTGTTGCCGATCGTCCCGTGCTGCAGAACAAAGGTACGGACCGTCTTCGGTAGCAGGCCCGCCTCGACGGCGGCGGCGGCCTCCGAGGGATCGAAGGATGGCATCAGGTCGATCTCGCCATCCTCGAGAAGCTCCCGTTCGGCCGGCCCGCTCGCCGGGAATTCGCGGCCGTGGCGCCAGAGATAGGGCCGCAGCTGATCGAACCAGGCCCAAAGAGGCGCCGTCGCTTTCGCGAAATTGACTTCGCTCACGGGACGCTGCAGCAGCGCGGGGTCCGGAGTCAGCGCGTAGAGCGCCTGCTCGAGAAACGCGACGCCGAGGAAATTCTGCACCTGCGGGAAGGTGAAGCGACCGGGGTGACGCCGCGCCCACGCGGGGAAGGCGCGGATATCGCGGGGCACACGCTTGACGTAGGCGGAATCGTAGATGATGACGAGCTGGGCCTTGCGCCACGGCGATTCGTAGCCTTCGACCGGCACAGTAAAATCATAGAGGTTCGAACTGTCACGGGTGTCCACGAGCGCGAAGTTCGGTAGCCGCTGCGTAAACGGCCCATATAGAAGCCCTCGCCGCTTCAGCGCATAGAAATTCGGGCCATTGATCCAGATAAGATCGACGGTCCCGTCGGCATTCTGCCCAGCCGCCTTCTCGGCAATCACTTGCGTCACCGCTTCAGAGGTGTCCTGAAGCGGCACCTGCCGCAGCGTGATGTCGCAGCAGGCCGCGACCTGGCGTGCAACCCAGGCGATGAAGAGATTCACCTTCTGGTCGCCGGCCCACGCGTCAAAATACACCGTCTGGCCGCGAGCCTGCGCCAAGACGGCCTTCCACGGCATTGCAGCGGCAGCCGAAGCCGGGGCAGTCATGAATGCCAGGGCAACCGCAACTGCGGCGGCCCGCACGGAGATGAGACGCATCACGCGACGCAGGCTCTCGCGGCAGCGCGCCGCTTGCGGGCCGCCTCGATGACCGGTCCCAGCACGGCCTCGTGAAACCGGTCACAGCCGATGCAGAGGTTCGCGTAGGACGCTCCTTTGGGCGTGACGGTCCGGGACTCGGCCATGAAGCGTTCTTCGCTCCATCCGTAGGTGAGTCCCATCCGCTCGGGGCGGCCCGCAGAGATGGCCTGGAACGCCGGTTCGCACGCGAGAGAATCCAGAATCGAAATCAAATCGTCCTCCAGCAGATTGCCGATCGGCACCCGGGTCTTGATGCAGCACGGAAACACGTTGCCGCTCGGATCGATGGACACCTCGGAACCGCTGTAGCAATGCTCGAGGAAATGGAGCCCACCCGACCAGCGGTTGCAGAAATTGTCGGCCAGGGTCGCGCTCGAGAGGCCATTCTCCCAGGCCCGCCCCCTCGGCCAGAGCCGGCCGATCCACGCATCCGGGGTAGCGCCGAAGAAATGGTAATAGGGTCCCGAGTTCTCCTCGGGTCCCGCTTCGGCATTCATTGGTGCTTGCGCCGCCCGCAGACCGTGGGCCTCGAAGAGCCGCGTCAAACGCTCCTGGAATGCAGTCTGCCGAGCGGCACTCTTCATGCCGGAATGAAACTCGTCAATCCCCGAGACCGAGATCGTCGAGACCCCACGCGCCAGCAGATCCTCGACGATGCTGTCCGTGAGCAGGTCACCCGTTGTCTGGACGATGAGATCCACGCCGCCCACCCGGGCGTAGCGCGCCTGAATGCGCTCCATCGCCGGATACAGCACCCGGGCGCGGACCGGATCGATGAGCACCTCGCCGCCCGAGAGAATGATGCGGCCCCGCCGCTCCAGTAGCTGTCCGTCCGGTGCCGGCTGTTCTCGGTCGAGGTAGGTCATGCGCTCGGGCAGGTGCTCGATGATGCGCGGGAAATTCGCGACCGCCTCACTGACGACCGCTTCCAGCGCTGCGCGTACATACGGGCGGAAGCGCGACTCATAGCAATGGGGACATTTGCGGTGGCAAGCCCAGGACAGGACGTAGTAAATGGATTCCACTGGCGTATGACGACTCCGACGCGATGGGTTCCCAGATGCCGTACGGCTTTAGACCATAAGGACCGGCGATCCGCCGGCTATGTTGCGCCCCGACCGGCTTATGCACGAGCCCGGCCGCCGTCCAACGCCGCCGCTTGACTTCGCGCCCCTCTTGGTGCAGCGGGGAACGCGACTCGCCGCGCCCCAGGGTATACCGCAGAGTGCAGACCCGAGCGAACCATGGCGTAACCTTTTGGCGCGCCCGCCCGAATCTACCTACGGGACGGGGAATATTCCGGATCGCTCAGGTCCACCAGTCCCTGAGATCAACCTACTCGGAGAACTCGCGATGTCCAAAAGAAACGTATCGTTGGCCGTGGCCGGTACCCTGGCCACCGCCATCACCGCCCTCAGCGGGCCTGTGGCGGCCGCCGGGGGCATGCATATGTCCATGAAGCAGATGATGGCAAAACGGGCCATGACCATGAAGGAGATGAAGACCGGAAGATTCCAGCAATGTTGGGGCGTAGCGCTCGCCGGCCACAACGACTGTTATGCCGGACCCGGCACGACCTGCGCCGGCACGGCCGCTCGCAACTACCAGGGCAATGCCTTCAAGCTCGTGCCCACGGGGACGTGCACCGCCATCCACACGCCGTACGTCACCATTCTTCACGGCCACGGAAGCCTGAACAAGATCACGGAGAGCGGAAGCTGATCCCGGACACCGCTACCGGCTGAGATCAGACTTCGGTACTCGCCCCATGTCGGTTCTACAAGCCGTACCTCCTCGGCGCACGTGCAACGAGATCCCCGCCCGGGCCGGTGTCGGGCTCAAAGCCCCGCACTACCGGAGGATTCTCGAGACACAGCCGGACGTCGGCTTCTTCGAGGTGCACGCAGAGAACTACATGGGGGCCGGCGGGCCGCCGCATCGGTATCTGACCGAGATCCGCGCATGCTACCCACTGTCTCTGCACGGCGTGGGATTGTCGATCGGCGCGGATCACCCCCTCGATCGGGATCACCTGCGCCGGCTCGCCGCGCTCATCGGGCGCTACGAGCCGGGGCTCTTCTCGGAACATCTGGCGTGGTCCTCGCACGGGGGGCAGTTCTTCAACGATCTGCTCCCCGTGCCCTACACCCTCAAGACCCTGCAGCGTGTGTGTGAGCATATCGATCAGGTTCAGGAGTCTCTCGGCCGGCAGATGCTCATCGAGAATCCCTCCACCTACGTCGCCTTTGCCGAGAGCACGTATTGGGAAGTCGACTTCATCGCCGAGATCTCGCGCAGGACCGGCTGCGGCCTGCTGCTCGATGTCAACAACGTGTACGTGGCGTGCACGAACCAGCACTGGGAGGCGGTGCGATACATCGATGAGTTCCCGATGGCGCATGTGCGCCAGATTCACCTCGCGGGCCACGCCACGGATGCCGATGCGCACGGACGAGCTCTCCTCATCGACTCGCACGACCGGCTCATCGACGGAATTGTCTGGGACCTCTACGCGCAAGCCATCGGGAAGCTCGGCCCCACACCTACGTTGATCGAATGGGATCAGAACCTGCCCGACTGGGGAGAACTGCATGCGGAGGCCCAGCGGGCCGAGCTCATTCTCTCGGGCGACCGGCAGAACGAGGAGACCGTTCGTGCGGCCGCTGGCTGAGGTGCAGAGTGAATTCGCCGCGGCGCTGCGCGATCGGCAGCTGCCGATTCCCCGCGGCTGCGTGGCTCCGGACGGCAGCCCGGACGAGAAACGCTTTGCGGTCTACCGCAACAACGTCGCCTCGAGCCTCATCGATTGCGTGGCTGAGAGCTACCCGGCGATCCGACGCCTGCTCGGCGAGGAGTGCTTCCGCGAGACCGCGCGCGTTTACGCCGCGCAGGACCTGCCGCGCTCTCCCGTGATGCTCGAATACGGCGGCGGATTCCCAGCTTTTCTTGAGCAATTTGAACCTCTCGCGGGCCTGCCGTATCTGGCGGATGTTGCGCGCATCGAGCGGGCATGGCTTGAGGCTTATCATGCTCCCGAGGCAGCACCACTCGATCCCGCGGCCCTTGCCGGGGTGCCAGCAGACCGCGCGGTCGACATGTGCCTCACACTCCACCCTTCCGTGCGCATCGTGCGCTCGCCCTTCCCGGCGCTTTCCATCTGGCACATGAACATCGCAGATGTGGAAGTTCAGCCAATCGATCTCGAGGCCGGTGGCGAGGACGCGCTGGTGGCGCGACCGGAAGCGGAAGTGCAAGCGCGCGCACTGCCCGCAGGTGGCGCCCTCTTCCTCACCGCCCTTATGGACGGCGAGACCCTCACCCAGGCCGCAGAGCGTGCCCTTCGATCTTGTCCCGAATTCAACCTGACCGACCATCTGACCGGGATCCTGGAAACCGGTGTGGTCATTGCCGGGCGTCTGAAGAGACGCCGATCACGAGGTCACTGACTCATGTCCACGAGCTCCATTGAACGCCCGCCCTCAACCACGCGCAGTTTGGACCAGCTCGTACACGCCGTACTGGGCTGGATCGCATGGACGGCGGGGCTGCTCGCAGGTCCCGTCGCGCGCCTCGCGCTCGCGATTCCGTTTCTCAAGTCGGGGCTCACCAAGTGGAGTGGCTGGTTCCACGTCTCGCCCGTCGCCGACTACCTGTTCTCGTCCATGTTCCAGCTGCATATTTTTGGACATCTCTACCCCTTCCCCATGCCGGATGTGCTCGCGCACATCGATGCCATCGCGGAAATCCTCTTCCCGGTATTGCTCATAGCCGGTCTCGCCACCCGTTTCAGTGCGCTCAGCGTTCTGGTGATGATCGGCGTCATCCAGCTCACCGACCCTTCCGGCTGGGCGAACTTTCACCTGCCGTGGGCGGGCCTCGCGCTTGCCATCATGGCCCTGGGACCGGGCAAGCTCTCACTCGACTTTGCCATCGAGCGTTGGCTCAAGAGAAGCAAAGATCGGATCACGGTTCGCTGAGAAAGGCCGCGCAGACTCGGTTCGTGCGCAGCGCTGCCGATCGGGCGCTCCCGAAGTACTTCGGCATCTACGAACCGCCGACCATAGCGTTCTACGACCGCAACGGTCGCCTGGAGCGCAGCGACCAAGTGGTCGGCTACCTGGATGCGGCGGCCTTCCTGCAACGGTTACGGACCGTGTTTGCCGCGCAACCCCCGGTATGAGCCGCATCGGCAATGATACTCCCGCTTGGTCCGCCGTCACGCCGGTATGCTGCGGGATTGGCCGCACGACCCGGGGATCACGCCCGCGTCCACGACGTACGATTGGACACTCGCGCAGGAAAGAGACTCAGGCTGACTCACACCGTAACTGTTCTCGCCCAGGTCAATTCCCGGTAATCGAAGCCGCATTCGACCTCGGGCTTGAGAATCTGGAAGTACGGTGAGATATCAAAATCGCGCGGCGTGAACAGACTGTGATGCCGCAGGTGCAGCACCTCGCGAGCACCTTGAGTCAGCCGCCCGCCAGCGGTTTCGATCTGCGGCAGGATAGGATATCGCACAGATTGAAAAGCCTGGGCAATAAGCGTCGAGCAGATGGCCCGTGTCGGGCTGCCACTGCCGAGCGCTAACAGCTGTCTGCGCCAGTACACCGGTACCGGGGGCACCGGCAACAGGTATCGCGCCAGATCAGTGACGTTCTTGAGGTCGTACTCCAGCCCGAGGCGCTCGATCGCGTAGCGACACACACGCCCGCCGTCAGCCTCCGTCAGTCCAGCAGGCCGGCAGATGCGCAGGTTGTGCCCGCCATAATAGCTCAGCGCCACAGCGCGCACTCCCTCGCGCAGGTCGGCCTCGATGAGTGTCGGCGCATCGAGGCCATGGCTTGTTTCCCGAAAGTCCCCGACAAAGAGCGCGGCGTGCGACCAAGTGGACTGGGTGAGATACTTGATCGGCGTGCTGACCCGGGATTTGCCCTCGACCAGCACCACGTCGGCAGGCCTGAGTACCGCCGCCAGACAATCGAGCGAGACAACGGCGAGCGGCTCGTAATGGCGAATGGGCTGATCGAGGTAGCGGGCCAGCCAACCGCCCAGCCTGCGCAACATGAGAGGCTCTCCGGCGCACCCGAGACGGGGCGACATCCAGAAGACCCGCGCGAGACGCCCGGGATTGCACCCTCCGGACACCCAGGACGACTTCCCTGTCAGACACCCAGCAGAGCCGGTAGCCCTGCCAGCGAACGGATCTCCCGATCGGGCCGCCCCGGCAGACGCTCCGGACGCTGGCCGTAGCGGTTGCACCATACCACGTGAAGTCCGTAGGCCGAGGCGGCCCAGGAATCCCAGGCGTTGGACGACTGGAATGCGATGGCACGAGGTTCCAGCTCCAAACGATCCACAGCGAGCTGGTACACCTTCGGATGCGGCTTGTACACGCCGACGGTTTCCACCGACAGCACGGCGTCCAGCAACTGGTCGAGCTTTGCGTGGCGCACTGCGGCTCCCAACATTTCGGGAGAGCCGTTGGAGAGGATAGCGGTCTTGAGGCCCGCCGCCTTCAACCGCTGAAGCACCTGCGCCACCTCCGGGAAGGCATCAAGCTGCAAATACAGGTTCATCAGCCGCTCGCGCAGCGCGGCATCGTCGATCCCGACGGTCTCCAGGGCGAAATCCAGGGCCTCGCCGGTGACCTGCCAGATGTCGGCATGCCGGCCCTGCAGGGCGCGGAGCCAAGTGTATTGCAGTTGCTTCTCGCGCCATAGCAGATTGAGCTTCTCGCGCAGCGGCTGCGGCACCTCATGGCAACGCGAGGCCGCCGAGGCGTAATCGAAGAGGGTGCCGTATGCGTCGAAGACACAGGCGCGGATTCCGCTCAATGGGGACAGGTTCATCGTACTTCCTGCGACGAGTTCCCGTTTCGCCCCGCACCGGTTAGTGCTGCAGTGAGCGCCCTGGACGTGATTCGCTCGACCGGGCCAAGGGCGATCGATTATAGGGATCGTGGGTCAAGGCATCATTCGGTGCCGAGTCACCCTCAAAGCTCAGATCCGCTCCGAGAACCCCGAGCTGCCGGGCATCGACGCCTGAGTGGAAGGTTGCGGTTGCATGCCACTCCCATGTGTCGTTTAACCGAGGATCAGAGGCCACGGGCGCGGATGACTCTCGGGGTTTGTGTACTTTCATGTCGGCGCGCCTCGACGACAGCATGGAGCTCCAGTCCATTGGCGAGACCACTCGCAAGAGGGAAATATTGCGTTGCGGCGCCCGGATCGCGGACGGAAATATCCGGGCTTCTCGTGCGATCTTCCCGCCAGGCGGGCGGGGAGTCTTTCCATGCACCCTGGTCGCAATGACAGCATCGCCCCGTCGGCCATCGTTCCCGCATTTGGCGCACGGGCGCAACGGCGAGGTTGATCGATGCCTGGCGCAGACGCTGCACATTCGGATGGCACGGCTGTTCGCCGCCCTCGTCGGATTTGGTGTCGCCGTATTTCTCGTCCTCGATCACGGCTGGCAAAATGTGCTGCACGCGTTGCAGATGGCCGGCTGGACGGCGGTGGGGGCAATCACGCGATTCCATGCCCTGCCGACCCTGATCTGCGGTCTGGCGTGGTGGCTCGTGCTGCGGCCGTTGCATTCTCGACCGAGCGCCGGCGCGACTTGTCGGGAAGTGCAATGTCCGCCAATCCGGCAGGGTCTAGTGCAAGTGTGGTCAAGCGTTTCTCCAGAGGGCTGATGAGCGTAGTGATCGGCAAGCCTTTGATGAGCTATCCGTGGCTTGTGCGTCTCTTTTTCTGGAAGCAGAGACGCACCTACGGGCGCGTGCTCGACCCGAGCCTGCTGTGGGGGCGATCACCCTGGGTCTTCGCCGGGCTGGCATTGCTCTACGGAGCGCTGGATCGCCGTTCCTCGCCGATATCTCCTGTGCTGCGATCCTTGGTCACGGTACGGGTCTCGCAGATCAACCACTGCGCGTTCTGCGTTGACGTGAACAGCGCTACCCTCCGCCGCCGCGGTGTCCCCCTCGAGAAGATCGCGCAGCTCCCCGGCTGGCGGTCGAACGATTCCTTCGATGCCGGTGAGCGTCTCGCACTCGAGTACGCCGAGGCCATGACGCTCAATCGAGTCGATGACGAGCTGCGTGAACGCATCAAGAGACACTGGAGCGATGATGCCATTGTAGAGCTGACCGGCCTCATCGCCTTCCAGAATCTGTCCTCCAAGTTCAATGCGGCGCTCGACGTGCCGGCACAAGGGTTCTGCACCATTCCGGGCGGCACATGACGTTGTCGTGCAATGTCGCACCGCGCCTTGGGGTCTCATTGAGGGCACCGCCGGCTGAGAGGCGCGTGGAAGTTCCAAAATGCTGAGCTGTGAGCAATTCCGGTTCCTGATGGGCGCCGCGCCCCGCGCACTGGGCCGACTGCAGGAAATGCATCTGCGCGATTGTCCCGCCTGTGCGCTGGAATATCGGCAGCTGCTCGCATTAGAGCGGCGAATCGAGCAGGCCCTCATGGCGGATGAAGCCCGGCAGCACGATCAACGTCCGGCGGCACCCAGTGGCCGAGATTGCTGACAGGACCGCTCGATGTCGCCGCCCCTTCGGGGCCCGGCTCCTCCTGATGTGCCACAAACACGCGCCGAGGCTGGCCTGATGTCGTAATGAAGCTTTGCACCTATGCAATCGCGGAGCACTGCCGTGAGTAATATCAACCGGATTCACTTCGGCCGGGATGCCCATGGCGGGCGCCGGGGCCTTCGGCTTGAAAATGGGCATGATGGCGCCGGTGGCCACCCTCATGCTGCACTGGATCTACGGTGCGGTTCTTGGGGCGATCTATGGCTCCGGCCGGGGATCGGGCGCGGTGCGCACAGCCGCCGCCTGAGCGGTCCATAATCAGTTATAGGGCGAGTGGACCGCGAGGCGGCCACCCGCCTCGTCCTCTTTCCCAAAGAAGGTGCGTCAATGAAAGCGATGTGGAATGGTGTTGTGCTCGCCTCGAGCCGCGATACGGTCGAAGTCGAGGGCAATCACTACTTTCCGGCCGAAAGTCTGAATACGCGGTTCTTCGAGCCGAGCTCAACTCACACGACCTGTTCCTGGAAAGGCATAGCGAACTACTACACCATCAAGGTCGACGCGGCCCGCAACGTGGATGCCGCCTGGTACTACCCAGACCCCAAGCCCGCCGCCGCGCGGATTCGCGGCCGCATTGCGTTCTGGCGCGGAGTCCAGGTCACGAGCGACTGATCAGTTGCGAACCCGTCGGCACCCCGCGCGCTCAGTCCATCGCGCCAATCAGGGACCGTCGCAGGCTCACCATCGCACGGTGCGTCGATACCTTGAGTGCGCCGACCGTACTGCCGATTTCAGCCGCTGCTTCCTTCAGCGACATTTCCTTGAGCTTCAGCAGCTCGAGGGCCGTGCGCTGGGTTCGGGGCAGCGCGCGCAACGCCTGGTTTATGGCGCCCGAGTCACCAAACGGCGCCTCGTCAGAAACGGGATCCGGGATGTGGCCGCAAGGGACATCTTCGGCCGCCACTTCGTTCGCTGTGCGCAGCGCGCGGCGGCGTACCGCGTCGACCACGCGATGATGGGCAATGGCGAAGAGCCAGGGTTTGAAGGGTCTGTCCGGGTCGTATGTCATGCGTACAGCATGTATTGAGAGCAATACGTCCTGCACGAGATCGTCGATGTCGGCGTGCCCCAAAAACGAGCAGCGGCGCACAGCGTAGCTGCGCACCAGGGGAATGATCGCTCTCAGCAGATCGGAGTATGCCGCCTGGTCCCCTCCTTGCGCCGCACACATCAATCGCGCCAGTGGGTCCCCATCGCGTGCATTGCCACAGATCCCGGCGCAGGCGCGGTTGGCGGGCATGGCGCGCTTCGGCGGATCGACTCTGTCGGCCCAACCGGCCATCATCGCGCCAGGCTCCCAACGGGCGGGTTCACGGCTGGATGTCGTGGACTCGAAGAATGCCGACGACGCCTGGGCCCGCGGTGCTCCGGAGCGTAACCACACAGCGCACGCAGTCGGTTCCGGGCGCGAAAGAGTCGCGTCAACGTCGCGGTGAGTGACAATCCAAGTTCGCGCGCGATTTCCGCTGTCGTGAACCCGCCGAGCACCTGCATGACGAGCGGCTGGCGATAGCCCATGGGCAGCTTCAGAATCGCATCGCGCAGCTCCTCGATCTCCTGCTCGGCAACGTTACCTCCCGCTACGAGGCGCCCTTCCTCGAGCCCCTCGTCGAGACTCACGAGCTCGAGCCGCTTGCGCTCATACAGCCGGGCATGCTCCCGGCGCGCGATGGTCAATAACCACGCGCGGGCCGCCCCCCGATCGTGCAGCGAACCCTGCGAGCGCCAGGCCCGCAGCAGCGTTTCCTGCACGACGTCCTCGGCGATCGCCCGGTCTCGTGCCAGCCAGTAGGCAAAGCGCAGTACTTCCGGGCGAAGGGACTCCAGCAGATCGGCGAAACCGGTGCGGGCGGGTGGAATGGACCGCGCGGTGGGACTGAGTTCGAGCGAGTGCATTTCCCCTCCAAGGCCTCATGGGCGGAGCGCCTGGCCGCTGCGGCACACGCTCTTGCCGGCTGAGACGCCGGGAAATGCACTCTGTTACAGGTGAGGGTTGTGCTTCGCCCGCTCGATGCCGTCGAGCACCCTCCCGGCATCGACAGGAGGCTCAGAGCGCCGGCTGCTCTGCAGCGCCCGTACCGTGAGCTTGAGCTGCTCGACGTAGCGGCGGCAATGCTGGCACATGAGCAGGTGGAGCCGCGCCCCGGCCCGCACGCGCCAGGAGGCGCGTCCATCAATGAGATCGGAAGCGCGTTCGGAGACCTCGCGGCAGCTCAACATGTGCCTTCCTTCTCAAAGTGCTCGATCATGAGGTGCAGCTTCTGCCGCGCTCGGTGCAGCAACACCCGGACGTTGCCCTCGGAGAGCTCGGTGATGACCGCGATGTCAGGGAGCGGGGTGCACTCGATATCGCGCAGCCACAGCACGGTCCGCTGGTCCGCGGGCAGCCTCTCGAGGTGCTTCTCGAGGCATTCACGCAATTCACCTTCGGTGAGCAACGCCTGGGGCGTGCTATGGTGCCAGAGCGCGGGCGGACCGGACCACTCGCCAGTTTCGGCAAATCGGTCGGTGACCGGCGAGCCCGGATCGTCACCCCACCGCTGCTGCGGCCCATGGCGGCGCGCACGCCGCCAGGATCGCGCCGTGTTCAACGCGATCTGGGCCAGCCACGTGCGCAGGCTCGAGCGGCCCTCGAAATGGTCTGCCGCAGCGAGCGCCTTGATCCAGGTCTCCTGGACGACATCTTCGGCGAAGTCGCGGGTCACGAGCGGGGTCACCATGCTGATCAGAAATCCGTGATGGGCTTCAACGATGTGCGTGAGCGCTGCCCGGTCGCGACTGCGCAACCGCGTGACGAGCGACGCCTCGACTGCAGCCATACTCCGACCTCGACGAAATGCGACCCCGCACGATAGGCTCCGTCGCCGGCCAATGCCAGCCCATGGCCTTGAGACGCCCGAGCACCGTCGTTGTTACAGCTCCAACCCCGAATCTTATGTCAGCCGGCGCGAGCGGCGAAAGACCGCGCGAACCGGCGCCAGGCCAGGAATGCCATAGTCTCGATTCCCGTCCCCACCACCACCGCGAGCGGGAACCGAAAGCTCGGATGGGCCATGACAAACGGCAGCAATCCCACCGCCAGCGCCGGTGGAACGTGCAGGTCGAGTACGCGCAGGACGAGAGCTGCCGCAAGTATGCTGCACATCCCGCCGTCCGGCTGTTTGCCGGCGTGCTTGCGGGCTAAGCGATAAAGCCAACGCGCAATGCCGCTCGTGAGCTGGAAGTACGCCCGATCGCGCGTGAGAACGCGGCTCGAGTCGAGTACCGTCGCGTAGAACCAGCAGAGCCAGATGGCATTCGCAATGCCTTTACGGCCCTCAGGTGACATTGATGGGTTATAGCCCCCCCCCCGCCGCGCGCAGCCCCGCTGATGTGGACGGGCTTGCCCTCCATCTTGGTGGCAATCGGAGACTCTTCGCTCGGTCCGACAATCGTTTTGTCGCAACCGCAAAATGGGCAATGTCAGCCGGCCCGCGCCGTTACCGCTCCTTTTGTTCTCTCGGGAAACTCATCGCGACTGCTCATGCGCATCCTCGCCCTTGAGAGTCGACTGCCGCGACATTGTGCTATGGAGCCGTTCTCCCGCTAGGCGCGAAGTAATCCGATGTTCGAATCCGATGAGCGAAGAGTCCGTTGAACCTCGTTGTTCGTGGGTCAGCCGTTCGAGATAATCGGCCCAGGCCTGCACCATCTTGCGCCGCTCTGGAAGGAACTCGGCGTAGTTGTATGCAGCGCGAACCTCATCCCGCTCCGCGTGCGCAAGTTGTCGCTCGATGGCATCACGGTTCCAGCCCTGCTCGTTGAGTAGTGTCGATGCCATGCTGCGAAATCCGTGTCCGGTCATCTCTTCCTTTGTGTATCCCATCCGGCGCAGTGCGGCGTTAACCGTGTTCTCGCTCATGGGGCGCTGCGGGGTGCGCTCGCTCGGGAAAGCGTACTTCCCGCCGCCCGTGAGCGGATGCAGCTCGCGGAGGATCGCGAGCCCCTGGGTCGACAGCGGAACGATGTGAAGCTGGCGCTTTTTCATCCGGGCGGCCGGGATGCGCCACTCCGCAGCCTGCAGGTTAATCTCGCACCACTCCGCTGCACGCAGCTCGCCGGGCCGGACGAACGTCAGGGCAGCAAGCCGCAAGGCGCACTGCGTGACGAAGGAACCCCGGTAGGACTCGATCGCCTGCATGAGCGCGCCGACTTCCGCGGGATCCTTCACCGACGCGAGGTGCTTGTCGACCTTCGGTGCCAGGGCACCGCGGAGATTCAGGGCGACGTTGTGCTGCGCACGCGCAGTGGCAATGGCGTAGCGCAGAATGCGCCCACAGTCCTGCAGGGCACGATGAGCAGTGTCGATGGCGCCCCGCGTCTCGATGCGGCGCAGGACCGCGAGGAGTTCCGGCGCAGTGATCTCACCGATTGGCCGCCGACCGATCCACGGGAAAACGTCTCGCTCGAGACGCTCGATGATCTTGCTCGAGTGGCTTGCCGCCCACTTTGCCTCATTGAGCTTGAACCACTCGCGTCCGACGGCTTCGAATGTGTCGTCCGAGCCGGTCGCGAGAGCGACCTTGGCGGCCTTGCGCTGCTCGGACGGATCAATTCCGGAGGCGACGAGCTTGCGGGCCTGCTCGAGGCGCTCACGCGCCTCCTTCAATCCGACGTCAGGATAAACGCCGAGCGAGACACGCCGCTCCTTGCCAGCGAAGCGGTATTTGAAGCGCCACCAGCGGCCACCGGAGGGCGCAACTTCAAGATACAGACCGCTGCCGTCAAACAGCCTCACGGGTTGTCCCCGCGGTCGCACAGTTTCAATATGTGTGCGCGTGAGCATGGGGGCAACTTGCTCATTTTTGGCCGCCAGGGCGGCAAGTTGCCCCCGAGGTTGCCCCCACGCGCCCGTTATTGTTAAGCCTCGCAGAATCGCAGGCTTAGTGCCACACCCTGCGATAGTTCACTTGTTTTTCAGTTACTTAATGAAACTCAGGCGAAGCACAGCGAAACCGATCGAACCGAAGAGCAGGGGGTAATGGTGGAGCCAGGCGGGATCGAACCGCCGACCTCTTGCATGCCATGCAAGCGCTCTCCCAGCTGAGCTATGGCCCCACGGAGTGGGGCGCGAAGGTACGGAAGGCTCGCGGCCCTGTCAAGCGAAAATGGCTGAGGCTGACTGGAGCGCCTTGACAAAAAGGCTGTCCTGCACGGGCTAGCCCCCCCCAGCCGAGCGCAGCGCGGCATCAATGCGCGCGAGCGTCCGTTCCCGTCCCAGCAAGCCCAGCGTGAGGTCGATCGGCGGGGAGACCGCCGTGCCCGTCACCGCGACACGGACCGGCTGCGCCACCTTGCCCAGCCCTGCCCCGAGTTCGGCGGCCAGGGCGTTGAGCGCTCCGTGCACACTGGCAGCATTCCAGTCCCCTAGCGCGGCGAGCCGCTCGCGCACCCGGATCAGGGTCTCCTTGCCGCCGCCGGCGAAGTGCTTGGCAGCCGCCTTGGGATCGATTTCGACGGTCTCGACGAAGAAGAAGCGGCTATTGAGCGCCATCTCTTTCATCGTCTTGGCGCGCTCACGCTGCGCGAGGATGATGCCCTCGAGCAGGACCTGATTATCGCTGTCGAGCCCAAGGCGCCGCAGCTGCGCGCGCAGATGCGGCACGAGCGCCGCCGGCTCCGCGTGCATCATGTGCTGCTGGTTCAGCCACAGGAGCTTCTCCGGATTGAACGCCGAGGCCGCTTTGTTCACGTCCCTGATATCGAACGCGGCGATCATCTCCTCGCGGGTGAACACTTCCTGGTCGCCGCGCGCCCAGCCGAGACGCACCAGATAGTTCAGAAGCGCATCGGGCAAATAGCCTTCCTCTTCATACTGCAACACGCTCACTGCCCCATGGCGCTTGGAGAGCTTCGCCCCATCGGGCCCGAGGATCATGGGCACGTGCGCATAGGTCGGGGGTGTCGCACCGAGGGCGAGCAGCATGTTCATCTGTCGTGGCGTGTTATTCAGATGATCATCGCCACGGATCACGTGTGTGACGCCCATGTCCATGTCATCCACGACCACGCAGAAATTGTAGGTCGGCGTACCGTCGGAGCGGGCAATGATCAGGTCGTCGAGCTCCGCGTTCTGGAAGGTGACCGTGCCGTGCACGAGATCCTCGACCACGACCGCCCCATCCTGCGGGTTGCGGAAGCGGACCACCGGCTCGACACCGGCTCGCGGTGTGCCTCCGGCACGACAGGTGCCCGGGTATCGCGGCTTCTCCTTGCGGGCCATCTGCTCGGCACGCACCGCTTCGAGCTCCTCCTTGGTGCAGTAGCAGTGGTAGGCCTGCCCCGCGGCGAGCATCTGTGCGATGACCGCCCGATAGCGATCGAAGCGCTGCGTCTGGTAGTACGGGCCCTCATCTGCCGCGAGCCCCAGCCAAGTCATCCCCTCAAGAATCACCCGCACGGCTTCCTCCGTCGAGCGCTCCCGGTCGGTGTCCTCGACGCGCAGGATGAACTTGCCGCCCGTCCGGCGGGCGTACAGCCAGCTGAACAGTGCCGTGCGGACTCCGCCGACGTGCAGCATGCCAGTGGGGCTGGGTGCGAAACGGGTGACGACCGTCATGGTGGCAGAAACCATCTCACCAAGGGGGCGCGCATCGTACCAAGTGCACCGGCCGCTGGCACGCCGCGCATTGGGGCATTGGGTGTGCAGATTGCGCTTTTCGCACTCAATCTGAGCGCTGCAGAAGGTTCAGCGCCGGTTCAGTCCTGCCGTCTCAGGCTCTTCGCTAAGGGAACTCTGCGGAGACTTTTATGCGCCTGCGACTACTCGGCCGCCTTCTGCCCGCGCTGGTACTTGCTGCGCTGCCGATGGCTGCCTCGGCGGGATTGTTCATCGGGGTTTCGGTCGGTGTTCCGCCCCCGCCGCTGCCGGTCTACGTGCAGCCGCCC
Organism: Pseudomonadota bacterium; assembly: GCA_021847105.1. GTDB lineage: Bacteria > Pseudomonadota > Gammaproteobacteria > Steroidobacterales > Steroidobacteraceae > 13-2-20CM-66-19. The sequence goes on along the minus strand of JAJZUT010000005.1, from coordinate 98,143 downwards.
TGCCCCCAGCCCGGCTACATCTGGATCCCCGGTTACTGGGCGTGGGGCCCTTACGGGTACTACTGGGTGCCGGGCACCTGGGCACTACCGCCGCAGGTCGGGCTCCTCTGGACACCCGGGTACTGGGGCTGGGACGGAGCCGACTACCTCTGGCACGCCGGCTACTGGGGGCCGAACGTTGGCTTCTACGGCGGCATCGACTACGGCTTCGGATACGACGGCGACGGATTCGACGGTGGCTTCTGGCGCGGCGGCATCTTCTTTTACAACCGCGCGATCATGCACGTGGGACCGGGTTTCGACGGCGATGAGTACTATCGCCGGCCGGTACCGCACCCCGTTTACTGGCACCGCCGCTTCGATCACGTCAGTTTCAACGGTGGGCCGGACGGTGTCTACGCGCGCCCCACCCGCATGGATATGAGAGCGGCGCGCGAGCGGCACTTTGCGCTCACGCCGCAGCAGCGCCAGCACGAATTCATTGCACGCGGAGATCGGGCGCTGCGCGCCAACTTCAACCATGGTCGCCCGCCGATCGCCGCCACACCGCGACCCGATCGCTTCCATGGCCACAACGTCTTTGCGGCCCGCGCCGCGGGCGGACCCTTCATGCATCGCGGCCTGCTCCAGCGACCGATGGCCATGGATCGACCCGGCTGGGCCGCCCATGCGCAGCCCGGTCCGCAACGCGCCTGGCCGCGCCACTGGAATGGACCGGCGGCGAACCGCGCCGCACATCCGGGCAACACAGCGGCCTTTCATGCGGGCAACCGCTTCGCGCCCCACCCCTGGAACAACCCGCGCTTCCCTCAGCAGCGACCGGCGTACCCCGTCGCGCCTCGCTTTCAGGCACAGCCAGCGCCTCAGTACCGGTACCACCCCGTTCCCCGTTTCCAGGGTCGGCCCGCACCGCGGTATGCCTACCGACCGGCGCCGCACTTCCAGGCGAGACCGCCGCAGACGTTTCCGTATCACCCGGCCTACCATCCGGCCCCGCGTTTCCAGCCCCGGCCAGCGCCCCGCTACGCGTACCATCCGGCATACCGTCCGGCGCCGCGCTTTCAGGCACGCGCGCCGTTTCAGCCGCATCCCGGCCCGCGCCGCCCGCCACGCTAGCGCTATCGCGCTGAACTCGCGGGCTCGTCAACCGCCCGGCGTTGCACGCCGGGCGGCGATTCCGACACCCGCGAATTGGGTTGCCGCAGCCACGATGAGCCCAAACAGCACCATGGCCAGCAGGTTCTCAACCACCTTCATCGGCTGCATGGATGGGTGGAACGGGGCGGCGGAAAGCGGCACGACCACGTAATTCATGATGAGGAAAATCAGTACCCCGTAGGCAATGCCCCCCAGGATCGAGCGGCGTCGCAGAGCCGCGCAGCGGCTCGCCGCGACCGCATAGATCGCGGCGATGAGCAGTGACATCGCCCACTGCAACCCCAGGCCCGCCAGGTCGGCGCGTAGCCCGTCATGAAACGACGCTGCCCCGAGCACGCCGCTGGCGATCGACTTGAGGATCACGCGCGGCGGCAGTGAGTTGATCAGGCAGGCCGAGCCGATATCGAGGGTGCCGGCGATCAGCCCGCCGCTCAGCACCGCCCTGAGCAGCGCAGGCAGCCGCTCAACACCCCCGCGACTTGAACGTTCCGCCGGATTAGACATCGCCCCCCCAACACGGGCACGTGAGCTGAGTATCCGGCAGGCACGCCGCATAGGCAATTTCCAGTATGGAGTGCCCGCTGTGGACTGATGAAACTCGACCCTCGCCTGCCGACCCCGACCGAGGAGCGCGCGTGACCCTCTTTGTTCCGCTCACCGTCGCACTGGCATTCCTCGCCACCGCGCTGCTCGCGCTGTCGTGGGCCAGATCTCGACCCGCGATTGCGCCGGTGATCTGGACCAGTCTGGCCTGCATCGGATTGCTGGCGCTCGGTTCAGTGGCACTTTACGCCTCACTCGGCGCCTCCTCCTTGCGCCCGTTGCACAAACCGCCTTCCGCGCAGTCGATGGTCCAGCAACTGCAGCGCAAGCTCGACACCGATCCGAACGATCTCGGTGGATGGCTGATGCTCGGACGCTCTTATCTTGTGCTGCAGAAGTATCCACTCGCCGTGCGAGCCTACCAACATGCGCTGCAGCTCTCTGCCAACAGTACCGTGGCGTTGCTCGGTGAAGCACAGGCACTTATTCTGAGCGCTCAAAGCTCGTTCGCCGGGCGAGCCGGCGAGTTGATCGAGCGTGCGCTCGCACATGCTCCGCAGGATCCACAAGCGCTGTTCCTCGGCGCAGTCGTTGCACTGCACCGAGGCGAACTGCACCGGGCCCGGAGTCGCTTCGAGCAAGTGCTGGCGCTTGCACCGACGCCCGCAGTCAAGCACGTCGCCGAGCATCAGATTGCCTCCATCGATCGGCAGCTCGGGACAGGCGGCGCGCACAGGAGCGACGTCGTGGTGCAGACGAGGCAAAGTGCTCGCAAGCCGTTGATCCGGGTCCGCCTGGAACTGGCCCATCGACTCATCAGTCACGCCTCGAGTCATGCGCCCCTCTATCTATTCGTGCGCGACCTGACGCACCCCGGAGCGCCCCTGGCGGTCAAACGACTGAGCAGCCACTTCCCACAGACAGTGGTCCTAAGCCCAAGCGATGCGATGGTCCCCGGCCACACATTCATCGCCGGCGAACGAGTCGAGGTCGTTGCTCGCATCGCCCCCTCGGGCAACCCGCTGGCAGAGCGAGGCGATCTGTCAGGCCAAACACTTTACCGCGTGGGTCATGAAGGGCTCGCTGAGATCCGCATCGATCACATCACGCCCTGATCGCAGGGGACATCGAGTATCTGCCGCGCGCGCCGCGCAAAGGCCTCGAGAGTCGTGTCCACCGCGCCCGGTGCTAACGATTCGATTGCCCGCTGCAGCAGCGCCGCGCGCACTTCGAGCTCGACATCCAGTCCGATTCGACAGCGGCGCGGTGCATCCGCCACGAATGTCCACCCCAGCCTGAAGTGAGTAAACTGCGGGTCGTCCGATGTCACGTCGATCGCCAACGGCCGATGCAGCAACGCCGTAGTGTGAAACTGCAGGCGCACCGGACCAACGCCGACTGCCTGTTCCGCCTGAACCCGCTCGGCAGTGCGCGAGGCAATCCTCGCGCACTGCCAGCCGGGCAGGTAGAGCGGATACTGCTCGATGTCGGCCGCCAGATCGAACAGCGCCTCCGCGGCGAACGGCAAACACCGCTCGGCATGCTCGCTCAGCACGAGCCCGCCTCGGCCCGCGCACGGCCCGCGTGCTCGATGAGCTGCCCATAGCTGATGCCCCCGTCATTGCAGGGCAGTTGCTCGCTGAGGCAGACACTCACGCCGTCGCGCGCCAACGCCTCCGCCGTGAGCTCAGCCAGCAACCCATTCTGGAAGACACCGCCGGTGAGCCCGACCCGAACGACACGGTTCCGGGACAGCGCTTGGGTGATGGCGCGTATGGCGTCGGCCAGCGCCGCATGGAACGCATATGCGGCCGACGCAGGTCTCGTCGCCGGACGCAGCAGTCGCTCGATCAGCGGCTGCCAATCGAAGCGCAGCAGGCCCGTCTCGTCCGTGTAAAGATGCGCCTCGGCGCTCGGGCTTGACCCGCACTCGCCTGCGCCGGCTTCTCGCGCCAGCGCCTCAAGGCGCATCGGCGCCTCACCTTCGTAACTGACTTCGCGCACATCCAGCAGCAATGCCGCCGCGGCGTCGAACAGTCGACCGACGGCACTGGTCTGCGGAGAATTTACGCCGGCTTGCCACGCTTGCCGCAGTAGCGGCCTCGCGGGCTCGAACGGCGGCGTGCGGCCTATTTCCCAACATACACCGGCCGCACAGCGCCACGGCTCGCGGGCCGCACGCTCCGCGCCAGGCAATCGGAACGGCCGCAGACTCGCCACCCGCCGCCACTGTCCCGGACTGCCCCAGAACGTCTCCCCTCCCCAGAGCGCGCCGTCTTCGCCGAGTCCGGTTCCGTCCCATGCAAACACCAACATCGGTTCGTTCGGGTCATGCTCGCCGGCAAGCGCCGAGGCGTGCGCGCGATGGTGCGATACGGTCGCGACCGGCAGTCCCGACCGGCACGCCCATTGGCTGCTGGCGTAATCCGGGTGCGCATCGCAGAGCACTCCCACGGCACGCACGCCGTAGAGCCGCTGCAGATCCTCGGCGACTTGGGCCAGGACCTGCACGCTACGGGCGCTCGAGAGATCCCCGATGTGCGGCGAGACCACCACGCGGTCCTCCCAAGCCAACGCCACCGTCACCTTCTGCTGCGCACCGATGGCCAGCATCGGACGCTCGAACCGCCACGGCGCGCTCAGCTCGAGTGGTCCAATCCCTCGTCCAATCCGTACCGTGCGTGGCCGGTCGAGCACACTGCGCAGCACTGGGTCATCGGCCGGCCGGGCAATCGGCCGATCGTGATGGACGATGGCGTCGGCGACGGCACCCAGGCACTCGTCCGCGACTGCAACGTCCGTGATGACCGGCTCGCCGCTCACGTTGCCCGAAGTCGCCACCAGCGGCCGCCCGATGTCGCCCAACAGCAGATGATGCAACGGACTGTAGGGCAGGAACACGCCCACTTCGTTCAGACCCGGAGCAATCAACGCTGAGAGCCGTGCGTCCGCGCGCCGCCGCACGAGGACGATCGGTCGTGCCGCGCCGCGCAGGCATTCGCTCTCGAGGGCAGACACTTCGACGTCGCGGCGCACTGCGGCCAACCCGTCAGAGCCGCTCTGCGGGTACATCACCGCCAGCGGCTTGCCGGGACGGCGTTTGCGAAAACGCAGACGCGCCACGGCGGCATCATTGGCGGCATCGCACAGCAGATGGTAGCCGCCGATTCCCTTTACGGCCACGACGGCACCGGCGAGCAGGAGCTGCACCGCACGCCTCAGTGCCGCCTCGCCGCGCGTAACCGGCTCTGTGCTCTGCGCAGAGCGCGCATCTGCTGCAATGCCGAAAGCCGAAAGCGGTTCCTGCAGCCACAGGGAAGGACCGCAGCGCGGACAGGCCACTGGCTCGGCATGAAATCGGCGGTCGGCCGCATGAGCGTATTCGGCGGCACAATCCGGGCAGAGGGCGAACGACGCCATCGTCGTGTTCGCCCGGTCATAGGGCAGCGCCTCGATCAGCGTATAGCGGGGGCCGCACTGCGTACAGTTGATGAAGGGATAGCGATAGCGGCGATCGGTCACATCGGCCAGTTCCGCTAGGCAATCCGGACAGGTGAACGAATCGGGCGGCACGAACACCCGCGCAGCCTCACCGGCAACGCTGTGGAGAATTTCAAAGCTGCTGCCTGCGCCCGGCGCAACGGTCTCGCAGGCGATCCATCGCGGCCGCGCCAAAGGCGGCGCACGCTCGAGCAGCGCGCGTTCGAACCGCTCGAGCGCCGTCAGAGGCCCGCTGGCAAGGATTTCGACCTCACCTTGCAGATTGCGCACGGTGCCCGAAAGTCCGAATTCGCGCGCGAGGCGATAGACAAACGGGCGGAACCCCACGCCCTGCACGTGCCCACCGAGGCGCAATCGCCGCGCCGACCGCGTATCTTTCGCGGACGCCGCATCAGTACGCGGCGCGGTGCTCATGCTCCGCAACGGGCGGTTGCGTTGAGGACTGTGCGGTACCACTCACTTTCGCTGCACGATGGTCGGCCAACGCCGCCTCGAGCCACAGGCACCAGGGTTGGACACCCTCGCTCGAACGGCAGGACACGTGCAGCACGGGCGCATCGCTCGCGAGGGCACGCAGGCTGGCTTGCGCGCGCCGCGGCTCGAACTCGGGAAGGAGCGGCAGCAGATCGGTCTTGGTGATCAGCAGCGCATCGGCTGTGCGAAACATGACCGGATACTTCTGCGGCTTGTCATCGCCCTCGGGTACCGACAGCAGCGTCACGTCCAAGTGCTGGCCCAGGTCGAAACTGGCCGGACAGACGAGATTGCCGACATTCTCGATGAATAGGACGTCGAGCCCGGCGAGCGGCAACGCATCGAGAGCGTGATGCACCATGCGCGCATCCAGATGACATGCGCTGCCGGTGGTGATTTGCACCGCCGGCACCCCCTTGGCGCGGATCCGCTGCGCATCATTCTCGGTGGCGAGATCGCCTTCGATGACTGCGAAGCTCAGTTTGCCGCCGAGCGCCTCCGCGGTGCGCTCAAGCAGCGCGGTCTTCCCCGCTCCGGGGGAGGACATCAGGTTGATGACCAATACACCGTGTGCATCAAAATGCTCGCGATTGTGTGCGGCCATAGCGTCATTTTCCGCGAGCAGATTGCTCATCACCTGCACGACCTCCACGTCCTGTGCGCCAGTGGCGGGTCCGCCGGGCACTGCAGCGCTCGGCGGCTCGGTGATGGCGCAGCCACAATGCTCACACATGCGGTATCTCCTGGTGTTGGCCGGAACCGCCAGACGCAGCCGCTCCTGATTCGAGCGGCATTGCGCCCTGGGCGCGGTGCCGCGCCAGATGCAGCGGTGTGCGCGATTTCGGGACCCGATAGATGAAGTTATACCGGGCGACGTGATAGCTTGGATCGAATCCGTAGAAATTTCGGTACATCCGCTCGAGTTCCTCGCTCCGATACTGCGCGAGCGCCTTGCTGCTCTCATCGGCGGCACGGCGTCGCTGCTTCGCGGCAATCCGAGCGGCGCACAGCGGATCGTGGGCAAGTTCGTAGGCCCAGGCCAAAATGGTCTCGAGAAGCTGCGGTTCCCCGGCGGGCAACATTCGGTCGACCAGTCCGACTCGGTGCGCCTCGTTCACGCCCATCGGCAGGCGCCGCTCCATCAGTCGTGCGGCGCGATCCGCACCGACCCGACGCGGCAGGAGATACGTCCAGTACTCCGAGCCGTAGAGATTGCCCATGTCCTTGTAATGCGGATTCAGCACGATGCCGCAGGCCGCCCAGACCTCATCGGCGGCAAGCGCGAGGAACACCCCGCCGGCACCTGCACCGCCGCGCAATGCGGCAATCACCAGCCGATCGGTCGTGGTGACAATGTCCCGGGTCAGATCATCCATCGCGTTGATGTTGCGCCAGGACTCCTCCGCAGGGCTGTCCGCCGCTTCGATCATGCCTAGATGGATGCCGTTCGACCAGTAGTCAGCCCCGCCACCGAGCACGAGCACGCGGGTCGGACGTCTCAGCGCCAGCGCATACGCCGCACGCAGCGCCTGGCACTGCTCGGCGCTCATCGCACCATTGTAAAAATCGAATTCGAGCAGGCCCACCGGCCCGCGCTCGCGGTAGCGGATCGGCTCATAGCCGCTCGCCCGCGGCAACCGCGCGCACTCCTCGGCGAACACCATTTCGGCCGGCAGCTTCAGCGTCCGACGCGCCCCACCGACATCGCCCGGCTCGACGCGCACATGACCGATCCACACCGCGCCGTCGCATGTTGCGCGCATGAGCGCGCCGCCGCCGCGCGCGATCACGCTGCCCGGCGCGCCAGAGTACCCGTCGGCTGGATGAGCATCGAACAGGCGCACGGGGCGCGCAAACATCGCATCGACTACGCCCGGCGAACCGTCGGCGCTGCGAATTTTGCGCAGTACCGTTTCTGTATCATCCTGCTGCCAGTCGATACGCCGGTCGCTCGGCCGGCATGCCGGTCGCTCCCGGCCGCTTACCTGCGGATCGCCGGCACGCAGCACCAAGGGCGTGTACCCACCGGACTCGACGCGGGCGATCGCCCGCAGTACCGCCTCGCTGGCCGCATCGGACACCTCGCGCCGATACAGGCTGGACTTGCTCGCTGCACGCATCGGGAAGTCCGCAGCCGCCCACACCGCACCGGCGTCCATCTCGCCTTCAGCCTGGATTACCGTTACGCCCCATGCGCGCTGCGCCTCGAGCACGGCCCAATCGAGCGCCGATGGGCCTCGATCGCCGATGATGCCCGGATGCACCACCAGACATAGGCGGCGCTGCCAGATCGCCGCCGGAATTGGCCGCTTGAGAAATGGCGCGAGCACGAGGTGCGGATCGAACAAGGCAACCGCATCACGTGAAACGGTATCGTTGATATCGAGTTCGACCGACACCTCATGACCACACTCGCGCAGATCGACGTAGAGGCGCTGCGCGAGACTGTTGAAACTGTGAGTCAGGAGCAGGATTCGCATCGGTACCTCAGCAAATTCGCGGCAACTGCTCACCGGCAAGCCAGTCGACCATCCGCTCGCCGCCGAATTCGGTCGTCATCTGCACGAAGCACCGGGAATCGGCCACTACCTCACCGATGATCGCCGCATCCTCACCGAGCGGATGCCTCTGCATGGCTGCGAGGACTGTCGCGGCCGAAGCAGGCGCGACGAACGCGACCAGCTTGCCCTCATTGGCGACGTAGAGCGGATCCAATCCGAGCAGCTCGCAGGCCGCGTTCACCGCGGGCTTTATGGCGATCTGCGCCTCGCGGATGCGCATTCCGACGCCCGCCTGGCCGGCGATCTCATTGAGCGTTGCAGCAAGACCGCCTCGCGTCGGATCACGCATTGCGTGCAGATCGGCGCCACCGGCGGCCACCATCTCACGAACCAGCTCATGCAGGGGTGCCGAATCCGACATGATCTGCGTCTCGAACTGCAGATCATGCCGGCGCGACATGACCGCAATGCCGTGATCACCGAGCGAGCCAGACAGGAGGATTCGATCGCCCGGGCGCACGCGCTCAACCGATACCTCAATGCCCGCCGGCACCACGCCAATCCCGGTGGTACAGACGAACACGCCATCGGCTTTACCCCGCTCCACGACCTTGGTGTCTCCGGTGACGATGACGGTGTTGGCAGCCCGGGCCGCATCTCCCATGCTGCGGGCAATGCGTTCGAGGTCCGCCAGCGGGAACCCTTCCTCGAGAATGAAGCTTGCGGACAGATAGCGCGGCTCGGCACCCGCCATGGCGATGTCGTTGATCGTGCCGTGCACCGCGAGCGATCCGATGTCTCCTCCCGGAAAGAACAACGGGGAGATCACGTAGCCATCGGTGGTCATCACGAGCCGCGCACCATCGATGGCGAGGGCCGCCTGATCGTTGCCACGACGCAACCACTCATTATCGAGGGCAGCATGAAACACCTGTGCAATGAGCTGTCCCATGGCGCGCCCTCCTGCGCCGTGCGACAGATCCACTCGGCCCTGGCGTAGATCGAGCGGATGGATCATACGCAGGTTCACGCTGCGCTCTCCTCGGTGGCACCGCGACGAAAGCGCTTGTATGTCCAGTACGCCGAGCAGGCCCCCTCGGGGGAGACCATGCAGGAGCCCATGGGGGACTCCGGCGTGCATACCTTGCCAAAAAGCCGGCAATCGAGCGGAGTCTTTACGCCCCGCAGCACGGCACCGCATTGGCAGCCGGGCACATCGCGCCCTGCCAGGTCGCGCAGCCCAAAACGCCGCTCGGCATCGAACTGCCCGTAGCGCGCCTTCAGGCGCAGTGCGCTGTAAGGCACGTGGCCAAGCCCGCGCCACTCGAAGGTCTTACGCAATTCGAACACCTCGGCAACCTCGCGCTTCGCGGCCTCGTTTCCCCCGGGGCTCACGGCGCGGCCGTACTGATTCTCGACCTCGTGGCGGCCCTGATTGACCTGGCGAACCAGCATCAGCACCGCCTGCAGGACATCGAGCGGCTCGAAGCCGGCGATGACGACCGGTTTCGCGAACTCCTCGGCGAAGAACGTGTACGGCTCACTACCGATGACCGTGCTCACGTGTGCTGGACCGATGAACCCATCGAGTTGGACGCGGCCAAATTCGCGCAGATCCGGACTTTCGAGGATGTTCTGAATCGCCGCCGGGGTGAGCACGTGGTTGCAGAACACAGTGAAATTCTCAAGCTCCATCTGCGCGGCGAGCCGCACGGCCCGCGCGGTCGGCGGAGTAGTGGTCTCAAAGCCGATCGCAAACAGCACCACCTGACGCTGCGGTTCGGCGCGCGCGAGCGCAATGGCATCGAGCGCGGAGTAGATCATGCGGACATCGGCACCTGCGGCCTTTGCGCGCAGCAGGGAAACTCCCCGCGAGCCCGGCACGCGCATCAGATCTCCATAGGTGCACAGGGTAATGCCGGGTTGCTCGGCGAGGCGAATCGCGCTGTCGATGCGCGCCACGGGTAGCACACAGACCGGGCAGCCCGGCCCGTGGATTAGGCGCACCGACGATGGCAAGAGGTCCTCCAGACCGTAGCGGGAAATCGCGTGCGTATGCCCCCCGCAGAATTCCATGAAGCGGTAGGGCTCAGCCCGGCCTACAGCTTCCGCCGTGATTCGAGCCGCAAGCTGCCGCGCGAGGCCACCATCACGATATTCCGTCGCGTGCTTCATCGAGCTGGCGCCCACTCGCGACCCGCCGCACTGCCAACGCCCGCCGCCACCTCGCGCAGCGCCTCGAGCGTGCGCGCCGCCTCGTGCTCATCGATTACCGTCAGTGCAAAGCCGACATGGGTGAGCACGTAATCGCCGGGTCGAGCGTGCGGCGTGTAGGCAAGGCTGATTTCCTTGACTACCCCGCCGAAATCGACACGCGCGGCAGGCAGCAGCGGATCCTCGATAATGATCTCGATGATTTTCCCGGGCACCGCCAGACACATCGCGCGAACCTCGTGCAGGGTCGAGCGACTACCGTGCCGCAGTGGGGCAGCAACCGGAATACGTAAGAGCCCGCCGGCGCTAGGCATTGCTACGTATCGACCACCGCCGCCCCCTCCGCAATGCTGGGCGCTCGATGAGCACGCAACCTCACTCCGCTCGGCGCTGGCTGATGGTTCTGGTCACCGTCGCTTGGTTCGCCGCCAGCGCGCTCGCCCCAACCGCATCCGCCACCGCTCCTGCGAGCACGAGTGCCGGGGCTCCCAGCAACGCGCAGTGCCTGGCGTGTCACGCCACCGGCATGATGGGTGCGCCGAAGGTCGACCCTGCGGAGCTGGCCCATTCGGTCCACGCCCAGGTACCCTGTGCAAGCTGTCATGCTGATATCCGGCAGATTCCACATCCGCCGCACGTGGCGCCTGTGGCCTGCGGAAGCTGCCACCTGAGCGAGGCGCATGCATTGGCGCTCGGCTCACACGCGCCGGCTCCCACCGGCAGCGCCCGCCGGATCAAAGTTCCCACCTGCACGACTTGCCACGGCACGCACAGCATTGCGCCCACCGTAACCGTCGCATTTCGCCGCCATGCCGCCCATGCCTGCGCCGGCTGCCATCGCCGGGCCTACCACTCCTACCTGAGCACGCCCCACGGACAAGCCGCCGCTCTCGGTCTGAAACAAGCGCCGACGTGTATCAACTGTCACGATCCGCACCGGGCGCTGCCCCAAACCAATCCCCTCTCGCGCATCGCACCAGCAAATCGCCTGGATACCTGTCGCAGCTGCCACACTCACGCCAGCGCCCGACTGGCCGGCTACGCCCCCCATCCACGGCCGCACGACCCGACCCATTCGCGGCTGATTGCCTACAGCCACTACTTCATGGTGGTGCTGTTGGCTGGCGTGTTTGGCTTTTTCGGCATGCACACCCTGTTGTGGTTTCAGCGCAGCCTGGTCGGGCGGCTACGGGGCGAACTGCCTCCGCTGCGTCGATTCGGCGGGCCGCATATTCAGCGGTTCACGGCGGTCGACCGGCTGACGCATCTGATCGTGATTCTCAGTTTCATGCTGCTGTCGCTCACCGGTCTGGCGCTGATGCACCCTCAAAGCGGCTGGGGACAGGCGATCACCCGCTTTTTCGGCGGTGTGGAGTGCATGCGCATCATTCACCTGGTGAACGGCGGCATCACGTTTGGCTATTTTCTCTTCCACCTCTTCTATCTCGGCTACCGCGCCCTGATCAAGAAGCAGCGCTTCGCGCTGCTCGGCCCGGACTCGCTTGTGCCGACGTGGCACGACATCATCGATATCGGACGCAACTTCCGCTGGTTCCTGTATCTCGGTCCGCAGCCGCGCATGGGCCGCTGGACCTACTGGGAGAAATTCGACTACTGGGCGGTGTTCTGGGGCGTCGCCATGATCGGTGTCTCAGGACTGATGCTGGCGGCGCCGCAATTCTTTACCCGCTTCATCCCCGGAATCGCACTGAACGTGGCGTTTGTCGTGCACTCCGAGGAGGCACTGCTCGCGACCGGCTTCATCTTCATATTTCATTTCTTCCACAATCACCTGCGGCCCGAAAAATTCCCGATTGACGTATCAATTCTCACCGGACGCGTACCGCTTGAGCGCTTCAAGGAAGAGCGGCCGCTGCAGTATGAGGCGCTGGTTCGCGACGGCAAGCTCGAGCAAGCGATCGTGCCGCCGCCCTCGCGATTCATGACCGTGATGTCGGTGCTGTTCGGTATGGCCGTCGTCGTTACCGGGGTGGCGTTGATTGCCCTCGTGATCTTCGCTGGTTGATCACTCTGCGACACGCGTCCGGCACTTTGCAGCGGGAGACCCGAGCAGAGCCGAGCCTCCCGTTGCGCAGACTCAATGGTTGGCAACGCTCGCCCAATATGCCGCTACGTCGGCCATTTGCGCATCGCTCAGCGTCAGTTTCTTCGGGTGCATGACCTTGCCAGCCACCACTTCGTGTATCAATGCATCGATCTGCGCCGGGGTCTTCCCCTTCCAGGCCGAAGGATCATGACACGCACTGCACACCTGCTTCACGATCGTCCCTCCTGCGGCGATGTCTGCGGCGCTCGCCGCCGTCGCGGCGAGCGCACTCGCCGCCACCACCACAAGCAAAAATTGTCTAAACATGGTGAGAATCTCCTTAACGAACCACCCACTTATCTCACTCCCGGCACCGCTGCGCGCGAATACGTAATATTGCCTATTTTTTCGCCATCGCCTGGCGTGCAGTTATATACTTTCGGCGGAGTTGATACTTGGGCTCGCGGTAAACGACGTCCGACGCAAGGATACAGCGCACATGGCAACGCAATTAAACTCGGCCCCACATGAGCCGACCGTCGCGACCTTATCCGGCTCGTCGTTGAGCGCGCGATTGCGTCGCCTGCTGCTCGCCACCCGCCCCGCTTTCGCGCCCGCCTCGCTCGCACCGGTACTGGTCGGCAGCGCCTGGGGCGCGCATGTCGCAGGCCAGTGCGACTGGGGAGCCGCCACGCTAGCACTGCTCGCCACGGTTTGCGTGCACTTCGGCGCCAATGTGCTCAATGATGTCGCCGATGACATGTCGGGCGCCGACCGCGGCAACGATGGGCGAATTTTCCCTTACACCGGCGGCTCACGGTTCATCCAGAACGGCGTTCTGACTGCACGTGAGATGACGGTCTGGGGCGCGACGCTGCTCGGCATCGCGGCGGTGCTCGGCGCGATGTTGGCCGCCGAGCGCGGCCCTGGCGTGATCGTGCTCGGACTGATTGGCGTAGCGCTCGCGGTGGCCTATTCGCTGCCTCGCGCTCAGCTCGCGGCGCGTGGCTTGGGGGAACTCGCGATTGCGATCGCCTTCGGACTGCTGCCGGTGACGGGCGCGGCGTGGCTACAGAGCGGGCGCATCGATGCAGGGAGCCTACTGATTTCCGTCCCCGTGGGATTGTGGGTGGCATCGATCCTGCTGATGAATGAAGTACCCGATCGGGAGGCTGACGCCCGCGCCGGCAAGGCGACTTTGGTTGTGCGCTGGGGTGTCCCGGCCACGCGCCGACTGTACCTAGGTCTGCATGCCGGTGCCTCGGCAGCGCTCCTCCTGGCAGCCACAGGAGGGTTGCTTCCGCTCTGGGCGGCGTTCCTGCCACTGGTTCTGCTGCCGGCGGCCTGGCGTGCCGCCCGCGCAATCCGCGAGCCCCACGAGCGGCTCGCCCTAACTCGTTCGATTCAAACTACGCTCGCAGTGCAAATGGCCGGCTCTGCGCTTTTGCTCGCGGCGGTGCTCTGGAGCATTCTGGTACGCTGAACGGGCGGCCGTACCCGCTCGCCGTCACAGTTGATATGCGAAAGACAGCGCGATGCTGTCGACGGTATAGCGATAAGGCTGGACTCCCAGCGCCAGCAGTTCCGGGATCGTCCCCGGATATACGTCCTGGAGCGCCCAGTCGTTCGAACCGAATTGATCGCGGCGATAGCGCATGCGCAGCAACAGCGCGTGTGACCATTGGTAATCCGCATCGAGCTTGACAGTATTGAGCGTGGTGGCGTCCTGTGGAAAGCCTCCGTACAGACCGACGACCTGCAGCGACGTATTGCTGCGTGAGCGCGCATGCACGTAATCGGCCTTCAATCGCCAGCGCGTACTCACCGACCAGCTTGCGCCGGTATCGGCGGTCCAAAAGTACTCTCCTTGCCGCTCTCGCCAGGCGATCGCGGCCGGATTCTCAAGTCCATTCTGTGCCGCCTCGAGGTGCTCGTAGCTGCCCCCCAGGTATGCGCTCAACACCCTGGTCGGCGACCAGCTCAGCGTCGTTGTGAGTTCACGCTCTCGACCGTCGCTCAGGCCAAACTGCGATAGCCGGTACGCGTCGGTCGCGGCCGAACCCTGCAGCGACCAGGCCAGGCGTGCGTCGATCACCCAGGTTGCCCGCATCTGCAGGAATTCCCGGTCGCGCGGCGCGTAATCAAAGGCGAGCAGCAGGGGGTTTTCCCCGGGAGGCAGGGCCGCCGGATGGAATCGGGACGCATCACGCCGCGAACTACCGCCCTTGACCGTGAGGTTCCACGCCGTCCCCGGCACCAGCGTGAGCTGTCCCCACGCCCTCAATTCGCTGAGCGATGTCAGCACCTGACCGGGCGCGTAGTGCTCGTGCGCATAGTTGCCGCCAATACTGACCCGAGCCCAGGAGAAAAGACGGTAGTTGGCGCTGCCGGTCAGTCGGGTCTGGTCCTCCCCGTAGCGAGGGGTCACCGCTACGCCGCCGGGCAGCGTATCGGTGACCAGGTACGGAACCGCAAGCACAGCCGTGTGATCATCACGTCCGTCGTAGGTGGCGCGTCCACGCAAGGCGAGTCGCGCCGCCGGTCTGAGTGCAAGACCCAGCGCATAGTGTGTCAGATCAATGTTGCCGGGCAGCGACCCCGGCAGCACCAGCGGATTGGCTGCAAGCGTACTGCCCGAGATGAATGTGCTGTCCTCAGCGAGACGACCGACAGAGACCAGATAGCTGAGCACGCCCGACCATAGCGGCACCGTCACGTCTCCGGAGAGCGACCCCTGCTGCAGGTTGTTGTCGGGCGCGCGGGACAGCCCCCCCGAAACCGAGCCCGGCACCAACGGCGGATAGGGATTGGCAAAGAGCAACTGGTTCAGCTTGTCATCGAACCAAGAGCCAGAATATGCGATGCGCAGGCTGGCGCCGGCGTCGGCCCATATGGCTCCGGCACGCACGTCGTTGGTGACGTCGTCGATCGGCTCGGGCAACTGCAGCGCTTCGGTCAGAAAGCTCGCTCCCGTGACATCCGTACCGGTCCGCTCGGCATGAGTGATTTTTCCGAACAGCGTCCACACGCTGCTCGCGAAGTAGCTGCCGCTTAGCGTCACCGTGCGCCGATCCGATTCAATCGGCACCGTGCCAAGACTCGCCTGCAGTGTCCTCATGCCGCTCGTCGAATTGGCACTGACCCAGGTACTCGGCAGTACGAGCGCCCCATTGGCGTCCGCGCGAAATGGCGTACGCGCATCGTCATATTGACGGAACGGCTGCCCCTGGTAACTGAGGTGAATTTCGTAATGCCCTTCCTGCCCCCCCGTGACCGCAAGGTGTCGCGACGCGAAGCCGAGATGATCTGCCTCGAAGCGCAGGTAAGACCCATCGCGTGTACGCCAGCGGCCAGCGGCGGACCCCTGAGCATATGCTCCATTGTGATCGACGCCGGTATAGCGACCAGATGCGAAATTAGCTCCATCAGCGTATACCGTACCGACCTCCACCCGGGCCTTTGACCCTGCGTAAAATACGCAAAGCCTGCACTTCCAGGCACTCGTGTCGGGTCGGGGAGACTCGGCGCGTGCTGCCGACGTCGCAAGCACGGCGGCAACAACCGCCGCAATCGTCGAGGCGCACATCGCGCGAGCCCGAGAAGACTCGGGCCGATTCGCTCGCAGTGCCGTGCTCCGCTGCCTCATCGAACCTCCTTAGCGCATCAGCGCTTGCCCCGACGGACTATTTGATCCGTGTATGCGCGAATGACAGTTCACGCAGCCTCCAAGGAGCAAATAGGGATTGGGCATTCCTCCCGGGAGCCCCTGAGGTCCATAGGGCACCGAGGGATGGCCCGCCGCTTCATGACACTGCTGGCAGAGGATTGGCGGCTGCTCCGTTAGCAGCGCCGGTACCACCGACCCATGGGGCGCGTGACAATCGAGACAGTTATCACTCACCGGCTGGTGTTCCCAGAGGAACGGCCCGCGCATACGCGCATGACAGCTGGTACAAGTCTCGTTCACGGTCTCCTTCACGAGCATGGCCGGACCGAATGAACCATGCGGATCATGGCAGGAGGAACAACTCATCGTCCCGTCGGGTACCGGATGGTGGTAGGGCTTGCGAAATTGCGCCACCACTCCCGCATGGCACTTGGCACAGACCGTCGCCTGCGTCGCCTGCGCGCGCACCGGATCATTTGTCCCATGCAAATGATGGCAATCGGCGCAGCTGACGTCGTTCTGCGCATGTGCACTGACCGGCCACACGTGCCCCACCGCGCCTCGGTGGCAACTTAGGCACATTGCGTTCTGTCTCGACACTGGCGTCACAGAGTGATCGCCAAAGACGACGATCCCAGCCGGCTTCATCCCCATAGCCTTGACGTGTGCCCCGCCCGGTCCATGGCACGCCTCGCATTGCAGCCCACCATGGCCGAACGGACTGCGCGGATTGCCCGGCTGTGCGTGCGGGCTGCGAAAGATCGCCGTGACCTTCGAATCCATACCGTGGCACGCCAGACACGTGTCGGCGCCCTTCGCACTGTAACCGAGCGCGGTCGGACTATCGGTCGGCGCCGCTGAGGACGGCCCCGCCTGGGCCGCCGCAATGACCGGAACCCGCGCCGCGCACACCATCCCCAGTACAATTCCCAGCACCACCCGAGGAGCCCACACCGTTCTCATACGACACCCGTGCGCGGCTCAATTCGGGAAATTTTGCAGGTCATGCATCGTCTTGACGTCCGCCACGCCACCGGGACCATGGCAGAGCGCACAGGTCTCGACACTGGACGACAGCAGCGCCCCCGATGCGCTCTTGCTCGCCGTGAAGCTCGCTCCGTTCTGGATCATGTGCTGCTGGGCGGTGGCGCTGGTATGACAGCTTGAGCACACCGCGGCGTTCGGAGATATCACGACATCATCGGTGAGGATCGTCCGGTCGTTGGACACCACGGTCGCTCCCTGAACCTTTGAATCATCCACAGGGTAGTAAGAACTGTTGACGTGACAGGCATTGCAGTCGGCAAGGTTCCCGGGATAAGCCACCGTGAAGGTCGTCGCCCGCGCGCCGTAACTGCAAATCGTGAGCCCGTTGGGATAGCGCAGAGCGCCGCTCGAGTCGCTCGCCCCGGAAGCGTGAATCTCATGGATGAGCACCTTAAAATCGATCGACTGCTCGGGATTCGCGCCAGCGCTACCGAGTGGGCCGCACAGTCCGGAGGCTGCCACGTGCTGCCCGGCATCGGTGGCATCCGGATTGTGGCACCCCTCACACAACTCGACGTTGTCGGTGCGATTCTGTCCGTGCACGGTCAGATTATGGTGACAACCATCGCATTTGGTAATCGAGACTATCGGTGCGGGCGCCACCGCAGCACTGTCGGTGATCGCGAAATTCTCCGTCACCCCGGCAATTCCGAGCTCGACATTCGAACTTCCCGTCCCAGAGAGATTGGCAAGGCTCACCACCGCTCGGCCCTCAAGCGCCATCTGTCCAGAACCGCTGGCCGTACTCGGAATCGCCACCGGCGAGGTGGCCGTAAAAGTGCCGTTGCCATTATCGACGGCGCCATTCAGAACGTTTATCGACACCGGCTGATTCGGCGTACCGCTAGTTGCGCTCGCGCTGCCACTGCCGATATTGCTAAAGTCGCTCGTTGGCCACGCCATATCGACGTTGAGCGCCGCACCGCTCTGCTGAAACGGACTGCCCGCAGCTAGAATGTTGTACGGCGCATCGCCGTTCGTGGGATCGACCACTTCCACGGTTACCGAAGGTTTATCTCCGGGGGCGGTGTTCGAGACACTCAGAATCTTAAATGCGAACTTCGCTGCCGCGCCGTCAACCGGCAGAACATGCGCAGCCGCCACCTGATACGCGCCATTGGCAATCGTCGCAGTCGGCCCATGGCAGGTTGCACACTCTGCGTCGGTCGCGGGCAGATTTCCCGGACCGTGATTCACTCCCGTTGCGAAATCCACATTATCGTGACAGGCCCCACAGGTTGCCGAGGTGATCGCGGTCTGGTAATTCCCCGACTGCGGCGCGTTGCTGTCATTCGGCGTGTGACAGGTCACGCAGAATCTTGTGCCGGATCCGGAAACTGCGCCGGAATTGTTACTGAGATCGGTCTGCGGATAGACAACATCGCTGAAGTCGCTGATCGCGTTCTGATAGCCGAAGATGTAGTAGTGCGCCCCGGAAACCACGCTCGGCAGATCGACTCCCATGTGGATCTTGTGGACCATCGCGGAAAAATCGAGCGTATTGCCGCTCGAGGGATCGGTCGAACTCGGGTTATGGCAGATCACGCAGTACTGCACGTTGGTGCGCGCCCCGCCATGGAATGCGAGCTGCTGATGACAGGCAGCACAGGCAGCGTTGTCGATGACGTCATTCGCATCGAAGCCCGTGGTCGCACCGGTGGCTGGTATGAACGTATAGACCGGGCTGTTGGCCGGAGCCAGGCCCCGGATCTCGAACCCGACTCGATGCACCAGTGTCGCATCGTAGGTCACTACTGGGTCGGTCTCGATATCCGTCTTGAAAGTGTACTGATAGCTACCATTGCCGTTGTCCACCAGCGCACCAGAACTGCCCGATTCGACGCCAGCCTGCGGCTCAGCCGTCGTGCCGACTACCGGATCCGTGGACGTTCCCCCGCCGGCAGCCGGCTGCACCATGTGGTAGAGGTAGGACTGCCATTGCGCTCGCAGCAACGGTGCCGGCGCCGCCAGACCCGGATACGCGTTCAACTGCGTACCTGCGGGCACGAGCTTAGCAATAGCAAAACTGACGTCACTGGGCGGAAGACCCGAGAGGGGGACGCCGTTCTGATCTACGAGCGTGAAGTCAACGACCGGTTGACCGGCAGCTGAGATTGTCGCCTTCGTGATGGTCGCAGTAATCGCCGTAGCGGTGCTGACGTTGAGCGCGCTGACCGTGCTGCTCGGTCCGCTCGGACCGGCCGGCCCCGTGGCGCCGGCGACTCCGGCAGGCCCCTGTGCTCCGGTGCTGCCGGCACATGCGCCGAGCAGCAGTGCGGCGCCAAGAAGTGCGAGTCTGCCCAACCACCAGCCGGTGACCGCCGTAACCGCGAAAGCCCTTCGCATGTTCGTCTCCTCGCTCGATGCGGCGCCGCGAGACACTGCGACGTCTTCCAGACAGTCGCCATGTTAGTCACTCAACGGCATGCGGATATGTACGGATTTTCCGCACCAAAGTTGCGCTTGTGGACAGGCATACTCTTGACCACCACCCGCCATGGAATGCTGTCATGACGAAACTCACGCAATGGTGTACCGCGCTTTTTGCAACGATAGACGAGAAGAACAGCCGCGGATTTTCAGCCTATCTAAGCGATGATGCGACGTTCCGTTACGGCGGCGTCCAACCGGTGATCGGCATCGTGGCGATCGTTGCCGCACTCGATGCATTCTTTTCCAACGTGGCTTCCTTGTCGCACCACGTCAGCGAAATGTGGGAAGTCCCCGGGCACGTGATCTGCCGCGGGGACGTGCGTTACGAGCGGCTCGACGGAAAAATCGTCACCGTACCATTCTGCAACGTCTTCACGATGCGTGCTGAGAAAATCGCCCGGTACGAAATCTATCTGGATCCGGCTCCGCTGGTTGCGAAGTAATTGAAGGAATGCTCGGCGCGGACAACTCCTCGCGGATGTGCAGTCGCATCGCATCTCGCACGCGATCGACCGCAGTGAAGAATTCGGCCATCATCAACATCCAGCAGTACATGCCCCGGTCGGTAAGCTGAATGGCGCCAGCGTCATAGCGCAGGGCACCGATTAATCCCATCGTTGCGAGCTCCGGTGCCAGACGCCACCAGAATTCCGCACCGTATTTCATCTTGATCTGCTCGAACGGCAACCTGAGACCGAACAGTCCCACCAAAAACTCGTACCGCATGCGCTGGCGAGTCGTCAGAATACTGCAACGGGTGATCGATGGTCGGCCCGCGGCGAGTGCCTCGCGATATCTGCGCAGCGAGAACGATGTGGCGTAGAGTGTTCCGTCGAGGTAGCTGAATGCGCCACTGCCGACGCCCACATAATCACTCGCCTGGGTGATGTACTCATCGATCGGCCGCACGATTTCCTGCGGGGCGACGCGGGAGAAGCACCATGCTGAGGATGGCTGATACGCCGGCCGCATGCCGCGGAGAATCTGCTGGTAGAAGGCGTAGCGCCGCTCCGCCCCGGCGTTGCCGAGCCGCTTGCGAATGTTCCGCTCGGTCGAGGTAAAGCGCATGAGGGGGTAGAAGGAGACCTGCTCGACCGCGAGGGCACGGAGAGTCTCAATGTCCCGTTCGACGGAATCAAGTCGTTGAGTGGGAAAATTGAACATCATGTCGACGTTCAAGGTTGAAAATCGGCCTCGCACCGCAGCCAGACGCTCCGCCGTCTGGTCGGCGCTGCCGTAATGCTGATAGCGGCCCATCTGACGGAGCAGTTCATCATCGAAACTCTGCACCCCGACTGACAGACGGTCGATGCCCGCGTCGCTAAGAATGCCAACCGTTTCGCGGTTGAGATGGTTCGGATTGGTCTCCACCGAGACCCAGCGAATCGGCCAGTATGACCGGATCAGCTCAAGAGTCCGCGCGAGTTCACGCGGCAGCACCGTCGGGGTACCGCCCCCGATGTATACGTCGGTGAACTGATAGCCACGCTCGGCATAAAGTCGGATCTCCTGACGCACCGCTTCGAAATAGGCCTGCGCTTTATCCTGCCGGAATTGCACGCGATGAAACGAGCAGTAGGGACAAAGCGATTCGCAGAATGGCACGTGCACATAGAGCTGGCAGGGCGCACTCGGACGCGGTGGCAAATCATCGAGGTCGGTGAGGTTGCAGCGGATCGAACGACCGTACTCGCGCCGTAGGGCGGCGAGCAGGGGCTTCTCGAAAACCGGTTGCCGCACAATTCCGTCACGCATCACATTGCCTCGTCAGCTCCACACGGGCAAGAAGCAGTTCCTCGCCACTCAGCACCTGAACCTGCCAATGTCCGCAGTGCGCACAGACGATGTGGCTGCTCAAAACCTCTGACTGCTCGCCGCAGCGCTCGCAACGCACCCGCAGTGCCGCACGCTCGACGATGAGCTCAGAGCCCGCGGCGATTGTTCCGGCACAAGCGAGTGGATATGCGCTCTCGATCAGCTGCGGCTCCACGCCGGCGAGTGGACCGATGCGTACGGTCACTGACAGGACCTGGCTCGCACCGGCAGCGCGAGCCACGCGATCCACCTCCCGCATCAATCCCTGACACACTGCCAGCTCATGCATGATCTGCCGCCCCGAGTGGCTCTGCTTCGACTCACACTACCCGCAACTCGAGCAGTTCCTCGCCCTCGGGGTCGCTCAGATGCACCGCACAGGCGATACACGGATCGAAACTGTGAATCGTGCGCAGGATCTCCAGCGGCTGGGTCGGCACTGCCAGGAGTTGTCCCTTGAGGGACGCCTCGTAGGGTCCCTCCTGTCCGAGCGGGTCACGAGGCCCGGCATTCCAGGTGCTCGGTACGACAGCTTGGTAATTGCTGATTTTGCCCTGCTCGATCACCACCCAGTGCGCAAGAGCACCGCGCGGTGCCTCCGTGAAGCCGACACCCTGCGCATGTGAGGGCCAGCTTTGCGGCTCCCAGAGCCGCTCGTTAAATGTGCGCACATCCCCGGACCGGATGTTCTTCATCAGCTCCTCGTACCAGCCGGACATCGCATCGGCAATCAGCTTCGCCTCGAGGGTACGCGCCGCCGTGCGGCCAAGGGTCGAGAACAGCGCCTGGATGGGCACATTGAGCTGGGTAAGCGCCTTGCCTGCAAGCTCGCGGGTTGCGGTGTCACCGCTTGCGTAGAGCATCAGCACCCGTGCCAAGGGACCGACTTCCATCGGATGTCGGTTCCAACGCGGTGACTTTAACCAGGAATAGCTAGCGGCGGGATCGACGTGCGCGTATGGCGGGGTCGGTCCGGTGTAATGAAGATTCGTCTGGCCTTGATAAGGGTGCAGGCCAGTGTTCTTCCCCGTCGTGTAGTCGTACCAGGAGTGCGCCACGAACTCCTGGATCTCGGCCTGCGAATTCAGATCGACCTCATGAATGTGGCTCAGATCGCGCCCCAGAATCGCCCCGCGCGGGATCATCATCTGCTTCGGGTCAGGCACGCCGCGCGCCGGAAAATCCCCATAGCACAGAAAGTTGCCCACCCCTTCCCCGTGCCCCGGCGTCAGCCAGTCTTTGTAAAACGAGGCAATGGCGAGCGTGTCGGGCAGGTATACCTGGTCAACGAAGCTCTGCATCTCGGCAATGATCTGCGCCACCCGTGCAAGCCCGATCGTGTTGACCGTCGTAGTACCGGTCCCCTCGCCCTCATGCACACTGATGCCTACCGGACTGCCGCCCACCACGAAATTCGGGTGCGGATTCTTGCCACCAAAAATGGCATGCAGCTCCGCTGCGCGGCGCTGCCAGGCGAGTGCCTCGAGGTAGTGCGCAACCGCCATCAGATTCGCGGCCGGCGGCAATTTATATGCCGGATGCCCCCAGTATGCATTGGCGAATATGCCGAGCTGACCGGACTCGACGAGTGTCTTGATCCGCCGCTGCACGTCCGCGAAATATCCCGGCGAGGACTTCGGATAGGCCGAAATCGATTGCGCGAGCGAGGAAGTCTCCTTCGGATCGGCCGAAAGCGCCGAGACGACATCGACCCAGTCGAGTGCGTGCAGATGATAGAAGTGCATCACGTGGTCGTGCACGAATTGAGCACCGATCATCAGGTTACGGATCAGATTTGCGTTTGGTGGAATCTCGTACTGCAGGGCATCCTCGACCGCGCGCACGGACGCGATGCCATGCACCAGGGTGCACACCCCACAGATGCGCTGCGCGAACGCCCATGCATCGCGTGGGTCACGGTCACGAAGGATAATCTCGATGCCACGAACCATCGTTCCGGAACTCATGGCGCTCGTAATGACGTTACCGTCCATCTGCGCCTCGATGCGCAGATGCCCTTCGATGCGCGTGATCGGATCGATCACTAGCGTTTGCGTGCTCATGTCTGCCCCTCTCAGCCGCCCTGCAGGTGCTCAGCCACCAGCTCGAGTAAGCTGCCCGGCGTGAGTTCCCAATTAAAGCGCTTCTTGCCGTCATCGAACGTTCGACGGCAATCCGAGCAAGTGGTGAGAAATGTCTGCGCGCCCGTCTGATCAATTTCGTGGAATTTCTCCTCCACGACCCGGTGGCGCAGCGTCGCGGCCCGTTCGATGTCGAACACGCCGCCACCACCTCCGCAGCAGATGTTGTAACCGATGTGCCGCACGGTTTCGCGCGGCTCGATGCCCATGGCGCGCAGCAGCTGGCGCGGAGCCGCCGTGATCCCACCCTTGCGCACCAACTGACACGGATCATGAAATGCCGTGGCGCCCACCTGAGCCGTGCGCAGCCGCAGACGGCCGGCCTCGAGCGCCTCGGCGAGATACTCCGTGATGTGCAGCACCTTGAACGGTAATGACTTGCCCATCAGCTCGGCCGCCTCCCAACGCAATGCCGAATAGGCATGGCCGCACTCCGGGACGATCAGCACTTTGGCTTGACAGGCCACCGCCTGATCGATCAGGCGGCGACTGATCTCGCGCTGCCAATCGCGCCCGCCGGCGTAATAGCCGTAATTCTCCGCCACGAGCCCATCGCTGCGGAAAGTGCAGTCGGCCTTCAGATGCGCCATCACCCGCACCAGGGCTGCGACTGCTGCGGGATAATGCTCAATATCGGTGCGCGGCACGGTCAGCAGAACCTCGGCCCGCGGCTTATCGAGCGGAATCTCAACGTTGAATCGCCGGCCGATAGCAAGCAGCTTGTCCCGGTACGGCTCATCCGAGGGCTCCGGCTGGCCGGTACGCCGCTGATGCGCTGCCTTTTCGTACAACTCCTTGGGCGCAAGGCCGGCTTCGAACATGCCGCGACGGGCCTGCTCGATGAGCTCGGCAATGTCGATTCCCATCGGACACATCAGCGAGCAGCGCCCGCAGAGATTGCAACTGTCGTAGAGTAGATGCTGCCAGCGCGCAAGTTCCGCTCCGGTGATCTTTGCCTTGAGCCCAAACCAGCGGAACACCGGCGCGAACGCCCCAGCCTCGCGCTTGAATACCTGCTTGAACGGCTCGACCTTCAATACTGGGGTGTACTGCGGATCTTCCGTGACGATGTAGAAATGACACGCGTCTGCGCACATCCCGCAGTGCACGCAGGCGTCCAGGCGCAGTGCACTCAGCGCACCGATTTCCCGCGCAAAGCCCCGCATCGCGCCGGCGACCCGTGCACTCTCTCCGAGCTTCGCCTCCTCCGGCGCAAGGTTGGCTTGGAAATCAACCGGTGAGGTGTTCACGATGGCGCTCCCTTTCTGGTCATGACGTAGCCATCCACTGCCCGCGTCGGGAAGATGTAGAAGGCGTGCATGAGCTTGCCGAATGGATACCAGATGAGCAGCAGATCGAAGCTGAGAATGTGCAGTCCCAGAATCGTGTGATACGGAGCGCCGACGTGCGCGGTGGCCATCAATCCCGTTACCAGTAGCAGCGCTACCACGAACCAGCTGAAGAAGTCGTCGAAATTGGATAAGTGGCGTAATACCGGATGGCCCAGACGCCGCGCGAGCACCGCGACGAACAGCGTGATGGTGATGACGGCGAAGATGGTCACCACGCTGTTCGGCAATGCCGGCCAGCGCGCACCGATGAAGCTGCCGAAGAAGATGATGTGCGGTGCAAACAGCAGAATCACGATGAACAGGCCGATGTGGTAGGAGTATCCGAGCGCCTCGCCGGTCACGGTGCGCTTAATGAACTCCGGATGCGGCCACGAGCGCGATCCCGTGCCCTTCAATCCCGCGAGCAGGGCCACGGGTACGCTGCGGCGCGGCTCGCTCAAAATGCGCTTATGGCGCAGCAGCAACACATTGACGATCCGCCAGACGATACCGAGGATGAAGATGATGAATGCGGCCTTCAGTGCCGGGCCGCGCGCGAAGTCCACGAGGTCCATGAGACTACTCCTCGTTGCCAGATTCGGATTGCGATGACTGCGTGCGCTGATAGCGCTTGATGCGCTGTCGGGCGAGCAGAACGCTGCCGGCGCCAACTGCCGCACCGGCGAGCGCCGCGCCGGCGGCGATATCGCCCGCCTCTGCCGGGGTCACCTCGCCCGCCTTGCCCCAGCGCGGCGAGGGGATGGGGCTGTAGAAGCTGCCCCGGTCCCAGAAATCAGGCTCCGCGCAGCCGAGGCAGGGATGCCCAGACTGAATCGGGAAGCTCACCGCATTGTTCCATTTAAGCGTGGCGCACGCGTTGTAGGTCGTTGGCCCTTTGCAGCCGAGTTCGTAGAGACACCAGCCATTGCGCGCACCCTCGTCATCGAAGGTCTTGGCGAACTTCCCCTGATCATAGAAGGGTCGGCGGTAGCACCGATCGTGGATGCTGTTGCCGTAAAATACGGTTGGGCGCAAATGCGCATCGAGATCGGGCACCCGACCGCTGGTGACGTACTGAAGCAGGGTGCCGGCGATCACCTCCGGGATCGGCGGACAGCCGGATACGTTGACTACCGGCTTGCCCGGCACCAGCGTCGAGATCGCGCGCGCCCCAGTCGGATTGGGGTCGGCGAATGGCAACCCGCCGAATGATGCGCAGGTGCCGACGCAGACCACCGCAGCTGCGCCCTTGGCGCACTCCGTGAGGATGTCGAGACCCGTACGCCCAGCCGCACAGTGATAGACGCCACCGTCATTCGTGGGCACCGCCCCGTCGACCACCAGCAGATATTTGCCGTAATGGGCCCGCATCGCCTGTTCGCGCGCCTGTTCCGCCTGCGCGCCCGCTGCAGCCATCAGCGTATCGTCGTAGTCGAGGGAGATCACATTGAAGATCAGGTTCTCGATGGTCGGTGCAAACGAGCGGGTGAACGACTCTAGACATCCGGTACATTCCTGGAATGACAGGTAGATCACCGAGGGTCGCTGGGCCGCCCGCAGTTGCGCGGCCAGCGCTCGGGCCGCCAGCGGCGGCAGCGCGAGCAGCGAGGCCATCGCGGTGCAGTACTTGAAGAAGCTGCGGCGACTCACGCCATGACGGTCGAGTAGCTCGCCAATGGTGGGTTCCAAGTCAGGTCGGACCATGGGACGTCCCCCCTTTTACTGCGCATTCGGGCGCAAGAATCGTTCGCAACCGCTCTGCACCCCGGATCAGATCCATATCGGCGGCGGCGAGCATTTCCGGAACACGCGCCACCTCGATCAGCGTTGCGAGCAGCACACCGTCGGTGTCGCGGTGTTCGCACCACCAGACTCCGTGAACTGAGGTCTCGCGGATGTGGCTTTCACCGTTGGCCTGGATGCGGATATCGACTTCCCCTGCTCCGAGGGTCTCAAGAAGCTGCAGGCGATCGGCGGGGCTGAGAGGCAGGCTGCGCATGTCGACCGCGCCGGGTTCTCCCTGAAGAACAAGTCGCTCCAGCAGTCCGGCGAGTTCGGTGAGAATTGCGGCCACGCCCCCGCCGACTGTGGCCTGTTCAGTGCTCACGGCACCAACCGGCTCAACACAGACGGGGATGTGTCCCAGGGTGCTCATGACAGCCAGCGGTCCAGCAGCCGCAATGCCTCATCGGCGGCGAGTTCGACGCCCGCTCTGACCGGCGGAGTGGGTTCGAGCCCCCAGCCCACCTGCGCGGCCTGGATGCAGATGAGTGCCCGATGCACCGGGAGTGCATCCTGCAGGCGCGCCATGGCGAGCAGATCGCCCAGCCCCAGTTCGTGGACTGACCGTCGGCGCGAGCCGTCGGCGAGAAATGCATCCATTGTCTCGCTCTCGAAGCAGCGGACGGTTCCCGGTTCGGCGTCGAACTGCGCTGCATCTAACACGATGAGGTTTTCGGCATCCTCCAGATAAGGCAGCAGCGTAAAGCTGAGCGTGCCGGCATCGATGACGTGAATGCCATCAGTCGATCTGAGTCGTTGTCCGAGCGCCTGCGCGGCGTGTACACCAGCACCATCATCTGTCAGGAGGATATTGCCAATACCCAAGATGACTGAGTCCATAACCGTACACACCTCGATCCGTGCAGATCAATGATGCTGCCACCAACACTGGTGCGTTTAACTTCGTAGTTTTACGGATCAATCGGCACGCGACACGAGCTGCAGCGTCGGGGCGCCGCCGCGTGCGCTGACAGGTCAGAGCCCGGCGGTGGCACTCACCACAGCTGCAGCGGCCAGCTTGGGCCGGCGAGGTGGAGTGCACCACGGCCTGCCGGACACGGATGCTCGGTTCTTTCTCATTGAACGGGCTCGCGAGCGGGGGGGGGGGCGCCTGGCCATTCGAGACTGGGTCCAGATCGCGTTTGCGCAAATGCCCGGAGAAACGTATCCTCTCCCCCGCCACGGCGGTGCGGACAACGATGCACAGCACACCCTGAGCTCATCTGCAGGGGGAAGCAAAGCGCCTCACAGGGGTGACCGTCTCGCCCCGCGCTCGCACCGCGTCGAACTTACGCGTCTCAGCCTGGGCAAGATGGAGGGAGCAGAATCGTCATGCGCTTGACGCCGCCGGAACTCGCGCGCAGCGCGCTCGAAGCGGCCCCCGACGCGATGATCATCATCGACGGCGAGGGGATCATCCGCTTCGTCAACCGCCAGGTCTTCGCGCTGTTCGGCTACACCCGCGAGGAGGTCATCGGGCACCCCATCGAGATGCTCATGCCGGAGCGATTCAGGACACGCCACGTCGTGCATCGCGGCGCATACCTTGCGCACATGCGTGCACGACCCATGGGCCAGAATCTTGAGCTTTACGGCCTGCGACGCGACGCCAGTGAGTTTCCGGTCGAAATCAGCCTGAGCCCCGTGGTCGACGAGAATCGCACGCTGGTCGTGGCAGCGATCCGCGACGTCAGCGATCGACAGCGCATTCAGCGGGAGCTGATCGCGGCGCGGGCCGTTGCCGAAGAGGCGCGCGAACTCGCCGACCTGGCGCGCGAGAGCGCCGACCGGGCGAATCAGGGCAAAAGCCGCTTTCTCGCCACCGCGAGTCACGATCTGCGCCAGCCGCTGCAGGCACTGGCACTCTTGAACGGTACGCTGCGGCGCACCGTCAGCGATCCTCTGCTCACCGAGGCTCTGGCCCAGCAGGAACAGGCCATCGGAGCCATGTCCCGGCTGCTCAATGCGCTGCTCGACATCAGCAAACTCGAATCCGGTGCGATCAAGCCGGAACTTGGCGACTTTTCGGTGGCGCGCATCTTCGATGAAATGCACCGCGAATTTTCAAGTGTCGCGGCGCGCAACGGGCTGACGCTCGCGGTAGAAGCAACGGATGCGTGCGCCCACAGCGATCCGTCGCTCATCGAGCAGGTGATGCGCAACCTAGTCTCGAATGCGATCAAGTACACGCGCTCGGGAGGCGTCACGCTGCGCTGCACTTTGCTTAGCGATTCGCTCGTACGCCTCGATGTCGCCGACACCGGCATTGGCATCCCTGTCGATCAGCTGCCGCTCATCTATGACGAGTTCTACCAGGTCGGGGTGAGCGCAAACACCTCCCGAGACGGCTACGGACTTGGTCTTTCTATCGTCAAGCGCATCGTGCAACTGCTTGCCGTGAAACTCGAGGTCGACTCCCAGGTCGGCCACGGTTCAACTTTCTCGCTGCTGCTTCCCGCGGCCGCACGTCAGGTCAGCGCCGCCAGCAGTGCACCGGCGGAGGATCTGACCGACAGCGCGCTCGCACCGGACGGCCGGCGACGACCGACGGTGCTGCTGGTCGAGGACGATCCCAGCGTTCGTGACGCGACCCGCATGCTGCTGCGAGTGGAAGGCTACGAGGTAATTCCCGCCGCCTCACTCGATGAGGCGCTTGCGGCAGTGTGCAGTGGCGAGCGCCCCGATCTACTGATGACCGATTATCACCTGGGTGCGAACCAGACGGGCATTCACGTCATCACCGCGCTGCGCACTCAGCTGGGCGTTCCCCTGAAGTCGGTGCTGATCACAGGCGACACGTCGACCGCGGTTCGCGGACTCGCACCGGACCCTCACCTGCGCGTGCTGAGCAAGCCGATCCGGGCCGAAGCATTGCTCAGCCTCGTGCGAGAATTCCTCGCCGCGGACTTGCCGGCCTGACGGGCCCCGTCCGTCGGGACGAGCGCCCGACCGGTCTCGCAGGAAAGACGACAGTGCAGTGCCGGCGGAACCAGCCGCAACAAGCTCACTCATCTTTTCGGCTGGCCTGCCGCTGCGGCAGTGGCGATGCGCCCTGCCCTCATCAGCCTCACATCGAGTCCCACTGACCGTCGTGCCGCCGCTGCGCATCACGGCCCGTCCCCTCAATGCCCGCCCCGAAGTCGACGCAGCGAGGTGCTGCCTGACGATTCAAGCCTCCGTGCTGCGACGAATCGCAACTGGAGCGCTTGCGC
Organism: Pseudomonadota bacterium; assembly: GCA_021847105.1. GTDB lineage: Bacteria > Pseudomonadota > Gammaproteobacteria > Steroidobacterales > Steroidobacteraceae > 13-2-20CM-66-19. Next base: position 68,277 of record JAJZUT010000005.1, on the reverse strand, counting down.
CAGCGCACATCAGCGTCGCGCCAGAAAATCCCTCGCGTCTGCCACTGCTGGTGAGGGCAGTGCCCGATTCGGATGCAGGATGAACGAGACGATGTCGTCGATCGGAGCTTTCCGCTGCCGATCGATCAGCATCAGATGATAGTCCTGCGGGTAATACGCGAGCACGATGCCGTCGGCACCCGGAATCGACCGCCAGCATGTCGCCATCGCCGCCTTTGGGATAATCTGGTCATGCCCCCCGTACATCACCAAGGCGTGCGCCGCATGAAATCTTGCGCAGTCGGCCTGCGCCGCACCCATCATCCGCACGATGCCGGCCACCGTTGCGAGGCGCGTCGCATGGATGGTCAGCGGGTCGGCAGCGAGCCTTCGCAGCGCCGAGCGATCGTCGCTCTCCAGGATGTGTGCCTGCCGGCCGGTGAGCCTCAGCCAAGGCACGATAGCACCCAGCATTGCAGCGGACCACCGCACGGGCCAGCTCATCGCACTGCCGCCCCAGACCGCAGGCGATACTAGAACATAGGAGGATACCTCCGGATCGCCCTTCGCCGCGAGCAGGATTCCAACCGCCCCGCCCATACTTTCACCGGCGACGGTCAGCGGCACGTTGGGAAAGCGGCGATGCAAGGTTGCCACCATCGACTGCGCGTCCCGCACCAGAGTCGGCGCACCCACCCAGTAACCGCGTTGCGGCGCGAGGCCGAAGCCCTGTTGATCCGGCGCAAATAGCGCAACACCATGACGCGCCAGGACAGGCCCAATGGTGGCCCATGCATCGCGGCTGTCGTCGAATCCGTGCAACGCGAGAACCACATGCCGCACCGGACCGACGGGCAACCAGTCGCGATAGGGAAACGCCAGCAGCGCTCCCTTCCGGGCGTCGCGCGGCGTCCCGCGCACGGGAACAGCGAAGTAGCCATTCGTTACAATCCTGTCCGCCGGCATCGACACCGGCGTACGGAAATGATCTGTGCAGGCGGCAAGCACGACGACCGCGGCTACGACCATCACCCGAAGTGCAGCACTCACCTGCCGTACGCGCTTCCGAATGCCGGGTACGGGCGAGGGATATTTAAAACTCATCAGCAGACATCTCGGGCGGCGCCCATCGGAGGACAGATCCGGAGCAGGAACGGTTGTCTGCACGTATCTCAGCGAAGAGGATTCGTGCCGCATCGGCTCATGGTTCAACCGGCCGGCGTAGCCTCCGGCGCAATGTCGGAACCTTCAATGGCATCCTCACGGTGCGGCACCGTCCTGCCATTGCCGCTGTCCGTACGCAGTCCAAGCACCTGATCGTACAGAAGTCGAGTCAGTGCCTGCCGATCCTTGACGGCCGCGAGGTGCTCGTAAGGAATGACGTTCCCGATGCGCACATCCATCGGCCGCCCGAGCCGCCGTACCGCTTCCGGCACAATCAACGACAGCCGCAGAAACATGCTGATCCGGCTCACCGCGTGGAATAGCGGGCTGTTCTGACCATCGAAGTACACCGGCAGCACATCCGCACGTGCCATATGAATCAGCTTGGCGGTGAACAGCTTCCACGGCAACTCTTCGGCGCGGCCAAATGGCCGGCGCGCGGTCGCAATGCCGCCGCTCGGAAATACGACGACCGTTTCCCCGCGTTCAAGGCAGGCCATTGCCTCCTTGCGGCTTTCCAGATTGGTGCGCACCGCGCCCTTGGTCTCCGCGAAATCGATCGGCAGTGCATATCGAGCCATCTCCGGCACGCGCAGCAGATCGGTGTTGATCAAAATGCGTACCGGCCGACCGAGCTGCTCGGCCAGCGCAAGAATCGCGATGCCATCGGGAATGCCAAATGGATGGTTCGCTATGACGATCAACTTGCGAGCCTCGGCGCGCTGCACGGGCCACTGATTCGCCTCAATGCGCAGCGTGATGTTGCACGCAGCAAGCAATTCATTCATCGCTCGAGGACTCACCTCAGGACGCGATTCCTGCCAAGCCACATAGACACGATTGGCCCGGCTGATACCGGACAACCTCTCGAGAGCAGTCAGAAACACGCGCTGAACGCGCGTCATGCCTGGCGAGACGTAACTCAGAGCGCTGCTCGGTGTGAGCTTGGACATAGCGAGTAACCCGGGTGCAAGCAGTTTGAACACGCGCCGTTACGGCGTCGCAACGGAGATTGATATATCAGCAGCTCGTCCGGAGACAATGATTCTTGAGCCACCCCGTCCCCAAATCCATTCGCTGAATCCGGGTGCGCGCACCACAGTCTGTCGTGCGACGCGCTTCGCAAAAAATCTGTTATTTATCAATATTAGACGAGTGCCGGCCGAATTGTCCACGACCGCTGTTGTCGCGGCATCGTGTTGGCGTCAGAAGAATCCCACCCGTCCCCGGCAGCGACCTACCGCCTCTCCTGCCGTTCGCGGAAGCTTAGCTGAATTTGTGTTGAGGCCAATCGACGTAGTTCACAGAGTTTGCGGCATGCTCGCAGACGAGCGGATCCGGACTCCGATGGTCGCCTGTACACCAGGTCTACACCGCCGTCCGTGGATGGGTCATCGCCTGCGGCAACACCATCGAACCGGCGCCGGTCAACTGCATTTTCTCAACGCTTACACCCGTATCGTGCATATTCCAGTCCTGCGCACGCCACCGACAAAGCCCGTGACGCTCAGGGGCTGGCACCGACCTCGGCTGGCCGACGCGACTGGACATACACTGCCAGCGGATTCTCCTCGGCTGGCGACGACTGGATTGCGCAGCTCTACTCCGTCATCCGCACTGCGACGATCCGAAACAGCCCGGGTTTGCCCCGAGCGCATCTCTAGACAGCCCATACGCCCCTGAGGGCCGATTCGGGTCATGGATTGCACCCAGTATGCCCGGGGGCGCGAGGCCGTACGAACGCTTCACTTCGACCCGGCGTGACTGCCGGCATACTTTATTCAGCGGCGCGCGCAGCATCCGACTAGAATGTCGCTCCGTCTGCGGCGGATAATTTCACCAGGCGCAAGCGCGTGCGACTTCAGTACAGCTTCGTGATTGATCAGAATCCGCGCTTTCTCGCCGAAGCCCGGCTGTTCCTCGGCGCCCTGATCGGCGCCGGCGTTGCACCGGCTGATATCGTGGCGCAGGTCACGACGCGCTGCGGGCAGTCCGGCCGCGCGCTTGCCGAAAGCTTTGGTGTTCGCGCGCTCGAATTACCGCTCGGCCCTGACGGCACGTACTGCAACAAGATCAATCAGCTCTTTACGCTGGCGAGCGATGCGTTCGACGTCCTGGTGGCATGCGATACGGATTTGGCGATCACCCGGCCTCTCGATGCGGCAGCGAGCGTGCATACGATACGCGCCAAGCGGGTCGATCAGCCGAACCCCCCATTACCGGTGCTCGAGTCTGTACGCGCCTTCCTCGGGATCACGGCGCAGCCTGCATTGCTGGCGCCGAGCGCCACTGCCCAGGAGGCGACCTATGCGCTGAACTGCAACGGTGGACTCCTGATGATTCCCCGTCAGTTCATGCAGCCGCTCGGCGAGCAGTGGCTCCAGTACGCCGAGATCCTGCACGCTCAGCGTCACCTGCTGCAGCGATGGGTCAATCACATCGATCAGGTGAGCTGGGCATTTGCGATGATCAGACTCAACCTTCCGTTCAGCGAACTGCCCATCGATTACAACTTTCCGACGACTCTGGCCAAGCAGATTCCCTCGTCCGGCTACGCCGAGCCGATCGTGCTGCATTACCACCGCGCCATCGACCGTAAGGGCCGAATCAAGCGTTGCGGAGTTCCAGCGGTGGACGCAGTCATCCATCGGGTCAATCGGTCACTCAATCCCCGCCGTGGCCTCTGGTCACGGCTGTTCGGATAAGACGCCGCCGCCAGCGCTCTGTGGCGATGCGCCCGCCACGCGGTCTTCTACGACAGCCCAGCAATCTTCGCCACTCACCTCTTTCGCGAGAGCCATACGGACTGCGGAGATTCATCGCCCGCACGAGCGCAGCCGTACGCCTCCTCTTCCGGTGCGCCTGTCGCGAAGCCGACTCGCCGGACGGCCACCGAGCTGCTGCCGCTGCGCATTATTTTACCGTGCGCGTGAACGGCCAGCCCTCCGCAGGCACATCCATGGCACCTATTGCGCTCACGGCCAAGACGGCGATCGACAGCACTTCGAACGAATGCCCGCGTCCGAGGCTTCTCTGATTTCTCCTTCGAGCCCGGAAGCTGCGCGTCGGCAACAGCACTGAAGCCGCCTCATGCATACGGTGGTGGACGTGCGCTTCGATGCTCACTCGAGAAAATGAGCCACACTGCCGCCGTCATTGCAGCAGAACCACATCGCCACCATGACGGTGGACACCGCCACAGCGTGTCGCTTGCGGCACATCTCTCCGGCCGGATCGACCCGCAGAGTTCCCGCGCCCCCCACTGCGATCAGCGCCCCCTCCGACGCATGTGCCTTTCGCCAGCCTGGCAGTCGCGAACAGCGTAACGTACCGCGAAACCGCCCAGGATGGCGGGGTCACCGCAAAGTCTGCCGTGGCCGCTGCACGCGGCGACAGCGTGCCGTAAGTCGTTTTGCCGATCGGCCGGATGCGCCAGCCACCGGGCGCGCCGAGCCGCAGCGTCACGCCATGGAGCACCTCATTTCCGCCCGCGCTCAGTACGACTCGCACGACGGTCCGCACGCTCGGCTTGAAGGTCGGTGACGCCGACACGGACACGCGCCGATCGCCGATCGAGCTCTCCATGGCGTAGCGCGCCCTCAGCGGCAGGTTCGCGCGTGCCGAGGAGTCGCCGACGTAGATGCGATAGACGCCAGAGGTCTCGGTCCAGCCGTTGCGCCCCCACCACCATTCCTCACGTGGCCGGATGCTGAAGTCGACCACTTTCGATTGACCAGGAGAAAGCGTGACGCGCTGAAAATCGACCAGCTTCCGAGGCGGCTCACCCGTCGAGCGCGGCAGGCCGAGATACACCTGCACGACGTCCGTCCCGGTAACGTGTCCAACGTTCGTCAGGCGCGCGCTAACGTGAATGGGAGTCACTCCATCGACACGGTTGGCGCTCAAGTGCAAGTGGCTGAACTGGAATCGGGTATAGGACAGTCCATAGCCGAACGGGAACAAGGGCTTGATGCGCTTGGCCTCGTACCAGCGGTACCCGACCAGAACGCCTTCCGAATACTGAACTTGTCCGTGGACGCCCGGGAAGCGTGCCGGGTTTGCCGCTGGGACGTCGGCAAGACGCCGGGGAAATGTCACCGGCAGATGGCCGCTGGGATCAACTCTGCCGAACAGCACATTGGCCAGCGCCGCGCCATCGGTCTGGCCCGGATACCAGGTATCAAGAACAGCCGACACCCGATGCACCCAGGGCATCGCAATCGGAGCGCCGGCCTGCACGACGACGATGGTGTGGGGATTCGCCGCGGCCACCGCGCTCACCAGCGCATTCTGCGCAGACGGCAAATTCAGACCCGGCCGATCCGCCCCCTCGGTCTCCGTGTTGTCCGCCACCACGACGATCGCCACCTGGGCCGCCCTGGCCGCAATCACCGCCTTGTGGATCTCAGCGTTCACCGTCGAGGGCGTCGCCCAGAGCAGCTCGCTCGCCGCCGGGCCCGACCCCATCAGCTTCTTCAGCTTTTCTTTCAGCTTCTTGGGAATCGGACCCATCATCATCGGCTTCGGGCCTTTCACCGTAACCCGATAGGAGTGGCCTTGCGTCAAGCGAACTGCAGCGGAATAGGTCGCGGTCGGAGACGTGCCCGGATTATTGATCAGCGTCCGCCCATCGAGGGCTACGCTTGCGACGCTGAAACAATGACAGCCGTTGGTGAAGCCGATGATGTACGTCCCGGTCTGCGGCGCTCGCAGAATCGCGCTGTAAGAGTCACCGTGACCACCATAAGGCGGCGACAAATCGGACGCCGGGATAGGCGTGAGTTCACGATTGTCCGGCAGACCCTGCGTATAGGTAGCGCCGCCCGGCGCCGCAAGCGCGGCGATCCCGGCAAGGGGGCTGGTCTTCCCCGAGGGCAGGACGTAGGCGCTGCCTCCCCCGCCATAGGTTACCTGCGCCGATGCGGCCGGACCAATCACCGCGATTTTCGCCGTCCTCGACAGAGGCAGCAGATGATGCCGGTTTTTCAGCAAGACAGTGCCGGAGGCAGCCACCCGGGTCGCAACCCGCTCATGCACCGGGGTCGTCGCGTCAGCCGTGACCGATATCCGCCGTGGACGATTGAAGAAATTGAAACGGAACAGCGGCTCAAGAATATGCGCAACCATGGTATTGAGCATCGCGCGCGCAATCGTCCCTTGCCTCACCGCATGCTTGAGCGGCGCTCCGAAGAAGCGGCTGAATGGTTCCTCCAGGTCGGTTCCCGCCGTGGCGCCTGAGAGGTTGTGCAGCGCAAACCAGTCCGTGGTGACGAATCCGGTAAAATTCCATTCGCCGCGCAGCACCCCAGTGAGCAGATCACGATTCTGACAGCTATAGTGTCCGTTCACCGTCGAATAGGCGCACATGATCGAGCCGACTTTCCCGCCGCGGATCGCGGCGCGAAATGCCGGTAGGTACAACTCGTGTAGCGCCCGCTGCGAGACCGTTACTTTGTCTTGTGGCGTGTTTCGGTTCGTCTCCTGGTTGTAGGCGACGAAATGCTTCACCTGAGCGATCGTGCCCTGACTCTGAATGCCTCCAATTTCCGCAACACCAAGTTGCGCGGTCAGAACCGGATCCTCAGAGAGACTTTCGAACTCACGCCCCCAACGTGGGTCCCGATCCAGGTTGACGGTCGGACCTAAGTCGACCGACGAGCCTTTCGCGGCTTGCTCAGCGCCTATCACCTTTCCGTATTGATAGGCCAGCGAACGAGAGAAGGTTGCGGCAAGCGCCGCGCCGGACGGCAACTGCGTCACTCCGGTCATGCCATCGCCTACGCCATTGGGTCCATCCTCAAGCCCGATCGACGGCAGACACAGTCGGGCATTTTTCACAATATCACCGACGTAAGGATGCAGGCCATGGCCTTCGACCAGCTTGATCTCGTCTGCGACCGTCATCTTGTGCATGATCATTGCGACGCGCTTCGCGATCGACAAATGAGAATCCAGCCATGGACAATCCGCCGCCACGCCGACTGGCCCCGCCACATTGGCAGCCGACTTCTGCGGCGCCACTGGCTGCTTGCTCTCGCAGCCAGTCAGGCCGAGCCAAGCAATTCCGACGACGACGATCAGCAGTGAATGAGCTCGACTATGGCGCGCGGCGGATTGATTGGGCATTTGACGTTTCCTGACAGCATGCGTAATCGCGTGTACGGCATTGGCGCCAGGCAAAACAGCCGCCCCTTGAGCGGCAGGCCCGGCGGGATCTTCAGCATCAAGGGGCACTTCAGTAATCCTCGATCTGATGCCCACGGCCGCACGAAATCCGGTCCGGATACAGCGTGAGCCTAATTGAACAGTCCAACGTGCCCTCCCTGTGCGACAAATTTCTGCATCGCGCGCAGCGTGGCAGGCGGCAAAAACCATCGTGGGGTCACTCGCGCCCCGAGCTGCATAAGCTGCCGGCTGTTGACGCTCAACGGCCTCCAGACCGGCAGCTCTGCACCATTGGGGTTGCCTGTTTTGACAAAGTTCGTCCAGTAACGCGACATGCGAATGGAGATGGAGCGATCGAGTGAGGTGAAGCGGCGCTGGGGTGACTTGTTCAGCGTCCGAAAGATGTATGGAATTTCCGAAGAGTGGAATGCGCCCCAGCGAGCTGACTGAGGGCCCGGCTCGACATGCGTCCAGATGTAGACGTAGGCAGGGACTCGCGAGTGCATGAGCCACAAACGGGACCACGCATACAGCGCAGCAAGGCCGAGGTCCCGACGGACCGCGCGCTCCGCTCGAGCCCTCGCCACGTCGCTGTGCGCGGGAAATAATTTCGCGAATCGTGGCGCCATGACCCCAAACCGGCTGTGCAGAAATGCTCGCCACGCACTGCGAGTCACCGAGCTCGGCAGTGCTCCGGAAAAGACGACGCTATCGTTCGCATCCATGCCAACCAGAATCGGCACCTTGGCAAAGTACCCGGCTGCAAATCGCTGGCGAGGCGGCCCTGGAAGGAGTACCCCGTCGACAATGGGCATGGCAGCCGGGCTGCCCATCTTGGCTGCCGCGTCCAACTTTTCAGGCGACAGCGCACGCAATTCCTCCAATGTCCTGGCGTCCTGCGCACGAGCGAGCGCCTCACCCGCGGTTTCGGCTTGCGCGAGCGAGATCACCGGGATCGATCCCGGTAGACCACTTTCGGCTATGGCCCGGGAGAACAGCCCGGCGGCAAGCGGGCTGGTCAGCAGATCCTGTACGGCGATCGAGCCGGCCGACTGCCCCGCAAGGGTGATCTGTGACGGATCACCGCCGAATGCGGCGATGTTCGTGTGCAGCCATCGCAGCGCGGCGATCATGTCCTGTAGCCCCCAATTGCCGGGCGGTTCGTGGTTCCTTCTCGCCTGGGCAACCAGCGCCGGATCGGTGAAGAAGCCCAATACCCCCAGGCGATAATTGATCGTGACGACGATGATTCCACGAGCTGCGAGCCGCGCACCGTCGTAAACGGGCACTGAACCGGAACCGGAGATGAACCCACCTCCCGGGATCCACATCATGACCGGCAAGGGGCGCTTCGCATGAACCGGCGCCCAGACGTTCAGATACAGACAGTCCTCGCTCGTGCGCCCCTGCACAACGTACTCGCGTGTCCAGGGACCGAAGCCCTTCGCCGTCAGCGGTTGGTAGCAGCTTGGAGCGAAATGCTCGGCCGTGCGCACGCCGCGCCAGTGTGGCGCCGGTTGCGGCGCACGCCAGCGATTGGGACCGACCGGTGCAGCGGCATAGGGCACCCCGAGAAAGGTCTCAACGCTTCCCACTCTCAGGCCCACCAGGCGACCCTGCGCGACCTGCACCTCGGGCGGGGATTGCGCTGCGACCGACTCTGAGCGCCAGGCACTCACAGCCAGGACCCCGAGCAGGGCCACGCTGACCGAAAACACATGACGCAGCGCATTGACCTTCCGGCGGGCACTCGGTGGAGAGAGCATATCCGAGCCGCCATGTGCGCCCCTCATCCGCGACCGAGGGCTCGCCACCCGTTCACTGCTGCAGCCCCGCCCGCAAGCGCATCGCAATACCGTGAGATTTCCGAGCTGCAACACGAACCAGGATCGCGCCATCAGTGAGCGTCCGGCGCACCGGGCGCCTTGCGCGCCGCCTCCTTTCGCTGCGAGTACCACTCGGCCAAATTGAGCCGAGTCCGCCAGGGATCGGCCTCAGCGATGGGACCTTGACCGGTGAAATTCAGCAGCCGGTCGCTGTGCGCATGGTACTGGGGCCACGCCGGCAAGCCCTTCGGATCGGGACGTCCCGTCTTGGCAAAAGCCACCCAGTAGGCATGCATCTGCTCGGCCACTCGCTGATCTTGCGCGCTGGTCTTCCTGCCATAATGCGCCCGCACCGTATCAAAGACATACGGGATCTCGGACGCATGCATCGCGCCGAGCTTCCCGAAGCGCGTATTTCGAATGGAACTGGCCACATAGGAGAATCGATACTCGTATACGGGCTGACCGCGCGCTGAAAGTGCGCGTGCAATCGCTCGCGCCGGCTCGATCATCATCAAAGCCCCACCCACGCGGAAGGCCGCCTGAAACACGTTCAGCCGCCCACTTGGATCAAATGCTGCCCTGGCTTCGGCAGCCTTCGGTCCAAACTTCGCGAACAGTGCATGAATGGATTTCGCCCGAAGAAAGCCGAGATCTGCGCTGTTTGCACCAATCATCACCGGCACATGATTGCCGATGTCCGGATGCTGGGCATACACCTGCATCGGTGCCCCCATGTACAGATGGTCGTACACGATGGGCCCACCGACATAGGTGTGGTTCTGGCCCATCGTCGCCATATTCAGTCCATCGACCAATTTCGACGCCGGCAGCCCCCGCAACTCGGCGAGCGCATGCGTTCCGCGTCCATCGATTCCAAAGTGACGAGCGAGCTTCACACCCATCGCCTGCGCCGACTGCGGGGAGCCCGAAAGGGGGCGCGGCGGGAAAATCGGCCGTCCGCCGCCGGACTCGATGATCGCTCGCGCAAACAGTCCGTGTGCCAGCGGGCTGATCAACAGATCGTTCACCGAGATGCCACCCGCGGATTCACCGAACACCGTCACGTTGTGCGGATTGCCGCCAAACGCCCGAATGTTGCGCTGCACCCATTTGAGCGCTGCCAACTGATCCATGAACGCGTAATCGCCGAGAAGACGGCCGCGCGACGCACGAGTAAGTCCCGGAAAGGCAAAGAATCCGAAATTTCCCAACCGGTAATTGAAGCTGACCATGATGACGCCGTCTCGGGCGAATTCACTGCCGTCGTAGACCGCCGGCGAGGTCCCGCCATTGACGAAGCCCCCGCCATAAATCCACACCATCACCGGCAGGTTGTGCAATGGTGTCCCTTTGGGACGCCAGACATTCAGATACAGACAGTTTTCACTTGGCACGGTGCGCTCCGGCGCTGCGTCGCCTCGGAAAAGCACCTGCATGCAGTCGTGTCCGTAATGCAGCGCCGGCCTGACCCCCTTCCAGGTCCCCACCTGCTGTGGGGGTGCCCATCTGAGCTCGCCCACCGGGGGCGCTGCATAGGGGATCCCCTTGAACGCGATCACACCGTGCTCCACTTGTCCGCGAACCAGACCACCCTCCACCCGCGCAATGAGGCCACTCTCGGCGGCTCGCGCCCCCTCTGGCGCGAACGCCACGATTGCGGCGATCAGGGCGAGGAACGCACTACCGCGCATGATTTTGCGCAGGCCCAGTTCCCATCCTCTTCGTACTCTCATGAGCTTCCTCCGCTCTCAGGTCAAACGATCGAACTGCGCATCAAAGCCACAGCGACATCTGCAGAGAGATGATTCTCCCGAAGACGTTCGCGTTGTTGGCATCGAAGGACGCGCCCGCGGCAGTCAGCACGAGCGGCGGATTGCGGTCAAAGAGGTTCTGCGCGCTCAGGGCGAGACGCGTTCGGTGCATGAATCCCGAATGGTATAGCGCCCCGAAGTCAAAGCCGAGATTCAAGTCGAAGGTCGTCCAGGAGGCGATCTGCGCAATCGGCCTGCCGGCCAACGGCTCGTTGTTGACGTAGGTTCCGGTGTAATTGGCGAACAACGTGGCACTTAGAGCGCCGCGGCTCCACCCAAGGGTACCGCGACCACGCCACGGGACGATGCCACCGCTGCCCATGAGACCCAGCACGCTGGTCGAGGGTGCCGTCGGGACTGGCTGCAGACGCTGAGTGACCACTTTGGTGGCATCTATCCCGAACATCCAGTTGCCGAACGCGCTGTGCAGATGATATTTGAGATTCATATCGACACCGGCTTCCGTCATGGTGCCGATGTTGGTATTTCGGCCGTCGATCCATACCTGAATGCCGCACAATTGCGCCGGGGTCACGATCCCGTAGATGCCAACTGCGTTGATAAACGGCTGCAGGGCCGGGTCGTAGTTTGGATTGGTGGCAGAGCAATTGGCCGGGTTGTGCACCGGATGCACGTAAGATTTGTATAGCTGATACGTCGCCGGATTGAGCATGGCTCCGGGGAAGACCGGCGGACCGAATATCTCATTCGTATAGTGAATGTGGTAGTAGGTGGTAGACCACTCCAGGCCGCGTATGTTGTGCGGGGTCAGATCGAATCCGAGTGACCAGGTCCGGGCGGTTTCGGGTTTCAGATTCGATTGATCCCCAATGACGAAACCGACGTTGCTCAGCGTGAGCCCAGGCACCGGCGAGAAGCCGGCTATCGCCGGGTTTCCCGTGAAATTCGGGAACGTCGGAACGTACGCCTTGACCGAGAACACGAACGGATTGATATCTACCAGCGATGGCGCGCGATACGACGTGCCCCAAGTGCCATTGAATTTCAAGTCACGATTGGTGACCCAGGTAAATGAGATCTGCGGATTCTCGGTGCTACCAAAATCAGAGTAGTGATCATATCGCCCAGCCGCATCCAGTGTGAGCGATCTGACCAACGGAATGTGGTCGTGCGGAGCGATCACCGGCACGTAGAACTCCGCGAATAGCGAGGCGACGTTCCGGCTTTTGCTGTTGATATTGTCCCATGCGAACTGGTTCGGGCGGGTTCGCGGCGGGCAAGTCAGCGGCGCACTGCAGCCGACTCCCTCGTAACCCACAGGCGGTAGCGCAGAGCTTTCCTCGATACCTTGCGAGGGGATATCCGTCCGGCTCGCGCCGTTGGCGATGCTTTCGGTGTTGTGCTGAAACTCGGTTCCGAACGCCGCCTTGACTGCACCGGTCGGCAGGTGGAACAACGTGCCGTTGAGCTTCAGCACGTAGTCCTCCATGCCCATGTGACTCCACTGGACATTTGTTCCCATGAACAGCGCGAGCTGCGCGGGCGTGAGCCGCTGGCTGGTGAGCGGATTTATTTCCCCGGTATTGACCGCGTACTGCAGCGCCCCGGCGTCCACCTGGTCGCCGACTTGACACTCCCCACAGGTCACATCCCGTCCGACGGAGGCGGAGAAGTCCGCGATCCAATCACCCCAGAGCAGGGACTTGACACCGGCGATCGCGGTCCAGTTGGTATCCGGATTGTCCGTGTACCACTGCGGCATTCCGAGTGCCGACGGTGACAGATCGATGGTCATCGGCCCCCCTGCGGGGCTCGGCGGCGCAATATAGTACGGGCTCGAGGGATTGACGGTGACGACCGGCGGCTGATCGCTGTTGTATTGCGAGCCCGCCGTCCAGATATCCTGCTTAGTCCAGAAACCCTCGAAGGACACCTGTACCCTGGAGTTGATGTTCTGATTGTAGGTGGCCGTCACTTGATAACGCCACATCCGCCCGAGGAAATCCTCCTGTGGGGATCGATCCGCGAGATATGGCTGGGCCAACGTCTGGGCATAGGTGGGCATGCCGCTGCCACTCGGCAGTCCACGGTAGAGGTACGTCGCACAAGAGCCGGACGGATTGTAATTGTCGCACCAAGCCACGTTGCTCATTGCACCAGGGCTCGCTATCGGACCGGTTCCACCGCTGGTATTGGGCGCCTCGCCCGGCTGGCCCGGCCCTACGCCGCCATTGACCACACCGGAGGTGATCGAACTGCCGCGAATCTCGTTGTTGACTCCGCCGAAGGGCGCCAGGTTGTCCGAGAGGAACGGACTCGCGCTGTAGAGCATTGGGCTACGGTGGTCGTAATCCACCGCAACCATGAAATTTCCCCCGCGCAGAGATCCCAGATGCGACCAGGTGTGCCCGCCGACAATGGACATGCCATATTCATCGTAGCCATGTGTCCAGGTGGCACGCGGAGAGAATTCAATTCCGTTTAAGTCCTTGCGAATCACGTAATTCACCACCCCGCCTACGGCATCAGAGCCATAGATGGCCGAATTGCCATCCTGAATGACCTGGATGCTCTCGAGTGCCGCCACCGGAATCTGGTTCGCGGGCGTAAATACACCGGCGGTGCCCGAAGGGGTGACGCGGTGCCCGTCCACGAGGACGAGCGTGGCGCCGGCGCCGAGGCCGCGCAGATTGATCGCCATACCCTGACTTCCGTTGCCACCTCCGTACGCGCTTCCATAGCCTGACGTGCCACCCAAGCGGTAATTTGCCACGCCGGCCGGCGCCGTGTTCGTGACCTGCGGAAGTTGCTGCAGGACAGAATATGCGTCGGTCATTCCGCTCGCCAGGATTGCGCTGCGGTTGACGGTTGTCGACTCCATGCCGACCGGAGCGATTCCGGCGATGTTGGTACCAGCTGCCGTGACGACGATTTCGTGCAGCTGAATTGCCGGCGCCGACACTGTCAGGTGCTTCTTATTTGCTGGCTGCGGGCGTGCAAAAGCTCCGGACGCCGAACCGACCCAAAGTACAAGTACAGCACCGGCCGCGAGCGCCGCGTTCATGCATCGAGCCATATTACCCCCCGGACCGTTGAATCAACGGATGTCCGCGCATGTTTCTGCGGGACCGGGGGATGATCCCGCGAGGACAATTAATTTGGGAAGCGCAAATTTCGTATGAATTAATTCGATTGACGAATAACCCGCACGCAACGACCGGCCGCCATGACAAAACAATCCCGCGCGATGCGCCGTGTTATTCAGGCGAAGCGTGTGCGACGACTCGTCGCGTCGCTCAGCGATGATCCACTCGAGTCGAGCGAAAATGACGCGTCAATGCCTCGAGGAACGAGGCTGCCGGCGGCGAGAGCGACATCCGCTTGCGCACGATCGCCGAGACACTGCGAACTAGGCTGCGGTCGGCAATGGGCGAGCTGCGCACGTCCTGATACAGATGCAGGTTCAGACCGGTCGAGGGCAATACGGCGACGCCCAGCCCCGCTTTGACCATCGCGATCGCAGTGGTGATGTAAGTCGCCTCACAAGCCGGCACCGAGGGCTTGTCAGCGAGCACGAGCGCCCGATCCACGAGTCGTCGCACACTCGTCTTCTGATCCATCAGCACCAGCGGATAGCGTGCCACGGCGCTCATCGTCACGGAGCGCACCGACTCGAGAGGATGACCGAGCGGGTACACGGCGTGAAGTCTGTCCTCGAATAAGTCGACTGCATCGAAATCGTCCATGGACGCATCGTAGTGCACGATGCCGAGGTCGACCTCGTCGCTGCGCACGAGCTCGCAAACCCGCGTATTGACAGCATCGCGCAGTACGAAGGTGATGCGTGGGTGCTCGGCCTTGAAACTCGATACCAACGCGGGCAAGGAAGTCGCCGCAACGCTGGGCAGCACGGCCACGCGCACCGAGCCGTACCGTAAGCTTGCCAAGTCTTTGGCGCCGGCAATCGCCGTATCGAACTGCGCCAGCAATCGCGAGAACACGGGCAGCAGCTCCCGGCCCACCTGGGTGAGCTGAACGGACCGGGTGTGCCGATCAAAGACGCGCAGCTGAAGACTCTCCTCCAGTTGACGGATCCGCATGGTCAGCGCCGGCTGGGAGAGACACAGGACGGAGGCGGCGCGAGTGAAATTCTGTGTTGCCGCTGCCGTCACGAATGCGCGTATCTGATCGACGCTGATATTCATAAATCGAGCTTATTACGCGCATTGAAAAAGTCAATTGTGTTATGAGTTCACGCCGGGCAGTCTGTTGGCATGACGGCGCCCTTGATCATCCACCGGGAGTGGACAGCCCCATGAACGCGGCACGGTGCGTGCGTATCGGCGCTGGAGCCGGCTTCTCCGGTGACCGCATTGAGCCTGCGGTTGCTCTCGCCGAGCAGGGCAACCTCGACTTTTTGGTATTTGAGTGTCTTGCTGAGCGAACCATGGCCCTCGCGCAGCAGGAGAGGCTGAAGGACCCCGCGCGAGGCTTCGATCCTCGGCTCGTGGCACGCATGCAGGCACTACTAATGAAGTGCAAGAGCAAGCACATCCGCATCGTCACCAATGCCGGGGCCGCCAACCCTCACGCCGCAGCCGAAGCGGTACTCACAGTGGCACGCACCTCACGCCTGGCGGACCTGAAAGTAGCGGCAGTCACCGGCGATGACGTTCTTGCGCACGTGCGCCAATACATGAGCGAGTACAAGCAAAAGTATCCGGCACTCGAGGCGATCGAGTCACGCATCATCTCCGCAAATGCTTACCTCGGCGCAGATCCGATCGTCGCCGCGCTCGACGACGGCGCGGATGTGGTCGTGACCGGGCGTGTGGCGGATCCGTCACTATTTCTCGCACCGCTGGTTCACCACTTTCGCTGGTCGAGCGAGGATTGGCCGCTGCTCGGTAAAGGCATCCTGGTCGGACATCTGCTCGAGTGCGCAGGCCAGCTGACGGGGGGCTATTTTGCGGACCCACCACGCAGCCCGGTCCCGAACATGGCGGAGCTCGGATTTCCAATTGCGGAGGTCGGTCACGACGGGACCGTGACGTTCAGCAAGGTCATTGGATCCGGCGGTCTGCTCAACGTCGCTACGTGTACAGAGCAGTTGCTCTATGAGGTTCATGACCCGGCGCGCTATGTCACGCCGGACGTCGTCGCCGATTTTTCCGGCGTCCGGTTCGAACAGACCGGCGAGGATCAAGTCAGGGCGCGCGGTGCATCCGGCTCATCGCGACCCGATCACCTCAAGGTCGTGGTGGCCTATCGTGACGGGTATATCGGCGAGGGGCAGTTGTCCTATGCGGGGCCGAATGCCGGGGCGCGCGCCCGGTTGGCTGCGCAGATCATGCGAGAGCGTCTGCAGGGCATCGGCCTGGGCGACGACAACCTGCGCTGCGAACTCATTGGTGTCGATTCCGTGGCCCGGCTGCCACAGGTTTCCGCCGTCAGCGCGCCCCGCGAGGTGCGGCTGCGTGTCGCTGCCCGAACCGCCGATCCGCTCAGCGCCGCGCTGATCGGTGATGAAGTCGAGGCACTCTATACCAACGGACCCGCGGCAGGCGGCGGTGCATTCAAGGGCGTTCGCGAAGTAATCGGACTGCTTCCGATCTCGGTCCCTCGCCACATCGTGCAACCGCGCGTCACGTTCGAGATGACCTGATGAGACTTCACGATCTCGCGCATGCCCGCAGCGGTGACAAGGGCGATATCTGCAACATCTCGGTGGTTGCCTGGGATATCGCCGAATTTCCCCTGCTCGAGCGTGAGTTGACCGCAGAGCGGGTGCAACAGCATTTCGGAACGATCGTTGCAGGTCCGGTGCATCGTTATGTGCTTGCGCATCTCGGCGCATTGAACTTCGTCCTACACCATGCGCTCGGCGGTGGCGTCAATCGCTCCTTGTCGCTTGATGCGCACGGCAAGTGCCTGGCATCCCTCCTACTCGATATCGAATTGCCGGACTGACTGGCACCACATGGACTTACTCGCCCTACTCGGTCTCGCCACCGTACTGGTGATGCTGGTGGCGATCATGCTGGACTGGCTGTCTCCGCTCGCTGCGCTGATTCTGGTACCGACAATTGCTGCACTGGCAGGTGGCTTCGGCCTGCAGACCGCACAATTCATCGTGCACGGCATCAGGCGCATCGCTCCGGTGACGGCAATGTTTGTGTTCGCAATCCTGTACTTCGGACTGATCACCGACGCCGGCGTTCTCGATCCGATCATCCGCGGCATTCTGCGCGTGGTAGGACGAAAACCGCGGCGAATTGTCTTAGGCACGACGCTGCTTGCCCTGCTGGCTCACCTGGACGGGTCGGGCGCCGTCTGCTTCATCGTCACCATTCCGACGATGCTACCTCTGTACAGGCAGCTCGACATGGATCCGCGGGTGCTCGCCTGTGCCGCATCAATGGCCGCCGGCGTGAACTTTCTACCCTGGACGGGTCCGACTCTGCGCGCTGCTGCGGTGCTGCACCTATCGCCGGTGGCGATATTCCGCCCCATGGCGGGCGTGCAGCTCGTCGGGCTTGTGTTCATCTTCTGCGCAGCCTGGTGGCTCGGGCGGCGAGAGGAACGACGACTCCGCGTCCGAGGAGTCTCAATGAGCGCATCGGCCATTCCTGAGCCGGCTGGTACTGCGGAGCGCGAACGCCTGAAGCGACCCAAATTGTTCTGGTTCAACGTCGTGCTGACCCTGATCGTGCTCGGAATGATGATCGCCGGCCAGGTCGCCCCCGCTCTCGTATTCATGGTCGGCACGGCGATCGCACTTGTCCTCAATTACCGCGACGTCGCCGAGCAGCGCGCCCGCATCGACGCCCATGCACGGGCGGCATTGATGATGGCCAGCATTCTCTTCGCAGCGGGCGCCTTCACCGGCATCATGTCCGGCAGCGGCATGCTCACGGCCATGGCGAAGGCCGCCGTAGCGTACGTGCCGCATCGGGCGGCAACGTTCATGCCTTCGGTGCTCGGGGTAATCGCGATGCCACTGAGCCTGCTCTTTGATCCGGACTCGTATTACTTCGGCGTGATGCCGGTGATTGCCAAAGTGTATGCGCGTCTCGGCGGTGCGCCGGTCGACATCGCTCGTGCGTCCTTGCTGGGCCAGATGACGACGGGCTTTCCGGTCAGTCCGTTGACGCCGGCAACATTCCTGGTCTGCGGCTTGAGCGGGATCGAGCTGAGCGAGCACCAGAGATTTTCGATTCCGTTTCTGTTTGCCGCCTCGATTCTGATGACCGCCGCCGCGGTCGCATTTGGGGTGCTCCCCATCTGATTTGCACCGAAAGGACGACCATGCGCAGTCGCCTGAGTAAACGGCTCCTTGCGCCGCTCGCATTAGTCGGCGCGCTGCTATGGCTTCCGGCGGCGGCGCACGACTGTCGTGCACTGGTACAACTGAAACTGCCGGGACTCTCCATCGCGAGTGCGCTCCCCATGTCCGCCGGACCGTACACCGTGCCGGCCACCGGTCCGATCGCAGCGCACCGATTCGTGCTGCCGCGATTCTGCCGGGTGCAAGGCGTCGTCGTTCCCAGTATCCGCTTTGAACTGTGGCTGCCGGCGCGCCACTGGAACGGCCGCTTCTTGGCGGTGGGTAGCGGCGGCTTCGGAGGCTTCATCGACCATTTCTCTCTGGCGACACGCCTCGCGCAAGGCTACGCTGTCGCCGTCAACGACACTGGTCACGAAGGCAAGGGCCTTGCATGGATGCGCAAGTCCAGCGCGCTTCTCGCATGGGGTCACGACGCGACGCACAGAGTTGCTGTGGTGGCCAAACGAATCGTGCATCGTTACTACGGCAGTGGCCCGGCACATTCTTACTTCGAGGGATGCTCGACCGGCGGCGATCAGGCCATGGAAGAGGCGGAATTCTTTCCGCAAGACTTCAATGGCATCGTTGCAGAGTCTCCGGGGATGGACTACACCGGACTGATGTTCAGTTTCCTGTGGGGCCTACACGCGGCGACCCGCTTTGGCTCACTGTCGGAGCATAAGCTTCTGGTCCTGCATCGCTTCGTCGTGACCCATTGCGACACGCGAACGGGACTGCTCGGCGATCCCCTGAGCTGCCGCGTCGATCTGAAGCCCCTCGTCTGCAAGGGGCGCGACGGTCCGGATTGTCTCACTCGCGACGAGGCACGTACCGCCCAGCTGATCTACCAAGGCCCACGTGATCCGCGAACGAATCAGCAGATCTACCCTGGCTTTGTCCCCGGTTCCGAGGCCGACGCGACCTACATCGGCCCGTTGGCGGCGCTCTATGGCTGGTCCATGATTCAAGGTCCGCTCGCCCGCGACTATGCGATCCCCCTGCTGAAGGAAACGGTGTTTGGCAATCACTGGAATTGGCGAACGTTTGATTTTGATCACGACGTCGTACGTGTCGATCAGGCGCTCGCTGGCAAAATTGACGCAATGAATCCGGACCTGCGTGCCTTCGCCGGCCACGGCGGCAAGTTGATCATGGTTCAGGGCTGGGGCGACCCGTACAACGCCCAAACTCTGCCGATACTCTATCGACAACAGGTGCTCGACGTCTTCACCACACCCGGTCACCGCAAGGGAGCAGCGCGACGCGTGGATGCATTCTTCAGGCTGTTCATGGCACCCGGCATGAGTCATTGCCTGTGGGGTCCGGGACCGAGCCAGGTGCACGCGCTTGTCGCAATCGAGCACTGGGTCGAGCGGGACCGCGCGCCGCGCAGACTCATCGCCACTCAGCTCACACCTGGATCTCTTGCAGCACGACCCCAAGCAGTGCGCCGCCCCCTGTGCCCGTATCCACAATCCGCGCACTATCTCGGCGGCGACCCCAACGTCCCACGAGACTTCCGCTGCGAAATTTCGACCTCGGTACGCTGAGGACGGTTGAGCCGCCTCCCGGATCGATGCCACAGCGAGCGGCGCGACGGCACTCAATGCGCGCCCGGGAAGCGGCTGCCGAGCGCCGGAGAGCGCCTCGACCGGCGGGAATTCTCCACCAGTGTGGCGCGCGGTTCGGGATCGATATAAGCCGAGTGCACTCGCCCACGAGTTGCTGCCAGGCTACTGGAACCTCCTCAGGTTCAACTGGTTTCCCTTCATGGAAAGCTCGACACTCCACAGCTGCAACGATGCGTGCCACGTAGGCAAGCTAGAGCCCACTACCCCATCGGACTGATTCGGCCACAATGTTTCCGGGACTGCCGGAAATTTGACATCGGGAAATCCAGGCAACTGTACGAGCGGATCCACTTGCGCGCTCTCGGGTACGCCAGGTGTAGACGTCACGAGTGGCGCAGTGAATGGTCTCGAGATCACTTTATCCCGGCGTGTCGGCCTTCGATTGGTTCACGCACTCTATTGCAACCGCAGGATCGGGATGGGATCTGACCATGTGGAACAATGGCAACACCGGCGACCACAGCGCAATTCAGTTCACCACAACCCCAACAGCCGGCTCTCTGGTGGGATTCAATGGGGGAATCATTACAGGCAATAGTGTTACCTCACCCTCCGCGGCATCGCTCTATGACATCCTGGGAGGCACGATCGCGTTGCCCACCACCTCATCGGTACCGGAGCCGGGTTCTCTCGTCCTGATGCTCGCCGGATTCTCCGCCTTGAGCTTCTTTACCCTGCGCAGGATTCGCGGACGCGTGAGCTCCTAAGATCGCCAATTCCTCCAGCTGACGGTGGTCGTCCACGAGGGGCGGCCGCAATACGGCCTTGGGGCCGGCCGGACCGTCAGGCGCACGACTGCTGTGTGGCTGGTCGCTTCTCGGACGCACCATCCGGCATCAAGAGCTGCCCTTCTGACGGACAGCAAGCGCTTTTCTGGCACTGAGTCTCGGGATTCCAAAATCCCTTTTGGCGCAACCACCCCAAAGCTGCTCTCGCGATCGTCGGCCCGGCGTAGAGCCAGCGGCGCAAAGCAATCCCATTCGTGAAGCGGCAATGTACGCCGGAGGAGGAGTTGTTGGCGGTGCCCCGTTGGGCTCTGTGAATTTTGCCCAGAGGAGCAACCGGCGCGCAAAGTCGGTGCGTGCGGCGAACCCGAGTCACCCGGGGATTACTGGAGCAGAGGGTCGCGCCATGGGTGTCCTGTGTTGGATTGTCCTGCGCCCACGCAGTGTCCCGACTTGCGTTGCACGTGATAGCCGAGTGGCCCGGGGCACCGCGTGGCACCTCCCCCAGATCGCTCAGCGGGCGATCCGCTGACGGCGACGCGACCATCGTCATTGAGCCATTCGACCGAAACGCGCTCTAGGTGTCGGGCAGCTCGCACACCGAACCATTTCGCAGCGAGTTCACCGGCGGTGGCGGAATATGCCGAAGTCGGGCACGGGAGGCGGCAAATCCACCGTCTCAGAGTTAAACGCTCGTTCCAGAGTCCGTCGGGAGGAAAATCCACGCTGTGCCAAGATCAGATGACAGCGTTTATCTTATTGATTTTTTTGAGATTCTTATGGTGGGCGGTACTGGGATCGAACCAGTGGCCCCTGCCGTGTGAAAGCAGTGCTCTACCGCTGAGCTAACCGCCCATCCCTCGAGGGAGCGCAAGTCTAGCGGTGAAGTCCGCCGGACGCAACGCGCGGATCCCGGGCCCGGAGCTGGCGGATTCCACCATCCTGAATGAGACCGCGGTCACACTCATTCGGGGCTGCGAAGGCTCAAGTCCCGGCCTGCGCCCGTCGATACAGATCGGAAGACGAATGTCGCCCCCTTGCCTCACGGGCGGCTAGGGGTTCACTGCGACTATGCCTGCCACCGCTGCACTGCGCGTCATTGATTCAGTGCTGATCGTTGACGACAGCAGCGTGCAACGCAGTCTCGGCGCGGCGCTGTGCCGGGAATTGCGCATCACGGACGTGCACCAGGCCGAGGACGGGGTCGACGCGCTCGCCCTGCTCGACACCCTGCCCGCACCGCCGGATCTGCTGATCGTGGATCTGGAAATGCCGAATATGGACGGGCCGGAGCTACTGGCCGCACTCTCGGCACGGCGGCTGCGCTCCCCGATCATCGTCGCCTCCTCGCGCGAGAGCGCACTGCGCCAGTCCGTAGAGGACATGGGAACTGCACTCGGCCTGCGCATCCTCGGCAGCCTGCCGAAACCCCTGACCCAGTCCGCGCTCGGCACCTTGCTGCGCCGCCAGGGCAGCCCGGAACCGGCCGAAAGCCGGGCCGCCAAAACTGCTCCGGTCGACCCGCAGGAGCTGCGCCTCGCGCTTGAGCGGGAGGAAATCATCGTCTTCTACCACCCGCAGGTCGAAATCGGCACCTGCCGGGTCCGGGGACTCGAAGCACTCGCCCGCTGGCATCACCCCAGCCGCGGCTGGATCCCCCCTGATGCCTTTATTCCCGTTGCGGAGCAGCATGGACTCATCCACGCGCTGACGCTGCGTGTGATGGATTTGTCGATGGCGCAGACCGCGCAGTGGTCGCGCCTCGGACTCGATCTGTCCATTGCCGTGAATATCTCCCCGCTGCTGCTCGAGCGCGGCGAGCTGGTCCAGGAGATCTCCGATCTGCAGCGCAAGCACAATCTGCGCGCCGAACAGGTGGTCCTCGAGGTCACCGAGAGCTCGCTGCTGCGCGAGCTGGCAGTCGCCCTCGGGGTCCTCACGCGGCTGCGCCTGCGCGGGTTCAGGCTGTCGCTGGATGATTACGGCACCGGCTTCTCCTCCATGCAGCAGCTGGCGCGCATCCCCTTCACGGAGCTGAAGATCGACCGCAGCTTCGTGCACGGCGCCGCCGAACGCGAGAGCCTGCAGGTGATCCTGCGCTCGGCGCTCGACATGGCGAGTGAGCTCGGCCTGGAAACCGTCGCCGAGGGCGTCGAATCACTGCAGGACTGGAAGCTGGTACGGCAGTACGGCTGCACACTGGCACAGGGCTGGCTGCTCGCCAAGGCGATGTCCGCGAGCGAGTTCGAGCCCTGGCTGCACCGGCTGCGCACGCATCGGCCCGAGCTGCTCGGCTGACTCGCTAGCCTCTCTCGCCTGGCGGACTTCCCGGTCCGCCGCTTGCCGGTTGCGCCCGCGGCAGCGCCGACCCGATACTCATCGGCCCACCGCTCGGCCCACGGTCCTTCGTGTCCCAACGCCTCCCGCATAATGTCCGCTGCCTGCTTGCGGCCCGGGCGACGCGCAGCGTCGGCCAGGGGGCAACCGTGGCGAGCTTCAGTCTGTACCTGCACGCGCTCGGCTTCAGTGGCACGGCCATCGGGGTGATTCTCATGGCGGGACTGGCCTTCGGCGCCCTCCTGACGCTGATCATCGGCCCCCTGAGTGACCGCATGAGTCGACGGCGGCTGCTGATCGGCTATGAACTCGCCGCCACGGCCGCTGCTCTGGCGGCCATCCTCACACCGAATCAGGCGGTGCTGATTGCCGCCTCGACGCTCGCGGGGTTTGGACGCGGCGCGAACGGCGCGGCTGGACCGTTCTCTCCTGTGGAGCAGGCCTGGCTCGCGCGTGAGGTGGACGGAGAGGAGCGCCGGCGCGCCCTGTCGTACAACGCCACACTCGGTTTCCTCGGGATGGGCGTCGGCGCGCTGCTCATCGCCGTGCCGCCGCTGTTCGGCCTCGGCTATACCGAACTCAGCAGCTTCCGCGTGCTCTTTGCGCTGCCGCTGCTCGGTTCGCTCGTGTCACTCGGACTGGTGGCCTGGACCCGCGAGGTCCTGGTGCCGCGCAGCGCACCGCGTCACGATCAGCACATCGAGGCGCGAATCAAGCGGGACGAGAACCGCCGCATCCGCAAACTCGCCCTCACTAACGCCATCAACGGGCTCGCCATTGGCATCATCGGGCCGCTGATCGCCTATTGGTTCCTGCGCCGTTACGCGCAGGGCCCGCAAGCGATTGGTCCGGCGCTCGCGGCAAGTTTCGCACTGGCCACACTCGGCTCAGTGCTCGCGCACCGGCTGAGCCAGCGCATCGGCAGCGTACGGGCCGTGACGGCGATGCGGGTGGTGGGGCTGGCGATGCTGCTCGGGATGCCCTTCTCGCCGGACTTCGGCCTCGCCGCCGCATTGTACGCGTTGCGCAGCGTCTTCAA
The DNA here is from genome assembly GCA_021847105.1 of Pseudomonadota bacterium. Classification (GTDB taxonomy): domain Bacteria; phylum Pseudomonadota; class Gammaproteobacteria; order Steroidobacterales; family Steroidobacteraceae; genus 13-2-20CM-66-19. The sequence goes on along the minus strand of JAJZUT010000005.1, from coordinate 44,309 downwards.
CCGCGGCACCGCCGGAGTTCGTCAGGCCGTCGCGGCGGGATTGACGCGCGCGGAGCGGCGCGGCGTGGCCGCGACCGTGCAGAATCTCTCGATGCAGATCCCCCGTGCCGTCGGACCGGTGATCGGTGGCTGGCTGATCCATCGCGGCGAGTTCACCACGCCGTTCCTGATCGCCGTGGCGCTACAGGGAGTGTACATCGTGCTCTATCAGCGCTTCTTCGGTGCGATCGAGCCCGCCGAGCGCAGCGCGCCGGCCGCAAACACCGACGCCCCGCTGTGAGGCGGCGCACCCGCGCCGCCTCACAGGGGTCGCGCCAGCAGCATATCGAGCGCCGCGCGAGCCTGCTGTAACGCCGCCCGCAACGAGATTGCGTCGGCTCGCACGGCATCGAGCGAAGCGAGGACGGTGCAATAGCCCGCGAGCGTCAGCTCGCCGCGACGATAGCTCACATCCGCCGCGGCCCGGGACCGCTGCAGATGGGCAACACGTGCATCGAGCACGCGCAGCTGCTGACGCATGATCCGCACGGTGCGCACCAGCTGATCGGCGCCATTGAGAGCCGCATCGAGACGCGCCTGATACTGCCGATAGAGGTAGGCCCGGGTCGCGCGCGCCACTGCGATCGCCCCCCGGTTGCGGTTGAACAACGGCAGTGTCAGCTGAATAGTGAAGCCCACGGTGCGCACGCCCTGATCAGCGCTGTGCGCGTAATCGACTCCCAGACCCAGCATCGGATACTGCCGCAGGATCGCCGCGCGCAACTGTTGTTCGCCGCTGGCATACCCGGCTCGCAGCGCAAGCAGATCCGGACGCCGCTGGGGCAGCGCCACGAGTGCAGCGCGCACTGCCGAAGATGATAGCGGCCTCACGCCGGCTGCCCCGCGCAGCGCCAGGCGTGTTCCCGGAGGCAACCCCAGCAGCGCATCGAGCCCATGCCAGGTGCGATTCTGCGCCAGCTTCAGTGCGCGCCAGCGCCGCTGCACGCCATCCCAGGCTGCCAGCGCCGCAGCGGCGCGAGCCGCCGCCACATCACCCCGCACCCATGCGCGCTGTTCGCGTTGCACCAGCAGACCGAACAGATGCCGCTGCGGGCGCAGCACCTGCGCCAGTGCGTGCTCCTGACGCGCCTGAATGAACAGGACCTGGGCCCGTTCGGCCACCTGCCACTCCTGCCACAGCACCTGGAGATCGACCTGGCGGGCCCGGGCGCGGGCCGCCGAGCGATGCGCCTGCAGAGTCACCAGCGCGCGCACGTCCTGCATCAATCCGATGCTGTAGCCGAGTCGGGTCGGGGACTTCCCCAACCCGCCGGAGAGCACCGGGTCAGGCAGCAGTCCCGCGGCGAACAACTGAGCGCGGGCGATTCCGACACGCGCGCGCTCGGCGCGCAGGAGCGGATCGGCCGCAACGGCAAGCTGCATGATGTTCACCGCCGTCAGGCCCGCCGCCGGATCGAGCGGTTGGGGTTTCAGGCCAGGCAGTCCGAAAGTCCGGCGCGGCGCCCGTAACTGCGCGATCGTCGCGAACGTGCTGTGGCGAGGGAGCGCTTTGGGATGATAGATCGCACAGCTGGCGAGCGCGGCACACAGCGCGCACAGACTCGCGCGTCCGACGGAGCGCAGCCACGGCACGCTCATCGCGCCTGCTCCCGCACCAGCTGCTTGCCCCGCCAGTACAGATACAGTGCCGGAATCAGATTGGTCGAGCGCACGGCGCTCCAGATGAGCCCGCCGAGAATCACCACCGCCAACCCCTGTTCGGGCGCAGCGCCCTGTCCGAAGCCGAGCGCGGTCGGCAACATCCCGAGCGCGGCGGTGAGCACCGTGAGCACGATCGGGCGAAAGCGCACCTGGATCGCCTCGCGCACCGCCTGCTCGAGTGGCATGCCGTGCGCTTCGTTTTGCCGCGCACGATCGAGCAGCACGATGCTGTGGCGCAAGCCGATACCAATCAGCGTGAGAAAGCCGATGATGCCCGTGGCATTCAGTCCGACCCCGCTCACGAGCAGCGCCAACGTGCCGCCGGTGATGGCCAGCGGGATCTCGAGCAGCAGGATGCCCGGCACCAGCAACCCGTCGAACTGCAGAATGAGGATGCCGACCATGAGCACGAACGCCGCCAGCATCGCGATCGCCAGAGCGAGCGCGGCACGCTCGAGCTGCGCAAACAGCCCGCCGAAGGTGATTCGGTAGCCGGGCGGCACCGGCAGTCCGCGCAGAGCCCGTCGCGCCGCGCGGACGGTGCTGCCGAGCGTTCCGTTCGGTGTCGCAAGAATATCGAGCGCCCGCGCCCCGGCCAGGTGATCGATCTGATTGGGCGTGCTGAGGAGCGACAGACGCGCCAACTGCCCAAGCGGTGTCCATCCGTCGGTGCGTACCGGCAGCGCTGCGAGCTGCGCCAGCGAGCGGCGCGGCGCATCGGCCAGACGCACGTACAGATCGAGCGGCACGTTGCCTTCGGGCACCTGCGCGATGACCTCGCCGTTGAGCAGCGGATCGAGCTGCGCGTACAGCGAGGCCGGGGTCAGTCCGTAGGCGGCGAGCGCGGCTGTGCGCGGCGCAATCGTCAATTGCGTCACGGTGTACCCGTCGTTGTTGAAGATGCCGGAGAGCGCCGGAATGTGCCGCAGGCGCGCCGTGATTTGCTGCGAGAGTCGGCGCAACTCCCGGATGCTGCTGCCGAAGATGTGGACCACGAACGGCTGCGGCAGGCCCGAGAGGCTCTCCCCGAGCCGCTCGATGGTCGGGGTGTCGACCGACAGCTGCACGCCCGGCAGGCGGGACTCGTGCTGGATGCGCTCGCCGATCTGATCGAGCGCATTGACGCTGATGCCACGCTTCAGCGCCACCTGCATCTCCCCGGCATATGCTGGCTCGGTGTAGGTGGTGCCACCGGAGGAGCCGATGCGCGCGTAGACGTGCGCCACGGCCGGGTCGGCGAGGATCCGCGCCGTCATGACATCGACCGCCGCGCGGGTCTGGCGCAGCGAGGTACCGGGCGCCAACGTGAACGACTCGAGCAATACGCCCTCGTTCGGCAGCGGCAGGAAGTTGATCGGTACGAGCACCAGCCCGAGCAGCGAGAGCAGCAACACCGCGACGGTGAGCGCCAGGCTGAGGCGCGGTCCGCGCGCCACGAGCGCGAACAGCCGATCGTTCCAGCGCCGCAGCCACTCGAGCGCACGCGCACCGGCGGCGGTCGCGCCGTGTGCGGAGGCCCCGAGGAAGCCGAGCGCCAGCGGAATCACCGTCAGCGATACGAACAGCGAGGCGAGCAACGCGAACGTCATCGCCAGTGAGAACGGAATGAAGAAGAGCCCGACCAGACCGCCGACGAACAACAGCGGTACGTAGATCGCGACGTTGGTGAGCGTGCCGGTGATATCCGGCACCAGGATCTGGCGCAGACCGCGCGCTATGCCCTCCCAGCGTCCATCGCCCTGCTCCCAGCGGTGATAGATGCTCTCGAGCACGATGATCGCATCGTCGGCGAGCAGGCCCACCGCCACCGTGAGCGCCCCCAGGGTCATCAGGTTCAGATCCTGCCCGGTGTAGTAGAGCGCGGCGATGCCGATCGCGAGCGACAGCGGGATGCTGAACGCGAGAATCCACACCCCGCGGCCGGCGCCGAGCACCCAGAACAACAGCGCCACCGCCAGCCCCATGCCGATGAGCAGATTGCGGCCGAGATCCGCACCGATGGCATGCACGATGTGGCCCTGATCGTAGGTGCGCACCCAGCGCACTCCGGGCGGCAGCTCATCCCGGGTGGCCGCCAGCGTCGCGGCGACCTCCCGGGTCACCGGAGTGGTCGCCGCACCGGGCTGCTTCAGGATCGTCAGCTCCACGCTCGGGCGGCCGTCGAGCAGCACGGCATTGTGGATCGGCACCGCCGCGCGCTCGATGTGCGCCAGCGCCCCAAGGGGCACCACCCCGTGCGCGCTCGGCACCGGAGCGAGCCGCAGCTGCGCGCTGCGCACGGGCAGATGGCGTGCTTCGATCAGCACGTCGTTATGGCCTTGAATGACATACCCGGCGGGCTTCAGGAGCACCTGTGCGCGCACCGCCCGCACGAGCGCCGTGACCGAGACACCATAGCGCTGCAGCGCCGCGAGGTCAGGCTGGACCCACAGCGCCTCCTCGCCCTGCCCGTACACTTCGACCCGCTGCACGCCCGGCAGCGCACGCAGCGCCGGGGCAATCGAGGTGAGCACGTCGCGCTCGACTTCGGCCGGGGCAATCGCCGCGGGAATCTGCGCCGAGTAGTCGTCCACCTCGTTGATGGCATTACCCATGATCTGCGCGAAGGGGTGCACCGAGGCGGGCAGGCGCCGGCGCGCCCGGTCGATTGCTCCGTTGACCGCCTGCAGATCGATCAGAGCCACCGAGCCGCTGCGAAAGCGCACGTCGATCTCGACGGTGCCGCTCCCCATGCTCGAGCGCACGCTCTGCAGGTGCGGCAACGCCAGAATCTCCCCCTCGAGCGGATCAACGATGAGGCTCTCGAGCTCGGTCGCGCTCGCGCCGGGCTGATGCACGAAGACACTGATTTCCGGGTAGTCGAACGTCGGCAGCACTTCGACCGGAATGTGCACCAAGGCGTTGATGGTCCAGGCGATCAGCGCGCCGAGCAACAGGACCCACAGCAGCGGACGGCGCAGCACGTGCGGCACGGTCTTCATGAGAGCCATCGCGTGGCCTCAGTTCGGTGGGGTGTAGTGACTGGCGATGTCATGGTGGAACTGCAGATCCGCGTTCTGCACCACCACGCGCGCGCCGGCATGCAGGCCGCTCTCGAGGTAGGTCAGCCAGCCGCGCGACGGACCCGGCACGACCTGTTGACGATGCTCACCGTGCGCCGTGCGTACCACCACCCACCAGCGCGCCCGATCGAGAACCAACGCACGGGTCGGGACGGCAATGAGCGTTCGGGTTGCGAGCGGCAGGCTGACGGTGCCCCATTGGCCGCTGCGCCAAAGTCCCGCCGTGCCGCGCGCGCCCGTGGGCTGCAGCAGAACCCGTTCGCCCCCATCGGAACCCAGCGCCGGCGCCACGGAGAGGACCCGCACGGGCACGTTCGCATCGCCCGCAACCGGTCTGAACCGTCCTGTCATTCCGGGGTGGATCGCGAGCGCCGCGGCACCGTAGAAGCGGGCGTGCAGCCAGAGGCGCCCGGACTGCATGGCCAGGAGTTCCTGACCGGCGCTCACCTGGGTGCCGTCGGCCACCGCAACGCTGAGCACACGTCCTGCCACCGGCGAGCGCACGGTCAGCGTGCGCACCGCTGCGCGCAGTGCGCTGCGGGCACTGGCATATGCGGCTTGATCCGCCGCGAGTTGCTGCCGGGTCACCAGCCGTGCGACAAGCTGGCGCCGGTCTGCCGCGAGTCTCACCCGAGCCGCCTGCAACGCGCCGCGGCGGCGAGCGAGTAACGCCTGGGCCTGCGGGCCTGCGATCACCGCCAACACCTGATTCGGTCGAATGGGCTCGCCGGGCAGTACCCGCGTGCTCACGATGCCGGCGTCCATCGCTCTGGCCACGGTGAGCGCCACGGGTCGGACCTCGCCGTAGGCGCGCAATCGGCCCGTGATCGGTGCGGCGCGCGCGATCACTGTGCCGCTCGGAGTCATGCCTGCCGTGCTCCTCTGCGCCACGGCCGATCCGAGGGCGGCGAGCACCACAAAACTCGCGCGCCCCGCGGCTCCCGAGCGGCTCACGCGGTCAGTCCGAGCAGCGGCCGCATCACCGGTGCGCCATAGAGAATCCCGAGCCACAACAGCGCGAGCAGCAGCGGGATCCATACCGCGGCCTGCACGAGCAGCGCCGGCGCTCGGCGCCCCTCCGTCTGCTGGCGGGCGTGCAGTGGAGTGAGCAGGCGCGCGATTCTGCGCCGCAGCGCCTGGCCGTCACCGATCAGGCGCGCGTGGGCCACCTGGGTACCCGACAAAGCAGCGCGTTGCGGCACACTCAGCGCGCCCAGGAAGCGCACCGATGCGAGCACGGCGGCGGCGAGGTCCGAGCCCTCGACACCCTGCCGGCGCGCCTCCTCGTCACGGGCCCATTCAAGCGCCTCGAGCCACACGTGCAGACGACGCCGTGCCTGCGGCCAGGGCCACTGCAGATCGGTGATGAGTTGGGCGAGCCAGATGCGCAGCGGGTCGCGATGCCGCCCGTGCGCCCGTTCGTGCGCCAGCGCTGCGCGGATCACCGGCTCATCGAGCTGCCGGGCGAGAAACGGCGAGAACACGATCTGCGGGGCCATCAATCCGACGGTGGCCACCGCGCACTCCGGCGGCTCGCGCAGCAGCGCCCACAGGGCGCGCAGCAGCGCACGCAGGAACAGCAGCCCGAAGGGCAGCCACAACGCCACCACCACGAGCGGATCGAGCGGCACGCGCACCGGATCGGGCTGCGTGAGCGCCCAACCGGCGAGCCATGCCGCGATGAGCAGCATCGGCAGCGCCGGCAGGCAGACTCTCAGCCACGCCGCCCGTTCGAGCGCTACGGCATCTGCGGTCGAACTCAACGGATCGGGCCAGCAGGCAAGCGCCTGCAGCGCGCAACCGCCGAAGATCATCACGAGCATCGTCAGCAGCGTTTCACGTTCCATCCTTTGCCCTCCGTCGCGCAGCGACCGCCTGCTCGAGCTCCTCGAGCAGCGCCGGGTCGAGATCCTGCACCGCCTCGACCAGCGCCGCCGCGGCGGCTCGTGGCGCCGCACCGAGCAGGCGCGTCAGCGCATTGCGGGCCCGCGCCCGCTCGACCGTCTCGCGCGCCACCTTCGCCCGATACTGAAACGCCGCCCCCTTGCGCTGCCGTTGGATGAGTCCTTTCTCGCGCAGGCGGTCGACCACTTTGGCCGTGGTCGTGTACACCAGGCCTTGCGGCTCGCCGAGCCGCGCGTGCAGCTCACGCACCGATGCAGTGCCGAGCTCCCACAGCGAGGCGAGCACGGCGTACTCCAGATCGTCTGCGGGCAGTCGGAAGGCTGTCATGCGCCCGAGTCTACGACCGTCGTCGTAGGGAAACAAGCCGGCCACCGCGCCGGCTCGGCGCTTGCCCGAGTTGGCGAAACTCGATAGGGTGAACGCCAGCCGCGCAGCGCACGGCCCGCGAGCGCCGCGTCCGCGCCGATCCACCCCGCCCGGCGATGCACTGGGGCGCGGCACACGGGCGGAGCTCGACGCTTGCCAAGGAGCACCGTGCCCGCCCTGCAGACGAACTTCGCACATGACATCACCTGGCTGATCGCGGCCGGAGCGGTAACCGGCATGCTGCTGCGTCCCTGGGGCCTCTCCGAGGCGCTGTGGGCCGTCAGCGGTGCCGGGCTGCTCATCGTCGGCTCGCTGCTCTCCTGGCATGCCGCCTGGCTCGCCGTTGGACGCGGCACCGATGTGTACCTGTTTCTCGCCGGCATGATGCTGCTGGCGGAACTGGCGCGGGCGGAGGGTCTGTTCGATTGGGTGGCGGCGCACGCGGTACGAGCCGCGCGCGGTTCGCCTCGCCGGCTGTTTGTGCTCATCTATCTGGTCGGCATCGTCGTGACGGCGCTGCTCTCGAACGACGCGACCGCGGTGGTGCTGACCCCGGCGGTGTACGCCGCGACACGTCAGGCCCGCACTGAGCCGCTGCCGTATCTGCTGATCTGCGCCTTCATCGCCAACGCGGCGAGTTTTCTGCTGCCGATCGCCAATCCGGCGAACCTGGTGGTCTACGCAAGCCACCTGCCGCCGCTTGGCGCCTGGCTCGGCGCGTTTCTGCTGCCCTCGCTCCTGGCCATCGGCGCGACCTACCTCGCGCTGCGCGCCACGCAGCGCGGCGCCCTCACGGAACGCTTCACCCACGAGGTGGCGCTGCCACCGCTCGGGCGCGCCGCCAAGCTCGCCGCCGCCGGCATCGGCCTCACCGCCGCGGCGCTGTTGTGGGCTTCGGCGAGCGGGCGCCAACTCGGCGCGCCGACCTTCGCCGCTGCGCTGCTGACGCTAAGCCTCGTACTCGCCATCGAGCGGCGCAACCCCTGGCCGCTGCTGCGCGAGGTGTCCTGGAGCGTGCTGGCGCTGGTCGCCGGACTGTTCGTCCTGGTGGCGGGGCTGCAGCGCACCGGGCTGCTGGCGGCGCTGGGTGCACTCCTCGGGCGGCTCGCGAGGCACGCCGGCGTGCTCGCCCCAGCGCTGGCCGGCGGGGGCATCGCCGCCGCCAGCAACGTCATGAACAATCTGCCCGTGGCGTTGATCGCGGCCTCGCTCGGCACACTCCACGGTCTTGCGCACCTGCGTGCGAGCCTGCTGATCGGCGTCGATCTCGGCCCGAATCTCTCGGTCACCGGCTCGCTCGCCACCATCCTGTGGCTGATCGCCCTGCGCCGCGAGCAGGTGCACATCGATGCGTTGAGCTTCCTGAAGCTCGGCGTGTGCGTGATGCCCCCAGCGCTGCTCGCGGCGCTCATCGGCGCCGCCTGCATGCACGGGCTGTGAGCGCTGCGCGGTCCCGCCGGCCAACCCGCGCAACAAATTATTCATCGCCCCCTCTACCGGCGCGGCGGGAAATCCCTAAAATCCGCCGATGAGGATCAAATACCCGCATCGCCACGCTTGGCTCCTCGGCATTACGCTGCTGCTGGGCTGCCTGTCCCCTCAGGTCCGCGCCGCACAGACGAGCGAGCCGCCCGCAGACGGCACGGAACTGCCCGCCCCGCTTCCCTCTCCCGCAGCGATCCACTACCGGGGGCAACAGCGCACCACGCTGAAGTCGCTATTCTTCCGCTCCCTCGGCGACATGAAGGCGTACTACACCGATCCGCTGCACTGGAAACGGCGCAATTGGGAGTACTTCGGCGGTGCGCTCGCAGCGATCGCCGTGGCACACCACTATGACACACAGGTGCGCACACACTTCGACAGCGGCTCGCGACGGCCGCTCGGCGGCAAGCCCCCCTCGAGCTCGACGATCAGCGACGCGCTGCCCGGCTTTGCCGCCTTCGCATTCACCTTTGGCTATGCATCCCTGACGCACAGCAGCGCCGGGCAGTCCGAGTCGTGGAACATGCTGGAGTCGGCGGGGCTGGCCTCCCTCACCGGCTTTGCCATGAAGTACGCCTTTGGCCGCCAGCGCCCCTATCAGACCACCGATTCAAATAAGTGGTTTGCCGGCGGCAGCTCCTTCCCGTCACTGCACGTGACCGCAGCATTCGCCATCGGCACCGTGCTCGCCGAGTCCGGCAATCCGCGCATTCGCTGGCTGCGTCGCACGATCGGCTACGGCATCGGCCTCGGTACGGCGTATCTGCGCATGAAGCACAACGCACACTGGCTGTCCGACACCGTGGCGGCCGCCGCCCTCGGCATGGCCACGGCGCATTTCGTGATGGATCGGCGTGCGCAAGATGGGACGCAGAACTCAATGGTCTCCGTGGTGCCGGTGCGCGGCGGCGCCATGTTGGCCTATGTGCAGGACTTCAACTGAGGTCCGCTCCAACGGCCCCTCAGCGCTCACCAGGACGCATCCGGATCGAGTCCGGCGCGAGGCAGCGCCTCATCCGGCTGCGCCCCGGGCTGCGCGGATTGATCACGTTGCGCTGCGCTGGCGGGGTCTTTCGCCCGATGGGCCCGCCAGGCCTCGAGCGCCTCTTGGCGCAACGCCTCGGTCGAGGACGCCCCGCCGCCGACCGCCCGTCCGCTCACCTCTCGGTACTGCAGCCAGTCGCGCACCGCCTCGAGCTGGCGTTGTCGTGCGTCGGTCGGCGGCGTCGCCCCGGGCTGCGTGCGCCGCTCCGGGGCCTGCGGTGCAGTGGCGCTCGCGCGCTCGGCGCGCGCCGCCACTCGGGCGCGATAGCGCTCCCGGATGCGCTCGGCCACTTCGCTGCGCTCCCCACGCCGCTCGGCCGCGATCGCCGCCCACGGCAGGCGGGGCCGCGGTTCGCGATCGATGCCCCGCTCGGCAAAGCTGCGGGCGTCGACCCGCGCATCGAGTTGGGCGGCACGCAAATGCTCATTCACCCGCTCTGCCCAGCGTTGCCGCAGCGCCGTGAACTCCCTGCGGTTGCTCGGCAATCCGAGCTCGGCTCGCGCCGTCCCGTTCATATCCAGACCTGTCTTCGGTCCGAGGCCCTCCGCCGTGAGCTCGCGCGTCGTGGTCAACAGGTGCGCATGGAAGTTGCGCGGATCGCCGAACGGACGCGGCGCGTGAACCGCGAGGTCCACGGCCACGTTGTAGCGATCGGCGATGTCCCGCGAGAAGGTCCGCGCGAGCTGCACGCGCTGCGCGGCGGACAGTTCCGCCGGTAGGGCCACCATGTACTCGCGCGCAACGCGTGAGTTCTCGCGCGGTTCGATCCGCTCGGCCGCATTCCACAGCTGTGCCCGATCGCGGGCCCACTGCGGTGCCGCACCCGAGCGCTCGAGCCGCGAGGGCAGCAGGATCTCCTTGTGGAGCACATCGCGGCGTGCGCGGTGATCGTAGAGTGCACCGGTTCGCTCGTCGCGAATCCGCTCCCCAGCCCGATACGCAGCCGAAGCCGGCGCGTTACGGCCGCTCGAGCGCGAGACCGTGTTGATCTGCATGTGGAAGACGGCCATCGCGCCCTACCGTGTGCCGCTCAGCGCCCGCACGCGGACGGAGAACGCAGTCGCACCCGCAACCAGCACGGCGAACCGGCACTCTTCAGGAAGCCCTCAAGATCGGCGAGTTGCTCGATCTCGGATGGCAGCACCGCAAGCTCCGTGACACGCTGCTCGCTGACATGCACCGAGCGGCGCGCGGCGCGCGGCCCGCTGCCAAATCCGCCGAGCCCGTCGCGACTGCGTGAGACCGTGCGGCGGAGGATTTCCCGCTCACCAATCAGCCGCGAGCAGAACTGCGCGGTGCCACCCCGTTCGCTCGCCGAGCAGCGCAGGATCAGGGTGTTGCCACAGTTCTCGACGAGCGTCTGCGCATCGCCCACGCCATAGAGCGCGGCCACCTGACCGACGGATTGAAAGCCAAGCACGCAGCGTCCGCCGAATTTCCGCAGCCGCGCCAGCGCATCGCGCAGACCGTCGATGGCCCCCAACGCGTCGAGCTCGTCGATCACAAACCACAGCCGCCGATCCCCCGGAGCCCCGTCCATGATCTCGAAGATTGCCAGACGCATCCAGCTGGCAATCAGCGTGCGCAGCGCGGCAATCTCGCCCGCGCGATACGGTAGAAACAGCACGCCGCGCCCATCGCGCACCCACTGGCGCACCGCGAAGCTGCGCGCCGCCTGCGCACACACGTGCTCGAGGGCCGCGCAGCACGCGGTGGCCACCGAGCGGATCGAGCCGAACATGCGTGCGTTCTCGGGCTCGAGAAACGGCTGCGCCGCGGTGTCCTGCAGCAACGGGCGCAATTCGGCGCTGGGCGCGACCGCAAGCAGGTGCCAGAGCTCGCGAACATCGCCGCCGCGCTCGTGCGCGCGGCGCAGCAGGCTGGCGAGGAAGGTGCGCGCATAGCCGCGCCACTCCCGGCCGGCCGCATCCTCCCCCGGGGCAATGAGGCTCGCGGCGAGCTGCTGTGGATCGGCCGGACCGTCGAGCTCGGCGAACGGATCCCAGCGCGGGGCACGCCGATCAAATGGATTGAGGATGACGTCGCCGCGCTCGGCCGCATGAAAGCGCGCCAGGTAACCGCCGTCAGGATCGGCAATCACCGCCCGGTCGCCACGCACGAGCGCGCCGCCGAGCAACTCGGCAATGGCGGTGGATTTGCCGGTCCCGGTCGTACCGATCAGCTTGAAATGTTTGGTTTCCTCAAGCGGCGCGAGGGCGACCGCAGCAAGGGTGAGCGGCCGCCGGGGGCCGCCCGCAAGCACCCGACGCATGCGGCGGCGGGACAGGGTGGCCGTCTCGATGCGCGTCCCACGCTGATGCGTCTCGCTGCGACGCTGACGGCCGAACCGCATGAGCGCTCCCAGCGCGAGCCCGAGCAGCGGTGCGGCGATGAGCCGGTATGCGACCGGCGCACCGCGCAGCGCCCGATACGCTGACAGGATCATGGCGCCTTCACAGGAAGGAAGTCGCCATGCGCGCCATACGCAGGGCCGCCACGCTGCACACGCACGCAGAGTCTGCCCCGCACGCCACAGCGACGCAGCTCGACCGCGCCTCCGTATCGACGCAGGCGTGCGATGTCGGCGAGAAACTGCGCGCGGCGCGCACGCAACGCAGCAACCTGCTCAGAGGAGGGCAGCATCAGGTGCGCCGCGCTCAACGCGAGGAGCGCACTCAGCAGCGTTGCGGCAGTGCTGCAGAGCATCCAGCGCACATCTGCCGCTCGGTGCAGCCGCCGCAGTGCCCTCGCCGCCTCCTCCACCTGCCGGTGCAAATCGGCGAGCACCTCCTCGAGTGCGCGCCCGACTTGCGCACTCATCCGCTCATCGAGTGCCTGTGCATGCTCGCGCAGCCCCGCGAGCGCCTCTTCGACCCGCTGCTGTTGGTTCTGTGCGGCCTCGAGCAACAGCCCGATTCGCAGCGTCTCGTTCAAGGGCTCAGGCTCACCCATGCGTGCCGCTCTCCTCAATCCCACTCGCGGAGCGATCGAGGCTCTGCGCTGGCGCTGCCGGCCGCTGCCCACCGCGGACGGGCCTCTCCTGCGCGTGATCAGCATCGGCCGGTGGCGCCAGCCGCACCCGCAGCCAGTCCGGCGCCGAGGCAAGCTTCAGATACCCCGACAGATCCGCCAGGCGCTCGATCTGCGCATCCATCACGGCCGGCTCGACCTGCCAGTGCTCCGTGTCGCTCACCGAGGACAGCAGTTCCCCGGGGCGGCGGGAACGGGTGCGCGTCAACCTGACGATCTCCCGCTCTCCGATCAGGCGCGAGGCGAAGCGTGCCGTCCCACCGTGCTCACTGGCCGAGCAGCGCAAGATCAGCGAGTTGCCGCAGTTCTCCACGATCGTCTGCGCCTCGCCGGAACCGTAGGTGCTCGAGACCTGGGCAAGCGACTGAAAGCCCAGCACGCAGCGGCCGCCGAACTTGCGCAGCCGCGCGAGCGCATCCTTCAGCCCATCGATCGGTCCGAGGGCATCGAGCTCATCGACAATGAACCACAATGGCGGGGCATCGGCCGGACGCTGCATCGACTCGAAGATCGCAAGCCGCATCCACGCCGAGATGCTCGAGCGCAGCGCGGCGATCTGCCCAGCCCGGTACGGAATGAACAGCACCCCGCGCCCGTCCCGCACCCACTCGCGCACGGACAGAGGCGGCGCGCTCTGACGCGCCACGTACTGCAATGCGCCCACCGCGGAGCTCGCGACGGAGCGGATCGAATCGAGCATGCGTGCGTTGTGCTCATCGAAGAACGGTTGGGCGGGGGTACCACCGACCAGCAATTTCAGCTCCGCGGTATCGGCGAGCACCAGCAGGTCATAGACCTCCCCGATGTCACGGACGCCCGCCTCCCGGGCCTGCGCGGTGACTGCGCTGAACAGTGTGCGGGCGTACCCGCGCCAGCTGCGCTCTGCGCCCTGTTGATCCGGAATCAACGCGAGCGCGAGCTGCTCGATGTCGTACGGCTCACTGATCTCCGCGAACAGATCCCAGCGCCGTCCGCCGGGCTCGAACGGACTGAGCACGACATCGCCACGCGCGGCACGGAAGAATCTTTGCGCATAGCCGCCATCGGGATCGGCGATCACTGCGCGATCACCGCGCGCGAGCGCCCCGCTCAGCAGCTCGGTGATCGCGGTGCTCTTGCCGGCGCCCGTCGTGCCGAGGATCTTGAAATGCTTCGACTCATCGAGCAGCGCAACCGGCACGCCGGCCAGCGTCACGCTCCGGCCGCCGTGTTGGTGTGAGCGATCCGCCTCCCACTGCCGAGTGCGCGAAGCTGACTCAATGCGCGGCTCGCGCACGACAGCGCCGCGCACATGCGCATAAGGTGGCGGCCCGTCGGCTCTCGCCAGCGCCCGTCCGGCCGCATAGCCGCTGAGTGCGCTGAGGCCCGCGGCGCTCATCATCTGCAGCGTCGACCCGAGCCCGTGGGCGAGCGGCTCGGCGAAGGACAGTCCCGTTGCGAGGCCGGCGGTCAGCGCCGCGGCCAGCGCGGGCGAGGCCAGCCAACGCCCCCACGCCGCCCGCGTGCGGGCCATCGCGACCCACATCGGCCCCTGCACACTGCCATAGGCGAGCAGCAGGCCGGGTACGCCGTGTGTCAACTCGGACAGCACTGCCGCGGACACCGCGTTCACCGCGCTCGGCGCGCCCGAGGGGGGTGCGCAGACGGCGCGGCGCGGGCCGCCGTGGCGCGGCGCAGCGACTCGGGCCGGAACCAGATTTCGCGCACCGTACGCCGATGGCGCTCAAGACCGCATTGGATGACGACATCGATCAGGCCATGCAGCAGCCTGCGGATATCGCGCCTTGCAAGGGTCTGGCCCCCTGCGCTTTGCTTGATGAGCAGCACCAGCTGCTCAAAGGCGAGCGTAGCGCTCGAGGCATGCACGCTCGTGATCGAGCCGGGATGTCCGGAATTGACGCTGCGCAAATAGTCGAATGCCTCCTCTGCGCGCAGCTCGGCGAGCAGGATGCGATCGGGCTTCATGCGCAACGACGCCTCCAGCAGCTGCTTCGGTGTGACGCGCGCCAGCCCCTGATCGTCCTTGCTGTAGAACAACCGCACGTGGTTCGGATGCGCATCGAGCACGAGCTCTGGCGCATCCTCGATCGTGATCAGTCGCTCCTCCGCCGGTATGGCGGCAATCAGCGCCTTGGTCCAGGTGGTCTTGCCCGAACCAGTCGGACCGGAGACGAGGATGTTGCGGCGACTGCGCACCGCGAGATGCAGAAAGGACTCGTAGCGCCCGGTGGCCAGCAAGTCGCGCAATTCGCACTCGACGGCCGTGGCGGACTGGCGCGCGATGCGGGTGTTCCTCAGCGCGCCCTGCACGGCGAGCTCCTCGATCGACCAATTCGACTGCGCGGGCCGGCGAATGTTGATGGCGACTCGCCCCTGGGGCGTTGCCGGCGGAATGGCGATCTGCACGCGCTCCCCGCCCGGCAAGGCACCGCACAGCAGCGGGTGAGATTCGTCAACGCGCTGTCGCGTGTGGTTCGCCACCAGCTTCGCCAGGCGCCAGCACCAGTCGAAATCGACCCCGGGCAGCGCCTCGCGACTCCAGCCCGCGGCGGTTTCGAGAAACGCCTCGCCCGGCCCGTTGATGCACAGTTCGGTCAGCCCCGGCCGGGCGAGCAACGGCTGCAGAGCGCGCAGCGTCAACTCGAGCGCGGATTCGCCCGGCGCGCCGCACGAAGTGGGCACGCGCTCAGCGGGCACGCAGTTCATAGACGGAGGTGAAGTCGACGTCACGGGCGACCAACACCTCGATGCGCTGCCCGTTCGGAACATCTATGGTCGGGGCGATGTCCTGCGCGCCGCGCAGCGAGTCGGCAAGCACCGCTTCGCTGGCAGTCGGATCGACGATGACCGTCCCGCCGGCACGCTCAAGCCTCGACTGGATCACCCCGGTGAGTGTCGAGATCAGCAGTGCCGCCCCGAAGCGCTGCCAGAAGTGCTGATCGACCCGGCCGGTGAGCCCCGAGCGACCGAGCGCGTCCGTCGCGGGCGAATCGAGCCGCACGACGACTCCCGCGGGGGTGCGCGCCTGCGTCCAGATCACGAACACCCGCGCCATGCCCTGACGCACCTCGCCGCGGGTCTGTCCGATCAGCAGTGTCCCGCGCGGCAGGAGCACGACCTGACCGTCGGCACTGAAGGTATCGGTGGCAGTAATGCAGGTGGTCATACCGGGCAGCGTCGAGTCAATGGCCGTCTCGAGCGTACAGTCGATGAAAGTCCCGACCGACAACAGCAGCCGGCGCTGCGGCAAGAGCATGGCTTGCGTCGCAGACATCTCATTCGAACGCAACAGCGTGTCCAACCGCGTGGCGCGCGGCGCGGCGGAGTACGGCCGTCGGCGAGCGTGCTCCGGTCCCGGCACAGCCCCGGCAGCGGCTGCGCGCACGAGTCCTGAGGCACCAATGAATACGCCTCCCGAGAGGCGCCGGGCGAGGCCGCGGCGACGCCTCGGCGGACTCGCCGCCGCCGCAGGGCTCCTCTGCATCCGGTCTGCCGAAACGAAACGCGCCAGCCCCGAGTGCGCCCGCATGATGCGGGAACGCGGTTGCGCCCGCGGCACGGACTGGGCAGGGACGTCGGTGGCGGGCGGCGCTGCAATGAACCGCGGCGGGGGGATCGCCCCAAGGGGCGGCGCTCCGAGAACGCCCGTACTGCGTTGCATCGCTCGCGGTGCAGCGTGACCCGAAGCCGCCGCAGGCAAGAACGAGGTGTAGTACCAGACGAGCAGCGCCACCGCGATTGCGATCACAAGCGCTGCGGCCAGCAGCGTATTGAGACGCGCCTGCAGCGAACGGGCGCGGCTCGCGAGCGTCACTCCCCGATCGCCCGGAACCGGCCTCTCGTCACTTGCCACAGCGCTCTTGCGGCCCGGCGCCGAGTCGCCTCCCGGCCGCGCGAACCAAGTCCCGAGGAGACGCATCATCGCGGTCCTCCGCGCGCTGCAGCCGCGCGCGCCGCGGGCCGGGCTGCGGCGCGCCGGCGGGTCAGGCGCCAGACTCGCTCTGAGATCGTGCCGCTCGCAAGACGGCGCCCGGAGCCGGCGAACGCTTTGTTGACGATGCATCCGGTGAGCCGCCCGCGCCTGAGCACAAAGCGGCGGGCGATGCGGTGGATCACCATCTGCTTGCCGCGCATGTCGAAATTGACCAGCGATTCGCTGCCGTCGGCGTTGCGCACGAACACGGCCGGCAACGGTTCCCGCGAGGGAAAGATCAGATGCGTCTCAGCACCGTCGTCCCAGGCGGCTTGCGGCCTCAACGCCCGTGGCCCGCAGAACCAGTAGTCCTCGTTGCGCGGCGGCGCGCGCTCGGCGCGGTGCAGGTCTCGCTGCACGCGCTCGCGCCGTTGGCGGGCCAGTGCGTCGCTGCGGACGGTCGGCGGATACTCGAAGCGCAGGGCGTAAACGATCGGCGCGGCTCGCCGCGGAGCCCGCGAGCTGCTCACGCGGTAGTGGAAGACATACGCCCTGCGGTTCGTGAGCACCGTCATATCCGTCGCGACGGGCGCGGCCACCGGCTTGATGAACAGGTGGTTGGCCGCCGCCGCGATCTTGATGGCTTTGCCGTCACCGACGCCGAGCCCGACGAAGCGCTCTGTGGGTGCGAACTGAAGATCGATCTCGTAGCCGACGTAACCGCGCAGCCGATAGACTGTGCCGCTCTGGTAGCGCACATAGCGAATGCGCGGATCGTGCACCGTCGCGGGTGCCGATGCCGACGGGGCCGAGAGGACATCCCGAGGGAGGGCCGCGTTCGCCCGCCCCCCGCCGAATCCGCTGAGCAGGCTCACCAAAGCCCCTCCGAGCACGCTGCCGCGCGGCACATGCGCCCTCACGGTTGCGCACTCCGGCGTTCGCTCGGCGCACCCGGACCCAACACCTCGCGCTCGAGCTCGAGCGCGGTAATCTCAAATCCGAGCGGATTCCAGCGCCGCAGCGAGGGATTCGCCGGCGCACCCGTGAAGCGGTAGCGCGCGGTTGCGATCCAATGCCCGGTGCGCTCCTGCGAACCGTCAACCTGACGCGTAATGCGCTCGAAGCGCACCTGCGCGAGCCGTCCGTCAGCTCCACCGTCACCGAGGAAACTGACCGCCTCGATGCGCACCCTCACGCTGCTGCCATCGCGGTGGACATTCAACGGGGAGCGCGGATTGCCGCGCGCCCAACGGGCATAGAGCGCCTCGTTCAGCCGGTTGGAGTTGAATGCGCCACACTGGCGGTAGTCGGCCTGTGCCATCGCGTAATCGAAGCGCTCGCACACCGTGATGTAGCGCATGAGGAAATACCGCGCGATCGTCTTCGGAAACGCCGTTCCGCCGCGGTAAGGCGGCACGACATCCACGACGCCCGTACGCGCATCGACTCGGATGAGGTACGGCTCGATGCGCTTCAATGGCAGGAGCGTCACGAATGCCGCCAGCAGAGCCAGCACGCACAGACAAGCCGCTGCCGCCACCCGCCACGCCAGCCGCGCTTGGCGCTGCGCCTGCAGAGCACGCTCCGTGTCCCAGGTGGTCGCCTCGGCCAGATAGCCGCTGAGCGAAGGCTCCGCGCTCATGACCGGGCTCGCTCGCGCGCGGCACGGCGATGCGCAAGCCTGTGCGTCGTGCGTTGGCCGGAGCGACCCGGCGGCGCACCGGCTGTCGTATTGATCGGAACCAGCGGACCGGCGCAGCGCGGAACACCCGTGCACCCGCATAGGGCGAGCACCGCCCCCATTACCAGCACGACTCTCATCGCTGCCTCCTCCGCGCCTTTGTGCACGCCGCTTACGGGTCCTGGCCGAAACCGATTGCGGTGCCGCCGCCGCGCTGGCCCCCCACACGGGGGGCGACGGTCGCGGCCGCAGTGCCCACCGCCAACCGCGTGCCCGTGCCGAGAGGGCGAGCCGCGGTGCGTACCGTACGGCTCATCATCCCGAAGGTGCTGAGGGCGATCCCGCCGGAGAGCCCTGCGGCAATGGGCATGACCTGCTGCATGAACAGGAGCACCAGCGCCGTCACCAGCAGGAAATCGAGTGCATCGACCGTATCGAGTGCCGTACCGAGCGCCGCCGTCTGTTGCGCATAGCGCTCGACCAGGCGCAGCAGCAGCGCAGCCACCAGGACCGTCAGAACGGTGATCAGGGCATAGTTCGTCAGTTGTGCCAGCCAGGCGGCGAACAAACGGCGTGTGCCGGCAAACAGCAGCATGACGATGAATGGCGGACCGAGCGCGAGCAGCACGGACAACGCGATGCTGGAGAGGGCAAGCAGAAACATCGTGTACACACAGAGCAGTCCGACCAGGATCCACACGACCGCCCCGGCGATGTAAAAGCCGACGTCTCCGCCCCACACGCTGCCTCTGTCGAACAGCCGCCCGGCGACCGCGCCGCCCTGGTGCCAGATCGCATCGAGCGTCTGCACCGGATAGGACGCGCCGACCACATCCGCTGCGAACTGCGCGGGCGCCTCGTAGAACGTGTCCACGATCAGCGTGTTATACAGCCACAGGTGCAGGGCAACGGCGAGTACGCCGGCGAGCGTGACGATGCGCCGCAGCCCATCACCGAGCGGCTCCTGAATGCGTCCGCTGAGCAGCAGCAACCCCCAGCCCATCACGTACAGCGTGCCGAGCACGATGACGGTCGGCTCCAGGATCAGCGCCACACGCGCGGTAGTGGCGCCGATGTAACTGGACATCGCCCCGTTCAGCCAGACCCAGAATGTCTCGAAGAAGCCCATGAACGCCTCCGCAGAGTGCCCCCGGGGTACCCTCAAACCGGCGCCGCACCCTCAGGGCGTCGGCTGAAACCGTGTCGCAAACTCGCCCTGCGCGGCGATCGCCGCCTCGCGCGAGCGCTCCTGCTCGACCCAGCGCTGTGCTTGCGCGGCGGCAAACAGCACACGCAGCTTGGTCTGTTCGTTCGCGAGCATGGCCTGCTCGGCAGCGATGCGCGCGTTCAGATCGAGAATCCCCTTCTGATCGCGCGCCGCACCAATGGCGGCAATCAGCTGCTTCAGGCCGGCAAAGCGGCCACTGGCATTGGCAAGGGCGGCGGCGGCAAGCGCCCGCAGAAGCGCCGCATTGCGCCGCTCCGCACTCAGCTGACGCTGTGCCTGCGGCGAGAGCTGCGCTAACTGCGCGCCGCTCAAGCCCCATGGCGCTGCGATGCCGGCGCGCACTGCTGCGGCGAGCGCGGGATAACTTGCCGAGTGACCGTCGGCCAAAGCGCTCATCTGCGTCCAGCTCTGCGGCAGATAGTTGCGACGAACGTTCGCCAGCAGATTCTCCATGCCGCGATCTCCGGTCATGGCTCGTAACTGCTGCTGCGTCGCAAACACCTGCTGCTGCTCCGTCGCGAGCGACTGCTCGAGCGTGCGCACCTCACTGCTGAGGCGCGCCACTGCCGCCACATCGATCACCGCCCACTGCGCGTGCACCACCGGGGCGGCGAGCAGTCCGAGGACGAGAATGGTCAGTCGGTTGCCGGATGTCATGGTTCACCTCCGCAGCATCACTCCGCAGCGGGCGCGGCGAGAAAAGTCTCGAGCCAATGCTCGGGCGCGCTGCCGTGCGTGTGCAGCAGCTGCTCGAGTCGGCGCAGTCCGCCTGCCCGCGCCGAGAGCACCTGTGTCTCGGCCTGCAGACCCGAGAGGTCGAGCCGGCACACCACGCTCTGCGCACCCTGCTTGACCAGAAACGAGCGTGCGCCGGGCTCCAGTTCGTGCTTGATCAGCGCAAACTCCCGGTGCGAGAGACCGAAACCTTGCAGGAACTCCTCGGCGAAGGCGTTCGGGTTGGGAAAGAAGATCTTGGTCGGCGTCTGCTCGATTACCGTGCGGCTGATACGGCTGTCGAGCACATCGCTTGCGCTCTGGGTCGCCAGCACCATCACGCCGTTGAGCTTGCGCCAGGTCTTCGGGCCGTCCTTGGCGAACTGCTCGAAAGCCGGATCCTCGATCAGCCGCCAGAACTCATCCATCCAGCACACCAGACGGCGGCCATCGAGGAGCTGGCGCACGAGGTGCAGCAGATAGAGGGAAAGCGGAGCCCGGCAGCGCTCGTGATCGAGAAATTCCGTGACGTCAAAGCCGACCAGCGCCGTGCGCGCGAGCTGCGCCACCACGCTGTCCTGCGGATTGTCGAACACCCAGGCGTATTCGCCCTGCGTTCGCTCGCTCCAGCGAGCCAACCGCCCGTACAGACCCTGCGGATCGGTCGTATCGAGAAACTCGAGCAATCGCGACAACCGTCGTGCCTGCGGTGCGAGCGCGAGCGTGCCGCGCAGCGCCTGATCGAGCTCCTGCAGCTCGCGCACGCCGAGCGCTGCACCCGGAGCGGGCCGCGCCAGTAATTCCAGCCAGCTGCGCAGAAATTCGACATTCGCCGCGCTCACCGGCAGCTGCAGCGGATTGAAGCCCGTGGGCAGGCCATTGCGCAGCGTCAGGTACGTGCCGCCGAGTGCGCGCACCAGGACCTCCAATCCCCGGTCCTTGTCGAGAATGATCTGGGTCGCACCGACGCGCGTGAGCATGCTCGCCAGGAAGCCGATGAGCGCAGTCTTTCCCGAACCGGTCGGGCCGCAGATGAACGTGTGACCGGTATCGCGCCGCCCGCCTTCGCTCGCCGTCGCCGCATGCAGCGAGAAATGGAACGCGGAACGAGCGCGGGTCTGCAGCACCGCGAGCGCCTCGCCCCAGTGATTACCGCCGGCCCGCCCCGCCGGGAAGTTGTGAAACGGGGCGAGCGCGGAGAAATTGCGCGAAGTGATCGGTGCCTTGCGCGGCCGGAACACGAAGTTCCCCGGCAGCTGCGCCCAGAAGGCCGCTTCGAGTCCGAGGTCCTCACGCGCCACCGTCATGCCCGCATCGGCGAGCAGGGTGCGTGCGCGCGCGACCTGCTGATCGAGTTCCTCGAGACACTCGGCCGATGAGTTCGCGCTGCGGTTGTGCAGATCGACCAGAATCTGCAGCGACAGATGGTGATCGCCCATGACGAACTCATTGCTGCTGAGCGCATCGAGCGCCTGCTCCAGTTCCGCCGCCTGCGACCGGGCGAAATCGCCGGCGTTAGCCATGCGATTGATCTGACGCGTCAACAGCTGCTGGCTGCTCGCCTTGGAAAGGAACGCAAACGACTGCGTGAGCACGAACGAGAAGGGTGCGCCGAGCAGCGCATCGAGCATGCCGGCAACACTCGGCGTGGGGTACTCCTTGATGCCGAGCATCGCGCCAAGGCGGCTCGCAGCGACCATACGGTACTCGATCAACTCGTTGCCGAAATACAGACGGGTCGTGCCAAGTGCGGCATCGAGCGGACCGTGCGGCAGCGGCACGCGCCGCTGCTCGCCATTGACGAGCAGCGCCAGAAACGCGAGCGGCTCGGAATACCAGCGGCCGGCCTCCTGATAGCACGAGAGCGGCTGCGGGTCATATCTTGCGAGCGACGCGCAGAGCGTGCGGCCGAGGCGCGCGCAGACCTGCAACGCCTCAGCGAGCTCGCGAGCCTGATCGGCAGGACGGGCATTGGCGAGCGCCCGCGCCAGCAGATGCCGTGCGCGTCCCGGCGTCGGCCGGTAGAGCGTGCTCAGATAAATTTCGTTGACCATCAGTCGCTCGGCGCCGAGCCGCTGCAGATAACGCGAGCGCAGCCGCTCGGCAAAAGGAGCAGCGACGGGCGTATCGGGCCGCACACTCTCGCGACGGCGCACCACGTGAGTCCACAGCGCCAGCCCCGGCTCGGCCACGTTGCGCCAGAGGATATTCAACCGCTCGTGCCAACCGTTGACCTGCTCGGCATCAGCACTCTCGAAGCTCTGACCGCCGAGTCGCAACACCTGCAGATAATCGCCATTGCGAGTTCTGATCACCCCGGGCGCCACGTGGACGCTGTACGGGATGTGCTCACGTACGCCGAGCTCACGGGCCAACGCCGCGGCGGTGCGCATTACCATGTGCGCCGCTCCCGCTCCCCCGTACAAGCACACAGGACCTCGCGGGCGCGCCGTCGGGCGCTGCTATCGGGTAGATCGAGCGTCAGAGCCGCGTAGCTCACCGCATGCCAGGTGAACCGATTGGCGAACAGCGCCGGAATGCGGGTGCGCGCGGCCAGCAACGCGAGGTCGAAGTAGCGCGGATCCCGGGCGCACAACAGCGCACTCAGCCCGTGGATCGGCACCGCCAGCAGCAGCGTCAGCAGATTGCGGGTGAGCAGGAACGCTTCCAGTGTAAAGACCAGATTGAACAGCAGCGCACTGTAGGTTACGCCCCAGCGCATCGGCGGACGCGTGGCGCCAACGAACAGCGGATCACAGACCAACGCCTCAGGTTCGCGACTCATCGCTCGCTCCGCTCAGACGCCGAACATGCCGCGCACCCACGCCACCACCTGCGGCGCGCCGAAGGCAATTGCTATGCCGAGAATCGCCCCGATGCACCAACCCCATGAAATGCGGTTAGCCATCGCCATGGCGCCGAGCACCATCACGAGAATGATCGCCACGGGAGTGAGCCAGGCGAGGATATTGCTCTCGAGCGCTGTCGCACCGGTGAGGAATGGTGAGGCCTGTGCCAGCGCCACAGCCGGAACCGCCGCGAGGATCGCCCCACACAGCCACAGGGGCGCCGACAGCAGACGGCCGATGTTCCTGTCGCGGTTCATATCGCGTTCTCCCGAGAGTCTTCACTGCGAAATAACTTGCGAGCGGCCGGGCGTCGCCTCATACAGCGCCGCGGAGCGCCTCCGTTGCCGCAGTCGCCGCTGCGGGCCGCTCAGCCTCCAGGAACTCCTCGCGCTTGATTCTGCCTGGCGCTCCGAAGCGAAAGCCCTGCACGACGTAGGAATGCTCCTGACGGCGCTCGCCTCGAGGCTCGCCGTGATTCTCGGCACGGAGCTGCGCCTCGACGATGAGCTGATCGCCGGTGCGTGTGTGGCGGGCAATCGCCTCGGCGATGGCGCCAAAGGCGATGAAGCAGACGCAGGTGACGATCTCGCGCGCCTCGCCCTGCTCGTCCCGGCCCGCATAATCGTTGCCGATGAGACAGAAGCGTAGGAGGCTCAGATCGCCCTTGACGACGAGCTGTGGGTTGCGGGGGAGATGGCCGATCGCCGTGAGCGTAAAGCTGTTCATGCGCAGACCTCGGTGCCGGCACGTGCCGTGTTGGTACGCGCTTCAGTCTAGGGTGCGGGCACGCGATTGGAATTGTGTTTGCAGGCGCATTCGCACAGAAAGGCACACACCCTGTGCGAAACTGCGCCCGGCATCGGTATGCTGCGAACCATCGCGGCAACCAGCAGCGGGGACGCGTGATGAGCATCGGACATCCCGAGGAAGCACAGGCGCTTGAAGCGTGCCTCGAGGCACTCGAGGAAGCGGCCACGATGCTGGCGCACCATCCGCCGGGCGCGCTCGCCGGCGCGCTTGGCATTCACTTGCAGGCCGTTCTCGCCGTGCTCTATGCGCGAGGGGAATGCAATGCTCAGCGGATCCGATCGTGGCTCGAGGAGATCGAGCGCGGCGCCTGCGCAGAGGATCCGTAGCGCCCGCGGCGGCTGCACATGGATGGTGTCGAGCAGACTGCGGGGCAAAAAAAACGGGGTTTACCGCGGGAGGGGGAAGGATGCGGTAAACCCCGTCGCGACACCGCCCATTCAGGCGGCTCTTGAGTTAAGCAATTACGGCAGTGACTCCAAGTAGTCAGCGACGGCGCGCATCTGCGATCGGTGCAGCGTCGAGGCGACGCCGTGCATGATCGCGACTTTGCGCATATTGCTCTGGAACGACTCGAGTTGCTTCATGATGTACTTGGCGTGCTGACCGGCAAGGCGTGGGAACGCGCTGCTGCCAAGCGCCTGTGGACCATGGCAGGCCGCACAGGCCGGCACGCCCTGCGTCGGAATGCCATGCTCGTAGATGTTACGCCCCCGCGCCGTGATCGCCTCCGGATGCGACGTACCGGGGCCGGGCGTCTGACTGGAGAAGTATTTCGCCAGCGCGACGATGGTCGGATCGGAGAGCTGATTGGCCATGCCCCACATATAGGCGACGGCATACGGATCGCCGCGCGTCTCGGCACGAAACTCCTTCAGCTGCTGCTCGATGTACCAGGCATGCTGCCCGGCGAGGCGCGGGAACATCGGATTGATGCTGTTGCCCGTGACGCCGTGACAGGTTCCACACACCGCGACCGCCAGCTCCGGCGCCTGCTGCGGCGGAGTCGGCGCACCCTGCGCGCCGCTCGGCACACTGGCGAAGGTGAATGCCGCCGCCGACGCGGCCAGCAGGCCTCGATGCAACCAAACTTTCAGACTATAGTTCCTCATGTCCCACCTCAGAATGCGTACCAGAGCAGGAAGTACATCGAGTCGTTATCCGACGCGTTGCGCCCCAGTCCGTCATAGTTGCTGCTGGCCCCGTTGAACTTGTTGTAGTGCGTGTACTGCAACGAAAGTCGCACGTTCAGCCACGGCAGGTACGAAATCTCACCGACAATCCCATCGGTATCGGGCGAACCATTCGCACTGGTCACGACGCCGCAGGCGATCGAGGTGCCACTGGAATTCGCGCAGGGTGCCGCACCCGGTCCGGGATACAGTGCGGTGTCGCTCGTACCGGTCGTCGAGAACCAGCCGATCTGACCACCGTAGCGGCGCTGGTAGTAATAGTTGGCCCAGATCCGGGTGGTATTGAGACTATCCGTTCGATTTGCCGCCGCACCAGTGAGGTAGCTCGCGACCAGGTTCATGTTCTCGTGGATGTGCGTACCGGCGACGCTCACGATGTTGTGCTCGCCCACGTACTGGTACTGGAAGTCCTCGGCCACATCCGCGAAGCGGTTATCCGGACCCGTCAGTGCCTGGCCCGAGCCCGGGTACAGCTTGAAGTCCTCGCCGTAGGTGCCGACCTCGAGCGCATTCGGACCCCAGTCGTACTCGTAGGCGACTCGCCAGTATGGCGAGAACCCTTCGATGACATTGCTGAAGGTCCCATCGAGCGGACCGGCCTGCCCGGTGAGCGCGTTGGTTGCACCCTGCGGCGCGGAGCGATAGCCGCCGAACTCGACGTACAACGATTCATCGAAGTAGAGGTAACCGGTGAGTCCGGCGACGCTCTGTGCCATGGTGCCGTCGATCTGCGTGGCCGCAAGCGGTGAGACCACGGCATTGCTGGCATCGTAGGGGAAGCCCCAGGCCGGCGTGCTGTTCCACAGATCCTGCACGGTCGGGTTGTTGTTGAGCGACATGCCGTAGGTCAGCGTGTGCGTTCCGTCGAACACCATGGTCTTGGCAAAGCGCAGATCGGTGTTGTCGATGCCGATCGTGCCGCTGTCATTGCCGTAGGTGATCTGCGAGAACACACCGAAATGCGGCGCGATCTTACCGGCGTAGAACAGGCTCAGCTGCTGCGGGAAGCCGGCAGTGCCATTCTGCGTCAGTCCGGGCGCCGCCGGGTTGGTCGCATCGGGCAGCCGCTTGTTGAGCGTGGTGTAGGAGATCTGCGTCATGATCGAGAACGTCGGCAGCTGCGAGAGCGAGAGGAGCTGCTGACGATCACTGTTTACGGCGCGCACCTGCTTGAGGTTGTCGAGCACGTAGCCATTGGCCTTGAATACGCGGCCAAAATGGGTCAGCTCGGGGAATACCGTGTGGCAGGCGGCGCACGCCATGCCGGTCTGCCGGGCAAAGCTCGGCACTGCTTGGGCGGCGGGCGCGAGCAGCACACCGGCTGCCACCACGGCCATCGCAAGCTGGAATCGTATCTTCAGTCGCATCTGCGTCCTCCCATCCGCCACCAGGAGCGGAAACGGGCGCAGGATACGAAAGGGGGTACCTAGGGGGAAGCCGAACTCGCCGCTAAGGGGTTTCGTAAAACCGAAACAGCAGGGAGATTTGGTTGGCAAAAATCACACATCTGCACGATTCAGGGTCGCAGCGGCGGATGTGGCCGCCAAATGCGACCCGCAGGCGGGGAGATGGGCCGTTCGAACGGCGCTCGTGGCGGTGCGGCAACAGCCTCAGGCGGGACGGCTGGATGCAGCGGCCGGTACATCGGCGGCGGCGAGCGCGGGGGCACGTAATAGTACTTAGGAACCGCGAAGCCCGGATTCGTGTCGGGCTCGGCGGCCACATCCTGCGGGCGATACATCGGCGGCGCGGAGCGCCACCGTGGCAGGGCGGCGATGGGCGGACGAGCGTGCGGCTCGGCTCGCTGCCCCGATGGGGCGCGCGCAGGACGGTATTGCGGTCGCGGCACGTGCCGCTGAGGCAGCGGCTGCGGCCGCGCAAAGCGATACCCCGGCGCCACGCCGCCGGGCGCACTCTGCGGCGGGGCAGGCACCGGTCGGGATCGGAGCGCATCGGCAGGCCGCTGTGCCCAGGCCGGGCGGTCGACCCAGGCGCGCTGCGGCACCGCCGGCGGCGGGGCACGAACGCCGCGTGTCGACATCCGGCCGGTGAAATCACCGCGTAAACGGCCGCTGCGCACGAACGGCGCCGCCGACCGGATGTCCGGTGCCAGACGTACGGCGGCGGGCGGGGCGTTCGGCCGCAGCGGCGCCCATTGAGACATCGTCAACATCCGCCCGCCGTTGGCTTGCACCGCCGCCTGCTGGCGTGCGAAGGCCACCGCGGCGCGTGCCGGCACAAGCCGCGCGATAACCGGCCGGTCAGTCAGCTGTCGGGGGGGCACTTGCAGAGCGTGCACACGGGCGCCTAAGACGCTCGCTTGCGATGGCGTCACCGCAGGCGCCGCGGGAGTCAGGCGCACGCCCAGCAGGCCGTGCCGCATCAACACCACGCGATGGGTGTCAGCCGCTTGTGCAGTACTGAACACGGCACGCGGCACCGCGGTGATCGCGCCGGGGATGTGTCCGTTGGCATAAGTGAGGTCTGCGCCACCGTGCCGATAGGCCGCCGCGAGGTCGGCTGGGCTCAGGTGACGTGCATTGGTGAGATTGACGTCGCGCACATAGGCTCGGCTTGCTGCGTAGCCCGGCAGGTACACGTCCTGCGGCGCAAGCGGCACCCAACCGACGTGTGCGCCCCGACGGGCGCCGCCGAAATGCCCGCCCCGCGTCCAGGCAACGAGTGCCGGGGCATAGACGGGACGCGCATCGCGCGGTCCGGGCACCCAACACCATGCATGATGCCAATACCCCCAGCGTCCGTAATGAAACGGCGCAAATCCCCAGGGCTCATCGTCGACCCAGGTCCAGCCCCAGGGGAAGATCCACTCCCACTGACCGAACCGATACGGCGCCCACCCCGCGACCACGTTCGGGAACCACACTTCGCCCCACTCGGGCGTGTCCTGCCAGCTGCCGTAGGTATCGAGGTCATCGACGCCGACGGTGCCGGCGGCAACGTAGCGACTCGCCGTGACAGCCCCCTCGGCTGCGCGCCGGTCACGAGCCATCGACCATTCGTCGAACGCATCGGGCTCGCCGAGACTGGCATAGGCGACGTGCAACGCGTTGTCCCCGCTGAACGTAGCCGCTTGCTGCGCCGCTACGGAGAATGTCTCGCCGCCCCCGCTCGCGAGCGCCGCCCCCTCGATCACTTCCACCTCGGTCGTCACGCCGGTGGAGTTGACCTGCACGCGGTAGATGCCGGGTTGCTCGAGCGAGAGCGCCAGGTTCGGCGTGTCGATCTCATCCTGCGCACCGTCCGCCAGCGCACGGACGTGCACAATGAGCGTGCCCGCGGTGAGCTGCATTTGCGCGGTCGAGGCGGTGAGGTTGAGAAATGAGAACCCGCTGCGGCTGCCGAGCCGAACCACGGCCGCACCGAGTTCGATCTCCGCCCGCGAGTCCCAGTCGGTCCAGATGCGGTCCCCGATGGTCACGGGCCGATTCAGTTGCGCCGCCGCCCACTGCTCGGTGCCGGCCGGTTCGAACGAGACGCTGCCGCCGATGTAGCTGAGACGCCCCACTCGCTCCGGGGGACTTTGCTGGGCCACACTGCCGGGGGCCGCCGCTGCCCAGAGCAGCGCCGCACACACGCCGAGCGCCCAAAACCGGTGGATTTTCATTGACCTGCACACACCTCGCGGATCGCGCCACGGCACACGTTACCGCCGCGCGTCGACCTTCGCCCCCGCCCTCGTGTCAATTATGGCACGGGAGCGTTATCGGCCGGGCGCACTGAACCGCCGATGAATGCTCGGGCCGGCTCTCGCGCCAACCAGGAAGGAGATCTCCCGTAGAATGCAGCGGATGTCCACGGCCATCGTGCAGGCGCTACGCATCTATCCGCTGAAGTCCGCCCAGGGCATCCGCTGCGAGCGGGTGCGCCTCGAGGCGACGGGGTTTGAGTGGGACCGCCATTGGATGATCACCAGAACCGATGGCACGTTCCTCACGCAGCGCACCCATCCGATGCTGGCACGCATCGCTGTCGCGCTCGACCCGCACAACCTACGGCTGCACAGCGACGGCCGGCCGGATCTGCTGCTACCGCTCGCAGCGCACGGCGAGCCCGGCACCGTACGGGTCTGGAACGACCGCTGCGCCGGGCTGGATCAGGGCGATGCGGCGGCGGCGTGGGTGAGCGAGTTGCTCGGTGAACCGGTACGCGTGATGCGCTCACCGTCCGCACCGGCGCGGCGGGCCGACCCGCGTTACGCCGGCAGCACCATCGCACCGCTCGCCTTTCCCGACGGCTATCCGGTGCTGCTGTGCAATCAGTCCTCGCTCGAAGCGCTCAACGCGCGCCTACCCGAGGCCCTGCCCATGGAGCGCTTCCGTCCCAACCTCGTGCTGTCCGGACTGCCGCCGTTCGCAGAGGATCGCATCGCGGCGGTGCAGATCGGTGCCGTGCGCCTGCAGCTGGTCAAGCCCTGCACCCGCTGTGTCATTCCCTCGCAGGATCAGCGCACCGGCCTGCGCGGGGTCGATCCGCTGCCGGTGCTGCGCACGTTCCGCTTCGATCCGACGCTGCGCGGAGTGACCTTCGGGGAGAATGCCCTCATTGCCACGGGAGTCGGTGCGACGCTCGAGCTCGGCAGTGCGTGCGAGGTGCTGTATGAGCCCTGAACCGCCACGCCGCGGTGAGCGCAACGGCGCGCCTCACGGCGCCAGGACCCACAGCGCATAGCGCTGCTCGGCCTCAGCCCCGCCCTGGGAACGCACCACGGCGGTATAGCGGCCCGTCTGCAGCGCTGATCGCGGCACCGTGACCTGCACGAACCGCACGCCATCGAACGTGCGCACGGCCAGATGCTCAAAATGCAGGCGTCCGTGCGGACCGTGCAGATCGACCGCGGCGAAAGTGGCCGGCCCTCTCAGCTCGATCTGCACCCGCACCTTCGTCACACCGGACGGGATGCGCACCGTGCGCAACGCCTCGGCAGCACGCAGCCGGACCGGCCGCAACAGCACGGTATACGCCGCCTCGCCGCTCGGCGCGGATCGACTCAACAGCAATGGGGAGTCAGGCCAATACCACCACGCACCGAACACCAGCAGCACGCTGGCTGCGATCGGCAGCGCCCAACGAACCCAACCCGTCCAAAGGCTGTGCCGCGGCGTCGCCTCGCGCTCGAGCCGCCGATGCAGAGCACGCGCAAAGCGCACCGGTGAGTCCGCCTCGCCGCGCAGATTCAGAGCACGCCTGATGCGGTCACGCTCGGCCGCGTCGAGTGGACCGAGTGCGTACTCATCGAGCAGATCCGTCCGCAGCGCCTCGAGCGCTTCCGCAAAGGCGTCATCGCAGAGCACTCGCGCATCGATCGCCGCGAGATCCTCGGCCGTCAACTCCCCGAGCAGATAGGCAAGCAACCGCCCGCGCGACATTTCGCTCTCGTCAACGACCATCTAGTGATGCTCCTCATCTAGAGTGTCATCACCGCACGGCCTATCACGGGCCTCCTCGCCCAGCCGCGCGCGGACCGCCCGCTCAAGGCGCTGGCGAAGGCGCAGCATCCGATTGCGCAGCGAGTTCACCGACATGCCGAGCTCCCGCGCGATCCGCTCGCGCGCACGGATCCGCTCCGTTCCTCTCGCCACGTAGTAGCGACTCAGCAGCACCCGCGATTCCTCCGGCAATTCACCGAGACAGCTCTCGAGCGCCGTCAGCATCCGATCGTCGTCCTCGCCCTGCTCCGGCGAGCTCACCAGGCGCAGCAGCATCTGGCGCTCGCGCGCAAGTCTCTGCCGCTGCTCAAGCATGACCAGCCGCGCAATGCCAGCCAGATACGCCTCGACGTTGCGCACCGCCTCGCCCTCGCTGAGTCGCTTGGCGAGGCGGTTGAACGCCTCATCGACGGCATCGAGCGGGTGCGGCAGGCCGTGCAGCCCGAAATAGCGCCCCAGGCGAACTCTGAGCCGCTCATACTCGCGCGCCGCCTGCGCCGGATCGGCATGGAGCGCGCGCAGCAGGCCGCGAAACGCCGCCTCATCGAGCTGCCAACGTCCGGACTCGCTCTCGCGGTTAGATTCGCTCACGGCAGGCTGAACCGCATTCCACGTGCGACCAATGCCACCCGACAGCGCAATGCGGCGGCGCGCACTCGGCGCTGCGGGCCCGATTGCGCGGCGCGCCGCGCGTCGACCCCACCCCAACAGAAGCCCAGCGCAGACACTCCGCTCCGCGGCGGAAATTCAGACCCGATGCCTGCCTTTTCCATAAGTTTATGATTTTTGTCGCGGCTCGTGGAGCGTATACGCGGGCGAAGCCGCGCGTCAATCGCGGCGGCGTTCACATTCTCCGCAAGCACCCGGCGCATGCCGCGCTGATGTCCGCATTGTCTGCTCGCCCCACCGGTCGATACAGTATTCTCGGGTGCAGAACGAATGGGGTGACAGCGGTGCGGCGCAATCCGGATCGACAGCGAGCTTGCCGCTCGAGCCGGCAGAAGGGGCCAACCCGGGGCGTCGGTCCGCGGTGCGCACCTTGAGCCGCCCGCCGCCGAGCGGCCGATGGGCTGCCGCACTGCTTTGGAGCGCCGCAGCGCTCGGGCTCATCGCCATTACCCGCAACGCGCGCGCCGGCGCAGTCACCGCTGCGCCCGCCTCGGACACCGCGTCCGCTCACCGTCGCAAGCCGCCCGCCGCGCCGGCTTTGCCCTCGGACACCGCACTCGAGCGCATGGGCGCGGTGATCGGCAAGATCGTGATCGACAACCGCAACATCTTCAATCTGCGCAATCCGAAGGACAATAACGCGCTGTTTCGCCTCGCCAATCGCCTGCACCGGCGTACCCGGCGCAGTCTGATCCGCAAACAGTTACTCTTTCACAGCGGCGAGCGTTTCTCGGCGCACCTGCTCGCCGAATCGGCACGCATCCTGCGTGCCGATCCTTACTTCTATGACGCCTCGATCCAACCCATCGCCTACCACGACGGCAAGGTCGACGTTCTCGTCACGACTCGCGATGTCTGGACGCTCAATCCGGGCTTTGACTTCTCGCGCAGCGGCGGCAAGAGCACGACGGGTGTGCAGCTCGAGGATCTCAACGTGCTCGGCACTGGCACGGACGTGTCGCTGAAGCATCTGAATTCGGTCGATCGCTCGGAATCGGACGTACGAATCTCCAATCAACACGCCTTCAACCGCTGGACCGCTGTTTCGCTCACCTACGGTAACCTCAGCGACGGCCGCCTGCGCCAGCTCATCATCGACCGCCCCTTCTACGCCCTGGAAGCCCGCCACGCCGGCGGCCTGTCCCTCACCGACACGACTTTCGACCAGCCGCTGTACGATCGCGGCGCGATCATCGACAAGTTCTCCGAGCACAGTCGCTTCCTGCAGGGCTACGCCGGCTTCTCGCGCGGGCTGGTGCACGGCTGGGCGCGCCGCCTGACGTTCGGCTGGACGGACGACGAGCATCGCTTCGCGGCGAGCCGCCAGTGGAGTGGCCCGACGTTGTTGCCGGCGAACCGCAGGTTCGTCTACCCGTGGGTGGGCGTCGCGTTGATCCAGGACGAGTACGCGAAGCTGCACAACCACAATCAGATCCACCGCACGGAGGACTTCGACCTCGGCGCGTACTTCACCGGGCAGATCGGCTGGGCGGGCCGGACATTCGGCTCGACTCGGGCCGCCGTGCCGTTCCAGTTCACCACCGGTGACGGCTATGCGCTACCGCACGGCGACACGCTGCTCGTCTCGAGCAGCTTCTCCGGCCGGTTGCAGCACGGCACGCTCGAGAACGGCGTGCTCAATCTCAATGTGGTGAATTTCGCCGAACAGAATTCACAATGGCTGCTGTACAGCGCCCTCAGCGCCAGCGCCGGCCGGCGGCTCACGCTCGATAACCAGATCCTGCTCGGCGGGGACAACGGCCTGCGTGGCTATCCACTGCGTTATCAAGACGGCACGGCCCGCGCACTGTTCACCATCGAGGAGCGCTGGTTCAGCAACTGGTACCCGTTCCGTCTGTTTCGCGTCGGCGCTGCGGCGTTCTTCGACATGGGCCGCACCTGGGGCCGCGCGCCCCTCGGCCAGCCGAGCCTCGGCCTGCTGAAGGACGCCGGCTTCGGACTGCGCCTGGGCAATGCGCGCACGGCCTTCGGCAACGTCATTCACATCGATCTCGCCTTCCCGTTCGACGGCGGATCCAACATCAAGCACGTGCAGTTTCTGGTGCAGACCGAACGGCAATTTTAACAATTGACCCACAGCGCACCGAGCTGCGCATTCCGCCCTCCGTAATTGCCCGTATCGGAGCGCAATGGGCGCCTCGCTAGACTGCGGCCAGCAAGATGGAATGACTGGAGCAGAGTATGAAACGGAGCATGACGTTGATCACCGGCGCGCTGGCGGCGGTGCTCGCCGCCGGCACCGCGGTGGCGCAGACACAGACGCCGGAGCACGCATTTGAAGTGAGGGTGCGCGGCATTTATCTCGACATGCAAAACCGATCGGATGCGTATCAGCCGCTACAGATCCCGAGCGATGCCATTCACGTCAACAGCCGGTGGATTCCGGAAGTCGACCTCGAGTATTTCTTCACGCCGCACTGGTCGAGCGAACTGGTGCTGACGTATCCGCAGAGCCAGACCGTCACCGTGGAACACAGCGCGCTCGGCGGACCGACGGTGCTCGGAACCTTCAAACACCTGCCCCCCACGCTGCTGCTGAAGTATGACTTTCTGCCCGAGGACCGCTTGCAGCCGTACGTCGGCGTCGGCGTGAACCTGACGATCATCTCCGATGTGCACCTGACGGTGCCGACCGTCGGCGCGCTGCAGCTCGACAAGACGAGTGTCGGACCGGCGGCCCAGGCGGGATTCGACTACGCGCTGGGCAACAACTGGTACTTCAATGCGGACTTCAAGTGGGTGATGATCCGCTCGGACGTGAAATATCAGGGCGTGAAGATCTCCGCGGCCCGCCTCGATCCGTTCCTGTTCGGCGTAGGCGTCGGATATCGCTTCAACAGTCTGTAGCGCGAATCGGCGTTCAGCGCTTCGGCTTCAGGCCCGGTGGCATCAGAATCGTCCCATCCGGCAGTCGCCGTCCGCCCGGCGCGGGCGGCGGCTCGGGGCGCTCCGGCACGACCGCCAGGGCGGGAGGCTCGGGCTTCGGCGCCGCGCGTGTCGGCAGCATCTCCACGGAAAGAGAAACCGTACAGTGCTCCCCGCCCTGCAGCGCCCCGACCGCCACGAGCTTGCGGGCGATCTCCTGGCCCTTCTCGTTGCTCACGGTCACCACGATGCTGTATTCGTAGGGATCCTCGCCCGAGGGATGGCAAAGCTGCCCCTCGACCTCGAGCGCGCGGATCGCCGCCTCCTGGCGCTGTGCCGCCTCGACATCGAAACGCAGGTGGTGCCGGCAGCCCGGGCAGACGCTCAGACTCTCGAGAACAACCGCCTTGCAGTGCGGGCAGACCCGCGTTTTCCCCGCCGCCACCGAACGCGCGACCGCGCTCATACCGTGCCGGTGATCACCGATTCGGCCAGCGTGTCGGTCTCGGCCGCGCGATCCCAACCAAACTCCACCTTGCCGCGCATCCGCGCGCCGGAGGCCACGGTGAAGGATCCGGCCTTGATGTCGCCCTCGATCCGGCCACCCTCGCGCAGATCGACCTGCTGCGCATCGACGATGTTACCCAGCAATTCGCCACCGACGATCACTGCGGCTGCCTTGACGTGCCCTTCGATGCGCGCGCCCGGGTCGAGCGTCAGCGTCCCATCGATGTGCACGTCTCCCTTGAAGCGACCGGCAACGCGGACATGGCCGGTGCCGTTGATCTTGCCTTCGAGCGTGAGTCCGGCGGCGATCAGCGACTCCTTGGCCTCCCCACGCTCCTTGCCGCTGCGGCGCTGAGCCTCGGGCAGCGGAGCCACGTTAAGCGCAGGATCACGCGGCGCGGGCGCAGGCGGCGCCGTGCCGGTAGCGAAACCTGTGCCGGAGGAGTTCGAGTCTTTCCACAGCGCCATGAGAAACCCCCAGAGTGTCGGCTCATCGGAACATACTCCCGACAAGGTACCTCGATCGGCAGCCGATAACTAGTGTCTTCGCCCACCGACACCCGTGTGTGACCGGTGTCTCGCTGCCTCGTTCAGCGGTCGAGGAGCCGCAGCACCTCGTCGGTCTTCTCGCGCATCAGCGCCTCGCTGCCGCGGCTCTCGACATTCAGCCGCACCAGCGGCTCGGTGTTCGAGCCGCGCAGGTTGAAGCGCCAGTCGGCAAACTCCATCGACAGTCCGTCGGTGTGATCGAGCGCAAGTGCGGCGTGCTGGTAGTGCTGCTCGATCCGCTGCAGGATCGAGCGCGCATCGCCATTGAGATGCCGGTTGATCTCGCCACTCGCCGGGAACCGCCGCATCCGCTCACCGACCAACGCTGAGAGCGGCCCGCGCTCGGCAATCACCTGCAGCGCCACCAGCCAGGGGATCATGCCGCTGTCACAATAGGCGAAGGAACGAAAGTAGTGATGTGCGCTCATCTCTCCGCCGTAGACGCCATCCACCTCGCGCATCTTCTGTTTGATGAAGGCGTGGCCGGAACGGCACAACAC
The DNA here is from genome assembly GCA_021847105.1 of Pseudomonadota bacterium. Lineage (GTDB taxonomy): Bacteria > Pseudomonadota > Gammaproteobacteria > Steroidobacterales > Steroidobacteraceae > 13-2-20CM-66-19. Next base: position 8,772 of record JAJZUT010000005.1, on the reverse strand, counting down.
CGGCGTGCCGCCGTGTTCGCGCACGATGTCGATGGTGTTCCAGGTGAGACGCGGATCGTGCACGATGCGCCCGCCCGGCTCGCGCTTGAGAAATACCTCGGCGAGCAGGCCCACCAGGTAATAGCCCTCGATGAAGTTGCCCTGCTCGTCGAAGAAGAAGCACCGATCGTAATCCCCGTCCCAGGCGAGACCAACATCTGCACCGCTTCGGCGTACCACCTCGGCGGTGGCCGCGCGATTCTCCTCGAGCATGGGGTTCGGGATGCCGTTCGGGAACGTGCCGTCGGGTTGATGATTGACCTTGATGAACTCGAACGGCAGATACGGCTCGAGCGCATCGATCGCCAGACCTGCACCGCCATTGCCCGGGTTGACCACCACCTTCAGCCGGCGCAGCCGGCTGCGATCGAGATAACCGAGCAGGTGCTCGATGTAGCGGCTGCGGATGTCGAGCGGGCTCTCGCGGCCGGGCTCGGCCACCTTGGCCGGCAGGCGGCCGGCGCCGATCATGTCGCGCATTTCGGTGAGGCCGGTGTCCGAGCTCACCGGACGGGCCTGCTCGCGCACGAACTTCATGCCGTTGTAATCGGGCGGGTTGTGACTGGCGGTCACCATGATGCCGCCATCGAGCTCGTAAGCGAAGGTCGAGAAGTACGCCGCCTCGGTGCCCCAGAGGCCGATATCGAGCGCATCGGCGCCGCAGTCAGTCAACCCCCGGCGCACCGCGGCGGCCAGTTGCGGACTCGTCAGGCGGATGTCGTAACCCACCGCCACCCGGCGCGGCTTGACCAGCGCGCAGAACGCCCGCCCGATGTCATACGCGAGCGATTCGTTGATTTCCTCGGGAATGCGGCCGCGGATGTCGTAGGCCTTGAAGGCATTGAGATTCGGCATGCGTCCTCCTGATGCGGGCCCCAAGGATTGCAGGAGCCGCCGCAGCCGGCAACCCCTGCGCCGGGCACCGGGGCTCGCGCAACCGAAATGCACCCCGGGCCAACCCCGCGTAGACTCGTCTTGTTCGCCTCAGGCCCGATGAGCAGCGCCATGAACGACACGTCGAGTTCGCACAGCGAAGAGCGGCCCCACCGGCACCGCATCAGCGTCGAGGACTACCACCGCATGAGCGAGGTGGGCCTGCTGGCCGCCGATGCGCGGGTCGAGCTGATCGAGGGGGCGATCTTCGATCTGGCCCCCTCTGGCGAGCCACACCGCACGACCGTGCAGCGACTCGAGGCGCTGCTCGAGCGCGCAGTCGGCGCCCAGGGCACGGTCGTGCGTCACGCCGCGATTCGCCTGGGCCCCGATTCGGAGCCCGAGCCGGACCTGGCGGTGCTGCGGGCAGGCGCACCGGGGGATCGGAACGGCGGGCCGAGAGCGGCCGACGCGCTGCTCGTGATCGAGGTCAGTGATACGACCTGGCACTACGATCACGACACCAAGGTGCCCTTCTACGCGCGGCATGGGATCCCCGAGGTGTGGCTGTTCGACCTCACCAGCGCGACCGTGCATTTCTTCCGGGAGCTCGCCGGCGGGCACTACACCGACGAAACCGCGACGGAGAATCCGGGACTGACCTTCCTGCCCGGACTGACCGATGCGGCCGTGGACCTCTCGGCCGTCTTCTCGAGCAGATAGCGCCGGCGCGCCCGCCGCCGTGCCGGCCACCCTTCGGGTATGCTGGCCCGCCTCGATCGCGGAACCGAGGCTCCCATGCTCAAGACCCTGCTTCAGGCCAAGCTTCATCGCGTGCGCGTCACCGAAGCGGACCTCGACTACGAGGGCTCCTGCGGGATCGATGAGGCGCTGCTCGAGGCCTCGGGCATCGTCGAGTTTCAGCACCTCGAGCTCTACAACGTCACCAACGGCGAGCGGTTCTCGACTTATGCCATCCGCGCCCCGCGCGGCAGCGGCACCATCAGCTTAAATGGCGCAGCCGCTCGCAAGGCCATGCTCGGCGACCGGCTGATCATCTGCGCCTATTCGCAGTACTCGCAGGCCGAGCTCGCGGAGCACCGCCCGATCGTGGTGCTAGTCGATGAGCACAACCAGCCGAGGCGCTCGGCGCTCGAGGCGCACCCGACGGGGGCGTAGAGCGCAGGCCTTCTCCGCAGGCGCTCGGGCCGCTCAGCGCCCAGCCGACGAGCGCCCGGCGACGCGGTGAAGGGATGGAGCGCACCGCCGGGCGCAGCGACCGGGAATGAAGTCGAGCCCCATCGGATGCGGCATCTCGAGAGAGGGCGGCACACGCTGCTGCGCCTTCGCTATTGATGTCAGGTCTGTTGCCCTGCCGAGCGACGTGCACAGGTGGCGCCCGTGACTCGAGTCAACGGACCCGCGCCGATGCACTCGCGTGCGTTCGTGCGGTCGCGCACTCAGCGCTTGGCGCTTGCGCGGCCGGCGGATCTGCCGCTGCGTCCTTGGCGCGTGCCGGTGCGTGCGGTGCGCTTCAGCGCCGCGCGGGACTCGGCGGAGGCGCTCCGCTTCACGGGGACTTTCGCCTTTGCGGCCGAACGCTTCTTGCGCACCGGGGACTCGCTCGGCAGCTGCGCCAGCTCGATGCCGAATACGCTCTCGAGATCTGCCTCGCCGATCCGCTTACGCTCCGTGCCGCCCCGGGCAGCCTGGAGATCGACCGCGGCGGCCAACAGTTCACTGTGATCGCAGGCCCGCAGTGTAAAGAGCAGCTCCGGCGCGGCGTCGAGCCGAGCCCCGACCCCGTAGAGCGCCGCCGCCACGTGCTTGCACAGCGTCGCGTAGTCGGGGCAGGAGCAGCTCATCTCGATCTCCGCGGGGTCGGGGAACAGGCCCTGCTGCCGATCGGTGACGAGGCCCATCACCCGATCGGAAAGCCGCCCCTCGAGCAGCTCGATCAGCGAACCGATCTGTCCGGCGCACTGGCGCTTCAGGTGCGACCAGCGCGCCGTCGCCAGCGGCTTGATCAGGACTGCGACCTCGTAGGGTTGCGCTCGGGAGCCGGCCACCCGCGCGGCAATCCGCCCAGGGCCGATGTCGAGGTCGATGACCGCACCGCTGCGCAGGTAGCTGCGGCCGCGGGGCAGTCGATATTCGTAGTCCCGGTAGGATTCGAGGTTCGCACACCAGGCCTTGCCCCAGAAGCTGCGCGCGATGGTTCGCCCCTCGATGCGCACCGGCGAGGGTGCGCGACCGTTCGTGCCCCTGACTGTCGACAGCCGCGCACTGGCCTGCGTCGCTCGCTCACGTTGCTCCCGGACGCTCGGCTTGCGTGTGTAAGCCCACCAGCTCATCGGATCCGGCCTCGCCCAACACTCCGGCTCATCATGAATCGCACGCCTTGTGGATGTCGAGCGCGACGGTCGCGAGCAGTTCCGCATCGCTCAGCTCCGTCAGCAACCGCTCCCCGCCCTCCTCCAGCAGCTCGCGCGCGAGCCCGCGCTTGGCCTCGATGAGCGCATCGATCTTCTCCTCCACCGTGCCCCGGCAGACGAACTTGTGCACCAGCACGTTGTGCCGCTGGCCGATGCGAAAGGCCCGGTCGGTGGCCTGGTTCTCGACGGCCGGATTCCACCAGCGATCGAAATGAATCACCTGCGAGGCCGCCGTGAGGTTCAAGCCCGTACCGCCGGCTTTCAGCGAGAGCACGAAGAACGGCGGACCGTCCTCGCGCTGGAACTGCTCGACGAGCCCTTTGCGCTGAGCAACCGCCGTGCCGCCGTGCAGCACCAGGCCCGGTCGGCCGAAGACCTGCTGCAGGTACTGGGCGAGCGGCCCGGTGAGCTCGCGGAACTGCGTAAACACCAGCACCCGTTCCTGACGTTCCGCGAGTTCCTCGCAGATCGCCCCGAGACGCTCGAACTTGCCGCTGCGCGCTGCGCTGTAAGCCCCCTGCCCGGACCACTGGGCCGGGTGATTGCAGATCTGTTTCAGCTGTAGCAGAGCCGAGAGCACCGTGCCGCGACGCTGCATGCCCTCGGTGCGCTGCAACGCCTGGGCCAGATCCTGCACGCAGCGCTCATAGAGCATCGCCTGCTCGCGGGTCAGTCCGCAGAAGGCACGGATCTCGGTCTTCTCCGGCAGATCCGCGATGACGCGCCGATCGCTCTTCAAACGCCTGAGGATGTACGGTTGCACCAGGCGGCGCAGCGGCGCATAGGACGCATCGCCGCCCCGGCTCATGCGTTTGACCGCCTCGGCAAATGCGCGCGCGGATCCGAGCAGCCCCGGGTTGAGAAAATCAAACAGTGACCACAGGTCCGAGAGCCGGTTCTCGATCGGCGTGCCGGTGAGCGCGATGCGGGCGGCTGCGTTGAGCTGCTTGACCGCGCGGGTCTGCTGCGCCGCGGGGTTCTTGATGGCCTGCGCCTCATCGAGCACCGCCAGCCGCCAGGCCCGTGAGCGCAGTGGCGCAGAGCGGGTGACGACCCCATAGGTGCTGAGCACGACATCGATCCCGCCGAGCGCCGCATCGAGCGCAGCGGGATCGGCAAGATCGATGTCAGTTTCGGACGGGTGTGCCACGAAGACCGTCAGGTCCGGCGCAAACCGCTCGAGCTCGCCGCTCCAGTTGGCAAGCAGCGAGGCGGGCGCCACGATGAGGCTCGGGGCCTGCGCCTCACTGCCGGTCTGCGGCCGGTGCGGCGCGCTGGGACCCTGGCGGCCGTGTACATGCACCAGCAGCGCAATCACCTGCACGGTCTTGCCGAGGCCCATGTCGTCGGCGAGGCAGGCGCCAAGACCGAGCCCGGCGAGCAGCGCGAGCCACTGGGCGCCGGTGACCTGATACGGCCGCAAGGTTGCCTTCAGGCCCGTAGCCGTGAGCGCAGGCTCGGCATCGGGGTTACGCAGCCGGGCAAGCAGCTCACGCAGCCACTCGCCCGGCTCGATGCCCGACCAGGCCGCCAGCGGCTCGGGCAGCTCGATGGCGTCCCGGTCCGTGGGCGCTCCGGCCAGCAGGCGCATCCCCTCGTGGAAGGACAACCCGGTGGCGCGGACCTCCCGCGCCACCCGCTGCCAGTGCTCGAGCGCCGCAGCGAGCTGCTCGCTGTCGGCCTCGACCCACCGGCCGCGCAGGCGGATCAGGCCCCCCGCGGTCGTGAGCAATTGCTCGCGCTCGGCATCGGTCAGCGCTTCGCCATCGAGTGTCATGCGCACCGAAAAGTCGAGTACGGCTTCGGCGCCGAGGCGCGCCGCAGGCGTACCGCCCACTTGCACGCTGACCTGTGGCCGCGGCGCGCGGCCGGCCTGCCACCAATCCGGGATCCGCACCACCAGCCCGCAGGCCTCGAGGACCGCAGCGTCGCGCAGCAGTCTCAGCGCCTCAGCGGGACGCCAGGCGAGCGGGTGATAGATATCGCCGCTGTCGAGCAGCCCGCGCACCCAGGTCAGGCGCTCGGCGGCTTCCTGGATGGGCTTGAGCAGGCTCGCCAGGCGCTTGCGGTTGGCCGCGCCGCTGTATTCCTGAAGCGCACGGCCGAGCGGCAGAAGCCGGGCCACGCCCTGCGCCGAGACACCACCGGCATAGGTGACCAGGAACGCGAACGGAAGCGCCTCGTCACGCGGGTTCTCGGCGAGGTGAAAGGTGACCCGGCCGACGAGCCGCCAGAGCGGATTGCGCCGGTGCAGATAGGTGCGCAGGCTCTCCTCGCTCGCGAGCGCCGCCCCGCGCAACCAGTCCTCGATATCACGCCAGGCCATGCTGAGCAGCGCCGCATCGAGGTATTCCAGGCCGCGGATGGGCGGCGCTGAGAGCCGCAGCGCCTCGAGTTCTTCCTCAGACGGCAGCTCCACCAGCACGCCCGGCGCATTGGGCAGCGCATCGCCGAGATGACACAGCCGGATCAGGTAGCGCTGCGCAAACTCGCGGGCAAAGGCCAGTCCCGGCGGCAGAGCGCTCGTGACTTCGGTGCTCGCAAGGTGCACCAGCCCGGCGCCCTGACCTTGCGAGAAGGCACGCTCGATCCGAGCGGCGAGCGCGGCCGGCAACGCGGGCACATCGGGCAAATCCACACGCTGCACCGCGAAGTGGCGCCGGGCGTTGATGTACAGATCGAGAGTCTCGGCCATGGCCCCGACGGCGCCCAAAGGGCCCGCAGTGTACCGTTCGGGGAGGATCCGGTTCAGGGCGCGCAGCAAGCGCCCCAGGATGACCGGCCAACATACGCAGCGGGGCTGGACCGCAGACCGGGGCTGCGGATCTACCGGCGCCTACGACAGGCCCCTCGAGCGTCATCGGCCGCTCCACGCCGCCGAGCGGCCCGCGCTGCAGTCGGATGGCGTGCGAAACAGCTCTATTGCCGACTTTATAAATAGTTTAAAAATATCCTTTTAATTCGCCATTACGCCACTAAGAGTGTATAAAAACACTTATTATGAGACTTGAGATTCATCTGGACGGTACGTGGCACGCTTGCGCCGAGGTTGAACCGACGACGGGAAACCTCTCCCTCCAGGGCGCCGTGCGGATCCGCTACGAGACCGATTACGCCCTGGAGCACCTCCTGGCGCGAGATTACCGGGCGTTGACCGTGCGAGCGCCCGTAGACCTGGGCGTGCGCGAATTGGCGCATTGGCCCTCCTTCCTCGTCGATCTGCTGCCGCAAGGGGCCGCACGCAGGAGGATCGAGCGGGATTCACCGGCGCCGCAGTCACCCTGGATGTTGCTGGAACGCGGCGCGGTGAATCCCGTGGGAAACCTTCGGGTACACCCTGCGCAGCCGCGCATCACGCATCCCAAGCACCCGGGGTTCGCACTTCAGGAGATGATCGAACGCGGTGACGTGTTCGTCGACTACGCTCTGGCGCTGGGTGCCGCGGTGGCGGGGGCCACGGACACCCAGGGTGATGCACCGAAATTCTGGATCGTCGAAGACGAGTACGGCAATTGGCACCCCGACAACGGAGCGCTGGCTTTCCGCCCGCGTCGGTATGCGTTGTTGAAGTTTCCGGTGACTGAGGCCGGCAACCGCGCCGAGGACATCCTGCGCCACGAAGCCGTGTATCAGAAGGTGGCACAACGCTGCGGTCTGCGCGTCACGCCTGAGCTACCCACGTTCAGCGCAGGCGCGCTTTTAATCCCCCGCTTCGACCGGCGGATCGTGGGCGCACGAGAAATTCGCCTGGGTGTCGAGAGTCTTTATTCGGTCACGGGGGTGATCGACTCGGCCACGTCCGCCTTGCGGCACGATCAGGTGCTCATTGCTCTTGCCCAACACGTGACGGATTTCCCCCGGGAATTTCGCGAATACGTCCGACGTGATCTGTTCAACCTGGCCCTCGGCAATCGGGACAATCATGGGCGCAACATGGCGCTACTGAAGGACGTGGACGGAACGATCGCGCTCGCCCCGATCTACGACTTCGGTCCGGCCTATCTCGACGCACGAGCCATCGCGCGCGTCATTCGCTGGGACGGAGAAGCGCCGGGTGGCGCAGAGTGGAGGAGAGTCTGCGAACGACTGGACATCCGATTCGAAGAGGCCGGACTTCAGCCGCCCGCCTCTGAGTTTGCGGCCATTGCGGGAGAGACCGTCGTTCAGCTGCGCACATTGCCCGATCTGATGCGCGAATGCGGAGCCGATGCGGACGTGGTAGACCGACGGATCTCCGAGATCGAGAGGCTCGCCACGGCCCTTGGCGAGTTGGGAGCCTGAGTGATGCAACGGGTACATCGCAACCTCAGCCGTGGCGAGATCGAGGGGCTTCGCGACAAACTCGCCGACCTCATCCCGCAAGCGCACATGAGCATCCCCGAGGTCATCAAGACCATGCGGCTCATCACGCGAAAATCCCAGGCCGAATATGCTGCGTTGTGCGGCGTCGCACCCAAGGTGCTGGCCACCATTGAGCGCGGACAATCCGCACCGACGACGAAGACGCTGGAGAAGCTGCTACGACCCTTTGGACTGGGCATCGGGGTCGTTTCCCTTGCGCAAGAGCGATGAATCGAGGCCGGATTCCTCAGACTTGCGGCGACGGACGGTGCATCGCGAAGCACCCGAGGGTACTCTGAAGTCTGAACTTCTCGCCTGAGTCATAGACCTGTATGAACCGCGCACAAATTCTTAAAGTCCTTGTCGACAGTAAAGCGCTTCTGCGTGAGCGCTACGGCGTCGTCGACCTTGCGCTATTTGGCTCAACGGCTCGCGATGCTGCCACGCCTGAGAGCGACGTCGACCTGCTGGTGACATTTGACGGACCCGCGACCTCAGATCGTTATTTCGGGGTCCAATTCTATCTCGAGGACCGACTCGGCCGCCCCGTTGATCTGGTGACCCACAAGGCGCTCAGAGCCGAGTTGCGCCCGTTCATCGAACGCGAAGCCGTTCACGTGTGAGCGTTCACGCGAATGGCGGTTCTATGTCCTGGACATGATTCGCTTCGTACAGCGAGCGCTGAGTTATACGGCTCAGCTCTCTCAATCCCAATTTCTCGACAGCGACCTGACCTACGATGCGACCATACGCAATCTGGATCAGGTTCGGCGCACGCACGAGGACATCCCGTGGCGGATGATCATTGCCACGCGTAATCGTCTGATCCACGGCTACCTCGGCATCGACACAGATACGCTCTGGAGCATCATTACCCAGGACTTGCCCACTCTGTTGCCGCGCCTGCAGCAGCTTGCCGGCAGGGTCGATCCGGAAGGCTCGTAGATCCGTCTGGGCGAAAGCGTCCCACCGGGTACTGCCTGGATAGCAGGTGGCCATCCTGATAGATGGACGCGCAGTTTACCGACGGAGGTATCTGCGCGATGGGTACGAAGACGAGATCGATGGGAAGGCCGAGCGGTGT
>JAJZUT010000004.1 GCA_021847105.1 Pseudomonadota bacterium | reverse complement strand
AATTCGGCTCCCCGAAACAATGACTTAAGGGTTTCACCGGACTTTGACTTGCCGGTACCTGATACCTATTATACGCGCCCCATGCCGCAACCCTGGTCCAAGCCGCTCGATGTCGATCGGCTGTCCCGCGGGGCCGCTGTGCTCGATTTCGATATCGCATTAGCGCAGTTGCCGCGGCTGAGTGCGCGCGCCGAATTAATGGGCGGCAGCGTGCAGGGGACGGTACGCTTCGGGCGGGATGCGGGCCGAGCGGTGGCGGATGTGGCGCTCGAAGGCGCAGCCCGGCTGCGCTGCCAGCGATGCATGCAGCCGATGGCGCTGCCTCTGAGCGCGCAGGTGAAAGTGGCGCTGCTCGCGAGCGAGGCTGAGGCGAACGCGCTTTCCGAGGCGTTCGAACCGGTGCTCGCCGCCGACGGTCGAATCAGTCTCGCCGAACTGATCGAGGAGGAAGTGCTGCTCAGTCTGCCGATCGTGCCGATGCACGCGGCAGAGGAGCGGTGCGAGCCGCTCGAGAATGCTGGCGGTGCGAGTGAGCCGCCGGCCGAGACGACGCAACGGCCGTTCGCGCGGCTGGGTGAGTTGTTGAGTCACAAGTGATTATCCGCGCGTTGCGCGAATGAGGACATTATGGCCGTTCAGAAAAGCCGCAAAACCCCTTCCAAGCGCGGCATGCACCGTTCCCACGACGGAATCGCCGCTCCGGCGCTGTCGACCGATCCGCAGTCGGGCGAGACGCATCTGCGTCACCGCATCACCCCGGATGGTTTCTACCGCGGCCGGCGCGTGATCGAGAAGCCTGCCGAGTCCGATCAGGAATAACACGCGCGCGCGTGCCTGTGTTGCCGATCGCCATCGACGTGATGAGCGGCGATCGTCAGCCGCAAGAGTACATTGCCGGAGCGCTCGCGGCGCTTGCCGAAGACCCTGACCTGCAGGCGTTGCTGGTCGGCGAGAAGGCGCTGATCGAGGCGGCGAGGGCGGCCCAGCCGCCGCCGCTGCGTGCGCGGATTGAGACCGTGCCGGCCACCGAGGTGGTCGGCATGGACGAGCATCCGCGTGAAGCGGTGCGCCGCAAGAAGGACTCCTCCATGCGGGTGGCGGTCGAGCTCGTCAAGAGCGGGCGCGCCCACGCGTGCGTGAGCGCCGGGAACACCGGTGCGCTCACGGCGATTGCGCATTTCGTGCTGAAGACGCTGCCGGGCGTCGAGCGGGCGGCGATCATCTCCTCCATTCCGGCCGCGCATGGGCATACCCAGATGCTCGATCTGGGCGCCAACATCAAGGCGACACCCGCGCAGCTGTGTCAGTTCGCCACCATGGGCGCGATCATCTCGCGGGACGTCTACGGACTCACCGACCCGCGCATCGGGTTGCTCAACATCGGTGAAGAGGACATCAAGGGACACGAGGTCGTGCAGGCGGCGCACGCGCTGCTGCAGGGGAGCGCACTTCATTACATCGGTTTCGTCGAGGGCGACGACATCTTTTCCGGCGAGGTCGATGTGGTGGTGACCGACGGGTTCACCGGTAACGTCGCGTTGAAGACTATGGAAGGGGTGGCTGCGCTGATCTCGGGTCGGATGCGCCAGGAGTTTCAAGCTTCGTGGCGAGACCGGCTCGCCGGTCTCGCCGCCCGTCGAGTCCTCAGACGCGTAGCCGGTGGCCTCGATCCGCGCCGGTACAATGGGGCGTGCATGGTCGGGCTGACCGGGATCGTGGTAAAAAGCCACGGCAGGGCCGACAGGATGGCTTTTTCAAAGGCCGTCATCACTGCCGCGCTCGCTGCGCGTCACGGACTGACTGCGCACATCGCACAGGCGCTGGCTGCGCCGCAATCCATCGGGAGTTCGACGCCTTGATTTACTCGCGCATCGCCGGCACGGGCTCATATCTGCCCGAGAAGGTCCTCACCAATTTCGATCTCGAAAAGATGATGGACACCAGCGATCAGTGGATCCGCGAGCGCACCGGGATCGAGCGGCGCCATATTGCCGCCGATGACGAGACCACGGTCGATATGGCCGAGAAGGCGGTGCGCCGCGCGCTCGATGCGGCCGGTTGCCGACCCGAAGATGTCGATTTCATCGCCTTCGGTACCACCACGCCGGACCTGGTCTTTCCCAACTGCGGAGTGCTGCTGCAGGCGCGGCTCGGCTGCCGCGGTGTGCCGGCCTTCAGTGTCGAGACGGCCTGCAGCGGCTTCATGTACGCGTTGGCGATAGCCGACAAGTTCGTGCGTGCCGGGGAGGCCCGCCGCGCGCTGGCGATCGGCGCCGAGACACTCTCGCGCATCACCGATTGGACGGATCGCTCCACGGCGGTGTTGTTTGCCGATGGCGCCGGAGCGGTGCTGCTCGAGCCGTCCGAGCAACCCGGGATTCTCTCGACCCATCTGCATGCCGACGGGGCATACAAGGATCTGCTCTACAGCGGCGGCGGAACCGATCGATCCAAGCCGCGGCGCGTGATCAGTATGGCCGGTAGCGAGGTGTTCAAGGTCGCGGTGAGCACGCTCAGCAAGTCGATCGACGAGGCGCTCGCGGCCAATCACCTCGAACGCTCGGCGCTCGATTGGCTGGTGCCGCACCAAGCGAATATGCGCATCATTCAGGCCACCGCCCGCAAGCTCGATATGCCCATGGAACGGGTGATCACCACGGTGCAGGATCATGGCAACACCTCGGCGGCCTCCGTGCCGCTGGCGCTCGATTTCGGGATCCGCTCGGGCAAGATTCAGCGCGGGCAGCTGATGCTGCTCGAGGCGTTTGGCGGCGGATTCACTTGGGGCTCGGCGCTGATCCGTTACTGAGGGTGGGTGTGGTGCGGAGCGGCCCGCTGCCGGGGTAAAGGGTGTTCTTGCGCAGCGAACCGCGGAGTGCTTCGCCCCTGCGGTGGGAAGCAGGCTGATTGTGCGCATCGAGCCGGCGAATGCGGCTCCCCAGACTTCCGGCGCCAGGCGGAAAGCGCACCGGCCTCCTGAGCACGTGCCCATCCGGGGCTACGCGGTCGACAAAGTTCTCTGACCCGTTACGCTGCTCGAGGGCGCACTGATCCTCGCGGGGATCGCGGCTGCCGCTGTTGCCGACTTCGATCCGGTGAATGAGGGCTCATCTGACGCCCTCGCGGTCCTGTGTTGGCTCGCGCACTCGATCGAACTCACTGCAGGCGTTCCCGCCGCCGCGAGGTTACGATCAGAAGATGCACTTGGCCCCTGTTACGTCCGGCTCGGGAGCTCGCGCAGTCCGGCCGGGTCGGGGTGCATAGCGCACTGACCTCCGGTATTGCGGATCTGCGTGCGGCGCGCGGCCTCGGCATGGATCCCGCCGCAGAGGAGGGGTCGACGTCGCTCGAGCAATTTCGGGCGGATGCTGAGGAGCGGCCCGAGCTGAGTGCGCTGCAGGGGGGGCAGACCGCGAGCGATGCTTCGAACCCGGAGCATCGCTTTGAGGCTAAAGACTGCAGCGCTTCTTTCGAAGCCCCTGCAACCCCATGATCGCAAAGAAGGTTGAGAGTCTGCGTGGCAAACCAAGGGTGTTACTACGCACATGCCCAAGGAAGCCGAAAACGTGTTCCTTCCGGGACCAATCTGAGGGGATAGGCTAAAGAGCCGGACGCTAGGCGCAGGGTACCTTCAGAGGGATGCCCAAGATGCCAAAGCGTCATACGAACGCCGTGTGCCTCGGCGCCAAAGCTGGCAAATTAGCCGACGCGCGGATCGTCGGTTCCGGGCCGGATGATCTCGATCAGTTCGCGATGGCGATCGAAGTCGGTGTCCTGCGTTACAAGCGGAATTTGCTCCACATGAGCAATGCACGCGTAAAGCAGATCAGCTCCCTTTAAGGTGTCGAATTTCCGGTACAGGTCCAGGTCCCATACCCTTTTCAAAAAGGGCGCCGTCACCTCGTATAGTTCGGTGTTCTCAATGAATAGCGGTATCCTCTGGTAAATTGGTGATGCATCTTTCTTCTCGCGGAAACGGCGGGCTCGGATGGCTTGTAGCTCGAAAAATAGGAGGCCGGGAACCACCCAGGTGGCCGCATCAGCGTCGTGAAGGTTCTTGAAGAACCAGTAGCTCTCTTGATGGGTAGGGTCGTCCATGTTCAGCACGGCGCCCATTATGGAGGCATCGAGTACGTATCGGCGTCGCAAAGGGGAAACTCCACAGTCCTGGACCGACAGTTTACGATCTTCAGGTCGACTCGCCGGAAACAGGGAAAGTCTACGCTACGGCCCTTATGAGCTTAGCCAAATCGAGCACTGCGTCGAATGCAGCGGAATGAGTCGATAGTAGGGGTGGTCGCGCGATCGCGATCTGGAGTAGAAGCCGGCTTATGAAGAAATTTGAATTCGTGAGTCAAGCCGCCAAAAGAGCTTACCTTGACCTTCCGAAGGAAATCCAAAAGCAGTTCGGCGTCGATTTGAACGCTGTCCAGCAGGACAAGGCGCCATTTTCCGCGTACAAGACGCTATCGGACACCGTGGGCCCCGGTGCCATTGAATTGATCGAGAACGGAAGTCCAGCCTTTCGAGCCATCTACTGCTGCAAGTATCTGGATACCGTATTCGTGCTGCACGCGTTTGAGAAAACGACCAATGGGGTCGATCGCAAGGAACTCGCGACAGGAAAAGCCCGCTACAAGGAGATGAAACAGAAGGTGGAGGCCGAACGCAAGCGCGTCACGGCGTCCACAGCAAAGAAAGCAAAATGACTCAGGTCGCGTGCGGCATCGAGACGTTGAACTTGACCCGCAGGAGCTTGGTCTTTGTCGGTGGGGACATGACGAGCCTGAATCGGATACCGAGCTTGGCGAGAAAGCCGATTAACTTGTCCGAGGAGAACTTGTCGATTTTCCCCGTCATGAGCTCGCTCACGCGTGGTTGGGGTATGCCGAGCTTCGCCCCGATCTCGGCCTGAGCTGCGTCCTTCGACCGGAAGTACTCCCGCAAGAGCAGCATCAGATCAGCGCGGAACTGCAGATCAGCCGCTTCCTCCGCATCATCCGTGATCGCTTCGAAGATGTTCGAGTACTTCAATCGTTCCATAGTGCGTCTCCAAATATACAGTTTTACGTATAGTAACCTCAGCCGGACGGCCCGTCAAGCGCCCTAAATAGGGCTGGAAATCTGAGATGCACGGCCACGCTGCAGATTCGCCCACATAGTGGCCTGCGTGGCATAGCAGCGCCACACCGGCTCTCTGGTTACGCCGCTATTACCGGGATACGGTGGAGACGCTTACCGTAGCGCAGTGGGGTCACAAATGAGAATTTGGCCAGCCCCGCGCGCGACCGAAGAGGTCCACTGCGACTACTGGAGGGTCTGCAACTGATTGAGCGCTCGTCCGCGGGTCTTTCACCAGGGCATTAAATTGGGAAGTCTGGTTTGCCGCGCGCGTAATTCACTGAAAGCGAAAGAAATTGGTCATGTGCGTAGTAACACCCCAAACCAAAAAAAACGCCGCGCAGATGCGCGGCGTTTTCGTAGGAGCGGGAGGCTCTTACTTGGAGATCGAACGCTTGAACATGCGGTCGATCTTCTGGTTGATGGCGTCGATTTCCGCCTTGTTCGACTGCGCGAGCGAAAGCGCCTCATTGGCGGTGCTCTGAGCAGCGGCGGACTTCTGATCGGCGGCATTCTGGGCAGCTTCGGCCGCGCTGTTGGCCTTGTCGGCCGTGCTCTGCGCTGCGGAGACCTGGGTCTGCAGCTGCGCCACCTGCGACTTCAGGTTGGCGATGTCCGACTTGATCGGGGTCAGATCCTGGCAGCCGGCGAGACCGACCACGAGTGCCGCGGCCGCGGCCACCTTCACTACGCTCGCGTACTTCATAAAGTCCCCTTGGGGTTGTTGATTGAGGAAGTCCTGAAAATGCAAACGAACCGAGGTGGAGCAGCCCCCACGACTCGAGGGCGCAAGTCCAACAAATTTACCGTGGGAATGCAACCCTGTTCGCACTGATTTTACTGGATTTTGGGTTTGTACCGATGACGTTGAATGCACAGATGAATGGGCGCTGAATAAAGCAGCGATGCGCGCTGGAGAATCATGTTGCCTGCAAGAGAGGGCATGTCGGTGCGGATGGCGGCGCGAGACGTGCCGACGACAGGATACACGCACCACCTGTATCACTAATGAGTCATTGACATCGGCTGCATGGATTGCTGCGTGGCTTGCCAAATGCTTCAGCATGGATATAATCACAGCCTTGTATAGGCAAACAGGCCTCGCCATGTCTGACCTCACCCCCCGACAAATCCAGGTTCTGCGCCTCATTCAGCGTTTCATTGCCCACGAGGGCATGCCCCCGACTCGCGCCGAGATCGCGCGCGAGCTCGGTTTCCGTTCGGCCAACGCCGCGGAGGATCATTTGCGCGCTCTGGCACGCAAGGGCGTGATTGCGCTGGTGCCGGGGGCCTCGCGCGGTATTCAGTTGAAGGACACCATTCGCGAGCAGATGGGGCTGCCGCTGATCGGCCGGGTCGCGGCCGGCCGACCGATCTTCTCCGAGGAGAACATCGAGGCGCGCCTCGAGGTTGATCCGGGCGTGTTTCAGCCGCGACCGCACTACCTGCTCAAGGTCACCGGCATGAGCATGAAGGATGCCGGCATCCTCGATGGAGATCTGGTCGCGGTCCATCGCACGGCGGATGTGCGCAGCCGACAGATCGTCGTGGCGCGTCTGGAGAACGAGGTGACCGTGAAGCGCTATCGCCAGGAAGGCTCGGTGGTATGGCTGCTGCCGGAGAACAGTGACTTCGAGCCCATCCGCGTCGATCTGAAGGAACAGTCGCTGCTGATCGAGGGCATCGTGGTCGGGGTGTTGCGTCGGGGGAAAGGCCACGGCCTGATGTAACGCCCGGCCGAGATCCGACGCTGAGCGAGGCAGGCGTGCATGGCCGCCGATCTTCCGGGCAACGGCGCCGCGCTGGCGCGCCCGTCGCCTGCAGACCCCCGTCTCGAGTCATTGCTGTCGCACCCGTCGATCTGGCGGGCCGGCTCCGCGGTGCGCTCGCCGGTCTGGTCGAGCGGATTCGCTCGACTCGATGAGCGTCTGCCCGGCGGAGGATGGCCGCGCAGCGGTCTGATTGAAATCATCCCGGCGCGTTTTGGTCAGGGCGAGCTGCGGCTGCTGTTGCCGGCGCTGGCGGCGATCACTGCCCGAGACGAGGCGCGCTGGTGCGCCTGGGTGGCGCCGCCGCTGCAGCCGTTTGCGCCGGCGCTCGCGGCAGCGGGCATCGTGCTCACCAAGTTGTTGCTCGTGCGAGCGCCGCAACGCGGCCGGCGGCCGTCCGTCCTGTGGGCCTGCGAGCAGGCGTTGGGTTCGGGTGCATGCGACAGCGTGCTCGCCTGGACGCGCCATGCACCGGCTCGCCAGCTGCGCCGGGTACAGCTGGCGGCGCAGCGCGGCAATGCGCTCGGGGTGTTGTTCAGAGCGCGCGAGGCGGCGCGCGAGGCGTCCCCGGCGATGCTGCGGATCTTGCTCGAGGCGCGTGGGGGCGGCGTGCGGATCGCGCTGCTCAAGAGCCGGGGCGGCGTGCGCAGCGCATTCGATCTGAGCTGGGAGTCGGTCCGCGGCGGGCCGAGCGAGTCACCATGAGAGCGCCGAGGACCCTGGATCTGTTTGCGCCGGCAGTGCTGCCGGCGCCCAGCGTGCCGCCCGCACGAGCTGTGGCGGCGCGGGAGATGCCGCTGCGGCTCGCGCGGGCGACGGATGCGCCGTTGTGGCTCGGCATCCACGTGGCGGCCCTGGTGGCAGAAGCGGCCGGGACGGTGCCGCAGATGCTGCAGTCGCTGGCGAGGCGCGCGCAGCGCTTCACCCCACGTATCAGTCTTGCCCCGCCCGACGGGTTGCTGCTCGAGGTGCGCCCGAGCCTGCACCTGTTCGGTGGAGTCGAGGGGTTGCGTCGCGCGTTGGCCGCGGAGTGCGCCGCACTGACGCCGTCGGTCACCCTGGCTTTTGCACCGACGCCGCTCGCGGCACTCGTGGGTGCGCGCACTGGCGGTTCGCTCGTGGTGTTGGATGCGGCACAGCTGACCGGCTCACTGGCTCCCGTGCCGCTCACCGCATTGCGTTGGCCACAGGAGCTGATTGAGCGTCTGGCCTGCGTGGGGGTGCGCACCATAGGCCAGGCGCTGCGTTTGCCCCGCGCGGGGTTTGCGCAGCGTTTCGGTGCCGCCCGGCTCGCCGATCTGGATCGGCTGATGGGGCGAGCGAGCGATCCGCAGGCGCGATTCGAGCCGCCCGCGCGGTTTCGCCGCCGTCGCGAGCTGTCGTACGAATCGGCGAGTCTCACGCTGCTCGAGGCGGCGCTGCGACCGCTGTTCACTGAGCTCGGTCGGTTTCTCGAGGCGCGCCAGTGCGGGGTGTTGGCGCTCGAGTGTCGGCTGTGGCACCGCCACGCCCCACCCACCCGCTGTGTGCTGCGACTCGGGGCGCCGTTGGCCGATACGCAGCGACTCGCCCAGTTGCTCGGCGAGCGGCTGCGCACGATTCTGCTGCCAGAACCGGTGCGGGCCTGCGAGCTGCGCTCCGCTGTGCCCGTGTCGCGCGTGCTGCACTCGGTGGGACTGTGGCAGCCCGGCGAGCATGGTGGACTCGCCGCCGGCTCCGGCCTGGATCTGCTCGAGCGGCTGCGTGCCCGGCTCGGAACCGAGGCGCTCGAGACGCTCGCGCTCGTACCCGATCATCGGCCGGAGGCCGCCTGGCGCGTGGTGGCGCCTGAGGGGTGTGGGGCGCCGCAGGCCGAGGCTCCGCCATCCGGCGGCAGCGCGCACCGCTTGGCGGCCCGTCCCTTGTGGCTGTTGCCGGCGCCGCGACTGCTGCGCCAGCGTGGCGGCCTGCCGCGTTACCGCGGCGCGCTGCGCCTCGAGGGTGAGCCGGAGCGGATCGAGACCGGCTGGTGGGACGGGCGGGACATCGCCCGCGATTATTACCGCGCCTGCGATGAGCACGGCCGACGGCTGTGGCTGTTCCGCGAGCGCGAGCCGCCGCACCGTTGGTTTTTGCAGGGTGTGTATGGGTAGCTTTGCGTATGCCGAACTGCACTGCCTGAGCAACTTCACCTTCCTGCGCGGCGCCTCCCATCCGCAGGAACTCGTCGCGCAGGCGGCCGCGCTTGGCTACACCGCGCTCGCCCTCACCGACGAGTGCTCACTCTCGGGCATTGTGCGGGCGCACGTGGCCGCCAAGGAGCACGGCCTGCACCTGATCGTCGGCACGCAGCTCACTCTGGCGTGCGGTCTGCGCTGTGTGGTGCTGGCTACCGATCGGCACGGCTACGGGCGGCTCTGCCGGTTGATCACCCGGGGCCGGCGCGCTGCGGCCAAAGGCGACTATCACCTGACGCGCGATGATCTCGCCACGACACTCGAGCACTGTCTGCTGCTGTGGCTGCCGGGCGAAGTACCGCAGGAGCAGGAGGCACTCTGGCTCGCAGCGGCGTTTCCCGGACAGGTCTGGATCGCAGTGGAGTTGCTGCGCGGCGGGGCGGATCGCGCGCGGCTCGAGCTCCTGCAGCGGCTCGCTCGCCACAGCGGCCTGCCGCTCGTGGCGAGCGGCGATGTGCACATGCATGTGCGCGCACGGCGCAGGTTGCAGGATGCGCTCACCGCCATCCGTCTGAACGTGCCGATCGCAGAGGCCGGTTGCAGTCTGTATCCCAACGGGGAGCGTTATCTGCGCGAGCCGCAGCGGCTCAGCAAGCTCTACCCGCCGCAGCTGCTCGAGGAGACGGTGCGCATCGCGCGGCGCTGTACGTTCTGTCTCGATGAGTTGCGCTACGAATATCCGCGCGAGCTGGTCCCGCCGGGACAGACTCCGGCGAGCCATCTGCGCCAACTCACCGAGGCGGGGGCGCGCTGGCGCTGGCCGCACGGCGTGCCGGCCAGCGAGCGCGCCGCGCTCGAGCATGAGTTGAGGTTGATCAGCGAGCTTGGCTACGAGCCGTACTTTCTCACCGTACACGATCTGGTCACCTTCGCGCGCCGCCGCGGCATTCTCTGTCAGGGCAGAGGCTCGGCCGCCAACTCGCGGGTGTGCTACTGCCTGGGCGTGACGGCGGTCGATCCGCAGCGGGGCGCGGGGCTGCTGTTCGAGCGGTTCATCTCCAAAGAGCGCGACGAGCCGCCCGACATCGACATCGACTTCGAGCACGAGCGGCGCGAGGAGGTGATTCAGTACGTTTACGCCAAGTACGGCCGGGAGCGCGCGGCGCTTGCCGCTACGGTGATTCTCTACCGCACGCGCAGCGCGCTGCGCGATCTCGGCAGGGTTTTCGGCCTCGCCCCCGAGCGGTGCGCGCAGCTCGCCCGGGCGATGCCGGGCTGGGATGCCGGTGAGGCGTTGCCCGAACGGCTGCGCACAGCCGGTTTCGACCCGGACGAGCCGGTCCTTGCGAGGCTGCTGCCGCTTGCGCGCGAGCTCACCGCTTTCCCGGGTTTTCCGCGCCATCTGTCCCAGCACGTCGGCGGGCTGGTGATCAGCGCCGGGCGGCTCGATGAGCTCGTGCCGATCGAGAACGCCGCCATGGCGGATCGCACCGTCGTGCAGTGGGACAAGGATGATCTGAACGCCCTTGGCCTGCTGAAGGTCGATGTGCTCGCACTCGGTATGCTCAGCGCATTGCGCAAGGCGTTCGATCTGGTCAACGGCGTGCGCGGCACGCGCCATGCGCTCGGTACCTTGCCGGCCGAGGACCCGGCGGTCTACGCCATGATCAGCAGTGCCGATACGGTCGGGGTGTTCCAGATCGAATCCCGGGCGCAGATGGCGATGCTGCCGCGGCTGCAACCGCGCTGTTACTACGACCTGGTTATCGAGGTGGCCATCGTGCGTCCCGGGCCCATCCAGGGGGACATGGTGCACCCGTACCTGCGGCGCCGTCAGGCGAAGGAGCCGGTGCAGTACCCGAGTCCGGAGGTCGAAGCGGTGCTGCGGCGCACGCTCGGGGTGCCGATCTTCCAGGAACAGGTGATGCAGCTCGCCGTGGCGGCCGCCGGCTTCACCCCCGGGGAGGCCGATCAACTGCGCCGCGCCATGGGTGCCTGGAAGCGCAGCGGCGGCCTGGGGCACTTACGCGACCGACTCCTCGGCGGCATGGCCGCACGGGGCTATCCGGCGCAGTTCGCCGAGCGGATCTACCAGCAGATGTTGGGTTTTGGCGATTACGGATTTCCCGAGTGCCTCGTGGGTGAAACGCGGGTGCTCGACGCCGATACCGGCCGCTGGCCCACCATCGAGGCACTGATCAGCGGTGAGGCCAAAATCTCCACGACGCTGGCGTGTGACCCGGCGCTGCGGTTGCGTCGGCGCAGAGTGCTGGCGATCAAGGCGAGTGCGGTGAAGCCGGTCTGGCGATTGCGCAGCGCGCTCGGCCATTGTCTGGTGGCGAGCGCAGAGCATCCGCTGCTGACACCGAGCGGCTGGCAAGCCCTCGGGCAGTTGCGAGTCGGGGATGAGGTGGCGGCGGCGCGGGTGCTGTCCTTGATGCGGACAGCGCGCTGGTCACGCCACAAAATCGTGGTGCTTGCCGCGTGGCTCGCGGCGGGCAATCCGCGCCAGCGGGAGCCGCGTTGGTTCCGGGTTCAGGCGCGTGCGCACGGGGAGGAGCTCGCCGCGGCGCTCGAGCGATTCGCGAACACCCGCGCCGTGGTGCAACGGTGCGGCGCCGGTTTGCGGGTGTGCTTACGGCCGCGCGATCGGCGCCGCCCGCTCGGTGTGCTCGAGTGGCTGGGCATACTCGTCCCGTCCGCGCCCGAGGCGGAGCAGCCGCATGTGCCGGCGGCGGTGTTCGAGCTGCGCGATGCCGATATCGCCTTGCTCATCGCGCGCCTCTGGGAGCGCGCGGGCCGCTGCTCGCCCACCGGGCAGGCCGCCTATGCGACACGTTCGCAGCGGCTCGCCTCGGAGGTGCAGCATCTGTTGCTGCGGCTCGGTATCGTCGCACGAGTGCATCGGCATCGACGTCTGCGCAGGGAACGACGGATCGTGTATTACGTGGTGACGGTCGCCGAGCCGGAGTCCTTACAGCGGTTCTGGCGGCATATTGGCCGGCGCTACCTCGAGCCACGCAAACGCGCACTCGTCCAGGCGTCGGCCGTCGCAGCCAAGAGCGGCTTGCGGCGTGCGCCGGCCGCAGGGCCTGCCGGCACCCGCTGCGTACCGCAGCGCGCGCCGCCGGCCGACTCGGATGTGATCTGGGATCGGATCGTGCAGCTCGAGCCGCTGGGGCAGCGCCAGACCTACGACCTGCAGATCGAGGCAGACCACAGCTTCCTCGCCAACAACCTCATCGTGCACAACTCGCACGCGGCGAGTTTCGCGCTGCTCGTATACGACTCGGCCTGGTTGAAGTGCCACGAGCCGGCCGCCTTTACCGCCGCGCTGCTCAACAGCCAGCCGATGGGCTTTTACGCCCCGGCGCAGCTGGTGCGTGATGCGCGTGCGCATGGCGTCGAGGTTCGCCCCGTGGATGTGTGCGTGAGCGAGTGGGACTGCACGCTCGAGCCGCAGGGTCAGTCGCAACCGGCATTGCGCCTCGGGTTGCGCCTGGTGAAGGGGCTGTCACGCGCCGGTGCGGCGCGGCTCGTTGAGGCACGCGGCACGCACCCCGTCACCGGGGTGGAGGCGCTCGCGCGGCGTGCCGGTCTCGACCGCGGTGATCTCGAGGCGCTCGCCGCCGCCGGCGCCTTCGCCGCCTTGAGCGGCAACCGCCATCTGGCCTTCTGGGACGTCGCCGGCGTCGAGCGGCCGCTGCCGATCGAGCCGCAGGAGCAGGGGGGAGGGCGTGCTGCGCAGGCGCCGCGTCCGCTGCTGGCCGCGCCCACCGAAGGGCAGAACATCGTGGCCGATTACGCCTCGCTGGGACTGACGCTGGGGCGTCATCCTCTGGCGCTGCTGCGCGGCGCGCTCAGCCGCCGTGGCTTGTCTGCTGCGGATGAACTTGCCGGGCTCGCCAACGGCCGCGCGGTGCGCACCGCAGGCATCGTGCTGATGCGTCAGCGTCCGGCAGCCGCCGGCGGCGTCACGTTCGTGACGGTGGAGGATGAGACCGGTCAGGTGAACATCATCGTCTGGGAGCGTATCGCCGCGGCGCATCGGGAGGCGCTCGTGTCGGCCCGCTTGCTCGAAGTGCACGGGCGGCTGCAACGCGAGGAGGGCGTCATGCACCTCATTGCCCGGCGGCTCATCGATCGCACGGCGCTGCTCGGGACGCTGCTGACGCGCTCGCGCGACTTTCATTAGCCGCCGGCGGGGCGGTCACTTCTTGCGTCGCCGGGACCGGACGGACTCATCCGTCTCATCGCCGATGTCATAGTCCTCGAAGTCGCTGGTGAGCTCGGCGGTGTGTTTCTCCTCGAACAGCCGTTCGAGCCGCCGCCAGGCCGGATCGCCGGCTTTCGGTTCGCGGTGTTTGGCCAGATCGAGATCCTTGATAACCTGGTCGAGGTCGACATCGCCTTCTTCGACGACCGGTTCTTCCTCGTCCTCAAACTCTTCCGACTCGGATTTCTCACTCATGTGACACGCCGGGTTCCCGCCTTGGGGAGGGTGCGCAGAATTAAATCACATGCCGCGCCGAGCGCAACGGTGTCATTAGTGAATCAGATCATCGAGGCGGAAGATCGGCAGCAGCATTGCAAAAACGATGCCCATGACGAACAGCCCCATCACCACGATCAGGAGTGGACCGAGCAGCCCGACCATCGCGGCCATGATTGCGTCGAGCTCGCGCTCCTGGCTGGCGGCGGCCTGATCGAGCATGGTGTCGAGCTCCCCGCTCGACTCGCCGCTCGAGATCAGATGGATGGCCATGGGGGGGAACAGTTTGCTCACCGCGAGCGAGCGGCCGATCGGCGCGCCCTCGCGCACCCGCTCGGCCGCCTCGAGCACCGCATCGCGCATCGGCAGGCTGCTCACCACCTCCCCGGCGATGCGCAGCGCATCGAGCACCGGAACGGCGCTCGCCGAGAGAATGCTGAAGGTGCGCAGGAAGCGTGTGGTGTTGAAGCCGCGCACCAGCTTGCCGGCGAGCGGCAGGCGCAGCACCAGGTGATGAAAGCGGCGGCGGGCCGCGGGGTTGCGCAGCCAGCGGCGTGCGAGCACGACCGCCAGCGCCGCTCCGAGCACGAGCCAGATGCCGTGCACGCGCAGGAAGTGACTGGTGCCGATCAGGATGCGGGTGATCAGCGGCAGTTCCGCTTTGCTCGCCTCGAACACCGAGACCACCTTCGGCACGACGTAGACCATCAACGCGGTCACGATCAGAAAGCACATCACCGTGAGCACGATCGGGTAGAGCATGGCCGCGAGGATCTTCTGGCGGATCTCCTCGCGGCGTTCGGTGTAGTCGGCGAGGCGCTCGAGCACCGTGTCGAGATGCCCGGCCTGCTCGCCGGCGGCCACGGTGGCACGGTAGATCTCCGGGAACACGCGCGGAAACTCCGCCAGTCCGTCGGCGAGGGTGTGTCCCTCCATCACCTTCGAGCGAACGCCGAGCAGAATGCTTTGCACCCGTGGTTTCTCGGTCTGCTGCGAGACGGCGAGCAGCGACTCCTCGAGCGGCAGTCCGGCGCGTACCAGGGTCGCGAGCTGGCGAGTGAGCAAGGTGACATCGGCTGCCGAGACGCGCCGCAGCGCGCCGAAGGCGCGCTGGCGTCCGGCTTCCCGTTCGGCGACCTCGTTCACCGCCACCGGCAGCAGCTGGCGCTCGCGCAGCTGCTGGCGGATGTGCCGCGGCGTGTCGCCTTCGAGGATGCCCTTGAGCTCCTTGCCGCTCGCATCGAGTGCGGTGTACTCGAACGCCCCCACGTCAGTCTTCCCGCGTCACCCGCAGCACTTCTTCTATGGTCGTCTCCCCGCGCAGCACGCGCATGCGGCCGTGGTCGCGGATCGAGGGGGTGGTGCGGCGCGCGTGCCGCTCGATCTGCTGCTCGCTCGCCCCATCGTGAATCATCGTGCGCAGCGTGTCATCGGCCACGATCAGCTCGTAGATGCCCGAGCGGCCGCGGTAGCCCCCCATGGCGTCCTCGCCGGCGCGGTACAGAGTCGGGGTCGGACCGCCGAGCGGCAGGTTGAGCAGGCGCCGCTCGGTCTCGCCGGCCTCGAACGGCCGCTTGGTCGAGGGGTTGAGCACTCTCACCAGGCGCTGGGCGAGCACGCCGATCAGACTCGAGGAGAGCAGAAACGGCTCGATGCCCATGTCGCGCAGGCGGGTGACCGCCCCCGCAGCGGTGTTGGTGTGCAGCGTCGAGAGCACGAGGTGGCCGGTGAGGCTCGCCTGCACGGCGATCTGCGCGGTCTCAAGGTCGCGGATCTCCCCGATCATCACCACATCGGGATCCTGGCGCAGGATCGCGCGCAGGCCGCGCGCGAAGGTCATCTCCACCTTGGTGTTGACCTGAGTCTGGCCGATGCCGTCGATGTAGTACTCGATCGGATCCTCGACCGTCATGATGTTGCGGGTATTGTCGTTCAGCCGCTCGAGCGCCGCGTACAGCGTCGTAGTCTTGCCCGAGCCGGTCGGGCCCGTGACCAGCAGGATGCCGTGCGGTTTGTGAATGAGCTCATCGATCAGGCGCTCGGTGCCCGGGTCCATGCCGAGGGCGGTGAGCTCGAGCCGGCCGGCCTGCTTGTCGAGCATACGCAGCACCACCCGCTCGCCGTAACCGGCCGGGATGGTCGACACGCGCACGTCCACCGCGCGGCCGGCGATGCGCAGACTGATCCGTCCGTCCTGCGGCAGACGCTTCTCGGCGATGTCGAGCTTCGACATGACCTTGATGCGCGAGACCACCAGCGGCGCCACGGCCCGCTTCGACTGCAGCACTTCGCGCAGCACCCCATCGACCCGAAAGCGCACCACCAGGCGGTTCTCGAACGGCTCGATGTGAATGTCCGAGGCGTTCTCCTTCACCGCCTGGGTGAGCACGGCATTGATCAGGCGGATGATGGGCGCGTCATCGTCGCTGTCGAGCAGGTCGGCCTGCTCGGGCAGCTCCTGGGCGAGGTGGGCGAGGTCCTCGGTCTCATTGAGCCCCTCGACCGCCTGCATGGCGTCCGAGCCGGCCTCGTACACCTGCTGCAGCAGCCGGTCGAATTCCTCCGCCGACACGCGCGCGAGGCGGATCGGGCGACCGAGCACCCGGCGCGCCTCGGCGAGGCCGAGGGGGGAGGCGTGTTCGCGGCAGACGCACTCGGCGCTGTCCTCGCTCAGCGTCTTCACCAGCACCCCGTGGCGCTTGGCGAAGGCGAACGGCAGGCGCGGAAAGCCGGTGCCCGGGGCTGCGGTGGCGACGCGCGACGGTTCGTTCACGGCTTCGGCGGACTGCTTGCACCGGCGGCTGCCGCCGGTGCCGGCTTCACCGCCGCACCGGCCGGCGCGCTCGCGGGCGTGCTCGGCGGCAGCGGCGGCAGGCGCGGTGACGGTTCGCCGGGCAACAGGTGCGGAAACTCCGGCGCGGGCAGGGCGCCTTCCTGCTCGAGCATGTAGCGGTAGTTGAGGTTGCTCTCGCTCGAGGCTTCGTTCTGGTCGCGCAGAATGGTCGGCTTGATGAAGATCATCAGGTTGCTGCGCGAGGCGGTGTCATTGCGCGATTTGAACAGCCAGCCGAGCACCGGAATGCCGCCGAGATAGGGCATGCTGTTGTGGTTGCGGTCCTGGGAGTTCTCGATCAGGCCGCCGAGCACCACGATGCCCTTGTTCTGGATGAGCACGTTGGTGGTGATGCTGCGCTTCTGGGTGGTCGGATCGACGGTCGAGACCGAAGTGGGCAGCACGCTCGAGCTCTCCACCGAGATCTTGAGCATCACCGAGTTGCCGGTCGCCGAGATGGTCGGCGTCACCTTCAATATGGTGCCGACCTCCTCGCGCTGCACCGTCTGGAAGGGCGTCACCGTGCCGCTGGTGACGGTCGAGGCATTGGTGTACTGGCCGGTGACGAAGGGCACCTCGTCGACCGACTTCAGCACCGCCTGCTGATTGTCCATGGTCACCGCCGAGGGCGTGGCCACGATGTTGGTATTGTTGTTGCCGCGCAGAGCGCGCAGCATGGCGGCGAACGACACCCCGCCCGCCGAGATCGTGCCGATGCCGATCGTCGTCCCTTCGAGGAGCGAGGTGGTCAGGTTTGCCGGGTTCTTCGCCGCGGCGACGAGGTCGACGATGCTGGTGCCGCCGACCGGCTCGACGAATCCGCCGAGCGGCAGCTTGTCGACCTGCGAGTAGGCCGCCCAGTTCACCCCGAGGTCGTCGGTCTTGTTGACGTCGACTTCGGCGATGATGGCCTGCACCAGTACCTGCGGGCGGCGGATGTCGAGCTGTGCGACGATGCCAAGAATGGTGCGCATCACCTTCGGCGGCGCGGTGATCACCAAGGCGTTGTTTTGCGTGTCGGCCCAGACGAGCGCGTTCTTCTCGGCCGCCGTCTGGGCGGCAC
Source organism: Pseudomonadota bacterium (assembly GCA_021847105.1). Classification (GTDB taxonomy): domain Bacteria; phylum Pseudomonadota; class Gammaproteobacteria; order Steroidobacterales; family Steroidobacteraceae; genus 13-2-20CM-66-19. The sequence goes on along the minus strand of JAJZUT010000004.1, from coordinate 208,541 downwards.
CCTTGACGTTGCCGGCGGTGGCGATCTGCGCGAGCTCCTGCATCTGCTCCTTGAGCTTCGGGGCGAGCTCCTTGGCGCTCGCGTAGTGCAGATACACCACGCGGGTGTCGCCGCCGGCCGCCGAGGGCGTGTCGAGCTCGGCGACGAGCGCGCGGATGCGCAGCCGCTCGGCCGGATCGCCGCTGATCAGCACGCTGTTGGTGCGCTCATCGGCCACCACCTTGAAGGTGCGACCCATCTGCGCGGTCGCCTGGCCCTGGTAGAGCTGGTTGATCACCTGCACGACCTGTGTGGCCGAGGCGTTGCGCAGCGGCATGACGTCCACGTCCTGGTTGCCGACGCGGTCGATGCGCTTGACGATGCGCATGATGCGATAGACGTTGCTGGCGCGGTCGGAGATGATCAGGATGTTCGACGGCGGGTAGGCCGCCAGATGGCCCCACTCCGGTACCAGCGGGCGCAGAATCGGCACCAGCTCCGCGGCGCTGACGTTCTTGACGGGAATCACCTGCGTGACCAGCTCATCCGAGCTCGAGCTGACGCGCTTGGGCAGCAGGATCGAGGGCATCTGCCGCTCATCGGCATTCGGCACGATCTTCACGATGTGCTGACCGGAGGGCACCGCGATATAACCGTAGACCTGCAGAATGGACAGAAACGCCTGATAAAACGCCGCCGGGGTGAGCGGCGTCGAGGAGTACATCGTCACCTGGGCGTTGACCCGCGGGTCGAGGATGAAGTCCTTGCCGGTGGCCGCGCTGACCGCCTGGATGATCTGGCGGATGTTGGCGTCCTTGAAATTTGGCGTGATGCTGGCCGCGCCGGCGGCGCGCGCGAGGGGGCCACCGATCAGGGCGGTGGCAAACACGCAGAACACGAACCAGCGCAGACCTTTCACAAAGACCTTCCTCATCGCGGCGGCGCGCTCGCGTTGTGCAGCATGGCGCCAAAGGGCAGCGCGTGCGGCGCGCTCTTCGGGCCGCCGGTGGCGGCGGGTGGGGGCAGGGACTGGGCGGCCTGCTCGACCTGCGCCAGATCGAGCGTGAGCACGCGCTGCATGCCGTTGCGCAGCACGGTCACCGTCGCCTCGCTCGAGGAGCCAAGGGTGTTGAGGATCTGCTGGTCCTGGGCCGGATCGGTGAGCGGCGTGCCATTGATCTGCAGGACCAGATCGCCCGGCTTGAGACCGAGGCGGGCGAAGGCGAGCGGGTCACTGCCCGGGTAGACCCGATAGCCGAGCGGACGACCGTTGGCGAGCACCAGCTCCGGGCGCAGCAGTTCGGTGAGAATCTGCGGACGCCGGGCGACGAGGGCGCGCATGCGGGCGACGAACTGCGGTGCGCGGGTCTCCTCGGGGGGCAGCGTCGCGGCGCTCGGAGGGGCCGCCCCGGGCGGCGCCTGCTGCGGTAACGCCAGCGATTGCAATACCCCATTGCGGCGCAGCAGCACCTTGCTCGGCAGCACGCCGGCAAGCGTCGCCCCTCCGGGCACGCTGTCCCCGACAGCGTAGACCCTCACGCTCTGCGCGTTCGGCCCGAGGATCGCCAGCCCCTCGGCCGGATCGTGCGCGGCGATCACCCCGGTGAGCACCAGCGGCAGGTCGGTCTGCGGGGCATTGGCCGAGAGCGGTTCGGTTGAGGGCGGAGCAATGCCGAACAGGTGGCTCGCGATAAGTTCAGCGACGTCCGTACCGCGGGCATGCGGATGCCAGCTCGCCAGGGGCGCGGCCGGTACGGCATCCCCGCCGGCCAGATCGGTCACGAGCAGCGCAGCCTGCGTGGCGAGGGCAAGGGCGAGCACCGCGACCAGAATCCCGGGCGCACGGTTGAGCAGCCGGTTGCGCCACGGATCGCCGGAGCGGAATCCTTCGAGCCAGGACGCGGTGCTCATCGATGCTTCAGCATGTTCGGTAGAAGGTAGACCGTAAAACGCCCACATCGTGCGACGGCGGCATGCGATCAATGATACGGGGCTGCCGGTTCCGCTCACAAGCGCTTGTTTCTGTTTGAGACCACGATCGCGGATTGGCCGGCCGCCGCCGCCGGGGGGCGGCGGCCCTTGTGTTGCGCCGTCGGCCACCCTATAAAGAGCCCATGAGCGACCCCCATCCGACCCGTCCCGATACCGGGGTACTCGTCGAGGAGGCGCGGCCGCAGGTCAAGCCGCCGCCACTGTTCCGGGTGGTGCTGCTGAACGACGATTACACCCCGATGGAATTCGTGGTCGACGTGCTGGAGAAGTTCTTCAGCCTCGACCGGCCGACGGCAACGCGTATCATGCTGGAAGTGCACACTCAGGGTAAGGGGGTATGCGGGGTGTTCACCTTCGAGATCGCCGAAACCAAGGTCGCGCAGGTCACCACCTACGCGCGTGACAACCAGCACCCGTTGATGTGCACGCTGGAAGAGGCGTGAACGGCAAGAGGCTCGATTAAAGTGCTGTCGAACGAGCTTGAATTCTGTCTGAACGACGCGTTCCACCAGGCCCGCGAGGCGCGTCACGAGTACCTCACGGTCGAGCATCTGCTGCTCGCGATACTCGACACACCGCGCGTGCGTGAAGTGCTGCGCGCCTGTGGGGCTGACCTGAGCCGTCTGCGCCAGGAGCTGAAGGAGCACATCGAGCAGTCGACCCCACGCGTGGCCGAGGGCGCCGAGCACGAGGTGCAGCCGACATTGGGCTTTCAGCGTGTGCTGCAGCGCGCGGTGTTTCACGTGCAATCGAGCGGCCGCAAGGAAGTCGGCGTCGCGAACGTGCTGGTGGCGATCTTCAGCGAGAAGCAGAGCCACGCGGTGTTTCTGCTCAACCGCCAGCACATCACGCGGCTCGATGTCGTCAACTACATCTCCCACGGGCTCTCCAAGCTTGCCGAGGAGAAAGCGAGCGAGGAGCCGCAGCAGGCCGAGGAGCGCGATCCGGAAGGCGGTGGCGCGCTCGACAAATACACCACCAACTTAAATCGCATGGCGCAGGAGGGGCGCATCGATCCGCTCATCGGGCGCAAGCTCGAAGTCGAGCGCACCATCGAGATCCTCTGCCGCCGTCGCAAGAACAACCCGCTGTACGTCGGGGAGGCGGGCGTCGGCAAGACCGCGATCGCCGAGGGGCTCGCCCGCCTGATCGTCGAGGGGCAGGTGCCCGAGGTGCTCGTCGATTGCACGATCTACGCGCTCGACATGGGCGCGCTCATCGCCGGAACCAAGTACCGCGGAGATTTCGAGAAGCGCCTGAAGGGCGTGATCGGTGAGCTGAAGAAGCTCCCCGGGGCGATTCTGTTCATCGATGAGATCCACACCGTCATCGGCGCCGGCGCGGCCTCCGGCGGCGTGATGGATGCCTCGAATCTGATCAAGCCCGTGCTCACCAACGGGGAGATCCGCTGCATCGGCTCGACCACCTATCAGGAATACCGCGGCATTTTCGAGAAGGATCACGCCCTGGCGCGCCGGTTCCAAAAGATCGACGTGACCGAGCCCTCGGTGGCCGAGACCGTGGAGATCCTGCTCGGCTTGAAGGGCCGCTTCGAGGAGCATCACGGCATCCCGTACACCCCCGAGGCGTTGAAGGCGGCCGCCGAGCTGGCCGCGCGCCATATCAACGAGCGCCATCTGCCCGACAAGGCAATCGACGTCGTCGATGAGGCCGGAGCGCGCCAGCGCCTGAAGCCCATTGGCGAGCGCCCTGCGGCGATCGAGGTGACGCACATCGAGGACGTGGTGGCGCGCATGGCGCGCATTCCGCCAAAGAGCGTCTCGACCTCCGATCGCGAGGTGCTGCGCAGCCTCGAGCGCAATTTGAAGTTAGTGATTTTCGGGCAGGACAAGGCCATCGAGGCGTTGGCCGCGGCGATCAAGATGGCCCGCTCCGGGCTCGGCGATCAGCGCAAGCCCGTCGGCAGTTTCCTCTTCGCAGGCCCCACCGGGGTCGGCAAGACCGAGGTCACCCGCCAGCTCGCCATCACCCTCGGGGTGGAGTTCCTGCGTTTCGACATGTCCGAATACATGGAACGGCACACCGTTTCGCGGCTGATCGGGGCGCCGCCGGGTTACGTCGGCTTCGATCAGGGCGGGCTGCTCACCGAGGCGATCACCAAGCATCCGCACTGTGTGTTGCTACTCGATGAGATCGAGAAGGCGCATCCGGATGTGTTCAACCTGCTGCTGCAGGTGATGGATCACGGCACGCTCACCGACAACAACGGGCGCAAGGCCGACTTTCGCCACGTCATCATCGTCATGACCACCAACGCCGGGGCGCAGGAGATGGCCCGGCCCTCGATCGGCTTCACGCAGCAGGACAACGCCACCGACGGCATGGAGGCGATCCGGCGGCTGTTCACTCCGGAGTTCCGCAACCGCCTCGATGCGATCATTCAGTTCTCGAGTCTCGATGAGACCACCATCGAGCGGGTGGTCGACAAGCTGATCCTCGAGGTGGAGATGCAACTCGAGCAGAAGGGCGTGACGATCTCCCTCGACGATGCGGCACGGCGCTGGATCGCCGCGCGGGGTTATGACCCGAAGATGGGCGCACGCCCGATGGCCCGCACGATTCAGGAGTTCATCAAGCGCCCGCTCGCCGAGGAGCTGCTGTTCGGCCGGCTCGTCGGGGGTGGCCAGGTGCGCGTGTCAGTCGCGGCCGACGGCTCGCGTCTGGAACTGGAGTGCACGGCAACGGCGCAGCCCGAAGTGACGGTGTAACCGCGCGATCCGTGCGCGCGCGGCGCAGTGGTCAGCGGCCGCGGTAGACGATTCGGCCCTTGCTGAGGTCGTAGGGGGTCATCTCGACGGTGACCTGGTCACCGGTGAGAATACGGATGTAGTTTTTGCGCATCTTGCCCGAGATGTGCGCAGTGACTACGTGGCCGTTCTTCAGCTTCACACGGAACGTGGTGTTGGGCAGCGTTTCCACTACCTCACCTTCCATCTGGATGGCGTCTTCTTTGGACATATGGCCCTTTGCGTTGCGGGGGCGCGAATTGCAGCACAAATGGCTGTGGCTGTGCAATGAACTTACGGCAGACCGTTCTGCGCCGCCTCGGTGCGCAGCGCCGCCGGCTCCGGGCTCACCCAGCGCTCGAGCAGCCGCTGAAACTCCCCGCGGGGGATCGAGCGGGCCCCGAGGCTCGCCAGATGCGCCGAGGGCATCTGACAGTCGATGAGCGCAATGTCGTTCAGGGTCGTGAGCCGCACCAGCTGCGCCAGCGCCACTTTCGAGCCGTCGCGCGCGCGGCTGAACATCGATTCACCGAAAAACACCCCGCCGAGGCGCACCCCGTAGAGCCCGCCGATCAGTTCCCCGGCCGCGCGGACCTCGATGCTGTGCGCGAAGCCGAGCTCGTGCAGCCGCACGTAGGCGGCGCGCATCTCCGCGGTGATCCAGGTGCCCGGGCTGCGCGAGCGCGGCGCGGCGCAAGCGTCGATCACGGTCTGGAAATCCGCGTTAACGGTGACCTGCAAGCCCTTGTTCCGTATCGTCTTGGCTAGACTTCGATGCAGGCGAAATTCCGCGGGAAACAGCACCGTGCGCGGATCGGGCGACCACCACAGCACCGGCTGGCCGGGTGAGTACCAGGGAAAAATGCCACGCCGGTAGGCCGCCAGCAGCCGCGGGCTCGACAGATCCCCGCCCGCGGCGAGCAGCCCGGATGGCTCATCGAGCGCCTGCTCGAGGGGCGGGAACCAGTCCCCGGGTGCGTGCGGGGATAGCCAGGTGATGCGCTTCATTCGGGCGCTTTGCGGAACGGCACGTGCGTGCCGGCCTCACCGACGTACTCATCCACCCAGTGCGCTTCTCGCTCGAGGTACTCGCCGATGGCGGCCCGAAAGCGCTGGTCGCGGATCGCGTGCGCCGACCAGGTGAGGCTCGGCTCGAAGCCGCGGCTGATTTTGTGCTCGCCCTGTGTGCCGGGCTCAAAGCGCGCAATGCCGCGCTCGATGCAGAACTCGATCCCCTGGTGGTAGCAGGTCTCGAAATGCAGGCTGTGGTACTCGCCCCGAGCGCCCCAGTAGCGTCCCCACAGCGCCTCCTCGGACCAGAAGAACACCGCCGCGGCGACCGGCTCGCGCCCGTGCCGGGCGATCTTCACCATCAGCGCATCGCCGAGCGTGCGGCAGATCTGTCCGAAGAACTCGCGTGTGAGGTACGGCTCGTGCCCGTGACGCAGGAAGGTCTCGCGATGAAAGGCGTAAACGCAATCGAGCAGGGGCGTATCGAGCTCACTGCCGAGCCGGGTCTCGAAGTGGATGCCCGACTCCTGCACCCGCCGCCGCTCGCGCCGTGTCTTCTTGCGCTTCTCGGCGGTGAAGCTCGCGAGGTACTGCTCGAAGTCGGCGTAGCCGCGGTTGGTCCAGTGAAACTGGCAGTCGCGCCGCAGCAGCCAGCCGGCCTGCTCGCAGGCGCTGCGGTCTGCTGCGGTGAGAAACAGCATGTGAGTGGAGGAGCAGCCATGCTCGCGCGCCAGCGCCTCGAGCCCCTGCAGCAGCGCGGCGCGCACTGCGGCGGCTTCGAGGTCGGCGCGCACCAGCAGCCTCGGTCCGCTCGCGGGAGTGAACGGCACGGCCACGGTGAGCTTGGGGTAGTACTGCAGGCCGTGGCGCGCATAGGCCTCCGCCCAGGCGAAATCGAACACGAACTCGCCGAAGGAGTTGTCCTTGAGGTAAGCCGGCACCGCGCCGGCGAGCCCGGCCGCATCGCGCAGGGTGAGCAGACAGGGCTGCCAGCCGCGCGCCGCGCCAAGACATCCGCCGTGCTCGAGGGCGGCGAGGAATTCGTGGCGCAGGAACGGATGGGCACGCCCGACCAGCGCATTCCACTGCTGCGGGTCGATCTGATCGATGCTCGAGTGAACGGCGAGCGACATCCGCTACGGCGAGTGGCCGGCCTCCAGCGTCTCGAGGTAACGGTCGGCATCGAGCGCGGCCATGCAGCCGGAACCGGCCGAGGTGATCGCCTGGCGGTAGATCGGATCGGCCACATCGCCGGCGGCAAACACGCCCGGGATGCTGGTCGCGGTCGCGTTGCCCTCGGCGCCGCTGCGCACCTGGAGGTAGCCGTTGCGCATGGCGAGCTGTCCGGCAAACAGCGCGGTATTGGGCGCATGCCCGATGGCGATGAACACGCCGGTGACGCTGATTTCACGCGGCTCGCCGCTCTTGGCATGCGCCAGGCGCACCCCGGTGACGCCTTGCGCATCGCCGAGCACTTCGGCCACCGCGTGATCCCAGATCACGCTGATCTTGCCGGCTTCGACCTCGCGCATCAGCCGGTCCTGCAGGATCTTCTCGGCCCGCAACCGGTCGCGGCGGTGCACGAGGGTGACGTGCTCGGCGATGTGCGAGAGGTAGAGCGCCTCCTCGACCGCCGTGTTGCCGCCGCCGATCACCGCCACCCGCTGCGCGCGGAAGAAAAAGCCGTCACAGGTCGCACAGGCCGATACGCCGCGGCCGCGGAATTTCTCCTCCGAGGCCAGTCCCAGATATTTCGCGGTGGCGCCGGTGGCGATGATGAGCGCCTCGCAGGTGTACGTGCCGGCATCGCCGTGCAGGCGGAAGGGACGGACCTGCAGATCGCATTGATTGATGTGATCGCTCACGATCTCGGTGTTAAAGCGCTCGGCATGGCGGCGCAGCCGCTCCATCAGCGCCGGACCCTGCAAGCCCTCGACGTCCCCCGGCCAGTTGTCGACGTCGGTGGTGGTCATCAGCTGCCCGCCGGCCTCCAGGCCTGTGATCAGCACCGGGGCGCGATTGGCGCGCGCGGCATAGACGGCGGCGCTGTAGCCGGCGGGCCCTGAGCCCAGAATGATGAGTCGGCTGTGCCGGGGTTCGCTCATGGCAATGGGATCCTCGAGTGGCTGTGGGCGCCGGCGCGCGTGCGCGGCAGGGCACCTGATACGGATCCGGATAGTACCAAGGGTGGGCGGGCGGGTACTGCGCTAAAATTACCGACTCAGTTTCCTCATCTGTCGTGGAGCCGTGTCCATTGGCTGAGTCCCAGGCGCTCGCGCGCCGTTCGTCCCGCTTCAGCGCCACAGTGACCCGTGCACTGCGCGAGAGCGCCGTCATCGCCACGGCCGCTGCCGCGCTGGTGGTGCTGATCGCGCTCGCGACCTATCACCGCCACGATGCGGGTTTTTTCTACAGCGGGGCCGGTCGGGCCGTGCACAACCGCATCGGACCGGTCGGGGCGTACCTGGCCGATGCGCTGCTCGGCCTGTTCGGCTTCCCCGCCTACTGGGTGCCGGTGCTGCTGGGGCTTGCCGCCTGGCGTCTGCACCGCAGCGCCCACGAGGAGCCGCCCGCGCGCGCCACCCGCTGGGCGCGCGCAGCAGGACTGGCGCTGCTGCTCGCCGCGAGCTGCGGCCTCGCCACGCTCAACTGGCTTCCCGGTGCGCTGCACGAAGGGGCGGGCGGGTTGCTCGGCAAGCTCGCTGGCGGCGGACTTCGTGCCGGTTTGGGGTATCTCGGTGCGACGCTCACCTTGCTGGTGGCGTGGATGGCCGGCTTGTCGCTCGGCCTCGGGGTCTCCTGGTTCACCGTGATGGACCGACTCGGCGAGTGGGCCTGGGCTGCGCTCGGCTGGGTGCGCGCGCGTCGCTCCGTCGCGCGCGATCTGGCCGTGGGCCGCGAGCGCCGTCAGGCGCGCAAAGAGGCCGTGGCGGTCGAGCAGCAGCGCGCCGCCACGCGCGCCCCGCCGCGCATCAGCGTGCCGGCGGTCAAGATCGAGAAGAGCGAGCGGGTCGAGAAGGAGCGGCAGGTGCCGCTGTTCGATTCGCAGAAATCCGGTGAGCTGCCGCCGCTGTCACTGCTCGATGATCCGCCGCCGCGCGAGCCGCTGTACTCGAGCGAGGCGCTCGAGGGGCTTTCGCGCCTGGTGGAGATGAAGCTAAAGGACTTCGACATCGAAGCCGAGGTGGTCTCGGTGCAGCCCGGCCCGGTGGTCACCTGTTTCGAGCTGCGACCCGCCCCGGGGGTCAAGGCGAGCCAGATCACCAGCCTCTCGAAGGATCTGGCGCGGGCACTCTCGGTGCTCAGCGTGCGCGTGGTGGAGGTGATTCCCGGCAAGAACGTGATGGGACTCGAGATCGCCAACGAGAAACGCGAGATCGTCACGCTCGGCGAGATCATCCGTTCCAAGGCCTACGACGAGGTGCACTCGCCGCTCGCGCTCGCGCTCGGCAAGGACATCGGCGGCGCCCCGGTGGTGGCTGATCTGGCGCGCATGCCGCATCTGCTGATCGCCGGCACCACCGGTTCGGGCAAATCGGTGGGCATCAACGCCATGGTGCTCTCGCTGCTGTACAAGTCGACTGCCGAGCACGTGCGGCTGATCATGATCGACCCGAAGATGCTCGAGTTGTCGGTCTACGAGGGCATCCCGCATCTGCTCTCCCCGGTGGTCACGGACATGAAGCAGGCGGCCAACGCGCTGCGCTGGTGCGTGGCGGAGATGGAGCGGCGCTATCAGCTGATGGCCGCTCTCGGGGTGCGCAACATCACCGGATTCAACCGGCGGGTGAAAGAGGCCACGGATGCCGGCAAGCCGATTCTCGATCCGGTGCTGCTCGCACGCGCGGCCAATGACCCGACGCTCGACCAGAGCCAGATCCCGCATCTGACGGCGTTGCCGTACGTGGTGGTGGTGATCGATGAGCTCGCCGATCTGATGATGATCGTCGGCAAGAAGGTCGAGGAGCTCATCGCGCGACTCGCCCAGAAGGCACGTGCCTCGGGCATCCACCTGGTGCTCGCCACCCAGCGCCCGTCAGTCGATGTGATCACCGGACTGATCAAGGCAAACATTCCCTGCCGCATCGCCTTTCAGGTGTCGGCCAAGGTCGACTCGCGCACCATCCTTGATCAGATGGGCGCCGAGACGTTGCTCGGCCATGGCGACATGCTCTATCTGCCCTCCGGAACTTCGCTGCCGACGCGGGTGCATGGGGCCTTTGTTTCCGATCAGGAAGTGCATCGCGTTGCCGAGGCGTTGAAGAAGGTGGCGCCGCCGAATTACATCGAGGAGGTGCTCTGCGGTCCCCAGACGCCGATCCCGGGGTTGCCGGGGGAGGAGGGCGAGGGGGGCGCGGGCGCCGATCCGGAGCAGGATGCACTCTACGACGAGGCGGTGCGGATCGTGACGACCGAGCGCAAGCCGTCGATCTCCTACGTGCAGCGTCGGCTGAAGATCGGCTACAACCGCGCAGCGCGCCTGCTCGAGGCGATGGAAATGGCGGGTCTCGTCGGCCCCCTGCAATCAAATGGCGCGCGCGAGGTCCTGGTACCGGCGCGCCCGGAGGACTGATTTCCCATGGCGAAAGGTGTGAATCTGACGGCGCTCGCGGCCGCTGCGAGCTTCGGCTGGCTGCTCTCCGCGGCGCTCCCGGCGCGCTCGGCGCCTCCGGTACCGGCCGCGCCGGCGGTGCAGGCCGCGCGCCCCGCGACCCCGCTCGATCGGTTCCTCAGCCGCCTGCACACGCTGCAGGTGAGCTTCCGCCAGACCTTGGTCGATGCGCATGGGGCGCTCCTGTCGCGCTCGGCCGGCACGCTCATCGTCCAGCGGCCGGGCCGCTTCCGCTGGAGCATACATCCACTGCCGGCCAAGCCCGGCGCCGCCGCAGGGGCCGGGCAGTTGATGGTCGCCGACGGGCGCAACCTGTGGTTCTACGATCGCGATCTCGAGCAGGTGACGGTCCAACCGGTGAGCGCGGCGCTGTCGGCCACGCCGGCGATGCTGCTGTCGGGCACCGTCGATGTGCAGCAGCATTTTCGTGAGCGGCTGGCCGGCCGGCGTCAGGGACTCACCTGGGTGTTCGTCGAGCCGCTGCATCCCTCGGGCGCGGACTTTCGCAGCGCGCTGTTCGGCTTCGAGCATGGCACCCTCAAGCGGATGATCCTCGAGGACACGCTCGGGCAGGAGGCGACAATCGTGTTCGAGCACGTGGCGGTCAATCGACCCGTGCCGAGCGCTGCGCTCACCTTCACCCCGCCGGCGGGGGCCGACGTGATCGGAAAGCCTGCGCGGTGAACGATCCGCACGGTACACCGGTCGATCTGACGCGGCCGCTCGCCGACCGCATGCGCCCGCGCTCGCTCGATGAGGTGGCCGGCCAGCGGCACCTGCTCGCCCCGGGCAAGCCGCTGCGCCAGGCGATCGAGTCCGGGCGGATGCACTCGCTGATCTTGTGGGGTCCGCCGGGCACGGGAAAAACCACCCTGGCACGCCTGCTCGCGCAGCGCAGCGGCGCGCAGTTCATCGCGCTCTCGGCGGTGATGGCCGGTGTGAAGGACATCCGAGCCGCGGTCGAGGCGGCACGCGCCGAACGCGAGAGCCGGGGCCGGCCGACGGTGTTGTTCCTCGATGAAGTGCACCGCTTCAACAAAGCGCAGCAGGACACGTTCCTGCCGTATCTGGAAGACGGCACGCTCACTTTCGTCGGCGCCACCACCGAGAATCCCTCGTTCGAAGTGGTGAGCGCGGTGTTGTCGCGGGCGCGGGTGTACGTGCTGAAGCCGCTCGGCGAGGCCGATCTGGTGCACCTGCTCGGCACGGCGCTCGCCGACCGCGAGCGCGGCCTCGGGGCGTTGTCACTTACGGCCGAAGCGGGCGCGCTCGAGCTGATCGCGCGCGCGGCGGACGGGGACGGACGCCGCGCGCTGAACATGCTCGAACTGGCCGCGAGTCTCGCCGAAGCCGACGGCCCTGGTGCGCGCATCACGCTTGCGCACGCCGAGGAAGTCGCGAGCGGCACACGCCGGCGCTTCGACAAGGGCGGGGAGCAGTTCTACGACCAGATCTCGGCACTGCACAAGGCGGTGCGCGGCACCGATCCGGACGCGGCGCTGTATTGGTTGAGCCGCATGCTCGATGGCGGCTGTGATCCGCTCTACATCGCGCGGCGGGCCGTGCGCATGGCCATCGAGGACGTCGGAATCGCCGATCCGCGCGCGTTCACCCTGACCTTGGAGGCCTGGGAGGCTTACGATCGCCTCGGCAGTCCCGAGGGCGAGTTGGCGATCGCCAATGCCGTGGTGTATCTCGCCTGTGCGCCGAAGAGCAACGCCGTGTATGTCGGTTTCGGCGAGGCGAAGGCCGATGTCGAGCGCTTCGGTACGCTCGATGTGCCGCTGCGGCTACGCAACGCGCCCACCGGTCTGATGAAGTCCCTCGGCTACGGACACGGTTATCGCTATGCGCACGATGAACCGGGGGCCTACGCCGCCGGCGAGCGCTATCTGCCGGATGAGATGCCCGATCGGCGATACTATCGGCCGGTGCCGCGCGGGCTCGAGATCAAGATTGGCGAGGCACTGGAGAAATTGAGGAAAGCAAAATCATGATCGATCCGAAGTTGTTGCGCTCCGATCCGGAAGGCGTGGCCCGCAATCTTGCCCGCCGCGGTTACGTGCTCGATGTGGCGCGCCTGCGCGCGCTCGAGGAGCGCCGCAAGAGCGCGCAGATCGAGTCCGATCGGTTGCGGGCCGAGCGCAACGCCAACGCCAAGGCGGTCGGCATGGCCAAGGGACGTGGTGAGGATGCGAGCGCGCTGCTGGCGCGCGGGGAGCAACTCACCGGGGAACTCGCCGCTGCCGAACAGACCCTCACTGCCGTGCAGTCCGAGCTCGATGGCTGGCAGCTGACGCTGCCGAATCTGCTGCACGAGTCGGTGCCGGAGGGCGCGAGCGAGGCGGACAACCGCGAGGTGCGCCGCTGGGGCACCCCGCGCGCCATCGAGTTCGAGCCGCTCGATCACGTGACGCTCGGGGAGCGCCTCGGGGGGCTCGACTTCGAGGCCGCCGCGCGCATCTCGGGGGCGCGCTTCGTGGTGATGCGTGGGCAGATTGCCCGGCTGCACCGCGCCCTGGCGCAGTTCATGCTCGATCTGCACACGCTCGAGCACGGGTACACTGAGGTCTACGCGCCCTATCTGGTACAGAGCCAGGCGTTGCTCGGCACCGGCCAGCTGCCGAAGTTCGAGCAGGATCTGTTCGCGATCCGCGGTGAGCAGGGCTTCTATCTCATTCCGACCGCCGAAGTGCCGGTCACCAACCTCGTGCGCGAACAGATCGTGCCGGCCGAGTCGCTGCCGTTGCGCTTCGTGTGTCACACGCCGTGCTTTCGCTCGGAGGCCGGATCGGCGGGCAAGGATACGCGCGGCATGATCCGCAACCACCAGTTCGACAAGGTGGAGCTGGTGCAGATCGTGCGGCCGGAGGACTCCTACCGCGCACTCGAGGAGCTCACCAGCCACGCCGAGCAGGTGCTCAAGCGCCTGGAGCTGCCGTTTCGTACCGTAGCGCTGTGCGGGGCCGATGTCGGCGCCGGCAGCGCCAAGACCTACGACCTCGAGGTGTGGCTGCCCTCGCAGCAGCGCTACCGCGAGATTTCCTCGTGCAGCAACTACGAAGCGTATCAGGCGCGGCGCATGCAGGCCCGCTGGCGCGCGCCGCAGGGCAAGCCCGAGCCGCTGCACACCCTGAACGGCTCCGGACTTGCCGTCGGGCGCACGCTGGTGGCGGTGCTCGAGAACTATCAGCAGCCCGACGGCACGGTGCTCGTGCCCCAGGCATTGCAGCCGTATTTCGGCGGCTGCGAGCGGATCGGGGCGAGCGGCTGAATCCCCGGGTGCCGCCCGGGGCGGCACCGCTCGGGGCGCCGGATGCGTTGAGCCGAGCGGCTGGCGCGTCCGGCGTGCTTACTACCCATGGTAGTAGTGGGGCTGGCGCCGCTTAAATGCGCGCATCCATCGCCCGCGCTGTGCGACCCGCAAAGGCGTTTTCCCGCGGCGCGTCACCCCTGCGACTCGAGAGGTTCTACGTGAAGGTCACCTGGCAGGCATTGGCGGCGGGGCTCGCGCTGTGCTGCACCGTTGCGCATGGACAGACCCCGGCGGCCGGCGCCGCGGGCACCGGCACTGCGCGAGCTCAGTCTGGCGCAGACGGTTCGGCCGCGACCCGGCGCACGGGCGTCGCGCAGGTGCTGATTCAGGCGCCGTGGCTGTTCAACGCCCGGACACGCTATGCGCATTCCATGCCGGAGATCTCGGGCACCGAAATCACGGTGACCCGCGACACCACCGTCGTGCGGCTGAAGCTGCAGCCCCCGATTATCAACAATCAACCCCGCCAGCTGTTCGACCAGATGCCGGGGCTGGTGCTGGCCGAGCAGCAGAACCCGACCAATCTGAACCTTTCCTACCGCGGTCTCGGCAATCCGCAGGAGAGCGAGTACCTGCTGCTGATGCAGGATGGCATTCCGATGGAGATGGATTTCATCGGCTACCCGACGCTTTATTACTTGCCGAGCTTCCAGTCGATTTCGCAAGTGCAGATGATCCGCGGCGGTTCCGGTCTGCTCTACGGGCCGCAGCCCGAGCCGGTGATCAACTTCATCTCGCGCCGCCCGGGCAAGACAACGCGGGCGAGCACGGATCAGGTCTTCGGCAGCGACGGACTGTACTCGACCTACAGCTCGATCTCAGGCCCCGCCGGCCGCTGGGACTACTTGGCCGACTTCTCCCACCGACAGTCGAACGGGCAGCGCGCAAACGGGGATTACAGCGTCGATTCCGGGGACCTCGCGCTCGGCTACCGCATCGATCCGGGCCAGAAGCTCAGCCTCGCGGTGCATGCCTACGCGCTCGAGAGCGGCATGCCGGGTCTGTTGAGCGGAGCGCAGTTTCGGGCCAATTCCCGCCAGACGAGCACGCCGGACGATCGGGACTGGGCGCATCGGTACACGGCGGTACTCACCTACCGTAATCAGATTGATCGCAACAGTCTGTTCGTGCAGAAGCTCTGGACGGGTTACCAGGACCTGGTGACCCGCGCGGACCGCTACAGCGCGGGCAGTCCGGCGCTGGGCACCGGCGCGACGCTCGCGTCGCAGAAATTTCATTACACGGGGCTCGATGGCCGTTTCCTGCATCACTGGGGGCAGGGCAGCGCCTTCACCCTCGGTTATACCGCCTATGCCTCGAACAGTCCGTACACCGAGATCAACAGCCCCGATCCGCTGATTGCCCCGTATGGTGCGAGCGGAGCGCTCTTTTACAATGACCAGCGTCGCACGCGCTACGTGGCGGTGTTCGGCGAGAATCTGTATCGCTTCGGCCGCTTTCACGTGGTGACCTCGGCGCGGATCGATCATGAGCAGCTGTATACGCACGAGACGGCGGCGCCGCATCCGAACCTGGTGCACGGCACCTTCAGCCGCACCGTTCCGCTGTTCGGTATCGGCTTCGGTAACGACTTCGGTCGCGGCAACGAGACCTATTTCAACGTTTCGCAGGGCTACCGGCCGGTGCGTTATCTCGACATCGCGAGCCCGTTCAGCAATTTCAACGGTCTGAACAATCCGGCGAGCACGCATTATCTGACCTACGAAGCCGGTGTGCACGGCTGGCCGCTGAGCGGGCTGTACTACGATGCCAGTGTCTTTCAGATCAACGCGGCCCATGAGATCGAGACCGAACAGCTGACGCCGACGGAAACGATCGATGTGAACAGCGGGGATCTGCGCAGCCGCGGCGTGGAGGCCTCGAGCGCCTATGACCTGCTGCGTCTGTGGCCCGGTGTGCCGGCATCGGAGCACCTGACGGTGTTCGCGAATGTGAGCATCCTCAATGCCAAGTTCACCGCGAGCCGCATTCCCGGGCAGACGGGCAAAGTGCCTGCGTACGCACCGCACTATGTGCTCAAGGGAGGGGTGACGTTGCGCGGCGTGCGCGGTCTGACCATGAGCGTGATGGTCGATGCGGTCGGGGCGCAGTACTTCCAGAACAGCGACACGGCGCTCGGCAGCACCCCGGCGCTGATCCCGGCGTACACGGTTGCGGATTTCACCGGGCAGTACGCCTGGGGGACGCACTGGCGGGTCGAGGGCGGAGTCAGTAACCTCGGGAACCACCGGTATTATTCCCGCGTCTTTCTGTTCGGCGGCTCACTCGAGCCGGCGCTGACCCGCCAGTTCTATCTCGGCGTCGCCTATCACCTGTAGGAATACGTCGCTGGTATCATCCGTTCCGGCCCGTCTCTGGGCGCTACGGGAGCGAAGCGATGATCCAGGGCAGCTCGGTCCGCCGTGCGGACCATGCGATAGACAGCCAGTTTCTTGACCGCTGGTCGCCGCGGGCGATGAGCGGGGAGCCGCTCGCGCGCGAGGAACTGCTGAGTCTGTTCGAAGCGGCGCGCTGGGCGCCGTCCTCGGGCAACGGACAGCCCTGGCGCATGCTGTTTGCGCTGCGCGACACGCCGCAGTGGCCAACGTTCTTCGGTCTGCTCGCGAGCGGCAATCAGGCGTGGTGTGTGCGGGCGTCGGCGCTCGTTGTATTCGTCTCGAAGATCCTCAACGCGTACACCGGGAGGGAGGCCGTGACGCACTCTTACGATACCGGCGCCGCGTGGGGATATTTTGCGCTGCAGGGATTCCGCAAGGGTTACGTGGTGCACGGAATGGAGGGCTTTGACTACGAGCGGGCGCGGCGCGAGCTCGGCATTCCGGAGACATTCCGTATCGAGGCCATGGCGGCGGTCGGCAAGCCGGCGCCCAAGGAGGTCCTGAGCGAGACTCTGCAGTCGCGTGAGACTCCGAGTGACCGCCGGGCGCTCGCGGCCTCCGTGTGCGAGGGGACCTGGCAGCTGGAATGATGCGCACCGGTGCAGCCGTGGCGCGAGTCGAGCACGCGCGTTGTCTATGTGGCCCGGTCGCGGTCCGCATCTGATAACATTTGAACGCACGCGAGGCCGATACGCGGAGAGGTGGCAGAGCGGTTGATTGCACCGGTCTTGAAAACCGGCGTCCCTTCACGGGGACCGTGGGTTCGAATCCCACCCTCTCCGCCAGATTTAGCGGCGCACGAAATATGTGCGCCCGCATCCGCGCTTCTTTCCTACCAACTCGTTGCGTTATCGGTTGATGTCGAGCGCACAGGTCGTTCCCCGTGCGGCCGAGGAGGGCACTCCAGCAAACGTTCGCGGAGCCCGACACATCATCGCGATACGGACTGGGCTGATCCTTCATTGAGGTAGCCAGTTTTCAACACGCAAGTCCGGAACACGGGAAAACTCACGTACATTGTCCGTCACGACGGTCAGATCGAGCGCCCGGGCGTGCGCGGCGATGAGCAGATCATTTGGACCGATCGGGTTGCCCTGTCGCGCGAGATGTTGGCGGATTTCCCCATAATGCCAGTCGGCAGGTGGTTCCACCGGAAGCACCTCGACCGCAGAGAGAATCAGCTCGACCCGGTCGCTGAGGCGGGTCGAGCCCGCTTTACAGGCACCGTAGCGAAGCTCGCAGGCAACAATGGTGCTGGTGCATACGCTGTTCTCTCCCCGCGAGGCAATCTGCTGCGCGATTTCGCCCTGCGGATGTCGCATCAGTTCGGAGAGGATGTTGGTGTCCAACAAATAGCGAAAGGGCATCCTCAAAGTTCCACATCGTCCATCCGGCCGAGATCCTCGTCCACATCCGGAAACGGCTCTTCGATGGGTTCCAGGGTGGCGAGTCGGGCGAGCAGACGACCCTTGCGCACCGGCTCGATCACCAAGCGATCCCCCTCCTTGCGCAGGATGGCCTCATCCGCATCGAGTTCGAATTCTCTGGGGATACGCAAAGCCTGGTTCCGTCCATTGCGGAACAGTCTGACGTGGCGTTCTGAGTCAGGCATTCGAAGCACCCGCGCGAGGAAGGCATATGCCAAAGCATATGTCTTTGGACGGGCACCGTCAATCTCTCTATTCGATGCGGGTCGGCATCGTGACACCGGTCGTACCATTCCATCGGTCATCATTCCGAATACTCGGCCCTAATACGCAGGAATTACGCACGAGAATCGGAAACCATCTGGATTCCATGCTGATTGTGGCGGCCACCCTCTCCGCCCGATCGCGAGAATGCCGGGCAGGGAGGGGGAGTGCTGGCAGATCAGGTGGACTCACGGCACGCGGGACAGGGTGCTGACAGCAGCATGGATCGCACTCATCTGCAACGGCGCGTCCGACGGACGGACTTGCGAGCGTACGATGCCGTTCCTCGGCCCTGTCGGCTGTCAGGTCGGCGAGGCGAGTAGCGCAGGCAGTTCGGCGAGACTCCGTACTTCGTGCTCCGGCGCGCCCGGCAGTCGCTCGCGCCGCTGGCCATACCGGTTGCACCACACCACATGCATGCCGAACGCAGAGGCGGCGAAGGCGTCCCAGGCGTTCGAGGACTGGAACGACACCTGCTGCGCCTCAACGCCGAGTTGTTGCAGGCTGTATTCATAGACGCGCGGATGAGTCTTGAAGACCTTGACTGCGTCGGCCGACAGCACCGCGTCGAGCAGATCGCGCAGACCGGCGTTGCGCACCGCATTGTCGAGCATCGCCGGGGATCCATTCGATAGGATTGCGGTGAGGAAGCCCGCTTTCTTCAGCCGGCGCAGCGTGTCGGGAACCTCGGGAAAGGACGAGAGCGTCAAATAAAGGTCCATCAAACGGCTGCGCAGGGTGGGTGTCGCGATGCCCAGACTGTCCAGCGTGAAGTCCAGCGCCTCGCCCGTCACCTGCCAGAAGTCCGCGTAGCGGCCCTGCAACGTGCGCAGCCATGTGTATTGCAGCTGCTTATCGCGCCACAGATTGGTCAGCGCGGCCCGCTGTTCCGCGGGGATTTCGGTGCAGCGTGCCGCCGCGGAGGCAAAGTCGAAGATCGTGCCGTAGGCGTCGAAGACGCAGGCGCGGATGCCGGTCAGCAGGCTCATTTCACCGTGCCTCGGATCGGATAGGCCTTCTCGATGATGAAGCCGAGTCCGCGCACGATGCGGTCGAGATCAGGGCGCAGGAACGGCGCGTTGGCGATATCGAGCAGGTGCAGAACGCCCTGGGGATTGACGACAAAGAGCGCGGGCTCAGGGAAGCGATGGTCGGTCTCCTGCGCCGAACGCGGCTCGGACACATAGAGGCCGAGCCGGTGCATGGTCGCATCGTCCATGCCGTAGAGCAGCGGGAAATTCACTTTCGCCGCCTCCGCGGTCATACGGGTCTGCGCTTCGGTGTCTGCAGAGACGGCAGCGACGGAGACGCCCAGCGCGGCCAAAGCCTCTCGCCGCTGTTCGATTTCCGAGAGATAGGACTTGCAGATCGGACAATGCTGGCCGCGGATCACGAACAGCGCCTGCCAACCGCCCGAGGCGCCGAAGGTGAACTCGCCGCCACCGAGTTGCTTGAAGGCGACCGGAGTGAAGGGCTGGCCGGGATGAAGTTTGTGCGTAGTATCCATCGGGGGTCCTCTTGATGTCCTGCGGTTTCTGGTCAGGCACGGGCTGTCCGCCGCGCGGAGCGGGCGAGTCCGCCGTGAGCGTCGAGCATCTGCTCGACCCAGGCGAAATCCGGATCGTTGACTGCCGAGCGCGCGATGGGGCTGATGAGCGGAGCCCACGGGAATGCGCCGACGATGCCTGTGCGGTTCAATGCAGCCAGTGCGGGCTCGCGTTCGGTGGCAATCGACTCTACTGTCTGTTCGAACGCGGCCTCGCGCGGGGTGCGCAAATATTCCCTTTCCTTCCCGTGCTGGGCAGCGGGGGGCTCGGGGTAGTGCACGTCGATCATCGCTCGAGGCCCTGGCGCATCATTTTCGCCGGCCGAGGAAGACTGGCGATGGCGTGCTCGGCCAGCGCACGCAGCCGAGCGGGGTCGGGTTCGAGCCGTGCCATCACGCGGATGGCGAGAACCGTGCCGAGCAGAGTCGTGGCCACCCCGGCGATGTCGGTGTTTGGATCGAGCGCATCGTCGGCGACAGCCTGCTTCAGCCGCGCGGCGAAAAACTGCTCGACCTCCCCGAGGCGGGTGCGTACGAGCGCGCGCGCCTCGGCCGACATCGTGGCCCCGTCGAGCGCCGTGTTGACCAGTAGGCAGCCGCGATGGTGCGGATCGGCCAGCGACATCGCGATCAGTTCATCGAGGAAATTGCGGATCGCGCCGAGCGCATCCCGGGCAACGGAGAGACGCCCGAGACGCTCCACCAATCCCTCGTCCGCATAGCGGCGCAACGCCGCGATGAACAAGCCGTCCTTGTCGCTGAAGCGATGATAGAGCGCGGCGGAACTGAGTCCCGTCGCCTGCGTCAGGTCGCGCAGCGAGGTGCCGGCGTAGCCGTTCTGCCAGAACACCTCGATCGCGCGTTCGAGCACAGTGTCGTCGGAAAGCGATCGGGGGCGCGGCATCGGTGGCACTTGGGAGTCAGCGGTATGCGAGATATAATAGAACGGTCCATTTAAATCAAGTATCGTCCAGCGCCACTCGAAGGAGACCCTGCATGTCTAAACCTCACCTGGTCTATTTCGCCGATCCGATGTGCTCCTGGTGCTGGGGTTTCTCGCCGGTTATCGAGGCCATTTCGCAGCGGTTCGGCCCTTCGCTGCCCATTCGTCTGATCATGGGGGGGCTGCGCCCCTGGACGAAAGAACCCATGACTGCACAGGAGCGCAGCGACGTTCGCAGCCACTGGCAGCATGTCTACGAAGCGTCGGGACAGCCGTTCGACTTCACGTTCTTCGAGCGCGAACGCTTCATTTACGACACCGAGCCTGCGAGCCGCGCCGTGGTGGTGCTGCGTCGCCGTGGCGCGGCGATGGGCATCGCGGCGCTGAGGCGCATCCACCGAGCCTTTTACGCAGAAAATTGCGACGTTACCGACGCCAGTACGCTTGCGGATCTGGCCGCCGAATTCGGTATGGACCGCGCTGAGTTCCGCGACGCGTTTGATAGCGAGGCGGTGCGTGAGGAAACCCGCGGCGACTTCGCGATTGCGCAGTCAGCCGGTGTACGGGGGTTCCCGACGCTGATCGCCGGGAAAGGCGACGACAACCCCTATGCCATCGTGACGCGCGGATTTCAGCCGGGCGCGCATCTCCTCCCCGCGCTCGAACAATGGCTCGGCAAGGAAACGGCAATTCCACCCCTCGAAGCCAGCGGCGCTTGCGGCTGAGGGGAACATGGCATCGAGTGGCCGAGGACGAAGCGGCACAGCGCGATCCTCGTCACTCGGTCCGTATCTGGCCGACGCGGCGTGAACGTGCACTGATATTCGAGGTGGCTCGCTGCGTGGACCCAGCAGGGCGGTACGGCCCCGCGCAAGCGACGCGTTCGTTGCGCAGCTTGACCTCGGTTCGCGCGCTTGTCAGGGGGGCGTCGCCGCGGGCACGGGCCGATCCGTGGACGAGCGGGCCACGCCGCTCGAGCGCTGCAGCCACGATACCGTTCAGGCGGTAAAGCCAGTAGAGGCTTCGACAGTCACGTCCTGGTGTACGACGCCAGACGGGACAGGTATCGCTGTCCTGGCGGGCGACGTGCGACAGTGGCACCTATTCGACGGTGACGCAATCGGTCCGGGGGCGAACCGGCGGTTGCGCACTCCGAGTCGCATCGGGCGGGTTCGTGATTTGTTCGGGCCGATCGACTCAGCGGATTGACCGGTCGCCGCTTGGCGCAGCGGCGAGGCAGCGCGACAGCTCGGGTGGTGGCCGCGATGCGCGGCACAATTCGTGCCAAAATGACTGCCTTCACGTACGCCTGAGGTCGCGCGCCGAACCAATCAGCGCTCGCGCCGAGCGAGAGCGTTGCTGCGACGCATTTCCCCATTACGGCAGGGCGTCGGCCGCGCGATCGCCTGCAAGCCGTGACCTATCGCCAATTTGGACGTCAAATCATGCAAGCCGCTTTGCTCACCGCCATCCGCACGCCCGTCACCCTCGAGTCGGTCGCCGACCCGCACTGCCCGCACGACGGCGTCATCGTCGAGGTTCATGCCTGTGGTGTGTGCCGCTCGGATCTGCATACCTGGAAGGGAGCCGATCCGGATCTGATCCTGCCGCATGTCATGGGACATGAGTTTGCCGGGGAGGTCGTGGAAACCGGCCCCGAATGTCGCAGCTTTCGCCGCGGCGATCGTGTGACGGCTCCTTTCATTCTGGGTTGCGGACACTGCGAGGACTGCACCGGCGGTCGGCCGACCATCTGCGACACTCAGCGCTTGATAGGCTTCACGCAGTGGGGCGCCTTCGCAGAGCGTGTGGTCGTGCACCATGCCGACTTCAATCTCGTGCGCCTGCCGAGCGCCGTCGGTTATGTCGAAGCGGCTGGCATGGGCTGCCGAGTGACCACCGCATGGCGCGCGATCAATGACCGCGCGGGCCTGCAGGAAGGCGAATGGCTGGCGGTTCACGGCTGCGGCGGTGTCGGCCTCGCGGCGCTCCTGCTGGCAAGGACACTTGGTGCGCGCGTGGTGGCGGTGGACATCTCGGCCGTCGCGCTCGCCAAAGCGCGCGAACTGGGTGCCGAGCATTGTGTGAACGCCCTTGACGTCGGGGACGTCGGCGCTGCGGTGCGCGAGCTCACTCGGGGAGGAGCGCATGTGTCGATTGATGCGCTCGGTGTGAGCGCGACATTCGACAATTCGCTGCGTTCGCTGCGCAAGCTGGGCCGCCATGTACAGATTGGGATGCCCGTCGGGCGACACGTCGAGGTGAAACTGCCGCTGCTCGATCTGGTCTATTCCCGCCAGCTGAGCCTGTTTGGGATGCGTGGACTCGGCGCGGCCGGCTTCGCGCCGTTACTCGAAATGGCGGCCAGCGGACGGCTCGATCTTGCGCAGTTGGTCACCGAGCGCATTGCGTTGGCGGGGCTGCAAGGTGCGCTTGACCGCCTGGAAGAGGGCAGCGGTTTCGGCATCTCAGTGATCGACCGGTTTTGAGGGGCTGGCCATGAGCGCTGCGGCTTGCTTTGCGGAACTGTCCCTGAATCATATCGACGGTCGTTGGGTGGGCGACGCCGCGACGGCCCGGCCGGTCATCGATCCGGCCACTGGAGTGGAACTTTCCCGGCAGGCGATGGCTGGCGCCGCGGAGGTGGATCTGGCGGTACGTGCCGCATGCCGGGTGCATCGTTCCGGCGCATTGTCCGCTCTGCGGCCAGTGGAACGCGCACGGATGTTGCACAGAATGGCAGCCTTCATCGGCGCCAATCAAGCGCAAATCGCCTTGACCGTGACGCTCGAACAGGGCAAGCCGCTGTGGGAAGCACGGGTCGAAGTCGCCGGTGCGGTGCGTTTCCTCGAGTATTACGCGAACCTCGCCGAAAGCCTCGAAGGACGCTCGATCCCGCTGGGCGGCGAGTACGTCGATTTCACTGAGGTGGAGCCGCGCGGCGTCACCGCTCACATCATTCCGTGGAATTATCCGTTCGAGATGACGGCACGGTCGCTGGCTCCGGCATTGGCGTGCGGCAATCCCTGCGTGGTCAAGACCCCCGAAATGACCCCGTTATCGAACCTGTGGTATGCCCGTGCGGCTGAAGCGTGTGCGCTTCCTGCCGGGGCAGTCAACATCGTGTGTGGCTTGGGGGCGAGTGCAGGGGCAGCACTGGCGTCACATCCGCTCGTCAATCTGATCGTTTTCACCGGTTCGGTGAAAAGCGGCATTGCCGTGGCGCACGCTGCGGCTGAGAATGTCGTGCCGACTATTCTCGAGTTGGGCGGCAAATCGGCTGCCATCGTGTATCCCGATGCGGATCTGGATGCGTTCGAAACGAACATGCGCTACGGCATTTTCTACAATGCCGGTCAGACCTGCTCGGCAATGTCGCGCGTGTTGGTGCACGAGAGTAAGGTGGAGGAACTGCTCGAGAGGGCGAGCGCTCTGGCGCGGGCGCTGTCTGTCGGCCCGGGCGTCGAGCGGGCCGAAGAGGGGCTGAACATGGGCGCGCTCGCCTCGGGCGAGCGGCGAGATGCCGTGCTGAACATGGTCAGCAGGGCTCGGGCCGAGGATGCGCGGATCATTGCCGGCGGCAGTGCACTGGGTGGCGCGGGGGCCTTCATGCAGCCCACCGTCATTCGGGCGACTGACCCGGCGTGTCAGATCGCACAAGAGGAAGTGTTCGGACCGGTCCTGACGGTGCTTTCATTCCGAACGGATCAAGAGGCCCATGAGATTGCCAACGGCACGCGCTTTGGTTTGGTCGCAGGGGTGTTCACGCGGGATCTCGAGCGCGCGATGAAAACCGCGCGTGCGCTTCGGGGCGGACAGGTGTTCGTCAACGAATGGTTTGCCGGTGGCGTCGAGACGCCGTTCGGCGGCGTCGGTCAATCGGGATTCGGACGCGAAAAAGGTCGCGAGGGCATGATGAACTATGTCCAAACGAAGAATATCGCCATCCGACTCTGAGCTGTCGGCTGCGAGAGAGGCGCGATAGTTCGCACAGGTTTAAGGCTTACGTGGGCCTGGCTTGGCAGCAGTGCGCCGGGCCCTGAGCAGCGGCACGCGGCGACTGCGCCTCGCGAGAACGGTGAACTGATCGGCCATGCACAATTCGATACGAAGCGAAGCGGC
Organism: Pseudomonadota bacterium; assembly: GCA_021847105.1. Classification (GTDB taxonomy): domain Bacteria; phylum Pseudomonadota; class Gammaproteobacteria; order Steroidobacterales; family Steroidobacteraceae; genus 13-2-20CM-66-19. The sequence goes on along the minus strand of JAJZUT010000004.1, from coordinate 184,183 downwards.
GTGATGTGCCCGACCGGCGTCTTCTGCCGCCTGGTGTCGGAGCGATAGCGTGTCAGTTCAGTAGGCAGATCACGCAACTCACGCCCGTGTCGAAGTAACCGCATGGGGCGTAAGTCCGCTAGCGCGCTTCAGCGTGTTCCTGCGAGTGCGGGGGCGTTGTGGCAGCCGGTGCGCCGGCCGCCAGCTCGAGGCCGACGTGCGGCGGTGCGATGTCGGTTTCAAGGAGTGCGAGGTAACCGTCCCGTGCAGCGATGAGTGCCTCGCGACCGTAGACGTGTACGATGTCCCCGGGCCGATGAGAGTGGGTCTCGTGCCAGCCGGCGGCCCGCTTCACGATGAGCCAGGTGCCGTTGAGATTCGCGATGCTGCCGGTTCTGCCGTAGGCACGGACGTGGCGCAGGAGCTCATCGAGCGGCTTGCCGAAATCAATGACGCGCTCGCGCATCGTGATCCTCGGCCAGTAGCTGCCGCCTGTCTGAGGCACCGCGGTGTGCCAGAGCTCGGAGAAGTTGCCGGCAACCCGTGCCGCGAGTCGCTTGCCCGCCATCTGCACTCTCAAGTTGAGGCTCTCGTGACATTCGTCGGGCCGTATCGCGAAGCGCTCCGAGGCGAGGATCTCCCCGGCATCGAACGCGTGACTCAACCGGTGACAGGTCATTCCCCAGACGGGGCGGCGCTCGAGAATGGCGCGTGGCAAGGGATATGGCCCGCGTCCCTCGGGCAGGGGCGAGGGATGAAAGTTGACCGCGTATTTCACGAAAGGAGCGCATGTCGGAATCCGCCAGTCGTAGCCGGCGACGATCAGCACCTCGCAGCCGGCACTGCCGAGATCGCTGATGTCGCGCGGGGTGATGCGCGAGAGCTGAATGGCGGCACCCTTGTGTTCGGCTAGCGCGATGGCCGCGCGCTGATTGCCGAATTCCGGGTCTCGGATCGGCACCGTGAACAGTTTCAGCGCGCTCCAGCCGGCCTCGCAGAATGTCTCGAAGATCCCGATGTACCGATCAATGGTGGCGATGGCGAAGCGCATGAGATGCCTTACCTTCAGAGGATCGATGCTGTTTCGCTCGCCAGCGGGCGCACGCGTACCGCAGGCGGGGTTCGAGGCAGTGCCATGTGGCCCTTCGTTCCGCGGCAACCTATCACAACCTCGCCCGTGCGCGTGTGTCGAACTGTAAGTCATCTGGGGAGTGGGCGGCTGAATCGGCCGGGAGCCCCGACCTCAAGCGCACCGGGTATGAGGGGACGGGTGCGCCGGTGTGTGTCGAGCACTGCGCAGTCCGGGGCGATGCCGATCTGCTGCCGTGCCGCGCAACCGTCCCGTGGCATGGTGCGATGAGTCGTCCTCGGGGCCTCCGCGGGAGGCAGCGGACCCAGGAGATGACAAAGCGCATGATTTGGCGAACCCAAACCGCTGCCGCCCGAACGGGCGCAGGTTGAACTGTGTATGCTCCGAAGCCGATGGCGGCCGGGGCAGATCAATGGCCTGCGCACTGCGAATCGATGCATTGGGATGGCTGGGTGAGTGCTGTGTTCGACTGCGATATTCTGATTATTGGCGCCGGTCCGGCCGGGTTGAGTTTTGCCGCCTCGATGCGCGGCTCGGGGCTCTCCGTCGTGGTGCTCGAGCGGCTGTCCGAGGCGGCGCTCGCCGAGGCGCCGTACGATGGTCGCGAAATTGCCCTGACCTGGCGATCGGTGCGCATGCTGCGCAATATGGGGACCTGGCAGCGGCTGCCGGCACAGGAGCTGTTCGGTATCCGCAAAGCCCGGGTGCTCAATGGATTGATGAGCGCCGGGCTCGATATTGCGCCCCGCGGCGGTGCGGCCGAGGGCGCCGATGAGGACGCTGACCTCGGCATCCTGGTTTCGAATCATCTGTTGCGCCGCGCACTGTATGAGACCGTGCGGGCAGATGGCACGACCCGCTTGCACACCGAGTGCGTGGTTCAGGCCGCAGCGACGGATGCACAGTGCGCCACCGTGACGCTGCAGGATGGGCGGGTGCTCCGCGCGAAGCTGCTCGTCGCCGCCGACAGCCGCTTCTCGGCGACTCGTCGCGCGCTCGGTATCCCGGCGCGGCATCAGGACTTCGGCAAGACGATGATGGTCTGCCGCATGCAGCATGCACTGTCGAATGAGCGCGTCGCCTGTGAATGGTTCGGGCACCATCAGACGCTCGCCATCCTTCCGCTGGGTGAACATCAGTCCTCGCTGGTGCTGACGTTGCCGCACGCCCAGATCGAGCGACTGCAGGGGCTCGAGACGGCAGCCTTCGAGCGCGAGATGCGCGAGCGCTCCCGCAACCGTCTCGGCGCACTGACCCTCAAGAGCGAGCGCTTTGCCTATCCGCTCGTTGCGGTGTATCCGCAGCGCTTCATCGCCCCGCGCTTCGCGACCATTGGGGATGCGGCGGTGGGCATGCACCCCGTCACGGCGCATGGATTCAATCTCGGTCTCGCCGGGCAGGATACGCTCGCCCGGCTGATCCGTCGCGGGCGCGACCGCAGGGGCCCCGGCGATCCCGGTTCGGCCTCGCTGCTGCGGGCGTTCGACGCGGAGCATCGTTTCGCGACCCGGCCGCTGTATCTGGCGACCAACGCCATCGTCCGCTTGTACACCGACGACTCCCTCCCGGCGCGCGTGGCGCGCGGGGCGCTGCTCGGGCTGGCGAGCCGAGTTCCGCAGGTGAGCGCGCAGCTCGCGCGGGCCTTGCAGCAGGCAAGCTGAGCGCATCGGTCCCTTTGCGTGCGCGCCGCGCCCGTGGGCCGCGGCGCGGGTGCCCTAGGGCCACAGTCCGAGGTGCGCGGCGAGGCGCGAGAGCTGTACGCTGTTGCGGGCCCCCAGCTTCTCGCGGATCGTGGACTGATGGTTCGCGACCGTCTTCTCCGACAGTCCCAGCTGCTCACCAATGCGGCGCAGTGTCTCCCCGCGCACCAGCAGGCGCAGCACTTCAAATTCGCGGGGCGTCAGGGCTTCAAGGTCGGATTTGCTGGGCTGTTGTGCAGCGCGCGCGATGTTTGCCGCCACATCGCCGCTCACGTATCGCTCGCCCCTGCAGACCGTATAGATCGCCTGCAGCAGCGCTTCCGGGGCGCTGGCTTTGCTGAGGTAGCCGAGTGCGCCCGCCTCGAGCGCTCGGTTCGCATAAATTGCGTCATCGTGCATGCTGAACATGAGGATGCGCAGCTCCGTCTGGTCGCGGCGCATGCGGCGCATGGCCTCGATGCCGCTCACCCCGGGCAGGGCGATGTCCATGACCACGACGTCCGGGGCGAGCTCCAGGGCGCGCGCGCACGCCTGCGCCGCGTTCGCCGCTTCGCCGACTATCTGGACGCCGGGCTCGCCGGCGAGCAGTCGCCGGTAGCCTTCGCGCACGATGGCGTGATCGTCGACCAGCAGAACCTTGATGGGCGCTGCGGTCATGATGCGCCGGGGCTCGGCGGGAGGATCGGCAGGCGCGCCGTCAGCGTAAACCCGCGGCCTGACGCACGGTCGATGGTCAACTCCCCGCGTAGCGCGGTGACCCGCTCGCGCATGCCAATCAGCCCGAGGCCGCGCGTGGTCTGCACGGCTGCGCAGCCCACCCCGTCATCGGCGACCGTCACGGACACCCAGTCAGAGCCCGACCCGGCTGCTGCGCAGCGGTTCAGACGGATATCGACCTGCTGTGCAGCGGCGTGCTTGGCCACGTTGGTGAGTGCCTCCTGAACGAAGCGATAGACGGTGACCGCGAGGTTTTCCGCCAGCGCCGAGAAATCGCCATCCACCGTGAGGCGCAGCGTCACCTCAGGCAGCCGCGTACGCCACGTCTGAACGCAGTGCTCGAGCGCAGCGGGGAGGCCTAGTTCATCGAGCCCCGCCGGACGCAGTTCGCGCATCAGTGTCGCGAGCGCTCCGTGGATGTGATTACAGTTCTCCACAATGGCCTCGGCGCGTGCGCGCCGTGTCGCAGGGTCATCGTGACGATCATTCCGGATGCCTACGGCGTCGAGCTTGATGACGTTGAAATACTGTCCAAGTTCATCGTGCAGCTCGCGCGCGAGCGCCTTGCGCTCGGCTTCTTGCAGATCCACGTACTGCTGTGCGAGGCGGCGGTTGTCTGCCAGAGCCGTGGTGAGCTGCGCCTCGGCCCGTACTCTGCGCTCGATTTCCTGACGCGCTTCGCCGTAGCGCCGCGTGGCGAACCAGGTCAGACCCAGTCCGAGCACGAGCAATACGGTGGGCAGCTCATCGAGCTGATAGCGCTCATAGGGGGCCGTGAGCCGGCGCAGCATCTCGGTCACGTTGAGCAGTCCACAGACCACCCAGGACGCGACGGTGATCATGGCCACGAGTAGCGCGTCACGCCGCCTCAGACGACGTGCCGGGTCAGGTGTCCAGGCGGCTGGGGTAGGGCAGGCGTCGGCGCTCGGATCGCCGAGCGGCGCGGCGTCTGGCGCTGTCGTGACTGCTCCGCCCGGCTGCTGCATCGGCTGTGTCTGTCGCCGCATCGGCCTCAATGATGACAGTGAAGTGTACCTCGCATTGAACTGCGCGAGCAGTACGGCCCCACCGCGGCCTCATCATGGCGAGCTTCGAAGCGAGACTCGCCAATGCGGCTACCGGCTCCGCCAGGCGAGCGTCCCATTTTGGAACACATCTCCCGGCTGAGCCCGGCCGAGCGGTAAATCGGGAAAAACTCCCTTGCGAGTTCCCTCTCGAGCCCATCACCATGGCGGGAAACCGTAAACTGATGCGACCGGCTGCTGCACTCGCTCTCGAGCGCAACGCCGCTCGCTGATGGGGGAAGTCTTGATGAAGTGCTGGCTGAGCGTGAAGCCGTCGGGCCATCTTGGCGTGGAGCTTGCGCTCCTTGCCGTGCTCGGTGCCGGGGGTGCCGTGGCCCATGCCGGTCCGATCCCCGCCGCGCAGGACAGCCTGCAGGCGATCGTGATCAGCGCAGCCCCGCTGCCGGGCTCGACGGTGCCGCTCAATGACATTCCCGGCAATGTGCAGATGCTCTCGGCGGCGGATCTCTCGAAGCAGGGGGCGGCAAGCCTCACTACTGCGCTCAACTCCCGGTTGGGCAGCATCAACATCAACGACAACATGGTCGATCCATTCCAGCCGGACATTCTGTATCGAGGGTTCGAGGCCTCGCCGGTGCTGGGCACGCCCCAGGGATTGGCAATTTACGAAAACGGCGTGCGCATCAACGAGGCGTTCGGGGATACGGTGAACTGGGATTTGGTCCTGCCGACCGCGATCGAAGGGGTTGAACTGACGAGTTCGAGCGCGGTGTACGGGCTCAATGCCCTGGGCGGAGCCATTTCGCTCACCATGAAGAACGGATTTAACTACCAGGGCGCGGACGTGAAGCTCTCGGGCGGATCCTTTCACCGCCAGGAACTCACCGCACAGTACGGCGTTCACTCCGGCATGCTCGGATTCTATGTCGCCGGGCGCGGCCTGAACTGGCATGGCTGGCGCGATTTCACCAGCGATCAGCTGCGCGATTTGTTTGCCGCACTCAGTCTGCACGGCAGTGCGGGTACTCTCGACCTCAGCTACGCCTGGGACGACAACGTGCTGAAGGGGCAGAGCCCGGCGCCCGTGCAGGAGCTCGCGGTGAACCGCTCGCTCGTGTTTACCGGACCGCAGGACAACATCAATACGCTGAAATTCCTGATGCTGAACGGCACGCTCAACCTGCCGGGCCAATGGTCCTTGGCGGGCGTGCTCTACTATCGGGACTATGCGCAGACCGTATCGAATGGCAACGGCACGAACTACGTCAGCTGCACGACGTTGCCCGGCATTCTATGCCAGCCGGACGGCGTTACGCCGCTCACGAATGCTGCCGGTCAGATGCTGCCGGACATCTCTCAGGGCGGCACGCGCCATATCGGCGAGAACGATTTCGAGTTCATCCACTCCTGGGGGCGGGGGGTCACGCTGCAGGTGTCTAACAATGCGGCGATTCTTGGGCACGATAATCACTTTACCGTTGGTGCGGCGCTCGATTACGCCTCGACGAGTTATTACACCGGAGTGCAGATCGGATTGCTCAACGCCCAGCTCCTGGTGATGCCCTCGAGCCTCTACCTCGATACGCCGGAGAATTCGCCTGGTGCGCTCGCCAACAGCGACGCAACGCCGGTGTACGTCGATTCGGTCAACAAGACTCTCGGCGGATATTTCACCGACACATTCAATGTGACCCGCAAGCTGGCGGTCACCGCCAGTGGTCGTTACAACATCGCCAATATCGACATTGCCGACCGGCGGGGCAGTGCCCTCACCGGTTTCAACCGGTTCGTTCATTTCAATCCCTCGATCGGCGCCACCTACGATTTGTTGCCGTCGCTGACGCTCTTTGGCGGTTATTCGGTGAACAATCGTGCGCCGACCCCAGGGGAGCTCGAGTGTGCGGATCCGCAGGCGCCGTGTCTGCTGCCCTCGAGCCTGTCCGGCGATCCGCCACTGCGTCAGGTCGTCTCGCACACGACCGAGGCGGGGTTGCGCGGCCGGACGGCGCACCTGCCGTTCATGCCCGGCGCATTGCGCTGGAATCTCAGCCTGTTCAGAACCGTGCTCTACGATGACATTCAGGTGGTTGCGACGACTCTGGCGTCGGGATATTTCACCAACATCGGGGCGACACGCCGCCAGGGCATCGAGGCGGATGTGAGCTATCGTGCCCCCCGCTGGTCCGCCTACGTCAATTACAGCCTGGTGCGGGCGACTTACCTCACCCCGTTTACCGTACCGTCTCCCTCGAATCCGGCTCGGGATGCCAATGGCACTATTCATGTGCGCCCCGGGGATCAGTTTCCCGGAATTCCGGAGGATCGCTGGAAGATCGGTGCGGATGTGCAGGTGCTGGCGAAGTGGAGCATCGGGGGCAGTGTCAACATCGTCAGCAGTGTCTACTATTCCGGCGACCAGGCGAATCTCCTGGCGCCGATTGCCGGTTACAGCGTGGCCGAACTGCACTCGACGTACCATCCGATGCATCGCGTCGAGCTTTTTGCCACGGTCGACAATCTGTTCAACGCGAAGTATTCGACGTTCGGACTGCTCAGCGATCCCACCGGTGAGGGCGCGCCCGGAATTCCCTCCAACGCGGTGGCAAACGGTCCGGGCGTGAACAATCGCTTTCTCAGTCCGGCGGCACCGCTCGAGGTCTTCGGCGGGATACGAATTCGATTCTGAGGCGGCGCGACGGCACGGCGGATGGAATCGCGCCACGGTTGCGAAGGATCGTCCCCGAGGATCATTCGCCGCGCGTTTCGCGGTCGGCGGCCTCGATGGCGGCGCTGACCTGGCTGTCGGCATCCTCAATCGCCTGCCGCGTGCATCGCGCAATGCTTTCGGACTGGCGGGGATAGAGTCGCTCGAGCTGCTCACAGGCGAAGCGAGCGGTCTCGGCGACGCGCCGACCGAGCTCTTCGGCACCGACCTGGGTCGCGAGGTTGAGGTCTTCATAACTCACCGCGTGGGTGAGCGTGACGTGATCGACGGGAGCTTCCACACCGGTTCGCCCGGCGAGCGCGCGAGCCTGGATGCTCACTTCGACGGTAACGGTTCTCGGTGAGACTTGCGCTTGAGCCTGTGCAAGCAGGCCGGCGGTGGCGAGGACGGCGAGGGCGATTCGCTCGAGTCGTCGGGGGATGTAGCCCATGATGGCACCTCGGCCCTCAGGCAGAGCAGGCGATGGATGACCATCCTAGTGCCATCGGCAACGAAGCCCATAGGCATTTGCCGCGGGTGTCCGGCGCGGCACTAGGTACTCGTTCTGATGGCGCCGGCCGTTGGCTCAGGTACAGATTGAATGTTCACAGGCTGGAATTCGGCCGACGCCCATGCGGTGAGACGACCATGCGCTGCACAGTTGTGAACGTGAGAGTGATATGAAAGGGGTGCGCCGCGCGCCGATGCGGCGGGCTGCGCGGCGCATTCTCGTGCCGCTCGACTTCGCGCCGGCGGCACAGCGAGTGCTTGAGCGGGTGGCTTACATCGGCGCAAGCGGGAACTGTGAGATTCATCTGCTGCACGTGCTCTCGCCGCAGGTGGCGGCCGAGACATCCAAGCGGGCCGACTTGGCGCTGGGGCGTGCGCGCACGCTGCTCGCCGAGAAGCTCGGCGCGCGCCGCGTGCTCTCCCAGGTGCGCAGCGGCGCCCCCTACGTCCAGATCATCCAGCGGGCCAGGGAGCTGGGCGCTGAATTGATCGTGATGGGCCGCAACCGTCCCCCCGGGGTGCTCGGCACGACACTGACCCGCGTCGTGCATCTGAGCGAAATTCCGACACTGGTGGTGCGGCGCCGCGCGCGTGCCCCGTACCGGCATCCGCTCGTGGCTGTTGAAATCGATCCCAGCGCGCGCAGTCTGATCGAGCTGACCTCGGAGCTGCTCGGGGGGGCGGACCCCGAGCACCGGATCGTGCGTGTGCTGCATGCCTACCGAGCGGCGTTTGCCGGCTGGCATCGGACCGCGGCCGACGAGAGCGGAGCGTTTTACGTCCGTCAGGCCCGGCAGGCCGCCGAGCGATCGCTCGCGCAGCTGCTGGCGGCGCTCGGGCCGCTGCCCTGCAGGCTCGAGGCCATCGTACGCAATGGCGATCCGCGCGGCGTGATCGCGCGTGAAGCGAATCGGATGCGGGCCGATCTTGTGGCGGTGGGGACCCACGGGCGCGGTGGTGTCGCGCACGTCCTGCTTGGCAGCATCGCCGAGTGGGCCGTGGCAAACGTTTCGCGCGACGTGCTGATCGCTCGGCCGGTCCGATTCACCTTTGTACCGCCCTGAGGCGCAATGTGCGCTAACTGGGCGCGAGCAGCCAGATGGCGGTCGCATAAGCGATGAGGACGAGAAGGCTCTCCGGCCGCCAACGGCCGATGGTGCGGCTGCGGGGCGTCAGAATCCGCAGCAGGATCATTGCAGTGACCAGCACCGCGAGCTGTGCGCCGATGAGGTTGGCCGGGGCTGCCTGAGGCAGCACCGGTCCGGTGGGGGACGCCAGGTCCATTGCGAGCAGAATGCACATGTTGAACGCATTGCTGCCGAAGGCATTGCCGGCCGCCAGATCAAGTGCGCCGAGCCGAACTGCGGCAATGATCGTCACGCCCTCTGGGATCGAGGTGGTCAGTCCCACCAGCAGCGTGCCGACGAAGGTTTCGCCAAGTCCGCTCGTGCGTGCGAGTGCCTCGGCGCTGAGGACCAGCGCCGGTGTGGCGAGCCCGAGCACGGCGGTCACCGCCGCAAAGCCGACGATGGCCTTGCGCAGCACGTTGCGCCGGGTGGCGCCCAGCGGCAGTTGCACCGGTGGAGTGGCCTCGGGCAGCTCGGCGCGAACCGCGCGCATGCCGAGCAGGTAGATGATCACGATCAGCGCGGAGCCGATACCGATGGGCCCGAATGCGCCGTGGCTCCGAGTGGCCATGTCGAGCCCGGCAAGCGCGGTCAGGATGATCGCGAGCACCCCGACCAGAAGATGGTTGCGCGAGATGTCATCGAGCACGCGGCGCCGGAAATAAATCAGGTCCAGCAGGGCCAGAATGAGCATGTTGGCGAGCGAGGAGCCCATCAGATCGCCGATGCCGAGATTCGGGGCGCGGAGCGCGGCTGCGGAGACATCTGTGGTGAGCTCCGGGAGCGAGGTGCTTGCCGCAAGCAGGAGCGTACCGATCCACAGCCGGCCGAGCGCGCTCGCATCCGCAATCGCGTCGGCATGGCGCGTCAGGCGGGCACCGCTGAGAAAGACAATGGCACCAATCAGGAGGAATGCGGCCAGCGGCAGCGCGACGCCTTGGCTCGTGAGCCAGTTGAGCGCCGCAGCCCGCATCAGTGCTCGCTTGCTCGGCCGTGCGTCGCGGCTCGGGTCGCCAGGTTGCGGCGCACCGCCTTCTCGAACTCGACGGCGATGAAGATTGCGCCGCCGCAGCCGACACACAGGCCCAGTTGCGCGGCGTCGAGCGGCGCAGTGCCGAACAGCGGTTGCAGCGCAGGCAGGTACACCACGAGCAACTGAAGGGTGAGGGCGATAGCAACGGCAATGAGCAGAGGCACGTTGCCGAGTGGACCCAGCGACCAGAAAGCAACCCGCTCGGAGCGGATCGCGAGTACGTGGCCGATCTGAGTGAAACACAGCGCGGTGAATGCGACGGTGCGCCAGGCGTTGCTGCCGGTGTGCAACTGCCATGTCTGCGCCGCGAGGATCACGGCGGCCATGAGCAGACCGAATACGAACACATGCATGCCAAGGCCCCCGGCGAACAGACTCTCGGTCGGGGGGCGGGGCGGACGCCGCATCAGGTCGGGCTCGGCCGGTTCGGAAACCAGGGCGATTCCCGGCAGGCTGTCGGTGATGAGGTTGATCCAGAGAATCTGAATCGGCAACAGCGGCACCGGCAGGCCCACAAACGGTGCCAGAAAGATCGTCCAGACCTCGCCCGCGTTCGTGGTGAGAATGTAGCGCACGAATTTGCGCAGATTGTCGTAGATTCGTCGTCCCGCGTGGACCGCCGCGACGATGGTGGCGAAGTTGTCGTCCAGGAGCACCATGTCGCTCGCCTCCTTGGCGACATCGGTGCCGGTGATCCCCATGGCGACGCCGATGTCCGCACGCTGCAGCGCTGGGGCATCGTTGACACCGTCGCCGGTCATCGCGACGATCTCCCCGTTCTTCTGCAGCGCGGTGACGATTCGTACTTTCTGCTCCGGTACTACCCGAGCATAAGCCCGTACCGTGCGCACCCGCCGCGCCAGCTCGTGCTCGCTGAGCGTCGCGAGCTCCGCGCCGCTCATCAGCTCCTCGTCGGTGCGCAGCAGGCCGATCCGACGGGCGATCGCGCGGGCGGTGCCCGGGTGATCGCCCGTGATCATCACCGGCACGATGCCGGCCGCCCTGCAGGTGGCGACGGATTCACGCGCCTGGGGGCGGGGCGGATCGAGCAGGCCCACCAGGGCGAGAAATTCGAGCTCGCTCTCGAGGACTTCCGCAGCTACTGCCGGCAAGTGCGTCCAGCGGCGAGTTGCGAAGGCCAGCACGCGCAGCCCGTCATTCGCCATCTGCTCAGCGTTCGCGAGGAGCGCATCCCGATTCACCGGCACCGTCGCTCCCTGCCGCCGTTCGCTGCGGCACAGTTCGATTAGCACCTCTGCGGCCCCCTTGGTGATCGAGAGATACTGACCGTCGGGGCCGCGGTGCAGGGTGGTCATGCGCTTGCGTTCGGCGTCGAAGGGCAGTTCCGCAACGCGTGGATAGGTCTGTTCCGCCGCCGCCCGAGTCACTCCGGCAGCGCCGGCGGCGATGAGCAACGCAATCTCCGTCGGGTCGCCATGCGCCGTGCCGGTTGCATCGACGAACGCGTCGTGGCTGATTGCCATGGCTTCACGCAACTGCGTCCACGGCGGACCCGCCCCGAGCGCCTCGCGCGCCGTCGCGTCGCAGTAGAAGGCCTCGACGCGCATCTGGTTCGTGGTCAGCGTTCCGGTCTTGTCCGAGCAGATGTAGGTGACTGCGCCGAGTGTCTCCACGGCCGGCAGGCGGCGCACCAGCGCCCGGCCAGCCGCCATCCCACGCGCCCCGAGTGCGAGGGCGATGCTCACCACGGCCGGCAGCGCCTCCGGGATCGCCGCCACGGCGAGACTGAGGGCGGTCAGAAAAACCGGAAGGGCCGGCTCGCCGCGCAGAATGCCGGTGACGAAGACGAGGACGCAGATGGCGAGCACCCACAGGCCGATCTGCCGGCCGAGGGATTCCAGACGGCGCTGCAGCGGAGTCTTGACCCGTTGGTGTTCACTCAGTAGCTCGGCGATACGTCCGAGTTCGGTGCGCATACCGCTCGCCACCACCAGACCGACGCCTCGTCCGGCGGTGATGGTCGTGCCCTTGTAGGCCATGTTCAGCCGATCGGCCGGGGGGAGGTCGCCGGGAATGGGCGCGACGACCTTATCGACCGGGACCGATTCACCGGTCAGTGCCGATTCATCGAGGCGCAGCCCGATCGCCTCGAGCAGGCGCAGGTCCGCCGGTGCGATGCCGCCTGCCTCGAGAATCACCACATCGCCCGGGACGAGTTCGGCAGCCGGCAACTGCTGGGCCGTCCCGTCGCGCAGCACGGTGGTGCTCGGGGCCGCCATCATCTTCAACGCCGCCATGGCCCGCTCGGCGCGCAGCTCCTGAATGGTTCCGAGTGCGGCGTTGAGTACGACCACGGCAAGAATCACCACGGTGTCCGAGGGCTCGCCGATCACGCCCGAGAGCACCGCCGCGGCGATCAGCACCAGGATGGTCAGATCGGCGAACTGGGTGGCCATCACCTTCAGAGCGGGGCGCTGCGGGGTCTCACGCAACAGGTTCGGCCCGTACCGCCGGCGACGCTCCGCTGCGCTCGCACTGCTCAGCCCCTGGGCCGAGCTTTGCAGCGCGGCGAGCGCATCGGCGGCTGTGCGCTGGTGCCAGGGGGCGTCAGCAAGTGGCGCAACCGGCGCGGCAGTGGCGTTTTCAGCATGATCACGCACGGCGTAGCGATTTCTCTTGAAGTGCTCCGCAAGGATTCGGGCTGCGCTGGATCTCAGCGCCGGGGCGTCCGGGCCGCAGACTCCGGTGTCGGAATTGCCGCAACGGCAATGTCCGGCCGAAGCGCAGCTTGTGCAAATACGCAATTTCCGTGGTGGTCGGTAGACGTACGGATGGACGCACGCTGATCTAGGGCGCAGCGTTGACATGCGGGACGGTATCGTTCGAAATCAGTGTGGGTGCGCCATGAATCACAGTCTGAGATTGTCGGGTTGGTGGGCGTCGCATTGGCGGGTCAGGATTCTGTTGGGTCTGACCATCGTGCTTCCCCTTGTGCTCGCACTCGCCTTGAGCGGCTGCGAAACACTTCGTGTTGGCAGTGATTATGACCGAACGGCGAACTTTTCCAGCTATCACGCTTTTACCTGGTTGCCGCGGGAGAACTACGGTGTGGCTAATCCGCTGGTGGTCGAGCGTGCGCGCGAGGCCATTCTCAGCGCGTTGGAACAGAAGGGATATCACTACGTGAGCACTGCACAAGAGGCGGATTTCGCGGTGGACTTCACCATCGGCTCGCACGAGCGCGTGGATGTGCATACCTATCCGCAGCCCTACGCCTGGCCGTGGTACGGCTACGGCCGCTACTGGTGGGGCTATCCCTACTGGGGCAGTGGCGTCGATGTCATGCGCTATCGGGAGGGGACGCTCGCGATCGACGTGTTCGACGGAAGAACGCATCGTCCGGTCTGGCATGGGTGGGCGAAGAAGCCCCTGTCGCACGAAGACATCGAGCATTCCGCCGGGCCGATTCGCAAGGCCGTGGACGAGGTGCTCGCTCGGTTTCCCCCGGGGTGATGCGTCTGCCGAGCCCTGCGCCGACCTAAAGGGGTCGCGCGGGGCTCACGGCTTTATGGTGACTCGGGCCTCCGGCACGAGATCGTTCGACGGGTGAGTAATGACGCGCTCCCCGGCACGGAGTCCGGAGAGGATTTCGACGGCCTCGTCATTGCGGTGACCGATCCGCACGGACCTCAGACGAGCCCGATTGTCGGCAAGGACGTAGACACACCAACCTGTGGTACAGCGGAAGGTCGCCGACAGAGGACTCAGCAGGACGTGCGGCGCGCTCCACACGACGATGCGTACTTCGACTCGATAGCCATCACCGAGTGTCGCGGGCGGTTCGAGAAAATCGAGAATGACGTTCGAGCGCTTCTCCTCCACGCCGAGCGCAGAAATCTTAGTGAACGCATAGGGCTCGACACGGCGCACGCGTGCTCGCAACGGACGCTCCCCGCCCCAGTTGAGAATCTCTGCGCTCATCCCCGGCTTGACCCGCACTGCTTGCGTCGAGAGCATTTCCATCACCACTTCGAGGTGCTGCAGATCGCCGATGATCATGATCGGTGTACCAGAGCCGATCACGCGCTCGCTTGGTTCGAGCACGCGCAGCACCCGACCCGCGGCTGGGGCGTGCACTGTCAGCGTACTTGTGCGGTTCGGCCCGAGAGTTCGGATGGCGTTCAAAGCGGCCTGCGCCCCGCGCAACTGGGCGGCTGCGGCGAGCGCGCGGTGGTGCGCGGCGGCAACCTCCATCTCGAGACTCGTGACGGCAGTGCGGGCGTGCTCAAGAGCCTGAATGGACGCGAGCCCTTGTGGGCTGAGCGACCTCAGACGCACTAGATCGCGACCGGCCTGAGCGAGGTCCTGCCGATCATGGTCGAGCTGAGCGCGCGCGCTGCGCTCGGTGGCGGCTGCGGACTGCACCGCGGCAAGCGCTTCCTCACGTTCGCGCACGCTGAGCGGGACTGGCGCGAGAGTGGCGACGGATTGGCCTGCGGTGACCGGATCGCCATCTCGCAGCAGAACACGCAGCAGCCGTCCGGCGACCGGTGCTGCCACCACATAGCGGTCATGCGAGCGCGTTTCGGCCTGATCCTCTACCGTGCTCTGCAACGGCCCGTAACCGACTGTCGCCACCTCGACCGGGAGCGGTCGGGTGCGCAGTGCGTACAGCGCCGTGGTGCCGAGGGCGATGAGTGTCCCGATCAGCATCAGCGAACCCCGCGTGACTCGCATCGCTTACTCCCTCGATTTCAGCACGCCAATGAGATCAAGCCGGGCAATGCGCACCGCTACCAGTGCGGCGGCAAGGATGGCCGCGCTCAGCGTGATCAGCGCAGCGAACGCAAACGTCGCGCGCGTGAGCAGGAACGGAAGCCGGAACAGTTCGCGATCAAATACCGGGATCAGCAGCCGGCAGAGCAGCGCGCCGAGGGCGCATCCGGCCGGAATCGCGGCGATTACCAGGAGCGCTTGTTCGCCAAGCAGCAGCTGAGTGACCTCCAAGCGCGTGAAGCCGAGTACGCGCAGGCTCGCCAGTTCACTACCGCGCTCGGACAGCGCGATGCGTGCGCTGTTATAGACCATGCCGACCACCAGGACGATCCCAAAACCGGTCATCACGGTGGTCATGAGGATGAAGCTGCGGTTCATGATCTGGCCGATAGTCGTGATGGTCGCCGCGCGGATCGAGACGCCTGCTATAGCGGGGGTGCGTTTCAGCTGGACATACAGCTGCGGGGCCTCACGTGCATCGATCCTCAGGCGTGCGCCGGAAATTGCGGCATCTTCCCTGAGGATGGTCGCGAGCGCCGCGCTGTCCATGTAGGCACTGATTCCGATCGGCTCCTGCGAGAGACGCACGACGCGTGCACTGAAGTGCAGTCGCTTTCCGTCGAGCTGTTCGATGCGGAGCATTTCGCCGGGATGCACGGCAAGAATCTCGCCGAGCTTGCGTGTCAGCACCACACCGGCAGGCGGCACGTCGATGCGGTTGCCGCGCACATCGATAATGCGATACAGCTGTCCAGAGGGCGGCACAGCAAGGATCGAAACACGCTTGCTGCGCGGTCCGGCGCGCAGCCTTGCCGGCATGACTCGGAAGGGCTCGACGCTGAGGACCCCGGGCAGAGCCCGCAGACTGGCGAGCGCACGCGGCGCGCGGACGTCCGGAAACACGACCGTGACATCCTGTCGTTCGGCTGCATCGAAATGTGTTGCGACCAGATGATGGACGGCGTCGAAAATGAATCGCCCCACCATCACCGTTGCCATGGCCATGGCGATGCCGGCAACCGAGAGTGCGGCACGCCAGGGACGACGCGCCAGATTGCGGATAATGCTGCGGCTCATTGGATCGAGTCGTTCGGTCCACGGCAGAGATTCGAGCAGTCCGGGCCGGAAGCGGCGCGGCGACTCCGGTCGCATCGCCTCGGCAGGCGCGAGCCGTGTCGCTCTGGCAACGGCGCTGAGTGCGCCGATCCCCGCGGCACTCAAGGCAACGCTGCTGGCCGTGACGAGCACTCCTGCGGTGACCCGGAACGTGAGCGCGGGAAAGTGGAAGTACAGCCGGTACACCCCGATTAAGGCGGCCCCGAAGGGGATGCCGGCCGCGATTCCGAGCAGCAGTCCGGCCGCGACGATGCACAGGGCGAATTCAAGGTAATGCAGACCGATGCGCCAGGCAGCGAAGCCGAAGGACTTGAGCAATCCGATCTGACTGCGCTGGATGCTGATCAGGCGGGCAAGCTGCGTGTAAAGGAGAAACGCCGCCACGGCCAGAAATATCGTCGGAATATAGGTGGCATTGACCTCGATTTCGCCGAGCTCGTCACTGAGAAAGCGGTAGGAGGGTTGCTCGGAGCGATCATAGGCGCTCAGGCCGCCGTACGGGGCGAGCAGACGGTCCACCGCATCGAGAACCTCGGGTACCGAGGCGTGCGTGGCGGTGGCAATCGCGACGTCGTTGAACGCTCCTTTCATCTGGAATGCCGTGCCAAGCGCTTCCCGGTTCATCCACAAGACCCCAAAGCGTCTGTTGTCCGGGAAGATCATGGCCGGACCAATCTCATAGATGTACTCGGGCGAGAGCGCGAAGCCGACCACGGTGAGCTCTTTCCAGCGTCCATTGAGGATCACGCCGAGGTGTGCGCCGAGCGGCAACGCGTTGGCCGTGGCGAAGGTCTGACTGACCAGCGCCTCGGAGTCGCTGTCGGGCGCCGGCAGACGGCCGGCGGTGAGAGTCAGCCGATCGAGGTCGTCGGCTGATCCGGGATGAGTGGGGAGGGAAATCAGCCGGCCCGTCGCCGGTTCCGTCAGGCCGGGAACCGTGAGGGTAACGTCCTCGACGACGCGGGTTTGGACGGCCTTGACGCCCGGTAGCGCACGCAGCCGTTCGGCAAGCGGCAGGGGGGCGCGCCGCGATTGCGCGAACACGTCAGCAAATCGCGTTGTCGTGTAGTAGATCTGCCGTGCCCGTACCAGTGACAGATACGTGCCGCGCATGGTGACGAATACTGCAATGCCGCAACCGACAATCAGCGCGGTGGCCAGCGCCTGGCCGCGCAGGTGCCACAGATCGCGCCGCAGCGCCCGATGCAGCCGGCTTACCAGGAGATCTCCTCTGCCGAAGCGCGTCTCTCGTTGACCTGCGTCTGACTGATCCGTCCGCTGCTGAGACGAATGACCCGTGAGCCCATGGCCGCAATGGCCGCATTGTGAGTGATCAGCACCGTGAGCGTACTGAACTCACGGTTCGCCTGCTCCAGCGCTGCCAGCACGCGCCGCCCCGTCGGAAAGTCGAGTGATCCGGTCGGCTCGTCGCACAGGAGCACATCGGGTCGCTTCGCAAGCGCTCGCGCGATCGCCACGCGCTGCTGCTCGCCCCCGGAGAGCTGCGCGGGAAAGTGATGCAGACGATCGGCGAGTCCGACGCGCTCGAGAACCTCGCGGGCATCGCGGGCCCGAGGCGCAATCTGCGCGACGAGCTCAACGTTCTCGAGTGCCGTGAGGCTGGGCAGCAGGTTATAGAACTGGAATACAAAACCCACGTGCTCGCGTCGATAACGGGTGAGTGAGGGCTCGTCCGCTGCAGTGAGTTCATGGTCCAGGTAGCGCACGGTGCCGGTGGTCGGTGTCTCGAGTCCACCGAGGATATTGAGCAGAGTCGACTTGCCGCTGCCCGATGCACCGAGAATCACGACGAATTCGCGTGCATGCAGCTCGAGGTCGACTGCACGCAGCGCGGGCACGTCAATCTCCCCCATGCGGTAGATTTTGCTCACCGCGCGCATGCTCATCACCGGTGGCGTCGGGTCGTCGGTACGCACCGCAGTCTGTGCGTTCATTGCCGCGTGCTCTGGGGTGTGTGCCCCCGGAGGGGTCATGGGCTTATCGCAGTGGGCTGACCACTCGATTCCCCGGGCACACCATGCGCAAGCGGCGCGATTTTCCCTATCCGGGATTGTGCGGATGAATTGCACGGCACGGCTGCCCGAGGTGTTCTGGGTGGCCGTGAACAGCCACAGCCCCGCCTCCGGATTTGTACGCACAACGGGTCCTGGCCGTAAGCGTGTCCGTGCCCAGCTCCGGTACGGGTCGACGATGCACGATAAGGCCTGTGACGTCTCACCCAGAGCGTCTGCACCGCGATACCGGGGGGGATGCGAACACTCTGGCGTTTGGATGGACTCTCCCCGGGCGCAACGGGCATCACGTGAGCGTCAGGTCGTCGCGCTTCGTCCGCGCGGCGATGCAGTCCGGGGAGTTTGCTGTGCCCGCGTAGCCTCAGAGGTGCGCAAGTGGCGCCGGGCAGTTCTGCGCTATGTCATGAATCAATTGGCGCCTGTGCATTCATCGTACGCACAACTGCACATGGTTGCGGCTAGGAAACCTGCGCAGATTCATCCGCGCCATGACAGCGACAGCTGTCCAGTTACGGGAGTCTCTCTCATGAACGCTTTCCGGGCCGGATCCTCCAGGGGCTATATTCTGGCGGGCCTCGCCTCGCTGATGATGGCGGTGGCGGCGCCCACCTATGCCGTGACATTCACGGTCAACAGTACGTTGGATGCGCCCGATGCCGATCTCGGTGATGGCATCTGTGCGGACGTGGACGGCGTCTGCACGTTGCGCGCGGCGATCATGCAGGCCAATGCCTTGGGCGGTACGAATGTCATTGATCTTTCCCAGATCAACGACCCAGGCACTCCGATCATTCTGTCGATCCCGGGCGCCGATGAGTCGGCGCAAGGCAATCCGGGAACCGGCTACACCGTGCTGGCGACCCACGATGCCAGTAGGGGTGACCTGAACATCACTTCGAGCATGGACATCATCGGCGCCGGCTCCGACAAGACCGTTATCGAATGGGCACCCACGGTGAAGCAGAGCCCGGCCGACGGCGACCGCGTCTTTCACATCGAAGCGGTTGCAAGCAACATCACGGTAAATATCTCCGGGGTTACCATCGAGAACGGAGTCACGCCGCCACCGCTGGTGTTGCAGACCATGGCGGACGGAACCTACTACCAGCTCGAGCGCAGCGGTGCTGGCATCGCGATTGGGCCCGCGGCAACGGTCACGCTCATCAATCCGGCCAACTCCGGCAGCAGCAGTGGCAGTCACGGTGGTGGTTCGAGTGGCGGGGAAGGCGGATCCGGTGGCGGGGAGGAAGGCTCTACTGCGGCGACCATCACCGGAGTGACGCTCACCGACGTGCGTCTTCTGAACAATCAAAGCGGTGCGGCTGGCGGCGGAATCGCCAGTGCAGCCCCGCTCGTTCTGAACAATGTCGTGGTCAGCGGGAACCGCGCAGCGACCAATGGCGGTGGCATCTATAACGATGCACAGCTGACGATTCTAGACTCCACCCTCGGCACGACCGGATCGCTGAGCACGCCAAATACCGCAGAGGGGGGCGGAGCGCTCTTCGACACCGGGTTGCACTCCACCACCATCGAACAAAGCGCAATCGACGGGAATACGGCGGTAGGCGGAGGTGGCATATCGGCTCGCTCGCTGGTCGAGATGAGTATCGTCAATACGACGATCAATGGTAATTCGGCGAGCGACGTCGGTGGGGGAATTACCACCAACGGTACCGTGACGCTGCAGAACGACACGATTTCGGATAATACCGCGGCGAATGATTCGACAAGCGGTGGTGCCGGATTGAATGCCTTCGGCAGCGGCACGTACAAATTCGTCAATACGCTCCTGCAGGGTAATGTCGCGAGCGGGTCGAAGACGGCCGCGAGCTGCGGGTGCAGCGGGTCGAGCTGCAAGAGCGGTGTATTTGTGTCGCAGGGACACAATCTCGCTGATGATGCCACATGCGCGCTGACCGCCGGCGGTGACATGGCCGATACGCTGGCCAATCTGCAGCCGCTTGCGGCCAATGGTGGCCCTACCGACACCCGCGCGCTCCTTGGCGGAACACCAGCCGTGGACGCGGGCGATAATGCAAACTGTCCCAATACCGATCAGCGGGGGAGTATGCGTCCCGCCGATGGAAATCTCAAAAACACAGAGGTCTGTGACATCGGTGCCTATGAGCTGTTCGTGCCGCGCGCCGATCTTTACATCAGCGGCAAGTCCGGGCCCGACAAAGTCCCGCACGGTTCCCCCGCAAACGGCAAGTTCGAGTTCACCAACGCGTCAACGACTGCCTCGACCGCCACCGGCGTGCTGATCACGACGGACCCGCTGCCGCAGAACTATTCGCTGTCGAACGCGACGCTCACGACGCCCGCCGGTACGAGCGACTGTCCGTTGGATTCGAATACGGGAGTGGTTACATGCGACGTACAGACCATGGCGCAAGGTGAAACCGTCACGCTCGAGGTGAACGGAACCGGCACCGCGCCTGGCCCTGTAGCGATTACTGCGCACATCACTGCTGCGAGTCCGACGGATATCTCACCGGACAACAATTCGGCGACGGTGACTATGCAGATTCAACCGACGAGCAACATCAGTGTCACCGCAAACGGACCCGGCAAGAATCCGCAGGCGCAAGGGCAGGCCGCGCTCAGCTTTACGGTGAGCAACGCCGGGCCGGATGCTGCGCAAAACGTGCGTGTGCTTGCGACCTTCAGCAACCAGATGCGCTTCCAGAAGATGCAGATGGCATCCGGCGGAACGTGCACGCTGCAGGCCGATCAGATGAGCGCGGTGTGCGATCTTGGCACGATCGACTCCGGCCAGAGCGTCACCGGCACGCTGGATCTCGTTCCGGTATCCGCCGGCAGCGTCGATGTTGATTTCGCGGTCACGACGGATTCGATCGACAGCGATGATACCAATGATTCGGTGGCGGTACCGCTCACCATAGATGCCCAGGTGGTGCCGGTGACGCCGGTCTCGCCGACGGTGAGCTCGAGTGGTGGGGGAGGATGTGTCTTCCAGCCGGGTGGGCCGTTCGATCCGACGTTGCTGGTGCTGATCGCACTCGCTCTTGGTGGGGTCGGAGCGCGCCGGTGGCGGCACTCACGTTCTCACCGAGACGGCGGCGGACGCTGAGGTCTGGCGGTGCTGGGATGCCGGTCGGCTGCAATTTTCTGCCAGTGGCCGGACCGGTTCCCCCAGCACGGAATCGACTGAGGATCGTCCCATGCGCATTTCGCTCACGCTTATGCGGGTCGGACAACTCGCGGTGACGCTGGCACTTTGCGCGTCCGCTGCGCAAGCCACGACGTTTCAGGTTGACACAACCATCGATGCGCCGGCCTCGGCTGCGGCGATATCGACGGGAGTGTGCGATGACGGGCAAGGGGAGTGTACGTTGCGCGCGGCAGTCCAGGTGGCCGATGCGACTGCGGACCCAAGCACGATCGAAGTTCCGCCCGGCCACTATCTGCTGACGGTGAGCGGTGTCGATGAGGTTCCTGAGGCGTCCCCGGAGGGCTGGGTCGTGGCGCACGTTCCCGACGCGTCGAAGGGTGATCTGAATATCGTGCGCAGTATGTCCATCGTCGGCGCAGGGGCGAGCCAGACGGTGATCGGCTGGGCGGCCGGTGCGAATCAGGATCGTGTGTTTCACATTGAGGTGCCGGCTACGGCGAGCAGCAATCTCAACGTGTCGCTGCAGGGTCTCACGATTCAGAACGGCTACGTCCCGGCGCCCGTGACGCTCGATGCCTCCGTCCCAACGGCAGTCGTGCGGTTCGCGCGCATGGGCGGAGGCATCGCAATCGGCGCCGGTGCGGAGATCCAGATCATCGATTCCACTGCAAGCGAGGGGGCGGACGGGGGCGGATGTGGTGGTGGTGGTGGTGGTGACGGTGGTTGTGCCGGACCCGAAGGGCACGGAGGGCCGGGGAGCAGCGAGTCCGGCGCCACCATTCAGATGGTGACGCTCACCGATGTCACAGTCACGGAGAACAGCGCCGGTGGCGAGGGTGGCGGAATTTACAACACGGCGCCGCTGACGCTCGATCATGTGTTCGTCACCGGCAACAGCAGCGCGGCCAATGGCGGGGGAATTTACAACGACGCGGCGCTGTGGATGCGCGATAGCCAAATCGGTACGCCGCAGGCGCCGAATCGCGCCGGCAATGGCGGCGGCCTGTTCGAAACCGGTTTTCACACCTCGCAGATCGAGCGCAGTGCGGTGCTTGGCAACAGCGCAACCAGCGGCGGTGGGATTGCGGGCCGACGGATGGTGCTCGAGGTGATCAGTCGTTCGACCATTGCGGAGAATACGGCGAGCGACGGCGGCGGTGGCATCATGACCAATGGCCGCGCGGAGCTCGTGAATGACACGGTGGCGGGCAATGCCGTCACGGGAAAGCTTGGCAAGGCGGGGGCGGGACTGTCCGGATTCGGGCCGGCAAGCGCGCAGCCGGTCGGCGGGGGCGCCAATGCGGCGAACTTCACGCTCGTCAATTCCATTGTGGCGCGCAACACCTATACGGATGCTGCGCAGACCTTGCTCAACTGCGGCGGCAAGGGGGAGGGCGATTCGTCCACTCGCTTCTATTCCAAAGGGCACAATCTGGAAGATGCCAACACCTGTGCGTTCGATGCCCCAGGTGATCAAAGCGGTGTCGACCCGCAGTTTGGCGCACTCGGCGACAATGGTGGTCCGACGCCAACGATGGCGCTGCTGCCGGGAAGTCCCGCGATTGATGCGGCAGATCCCGGCATGTGCCCGAATGTCGATCAGCGAGGGCAGAGCGGGCGCGCAGACGGCAATCTCGATGGAATCTTCGTGTGCGACATCGGCGCCTTTGAGCTGTTCGTGCCGAGCGCTGATCTGCACATCGAAGCGGTTGCAGCGCCGGATCAAGTATTCGTCGGCGACATTTACCAGGCTTCCGCGACGGTACAAGTCGATCCGAGCGCGACGCTTGCGGCGACCGACGTACAGGTGATCACGTCAGTATTGCCGTCCGGGATAGCGCTGCAGGACGCCACGATCAGTACTCCAGAGGGAACAACCGACTGTCCACAGAGCGCAGGGGCCGTGAGCTGCACGGCCGGCACGCTGGCGCCAGGAGCCGAGGCCACCGTGGTGCTGAGGCTCAAAGGGCTGGCGCCGAGTCCGCAGTCCGCGATCGTCTTTACCACTTCGCAGAGCGCGCCAGTGGATCCCAATCCGGATAACAACTCCGCTCAGGTGCTGACCTCGGTGCTCGGTGAGGCCGATCTCAGCGTCCGCTCTCCGGGCGGTACCCCGAGCCCACGGCCCGGCGAGGTCACGGAGGTGCCGTTCGTCATTCGCAATGGCGGCCCGATGGGCGCAGCCCAGGTCCGTTTCGGCATCGCCTTGCCGAGCAACCTGCAGTTCGAGTCGGTGGATCTGCCTGGGGGAACGTGCGACTTCGACGGCACGGATTCGCCCGCCACGGTGCTATGCACACTGGACTCGCTTGCGGCCGGTGAGGCGATCAACGGCTATGTGGTGCTGACGGCGAGCGCCTCCGGGGAGGGCACGGTGAGTTTCGCGGTGCAGGCGCCGGAGCAGGATGTCAATTTGGCGGATAACGCAGCAGAGGCGACCGTCTCGGTGCACGCGTTGAGTCCCACGCCAGTCGCCAGTGGGGGCGGAGGGTGTGTCACCGCGCCGCGCTCCGGGTTCGATCCGCTATTGGTCGCGTTGGCATTGGGTGCGGCGCTCGCATTGGGCAGGCAGGGACGGGGGGGCGGTGGGCTCGGCTAATGTCGGTGCCGAGGGCGCGCGGACGGCGGCGCGCGCCGGCGATGTGGATTGGGCAGGTCGCTCGCGAGCGACGGTGGGATTCGCGCAGGATCCGTTGTGGTGGCTCGCGGTAGCCGGCGGGCTCGCGCTGAATGCGGCCTGGGCGCTTCTGCTGCCTGGTGCACTGGCCGGCTCGCGGTTGCACGGACCGGAGGTGTGGCTCTCCTGTGTGCTGTGGCAGCCGATTCTTGAGGAGGCGCTTTTCCGCGGCATCCTGCAGCGTGAGCTGCTCAATGTTGCATGGGGGCGGCGGCGCTGGCGAGGCGTGAGCGTCGCGAATCTGCTCTGTTCGGTGGCGTTCTCGGCCCTGCATCTCGCGCACCATCCGCCGCTCTGGGCGGCAAGCGTGTTCCTGCCCTCGCTGCTGTTTGGCTGGATGCGCGAGCGTCATCACGGCATCGGTGCGCCGATCGGCTTGCATGCACTGTTTAATCTCGAGTTCTTTGGAGCGGCGGCTCTGGCGGCACCTTAAACCGATGCGTCTACGGCGCAACGATATTGGTGTCAGAGGTGTTGTACGTAGTGGCTTGTGCGAATGTGACCGACTCCTCCGATTTGCAACATTGCTCTGGTGTGCAGTGGAAATTCTTTAGGAGAGCATGATGTACGCATCGAAGTCGACAGTGGCGATGGCGGTCATGGCGGGATTGTTGATGGCATCGCCCAGCGTGTTCGCGCAGAACGCGGGTCGTGGTGGTGGCATCGGCACGCAGACGCAGGGGCAAATGGG
Source organism: Pseudomonadota bacterium (assembly GCA_021847105.1). GTDB lineage: Bacteria > Pseudomonadota > Gammaproteobacteria > Steroidobacterales > Steroidobacteraceae > 13-2-20CM-66-19. Next base: position 159,905 of record JAJZUT010000004.1, on the reverse strand, counting down.
CAGTGGTACCCGGCTGCAGGATCGCGACCGGCTGTCCACCGGCAGTATGGACCGTCTTCACGACAGGACTCAGGACCGCACGCAGGATCGGTTACACGACCGCCTGTACGATCGGCTCTATGAGCGCGATTTGCTGCGCGAGCGGGACCGGGATCGGATTTATGGCGGGAATCTCATGACCGCCGCGGAGCGAACGGAGTATGAACAGCAGCTGCACACGCTCGCGACGGAGCAGGAGCGAGTGCAGTATCGCGTGGAGCATCAGCACGAGATGCAGCAGCGTGCCGAACAGAGACACGAGCATCTCGGGGCGGCGCCGAGCGAGGCGCAGATCAGAGCCCAGGAGCGTGCACGGCAACAGGAACGTGCGCAGATCTACGGCTATTCGATGATGACGCCGCAGGAAGTGGCCCGCTATCAGGCACAGATGGGCTCGGCCCGGACGGAGCAGGAACGCGAGCGCATTCGCAGCGAGCACCGCCAGCAGATGCAAGAGCGGGCGCGTGAGCGTGGTGTGTCACCGCCGCAGTAAGGAGATCGCGCCATGAGCTGCAAGAGCATCGTGCTCGCTGTGGCAGTGTGTGCCGGATTGGTGACGGCTTCGGGATCCGCCGCCTGGGCGGCGGATCCCGGCAGCTGGCGCCTGTCGGCGGGCTACCAGTACACGAGCGGTGATTACGGGGGCACTCAGACGATCACAGAAACCTATGTGCCGGTGACGCTCTCGTACCGGTACCAGCGCGTCGCGTTTCGCGTGACGGTGCCCTACGTGAGCGTGAGCGGTCCGGCGACCATTATCGATGACACCACGGGCGAGTTCGCTCCCGGTCCGGGCGGCACGCACGGCGGTCTCGGCGATGTGATGGTTTCTGCGACGTTGTACGATCTGACGAACTCGGCCGCGGCCGGGTTTTATCTTGATCTAAGTGGTATTGTAAAGTTCGGCACGGCGAAGGCTTCCGAGGGACTCGGCACCGGAGAGAACGATTACGCGGTGCAGCTCGAGGCGCTAAAGGAACTCGGACGCTTCGGTGTGTTCGGCAGCGGCGGGTATGTGGTGCGCGGGGATCCGGGGCGGATTGATCTGCGCGACGTGCCGTTCGGTCAGGTCGGCGCCGATGTGCTGCTCACCGATGGAGTGCGCGGCGGCGTCAGCTTTTCATATCGGACCTCAGCGATCGTCAACTACGAGTCGGTGCGTGAGGCGTCGCTGTTTGTCGCATTCGCAGGTCCGGCGGGATTGATCGTGCAACCGGCCGTGTTCAAGGGGTTCGGCACGAGCAGCCCATCGTGGGGAGCGGGGGTGTTGTTCAGCTGGGGATCGGCGCATCGGGCCAGCGTGCCGGAGACCCCCGTGGAGCCCTACGGCCGCTAGGGCTGCGGTTGCGGATTGGCGAGGGATGGCTCGGGCGGGAGGATCGGAGCACCTATGGGTCGAGCGGACATGACAGAGACGCGCGCGGCGCAGCCGCCGCGCGGGGCAGTCGGGTCGCTGCCGGAGGCGCTCGAGGGACTGCTTAGCGCACGCGCCTATCCGCATCCGGTGGCCCGAGTTGCGCTGATCGAGACGCCGATCTCGTGGGTGTTGCTCGCCGGGGATTTCGCCTACAAGATCAAGCGGCCGGTGCGTTATCCGTTTGTGGATCAGCGCTCCGCGCAGCGTCGGCACTGGCTTTGCGAAGAAGAATTGCGTCTCAATCGCCGCTTTGCGCCTGAGTTGTATCTCGAGGTGTGCCCGATCGTCGCGGCGGATCACGGAGCCAGGGTGCGCTTGGGCGCCACGCATGCACCGCAGGCGCTCGAATACGCCGTGCGAATGGTACGGTTCGATGCACAGGACGAACTCGATCAGCAGCTCTCCGCAGGGCGCGTTGCCCCAGCTCTGCTCGAGGCCTTCGGCCGCTCGCTCGCGGATATTCACGCCACGCTGGCGCCGGTGCCGAGCGATGCGCCCTGGGGACAGGCGGCGAATGTGCGCGCTCTGTTGAGTGAGAATCTGCGCCAGTGTGCTTCGGCCACCGCGCAGCTCGGCCTCGGTGAGGCAGTGAGCGCGCTGCGTGAACCGCTCGAGCGGCATCTGGCGCAGGCTAGTCCGTGGATGGCACTGCGCCGCATAAGCGGACGGGTGCGCGAGTGTCACGGCGATCTGCACAGCCGCAACATCGTGGTGCGCAACGCGCGCCTGGTGCCATTTGACTGCCTGGAGTACGAACCGGCATTCCGCTGGATCGATGTGGCCGATGAGATCGCGTTTCTTTCGAGTGACCTGGCTGCGCACGGCTATCGGGAGCATGCGCATGCGTTCCTCGGTGGCTATCTCGAGCGCAGTGGGGATTACCATGCGTGCCGGCTGATCAAGCTGTACGAGGCGCATCGCGCTCTGGTGCGTGCCAAGGTGGCGGCGCTCGGCCGCGTAGATGAGGAACGCGCCGCGCTCAGCGCAGAGTGCGAACGGCTCATCGCTCATGCCACTGGGGCGCTTACCGCAACACATCCGCGACTGGTGGTGATGAACGGGCTGTCGGGTTCCGGCAAGACCTGGCTCGCCCGGCAGCTCGCGGCCCGGCTTGGCGCGGTGCACCTGCGTTCGGACATCGAGCGCAAGCGCCGTGCCGGTCTGACGGCCCTTGAGCGCTCCGATTCGGGACTCGCCGCCGGCCTGTATGCCGGAGAGGTGAGCGAGCGAGTCTACGATGACCTGGCACGCGATGCCTACGATGCGCTGCTGGGTGGCTTCGCGGTGATCGTTGATGCCACGCTGCTGCGTCGCGTGGACCGGCGGCGGTTTGTCGAACTCGGCGAGCGGGCCGGGGCCCCGATTCAATTGGTGAGCTGTACGGCACCGCTCGCCGTGCTGCGCGAGCGGGTGCAGGCGCGCGCCGCAACCGGCGCTGACCCCTCGGAGGCGGATGTGTCGGTGCTGGAATGGCAGCGTCAGCGGCTCGAGCCGATCGCGCCGGAGGAGTCGTTGGCGAGCGTCGAAGTTGACTCAAGCGAGCCGCAGGCACTGGAGCGCGTGCTGGCCGCGCTGGCGGCGCCGCTGCGCTGAGCGCTCAGCGCGCGAGCGGCACCGGCGCCTTCAGCAGATGCAGGAATGCTTCGGCGGCCGGCTCGACCGGCGCATTGTCGCGCTGCACCATCATCAATGGCCGGGTAATGGTCAGTTCCGGCAGCGGCAGCTCGCGCAGCTGTCCGGCACGCAGTTCCGTCAGCATGCAGATGCGCGGCAGCCAGGCGATACCCCCGCCGTGCACCGCCGCGCGCTTGAGGGCTTCGGCGTTGCCGAACTCCATGACTTCCCCCTGCACGATGTGCTGGCGCTCAAGGGCCGCGGTGATCAGCTCGCGGGTTCCGGAGCCACGCTCGCGCATCAGCAGTGGCTCGCCTGAGAGGTCGCTCGCCTTGAGTGCACGGCGTTTGAGCAGCGGCTGGTCCGGGGCAGCCACCGGGACGATCTCATCGTGCTGGAACACCGTGCTACGCAGGCCGCGCAGATGCAGCGGTCCCTCGATGAACCCGAGCATGAAGCGCATGTCATCGACGCCCTGGGAGACCTGCTCGGTGTTGCCGACGAACAGCGAAATCTGCATGCGCGGATGCTGTCGACGGTATGCGGCCAGCACCCCGGGCAGCACATAGGTGCCGATCGTGTTGCTGGCGCCCAAGGTGAGCCGGCCGCGCTGTGCGCCGGCGATCTCACGCATCGCCGCCTCGGCGGTCCGTTCAAGTTCAAAGAGCCGCACCGCGTAACGGTTGAGTTCTTCGCCGGCCTGCGTCAGGCGCATTCCCTTGGCGTGCCGCTCGAACAGTGTCACACCGAGGCGGCTCTCGAACGCTTTCAGCTCACGCGAAAGGGCAGGTTGTGAGACGTGGAGTTTGCGCGCGGAGGCGGTGAGACTGCCGGTGGCGGCGACCGTGGAGAAGATCGCCAGGTGGTGCAGGTTCATGGCCAGTCAGTATAGAGGGTTGAACCGACCGCGCGCATCGGAACGCGGGGGTGCCACCGCGGACCGGGCCGCCCCCCGGTCCGCCGGCAGCCTCGCTGGGCCTCACGCGTGCGCCTAGAACCTGCCGCTCTGAAAGTCCGCGAACGCCTGCATTAGCTCCTCGCGCGTGTTCATGACGAACGGGCCGTATTTGGCGACCGGCTCCCGCAATGGGCGGCCGGCGACCAGGATCACCCGCGCGGCCGCGCGGGAGTCTGCAGCGCCCGAGCGGCCTTCGAACCTGACCATCCCACCCTCAGAGAGCACGGCGAGTTCGTGGCCGGCCACCGTCGCCGCCGCATCCCCCTCGCCAATGCGCACCGAGCCCTCGTAGACGTAGGCGAACGCGGCGTGGCCGCTCGGCAGTGCATGCGTGAACACGCTGCCCGGCGTCAGCTCGATATCGAGGTATGTCGGGTCAGTCGCCGGTTGCACGATCGGACCGGTGACGCCCTCGAGCTGTCCGGCGATCACCTTCACGCGCGCCGTGCCCGCTGTGACCTGCGGAATCTTCTCCGGACCAAACTCCTGATACCGCGGCGCGGTCATCTTCTGCTGTGCGGGCAGGTTGATCCACAGCTGAAAGCCGCGCATGCGCCCCTCCTGCTGCTCGGGCATTTCCGAGTGCACGATGCCGCGTCCGGCAGTCATCCATTGCACGGCGCCCGGGACGAGCACGCCCTCGTGGCCGTGATTGTCGCGGTGGCGCATGCGCCCATCGAGCATGTAGGTGACCGTCTCGAAGCCGCGATGCGGATGGTCCGGAAAGCCGGCGATGTAATCGCCGGGATTGTCGGTGCCGAACTCGTCGAGCATCAGGAACGGGTCGAGATCAGCAAGCTGCGGCTGACCAATGACGCGGGTGAGTTTGACCCCCGCCCCGTCGGAGGTCGGCATGCCGCGCACGAGGCGTGCGACACCGCGGGTGGCAACAGTATTCATGGGAATCTCCTCCGGTATTCTGACCAGTGCGGGTGTCCGATTCAGGCCGCCAGCTGCGCCGCTTCAGCGGCCGCGGCCGCGAGGGCCGCCTCGCGCTGAGCCGGGCTGATGTTAACCCCCTCGGCGCGCACGAACGTGATATCCGTGATGCCGAGGAAGTTGAATACGCCTCGCAGGTAGCTCTCCTGGTGATCGAGCGCTGCAGCGGGCGATTGCGGGCCATAGAACCCGCCGCGCGAGGAGGCGACGATCACTTTCTTGCCACCGGCGAGACCTTCGGGGCCTTGCGGTCCGTAGCGGAACGTCTGCCCGGCGACGCAGACCCGGTCGATCCACGCCTTGAGCTGCGAGGAGACCGAGAAGTTGTACATGGGCGCACCGATCACGATGATGTCGGCGGCGAGGAAGTCCCTCAGCGCAGCGCGGCCGCGTTCGAGATCACGCTGTACGGCCTCGGACGGTGGCTGGACGCCCTGGGCGGCGGCGAGATGAGCGCCGGACAGGTGTCCCAGCGGCTCGGCGCCGAGATCCGCGTACTGTACGTCCATGTCTGGATGCAGCCCACGGAAGCGCTCGACAATGACGGCTGTCAATTGCCGACTGATGGAGTTCTGGCCGAGAATGCTGGCGTCGACGTGCAGAAGTTTCATGGCGGGCCTCAGTGTGGTATAAAATCGGTACCAAGGCTAAGTATGTAAGTTCGCGTCCGGAAAACACAAGAAGGCACAGTCATGCGACAGAGTGAAACCGGCGTAACCCAGCCGGCCGGGGGACAGGCGGACGGCACGTGCCCGCAGAGCACCGAGTGTCCGAAGATCAGTCAGGTGCTGGCGCGCGTCGGGGAGAAGTGGAGCGTGCTCATCATCATCATGCTCGCCGAGCGACCGCGGCGCTTCTCGGATCTGAAGCGCTCGATCGGGGGAATTTCGCAGCGCATGCTGACCCTCTGTCTGCGGGGACTCGAGCGCGACGGGCTGGTCAAGCGAACTGTGTTCCCGGTCGTGCCGCCGCGCGTGGAGTACGAGTTGACCGCGCTCGGTCAGTCGCTGCGCGAGCCGGTGACGCAGCTCGCCAATTGGGCCAAGGGACATCTGGCCGAACTCGATGCCGCGCGCGCCGCATTTGACCACCGTGAAGCACTCCCATCCGCGGCGAGCGGGGAGGGACGCAAGTGGGGCGCGGGAGAACACGTGGCTCCCACGGCGCAGGCCGCCAGCGCCGGCTCGCCGCGCCGCTAGCCCTTACTGGCATGCCGGGCGCGCAGCTCCTCGGCGACACGCTCGAGCGACAGTCCGCGGCTCTTCAGCAGCAGCGTCAGGTGATAGAGCAGATCGGCGCCTTCGCCGATCAGTTTTGCGTCGCTCTCGCTCACCGCGGCGAGCGCCACCTCCAGGCCTTCCTCGCCGACTTTCTGTGCCATGCGATTGACGCCCTGGGCGTACAGGCGCGCGGTATAGCTGCCCTCCGGGCGCTCGGCAATGCGCCCGGCAATCACCGCTTCGAGCTGGCTCAGGAAGGCGAGCGGTGCGCTCGGCTCACCGAAGCAGCCGCTTGAGCCGAGGTGACAGACCGGACCGAGCGGGCGTGCGGTCAGCAGCAGCGCATCGCGGTCGCAATCCGTGCGCGCCGCAAGGAATTCGAGGGTGTGGCCCGATGTTTCGCCCTTTTCCCACAGACAACCCCGGCTGCGGCTGTAGAACACGACGCGCGCGCGTTTGAACGTCTCGCGCAGCGCCTCGCGGTTCATGTAACCGAGCATGCGCACGGCGCCGGTCGGATCCTGCACGATTGCGGGCAGGAGTCCCCCTTGTTTATCGAAGGCGAGCGTATCGATGTCCTCGGGGCGAAGCGCCGCGCCCGGGGCGGGGATTGCGTTCATACGCGTACCTCAATACCTTGCGCGCTGAGGGCGCGCTTCAGCTCGGCAATGCCGAGCACACCGCTGTGAAACACGCTCGCCGCGAGCGCCGCATCCACGCACGCGTCGCGGAATGCGGCGGCAAAGTGTTCGATGGCGCCCGCGCCGCCGGAGGCAACCAACGGTACGCGGCACACCTCGCGCACCGCGCGCAGCTGCTCGATGTCGTAACCGCGCCGTACGCCGTCGCTGCCCATGCAGTTCAGAACGATCTCCCCCGCGCCGCGCGCCTGCACTTCCTGCACCCACTGCAGCACGTCCCGGCCGGAGTGTTGCGTGCGCTGCGGATCACCGGTGAACTGATAGGCGCGGTAGCCCTCGGGCGTGAGCTGACTGTCGATGCCGACGACGACGCATTGGGCCCCGAAACGCCGGCTCAACGCATCGATCAGCGCCGGATCGGCGAGTGCCGGGGAGTTGATGGAGACCTTCTCCGCGCCGGCATTGAGGACCGCCTCGGCATCGGCAACCGAGCGGATCCCGCCGGCGACGCAGAACGGGATGTCGAGCACGCGGGCGACTCGCCGCACCCATTCGCGGTCGACCGAGCGGCCCTCGGGACTGGCGGTGATGTCATAAAACACCAGCTCATCGGCGCCCTCGTCGCGGTAGCGGGATGCGAGCGTCATGATGTCCCCGACCACGCGGTGGTCGCGGAAGCGCACGCCCTTGACGACCTGACCGTCGCGGACGTCTAGGCAGGGAATGATGCGTCGGGCAAGAATGGTCGTAACTCCTCGGCGTCCATCCGTCCCTCGAGCAGAGCCTTGCCGCTCACTGCGGCGGCCACACCGAGGTGCGCCAGTGCGTGCAGATCGCTCGCATCGCGCACGCCGCCTGAGGCCTGCCAGGCAAGCTCAGGAAAGCGCGCGAGTGCCGCGCGGTAAAGCTCGAGATTGGGTCCGGCGAGCGCCCCGTCTCGCTCGATGTCCGTGCACAGGACGTGCGCGACGGCACCGGAGGGGTATCGTTCGAGCGCCTGCCACAGGCTGAGCGCGCCAGCTTCGCGCCAGCCGCGCGTGCGCACCTGCGGCACGCCCTGCGCATCGAGTCGGACATCGAGTGCCAGGCAGACTCGCTCGGTGCCGAAGCGCTCAAGCCAGCCGAGCACGAGTGGGGGCTGCTCAACCGCGGTGCTGCCGATCACCACGCGCGCGGCGCCGGCCGCGAGCAGATCCTCGATCCGCTCGAGCGAGCGGATCCCGCCACCGACCTGCACGCGGATCCCCGGTTGCGCCAGCAATGTGCCGATGACCGTGCGGTTGGCGAGTGTTCCGTCGCGCGCACCGTCGAGATCGACCACGTGTAGCCAGCTTGCGCCGAGGGCGCGGTATCGCTCGAGCAGTTCGAGCGGATCTTGATCGTAACGGGTCTCGGCCTGGAAGTTGCCTTGGTAGAGCCGTACGCAGCGCCCGGCGCGCAGATCAATCGCGGGTATGAGTTGCATTGCGTTATAGGGTGAGGAAGTTCTGCAGCAGGCGCGCACCGCTCGATGCCGAGCGTTCCGGGTGGAACTGCACGCCCCAAAAGTTGTTGTGTCGCACGACTGCCGAGAGGCTCTCACCGTACTCGACCGAGGCGAGCGTCGGGGGGCCCACTGCCACCGCGTAACTGTGCACGAAATAGAAATACGCCTCGGGCGCGAGCCCGGCGAGCAGCGGATCGGGTCGCAGCGCGCCGAGACGGTTCCAGCCCATGTGCGGCACCGGGCGCGCAGTGCGCGCTTCGAGGCGGCGCACCGTGCCGGGGATGATGCCAAGACAGGGGGCATCGCCCTCCGCGGAATGCTCGAACAGCAGCTGCATGCCAAGACAGATGCCGAGCACTGGCTGGGTGAGGGTGGCGAGCTGCGCCGCAAGTCCGCTGCGCTGCAGTCGCTGCATGGCATCGGCAGCCGAGCCGACCCCAGGCAGGACGATCCGCTCGGCCGAGGCGATTTCGCCGGCATCGGCGCTCACGCGCACGGACTCGCCCAGCCGCTCGAAGGCGAACTGCAGGGAGGCGAGATTGGCCCCGCCACTGTCGATGATGATCGTGCCGCTCACAACACACCCTTGGTGCTCGGCAGCTCCTCGCCCTCGCGCTGCAGCGCCTGGCGCAGCGCGCGCCCGACCCCCTTGAAGCAGCCCTCGACCATGTGATGGCTGTTCTCGCCCTCGATACGCACGTGGATCGCGGCACCGAGGGTATCGGCGAGGGAACGGAAGAAATGCGGCACCAACTCAGTCGGCAGACCGCCGACGCTCGGGCGTGCGAAGTGGCCGTCGAAGCGCGCGAAGGGGCGGCCCGACAGATCGAGAGCCACCTGCGCCTGTGCTTCGTCCATCGGCAGCAGGAAGCCATAGCGCGCAATGCCGAGTTTGGTGCCGAGCGCCTGGCGCAGCGCCTCGCCGAGCGCCAGGGCACAGTCCTCGACCGTGTGATGCTCATCGATGTGCAGATCGCCGCGGCAGGTCAGTTCCAGCGCGAAGCCACCATGCCGGGCGAGTTGCTCGAGCATGTGATCGAAAAAGCCGATGCCCGTTGCAATCTGCACCGGTGAGGTCGCATCGAGGTCAACGCGTACCTCGATGTTGGTTTCGCGCGTGCGCCGCTCGACGCGTGCGCGTCGTGCGGTGAGTGCGCCGACAGCCACGGGCCAGGTCTCCTCTGCGGTGCCATCCTGGCGGACGCGCACGCCGCGCACGCCAAGATTCGCGGCGAAGGCGAGGTCGGTGTCCCGGTCGCCCACGACTGCACTCGAGTCGAGGTCGATCGGGTGGGTGCGCAGGTAGGTCTCGAGCAGTGCGGTCTTGGGCTTGCGGCACGCGCAGCCATCGGCGGGCCGGTGCGGGCAGACAAACACCGCCGCGAAGGTGATGCCCTGGGCGGCGAAGGTGTCGAGAATGAACTGCTGGACGAGCTCGAAGCGCTCGCGCGGAAAGGTGTCGGTACCGAGCCCGTCCTGGTTGGTGACCATGACCAGCCGGTAGCCGCGCCGCTGCAGCGTGGCGAGCGCGGCGAACACCCCGGGCATGAAGCGCACTTTCTCGAGCGCATCGACCTGATGATCAGGCGGTTCCTCAACCAGCGTCCCGTCGCGGTCGAGGAAGATCGTGGCGGTGGGCCGGCTCATGACCACGCCTCCAGCAGCCGCGAATTCTGCTCGGGCGTGCCGACGCTGACGCGCAGCGCGCGGGCGAGTCCGGGGTAGCCGCGCGCATCGCGCACCAGCAGGCCCGCCGCACAGGCTCTATCGAGCGCCGATTGCGCGTCGTGGAATTCGACGAGGAGGAAATTCGCTGCGCTGGGCCATACGCGCGCCACCAACGGCAATGGCGTGAGCTCGCGCTCGAGGCGTGCACGCTCGGCGAGCAGCGTAGCGAGCCGTTCGCGGCCGCTCTGCATCGCGGCCGGACCGAGCCGTGCCAACGCCGCATCGACGGTGAGCTTGGGGATGGCGTAGGGGGGGATGATCTTGCGCAGCAGCGTGATGACCTGCGGGTCGGCGAGCAGCGCACCGCAGCGCGCGCCGGCCAGACCGTACGCTTTTGACAGGGTGCGCAGCACGGCGAGATTTGGCTGCGCGCCGATGTGCGCGGCGAGGCTCGGACGGTCTGCGAACTCGATGTAAGCCTCATCGAGCACCACCAGCGCACGCCCCGCGAGCGCCGCGGCGATGCGCAGCACGGTCTGCGCATCGAGCAGGTTGCCGGTGGGATTGTTCGGCGAGCACAGAAACACCAGCTTGGTAGCCGGCGTGCAGCGCTCCAGCAGGGCCTGCTCATCGAGCGCGAATCCGTGCTCGGCGCGCAGCGGCACCGAGATCACCTCTGCGCCTTGGATGCGGGCCGATACGGCGTACATCCCGAACGTCGGCGGACAGACCAGCACCGCGTCTTGCCCGGCGCGGCAGAAGGCACGGCAGAGCAGGTCGATCGCCTCGTCGCTGCCGCGGCCGAGCAGGACCGAATCACTCGCTACGCCGTAGAGTCTCGCCAGCCCCTCGAGCAGCGCACGCGGCTGAGGCTGCGGGTAGCGGTTCAGACCGTCGCGGCCGTCCTCGCCCGCAGGGCTCCACGGCAGCTCGTTGGCATGCAGCCGCTCAAGTTCCGGGCGCCACGCGGCATGCTCGTAGACTTTCAGCGCCACGATGTCCGCCCGCGCCAGCGCGTTCACCCAGCTCATTGCGCGCCTTCCATCGAGAGCCTCTCGAGCCTGCGGGTCACGGCGGCGGCATGCGCATCGAGGCCCTCCAGGCGGGCCAGGGTCACGGCGGTCGGACCGAGGCTGCGCAGCGCCTCGGCGGTCAGCTCCTGAACGGTGATGCGCTTGAGATAATCGATGGTCGACAGACCGCTGTAGGCGCGCGCATAGCCGTAGGTCGGCAGGACGTGGTTCGTGCCGGAGCAGTAATCGCCCAGGGGCTCGGGCGACCAGGGACCGAGAAACACCGAGCCGGCATTGACGATGTGTGCCAGGACGGCACGTGGCTCGCGGGTCTGTACGATCAGATGCTCGGCGGCATAGGTGTTGGCGACCTCGATCGCGGTGTCCAGATCGGGCACGAGCAGACAGCGGCTGGCGGTCAGGGAACGCTCGAGAATGGCGCGCCGTGAGAGCGTTGTGGTCTGCGCGGCGAGCGCCGCACTCACCGCCGCGGCGAGCGCGGCGCTCGGGGTGACGAGAATCGCTTGGGCGGAAGGGTCGTGCTCGGCCTGCGCCAACAGGTCAGCGGCGACGAACTCCGGGCGCGCCGTGTCATCGGCGAGCACCATGACTTCCGAGGGGCCCGCCGGCATATCGCAAGCCGCGCCATGCGGATCGGCCGCGGCGGCCTGCTTCGCGGCGGTCACCCAGGCGTTGCCGGGGCCGAAGATCTTGTCGACCTTGGGGATGCTCTCGGTGCCATAGGCGAGGGCGGCGATCGCCTGCGCGCCGCCGACGGTGTAAACCTGCTCGATGCCGCACAGCTCTGCGGCGAGCAGCACCGCCGGATGCGCCTGGCCGCTCCGATCAGGCGGTGTGCACAGCACGCGGCGCGGACAGCCGGCAATGCGGGCCGGCACCGCGAGCATCACCACCGCCGAGGGCAGGGGCGCCGAGCCCGCCGGGACATACAGTCCCACCGCGCCGATCGGACGATACAGCCGCTCGCAGCGCACGCCGGGCTCGGTCTCGAGACTCGCGCTCTCGAGGCTCTGGGTGCGGTGGAAGCGCTCGACATTTTCGATGGCCCGTGCGAGTGCCGCCTGTTCCTGCGGACCGACGGCGCGGCGCGCCGCCGCAAACTGCTCGGCGCCGACGCGCAGGGCGTGAGGCTCGACCCCATCGAAGCGGCGGGTGTATTCGCGCAAGGCCGCATCGCCCCGGGCACGCACGGAGCTGATCACCTCGCGCACCAGTTTGTCGATGTCCGCGCGGGCCTGTTGCGCGGGCCGCTCGAGGGCCGCGCTGCGTTCGCTCGCGCTGAGTGCGCTCCAATGCAAAATGCGCATGGGGTCAGGCCAACATCTTCTCGACCGGTAGCACGAGCAGCGCGCTGGCGCCCGCCTTCTTCAGCTGCTCGAGTGTCTCCCAGAAGACGTTCTCGCGGCACACGGCATGCACGGCAACCTTATCCGGTGAGCCCTCGAGCGGGATGATGGTCGGGAATTCGCATCCGGGCAGCAGGCTGCGGATCTGCTCGAGAGCAGCCCGAGGGGCATGCAGCATGATGTATTTGCTCTCGCGTACTTGCTGCACTCCATCGAGCCGCATCATCAGCCGCTCGACCCACTCGTCCTTCAGTGGCGGCAGGCCGAGCGGGGTGCGGATCAGCACCGCGTGGCTCTCGAGCACCGTCTCGACTTCGCGCAGGTGATTCGCCTGCAGCGTCGAGCCAGTAGAAACCAGATCGCAGATCAGATCGGCCCGGCCGAGACGCGGCGCGATCTCCACCGCACCGGACAGGGTGACGATCTCGGCCGTGACGCCGCGCTGGCGCAGGTAATTCTCGAGCAGAAACGGGTAGGTGGTGGCGATGCGCTTGCCCTCGAGACTGCGCGGGCCGTCGAAGGGGTGTCCCTCGGGCACCGCGAGCGCAAGGCGGCAGCGTCCGAAATCGAGCGTGCGCAGGGGCTGAAAGCGCACCGGATGGCCGCGCGCGGCGAGTTCCAAACGTTTCTCCTCCAGCACGTTGAGTCCGACCAGCCCGAGGTCGCAGACATCCTCCTGCACCAGATCGGGAATATCGTCATCGCGCACGAACAGCACATCGAGCGGCATGTTCTCGCCGTAGGCCATCAGCTGATCTTTGCCGCGGGAGATCTTCAGGCCGCAGCGCAGCAGCATCTCCAGCGACGGGTCGGTCAGACGCCCGGACTTCTGAATGGCCAGTTTCAGACGCAATTCATCCATGACGGGATCCCTCGCGGCGACGGGTCGGACTCAGGGCGCGCGCCGGGGCCGTCGGGGCGCCGGCGGCGGCAGCGGCGCGGGCGGCGTGCAGGTGCCATTTTCCGAGCCGCTGCGCGACCAGGCCGTAACCGCCGTTGCCGGCGGCGAGAAAGCGTGCCACGCGCCCGATGGTGGTGACGCTGACGCCGGTGAGGTGATGAATCTCGCGGTACGGCAAGCCGCGGCTGAGGTAATCGACCACCGACCAGCGGTCGGCCATCGCCTGCAGCTCGGCCGGAGTGCACAGGTCGCGGAAGAAGGCACGCACTTCCTCGGCATCGCGCAGCGCGGCGATGGCGGTGAACAGATTGCGCTCGGCGAGCGCTTCCTGGCGTGGCGTGAGGCTGCGGTGTGTCTTCATACCGATCCACTGTAATAGCGTGCTAGTACACTAGCATAAGTGAGGGGGTGGCGCCAGCACGCAGCGCGGCACGGGCGCGGGGGGAGGGGGCGTCGGGGCGATTGCGGCTCGCTCGGCGCCGGCCGGTCGCTTGACCGCCCGGCAGCCGACCCCCTAGAATTGTTTCGACTCATCGAGACCGGCTGAGGGATAGGCCCTTAGACGCCGGGGCAACCGCCAGAGCCAACCATTCTGGAAAGGTGCCAACTCCTGCGATCCCGCCGTACCCTCAAGGTGCAGGCCACGGATCGACAGATGAGCGAACTGTGTGGCTCTGCGCCTTCGGGCGTGGGGATGGACGCAGCCCGCCCGCCAGGTCCCTGGTGGGACGCTCCGTGAGAGTGCTCGGTGAGCCGAGAGATTTGCGGAGCGCATCATGCACGCCATTGCCGAGGTTCGTCCGATCGAGCCGGAACAGCCCACGCGGTGTCCGCCGGCTGAGTCGGTGCGCGAGGGCATATTTGACATTCCGGGCGGCCTTGCCCTGCATCACGGCGGGTTCCTGCCGGCCGTGCGGGTCGCCTGGCGCATCGCCGGGGCGGCGAATGCTCCGCTCGTCTGTGCCCTTGGCGGCATTTCCGCCTCCCGGCGGGTGTGTCTCACCGAGCAACCCCGCCAGAGCTGGTGGCGCGAGGTGGCCGGTCCGGGCCGCCCGCTCGATACCGACCGATACCGGGTACTGAGCTTCGATTATCTCGGCGGCGACGGCGAGACCAGCGGGCCGGTGGCCGGGGGGCGCTTTCCGAGCATTTCCACGTACGATCAGGCCGAGGTGCTCGCCCGAGTGCTCGATCACCTCCGGGTGACGGCGTTGCGGGCGATCGTGGGCGGCTCTTACGGCGGCATGGTGGGTCTGGCCTTCGGCGAGCGTTTCCCCGAGCGGGTCGGCCAGCTGGTGGTGCTCTGTGCCGCGGATCGACCGTATCCGCTCGCGAGCGCCTGGCGCTCGATTCAGCGGGACATCGTACGCTTGGGGATCGAGTCCGGCCGGCCGGCCGAGTCGCTCGCGCTCGCCCGGGCGTTGGGCATGTCGACCTATCGCAGCGGTGAGGAGTTCGCGGCGCGCTTCAGTGGCCCGGCGGTGCTCGAGCAGGGCCGTGCGCGTCTGCCGGTCGAACGCTACCTGGCGGCACGCGGTGCGGATTACGCCGCCCGGCATCTGCCCGAGGCGTTTTTGTGTCTGTCCGAGTCGATTGATCTGCATACCGTCGAGGCCGAGCGCATCTGTGTGCCCACCGCGGTAGTGGGGGTGCGCGAGGATCTGCTCGTGCCGCTCACCGAGGTGCGCGCGCTCGCGGCACGCCTACCGTCGGCGCGCCTGTTCGAGTTCTCCTCGATCTACGGTCACGACGCGTTTCTGAAGGAATCCCAACAACTGCGCGGCGTGTTCGCCGCGGTGCTCGAGAACTTGTCATGAGCCATCCGACCGATCGCCAATCCCCGATTACCCGCACCGTGCGCGCGGGCCTGGAATCCGACCCGCTCACCGGTGCGGTGGTCCCGCCGATTCACCTGAGCTCGACGTTCGCGTTTCGCGCCTTCGGCGAGAAGGGCCGTTACGACTACACCCGCTCGGGCAACCCGACCCGGGACCTGCTCGGCGCAGCGCTCGCGCAGCTCGAGGGCGGTGCCGGTGCCGTGGTGACCGCCACGGGCATGGCCGGCATCACGCTCGCCGGACATCTGGTGCCCGTCGGTGGGCGCATCGTGGCGCCGCACGATTGTTACGGGGGCACCTACCGCCTGTTCGATGCATGGCGACGACGCGGCGAGCGTCAGGTCGAATTCCTCGACTACGGGGACGAGGCGGCTCTCACCGAGGCGCTGGCAACGCCGGCGGCGATGGTGTGGGTCGAGACCCCGAGCAATCCGCTGCTGCGCGTGACCGACATCGAGCGGGTGGTCGCGCTCGGGCATGCTGCGGGCGCGAAAGTGGTCGTGGACAATACCTTCCTCTCCCCGGCATGGCAGCAGCCGCTCGGCCTCGGGGCCGATGTCGTGGTGCACTCCACGACCAAGTACCTGAACGGTCACAGTGATGTGGTCGGCGGCGCGGTCGTCGCTCGTGAGCCGGCGGTTCATGAGGAACTCGCCTGGTGGGCCAATTGTCTCGGCCTGACCGGTTCGCCGTTCGACAGTTTTCTCACGCTGCGCGGACTGCGCACGCTGCATGCGCGGCTTGAGCAGCACGGCCGTAATGCCCAGGCGCTCGCCGAGTGGCTCGCAGGAGAGCGCGGCGTGGCCCAGGTCTACTATCCAGGCCTTGCCGCTCACCCCGGTCACGCACTCGCCCGGCGTCAGCAGCGCGGCTTCGGCGCAATCGTGACGCTGGAGCTGCAGGGCGGGCTGCCGGCCGTGCGCGCCTTCACCGCCGGTCTGGAATTCTTCTCGTTGGCCGAATCCCTGGGTGGCGTCGAGAGCCTCATTGCCCATCCGGCCACCATGACCCATGCGGCTATGGATCCGGCCGCGCGCGCCAAGGCGGGTCTGACCGATGGGCTGATCCGCCTGTCGGTGGGCATCGAGGCGCTGGAGGATCTGCGCGCGGACCTGGCAGCAGGGCTGTCGCGCGCGCGCACTCTCGCGGCGGCCTGAGGAGCGCTCCTCAGGCGCAGCGCCCGAGGGCGTTGCGCCGGCGCCCGAACGTGCCCTTACAGCCGGCTCAATACCGCATCGCCGAACGCGCGGGTCGAAGCCGCAGGGGCGTCACCGGCCACGTCCGGGGTGCGAGCGCCGGCCTCGAGCGCCGCCGACACGGCCTGTTCGAGTGCCTCGGCCTCAGCGCTCAGTCCGAGTGAGTGCCGCAGCAACAGCGCGACGCTGAGCAGCGTGCCGCAGGGATTGGCGATGCCCCGCCCGGCAATGTCGGGCGCCGAGCCATGGATCGGCTCGTACAGACCCCGGCGGCCCTCCCCGAGTGAGGCCGACGGCAGCAAGCCGAGCGAGCCGGCCAGCATCGAGGCCTCATCGGTGAGGATGTCGCCGAACATGTTTTCGGTCACGAGCACATCGAAGTCGCGCGGTCGGCGGATCAGGTGCATGGCGGCGGCATCGACCAGCATGTGCTCGAGCGACACGTCGGGAAATTCCTCGCGCATCACGCGAGTGCACACCCGGCGCCACAGGCGCGAGGTCTCGAGCACGTTGGCCTTGTCGATGGAGACCAGTTTGCCGCGGCGCTGCCGCGCAAGCTGCGCCGCCGCGCGCACGATGCGTTCGATCTCCGCAACGGTGTACGTGCAGACGTCGGTGGCGCTGTCGGCGTCCTGTCGTTTCTCACCGAAGTAGATGCCGCCGGTGAGCTCGCGCACGAACATCAGATCGACGCCCGTCAACACTTCGGGCTTAAGACTCGAGGCGCTGAGCAGAGCGGGGTGCACCTTGACCGGCCGCAGGTTGGCGTAGACCCCGAGCGCGCTGCGCAGCGCAAGCAGCCCTTGTTCGGGGCGCACTTTGGCCTCAGGTGCCGACCATTTCGGGCCGCCGATTGCCCCGAGCAGCACCGCATCGGCTGCCAGGCAGGTCGAGAGCGTTTCGGTGGGCAGCGGCTCGCCGCTCAGATCGATGGCCGCCCCGCCGAAGGGCAGCTCGCTGAGCGTGAAGGTGTGTCCGTGACGCTGCGCGAGCGCGTGCAGGCAGCGCGTACCCTCGGCGATGACTTCCGGACCGATCCCATCGCCCGGGAGAATTGCGATGTGTGCCTTCATGCCAGTCCCCGGCGTGCCTCATAGGCGGCGATTTCGGCCTCGCGGCCGAGCAGGAAGCCGAGCTCATCGACGCCGTTGAGCAGGCAATAGCGCGCAAACGGCTCGAGCGGAAAGCGCACCGTTGTTCCGTTCGGCAGCGTGAGGCTGCTCAACTCGAGGTCGATGCTGAGCGGCTCACCCGGGTGCTCGAGCAGCCAACGGTGCGTGTCGGCATCGACGACCACCGGCAGCAAACCGTTCTTCAGCGCGTTGTTACGGAAGATATCGGCAAACTGCGTGCTGATCACCGCACGCAGGCCAAAGTCCGTGAGCGCCCACGGGGCATGCTCGCGCGAGGAACCGCAGCCGAAATTCGCGCCGGCGACCAGGATGCTGCAGCCGTGCGCCTGGGGCTGGTTCAGCACGAAATCTGCGCGCGGCGCGCCATCTGGACCGTACCGCCAGTCCGCGAAGAGGTGTTTGCCGAGCCCTTCGCGCGTGGTGGTGGTGAGGAAGCGCGCGGGAATGATCTGGTCAGTATCGATGTCGCTCGCGGTGAGTACGACGGTGCGCGAACGCAAGGTACGGATCGGTTCCATTACAGCAGCTCCCTCGGGTCGGTCACGCGGCCGCGTACCGCGCAGGCGGCGGCGGTGAGCGGGCTGGCGAGCAGGGTGCGCGCGCCCACTCCCTGGCGGCCCTCGAAATTGCGATTGCTGGTACTGACGGCGTACTGGCCCTTGGGGACGAGGTCGCCGTTCATCCCGAGGCACATCGAGCAGCCCGACTCGCGCCACTCGGCACCGGCCTCGAGGAAGATCCGATCGAGTCCTTCCGCCTCGGCCTCTCGCTTCACGTGCTGCGAGCCCGGTACGACCAGCATGTGCACGCCGGCGGCGACCTTGCGCCCGCGCAGCAGGGAGGCCGCGGCGCGCAGATCCGAGATCCGCCCGTTGGTGCAGCTGCCCACAAAGACGACGTTCACGGGATGCTCGCGCAGCGCTTGCCCGGGCGCGAAGCCCATGTAGGTGAGCGCCTTGGCAAATACCGGGTCGTCGGCGCGCTCGGGAATCGTCCCTCCGACCGGAATCACCATGCCTGGGTTGGTGCCGTAGGTCATCATCGGCTCGAGCGAGCCGGCCTCGATATCGACCTCACGATCGAACTGCGCACCGGGATCGCTCGGCAGCTGCCGCCACTGCTCGAGCGCGGCCTCCCAAGCTGCGCCCTGCGGGGCCCGGGGCCGGCCGGCGAGGTAGCGGAACGTGGTCTCATCCGGGGCAATCATGCCGGCCCGCGCGCCGGCCTCGATGGACATGTTGCACACGGTCATGCGCCCATCCATGTCGAGTGCGCGGATGGCCTCGCCGCGGTATTCGATCACATGCCCGGTGCCACCGCCGACGCCAATGCGGCCGATGATCGCGAGGATGAGATCCTTGGCGCTGACACCCGCAGGCAGTGCGCCGTGCACGTTCACCGCGAGCGTGCGCGGCTTGCGTTGCAGCAGGCACTGCGTGGCGAACACGTGTCCGACCTCGGTCGTGCCGATGCCGAAGGCGAGCGCTCCGAGCGCCCCGTGCGTGCTGGTGTGGCTGTCGCCGCACACCACGGTCTTGCCCGGCTGAGTCAGACCGAGTTCCGGACCGATGATGTGCACGATGCCGCGGCGCTCGTCGCGCAGGCCGAGCAGCTCCACATCGAACGCGGCGCAATTGCGCTCGAGCTCGTGCACCTGGCGAGCCGCCGCCTCGATGCTGATGGGCGCCCCGCCGAAGACCTGCTCGGTACGCGTCGGCGTCGAGTGATCCATGGTCGCGAACGTCAGCGCGGGGCGGCGCAGCCGCAGGCCACGCTCGCGCAGCACGGTGAACGCCTGCGGTGAGGTGACCTCGTGGATCAGGTGCAGATCAATGTACAGCACCGCGGGGGTGTCGGCGGTCTGCGCGACAACCTCGTGGCCGCGCCAGACCTTCTCGAACAGCGTCAGGGGCGTGGCCATTAGCGCGCCACCGCAGCCGGCGCGGCCTGCATGTCCACGTGATCGAGCCAGCCCCATTTGTCGGGCGTGGCGCCGCTGAACAGGCCGAAGAACGCTTTCTGCAGCGTCTCGGTGATCGGGCCGCGCTGACCGGTGCCGACGTTCAGCCGATCGACCGAGCGGATCGGGGTGATCTCGACCGCCGTGCCCGTGAAGAACGCCTCATCGGCGATGTACAGCAGCTCGCGGGGAATGGCGCATTCGCGCACTTCGATGCCGCGTTCGCGCGCGAGGCGCATGACGGTATCGCGGGTGATGCCGCCGAGCACCGAATGGGCGAGGGCGGGGGTGAGCAGTACGCCGTCCTTGACGAGGAAGAGGTTCTCACCCGATCCCTCGCTGATCGTGCCATCGGGTGCGAGCCCGATGCCCTCGTGAAAGCCGAGGCGGCGCGCTTCGGCGCCGATCAGCTGACTCGACAGATAATTGCCGCCGGCCTTGGCGAGCGCCGGGATCGTGTTCGGCGCGACCCGGTGCCAGGAGGCGATGCACACGTCGACGCCCTGCTCCTCGCTCTCGTGGCCGAGGTACTTGCCCCATTCCCAGGCGGCCACAGCCACTTCCGTGGGCGGCTCGATCTTCGGCGCGACGCCGATCTCACCGTAGCCGCGGAACGCCACCGGACGGATGTACGCGCCGCGGGCGAGACCATTGGCCGCGATGACCTGGCGGCAGGCCGCATCGATGTCGCCGACCGTGAACGGCAGGCTCATGCGATAGATCTTCGCCGAGTCGAACAGCCGCCGGGTGTGATCGTGCAGGCGAAAGATGGCCACGCCCTTGTGCGTCTCGTAGGCCCGCACCCCTTCGAACACCGATGAGCCGTAGTGCAGCGCGTGCGCGAGCACGTGCACGGTGGCCTTCTCCCAAGGAACGAGCTTGCCGTTGAACCAGATGAACTGAGTGGCCGGTATGGGCATGCGGAATCTCCCGTAGCGCGCTGCCGATGTGATTCTGAATCTTTAAAGGGTGGAAGCCGCCTGAGCCGCTGCGCCGCGCTCATCGCGCGAGCGGCCGCCGGCAGCTGCCTGCTCGATGCGGTTGATCACCTCGAGGAACGCTCTGCCGCTCGATTCCACGATGTTGGTGCTCACGCTCGAGCCCCGGTAGGTGCGCTGATTGTACTCCACGTACACCAGCGCCTCGCCTTGCGCATCCTCACCCTCGGTGACGGCGCGCACCTCGAACTTGCGTAGCATCACGCCGATGCCGGTGGCCGCTTCGATCGCCTTGAAGGCGGCATCGACCGGTCCGTCGCCTTCGGCGGTGTGCTCGATCTGCCGCCCGTCGCTGTGTCG
Organism: Pseudomonadota bacterium; assembly: GCA_021847105.1. Lineage (GTDB taxonomy): Bacteria > Pseudomonadota > Gammaproteobacteria > Steroidobacterales > Steroidobacteraceae > 13-2-20CM-66-19. The sequence continues at coordinate 139,217 of JAJZUT010000004.1, read as the reverse complement.
CAGGCGCACCCGGGCGCTCGCCAGCGCACCGGTGGTGGCGTGCGTCTCGAGGCCCTCGAGGCTCCAGGGGCCGACCGCTGCGCCCTCGGCGCGCAACACCAGCGCCTCGATATCGCCGTCGAACAGCTCTTTCTTGCGGTCCGCGAGGGCCTTGAACTCCTCGAACACCTGATTGAGTTCGCTCTCCTCAAGCTCAAAGCCGAGGGCGCGCACCCGGTCGCGAAAGGCATGCCGGCCGCTGTGTTTGCCGAGGATCAGATTGCTGCGCGAGAGACCGACGTCCTCAGGGCGCATGATCTCGTAGGTCGAGTAGTGCTTGAGCACCCCGTGCTGATGGATGCCCGCCTCATGCGCGAAGGCGTTCTCACCGACCACGGCCTTGTTGCGCGGTACCGGCATCGCCGTGATGCTCGAGACCAGGCGCGAGGTTGGGTACAGCCGGGTGGTCTGAATCCCGGTGGTGACGTTGAAGAACGCGGCGCGCGTCTTCAACGCCATCACCACTTCCTCGAGCGAGCAGTTGCCGGCGCGCTCGCCGATGCCGTTGATCGTGCACTCGACCTGGCGGGCACCGGCGACCACCGCGGTGAGGCTGTTCGCCACCGCCATGCCGAGATCATCGTGGCAGTGCACCGAGAGGCGCACCCGCTCGATGCCGCGCACGTTCTTGCGCAGATAGCGGAACAGCTCCGCGAACTCATCCGGCACCGTATAGCCCACGGTGTCCGGAATGTTCACGGTGCTCGCGCCGGCCTCGATCGCCGCCTCGACCACCTGTGCGAGGAACTCGAGCTCCGTGCGCGAGGCGTCCTCGGGGGAGAACTCCACGTCCTCACAGAGCTCACGCGCCCAGCGTACCCCCTCGACGGCCGTGCGCAGGATCTGCTCCTCGGCCATGTTGAGTTTGTACTGGCGGTGAATGGCGCTGGTGGCGAGGAACACGTGCACCCGGCGCCGGGGCGCATCGGCGAGGGCGCGCGCGGCGAGCTCGATGTCCTCGCGGTTGCAGCGCGCGAGCCCCGCGATGATCGGGCCCTCGACCTCGCGCGCCACCGCCTGCACGCTCTCCCAGTCGCCCTTCGAGGCGGCCGGAAAGCCCGCTTCGATCACATCGACGCCGAGCTCGGCGAGCGCGCGCGCCACACGCAGCTTCTCCGGCCGCGTCATGCTGCAGCCCGGGGCCTGTTCCCCGTCGCGCAGCGTGGTATCGAAGATCAGTACTTTGTCAGGTTCGGCTGCCATGGAAGGATCTCCTCGCACAGGTGGGCGGTGGCGACGGGGCGCTCAGGCGCGCTTGTCGTTGAGCCAGGACATGCGCGCGCGCAGCCGCTCGCCGACTTTCTCGATCGGATGCTCGATGTCGCGCTTGAGCAGCTTCTGGTAACGCTTGCGCCCGGTGGCGTTCTCGCGAATCCACTGGCGCGCAAAGGTGCCGGACTGAATTTCCTTCAGCACCTTGCCCATCTCCTTCTTCACGCGGGCATCGACGATGCGCGGGCCGCGGGTGAGATCCCCATACTTGGCGGTCTCGCTGATGAACTGATGCATCTTCGTGATGCCGCCCTCATGCAGCAGGTCGACGATGAGCTTCAGCTCGTGCAGACATTCGTAGTAGGCGACCTCCGGCTGATAGCCGGCCTCGACCAGCGTCTCCCAGCCGCGCACCACCAGTTCGGTGGCGCCGCCACAGAGCACGGCCTGCTCGCCGAACAGGTCGGTCTCGGTCTCCTCGGCGAAGGTCGTCTCGAGCACCCCGCCGCGCGTGCCGCCGATGCCATGGGCATAGGCGAGGGCGCGCGCGTGCGCCTTGCCAGTGGCGTTCTGCGCGACGGCGATCAGGCACGGTACGCCGCGGCCCTGCTGGTACTGGCGGCGCACCAGGTCGCCCGGTCCCTTCGGGGCGATCAGCACCACATCGAGGTCCTTGCGCGGCTTGATCTGCTTGAAATGGATGTTGAAGCCGTGGGCGAACAGCAGCGTTGCGCCGTTCTTCAGTGCCGGTTCGATGCTCTCATAAAGCGACTTCTGCGCCAGATCGGGCACCAGCATCGCCACCAGGTCGGCATCGCGTGCCGCACGCACCGGCTCGGCGACCGCCAGGCCATCCTTCTTGGCTTTCTTCCAGCCCGGACCGCCCTTGCGAACGCCCACGACGACGTCAAAGCCACTGTCCTTGAGGTTCAGTGCATGCGCGCGGCCCTGGCTGCCATAGCCCATGACCGCGATGCGCGCACCGCGCAAGGCTTTCTGTTCGACGTCTTTTTGCGAATACAGCTTCATCTCGATACTCCCAATCGGCCTCGTGGCCCGGATGTCAGATCACACTCGTGCAATAACACGCATAAAAAACCCCGCAGCGGCTTACGGGCCGGTGCGGGGTTCTGGTGTCTTCTCTCGCCCCTGCCTGTGTGTCCTCAGGCGATCGCGAGCACCCCGCACCGGCTGCCCGCAAGGAGCAGCAGTCCGATAAGAAGTACCGGCAGCCGGCCGAGCGACACGCTCACCGCGCGGGGCGCGGTGTGGGCTCGGACCATGTGTGCGGCGGGTACCACGGGCTTCGGGTGCCTGGGCAAAAAAGTGGAGATGATGGAACGGATAGGAGCACACCGTGCGAGTGTTTGTCAACGTCGCCGCGGTCCACGGCCCGATGCGCGTCCCTGGCACGGCGCGCGCACGACGCGCTATGCTCACTTGCGTGTCACACGAAATGTTACTCAGTAGCGACCCGGGCGAGTCACGCCCGCTGTGGCTGCTCACCGAGGGCGAGCTCGAGGGCTGGCTCGGCACGCAAAGTGCTGCAGTGGCCGCCTGGGTGCGCGCGCATGTCTTTCAGGCCGAGCGTTATCGCGTGCTGACGCTGCCAGGGGAAGAGGGCGTCGCCGCAGCGCTGCTCGGGCTTGGCACGCTGTCTTCGGCCGGCGAACTCGGTCCCTGGCACGCCGCGGGGGCGCCGGAGCGGCTGCCGGCGCTGCCGTGGCGTCTGGCGACCTCGCTGCCGCCCCGCGCCGCCACCCACTTCGTGCTCGGCTGGCTGCTCGGCGGCTACCGCATGAACCGCTACCGGCTCGATGGACCGTTCGTGCCGGGAGCGGCGCTGATTGCCCCGCCGCAGGCGGATGTGCGCTATGCGGTCGCGGCCGCTCATGCCAGTGCGCTGGCACGCGACCTGATCAACACCCCGCCGAATGACCTCGGCCCGCAGGAGCTGGCCGATGCGGCGGTGGCGCTCGCGCGCGAGCGCGGCGCGCGCTGCCAGGTGCTCAGCGGCGGGGAGCTCAGCGGCTTCCCGCTGCTGCGTGCCGTGGGCGCCGGCAGTGTGCGCGAGCCGCGGCTGATCGATCTGCGCTGGGGCGAGAAGGACGCTCCGCGCGTGACGCTCGTTGGCAAGGGCGTGTGCTTCGATACCGGCGGACTCGATCTGAAGCCCTCGAGCGCGATGGCGCTGATGAAAAAGGATATGGGCGGAGCGGCCTGCGCCCTTGCGCTGGCGGATTTGCTGATGCGGCTCGATGCGCCCCTGCAGCTGCGCGTGCTGATCGCGGCGGTCGAGAACAGCGTCGGCGGGGCGGCCTACCGGCCTGGTGATGTGCTGCGCTCGCGCAAGGGCCTCACGGTGGAGATCGGCAACACCGACGCCGAGGGGCGGCTGGTGCTCGCCGATGCGCTCGCCGTGGCGCAGGAGGAGCGTCCGCAGCTGCTGATCGATCTGGCGACGCTCACCGGCGCGGCGCGCACCGCGCTCGGACCGGAGGTGCCGGCGCTCTACAGCAATCGCCGCGCACTCGCGGAGCGGCTGCGCGAGATCGGCGAGGAGGAGGTTGATCCGCTCTGGCCGATGCCGTTGTGGCAGGGCTACGAAGAGGACCTCGGCAGCAAAATCGCCGATCTTAATAATGTCGCTTCGACGCCATTCGCCGGCTCGATCATCGCTGCGCTGTTTCTGAAGCGCTTCGTCGAGGCGGCGACCGACTGGGTCCACATCGATCTGTATGCGTGGAACGGCAAGGATCGGCCGGGCCGACCCGTCGGCGCGGAGGCGCAATGCGTGCGCGTGCTCTATCGGTTTCTGCGCGAGCGCTTCGGTTGAGGTGCGCACTCGGTTCGTCGCACGGCGCTTCGGTTAGTCGAATTGACCGATTGTCGTATGGATTTTCATCTGTCTGTCGTCAGACTACGAAACAATAGTGCACTGTGAGCAATCATGAGACAGGTGGGGCGCACGCAGCGGCGTGCAGGATTGAAGCGCACGGGCACTCGCTGGCGCGCCGTGCCGCACTGCGCTTCGGCCGAGCTCTCGCTCCTCAGATCATCCATGCGTAAGCGCTTCGATCCGGCGATTGGTCAATCCGCGCAGTTGTCAGCGCGGCGGGTAGCGGTTACAGTTGGGCATCGCATCAGCGGATGCTCATGGCGCGCGCGCTTGGCTTGTCGCCCTCGAGTCGCCGTGAAACCGAACCATACAGGGGGATTGAGCCACACGAGCGTCAGCCCGATCGGGGGGGCCGCACGTGTACCAAAGTATGAATGTGCCGGGGGCAGTGCCGCCGGTCAGCTCGGGTCCGGATTGAGCCGCTTGCGGGCAGGTGGAAAGACCGTTACCTTGCACCGCTCTCGTCTCGTTCCGGTGTTTTTGGGATAGGCAACAGCCACGCCTCAGTATTCACTCATGAGCGCTTACGTACACGACACAAATTTTTTCACCCGCCGATCGGCCGTTCTGGCAGCCATCATCGTGCTGCACTTGTTTATCTTCTGGGCGCTCGAGGCAGGACTGGCCACCCGTGTGGTACGGCTCGTTGCTCCGCCCCTGAAGACGACCATCGTGCGTCAGGTGCGCAAGCACCTGCCCCCGCCGCCCCCGCCGCCGCCGCAGCTGGTGCAGCAGCAGGTGCAGGTGCCGCCCCCGATGATCCAAATCAATGTGCCGGCAGCCGCCCAGAGTCACGCGATCACCGTGGTCAAGCACGTGGTGCGCGCCGCGCCGCCGCCGCCGGCGCCGATGCATTACACCCCGCTCAGCCCGACCGGGGACTTCCCCTCGACTCAGGACTACTATCCGCAGGCCTCGCAGCGCCTCGGCGAGCAGGGCACTGCCATCGTGGAGGTCTGCGTCGGCCCGAACGGACAGCTCTCGGCGCAGCCGAAGGTCATCCACAGCTCGGGCAGCCCGCGACTCGATCGCGCTGCATTGCGCTATGCGCGCGCCACTTCCGGTCACTGGAATCCCGAGAAAGCGAATGGCCGGCCGATCAACTTCTGCGGCCATCTGCCCATCAAGTTCCAGCTGAACGACTTCTGATGCACCCGTCCCTTCCAACTTCGACCCCGCCATACAACGCGGCTTATTTGTGATCTGAGGAAATCTATGGCCATCCAACCAACCGCACCCGTCAACAATCCATACGGCATCGCTGGCGTGTGGAACAATGGCACCATCATCGACAAGTTTGTGATGATTCTGCTGCTTGCGATGTCACTGGCGACCTGGTACATCATCTTCACCAAGCTGTGGGATCAGCATCGCCTGAAGAAGTCCGCGCGCGAGGCGGAGAAGTCCTTCTGGTCCGCACCCTCGATCAAGGATGGCGTCGAGAAGCTGAAGAAGGGCAATGAGTTTCGCGCCATCGCCGAGGACGGCCTGCGCGCCATGTCGCATCACGACGGCCGTCTGACCGACCGCATCGACCTGCACGAGTGGATCACCATGTCGCTGCAGCGCTCGGTCGATCAAGTCAGCAGCCAGATGTCCAAGGGCCTCAGCCTGCTCGCGACGGTCGGCTCTTCGGCGCCGTTCGTCGGACTGTTCGGCACGGTCTGGGGCGTCATGAACGCGCTGATCGCGATCGGCCTGGCCGGTCAGGCGAGCATCGGCAAGGTGGCCGGTCCCGTCGGTTCGGCGCTGATCATGACTGCGCTCGGCCTCGCGGCGGCAGTGCCGGCCGTGTGGGGCTACAACTGGCTGCTCGGCCGCAACAAGGTGCTGCAGGACGGACTGCGCAACTTTGCCAGCGACCTGCATGCCTATCTGGTGAGCGGCGCGCGCGTGCCGAGCCCGGAGAGCGGTGGTGCCAAGCCGGCAGCTGCCCCTGCTGGTGCGGTCCGCAAGTAAGAGCCCGGTCTCTTTGACGAACGACGTCGGTTGCGAAAGACGTGCCCCGCGGCTGCGGGGCACGTTCCCAATGCCGAACCCGGGGCGCGGTGCGCCCCGGACGTGAGGAGCTGTCGAAAATGGCGATGAATGTCGGAGCCGACCCGGGAGAAGAACCGGGCGTGATGGCCACCATCAATACGACGCCGCTGGTCGACGTCATGTTGGTGCTGCTCATCATCTTTCTCATCACGATCCCCGTGATCACCAAGACCGTGCCGGTGAAGCTGCCGAAGGCGAATAACATCCCGACGCACACCACCCCGCAGGACATCACGATCGCGGTCACTAAGGACGGATCGATTTTCTGGAACAACGAATCGGTGTCCAGCGACACGGTACTGCTGCAGAAGATCGAGCAGATCGCCGTCGAGGTGCCGCAGCCGTCGGTGCATATCCGCGGCGACCGCGACGCCGATTACAAGGCGATCGGGCACGTTCTGTACGAGTTGCAGCGCGGCGGTATGGTGAAGGTCGCCTTCATCACCGAGCCACATTCCGGCGCGCTCGCCGCGCAGTGATCCACCTTTTTCGAGCCCGCGAGGCGCTCGAGGAGTTCTGAAGTTATGGCCATGTCGACGGGATCCAGCTCCGGGCCGATGGTCGAAATCAACACCACGCCGTTGATCGACGTCATGCTCGTGCTACTGGTGACCCTGATCATTACGCTGCCGGTGATGACCCACTCGGTGAAGATGGATCTGCCGCAGAATCAGCATCAGCCGCCGCAGAAGCCGCCCGAGGTGATCAACCTGGGGATCGACTTCGATGGCACGATCACCTGGAACGGCACTGTGGTGCCGAATATGCAGGTGCTGGACGGGTACTTCGCCAGCGAGTCGGGCAAGGACCCACAGCCGGAGATTCACCTCAACCCCGATGGCATGGCCAAGTACGGCATCGTGGCGAAGGTGCTGGCGGATGCACAGCGCAACCGCCTGACGAAGATCGGCTTCGTCAACACCTCCGAGTTCGCTCAGTAATCTCACCCAATACATCCATGCGAGAGAGTTTCATGAAGGTGAAGGGCATAGTTGCGGCAACGGCGCTTGGCGCGGTGCTGCTGTGCGGTGCAAGCGTTCTCGGCGTGAAGCCGGCCTACGCGGCGGCGCCACCGAAGCTGACCCGCGATGTGGCGCTGAAGCTGCAGGCGGCGCAGAAGGACATCCAGAAGGGTAATTACGCTGCGGGCGAAGCTGCACTCGACCAGGTCGCGGGCATGGCGGACGCGCGTAAGAGCCCGTACGCGATGCACGTGATGAACCAGTTGTACGTGTTCGCTTACGAGAAGAGCAACAACTACGCCAAGCTGGCTCCGAAGCTCGAGGCACTGTTGCACGACGCGTATGCGACGCCGGCCCAGACTCGTCAGTTCACGGTCGCGCTCGCGCAGATCTACTACCAGCTGCACAACTATCCCAAGGCGGTGCAGTACGGCACCGAGTCGTTGCAGAAGGGCTACGCAAGCGGGCCGCAGATGGCGACGCTCGTTGGCCAGGCCTACTACCTGCAGGGCAACTGGAAGCAGACCATTGCCTTTGAGAGTGGCCTGATCAAGTCGGCCATCCGTGCCGGCAAGAAGCCGAGCAAGCAGTCACTGCAGCTGGTGCAGAGCTCGTGCATGAAGCTGCACGATCAGACCTGCCTGCTGAACTCGCTCGAGCAGCTGGTGGTGTACTACCCGCAGCCGCAGTACTGGCAGTACCTGCTGTTCCAGACCTTCAAGAGCATCAAGAGCGATGCGAACCTGCTGGAGGCCTACCGACTTGCCTTTGCGGTTAAGGTCATGCAGCAGGCGCATGAGTTCACCAGCTATGCCGAGCTCGCCATCGAGGCCGGTTCACCGGGTGAGGCCGAGCAGGTGCTCACCGCGGCGCTGAAGAACAACGTGTTCACCGACCCGCATGCGAAGGCGAAGGCGCAGCGCATTCTGAGCGACGCCCAGAAGCGCGCGGCCAAGGACCAACAGACCCTCGGCACGACCGCCGAAGAGGCCGCCAAGCAGCCGACCGGCAATTCGGACATCCGCGTCGGCCTGGCGTACTACGGCTACCAGCAGTATGCGAAGGCCATTCACGAGTTCACCCTGGGCATCGCCAAGGGCGGTCTCAGCAATCCCGCCGAGGCGCATCTGTTGCTCGGAATCGCGCAGCTGAAGGCGGGCAACAAGGCCGAAGCCCTGAACGCCTTCAACAGCGTCAAGGGCGATCCGACCCTGCAGCGCCTGGCTGAGCTGTGGAGTCTGAAGGCGAAGTCGGCCTGAGGCTGAGTCGCGCAGGCACGGTCAGACAGGAGGAGAACAGGACATGGCAATTCAGGCTGGAGAGCGCATGCCTTCGGGCGTGCTGAAGACGATGAGCGCCGAAGGACCGAAGGACGTCGCGACGGCGGAGCTGTTCAAGGGCAAGAAGGTGGTGCTGTTCTCGGTGCCGGGGGCGTTCACCCCGACCTGCGACGCGAAGCATCTGCCGGGCTTTGTCCAGCTCGCCGATCAACTGCGTGCCAAGGGCGTCGACGTGATTGCCTGCATGGCGGTGAATGACGTGTTCGTGATGAACGCCTGGGGCAAGGCCTCAGGGGTGGCGGACAAGGTCATGATGCTCGCCGATGGCAATGGGGATTACGCCAAGGCGCTCGGACTCGAGCTCGATGCGCGCGGTTTCGGTATGGGACTGCGCGGCCAACGGTTCGCGCTGGTGATCGAGGACGGTGTGGTCAAGCACGCCAACGTGGAGGCGCCGGGCCAGTTCAAGGTGTCGGCCGCCGAGCACGTGCTGAGTCAGCTCTAAGTCTGCCCGCGGGGCGCAGCGCCCCGCTCGCATCCTGGCAAGGGGGTTCGCCATCGAGGCGAACCCCCTTGTTGCTTCTGGGGTCGGTCGTGACCGGCAGGCCGCGGCGGTTCGGCCCGAGATCGCGCTACACTCGCGCGATGCTCGGTTACGCGCTGCGCCGCATGGCGGGGATCGTTCCGGTCCTGTTCATCCTGCTCACGGTGTCCTTCTTCGTCATTCGCCTGGCGCCGGGCGGACCGTTTGCGGGCGGCCGGGCGCTCTCGGCGCGGACGCACGCTGAGCTCGAGCAGCGCTATGGCCTGGATCGTCCGCTCGGGGCGCAGTACGTGGCGTATCTCCGGGCGCTCGTGCATGGGGATCTCGGGCCCTCCTACAGCATCCGCGGTGAGTCGGTCGGTGCGCTGATTGCAGCCGGGTTGCCCGTGAGTGCGACGCTGGGTGCGGCAGCGCTCGGACTCGCCTTGCTGGCGGGATTGCCGCTCGGACTGGGTGCCGCGTTGCGTCGCGATGGGCTGCTCGATCGAGGGTTGGCGGCATTCGCGGCGCTCACCTTGGCGTTGCCGAGCTTCGTCACCGGTCCGTTGCTGGCGCTCGGGTTCGGACTGTGGCTGCGCTGGCTGCCGGTGGCCGGCTGGCAGGCCGGTGCGGCCCGGTATCTGATTCTGCCGGCCGTGACGCTCGCGCTGCCCCTGGCGGTGGCGATCGCCCGGCTGATGAGAGCGAGTCTGCTCGAGGTACTGAACGCGAGTTACATCCGCACCGCGCGTGCACGCGGACTCGGCCGCGCGCGCGTGCTGTGGCGGCACGCGCTGCGTCCGGCGCTGGTGCCGGTGGTGAGCTACCTCGGACCGGCGGCGACCTACCTGGTCACCGGCTCGCTGGTGGTCGAGACGGTGTTCGAGCTGCCCGGCACCGGTCGGTACCTGGTGCAGGGGGCAATCGACCGGGATTACCCGTTGGTGATGGGCATGGTGCTGGTGTATGGCACCCTCACCCTGGTGGCGAATCTCGGCGCGGATCTGCTGCATGCCTGGCTCGATCCGCGAGCGCGTCATGAGCCGCGGTGAGGCGCGTTCGCGTGGGGCGATGCGCGTCGGTGCGGCGCTGATCGCGCTCCTTGCGCTGTTCGCGGTGGCCGGTCCGTGGTTCAGTCCGTATTCCTATCGTGCGCTCGATTGGCGTCATCTCGCGGTGCCCCCAGGTCTGATCGCCTCGCATTGGCTCGGCACCGATGCGCTCGGTCGGGATCTGTACGTGCGTACGCTCTATGGGCTGCGCCTCTCGCTCGTGATCGGTGGCCTCGCCAGTGCGGTGAGCGTGCTGATTGGGGTGAGCTGGGGCATGCTCGCCGGCTGGGCGGGCGGCAGGATCGATGCCTGGATGATGCGCGTCGTCGATGTGCTCTACGCGCTGCCGTACCTGTTCATCGTCCTGATCCTGACGGCGATGCTCGGTCGAGGCAATCTCACGGTGTTGCTGCTCGCCATCGGTGCGGTCGGCTGGCTGACGCTGGCGCGGGTGGTGCGCGCGCAGACGCTTTCGCTGAAGCGACGCGAGTTTATCGAAGCAGCGCGCGCCACGGGTCTGTCGCCTCGGCAGATCCTCTGGCGCCACGTCCTGCCGAACCTTGCCGGCACCCTCGTCGCGTACTCGACGTTGCTGGTGCCGCAGATGATCGTCTACGAGAGCTTTCTCAGCTTCCTCGGACTCGGTGTCGAGCCCCCGCGGGCGAGTCTAGGCAGTCTGATCAATGCCGGGGCGCGGCAGATGCTCACCGCCCCGTGGCTGCTGTTGGTGCCGGCGGTGGTGCTGGTGGTGCTGCTGCTGGCGTTCAATCTACTCGGGGACGGATTGCGTGATGTCTTCGATCCCAGCGGACGGTGAGCCTCCGGTGGCGCCTGCCGCGCTGCTCAGTATCGAGGCGCTGCGGGTGTGCTTCGGCGGCCCGGCCCGCGCGGCGGCCGTCGCTGACGTGTCGCTCGCGGTGCACCCCGGGGAGTGCCTCGGGGTGGTCGGGGAGTCCGGCGCCGGCAAGAGCCTGACGTTTCTCGCGGCGCTCGGGCTGGCGCCCGCGGGCGCGGCGGTGAGTGGGCGGGTGCGACTCGGGCAGACCGATCTACTCGCTGCGCCGGAGGCGGTGCTCGATCGCATGCGCGGCGGCCGAGTCGGGTTCGTGTTCCAGGATCCGATGACCTCGCTCACCCCGCACCTGACGATCGGCGCGCAGATCGCCGAGCCGATCGTGCGTCACCGTGCGCTCGCTCGACGTGCCGCGCGCATGCGCGTGCTCGAGTTGCTCGAGCAGGTGCGCATGCCCGAGCCGGCGCGGCGCATGCGCCAGTATCCGCACGAGCTCTCCGGCGGCATGCGCCAGCGTGCGATGCTGGCGATCGCGCTCGCCGGAGAGCCGCAACTACTGATTGCCGATGAGCCGACGACGGCCCTCGATGTGACCCTGCAGGCGCAGATTCTGGCCCTGCTCGCGCACTTCAAGCGCGAGCGGGGCATGGGGTTGGTACTGATCACGCATGATTTCGCGGCGGTGGCGGGGGTTGCGGATCGCGTGGCGGTGATGCGGGCGGGGCAGCTGATCGAGACCGGAACGGTGCGCGAGGTGCTCAAGCGGCCCCGTGAGCCGTACACGCGCGAGCTGCTCAGCGCATCGGCCGAACCATTTGCACCGAACCCCGCGGCGCCCCCCGGGACGAGCGGCGCTGCGCCTGCGGTGCTCGCCGTCGATGACCTCGAGGTGCGCTTTGCCCAGAGCGTCGGCGGGGTGCGCCGGCGTTGGTTCACGGCGCTCGAGGCGGTGAGCGTGACTGTGGCCGGTGGTGAGGCGCTCGGTGTCGTGGGCGAGTCCGGGTGCGGGAAATCCACGCTGATGCGCGCGGCGCTGCAGCTGATTCGCCCGCACCGGGGCCGCGTGCAGTGGCTCGGGCAGGATCTGCTCGGGCTGCCGGCGCGGCGTATCCGGCGGTTGCGACGCGACCTGCAGCTGGTGTTGCAGGATCCACTCGCGAGCCTCGATCCGCAGCTGAGCGTCGAGCAACTGGTCGGCGAGCCGCTGCAGATCCATGAGCCTTCGCTCTCGAGCGAGGCGCGCCGCGTGCGCGTGCATGCGATGCTCGAGCGCGTCGGACTCGAGCCCGCGTTGTACCAACGGCGGGCGCACGAACTCTCCGGCGGCCAATGCCAGCGCGTGGGCATCGCCCGGGCGATGATTCTCGCACCGCGTCTGTTGGTGTGCGATGAACCGCTGAGTGCGCTCGATGTGCGCGCGCAGCGGCAGATTCGCCTGCTGCTCGCGCAGCTGCGCCGCGGCCAGGGGACGAGTCTGCTGTTCGTCAGTCACGACCTCTCCCTGGTCCGTCATCTGTGCGAGCGCGCGCTCGTGCTGTATCTCGGCCGGATGGTGGAGCTGGCGCCTACGGCGCAGTTGTTTACCCGCCCGCTGCATCCCTATACGCGCGAGCTGCTCGAGGCGATCGCGCTCGCCGACCCGGATCTGCAGCCGGCACGCCTGGCGAAGGTCGCCCTCGGGGAGCCGGCCGCGCCGCTCGAGCGGCCGGGCGGTTGTGCGTTCCGGGTACGCTGCGCCCACGCCACGGCGCTCTGCGCCGAGCGTAGTCCGCCCTGGGTGAGCGCCGGGGAGGGCCGATGGGTGGCGTGTCACCACTTCCGCCTCTGGGCCGATGGTATGCTCAGCCCATGAACGAACCGACCATCCGTCCGAGCGAAAGCCTGCGGCATGTGCGCTACGAGATCCGGGGACGTCTTGCGCGGCGCGCCCACGAACTGGAGCGCCAGGGCTACGAGATCGTCTCGTTGAACATCGGCAATCCGGGCGCCTTCGGCCTGCGCACTCCCGAGACGATGCGTCTGGCGATGATCGAGAACCTCGCCGAGGCCGAAGGCTATTGCCATCAGAAGGGGATCTTCCCGGCCCGCGAAGCGGTGGTGATGCAGCAGCAGGCGCGCGGGGTCAGCGGCGTGACCGCGGAGGAAGTGTTCATCGGCAACGGGGTGAGCGAGCTGATCAACCTGGTGCTGCGCGCGCTGCTCAACGACGGCGATGAGGTCCTGGTGCCGAGCCCGGACTACCCGCTGTGGACTGCCGCGGTGACGTTGAACGGCGGGCGGGCCGTGCATTATCCCTGCCGACCGGAAAACGGGTTCGTGCCCGATCCGCAAGAACTGGCTGCCCTGGTCAGCCCGCGCACGCGCGCGCTGGTGGTCATCAATCCCAACAATCCGACCGGCGCGGTGTACCCGCGCGCGGTGCTCGAGGGACTGGCGCGGCTCGCCGAGCGGGCGGGACTCGTGCTGTTCAGCGATGAGATCTACGATCAGATGGTCTACGACGGGGCCGAGTTCATTCCGATGGCCACGCTCGTGACGGACACGCTGTGCGCGACGCTCTCGGGGCTGTCCAAGGTGTATCGCGCCTGTGGCTATCGGGTCGGCTGGGCGGTGTTCTCGGGGCGTACCCACGCCGCGGCGGACTACCTGAGCGCAATCGACCTGTTGAGTTCACTGCGCCTGTGCAGCAACGTGCTGTCGCAGTGGGCGGTGCAGACCGCGCTCGGCGGCTACCAGAGCATCCGCGACCTGGTGAGTCCTGGCGGGCGGCTGTACGAATCGCGCGCCGCGATCGAGCGTGCGGTCGGCGCCAGTCGGTTCCTGCGACTGAAGCAGGCGCCCGAAGGCGCTATGTACGCGTTCATCGGTGTCGATACGGAGCAGCTGCCGGGGTTCGACGATCAGCGCTTCGCGCTCGATCTGCTCGAGCAGAAGCACGTCCTCGTCGCCCCGGGGGTGAGCTTCAACGTGCCGTACCGCAACCACTTCCGGGTCACGACGCTGCCGGACAGCAAGACGCTGGCAGAGGTGTTCGGTCGCATCGAGGACTTGCTGAGCGGCTATGCGGCCAGTGCGCCGGCGGATAATGTCGTTGCCGCGAGCGCCCGCTTCAAATGAATGAAGTGAATGCATTTTGTTTAAAGTATTTTCAAGAAATAATTTTCAATAGATTGTTTTGATAGAGGTTCCGTCTCATCTCGCTGCCGTAATCGAGGCGGGGGGCACGGTCGTGACGCCGACCCGTCAGCGCGCGCATGCCCTGCACTTGGCGCATGCGGCAGCACAGCTGGGGAGCGGCCGGCGAGTGTGGCCGAGTCCCGATGTGCTGCCCCTTGAGGGGTGGCTGACCCGCGAGTGGGAGCGCCGAGCCGCGCACGAGCCTGCCGCGCCGCGCCTGCTGCGCCCGGCCGAGGAATGGCTGCTGTGGCGCGAGTGCACGGCCGAGGCGACCGGCCATCTCGCGCTGGTCAATCCCGGCACGCTGGCCGAGGGGCTGCTCGGGGCGAGCCGTCTCGCCGGTGAGCTCGGCATCGATCCTGAGCGGCTGCGGGCGCCGGCGCAAACCGAAACCGACTTGTGGCTCACGGTCGAGCGGGCCGTGGCCGAGCGGACTCGGGCGCTCGGGGCCCAGTCGCTCGGCGAGGGCTTGCGAGGCACGGGCGCATGGGGCGATGCGCGCCGCGTGGCCTTCTGTGGTTTCCTGCAGCTCAGTCCGCGTCTGGCGGCGCTGCGCCGCGCGCGTGCCGCTTGCGGCTGGGAGAGCCCGTGGGGTGAGCCGGACGGCCCCGCGGCCGAGCCCGAAGTCATCTGCGCCAGCGATGAGGTGGAGGAACTCGACCGCATCGCCGGCTGGTGTCAGCAGCAGCTGCGCGCGGCGCCCGAGGCCCGGTTATTGGTGGTGCTGCCCGGTGGCGCGGGCCGGATCGAGCGCCTGGCGGCGCTGATTCGTCAGGCGCTCGATCCGGCCGGCAGCGCCGCGGCGGGGCTGGTCGGCATCGAAGGCGGTGAGCCACTGGCGCACCGGCCGGCGGTGAGTCAGGCGCTCGGTGCGCTCGCGCTGCTTGTGGGACAACCGCTCGCGCTGGAGGCGCTGCTCGAGTGGCTGCGCAGCCCCTTCTGGCGCGAGAGCGCCGAAGGGCGCGCGCGGCTCGATCTGTGGCTGCGCGAGCATGCTCCGCCGGCGCTTGAGCGCCCGCAGCTGCTGGCGCTGCTCGCGGCCGCGCCCGTGCCGGTGGCCGCCGCGCTCAGTGCACGCCTGCGGCAGGCGAGCGAGCCGCTGGCGGCCCCGAGCGGCTCGCCACAGCAATGGTCGGAACGGTTCCAGGGCGCGCTCGATGCGCTCGGCTGGCCGGGCGCAGACGGCCTCGACAGCGCCGCGCAGCAGACCTTTCTGCGCCTGCGCGCGCTGCTCGATGAGTACGGGCAGCTTTCGCTCGCCGTGCCGCGGCTTGATCGGTCCGCCGCGCTCGAGCGCTTGCGTGAACTGGCGGCGCGGACCGCCTATCGCCCGGCGGACGAGGATGTCGCCGTGACGCTCACCTCGGCACTCCTCGATCCGCTGGCCCGATACGACGGGATCTGGGTTGCCGGCCTGAACCACGAGACGCTGCCACAGCCGCCTGCGCCCGACCCCTTTGTGCCGCTCGCTGCGCAGCTCAGCCAGTCATGGCCGGCGGCGAGTGCGGCCGGGCGGCTGGGCGAAGCGCAGGCGCTGCTGCGGGCCTGGCGCGCCGCCACCGGCCAACTGGTGCTCTCCACGCCGCTGCGGGCCGCGGACGTTGCGCTGCTGCCGAGCCCGCTGCTCGCTCCCTGGCGCGCTGCGCCATCTGCGGCGTCCGCGCCGCTCGTGTGGCTGCCCGAGCGGCTGCACCGGGTCGCTCAGCTCGAGCCGTGCCCGGACGCGGGCCTGCCCTGGGACGGCCCGCCGGTGTTGCCCTCGGGCACGCGCAGCCTGGAGCTGCAGAACACCTGTCCCTTTCGGGCCTACGCGCAGCTGCGCCTCGGCTGCGAGGCGCTCGAGCAGCGTGAGCCGGGTGTCCCGGCGAACTTGCGCGGTGAGCTGTTGCATGCGGCGCTGCAGGGACTGTGGAGCGAACTCGGCGACTCCAGGGCACTCGCCGCGCTCGATGGCGAGCGGCTCGATGAGCGCATCGGCGCGTGTGTCGAGCGGGCGAGCGCCGCGTTGCTCGCCGAACAGAGCTCGCCACCGTCTGCCGCGGCGCTCGGGCGCGAGCAGCGACGCGCGGTGCGTCTCATTCGACTGTTGTGCGACCTCGAGCGCGAGCGCACGCCGTTCACGGTGCGCGACACCGAGTGCGCCGTGCAGTTGCAGCTGGCGGGGCTGCGGCTCGACGGACGGATCGACCGCCTCGATGTGCTCGAGGACGGGACGCTCGTCATCCTCGATTATAAAAGCGGCCGGCCGGTGCGCCCCGACTGGTACGGGGAGCGCCCGTCGCACCCGCAACTGTTGGTGTATCTGGCCGCCCTCGGCGATGCGGTGCGTGCACTCGCGACGGTGCATCTGACGGCCCGTGACATCGGCTTTGTCGGCATCGGGGCGCAGAGCGGCCTGCTGCCGGGTCTCGAGACGGTCAAGGCCGGCGCCGGGCAGGGGGATGCCTGGGACGAGCGGCACGCGGCCTGGCGGGCGGTGCTCGAGCGGCTGGCCGGGGATTTCGCGCGCGGTGAGGCCCGCGTCGATCCCAAGCCCAACGCCTGCGAGTACTGTCATCTGGCGGTGCTCTGCCGCGTCGGGGAGCGCAGCCTCCCCGAGCCGGACGCCCCGGCATGAGCGCCGCGACGGACAGCGGCCCGGGCAACGATGCGCGGGCGCGCGAGCAGGCCACCGACCCGCGCGAGTCGATCGTGTTGCAGGCGCCGGCCGGCTCCGGCAAGACGACGGTGCTCACCGAGCGAGTGCTGCGGCTGCTCGCCGAGGTCGATGATCCGCAGGAAATCCTCGCCATCACCTTCACGCGCCGCGCGGCGGCGGAGATGCGTGAGCGCATGAGCCGGGTATTGAATGGGCACTGCGGCGAGGGGGCGCGCGGGGAGCGGCTGCGTGCGCTCGTGGCAGCAGTGCTCGAACGCTCGGCGCGCCACGGCTGGCGGCTGCAGGAGGATCCGGCGCGGCTGCGCATCCAGACCATCGATGCGTTCAACCTCAATCTCGCCAATCGCCTGCCGCTAGCGGCGCGCGCCGGCGGGCCGCTCGCGCTCGCCGAGCGGCCCAGGGCGCTTTATCAGCTGGCTGCGCGCGAGACGCTGCAACGGGCCGAGGCGGATGCGGCGCTCGCGCGCGATGCGGACCTGTGGTTCGAGCGGCTCGACAATCGCTGGGGCAATCTCGAGCGGCTGCTCTCGCAGATGCTCGCCGAGCGGGCGCACTGGCTGCCGCACGTGCTCGGCCACGCGCCCGAGGCGCTGAGCGAGCGAGTCGGCGAGAGCCTGCGGCGGCTGGTGTCCGTCGCCCTCGGTGCGGCGCTCGCGCTGCTCGATGCGCCGCTGCGCAGCGCACTCGAGCGGCTGCCGGGGGTTGGCGTGCTCTCGGGCGAGGCGCGCTCGCTGCCCGCGTGGCAACGCCTGAGCGCATTGCTGTTGACTCAGAAGGGCGAGTGGCGTCGCGCGGTGAACCGCAAACAGGGAGCCGAGTATGCCGAGCCGGCTGCGCGGGCCGCATTGCTCGAGTGCATTGCGGCCCTGAGCGCCCTGGAGCCGGCCCGGGCGCGCTTCGCGGAACTGGCCGCGCTGCCCGATCCGGCGCTGGCGCCGGCCGATGCAGCGGCCCTGGCGGCGCTGTCGCGTCTGCTGCGCACCGCGGCCATCGAGCTTGAGATGCGCTTCGCCCTCGCCGGACAGGTCGATTACACCCGCATCGCCGCGGCGGCGCGCTCGGCGCTGAGTGAGGAGGGCGAGCCGAGCGACCTGGCGCTGCGACTCGGGGTGCGCCTGCGGCACATTCTGGTCGATGAATTTCAGGATACCTCTGCGGCGCAGACCGAGCTGATCGCGCGGCTCACCGCTGGCTGGGAGGCGGGCGATGGCCGCACGCTGTTCGTGGTCGGCGATCCGATGCAGTCGATCTACATGTTTCGGGAGGCAGAGGTGGGCTGCTTCCTCGCGGTACGCGACGGCGGCGTCGGCTCGCTGCGTCTGCGGCCGCTGCACCTGACACGCAACTTTCGCTCGGTGCCGGCGCTCATCGCGTGGTCGAACCAGACCTTCGGTCGACTGTTTCCGGCGGCAGACGACCTGCGCGCGAGCGCGGTGCGCTTCACCGCGAGCGCCCCCGGCACGGGCGGGCCGGACACGCCCGCGCCAGTGGAGTTGCGCCTGATGGTGGGCGAGACGCGCGAGCGCGAGACGGATGCAGTGGCCGCGCGCATCGTGGCGCTGCGTGCGGCGGATCCGCAAGCCTCGATCGCCGTGCTGGTGGCCGCCCGCCGCCATGCCGAGGCGCTGCTCGGCACGCTTCAGGCACTCGCCGTGGAGGCAATTGGTGTGCATCTGGTGCCGCTTGCCGAAGTGCCGGTGGTGCGCGATCTGGTCGCGCTGACGCGCGCGTTGTGTCACCTGGGCGATCGGACCGCGTGGCTTGCGGTATTGCGTGCGCCGTGGTGCGGGGCCACCCTGGCGACGCTGAGCGCGCTCTCGCGGCGTCACGATCCGCTGCTGCCGGCCGAGGCGCTGCGTGAGCCGCAGCGGCTCGAGGCGTGCGCGCCGGGCGAACGCGAGCGGCTCGAACGCGTGGGTGCCGTGTTGAGCGAGGCACTGGCACAGCGCGGGCTGCAGCCGTTTGCCGATTGGCTCGAGACCACGTGGTTGCGCCTCGGCGGCGCGGATGCCTATCCGCGCGAGGCGCTGCAGCACGCACGTGCGTTCTTTACGGCCCTCGCCGAGCGCGGCGCGAGCCTCGGGCGCGATGGGGCGGTCGCGCTCGAGGAGCTGCTTGCCGATCTGTATGCCGAACCGCACGCCCAGGGGCCCAACCCGGTGCAGATCCTCACCATTCACCACGCCAAGGGTCTGGAGTTCGACCACGTGTTGATTCCCGGGCTTGACCGACGTGCCAACCACGACCGCGAACCGCTGCTGCGCTGGCTCGACCTGCCGGCCGAGCAGGCCGGCGAGAGCGACCTGCTGCTCGCTCCGGCGCCAGCGATCGGCGCGGAGGATCCGCGCGGCATCGGCGTGTTCGTCAAACGGCTGCGTGAACGGCGGGGTGAGCATGAGCAGCTGCGGCTGCTCTACGTGGCCGCCACACGCGCCCGCCGCTCGCTGCATCTGTATGCCACGCTCAAACCGAGGCGCAACGGGGAGCCGCCGCAGCCGGCGCAGGGCACGCCCCTGGCGCGACTGTGGCCGGCGCTCGGGGCGGACTTTCTCGCCTCGCTCGAGACCGGCTCCGCGGCGGGCCCGGCGACGCCGCCGGTGCCCGCAGAACCCGGGATCGTGCGCCTGCGCGGCGGCTGGCAGCCCCCGGTCACCTCGCCGCCGCCGCCCCTGGCGCAGCTGCCACTTGGCGGGCAGTCGCTCGAGCCGCCGCAGTTCAGCTGGGTGCAGCAGACCGCGCGGCATGTGGGCACCGTGGTGCATGCGGCGCTGCAGACCTTCGCCGCGGCGGCGGCGCTGCCCACGCCCCAGGCCGTTCAGCAGAGTGCGGCGCTGTACCGTGCGCAGCTGCTGCGCTGCGGCGTGGCCGCGCAGGAGCTCGACTCGGCGCTCGCGCGGGTGCTGGCGGCGCTCACCGGCACGCTCGCGGATGCGCGCGGCCGCTGGATTCTGGCGGCGCACCGTGCGGCGGCGAGTGAGCTGGCGCTGACCGGGCTCGCCGAGGGGCGGTTGCGCAACGTCGTGATCGACCGCTCGTTCATCGACGAGCAGGGCGTGCGCTGGGTGATCGATTTCAAGACGAGCGCACACGAGGGCGCCGAGCGCGAGCAGTTCATTGCGCGCGAGGTGCAGCGCTATCGGGCGCAGCTGGCGGTGTATTGTCAGCTGGCCGGGGAGCTCGGTCCTGAGCCGGTGCGGGCCGGGCTGTACTTTCCGCTGCTCGGGCAGTTCCGCGAACTCTGAGGCGGCCTCAGTAGGTGCCCGAGAGGGCAAACGGACGACGTCCCGCGGCGTCCGGCGCTCCCAGGTACTGCAACGCCTGACGCAGCGAGGGTGCCGCATCGGCGCGTGCGGCAAGCTCGGCATGCAGTACGTAACCGGGCGCAGCGGTCAGGCGCAGTGTGCCGGTGAGGGCGAGGGGACCGCCCAGATCGTGCAGCTGGCCGCGCGGCGCGCCGGGACCGCCCGGAAAGTGCAGGCTGAAACTGCCGAGCGGGGTGACCTGACCGCTGCTGTCAACCAGGTGGCGCACGGTGAAGCGTCCCTGCAGGCGGGTAATGGCTCCGTTGCGTTCGACTTCGAGGTCGGTGACGTCCGCATCCAGCGAGCCGCTGATCACCGGCGGCAGCATCGGCAGCAGCGCCGGATCGAGCGGCAGATGGGCCTTGAGCGCCCGTGCCTCAAGCGGCCCGGTGAGACCCAGAGTGAGCTCGCCGCTCGCCGCCGCGTCCCCCCGGATCGCACTCACCCGGGCGCCGAGGCGCGCGCGCAGCAGCGCTTGCGGGTGGAGTTGCCAGGCGAGCTGATCGAGTGCAACGCCGCGCACGCGCGCTCCGGTGCATTCCCCGTCCCACAGCGAGCCGGAGACGCTGCGGCAGGTGAGCTCGTTGTGCAGTGCGGGAACGACCCACGCGGCCGGCAGGCGTGCGATGAGCACGACCAGGAAGGCCAGTACCGCCAGGACGACGATCGATACCCGGCGCACCGCTCAGGGCCGTTTCAGCTGCAGCGAGGCGTTGACCAGACCGGGCCGGCCGGCGGTCTCGATACGTGCCGCGGCGACCTCGACCCCCTGATTTTGCTGCAGCCGCGCGAGCCAGCCGATCATCTGATCGAAGGGGGCCTGCTGCAATTGGACGCTGAGCGCACCGCGTCCGTTCGGGTTGCTGCCCGCAAGTGCGCCGCCGAGACCGGCCTGACGGGCCGTCTGATCGATGAGCACGAGCAGCGGCAGCGTACTGTCGCGCCGCGCCGGACCGGCGGCGGCCAGCTCTGGCCCGACCCGGTGCATCCATGCCAGCTCGGCACGCTTGTGCCGCACCCGCCGCTGCAGCTGGCCGACGCTGCGTTCGAGCGGCAGGATCACGGCGAGCACGAACAGCACCGCGGCGATCGCCCCGCCAATGCCGAGCGTGCGCCGATCGCGCGCGGAAAGATCCTGCAGCGATGGCAGGGTCAGTCTGGCCATGTCAGCTCCCCCGCCGCATGCGAATGCCGCCCTCGAAGCCGCCCGGCACGAGCCGCCCGCCCGTCAGGCGGGCGTGCCAGCCCTGCCGGCCGATGGCCTGGGTGAGCTGATTGAGCACCTCGACCGAGGGGGCGGTCAGGCTCAGCGTTACGGTGCCGGCCTGGAAGCTCAGAGACTTCAGCTGCGTGGCGGGCGTAGCGGTGCGTGCGCGGGCGAGCGCGTCAAGCGCATCGAGAAAGCCGCCACCGGCCTCGCTCGAGTGGATCTGCGCCAGCCGCTCGGCCATCAGGGCGCGCGCCTGCTCGGCATCGCTCTGCCCCGGCAGGACGGTGTGCACCACCTGCGCGATCGCCGCATCGAGTGCACGCTCGCGCCGATGCAGCACGATGAGCTCGGCAGCCTGCCCGAGCAGATGCAGCCCGATCAGGGCCCCGAGCAGTACCGCCGCCCAGCGCCAGGCGCGCCAGCCGGCGATCAGGGAGCGCCGGGGCGCGTAGGGGCCCTGCAGCAGATTGATCGCCTCCGGCGCCGGCAGCGCGCGGGCGAGCAGCTCGAGCGCATCGCCCGCGAGGCGCTGCACCTGCAGCGCCTCGAAGCGCTCGCGCAGCGCTTCCACCGCCGCGCCGTGGCGCTGCCATTCAGCCGCGCCGGCGTAGAGAATGAGCCCGCGGGTCGCCGGATCCGCGAGCGCCAGTTCGAGCGCCTCCTCGAGCGCCTCGGCGGCGAGCATCACGACCTCGCCCGAGGGGGTGCGCACGGTGACGGAGTCGTCCTCGAGCAGCGCCACGGCGTGACTGGGGTTGTGCGGCAGCAGCTGGCTGTCGGCATAGAGCGCGGCCGGTTCGAGCCCCGCGGCGCGCAGCGCCGCCAGCCACTCGTCCATGCGCTTGCGAGCCACGACCGCGACGCTGGCCCGGGTCGGGCCGTTGCGCCGGCCGAGGGCGAAATGCAGCGTATCGATGTCCTCGGCGAGCTGCTCCTCGAGGGCGTACGGCACCAGTTGCTGCAGCTTCATCCCCGCGCGGGCCGGGGGCAGCTCGGCGTGCGTCAGCAGCACATCGGCGCCCGGTACGAGCACGACGAGCGCGCGGCTCGCGGCGCGCGCCGCCGCGAGCGTGAGCGGGCCGCTCTCCGGGGAGTGCCCGGCGCCACCGGCGAGCAGCCAGGTCGCCTGCGGGTGAGCGCTGTCGGGAAGCCTGAGCACAAGCGAGTCGGCCATCTACCAATCCTAGCCCAACTCAGTTGGGCGTGTCGCTGCGCAGAATCGGTTCCACCGAGCCGTTGGAATCCCGGTAGAGCACGCTGTAGAAGACGAACTTCTCGCCATCGGCGCGGACCACGCTGGTCAGGCGGAACCAGCTCGACTGCATCGCAAAGAGTTGCTGGAAATTGTTCTGCGGCGCAGTGCCGCCGGCGCTGCCGCCCGGAGTCGTGCCGAGCACGTTCGACATGGCCGCCTCGAACTCACTGGTGCTCGGGAAGCACCCGCCGGCGGCGGCGCGATCCTTGGCGAACTGGCGCGGATCGGAGCTGAACTGCGTATGGCCGAGGTAGGCATCGAGCACATAGGGGGAGGCGGTGCAGACATTCAACGCCAGGCCGACCGGTAGCGCCGTCACGTATGGAGCGATGCGCGCGAAGCGCTCGCGGCCGAAGCCGGGCAGCGCGAGCAGTTCGCTCGCGCTGGTGATGGGAAGATTCGGGGTCTGGTAGGGCGGGTCCATCTCGACGTAAGTGCTCTCGGCGGGCGCATCCGGCAGCGCCGGTGTCGGGCTCTTGTCGATCCAGTTGACGAAATCGTCCGCCCACTGCGGGCGCAGGCCCACCAGGGTGAGCAGCCGGCGAAATGCATTGAGCTGCTGCGTGTTGACCGTGACGCCGTCGGTGTCGACGAGATTGTTGAGGTTGAAGCGCCCCTGCAGGTCCTCGAGCGAGGCCTGCAGCGTCACGCCCGTGCTCACCGGAATCGGTCCGATGGGGCGGGCCCAGGGCTGATCGAGATCGGTCGTGTTCGGTTGGGCGCGAAATGTCTGTTGCAACGCGTAGGCGGCGAAGGCCTCGGTACCCTCAGTCACGAGCAGCGCCCGATCGTAGTCGAGTGCCCCGATGGTGCGCCGCGCCGTCATGGCGTTGTGATAGGCGAGCGTGGCGGCGATCATGGTGGCGAGCGCCACCAGCAATATCGCCACGAGCAGCGCCACGCCGCGCTCGCGAGAACGCATCCGGATCGGGCGCTGTGCAGCGGCGCGGCCCGGCCTCATTCGGCCACCTCGAAGATGCGCACGATCTTGCCCCACTGGCGGGTGCGCAGGGTGACCTCGACCGCGAGCGGCCGCATGCGATAGTAGGTGTCGAGGCTCGCCTCGGCACCCACGGCCGGCGGTGGCCACTGACTGACCCATTGCCGCTCGAGATTCAGGTAACGCAGCTGCACGCCACGCAGATGCTTCAGCAGATTGCGCTTGACCGGGTGGTCATCGAGCGTCGGGTCGAGCACGTTCCAGTGCTCGCGGATCAGTGTGCCGTGGCGGTACAGGTAGGCGACCCGCTCGAGTTCCGGACGCTGCAGTCCGAGCGGATTGCTCCAGCCGTCACGCGTCAGCATCACCATCGGCTCGGTGGTCGGGCTCGCCATCAGTGCCGGTTGCCAGCCCTGGCCGTTCGGGGAGCGGATCGGGCGCGGTGCGAGCTGCACGAAGTCCTGCTCCATGATGCGCAGCGCGGTCTGCAGGGCGAGCAGCTGACGCTGGTCGTTGCGGATCGCCCCGCGGGCGCGCAACGCCTGGGTGATCACGCCGTAGCCGATAGCGAACATGATGGCGGCGATGAAGATCGCCACCAGCAACTCGATGAGCGTGAAGCCGCCTCCCGCGCGGCGTTTTGCGCGGCTCGTCATGGCAGCGAGAGGGGTTGCGCGAGGGGGGCAGAGGTCCCGGCGCCGTTCGCACCGGTCGGCACTCCGGCGATCGGGCCGGCGATCCATTGCGGCGCGAGCGGATTCGGCGGTCCGATGGCCCGGCCCATGTAACCGGTGACCGTCGCGTACCACTCGTGCGCGTGCTTGCTCTTGAGCGGGCGCGTGCTGACCTCGATGCGCCGCACGCCCGGGATCTGAGTGTCGATGACCTTCTCTCGCCAGCGCCACTTCTCTCTGGCGTAGGTGAGGTGACCGGTGCTGGTGCCGGTGCGTGGCACGATGCCGGTGAGCCGCACCCGCTCGATCTGATTGAGGGCGACCCATTCGGCGAAGGTCTTGCGCCGCAGGTAGAGCGTCGCGCTCGCCGAGGAGGTGAGCGCTTCGAGCACCGCAGCCATGCCGATCGTGACGATTGCGAGCGCCACCAGCACTTCGATGAGCGTAAAACCGCGTGCGGCTCTCATGGCGAGTGCGCCGCGGCGAGCGGCTGCTCGATGATGTGCCCGTCGCGGTTGGGCTTGATGAGAAAGCCGCGCGGCGTGCCGGCGCGGCGCACGCTCACTTCGAAGGAGGACAAGTCACCGCTCGAATACAGCACCACCTGCGGGGCGAGCGCACCGTGGACTTTGCCGTGCGCGTGCAGCTTGACGGTGCGGCCATCGACCACCACGGTCAGCTGCAGTCCGGATGGGAGCCGCCGCGATCGCAGCGCGCCATCGCCGGTGACCGTGCGCCATTGATTGCGCTCCTCGGAGAACACCACGAACGTGTAGCCCGCCTTGTCGAACACGACCCCGTAGTCGCGCGTCTGCAGCTCCGCCTGATCTCGCGCATAGTGCAGCAGCGAGCGCAGGCGCCGCGCGGCGGTGTGCAGGGCCGGATCATGTCCGGAGAGGTTGAGCGACAGCAGCACTCCGGCGGTGACGACGCCGATGATGGCGATCACCACCAGCATCTCAAGCAGCGTGAAACCACGCGCCGGCACGCCCGCGCGCCGTGCCGCGCCGCGCACGGCCGAGTCAGTTGCTGTTGCCGAGATTCCAGTTGCCGATGTCGGCATTGTCGCCGGTGCCGCCCGGCTGGTTGTCAGCGCCGAGGGTGTAGAGGTCATAGGGCAGCCCGTGGGTGCCGGGGTATGCGTAGTGATAGGGGTGGCCCCAGGGGTCTTTGACCAGCCGCTGGATGTACGGACCGTGCCAGTTATCGAGCGAGGCGTCCGTCGGTCGCTTGACCAGCGCCTGAAGACCCTGCTCGTTGGTGGGATAGACGGAATTGTCGAGCCGGTACTCGGTGAGCGCCGTCTCGAGGCTCTGAATGTCCTCTTTCGCCTTGGCGATGCGCGCCTCGTCAACCTTGTTGACCACTTCCGGGACGATCACCGCGGCGAGCAGCCCGATGATCACCACCACCACCATAATCTCGATCAGGGTGAACCCGCGCGCACGCCGGGCGCTCGAGACGCGCAGCCGCGCGCGCAGACGCTCGATTCGCTGTGTCATGAATATTCCAGATCCCGCTCGCGCACACCGCGGCGCGCCTCGCCCCGATGATAACAAATGCCTGCCGGCGCGCTGCGCCTGCGGGGTGCACACTTTGACCGTCGTCGCGCGGCACGGTTCCGGCCGCTGGCCTCCGCGTGGCGGCGGCTCGCAGGCGCTCACGGTATACTCGCGCCGCTCTTGGGGTCATTCGGGATGGGCGCATGGGATTTGGCTTTGTATTTCCGGGACAGGGCTCGCAGTCGGTTGGCATGCTCGCGCAGCTCGCTGCGGGCGCCGATGGCGCGCGGGTGCGCGAGACCTTCGCTGAGGCCTCCGAGGTGCTCGGCTACGACCTGTGGGCGCTCGTCTCGGGCGGCCCGGCCGAACAGCTCAATGCCACCGAATGCACACAACCGGCGATGCTTGCGGCCGGAGTGGCGCTGTGGCGCCTGTGGCGTCGGCGTGGCGGGAGCGAGCCGCAGGTGCTGAGCGGCCACAGCCTCGGAGAGTTCACCGCGCTCGTGGCCGCCGAGGCGCTCGAGTTCCCCGAGGCGGTGGCGCTGGTGCGCCGGCGCGGGGAGCTGATGCAGGCGGCCGTGCCGCGTGAGCGCGGGGCAATGGCCGCGATCCTGGGGCTCGAGGACGCCGTGGTGAGTGAGGTCTGCGCCGAGGCGGCGCTCGGCGAGGTGGTCGAGGCGGTCAATTTCAATGCCCCCGGACAGGTGGTCATCGCCGGGGAGCGCAGTGCGGTGGAGCGCGCCATCGCGGCAGCCAAAGCGCGCGGGGCCAAGCGCGCACTCGTGTTGCCCGTGAGCGTTCCCTCGCACAGCAGCTTGATGCGTCCGGCCGCCGAGCGCTTCGCCGAGCCGCTGGCGGCGGTGCGCTGGCGCGAGCCGCGCTTGAGCTTCGTCAGCGCGGTCGATGCGGCCGAGCACCGCGATCCGGCCGAGTTGCGCTCGCTGCTCGTGCGCCAGCTCGCCAGTCCGGTGCGCTGGACCGACACGGTGCGCGCGCTGGCGGAGCGCGGCCTGAATCCCCTGATCGAGTGCGGTCCGGGCAAAGTGCTGACGGCGCTGAACCGGCGGATCGAGCGCAGCGGCGAGTTGCAGTGCCTGGCGATCGAGGACGAGGGAAGCCTCGAGGCGGCGCTTGCGGCGGTCGGGGTCGGGTGATTGCCATGCACACGGGGACAGCATCGATGCTTGAAAATGACGTCGCGTTGGTCACGGGAGCCTCCCGCGGCATCGGCCGGGAGATCGCGCTGGCGCTCGGGCGCGCCGGGGCATTCGTGATCGGCACGGCCACCACCGGCGAGGGCGCCGAGGCGATCGGCGCGGCGCTCGCGGCCGCAGGCTGCCAGGGCCGCGGCGCGGTGCTCGATGTGTCGCAGGCCGACTCGATCGAGGCGCTCTGTGCTTCGCTCGAGGCGGCCGGGCAGATGCCCACCATACTGGTCAACAACGCGGCGGTGACCCGTGATGCACTGCTGCTGCGCATGAAGGTGCAGGACTGGGAGCAGGTTCTCTCCACCAATCTCACCTCGGTGTTTCACCTCAGCAAGGCGTGCCTGCGCCGCATGATGAAGGAGCGGCGCGGGCGGATCGTGAACCTGACCTCGGTGGTCGCACTGACCGGCAACCCCGGACAGGCGAACTACGCGGCAGCGAAGGCGGGCATTCTCGGCTTCACCAAGTCGCTCGCGCAGGAGCTCGCCTCGCGCGGCATTACGGTCAATGCCATCGCTCCGGGTTTCATCGACACCGACATGACGCGCTCGCTCGGCGAGGCGCAGCGCTCGGCGCTGCTGGCGAGAATTCCGGCCGGGCGCCTCGGCAGCGCCGCCGATGTGGCCGCCGCGGTGGTGTTTCTCGCCTCCCCGCAGGCCGGCTACATCACCGGTGAAACGCTGCATGTGAACGGCGGGATGTACATGCCCTGAGGGCCGCTGCGGGGGGCGTAGAATTTTTTCCAGACAAATCAATCACTCATGAACCTGAACGGCGAGTGGCGGGCCGTGGGGTGTTCCCCTAAAATACCGCGCCCCCACCGCGCCTCGGCCGGCGAGGGATCTGAAAGTCCATTCACCCAGACATAAGGATCCATTTCTAATGAGCACCGTTGAGCAGCAGGTCAAAGCCATCGTGGCCGAGCAGCTGGGCGTCAAGCAGGAGCAGGTGACCAATGACGCCTCCTTTGTCGATGATCTCGGCGCTGACTCGCTCGATACCGTCGAGCTCGTCATGGCACTCGAGGAGGAGTTCGAGATCGAAATTCCGGACGAGGACGCCGAGAAGATCACGACAGTTCAGCAGGCGATCGATTACATCAACGAGCGGCGCACCAAGGCCTGAGGGGCCGCGGCCGGTCGGATCCCGTCGGCGCGGCGGGATCGCCCGGCGGCCGAACGCTTCAACTTGAGCCAAGACGGGTAACGTGTGAGCAAACGTCGAGTCGTGGTGACGGGTCTGGGCATCATCTCCCCCGTCGGCAGTACGGTCGAGAAGGCGTGGAAGACCATCCTCGCGGGTGAGAGCGGCATCGCTCCGGTGCAGCGCTTCGATGTGTCGGCTTTTCCAGTGCGTTTTGCCGGCGAAGTGCGCGACCTCGATCTCGAGCAGTACTTCGATGCGAAGGAGCTGCGCCGCATGGATGACTTCATGCACTATGGCGTGGCCGCCGGGGCGCAGGCGGTGGCGGATGCGGGCATCGACTTCAGCAAACTCGACGTCACCCGTTGCGGCGCGGTGTGCGGGGCCGGCATCGGCGGCCTCGGCACCATCGAGCGGGAGTTCGCCGAGTACGTCAAGACCGGCAATCCGCGCAAGATCTCGCCGTTTTTCGTCCCTGCGAGCATCATCAACATGATCTCCGGGCACCTGTCGATCCGCTTCGGGCTGCGGGGACCGAACCTTGGTGTGGTCACCGCGTGCACCACCTCGACACATGCGATCGGGCTGGCGCTGCGCACCATTCAGTATGGTGATGCGGACGTGTTGATCGCCGGCGGTGGCGAGATGGCGACCACGGTGTGCGGACTGGCGAGCTTCGCGCAGGCCAAGGCGCTCTCGCGGCGCAACGAGGAGCCGCAGCGCGCGAGCCGCCCCTGGGATCGCGACCGCGACGGCTTCGTGCTGGGTGACGGCGGCGGCGCGGTGATCCTGGAGGAGCTCGAGCATGCGCGCGCCCGTGGTGCACGCATCTACGCCGAGCTGGTCGGTTTTGGCATGAGCGGTGATGCCTATCACATCACGCTGCCGCCCGAGGACGGGGAGGGAGCGCGGCTCGCGATGGCCAACGCGCTGAAGGACGCGGCGCTGAACCCCGAGGATATTCAGTACATCAACGCGCATGCGACCTCGACGCCCGCCGGTGACAAGGCCGAGACCATCGCGATCAAGCGCGCGTTCGGCGATCACGCCCGGCGGGTGGCGGTGAGTTCCACCAAGTCGATGACCGGACATCTGCTCGGCGCGGCGGGAGTGGTCGAGGCCATCTTCTGCATCCTCGCCCTGCGTGATCAGGTGGCCCCGCCGACGATCAACTACGAAAACCCTGATCCGGAGTGCGACCTGGATTTCGTGCCGAACGCGGCCCGAGCCATGCGCATCGATGTTGCGCTGTCGAACTCCTTCGGCTTCGGTGGCACCAACGGTTCGGTCATCTTCAAACGATTCACCGGCTGAGCGGCTGCGGCACTCCGCATTGATCCTACGCGATCTCGAGCTGGCCCCTGAGGTGTTGCGCGCGCTCGCCGCGCGCCACCCGCAGCGTTATCCGCTGCTGCTCGACAGCGCCGCCGACGGGGCGCTCAGTCGCTTCAGCGTGCTGCTGGCCGCGCCGAGCGCGGCGCTGTGGCTCGATGAGCGCGGACGGCTGGGAGCCGAGGGGCTCGCCCCGCCGCCGCTCATCCCCGGGGCGGGCTTTCTCGATACTCTGGAGCGATGGTGGCTCGCCGAGCGCACCGAGCGCGGTGCGCCGCCCTTTGGCGGCGGTTGGGCGGTGTACCTCGGCTACGAACTGGCCGAGGAGATCGAGCCGCGGCTGCGGCTTCCGCCCGCGCCCTTCCCGTGGCGGGCGTTCGCGCTGCGCTGTCCCTGTGCGCTGGTGCACGACCGACAGAGCGGGAGGCTCAGCCTCATTGCCGAGCCGCAAGCTGCCGCGAGCGTGCCAGGCATCCTCGCTGAGGCATACGAGGCCGCCGAGGCAATGACACCAGTCCCGAGTGCGCCCCTGTCGACCGAGGCACTCGAGGAAGAGGCGCCCGAGGCGTATCTCGAGCGTGTGCGCCGCGCGCAGCGGTACATCGGTGAGGGGCAGATCTATCAGGCCAATCTCTCGCGCCTGTGGCGCGCACCCCTGCCGGCGGACGCGACACTCGCAGGACTGTATGAGCGGCTGCGCACCGCCAATCCGGCTCCGTTTGCCGCCTGGGCGCAGTGGCGCGGGGCGTCGATTCTGAGCTCCTCGCCCGAGCGGCTGGTGCGCATGACGAACGGCCGTCTCGAGACGCGACCGATTGCCGGTACGCGTCCGCGTAGCGGTCGGCCCGACGAGCACGCGCGCGAAGTTGACGGTCTGGTGTCGAATCCGAAGGAGCGGGCCGAGCACGTCATGCTCGTCGATCTGGAGCGCAATGATCTCGGCCGGGTCTGCCGGGCCGGCACGGTGCGCGTCGAGGAGCTGATGAGCATCGAGTCCTATCGGCACGTGCATCACATCGTCTCGAGCGTCACCGGGGAGCTCGCCGAGGGGTTGACGCCGATCGCCGTGCTGCGGGCGTTGTTTCCGGGCGGCACCATCACGGGCTGCCCGAAGGTGCGCTGCATGCAGATCATCGCCGAGCTCGAGGGCGCAGGGCGCGGTCCGTTCACCGGCGCGCTCGGCTGGCTCGGGCGCGATGGCGATGCGGATTTCAACATTCTGATCCGTACGTTGTGGACGAACCGCGGGGCGCTCGAGCTGCGCGCCGGCGCGGGCATCGTGGCCGATTCCGATCCCGAGCGGGAGCTCGCCGAGACACGGGCCAAGGCACGCGGTCTGCTGGCGGCGCTCGCGCGGCCGCAGGCGGGGGAGTGGGGCAGGTGAGCGCGCCGGTGGTGTGGCTCGAGGGCCACCCCGAGGGCGGCGTCTCGGCGCTCGATCGGGGGCTGCATTACGGCGAAGGACTCTTTGAGACCATCGCCTGTCTGCAGGGACGCCCCCGCTTGCTCGCACTGCACCTGGAGCGGCTCGCGCTCGGCTGCGAGCGGCTGCACCTGCCGAACCCGGGGAGCGAGGCGCTGCGCCGGCGCATCGAGCAGGTGGCGGCCGAGTGGCCCCGCTCGATCGTCAAGGTATTGCTCACCCGCGGTCCGGCGCGTGCCCGCGGCTACCGCTGGGGCGGTGAACCCGGCACTTGTGCCATCATGCGCTACGCGTGGCCGGAGCAGGATGCCGCTGTGCTGCGCACGGGCGCGCGGGTGCGCATTGCGGCGATGCGATTGGGCGAGAATCCGGTGCTCGCCGGATTGAAGCACTGCAATCGTCTCGAACAGGTCCTGGCGGCCAACGAGGCGGGCAGCGCCGAGACCGATGAGGCATTGATGTTCAGCACGGGCGGTGAGCTGATCTGCGGCACGATGACCAATGTGTTTCTCATTGACCGTGCGGGCGGCGCGCCGCGCATTCGCACGCCCGAAATCCGTGCGTGCGGTGTGGCCGGAGTGATGCGCCGCGCGCTGCTGCGTGAGGCGGCGCGTGCCGGGATGCCCATCGTGCAGGCTGTGCTGCGCGAGGCGGATCTGGCTGCCGCGCACGAAGTGTTTCTGACCAACGCGCGCGTTGGGCTGTGGCCGGTGCGCGTGTTGGCGGAGCGCGAGTTGCCTGTCGGACCGGTCACGGCGCAACTCGCGGAGCTGATGCAGCCGTTGCTCGAGGCGCCGGCCGATGGCTGAACCGGTCCGCACAGGGCGCATCGGGCGGATCGCGCTCGCGCTGCTGGTGTTCGCGTTGCTGGCCGCGGCGGGCAGTTATGCCTGGCTGGCGCATCATTTCACCGCCCCGGGGCCCGCACAGCACACCGTGCGCGTGCGGGTCGAAGCCGGCGACACGCTGCGTCAGGTGTTCAGTCGAATGCGTTCGCTCGGTGCGCTGAGCGAACCGCGCGCCGTGGAGTTGTACCTGCGGCTCACCGGCGTACAGCCGCGCATGGAAATCGGGGTGTACGACATTCCGCCGCGGGCGAGCCCGGCGGACATCGTGCGGCTGTTCGAAGAGGGTCGGGTGGTACTCGATAATCTGACGGTGGTCGAGGGGGCCACGTTTGCACAGTTTCTCGCCGCCCTGGATGCCGATCCGGACGTCGTGCCAAGCCTGCGCGGCAAGAGCGACGCGCAGATCATGGCCGCACTCGGTCATCCAGGCGAGCAGCCCGAGGGGCGCTTTTTCCCCGACACCTACAGCTTTTCTCCCGGCACAAGCGATCGGACCATCCTCGCCATCGCCTATGCCAAGATGTCCGCAGAACTGGCCAAGGTCTGGCGCGAGCGCCGCGTCGCTCTG
Source organism: Pseudomonadota bacterium (assembly GCA_021847105.1). Lineage (GTDB taxonomy): Bacteria > Pseudomonadota > Gammaproteobacteria > Steroidobacterales > Steroidobacteraceae > 13-2-20CM-66-19. The sequence goes on along the minus strand of JAJZUT010000004.1, from coordinate 107,176 downwards.
CCGCTCACGAGTGCCTATCAGGCGCTGATCCTCGCCTCGCTCATCGAGAAGGAGACCGGGGTGGCCGACGAGCGTGCGCGCATTGCCGGCGTGTTCGTCAACCGACTGCGGCGCGGCATGCGCCTGCAATCCGATCCGACCGTCATCTATGCCCTCGGCAGCCGTTACCACGGTGCGCTGCACGTCAGCGATCTGGCGGTGAAATCACCTTACAACACCTATCTGCACCGCGGTCTGCCGCCGACGCCGATCTGTCTGCCGGGGCTCGCCTCGCTGCGCGCCGCAGTGCGCCCGGACAAAACCCGCGATCTGTACTTCGTGGCCACCGGTAAGGGTGGCCATCACTTCTCCCGCACCCTCGCCGAGCATGACAGGCAGCTGCGCCGCTACATCCGTCAGCTGCGCAAGGACCGCCTGGCGGCTCGGGCGTCAGCCACTGGGGACACGCCGTGAGTCGCGGAGCATTCATCACGCTCGAGGGGATCGAAGGGGCGGGCAAGTCCACGGTGGCACAGTGGCTTGGGGAGTGGCTGGGCGCGCATGGGCTCATCGTGCGCCTGACCCGCGAGCCCGGCGGTACCGAGCTTGCCGAGCGAGTGCGGCGCATCGTGCTCGAGCGCGGCCGGGAACAGGTTTCGGCGCAGGCCGAGACGCTGCTGATGTTCGCCGCGCGCGCCATTCACCTCGACAACCTCATCCGTCCGGCGCTCGCGGCAGGCGAATGGGTGTTGAGTGATCGGTTCACGGATGCCACGCGCGCCTATCAGGGTGGCGGACGTGGCGTCGATCCGCAGTGGATCGATACGCTTGCCGCCCACGTGCATGCCGACTTGGTACCGACTTGCACGCTGCTGCTCGATCTGCCGGTTGCGCTCGGGCTACAGCGCGCGCGCGCGCGGCGGGGTGAGACCGACCGCTTCGAGGCCGAGACCGAGGCGTTCTTCGAGCGGATCCGCGCCGCGTATCTGTCGCTCGCCCGGTGCGAGCCGCACCGCTTCCGGATCATTGATGCGAGCGCGCCGGTCGCTGCGGTGCGCGAGCAGGTCGCCGCAGCGCTCGCTCCCTGGCTGGAGTCCTCCCGCGGAGCCTCGAGATGAACCCGACGTGGCTCGAACCGCAGATGCAGCAATTGCGCGCGGCGTTTGCGGCCGGCCGGATGCCGCATGCTCTGCTCATTCATGAAGCGCCGGGAACGGGCGGGGAGTGGCTCGCACAATGGACCGCGCAGTTGGTGTTGTGCAGCGCTGCGGCGCGGGCCCCGTGTGGGCAGTGCTCGGCGTGCCAGCATGCGAGTCAGTGGCAGCATCCGGACCTGCTTCGCCTGACCCCGATCGAGAACTCGACGCAGATTCGCATCGAGCAGGTGCGCGAGCTCGCGGCCGATCTGGCTCTCACCGCCCACCAGGGCGGCTACAAGGTGGGGATCATCTGTCCGGCGGACGACATGAATCGCTTTGCGGCCAATGCGCTGCTGAAGACGCTCGAGGAGCCGCCGCGCTCGACGTTGCTGGTGCTGGTGGCGAGCGTGCCCTCGCGCCTGCCGGCGACGATTCTCAGCCGCTGTCAGCGCCTGCGCGTCGCGGCACCACCCCGGGAGGCGGCCGTGGCGTGGCTCGAGGCGGTGCGCGGGCCCGGTGACTGGGCCGGGGTGCTCGGGGTGCTGGGCGATGCCCCGTGGCTCGCCGCGGCGGCCGATCCGGCTGCGCTGCTCGCCACTGCCGCTGAAATGCGCGCGGATCTTGAGCAACTCAGCGCCGGGGCGGGCGATCCCACGCAGTGCGCCGAGCGCTGGGCGCGCGAGCAGCTGCCGCTGCGCCTGGCGTGTTTTGAGAACTGGCTCACGGAACGGATCCGCACTCGGCTGCTCGGGCCGGACGCGACGGCGGAAGTGCGTCGCAGCGCGCACTCGCGCGCTGCCGGGCCGGCTATAAGGGAAACTTTCGAACTTCTGGACGCAGTGCGGGAGCTGAGGTCATCATTCGACGTGCCACTCAATCGTAGCGTGGCGCTCGAGACGTTGCTGCGGCGGCTCGCGCCGCGCCGCGCGGCCTGAGCGCGCGGCACACAAGAGCAGGGTTGAAGCGAAGCTGGGGATGAGAACGTGCGAGCCGGTGCCAACAAGCCGAGTCTGCTGACGCTGACGATCAAGGACAAGAGCGCCCTGTATCTGGCCTATATGCCATTTGTGAAGAACGGCGGGCTGTTCATTCCGACCAACAGCAACTACCGCCTCGGCGACGAGGTCTTCATGCTGCTCAACCTGATGGGCGAGGATGAGAAGCTGCCGGTCGCGGGGCGGGTGATCTGGGTGACGCCCAAAGGTGCGCAGGGCAAGCGCACTGCCGGCATCGGCGTGCAGTTCAGCGAGCAGGATCACGGTCAGACACAGAAGAAGATCGAGACCTATCTCGCCGGGGCGCTCTCCGGCGACAAACCCACGCACACCATGTAGAGGCCGTGCGCGAACGGGCGCTCAGGCGCTGCGCAGCAGTGCCTGGGGATTGAGGTTGAGCCCGCCCTTGAGCACATACGCATCGAAGCCGAGCTCCACCAGAATAAAGGCGGCCGCGCAGCTGCGCCGCTCGGTGTCGCACGCCACCACGTAGGGTACGTTGCGATCGAGCGAGCCGAGCTTGGGCCGTAGGATGAACAGCGGCAGGTTCATAGAGCCGGCGATCGCGTGCGTCTGGAACTCGCGCGGCATGCGCACGTCGAGCCACTGACCGCCGCGGGCCACGATTTCCGTGGCGCGCTCGAAGGAGACCCGCTGCAGCAGCGGCTCGCTCATCAAGCCGCGGAAATCCTCGCTGCCGAGTCGTACCAGCACCCCGTCGGTCAGCATGCTCACCGTGGCGTTGCGCTGGGTTCCGGCGAGCAGCGCTTCCTCACCGAAGGTGTCCCCGACCGTGAGTTCAGCGAGCTTCAGTCCCGTGCGGTTGAGCGGTGTTTCGCGCGTGACCAGGCACGTGCCGCTGACGATCATGTAGAAGTAATCGCCCTCCTCACCCTGGCGGATCACGGTCTCGCCGGCCTTGTAGGGCACGCGTTCGAGGCGCTGGAAGATCGCCTGCAGGTTCGCCGGCGGAATGCGGTGAAACGCCTTGGTGGTGAGCAGCGTGGTCATCCAGTCATCGCTGCTCGTGCTGGCGAATTCCTGCTTCAGTTCGGCGACCTCGTAGATGCCGGTCTGATCCCAGGTGATGGCCACATCGAGCAGTTCGCTCTCGATCGACAGATACTCGATGGCCGTGACCGCGCGCACCGTGGCACTGCGCGGACTGCCGCCACACAGCGCGCAGGCCGCTTCGACGGTTGCGCCGTTGAGGAAAACGGGCGGTTGGCCGCTGCGCTGAATCTCCACCCGTCCGGATACGAGCCACACCGTGCGGGCTGCAGGGTCGCCTTCCCGAAACAGCACTTCCCCGGCGCCGAGCCGATGCAGGCGGATCTTCTTGGCGAGCGCAGCCAGGCTCTCGCGCTTCAGTCCGTCAAGGGGCACGAATTGCCGCAGCAGCCGCGCGCTGGCGGTACGCTCTTCATCGATGTCGGTTTCAAAAGCCAGTGTACTGATATCCGTCGAGGGGCGGCAGCGACCCGCCGATAAACGCCGATCGTAATGCCCGCCGGGCGGCGTGGACCCGGGCGCGGTTCACGATTTTACCGGGTCGGTGGCGCCGTGCCGAGGCCGTTGTGGTCGGTGCCAGCAGCCAGCAGTGCCCAGCCGGCGTCGGGCTGGAAGCGCTCACCGTAGCGGCCGGCCAGGTGCTCGAGTCGCTCGACCACGGCGCTGATCCCGCGGGCGCGTGCGTAGGCGAGTGGCCCGCCCCGAAAGGGAGCGAACCCCGTGCCAAAAATCAGCCCCGCATCGATCAGGTCGGCATCTGCGGCGATCTCCTCGCGCAGGCACGCCACGCATTCATTGACCAAAATCAGGATCAGCCGGTCGCAGAGGTCGACGGGCGGCACCGGCGGAGCGGTGGGTTTCAGCGCCTTGCCCTCGCGCCAGAGATAAAAGCCCTCGCCGCTCTTGCGGCCGAGCTTGCCGAGTGCGATGCGCTCGCGCAGCACATCGAGCGGCGGCAGGGGCCGCCCAAGGCCTTGCGCGACGATCTGCCCGACGTGCTCGGCGACATCCAGGCCGACGACATCGGCAAGCTCGACCGGACCGACCGGCATGCCGAAATCGATCGCGGTGGCGTCGATCAGCGCCAGCGGTACCCCTTCGGCGGCGGCGAGCATTGCTTCTTGCAAGTAGGGCATCAGCACGCGGTTGACGAGGAATCCCGGCGCGCTGCGACATGGCAGCGGCAGTTTGTCGAGCTTGCGGGCGAAGGCGCTGGCGGCCTGCAGCGCCTGGGGGTCGGTGCCGGGCGTGCCGACGACTTCGACCAGCGGCATCTGCGCCACTGGGTTGAAGAAGTGCAGCCCCACCAACCGTCCGGGCCGGCGGAGCGCTGCGGTGAGTACACTGAGATCGAGACTCGAGGTGTTGCTGGCCAGCAGGCAATCGGCCCGGATGCGTGGCTCAAGCGCCGCGAGCAGCGCTCGCTTGGCCTCGAGATCCTCCACGATCGCCTCGATGATCACGTCCGCCTCGCCGACCGACTCGCCGTGCGGGTCCGCGCGCAGCCGCTCGGCGGCGGCGATGGCCTTGTTCGGCTCGCGCACGCGTCTGTTGATCAGCTCGCGCCCGCGGGCGAGCGCCGGATCGAGCAAACCGGTCGCGCGATCCTGCAGCGTCACCTGACAGCCGCGCAGTGCGGCCCAGGCGGCGATGTCCGCCCCCATCACCCCAGCCCCGATGACGTGCACGCGATCGAGCGGCGCAGGGCACCTGCCGGCGAGCCCCTTGAGTCGGTCCTGCAGCAGGAAGACGCGGATGAGGTTGTGGGCGGTGTCAGTGGTGAACAGCCGTGCGATCGAGCGCGCCTCACCCTCGAAGGCGCCTTGTCCGTGCGCGCCGTAGCGCGCCCACAGCTCGACGATGGCGTAGGGCGCCGGATAGTGCTCGCGGCGCGCCTTCTCGGCAAGCCGGGCAGTGAGCGAGGCGTGCACAAAGGGGCGCACGGGCGCCCAGCTGAGCACCCGTTGGCGCAACGGAGCGCGCCGGGGCGCGGGGCGCTCCTCGATGAGCGCCCGGGCGGCCGCGCGCAGCGCCCCGGCCTCGACCAGCCGGTCGAGCAGTCCCAAGCGCAAGGCCTCGGCGGCGCGCACCGGTTTGCCGGTCAGCATCAGTCGCATCGCCGCCGTGACGCCGAGCAGTTGCACGCTGCGCACCGTGCCGCCGAAGCCCGGATGAATGCCGAGTTGCACCTCGGGCAGTCCGAGGACGAGTCGCTCGTCGCCTACCGCGATGCGGTAGCGGCAGGCGAGGGCGAGCTCAAGTCCGCCGCCGAGGACGAACCCGTGCAGCGCGGCGACCGTCGGACAGGGCAGCGCGGCAAGACGATCGAGCACTGCCTGGCCGGCGTGGATCAGTCGGTAGGCGTTGTCCTCGCCGCTGATGCGGGTGAATTCCTTGATGTCGGCCCCGGCGATGAACCCGTTCTGCTTCCCCGAGAGCACCACGACCCCGCGCGGCGGCGGCAGACGTATGGCCTCGAGATGCGCATCGAGTTCGCGGAGCACCTCGCTCGAGAGGACGTTGGCCGAGGAGTCCGCCTTGTCGGCCCACAGCCAGACAATATCCTCATCATCGCGCTCGATGCGCCAGTTCGGGCCGCCGTCGGTGCCGCTCATGCCCTCTCCCCGCAGCGAGGCGCTGCTCAGGCCGCAGCCGGCTGTGTCGCGCGCGCCGCGCGCACGTGAAAATCACACACCAGCGGCCGATGATCGGAGAAACGTACGTCTGGAACGCGGAAATCGCTGACCTCGATCCCCTCGCTTACGAGAATGAAATCAAGCTCGATGCGTGGGGCGCGGGCCGGAAACGAGGGCAGGCCGGCCGAATTCGCGCTGCGCAGCCCGGCGGCCCGCATGAACAGATAGATCTCATGCGTGCCCCAGAACGTGTTGAAGTCCCCGGCGACGATCACCGGTTTGGCCGCCTTGACGATCAGATCGTGCAGCGAGCGCAGCTGATACTGGCGGTGGCGGAACTTCAGCGACAGATGTACCAGGAAGATGCACACCTCTTCGAGCTCGAGCTCGATGATCAGCCGCTTGATGCCGGTGTCGAAGTAATGAAAACGCTCCCCGTGCACGTGCGGCGCCGAGAGCAGCGCATTGCCCTGCTTGCGCACGATCGGCAGCAGGGTATTGAGCGAGGCGGTGCCGTACTTGCACTGGAAGGTCGAGTAGTGGCCGAGCTCGGCGGCAATGTGCTCGGCCTGATTGATCATGCCGGTGCGGACCGAGCCGCTGTCGACCTCGATCAGGCCGACGACGTCGGCTCGCTCATCGCGCAGGAAGCGTGTGATTCCAGAGAGGACCCGCGGGTTGCTGCGCAGGTACCCCGCCCCCGGCAGCGGCAGGTGAAAGGCCGGACCTGTGCCGGTGGCGTAGCGAATGTTATAGACGACCAGACGCACCTGGGGCAGACCGCATGGCGGAAAGTCCCATTCTATGCAATTGCGCGGCCGGCCGCAGCCGATGGCTTGCCGCACTTCGCAGCGCTGCGCTCATGTGAGACACTGCAAAAGCATACGGAGAACAGCATCGCATGTCGCAGGCCAACCCGATTCGCCTGTTCGTGACCCATTTATGGGCGCCCGCCGACGATTATTTGCGGGTATTCGAATATCTGGAGAGCTCGCGGAACTTCTTCTACCAGAACTTCAGCGTTCCGGAGCGTCGCCCCGCGGGTGACCGGGAAGCGGAGCGGCAGGCGCTGCGCGCCCAGATCAACCCCGTCGAGGTGGTCGTCGCGCTCTCGAGCCTGTTCGAGCAGGACCAGGATCTGCTCACCTTCCAGCTGCTGTTCGCCAAGGCCAGCCAGAAACCCGTGGTGCTGCTGAAGCCCTTCGGCTCGGGCACGGCGGTGCCGAAGTCCCTCGCTGAGCTCGCCGACGAGGTGATCGACTGGGACGAGCGGGCGCTGGTTGATTCGATCCGCCGTCAGGGCCGGCACGAGGACACCACGCGCTGGGACACTATCGAGTTCAAGCTCGACTGACTCGCTTCCCCCGCGCCGCAGGCGTGCGGCGCGGGGGAAGCCTGTCCGGGTGGCAGTTAGAACTTCACAGCGATCGTGCCATAGACCGCCCGCGGAGCACCCGGCAATCCCATTGGGTACTCGACATAGCTGCCCGTGTTGTACAGGCCGCCTGCGGAGAGTTCCTGGAAGATGTTGTAGCGCTTGTCGGCCACGTTCATTACTTCCACCTTGAACTGCACCTTCTTCACCGCGCCGCCGTACCACGATCCGGGAACGGTGGCGGCGAGCGCCAGATTCAGCACCCCGTAAGCGGGCATCTTCTGCGTGCTTGGCGCACCGAGATAGTTGTCGAACATGTGCTGCGAGCCGACGTACTGGTACCAGGCACGCGGCTTCAGCACGATTCCGCGCCACGTACGGAAGTGGTAATAGGCGCCCACATTGAACGTGGTATCCGGCACGTACGGCACGGCCATCCCATTGTAGTTCGTTCCGCCGAAATCGTAGTGATTGAAGTCGGCCTTCTCGATGTTCAGGTTCGTGAACATCTTGAGGGCACGCCAGTTCGCCTCGGCCGATAGGTTGAAGCCGTGATAGACAGAGTCGCCGGTTCCGAGGCCGAGGAAATTGCCGTTGCCACTGCTTACGCCGATGAACTGATTGCTGAAGTGGATGTGATAGTAGTTGCCGTTGATCAGCACCTTGCTGAAATCACCAATCATTGGCCAGAACAATTTGGCGCCGGCCTGATACTCCACGCTGCGCTCGAGAATGTCGCCGACAGCCGGGGTGCTCTGATAGAGCCCGCCGCCGCCGCCCACATTCGGCAGGCGGTACGCGGTCGCCCAGTTGCCGTAGATCGCGAGCCAGTGCAGAGGCTGCCAGCGGGCACTGACGGACGGTTCGACTTTGTCGTAATTGGTGCGCGTCGCGGGCAGCTTGCCTTGGTCGTGGCCACTGAACGCGCAACTTCCGCCGACGCTCGTGCAATACGCATCGAGGGCAGCAGCCTCCGGGTATTCCGTGGCGCCGTACGGGTTGTAATCCGTCTGGAAGCTCACGGCGCGGATGCCCGGCGTGATCGTCAGAGAGGAAATCGGAGTGATCGCGTCCTGAAAGAAGGCATCAAGATTCGTGACGTGCCAGTAGTCGCTGCGATAGTTCGCATTTGGAACTGCAGCGGACCCGCATACGGTGGTTCCGGTTGCAAGAGTCGTCGGGCTTTGCCCGTATACGGTGTAAGTAACGGGGCTATTGAGGGTCACGCACGCATTCGGGCTGTAGAACTGATTGCGCGAGTCGTAGGTCGTGTTGATGAAGAATCCGCCGATCCCGATGGTGTTGTACGGCAGATAGATGTCGGTCCATATTTTGTCGCCGTACATGTGCGAGAACGGGTTGTTGTGCTCGTACAGATTGCCGGCCCCTGCGACATAATTGTTGTAGTGGATGTGCAGGCGATTTCCTTGGCGATACCACAGCTGGTTGTGAAGGGCGACGTGTTCATCGAGGCGGATGTTCTGCCGCGCATACACGAGCCAGGTTCGGTTGTAATCGTTCTTCTTCCAGACGCTTGAATTGATTGCGCTGTAAAATCCGGTGGTCTGCTGGCTGAAGAGCGGACCGGGCAGTGGGTTGCCGTTCACGTCCTGACCGTTGGCGCTGATCAGGGCGTTCGGGGTCAGCGGAATCGGCGTCGGGCGCCATCCATGTCCGTCACCGATGTAGGCGCCGAAGCTCACGTCGCCTTTGCTGAATTCTTTGCGTGTCTTGAAGAAGCCGGCGAAATTGCGGGTCGGCCAGGCGAAGCCATCGGGTGAGGTTCGGAAGCTGTCGGAACGGCCGCCGCCTCCGGCAAATACGGTCTCCCAGCCGTCGATCTTGCCGGTCTGCAAGATCACCACCGCGTTCTCGGTGTTGAAGCTGCCGTAGGTGAGTGCAACACTGCCGCCGGCGTCGCTCGTCGGCTGCACGGGAACGAAGTTGACGCTGCCGCCGATGTTGTTGTACCAGCGGTATTCGGGGTCTCCCGGCCCATAGGTCACGCGCGCTCCCTCCAGGATTCCGGTCTGGGGAACTTCCGGGGTTTCCCAAAGACCGGTGGCGGCATTGACCATCGGAATGCCGTCGAAGCTCACCGCAATGCTGCCGTCATCGATCGTGCCACCGGAGAAGCCGCCCCATCCCTGCTTCAGTCCGTTGACGCTGATCGAGGCCTTCGTGCCACCGGTCTGTCCATAGCCCGACACGCTGATTCCGGGTGCGAACGAGAGCGCCTGCGCTGCGCCGCCGACCACACCGGCGGATTTCAGCTGCTGACGGTCGAGTGCCTTGTCGCCGTACGCGGACTGGTAGATGGACCGCTGTCGAAGGCTTTTGAGCTGCAGCTTCTTGCCGGTGACGATGATCTCCTGGAGACTGGCCATCGGGGCCGGTCCGGGCGCAGGAGCGGGGGCCGGCGCGGCGTGTGCCGCAGCGGCCGCAAGGGCGGCCGTGACTGCCAGAGCGATGCGGGTATTGTGAGTGACGCTGCGGCAGGGGTGACGAGTCATGGTGCGCTTCCTCGTGATGTTTTTTAGTCAGCGTGCGCGGCAGAAGCCACGCACCGAGGACCGGCACACTAAAGCGTCACAATGACAGTCCCGTTGCGGATTTATTGCAGTATTGTTGCAGTCGCGCGGGCGCTGCACTCCGGTGGGGCCGTTCCGGCGGCTGCGGGATCTGCACACCCCAAGCAAGCACGATGTGTTCCGTCGGTGTGAAACGGAGGGCGACGGGCCGCTCGGCAGTCGGCGCCAGGCGCTCGGTACGCCCGATTGTTGCGCTGGGACAACAGTGTGCGGTGGGACGGGGGCCGCGTCGTGCCAGACCGCGCGGCAGCGCGCGCCCTTGACTCGGGTGCGCGCTGACCGCTAAGCGCTGTAATAGTCAGAGGCGAGAGCCGCTCAGTCTCCGGCCTCGGGTGCGGCGACCCGGATGCGGTTGTCGATGTCCTGCACGCCTAGGCAGTTTGCGCCGATGTCCTCGATCGCATGCTTCATGCGCCGCTCAGGCACGGTGCCCTCGAGGAGCACCTTGCCGCCGCTGACCTCTACCGTCACCTCGCTTGAGTCGATGTGTCGGGCCCGCATGAGCCGGTCGCAGAGGTCCTCGCGGATGCGCTCATCGGAACGGCGGTAGCCCTTCGGGCCGGGTGGGTAGCGACGCGGCGGGGCCGGGCGCGCAGACGGTGAACCGGTCGGCTCGGCAGGGTGCTCCCATTCCATGCCGTACACATCGTGCAGGTACTCGCGCTCGAGCTCGGTGGGCACCAAGGGAGGCTCGTCGCCAAAACCGTAGTACCCGCCGGTGAAGCCCGGACCGCTGGTGTAGCCGGCCACTCCCGTGCCGAAATACCGCGGCGGCGGGCCATAGGTGAATGGCTCGCGGCCAAACAATTCCGCACTGGAAGCCCCGTGCCGATGTGCAATGCTCATCGGGGCGCCGAGTGGGGGCCCTGCGTGAGGCCGAGGACCGGGGCCGCGGCCGAAGGGTTTGTTGCGACTCATGATGCACTCCCGGCGCGTTGCGCGCCTCGTGGTGGAAAGCAGCTGAAACAGACTGTGGTGAGCCCCCGCACTTGCGGCAATCGTGGGGAGTGCACAGCGCGCTGCGGTGAGTGCGCATTGTCCGGGCGGGGCTGCGATTTCAGCATGGCAGGGCATGACATCACTCACCGCACTGCGCCGCAGTCCACTGTTCAGCGGAGTGGATGAGCCGACGCTGAAACGTCTGCTTGCATCACTGAATGAGGAGTCCTGGGAGTCGCGCCGCCAGATCATGGGGCCGGCCGAATCGCTCGAACGGTTCCGGCTGATCGTCTCGGGACGGGTCAAGATCGTCCGCTCCAAGCCCCACGACGGTCGCGAGCTGACGCTGTGGCTGCTCGGGCCGGGCGATGGATTCGACGTGGTGAGCTTGCTGGATGGGCGGGCGCATGAGGTGAGTGCCTGGGCGCTGAGCCCGGTGCGCACGCTGGCGGCGCCGCTGGCGGTGTGGAGTGGCTGGCTGCGCTGGCTGCGCCCGCTCGATCTGGCCGCGCATCGTTACAGCGCCGCGAAGCTGCGTGAGGTCGAGGCGCTCACTGCCGACCTCGCATTGCACGATACGGCCACACGCCTCGCTAACCTGTTGCTGCGGCACTTTGATGGCAGTCAGCCGAATCTGCTGCACGATCTGCCGCAGCGCGAGCTTGCGGCGATGATCGGCTCGGTGCGCGGGGTGGTGAGCCGGGTGCTCGCCCGCATGCAGGCCGAGGGCATGGTGCAGCTGCAGGGTGGGGCGGTCCGGGGCGTTGATCTGCAGCGGCTGCTGCAGCGGGCGGAGCAGGATCTGGAGCAGCGCGACCCGCGCGCGCTCCGGGCGCGCGGACATCATGGTTGAGGTGCTGGGCGAGGTGTCACTCGGGTTACACCCGGATCGATGCTTGAGCGTTTAGGATGCCGCGCAGCTGAGGAGCTGCCCGTGCTTGCCCCAACATTGCTCGAAAGTGCGCTCGATTCCGCCCCCGACCCCATCGTGATCTGCGATGCGGCTGGCGGCATCGTGTTCGCCAACCGCGCCTGCAACGCGCTATTTGGCTATGACGACGGTGAGCTGCGCGGCCAACCGCTGGAACTGCTGCTGCCGCAGTCCCTGCGCGAGCGACATCGGGCGTTGCGCGGTGGATTCTTCGACGCGCCGCGCACCCGACCGATGGGCGCGGGACTGCAACTGAGCGCCCGGGCCCGCAATGGCGATGAATTCCCGGTCGAGATTGCGCTCAGTCCCGTCACCGATGGTACCCATCGGTTGGCCATCGCCGCGATCCGCGATATCAGTGAACGCAGACGCATCGAAGCGGAGCTGCATGCGGCGCGTGAGGCGGCCGAGCGGGCGCGCCAGAGCGCCTGCGAGGCGCGCGACCTGGCCGATCGCGCCAATCAGGCCAAGAGCCGTTTCCTCGCCACGGCGAGTCACGATCTGCGTCAGCCCCTGCAGTCGCTCGCGCTGCTCAACGGCATGCTGCGACGAATGAGCCGCGAGCCGACGCTCGGCGAGGCCCTCGAGCAGCAGGAGCGCTCGATCGGTGCGATGTCCCGCCTGCTCAATGCGCTGCTCGACATCGGCCGCCTGGAGTCCGGCGCGGTGCGCCCGCAGATCAGCGAGTTCGAGGTCCAGCCGCTGCTCGAGCAACTGCGCCAGGAGTTCGCGGCACTGGCGGCGCAAAAGGGCATTGCCTTGCGCGTTGCATCCATGGGCGGCACGGTGCGCACCGATGCGGCGTTGTTCGAGCAGGTCTTGCGCAACCTGTTGTCGAATGCGCTGAAATATACGCGGCAAGGGGAGGTCGAGGTGCGCTGCCTCATCGAGCCGCCGTTGGCGCGCATCGAAGTGCGCGACACCGGCATCGGCATTGCGCCGGAGCAATTGCCGCTCATTTTCAACGAGTTCTACCAGATCGATGCGCCCGCGGACGCGCCGCGCAGCGGCTACGGGCTCGGCCTGAGCATCGTCAACCGCATCGTGCGTTTGCTCGGCTTGAAGCTCGAAGTGCAATCGGCCCTCGGGGCTGGCTCCCGCTTCCGCCTGACGGTGCCCTCGGGGGGACAAGTGAGTGCGACTCCGGTCTCGACGGCCGCCCCGCTCGCCGCCGTTGAGCTGCCCGCTCGGGCGCGTGCGCCGCGGATCCTGCTCATCGAGGATGAGACCAGCGTACGGGTGGCCACCGCATTGCTGTTGCGTGCCGCGGGCTACGACGTGCGGGTGTGCGCCTCCCCGGGCGATGCATCTGCCGAACTGCATGCGCAGGGTGCGATCGATCTGCTGATCAGCGACCATCACCTTGGCGGCGAGGTGACCGGTGCCGATCTCATCCGCACCGCGCGCAAGCGTCTCGGGGCGCAGTTGCCGGCCATTCTGCTCAGCGGGGATACCTCGATGAGCGTGCAGGGGCTGAAGCCCGATGCACGTTGGCGCATCGCCCGCAAGCCGCTGCATGCCGATGAGCTGCTCGCGTTGATCGCCGAGCTGCTCGAGCGCTGAACGGCCGGGCTGCACGGGCGGCTCGGCGCGTGCCCCATCCGGAGGGGTCTCGGCATACAATCGCGACCGGACGGCGCAGGCAGGCCGCAGCCGTCCCGTGCAGCCATACGGAGCGATCCCGGTGAACAGCGCAGCGGCGAATCCTCGCCAATTCTCTTGGCTCAGGCGTGCGGGGCGGCAGGCGCGTACGGGCGCGCGGGGTGCGCTGGCAGCGCTCGGCACGCTCGTGCTGCTCGGCGCATGCGCCAGCACCCCGCCGCATTATCCGTCCGCCACCGCTGAGAAGCGCATTGGCAAGCCATTGTTCAACCTTGAGATGCGCTGGAGCACTCCGTCCGGCTTGCGCCAATTGGGCGAAGGGCGCATCGCCACCTGGCGGTTCAACCAGTACAACTACGCCGGCTGTAACGTCGAGGTGCGTACCGATCGGCACGACATCATCCGGCACGTGAGCTGGACCACCGGCTGCGGTCCGCCGCCGCCGAAGAGCCGCTCAGCGCCCGCTCATGGGGCGCCGCCTCCGGCCGGCAAGTGAGCCAACACGAATTGCGCGGCGCCCTCGAGACTGGCGAGCTGCGCGTAGTCGCGCTCGGGAATGTCGAGGCCGAATGCCTCGCTGAGCGCAGCGGCAAAGTGCAGCGCATCCATCGAATCGAAGTCGAACTGATCGCGTAGCGGGCGCTTCGGGTCAATGCTGCCGGCATCCACGTCCGGGGCAATGCGGGTCAGCAGTGAGAGCACCTGGGTCCGAATCTCGTTGCTCTGCATGCGTCCTCCGCTGGTCACAGGGCCTGGGGATCGGCGAGCAGAGAACCGATCGTGCGCAGGAAGCGCGCACCGGCACGCCCGTCGGTGACGCGGTGATCGGCCGCCAGGGCCAGGGTGAGTGTGGGGCGGATCAGCAGCTGTCCCTCGAGTGCCCAGGGTGCCGCACGGATCGCTCCGGCGCCGATGATCGCGACCTGCGGCGGATTGATGATGGGGAACAGCACATCGACCCCATCGGCACCGAGCGCGGTGACCGTGATGGTGGCGCTCGTGAACTCCCCCGAGCGCAGGTGTCCGGCGCGCGCGCGCATCACCAGCGCACTGAATTCGCGCATCAGGGTGGGCAGGTCCTTGGCGTGCGCATCGGGCAGCGCCGGGGCGAGCAGCCCGCCGCCGCGCAGGGCGATGGCCGCTCCGACGTGCACGGCGGCAGAGGGCTCGAACCGTCCGTCGCGGAAGTAACCGTTGAACCCTTCGCTGCGCGCCGCAGCGAGTGCCACCGCCTTGATGATGAGCAGGGCCTCGATCAGCCGCTCGCCGACGGGAAGCGCTGCGTTGTGGGCCGCAAGCCAGTTCTGCGCGGGCCCGAAATCAAGCGTGTGCCCGAGATAATAGTGGGGAATCTCGCGCTTCGAGCGCGCCATTGCCGCGCCGATCGTCTGGCGCATTGCCGCACGAGCATCTGCGCCGGGGGCAGGTGGCTCGCCGTCCAGCTGCTCGATGTCCTGCAGGCGCAGAACGCCGCCTTGCGCGGCGCGCTGGCGCAGCGCTTGCGGTGTGAGTCCGAGCTGCTGTGCGCGTCGACGCGCCGCCGGTGACAAACGCAGCCGCACGGTATGCGCGATCGGCGCCGCGGCAGGAGTCGGGCGAGGCTCCCGGGTGAGTTCGGGTGCCGCAGCGGCCGTCGGCACCGCTACTGCGGCGGCGCTCACAGAGCGGGCCGAATCGACCTCCAAGTGCGCGAGTACCGCGCCCACCGGCACTCGGGTGCCGGGCAAGCTCACCAGCTCGGTGAGCACGCCGTCCTCGTAGGCCTCGATATCGATCAGCCCCTTGGTGGTCTCCACGGTGGCGATCGGCTCACCGCGGCGGATCGGATCACCCGGCTTTTTCAGCCACTGCGTCAGCGTCGCACTCTCCATGTCGGCGCCCAGGGAGGGCAGGCGGAATTCGACTCGCATCAGTCGCCTCCGGCTGGCTGGACCAGCGCGCGCGCGGCCGCCACGATGCCCGCGGGGCTCGGCAGCGCCGCCTCCTCGAGATGCCGGGCGTAGGGGATGGGCACCTCGGCCGTGCACAGCCTCGCCACTGGTGCATCGAGTTCGTAGAACGCCTGTTCGTTGATGCGCATGGCGATCTCGGCGGCGAGACTGCCGCTGCGCCAACCTTCATCGACGATCAGTGCGCGGCGAGTGTGCCGCACGCTCGCCATGATGGCCGCGTCATCGAGCGGACGCAGCGTGCGCAGATCGAGCACCTCGGCCTCGATGCCCTCGGCTGCGAGTGTCGTCGCGGCGGCGAGGCACTTGTGCAGGCTCCAGCCGTACGAGATCAGCGTCACATCGCGGCCGCTGCGGCGAATGGCCGCGTGCTCGAGGTCGACCCGCGCAAGCCCCTCGGTGAGGGAGCCTTCCATGTTGTAGAGGTACAGGTGCTCAAACAGCAGCACCGGGTCGGGCAGTGCCAGCGCCGCGGCCAACATGAAACGCGCATCGTCAAGGGTCGAGGGCACTGCGATGCGCAGTCCCGGCACGTGCGCATACCAACCCTCGAGGCTGTGCGAGTGCTGCGCGCCGAGCTGCCGTCCGGCGCCGGTGGCGAGGCGGATCACCAGCGGCACGCTGAGCTGACCGCCGGACATGTGCGAGAGGGTCGCGGCGTTATTGACGATCTGATCGAGCGCCAGGAGGCTGAAATTGACCGTCATGACCTCGACGATGGGCCGCAGACCGGCAAGGGCGGCGCCGATGCCCGCGCCGACGAAAGCCGACTCGCTGAGCGGTGTATCGCGGATCCGCTCGGGCCCGAAGCTCGCCAGCAGTCCCTTACTCACCGCGTAGCTGCCGCCGTAGCGGCCCACATCCTCGCCCATCAGGAACACGCGCGGGTCCTCGCTTAACGCCTGACGCAGCGCCTCGCGTACCGCGTCGCGGTAGGAGAGGGTGGCGGGCGACTCAGGCACTGCGTTCGGCATAGACGAAACGCTCCAGATCGCTGACCGGTTCGAACGCCGAGCCCTCGGCAAACTGCACCGCGGCGTCGAGCTCGGTCTCGCAGTCGCGCTGCAGTCGCTGCAGGTCCGCGGCAGTGAGCATGCCGAGGGCCTGCAGACGCTCCGTGAGGCTGCTGATCGGGTCGCGCTTCTGCCATGCCTCGACTTCGGCGCGCTCCCGGTACAGTTGCGGGTCGAACATCGAATGCGCCCGGAAGCGGTAGGTACGCATCTCGAGCAGCATGGGTGCGCTGCCGGCGCGCACGGTGCGGCAGGCCTGCGCGACCGCCGCCTGCACCGCCAACACGTCCATGCCATCGATCGCGGCGGCGCTGATCCGGTAGGCGGCGGCCTTCGCGCTGATGTCCGGTTCGGCCTGCGCGCGCTCGAGCGCGGTGCCCATCGCGTACAGGTTGTTCTCACAGACGAACAGCACCGGCAGCTTCCACAGCGCTGCGAGATTGAGCGATTCGTGAAACTCCCCCTCCGCCACCGCACCGTCGCCGAAGAAGCAGGCGGTGAGGTTGGGCTCGGCGCGCAGCTTCTGCGCCAGCGCGATTCCAACCGCCACCGGCAGACCGCCCGCGACGATGGCATGCCCGCCGTAGAAGCGGCGCGAGGCGTCGAACAGGTGCATCGAGCCCCCGCGGCCGCGGCTGCATCCGCTCTGCTTGCCGTAGAGCTCCGCCATCACCTGCTCCATCGGTATGCCGCGCGCGAGCGCATGACCGTGTTCGCGATAGGTGGCCACGATGGCATCCTCGGGGCCGAGCACCTGCATCGCCCCGACAGCGATCGCCTCCTCACCGTTGCACAGATGCAGGAAGCCGCGGATCTTCATTTGCCCGTAAAGTTGATAGCAGCGATCCTCGAATGCACGGATGCGCAGCATCGCCCCGAGCAACGCAAGTCCGTGCTCACGCGTGAGGGGTGTGGCTGGGACATTCATTCCGGGCCCTCGAGCGTCGACAGATCGCCCTCGGGCAGACCCAGCTCCCGGGCGCGCAGCAGGCGGCGCATGATCTTGCCACTGCGGGTGCGCGGCAGAGCACTGCTGAAGGCAATCTCGCGAGGCGCGACGGCCGCGCCGAGCAGCCGTCGGGCGTGCCCGAGGATCGCCAGACGCAGCGGCTCTTCCGCAGGCACCCCGTTTTTCAGCTCGACGAACGCCTTGAGCGCCTGGCCGGCGATGGCATCGGGAATACCGATCACGGCCGCTTGGGCGACGGCCGGGTGCTGCATCAGCGCGCTTTCGACCTCGAAGGGACTGATGAGATGTCCGGCGGACTTGATCACATCGTCCGCGCGGCCAATGAACCAGAAGCACCCGTCGCGATCGCGCCGTGCGAGGTCGCCGGCGAGATACCACCCGTCGCGGAAGCTCGCCCGGTAGCGCTCGGGGTTGTCGAGATAGCCGCTGAACATCGAGGGCCAGCCGGGCCGCAGTGCGATCTCACCGACTTCATCGGCCGAGTCGATCACCTCGAGGCCGCCCGCCGCGCTGCGGCGCACGACGACCGCCTCGATGCCCGGCACCGCGCGGCCCATCGAGCCCGGCACGACCTCGCAGGCGGGAAAGTTCGCGATCATGATCGCCCCGGTTTCCGTCTGCCACCAGGTGTCGTGAAACGGCTGGCCGAATGCCTGCACACCCCAGCGGACCGCCTCGGCGTTGAGCGGCTCCCCGACGCTCGCCATCAGCCGCAGCGAGGGATACTCGTGAGCGGCGGTGAGCTCCAGTCCCGCCTTCATCAGCATGCGGATCGCCGTCGGCGCGGTGTACCAGATGTTGACGCGCTCCTCGGCGAGAATCCGGTACCAGCGCTGAGGATCGAACTCCTCCCGATCGACGATCAGCGTGACCCCGCAGGTGAGCGGCCCGATCAGTCCGTAAGCGATGCCGGTGACCCAGCCCGGATCGGCCGTGCACCAGAAGACCTCCTGCGGGTTCAGGTCGAGCACCAGCTCGCTGGTGGCGTGCTGCGCGATCACTGCGCCATGGGTGAGTGTGACGCCCTTGGGCATCCCGGTGGTGCCGCTCGTGAAGTGCAGCAGCGCCACATCCGAGTCGCCAGTGGCCGCCGTCTGATAAGAGTCGGCTGCCGAGCGGATCAGCTCGGCGAACTCCACCGTTCCCTCCGGCAGCGGCTCAGCCGGGTCCTCGCGGATGATGAGCACGTGGCGCAGCTCGTTGAGTGCGGCGCGGATGGGCGCCACTTTGCGCCGGTACAGCGTCGCGGTGGTCACCAGCACCTGAGCATGGCCGAGGATGAGACGGGTCTTGAGCGGCTGCGGACCGAAGGCGAAGAACAACGGACAGAACACACAACCGGCTCTGAGCGCTCCCAGGGCGCTCGTGTACAGCTCCGGCATCCGTCCAAGGAGCGTCGCAACCACCGAACCGCGTGCGATGCCGAGGGCTGTGAGGACGTTGGCAAAGCGTGCGCAGTCGGCTTGCAACTGCGCGTAGCTGACATCGACTCGCCGGTTCGCCCGATCGATGAAGCGCGCGGCCAGCCATGCGCCATTGCCGCGCAGCACGTGACGATCCACCGCTTCGTGGCTGATGTTCAAGCGCGTATCGTTGCCGCCGGTGAGTGCGCGGCGCGCCTGCTCCCAACTGAAGCTCGCGCGCGCGGTGGCGTAATCGGCCAGGTGATAGCCCAGGCCCCGTGGCGCGGGCCGCGCAGGTATGGTGGATGCGCTCATGATCGTGCTCTGCGCCCATGATTCTCACGGCTGCAGCGGCCGAGTCGATCCGCGCAACTACGTAGCACCACGATCCGCAGCGCCGCCGCTGACCTCGTTCCGCGTATCGTGCGTACAACTGCGGATGCGCGCCAGCGACCGCCTCGCTAGGCTGCAAATCGTGTCACGATCTTCAGCGCAGGAGGGCAGATGAAGCGGCTGTGCTTTCTCAGCCCGGATGTAGAGCAGGCGCGCAAGGCGGTGAGCGCGTTGCGCACCGCCGGGGTCGGGGAATCCAACATCATGGTCATCGCGCGCGGTGACATCGCCCTCGAGGATCTGCCGGCGGGCGGCATCGATAAAACCGATGCGACACCCGGTTTGGCCCGCGGGCTGGCCGCCGGTGGCATCATCGGGGCGCTCGCGGGCATTCTGGTGATCGCTTTTGAGGATCTCGGCCTTGCGCTCGGCGGCGGCGCAATCCCTCTGTTCGCGCTGTTCGGGGCGGGTGTCAGTGGACTGGCGACGTTGCTCGCTGGTGCCTCCGTGTCGAGTTCCCGTCTGCATCGCTTCCAGCATGCGATCGAGGCGGAGGGAAATGTCCTGCTGATGGCCGATGTGGCCGACGGACGCGCGTTGGAGCTGCAGCGCACGGTGCTCGCGGCCGCCCCGGCCATGCAGTTTGTCGGCGAGGAGCCGGCGGCGCCCCTGCTGCCGCCGTGAGTGGGACGCTCTGTGCCGGTGTCGCGCGGCGAGAGGGTCGTGGGAGAGATGGAATGTCGATCAATTTTGAGCGGGCGCGTCTTGCGCCCGCCGCGGTGTTTGATTCGCCGCAATCCGTACTGCGCTGCGCGGAGCTTTCGCGCGAGGAGAAGATCGATCTGCTGCTGCGATGGGCCTACGATGCGGCCGAACTCGCGGTGGCGAGTGAAGAGGGAATGCCCGGGGGCGAACTCGATTCGCAGGTGCAGATCCTCGCCGCCCTGCAGAGTCTGCAGCACAGTGTCGACCTGGAACGGACCGGTCCGACGAAGCAGCACGGATTGCCGTTGGTTTAGCTCGCCGCGAGAATGCAGGTGACCACCTGCGCGACGGCGCGGCGCACGGGCGCGGAAGGCGGCTCGCCCGCGGCGTAGGTGCGACCCTCGATGGCATACAGCACGCAGTGACTCGGCAGCGAGCCGAGCGCGCGCGCCAGTTCGAGCGCTTCGGACAGCTCGATGCCGTGGCTCGAGACGGGGCTGGCCAGGCGCGGCAACGGTTGTGCGCCGACGTCGAAGCGCCGCACGGTGCCGGGCGATCCGCCGCAACGGCATGCGTCGATCAGATAGGCGCTGTCGGCGCGGGCCAGCGGCTCGAGCAGCCCCGCCGGTTCGAGGCACACCAGCGCCTCGACTTGCGGTGCGAGGCGTTTGCGCAGCATCTGCACACAGAGCGGTCCGGCGGCATCATCGCCGCGGCAGGGGTTGCCGATTCCGATCACCACCGTTCGGTGCGCGCTGCACATCACCGGCCCGCCACCTCCAGCTGCAGGAAGTGCGTGGCGCAGGAGATGCAAGGATCGTGATTGCGCACCAACTGTTCGCAGCGCTCGCGCAAGCGCGCATCCGGCTGCGTCAGGTACTCGGTGGCGAAGCACTGCAGATCCTCTTCGATCGCGGCCTGGTTCTGCGAGGTCGGCGGCACGATGCGCGCCTCCGTGATCGTGCCATCGGCGGCGAGTCGATAGCGGTGATACAGCAGACCGCGCGGCGCCTCTGTCGCTGCAATTGCCATTGCAGCGCGCGGAGCGATTTCGATATCCGCGTCCTCCGGTTGTTCATAGCGCTGGATGATGCGTAGCGCCTCGTCACAGGCGTGGAGTACTTCCACCGCGCGTACCACGATGCTGCGGAACGGGTTGGTACAGCGGTGGGTGAGACCGGCCTCGAGTGCGGCTTGACGGGCGATGGGTGCGAGGCGCTCGAAATTGAGGTTGTAGCGGGCGAGCGGGCCTGTGAGGTAGGCGCCTGCGGCGCGTAGCTGCGCGTGCAGCGCCGTCGAGTGCTTCACCTGATGTTCTTCTACGTGCGCCTCGAACTCCGCCGGTGCGATGTCGAGCCCGCGGTTCGAGACGATCCGGCCCTCGTTGAAGGGGTATTCCGTCGGATGCTGCAGCGCGAGGAAGGTGTAGTCGCGATCGCAGGCCGGGAACTCGAATCCCGCTGTCCAGTGCACGGTGTCGAGCGCCGCCTCGCGGGCTTGCTCAAGCCGATCCGTCAGCGCAAGCAGTTCCGCTTTGGACGGGAGGCGATGAAACCCGCCCACCCGAACCGTGACCGGGTGCACCTCGCGTCCGCCGAGCAGGGCAATGAGCGCATTGCCGGTCTGCTTCAAGGCAAGACCGCGGCGGACGGCGTCGCCGTGCTCGCGCGCCATCTCGATGCCGCTCGCATAGCCGAGGAAGTCCGGCGCGTGCAGCAAGGTAATGTGCAGTGCATGACTTTCGATCCACTCTCCGCAATACAGCAACCGGCGCAGGTCCCGCACCGGGCCGCTCACCTCCAGGCCGAGTGCATTTTCCATCGCATGTACGGCGCTCATCTGGTAGGCCACCGGGCAGATACCGCAGATGCGCGCAGTGATGTCCGGTGCCTCGGTAAAACTGCGCCCGCGCAGCAGCGCCTCGAAGAAGCGCGGCGGCTCGAAAATGCGCAGCTGCGCGCGCGTGATCCGACCATCCCGCAGTGTCAGGCGCACCGCGCCTTCCCCCTCGACCCGGGTCAGGGCCTCGACCCGGATGGTCTTAGTCGCCATGACGCTCACTTTCACTGCGAAACGCGGCGGCATCGGCATTGAATGTGCGATACAACCGCTGCAGCTGTGCACGGGACAGCCCAAGGGCGGTGAGCGCTTCGGACAGCGCCGGCGTGTTCGGCGAGTCCTGCGGCCCGAAGCAACCGTAGCAACCGCGGTTGCAGCCGGGGCAGATTGCCCCGCAACCGGCCTGCGTCACCGGTCCGAGGCAGGCTGTGCCGTGCGCCACGAGAACACAGGGGTGTCCCCGGGATTTGCACTCCATGCACAGGCTGTGGGTCGCTATGCCCGGGCGCCGACCGGCGAGGAACGCACTGATGACCTCGAGCAGCTGGTGCTTGTTGACCGGACAGCCATGCAGCTGGAAGTCCACTGGCACGTGCGCAGCGATTGGGCTCGATGTGGCCAGAGTGCGGATGTAGGCCGGACGGGCATAGACCGCCGCGCTGAATGCGCGGATGTCAGCGAAATTGCGCAACGCCTGAATGCCTCCGGCGGTGGCGCAGGCGCCAATGGTCACTAGGTATTTCGAGCGGCGCCGCACCGTCTGGATGCGCGCCTCGTCGGCCGGGGTTGTGATCGAGCCCTCGACGAGCGACAGATCGTAGTGTCCGCGCGGCGCGCGGCTCGCCGCCTCGGGAAAGTAGGCGATGTCGATCGTCTCGCTCAGGGTGAGCAACTGCGTCTCACAATCGAGCAGACTGAGCTGACAGCCATCGCAGGAGGCGAACTTCCACACCCCAAGTCGCGGTTTGACGATACGTTCGGGCATCACAGCTCCCGGACCCGCAGCGTCTCGCGCAGCCGATCGTAGCGGATGACCGGGCCGTCTCGGCAGAGCAGCAATCCACCGAACTGGCAGTGACCGCAGAGGCCGACACCGCATTGCATGTTGCGCTCCATCGACAGGTAGATCGACTCACTCGGGATGAGGGCTGCTGCGAGCGCCTCAGCGGCAAAGCGCATCATGATCTCCGGGCCACACACTAGGGCCGTGGTGTGCCGGGCGGCTAGGTGGGCCCGCTCGATGAGCGCCGTGACCACTCCGATGTGTCCGTCCCAGGCGCCGAGGGCATGGTCGACTGTCACTTCAACTGAGAGATCGGCGCGCCGGCGCCATGCGTTGAGTTCACGGCGGAAGAGGATCTCTGCCGGGGAGCGCGTGCCATAGAGCAGGGTGATCTGTCCATAGCGGGAACGCTGCGCCAGCAGGTGATACACTGCCGGCCGCAGCGGCGCGAGCCCAAGCCCGCCAGCGACCAACACGACATCCTGACCGACCGCCTCAGCAAGTGGCCAACCGACGCCGAATGGACCGCGGATGCCGAGCGTCGCCCCGACACCAAGATGCGCCAGCGCAGTTGAGACTGCACCCACTGCACGAATGGTGTGTACGATGCGGCGCGGCTCTGTCGGATCGCCGGAGAAGCTGATCGGTACCTCGCCGACACCGAGGGCGCTCAGCATATTGAATTGACCGGCGCTGAAACCCGAGCGTGCCTCGGGACCCGCATCGATCTCGAGGGTCCACACCTGTGGTCCGTCGCGCCGACGGCTGCGGACGCGGGCGAGGCGTGGGCGCATCGGATCGATGGTGCTCGCATCCATAAAGGCCTCAGCGACCGGCGCCATAGACGTCGAGCAGTTGCAGGCGTGCAGCCTGTAACCGCTGCACGAGTACCGGCATGAAGCGCTTCATCAGCTCGTAACCGAGGTGATGATCGGCTTCGCTCTTCTCGCGCAGGCAGGCCGCGTCGATCGAGACGGCGCGCACCAGCTCGATGGCCTTGGCGTCGTACGTCCAGCGATACGGCGGAATCAGCCACGACACGCCGAGCAGCTCCCCGGGACCGAGGGTCTGGAAGGTAACGGTGCCGCGCCCAGGTCCGGTGAGCTCGAGTGCCACCCGGCCATGGCGCAGCAGAAAGAACTCCCCGGCCGGCGCGCCGTGCTGCAACAGATAACGCCCCGGATCGTAGTGCACGTTGCGCGCACAGCCGCCGATCAAGTGCAGGTAGGCCGGTTCGATGCCCGCGAACAGCGGATGGCTGCTGATGATCTGCTCGATCGTCTCCATGCGGTTCTCCTCAGCCCGACTCGCCCGCAGCGATGCGGCTTGCCTCGACGGTGATGTCGATTCCGACCGGGCACCAGGTGATGCACCGCCCGCAGCCGACGCAGCCGGAAGTGCCGAACTGCTGCGGCCAGGTGGCGAGCTTGTGCGTGAGCCACTGACGGTAGCGCGAGCGCGTGCTCTGACGGACGCTGCCGCCGTGCAGGTAGGTCAGATCGGCGCTGAAGCAAGAATCCCATCGGCGCGTGCGTGTGAGCTGCGTACCGGTGAGATCACTCGAATCCTCGACCGAGGTACAGAAGCAGGTCGGGCAGACCATCGTGCAGTTGCCGCAGGCGAGGCAGCGCTCGGCGACTTCGCTCCAACGGGGATGCTCGAGGTTGCGCAGTAAGCGCTGTGGCAGATCCTCGCTCGGCATCTGCCGACCCATGCTCGCGGCCGTATCCTCGACGCGAGCCGCTGCACGTGCGATCTCGGTATCGCTTGCCGGCCGCCGCGGCAGCTCGCTGAGCACCGCGCGACCGATGTCGGTGCCGGCGCGCAGCACGAACAGCGGCTCGGAAGAGGTGGTCAGTTCCGTCAGCGCGAGATCGAACCCATCGCTCACCGCTGGTCCGGCGTTCATGGAGGCGCAGAAGCATGTTGCTCCGGCAACCGTGCAGTTCACCGCGACAATGAACGTGTCGCGGCGACGCGCCCGGTACTGCGGATCGGCCTCGAGCAGAACCCGGTCCTGGATTGCAATCGCCCGCAACTCACAAGCGCGCACACCAATGAGTGCGAAGTGCTGTGCGTCGGATGGCTCGGGCTCGAAGTGCGGCTGTTCGCCCGCACCGTCGCGCCGCGCTTGCCACAGGCATTGCCGCGCAGGATGGAGAAATTGCTTCCAGCTGTGTGGTCCGACGGTGTAACCGAAGAGCGCCGCGTCGTCGCGGCGCCGTAACCGATAGTGTCCGGGGGAATGCTCATCGGTCCAGCCGCGAGGCAGATCCGCTACGGAGGCGATCTCCTCGTAAACGATCACTCCGGCGCGGATCTTGGGACCGAGCGTGCGCAGGCCACGGGACTTGAGCACCTGCAGCAGTGCATCCAGTCCGGCGCCGGTCAGGACTTGCGCCGCATCCATCTGCGCAGACATCATTTACCCGTCGAGCGCTTATTTTGCCTAGTACGCATCTTCGCGGGAACGCACCGTCGATCAATACGCACAAGCCGGCATGCGAGCGCCGCTTCCCGTCCCGCTCGTCTCTTGCGTAGATCCGCGTATTCCCGCGGCAGCACATGGAGCGCACTTTGCGTCGTGATGAACCTCAGAGGACCTGCAGATGAGCAACGCGGTCGGCCGTGCGCAGATCGGCCAATGGTATCTGCGCTGGGACAAGGGCGAGTTGTTTCACGTCATCGCAAACGATGAGCGTACGCATACCATCGCGATTCAGAATTTCGACGGTGACATCGACGAGATCGACGAGGCGGCTTGGCACGGGTTGCCGATCGGGTTCGCCGAGCCTCCGGAGGACTGGACCGGACCGGTCGATGACGTGGAGGTCGACGATCTCGGTTATTCCGAGACCGAGATGCAGACCGAGGATTGGGAGGAGCCGCTTGAGTCGATCCGCAGAGGACAGGAGGACTGGCAGGACGAGCGCGAGGAGAGCGAGCGTGATCCGGAGGGCGAGGGCCTCTCACCGCTGGTCCGCGATGAGCGTGCCGCGCGCTGATCCGGCCTCATTGACGCGATGCTGTTGGATCACGGTCGGTGCCGGCGCGGCGCAGGAGTGCTGGCGACCTGAACGGCCGTCGCGGTCGGAATCGGCGCCGCATACCGGACAGCGTTCGGGGGCGGCGCGACATGTTGCTGAGGGCGCGTCATTCCAGGCGTCACCACCCGTCGAGGGCAGTAGGGACTCACACCCGTTGTCGTTGTCGAGTGCGACGAACCGGGCACTACCTTGCTCCGTTCGCAGTCTGCACGGCGCACGCCGGTGCTCGCGCAGCTGCTCGGGGCTCGCGCTTCGCAGCGGTTGTGGTTTGCTGCGGCACATCGGGTGATCGGTACGGCGGTCGGCGCCGGGGTCGCCCTCGATTGCGGTGGCGCAATGATGGCTTTTGGGCGATGCGGCAGGCGGGGTGAGGGCGCGGGGGCGACCGCGCTTCCGCGGCGCTCGCTGGCGGCGATTTCTGCGGCCATCAGCTCAATGCCCCGACTGGAGCGGCGTGCTTCGGTATACAGCTTGCGTTGCAGGATCCAGGGACCAATCAGGGGCGGAACCCAGAATGCCGGCTGCAGTTCGATCCGAACCTCGAGGCAGCTTGGCGCGTTCACCGTGGTGCACGGGTGCACGCGCCAACTCGCCTGACCACCGCGGAAGTCACCACCGTGCGGCACGAGCTGCGCGCTTATCAGACCGCCATGGGCTTTGCGCGTGACGGTGACGAGTTGCTCCTGCCGCATGGTCTTACAAAAGATCAGCACGCACGCGTGCACGGTGACGAACAGCCGGATGCGGTGCGGTTGTGCAGTCGGCTCGACACGGACCCGACGCAGGTCGGGATTGAACCGAGGCATCGCCGTGTAATCCTGTAGGGCCGCGAATGCCGCTGCCGGGGACACATCGAGCGCAATGCGCATGGCAATTGCAAATCGCGAGCCGTGGCGTGAGACGTGAACCGCCAGGATCTGCTCGGCAAATGCGGGGCGAGCGAGGCACACCAGTATTAATGCCGCAGCGAGAGGCGAGAATCTATGCCGCGCGCGGTGTCTCGGTGAACGGTCCGTGCAGCCGGCACTCCGTTCGTCCGTCGCGAATTCACTGTGCGCTGTAGTGGGGAGGCGACACATGGCGTCCTATGCGACTGTGACGAGCGCCGGGGCGCCGGAAATTCTACCGCAGGAGCGCACCGGCACAGCGTCCTCAGTTCTCACCGGCAAGGACTGATCGGACGAGCGCCATCCTCGCTCAATTGCGGTCAGTACGGATCCCGGGCGCCCGGTGGACATGCGAAGGTCGCGCTGCAGGCGTGCCGAGCGGCGCGGCAATCCGCAAATTCCGCAGTGCGCACGGGCAATGATGGCGAGCGAAACTTTTATAGATGTCATGATCCTCGGCGCCGGCGGCGCAGGCTATCCGGCGGCGTTTCGGCTTGCCGCGGCCGGCCTGCAGGTGGTGCTGGTCGATCCGCTCGGTAATCTCGGCGGGGACTGTCTCGCGCAGGGGTGCGTACCGTCCAAAGCGGTTCGTGAGGCTGCCCTGGCCCGCGCGTCGGCCGGAAAATTTGAGCTGTTCGGGCTGCACGGCACGCAGCCCGAAGCGGACTGGGTCGGTGTGCTGCGGCACAAGGATCGGGTTCAAGCGCTGCGCTATGCGCAGCATCGGGAGGAAATCGCTGCGGCGAACTTCAGGTTCCTCGCCGGCAGCGGGCGGATTCTCGATGAGCGTCGCGTCGAAGTGAGCACAGTGGACGGCGACGTCCTGCGCTACAACGCACGTTACCTCATCATCGCCACGGGCTCCCGGGCGCATCGGCTGGCCCTTCCCGGCGCCGAGCTGGCGGTCACCTCGCACGATTTCTTCCGGCTGCATGCGGATCTGCCGTTTCCCACGCGACTGGTCACGATCGGCGGCGGTTATATCGGACTCGAGACCGCTTCCATGCTGCAGAGCCTCGGTGCCGAGGCGCACGTGCTCGAAGCGGCGAGCCAGGTACTGCCGGGGGCCGACACCGGGATTGCTTCCTTTCTGCACGCGAGACTGGCCGAGCGCGTCACGCTCGTGACCGGCGCCGAGGTGACCCGCATCAGTCGCGAGCCCGGAGGAACTCGGCGCGTGCACTACAAGGTCGGTGGCGAGGAGCGCTCGATAGTGGCCGACTGCGTGCTCATGGCAACCGGACGCGATCCGGTACTGCCGGACGGGATTGAGGCGATTGGTCTGCCGGGCAGTGGCCCGATCGCCGTGGACAGCCGTCTCCGGACTGCATTGCCGCACGTATATGCACCCGGCGATGTGAACGGTCGCAGCATGCTTTTTCACTCCGCTCTCTGCCAGAGCTGGATCGCTGCCGGAGACATCCTCGCCGCCGCCCGGCCGACTGAACGGATGAATTTCCTCGCCGTGCCGTACACGGTCTTCACCGATCCCGAGGTTGCCTGGGTGGGTCTCAGTGAGGCGCAGGCGGCCCGCGACGGCATTTGCGCCGCGGCGGCGCTCTACGACTACCGCCATGACGCCCGCGCGCAGATTTACGCCGAGACCAACGGCTTCATCAAGCTCGTGTTCGCCACCGCAACCGGACGGCTGATCGGCGCACAGGTGGCCGGATTCGATGCGGCCCACTTGATTGCACCCCTGGCACTTGCCGTGCATGCGCGGGCAACGGCCGCACAGCTGCGCACCATGGCGTTCCCTCACCCGATGCTCTCCGAGGGAATCAACAAGGCGGCCCGCGCCTTCAGGGCATGAGGGAGGGGCGGCTGCGGCGGCAAATTGACTTTTGTCTGCTGCGCTTCGCGCTCGGATTGACACCCTCGCCGTGGCGGCCTAAATCAAAAAACGCCGCGGGTAAAGCGTCTGCGCACGGGAGGCGAGGCATTTTATGGTGCAGTACCAGTTTCAGGTCGTCTACTTCGAGGCCACGCGACGCTGCAATTTGCGTTGTCCGGCCTGCATGACCGGCAGCAATGATGCAAAAAAGGTGCGCCGCAGCGTGCTCAAGGAGCTCACGCTGGAGGAGATTCGGGACCGGATGCTCGAGCCGGCCAAGCGTCTCGGGGTACACACCATCGGCTGGAGCGGCGGGGAGTTTCTGCTGCGTAAAGACGCGCTCGATCTGCTACGCCTTACGGTCGACATGGGCTACAAGTGCTCGGTATTGAGCAACTGCAAGAAGCTCACGCGGCAGCGGCTTGAGAAAATCCGCGACGTGACGGCAGGCAAGGCGCGGATCGTCGTGGGCCTGAATGCCATAGATGAAGAAAACCGGGCAAGCCGGGACGCGGAGTCGGATCGGACGCTGCAGGTGCTGAAGGACTGCGTCGAGCTTGGCCTCGGGCAACATGTCGTGATCACGATTGGTAAGTACAATACCGCAAGCTTTGGCAGGACGATTGAATTCATCGTCAAAAACAACATTTCCTACAACCGCTCGCCTCTAGTGCCACGCGGTTCGGGTTCGGGCTGCTGGGAGGAGCTGCGGTTCGACAAGAACGATCTGCGCGAGCACTTCCATCCTGCACTGCGCCGCAACCCGCACGGGTATGTCAGCTACACGCCGTTTTTCCTCTCCCCGGAGCTGCACGCCCAGGCCTCCGGCGGCGCACGCAACAATACCGTGCCGCAGAATCCGGCGATTGGCTGCTGGATCGGCAGCTGGCTCACGATCAACGCCGAGGGGGAGGTGTCGGTGTGTCCGGTATTGCTCGATGCGCTCAGCGCCGGCAGCGTGCGTGACAAGCCGCTCGATGAGCTGGTGCGCTCCAGCGAGCTGTTTGCTGAGATCACTGATCGCTCGCGTCTGAAGGGTCGCTGCGGCCGGTGCCGGTATCAGTACACCTGCGGCGGATGCAGGGCGATGGCGTATTTTCATAAGGGGGACTACATGCAGGAGGACCCCACGTGCTTTTTTGAGCCACTCGACCGATCCACCGTCAGTGAATACGAAGAAGAGACCAACCGCGTGTTCAAAAAATATCTGCTAGTCGCCCGCTCCGCCGGTGTCTATCACCCGCCGGGAAGAGCACATCCTGATGCGCCTGCGCATCCTGGACCGTACGGCAAATCTTGAACCGAGGCAGGTCGCAGGCCGGGCACTCCGGCGAATCGCTCATTGCCCGACGCAGTTGACCTGGGTCAACTTGCCGGGTCGGGACAGCCGATAGACTGAACAAAGGTGCGGCTCGGCTCGTGAAACCCTCATGTGGGGCTTTCGTCGTGCATGCATCGCAGCGGGTGCAGACGACCATCGCCACTGCAGTCTCGCTGGTGCCGATCGAGCACCCCGCAGCGGAATGGCAGATCCCTCCCGTAGGCAATTGGAACGTTGCTGATGCTTAATGTCACCACCCTGACCGAACTGATCGAAGCGAACCGCGCTGTGGCTGGGGCGCTAACTTATCTCGAAGGCGAGCGCGAGTCGCGTAGCGTGAGTTTCGCGCAGCTCTACGAGCGCGCGCTCGGCATTCTTTACCATCTGCAACGTCTCGGTGCGCAGCCCGGCGACAGGATGCTGCTGCTGCTTGGCAGGAACGAGCAGTTCATCGACGCGTTCTGGGCTGCACTCCTCGGTGGCATTATTCCGGTGCCGCTCGCCGCCGGCATCAGCGCCGAGCACCGGCACAAGTTCTTCAGAATCGCCGCGCAGCTGGATGCGCCATTTCTGTACAGCGATCAGCGGACCGTCGAGCGCCTGGCGACGTTCGCCGAGCAGAGCGGACAGACTGAACGCTTCGCAGCTCTGCGTCCTCGAACGTTCCGGGTCGAGCAGCTCGAGGACATATCCCGGGCGGGCAAGGTGCACGGTGCGCGTCCTGAGGATGTCGCCTTCATCCAGTTCTCCTCCGGCTCGACCAATCAGCCGAAGGGCGTGGTGCTCACGCACGGCAACATTCTGGCTAATGCGCGCGGCGCGAGCGAGGTCGCGGGATTCAACCCACAGGACGTCAGTCTCTCCTGGATGCCGCTGACGCACGACATGGGTCTGATCGGCTTTCATTTGTTCATGTTCGCCAACCGGGTGCAGGCGCACCTGATGTCAACGGATCTGTTCATCCGCCGGCCGCTGCTGTGGCTGGAGTTCGCGAGCCGAATTCGGGCAACGATCCTGTGTTCGCCGAACTTCGGCTACAAGCATTACCTGAAGGGGCTCGGCGAGCGCCCGCCCGACGGGCTCGATCTCTCGCGCGTCCGTCTCATCTTCAATGGCGCAGAGCCAATCTCCGCTTCGCTCTGTGAGCAGTTTCTCACGCGCCTTGCGCCGGGACGCCTGGCGCGCAACGCCATGTATCCCGTATACGGGCTGGCCGAGGCGTCCCTCGCGGTGAGTTTTCCGACGCCGGCGGCTCCGATGCGGACCCTGGCATTGAATCGGCATCGACTGGGCGTCGGCGAACCGGTGGTGCCGGTTGCGCCCACGGCACGCGAGGCGGTGCGGCTCATCTCAGAGGGTCGACCACTACCGAATTGCGTTCTGCGGATTACCGATGAGGCGGATCGTCCGTTACCCGAGGGGCAGGTTGGGCACCTGCAGATCCAGGGTGAGAATGTGACACGAGGTTATTACCGGAACCCCGAAGCGAACGCGGCAGCGTTCACCGCGGACGGGTGGTTGCGCACCGGCGATCTGGCGCTGATCCAGGGCGGCGAGCTGTATGTTTCGGGGCGGGCCAAGGACATCATTTTCATCAACGGTCAAAACTACTATCCGCACGACTTGGAAGCGATCCTCGAGACACTTCCCGGGCTCGAACTTGGCAAGGTGGCCGCCGCCGGCGTGCGCCGCGACGATGAAGCGCTCGAGCAACTGGTGCTGTTCGTGCTGTATCGGGGCGCGGCGGAGGAATTCCTGCCGATTGCGGGCGCCGCGGCGCGCCGGATCAACGAACAGACCGGACTTGAAGTGGCAGAGGTGGTGCCCGTCAACCGTATGCCGAAGACCACCAGTGGCAAAGTGCAGCGTTATGCTTTGGTGGCGAGCTTTGTTGACGGTCAGTTCGATGAGTCGCGCCGGGCACTTGCCGCGCTGCGCTCTGCGCAGCGCGCGCCCGAGACCGCAGCCCGCAGCGAGATCGAGGCGGTGCTCACCCGCATCTGCGAGACAGCGCTCGGCGGCCGGCGGGTCGAACTCACCGACAACCTGTTTGATCTCGGCGCGAGTTCACTGAAGCTCATCGAGATTCACGAGCAGATCGATCGGGAGTACCCCGGTAAGATCGATCTGCCGGAGCTGTTCGATTTTCCAACCATTGTCGAACTGGCGCATCAGCTACAAGAGCGGCTGGCGGCTGCGGCCTGAGCGGCCGATCAAGTGATGGACGTCGTGCTGCCGGCTGCCGGCGGTGCAGCGGGTCGCTGCAGTGCGTGCTAACCGTCGAGCCGTCGCGAAGCATCCGGGCTGCGGGCATTTGGAGTGCCAGGGTGGGACGGAAGCGCGGAAGGCAGTTTGCAGAACGGCTTGCGGCGACGGGGCGATGCCTGAGCGCGGCAAGCGCTCGAGCATGATGTTGCGAGATATCGAAGATAGAGCGCCCGCCAGGGGCACCACGATCAGCAGGGTCAACCGGGTCGATGTGCGGATCGTTTTGCATCGTCCGCGACGCCGAGCGCACTGGATGCCATGTCGCGCTTTCAGGCTGCGTTCGCACAGGCAACGGATTTGAGCGAGCGCGTGCGCTGCGGGCCGTGGGTGTACCGCCGCCGTTACAGCCGCGCATCGATGATCAAGCCGCCTTCCAGCAGCGCAGTCAGGTGTTCCGTCAGGTCGAAATTGATGCATGCGCCCCCGGCGCGCTCGGCGGCCAGTCCGAGCGGCTCGCCAGCGGCGAGTGCACAGATGAACTCCGCGCCGCCCTCTGGCATGGCTCGCGCATACACTTCTGCGGCGGGGCGGCACAGCAGGGCGTCCTCGCCGCGTGCCTCGAGCGGAATGGGTCGCAGATTTGCCGCGGCGACATTCAGCTGCCAGATGCTCAAGGCCGCAAAGCGCGAGCGAACGATGCGGACCGTGGGGTGCAGCGTGAGACACAGTTCGCCGGCCCGATGAGCCGGCACGCGCGCGAGCACAGCAGGTGCAATGGGCGTTGCCTCGGCGGCATGATAGGCCTCTAGCCATGCGCGCTCGATGCGCGCAACGTCTGCCAGGTATGGCAGTTCGGCCAGTGGCTCGAGCTCACCGATGAAGTCCGGGAAGCTGGCTCCGTATTCAAGCAATATCGGGGAGCAGGGCAGTTCCTGAGTGGTGTACCAGCGTGCCGTCTCGCGAAAGCACTCCTCGCCGAGTAGGCGTCGTGTGGCTGGATAGCTCTCGGCAAGACAGTCGATCAGACTCGATGCAACGTTGTTGCGGTAGATCGCAAAGCGCTTCGCATCGGGAGCACCGTCCGGTCCGATGCAACCGCTCGGAACGGGATGCTGCGGGTCGCGCAGGGCCGCGGCGAAAGTCGACTGCAGATCAGCCCAGGGCGGCATGGCGGCACGCCTTTCGGTGAGGGGGGGCCAGCAGGTGCGCCTCGGCGCGCGCCGCCTCGGCGTGAAGTGCGGGCCACTCAGGCAGGTTCTGATCCCATTCAATCAGCGTCGGGGTCGGACCGAGTACGGCGATCGCCCGGCTGTAGAGTTCCCAGACGGCGACGTCGATGGGCCGGTCATGTGAGTCAATGAGCACGGTGCGCCCGCGTGCATCGACATCGCGGGCGTGGCCGGCAAGGTGGATTTGGCGAACATGTGCCATGGGGAAGCGGTCGAGGTAGCGCAGTGGATCCCACTGCTGGTTGGTACACGCCACCAGCACATTATTGACATCGAGGAGCAGCGCACAGCCGCTGCGGCGGGCGATCTCGCCGAGGAATTCCCCTTCCTCGTAACTATTTGCCGCGAACGTGAGGTAGGTCGAGGGGTTCTCGAGGAGCATCTGACGACCGAGCCGCTGCTGTACTTGATCGATGTGCTCGCACACCCGGTATAGCGTCGCCTTCGTATAGGGCACGGGGAGCAAGTCGTTGAAGAAATGCCCCCCGTGTGACGACCAGGCGAGGTGTTCGGAGAACAGCGCCGGTTCGTAGCGGCAGAGCAGTTCGGCGAGCCGCCGCAGATGCTGCGGATCGAGAGGCGCATCGGCACCGATCGAGAGCCCTACCCCGTGCAGGCAGAGCGGATAGTGCGAGCGGATCTCGGTCAGGTAGCGGTGCGGCGGCCCGCCGGCACCCATGTAGTTTTCGGCGTGCACCTCGAAGAAGCCGATATCGGGCCGCGACTCGAGAATCGCCCGATAGTGGTGGGCCTTAAGCCCGACACCGGCTCGGGCAGGAATGTCGCGGTGCGAGAACGGTGCAGACATCGGGTGCGCCGGTTGCAGGGTTGGGGGCTTGAGCCTGCGGTTGCCCTAGCGGCTGCCTTCGGTGATCCGGTTGAGGCTGCCGTGACCGTCCACGATGGTGACGTAGGGGGTATGGATTGCCGTGCAGGTCCCGGTGGGCACGAGCTTGAAGGCATTACCCTGATAGTTGTGGGTGGCCGTACCGGCGCAGGTGGTGCCCGGGCCAGCGTAGCAGTCGTTGTGGCCGGCGAGGGCGACTCCGAAGCAACGCACGAATCGGCCCGTGTGTAGTTCGGCCATGGTGTGTGCGCGGGGATTCATCGCCATGCCCCCGGCGAGGGCGGGCGGGCCGCTCAGGGCGGCGACGGCGGTGGCGAGGGCGCCGGCGATGGCGAGAGATGCGGTACGAGTGGACATGGCGATTTCTCCGTGTAGGTGTGCCGATGGGACCGGTGGATCGATGCGCTCCGGTGAATGGCCGGTGCTGATGGTAAATTCGCACTGGGCGGGCAAAAGGTTACAGCGCGCTCGGATCACACTAGACTGGCC
Source organism: Pseudomonadota bacterium (assembly GCA_021847105.1). Taxonomy (GTDB): domain Bacteria; phylum Pseudomonadota; class Gammaproteobacteria; order Steroidobacterales; family Steroidobacteraceae; genus 13-2-20CM-66-19. The sequence continues at coordinate 72,901 of JAJZUT010000004.1, read as the reverse complement.
CCGGGAACGGTCGGTGGACCGTCGCGCGGTGACACGAGGTCCGAACCGGGCGGGGGCTCCAGGCGGCCGATGGCAACACCTGCAGTCGGACGTCCGTCGGTCGCCCGTGGAGCGGGATCGGCAGCGAAAGGCGTTATAGTCCAGTGGAATCCATTTACTACGTGTTGTGCTGGGCGTGTCACCGCAAGTGCCGCCACTGTTATGAAGCGCGATTCAGGCCCTACGTGCGCGGAGCACTCGAGACCGTGGTCAGCGAGGCGGCCGCTCACATGCCGCGCATCGTTGAGCATCTGCCCCAGCGGATGAGCTATCTGGATCGGCAACATCCTCTGCCGGACGGCAGCTTGCCGCAGCGGCGCGGACGAATCATTCTTGCTGGCGGCGAAGTGCTGCTCGAGCCGGTGCGTCTGCGCGTGCTGTATCCGGCGCTGAGGCGCATCCGCGCGCGTTACGCCGAGCGGGGCGGCGTGGAGCTGCTGGTACAGACGACCGGGGATCTGCTGACGGATCAGATCGTCGATGAACTGCTCGCACTCGGGGTGGGGACCATCTCCGTCTCGGGAATCGATGACTATCACTCCGGCATGCAAGGAGAGGCCCGTCAGAGCGCATTCCGTGAGCGACTGACGCGCCTATTCGAAGCGCATGGCCTGCGTAGTGCCGAGACGGCGGTGCCGGCTGTACCGGCAGGTTCTGACACCGCTGGTCCGTACTACAGTTTCTTCGGCGCGACGCCCGAGACGTGGATCGGCCGGCTGTGGCCACGAGGCCGAGCGTGGGAGAACGGCTTGTCGAGCGCGACGATCGCCGATAATTTCTGTAACCGTTGGTCGGGTGGACTCAATTTCCTGCAGCATCGGTACAACGGCTCGGAAGTGTCCATCGACCCAGACGGCAACGTGTATCCGTGCTGCATCAAGACCCGTCTACCGCTCGGCTCTCTGCTGGAGGATGAGTTGATCTGCATCCTGGATTCGCTGGCGCAGGAACCTGCGTACACCGCGATCGCACAAGGACATCCCGAACGAATGGGGCTCGCCTATGGCTGGAGCGAAGAGCAGTTCATCGCCGCCTCTCATACTGTGACGCCAAAGGGGACGTCATACGGCAACCTTTGCATCGGTTGTGACCGCTTCCACGAAGCGATGCTGGCACCGGTGCTCGCGGCCGCGCGAGCCCGGCGAGCCGCACAGCGGGCCGCGTCACTGTGAGCAGACCGTGGCTGCTCGCGCTCGGCGCACTCGTACTCGCCCTCGGGCTCCTCGTTCCCGTACGCGCGCGGGCCGAGCCGTGGCAGCAAGTGCTGCGCCAGGCGCGCGGCCAGACTGTTTATTTCGATGCGTGGGCCGGCGACCAGAGAGTGAACACGTTCATTGCCTGGGTGGCTCGTCAGGTTGCGGCCTGTTGCGACGTCACGCTGCGCCAAGTGCCGCTTGAGGATACCTCGGCGGCCGTGACGCAGGTGATCGCCGAGAAGGCCGCGGGTGACGATAGCGACGGAACGGTCGATCTGATCTGGATCAACGGCCCGAATTTCTATGCGCTGAAGCGGCGCGGGCTGCTGTACGGACCGTTCGCCGGGCAGCTGCCGAATGCGGCGCTGCTCGATGCGCGCGACAGATCGAACCGATTCGACTTCACCGTTCCGGTGGACGGTTACGAGTCGCCCTGGCGCAAGGCGCAGCTCGTGTTCGTCTACGACTCCGCCTACGTCAAGCATGTGCCGCACGGCATCCGGGGATTCCCCGCCTGGGCGAGGCGCCATCCGGGGCGCTTCACGTTCCCTCAGGTGCAGAACTTTCTCGGCGTAGCATTCCTCGAGCAGGCGCTCTACGCGCTGACACCGGACCCTTCGGTACTGCAGCATCCGGTCTCGCAGGCGCTCTTTGCACAAGTGACCGCTCCGCTTTGGAAGTGGTTCGATCAACTGCGACCGTATCTGTGGCGCGGCGGCCGGGAGTTTCCGGTGAGTGGGCCGGCCGAGCGCCAGCTGCTCGAGGACGGGGAGATCGATCTGATGCCCTCGTTCAGTCCGACCGAGGCGGCCGCGGATGTTGCGGCCGGACGCCTGCCGAGAACGGTGCGAAGCTATGTGCTCAGGCGCGGCACCATCGGCAATACCAGTTTCGTTGCGATTCCGTACAACTCGCCGCACAAGGCCGGCGCGATGGTGGTGGCGAACTTTCTGCTCTCGCCAGCCGCGCAGGCTCGCGCGGGCAACATCCGGTATCTGGGCGGACCGACGGTGCTCGACCTGAAGCGGCTGAGCGCGGCCGAGCGGGCGCATTTCGCAGCGCTGCCGCACAGCCCGTGGATGCCCTCTGACCCCGCACTGCGTCGTGTTCTACCGGAACCTCACCCCTGGTGGGCGAGCCGTCTTGCGGCGGCCTGGGAACGGCGGTACACACCCTGATGCGCGCCCCGATGCTCACCACGACTGCGCCGTCATCCTCGCCGCGGATGCGCCCGACGTTCTGGCTGCGCCAGGCGCCCCGCATCACGATGTTGCTGTTTCTCGTGCCGATCGTCGCTGGCCTTGCCGGCACCGTGCTGCCCGCCTTCGGTTGGCTTCCGGCGCTCGGTGGGCGAGAGCTGACGTTCGCACCTTGGCTGCGCCTTGCGGAGGAGCCCGGTGTGAGGTGGGCCATCGGGTTGACGCTCGCAACCGGATGGACTGCCACGATCATTTCCGTTCTGCTGGTGCTCGGTTTGTGCGCGCGCTGGCATGGACGTAAGCCGGGACGCATCGGGCGGGCGGTGTTCGCGCCGATTCTCGCCGCACCGCATGCGGCGATGGCCATCGGCGTCGGATTTCTAATTGCCCCGAGCGGCTGGCTTGTGCGGTGGGTCTCGCCGTGGCTCACCGGCTGGCATCAGCCGCCGGATCTGGCCACGGTGCAAGATCCATACGGTCTGGCGCTTACACTGGGGTTGCTGGTGAAGGAAGTGCCCTACCTGCTGCTGATGACGCTGACGGCGCTTGGCCAGTTGCCGGTCGCGCGGCAGCTCGAGGCGGCTGCCGCGCTCGGCTATGGACGGACCGCAGCGTGGTTGAAAATCATTCTGCCGCAACTGTATCCGCAGATCCGACTGCCCATCTACGCCGTACTTGCCTACGCGCTGTCGGTGGTCGATATGGCGCTGATTCTCGGGCCGAGCAATCCTCCGACCCTCAGCGTGCTCGCCCTGCGTTGGTTTACTGCGCCCGATGTGCGCATGTATTTCCCGGCCGCCGCGGCAGCGCTGCTGCAGCTCGTGATCGTGCTCGGCAGCATCGCCGTGTGGCGCACGGCGGAGAAAATCATCGCCCGTCTGGGCCGCCGCTGGATTGCAAGAGGCCGGCGCCGTTCCCGGCTTGAGCCACTAGCGGGGCTCGCCGCTGTGCTGGTGAGCGGGCTTGGGCTGCTGGGGGCCGGATCGCTGCTCGTGCTGGCCGTCTGGTCGTTCACTGCGCGCTGGCGGTTCCCACACATCCTGCCCAGCCATTGGAGCGCGTTCGCATGGCGCGAGCAGGTTGGCACGATCCTCTGGCCGCTTAAGACTACCCTTGGCGTGGCGGTCGCGGCGAGTGCGCTCGCGGTGGTGCTCGTGCTGGGCTGTCTGGAGTACGAACAGCAACGTGGTCCGGCGCCGAAATCACGTTCGCTTTGGTTGTTGTACGTGCCGCTGCTGGTGCCGCAGATCGCCTTTCTCTTCGGCGTGCAGGTGCTGCTCACGGTCTCGCACCTGGATGGTTCTCTGCTTGCGGTGGTCTGGTCGCACCTGCTGTTCGTACTGCCGTATGTGTTTCTCTCTCTGGCCGATCCGTGGCGCTCGCTTGACTCGCGTTATGCGCGCACTGCGCTGTGTCTGGGCGCATCACCCGGTCGGGTATTCCTGCGGATCAAATTGCCGCTGCTGCTGCGGTCCGTGCTGGTCGCAGCGGCGGTCGGTCTGGCTGTCAGCATCGACCAGTACCTGCCGACGCTCTTTGCCGGTGCGGGCCGAGTCGTGACGCTGACCACCGAGGCAGTGACGCTGGCGAGCGGTGGCGGTCGGCGCGTCACGGGGATATTCGCGCTGCTGCAGGCGCTGGTGCCCCTGATAGCGTACGGAAGTGCGCTTGGAGTGTCGGGACGCGCCGGGCGGCGTCGTGTGCTCGCGGGAGTGAGCGCATGAGCGAGCCGCTGCAGCTCGATCAGGTCTCGATCAGCCTGCCGGCGCGCCTGCTCATTCCTGCCCTCAGTGTGCGGGTGATGCCCGGGGAGGTTCTGACGCTCATGGGGCCGAGTGGTTCGGGTAAATCCACGTTGCTCAGTTTTCTTGGCGGCACGCTGCCCGGCGGATTTCGCGCCGCCGGGCGGGTCTGGATCGGCCGCCGCGAGGTGAGTGCACTGCCGGCTGAGCGCCGTCAGATCGGGATCCTGTTTCAGGACGATCTGCTCTTTCCGCACCTGACGGTCGGTGAGAACCTCGCCTTCGGTCTCAGTACGGCCGTGCGCGGTCGTGCCGCGCGTGCTGCTCGCATCAGCGCGGCGCTCGAAGAGGCGGGTCTTGCCGGACTCGCACCGCGCGATCCGGCAACGCTCTCGGGGGGGCAACGGTCGCGAGTGGCGCTGCTGCGGCTGCTGCTTGCCGAGCCGCGGGTGCTCCTGCTCGATGAGCCGTTCAATAAGCTCGATGCGGCGCTGCGCGAGGACTTTCGCCGCTTCGTGTTTGCGCATGCCGCTGCGGCCGGAGTGCCGGTGCTGATGGTGACGCATGATGTCGCCGACGCCGCGGCGGCGCGCGGGCGGGTGCTCACGCTCGGTCAGTCCGCCGATGGCTCGGCGCGGATCGAGACAGCGGACGGTGGGCTGTGCGATGCGCACCGCACCGAAGAAAGTCCCGGGCGTGTGGACGCCGTGGTCGTGGTGGACCGGAGGCAATAGTGACAAGTCGTCTCGAGTGCGACATCTGTGTCGTCGGTGCAGGGGCCGCGGGACTTTCGGTGGCGGTCGGTGCCGCCCAACTCGGCGCGCGCACCGTTCTGTTTGAAAAGGGCGCCATGGGAGGGGACTGTCTGAACTATGGCTGTGTTCCTTCCAAGGCGCTGTTGGCGGCGGCTCAAGCGGCACGCACCATCGCCGATGCCGGGCAATTCGGCGTGCGTTCAACGCCCCTCGAGGTCGATTTCGCTGCAGTCATGGCGCACGTGCACGAGGTGATCGCGCAGATCGCACCGCACGATTCGGCTGAGCGGCTCGAGCGCCTTGGCGTGCGCGTCATACGAGCAGAGGCGACATTTACTGGCCCCCGCGAGCTTGCTGGCGGCGGCTTGAGTGTTCGAGCAAAACGGTTTGTGATTGCCGCCGGCTCCTCGGCCATCATTCCCGCGGTGCCCGGCGTCGAGTCGGTTCCGGTGCTGACCAACGAGAACCTGTTTACGCTGCCCGAGCGCCCACGCCATCTTCTGATCGTCGGTGGCGGGCCGATCGGCGTGGAGATGGCGCAGGCCTTTGCCCGATTGGGTAGTGCGGTGAGCGTATTCCAACGGGGACCTCTCCTGCCGCACGACGAGCCTGAGCATGTCGATCTGGTGCGCGAACAGCTTGCCGCGGAAGGCGTCACGGTGACCGAGGGAGCGCAAATCGAGCAGATCCTGCGCATCGATGGCGGCGTGGCGGTGCGCGAGGCTACCGGCCGTGACACGACGGGCTCGCACCTGCTCGTGGCAGCCGGGCGCCGCCCCCGGTTGGCGGGGCTCGGACTCGAGCGTGCGGGCATTGTCTTCGGATCCGAGGGCATAACGGTCGATGCGCGGCTGCGCACGAGTAACCCCCGGGTGTACGCGCTCGGTGACATCACCGGGCCTCCGCGCTTCACTCATTCTGCCGCCTACCAGGCAGGCATCGTGATTCGCAATGCGCTGTTCAGGCTGCCGGCGAAGGTCGACTACCGGGCATTGCCGTGGGTGACCTACTGCGATCCGGAACTCGCTCAGGTCGGCCTCACCGAAGCCCGGGCACGGGAGCGATTCGGCACCGCCGTCCAGGTGGTGCGCGCGAATTTCGCTGACAACGACCGCGCGCGCGCCGAGCGGCGTACCACCGGGGGCATCAAGGTGGTGCTCGATCGGCGCGGCACCATTCTGGGGGCCGGCATCATCGGCGCGCACGCAGGGGAACTCATCGGGCTTTGGGGGCTTGCGATCACGAGCCGCTCGCGGCTGAGTGCACTCACCGGCGTGACGTTTCCCTATCCGACGCTCGGGGAGATCTCCAAGGCCGCTGCGGGCGCGTATTACGCACCGCAGCTCTTCAGCCGCTGGCCGAAGCGTTTGGTGCGTCTGCTGCTCGCGCTCGGCTGAGCGTTTGGCGGATGCAAGAGGCATTGTCAGCCGCTGGTGTGCTCGAGGTGTCGGTGATCATTCCGACGCTCAATGCTGCGCGCCAGCTGCCAGAGGCAATTCTGGCCTTGCAGGGCGTACGCGAGGTGATCGTCGTCGATGGCGGCTCGCGCGATGATACGGTCGTGATCGCGCGCCGGCTTGGCGCGCACGTACGGGTCTCGGACCCGGGGCGCGGTGTGCAACTGCACGCCGGGGCGAGCGCTGCGCTGTCCGAGTGGTTGCTGTTCGTGCATGCTGATACGGTTCTGTGTGCGGGCTGGCGCGACGCAGTGCGGGAGTTCACCGTGCTCCACGCCCACCGCCGTCAGGCAGCGACCTTCGCGCTCGGACTGGATGATCCCAGTCCGGCAGCCCGGCGACTTGAACGGCAGGTGGCCTGGCGCGTGCGGCATTTGGGCCTCGCCTATGGGGATCAGGGCCTGCTGATCCATCGCGAACTGTATGCCTCGCTCGGCGGGTTCAGGGCCTGGCCATTGATGGAAGACGTCGATCTGGTGCGCCGCATCGGCAGACGGCGGCTCACGGTGCTCCCAGCGGTGGCGCGCACCTCCGCCGAGCGCTGGCGTGCGCAGGGATGGCGGCGGCGCAGCGCACGAAATCTGCTCTGCCTCGCGCTGTATTTTCTTGGCCTACCGCCACGACTGATCGTGAGGTTCTACGTCCGATGAGCGTCGCTCACCTGGTAATCTTCACGCGCGCGCCGCGGGTCGGTCAGGGCAAGCGCCGTCTTGCCCGCGATATCGGTCATATCGGTGCGTTCCGGTTCCAGTATGCGATGGTATGGCGGCTGATGCGCACTGTGGGGCGGGACCGCCGATGGCGAACGTGGCTCGCCGTGACCCCGGATCGCTCGGGGCCCTGGCCGCCATGGTTGAGCGTGCTGGCACAGGGGCGAGGCTCCCTCGGTGAGCGCATGACCTCGGTGTTGAGGCAACTGCCGCCCGGTCCAGCCGTCATCATCGGCAGTGACATCCCCGGCATCCGCGCCGCCGATGTGCATGCGGCGTTTCGGGCCCTGGGATCGCATGAGGTGGTCGTCGGCCCTGCGCGTGATGGCGGCTACTGGCTCATCGGGTTGCGACGGCCGCTGCAGAGGATCGATCCGTTCGCCGGCGTGCGCTGGTCAAGTGAGCATGCGCTTGCCGACACGCTGCGCAACTTCGAGGGCAAACGCGCCGCGAGATTGCGAACGCTGGCTGATGTGGATGACGGCGAGGACTGGCGGCGCTTGCAGCGTGGCGAGCTCGTCTGAGGCGCGGCCAAGACTGCGGGCCCAGCGGGTGCTATCGGAAATTATGGCGGTATTGCAGCAGGACCGTCAACGGCGGGAGCGTTGCAACCTGCGGAATGACCGTGCCATTGGCGTCGTACTGTGCGTAGCCGATGTAGCCGATGTCACCGAGATTCGGACGCGCATTGGTGGCATTTCGAATGTTGACGGACAAGTCCGTCGCACCTCGGCGCACGCCGATGCGCAGGTCAACCAGCACATACGAGCGGCGCACCGCGAATGTGCCATTGCCCCCATTGAGCAAGGCGCGACTGCTGCCGGTGTAGCTGGCATCCGCCTCGAGATAGCCGTCCAGCCCCGGACCGATTGCACGGGTATAAGTGCCTGCAACCGTCCCAGTCCATTCCGGCGTGCCGAGGATGCGTGAGCCGCGTCTGACCCCGACGATCGCCAATGCGCCCGGTGCAGTGACGTCGGTGCTTTCATAGCCGATACCGGCCCGCAGCGCTAGCGATGGTATGAGATGGCCGTCGAGCTCGAGTTCCCCGCCGTTGATCTCGGCCCGATGACCGTTGATGTCGAAGATCGCCTCGCAGGGCAAAGCGACCTGCTGCTGCAGATTGTTCCAGTCAATGTGAAATGCCGCGGCCGAGAGCAGCAGCCCAGAATTGGCTAGCTGTGTCTTGCCACCGATCTCATAGCTCCACAGGGTGTCCAACTTCAGGTGAGTGATGTCGTTGACCGGCAGGCTCGGCAGCGCGCAGAAAGGCAGATACGTCTGTGCCGCACCGGCACGAAACCCTTTGGAAGCCGAGGCGTAAATCATCGTGCGCGGATCAAGCTGGTAGGACAAGGCCGCTTTGGGGTCAATGCCTGATTGCCGGCTCGACTGCGGATCACTCGGGGTGAGCCCGAAGTTGTTGAAGCCATTGGCGGTGAAGTCCGACGTCTGATGTAGCCAGTACTGGCGCGCGCCGAGTGTGGCTGTGAGTCTGGGGGCGAGCGGGATGTAGAGCTGCCCGAACAGCGCTGCGTCACGCTGCATGGCTGGATTGTAGTCGCGCCAGAGCAGGTCATTCGGCCAGGGTCCGACGACGGTGTTATCAACCGTCGCTGCCACGAGACCCTGGGCATACGTCGATGGGATGGAGAGCACCGAGCGGGTGCGGGCGTAAAACACGCCGACGGTACCACTGATCCCGGCAATCGCTTTGAACGAGAGGCGCAGCTCCTGCGTGAATTGGTTCTCGTAGTGCTCCTGGTCCCAGAGAAACGGCTGCGCCGGCAGCGAGGTGACGCCATAGTAACTGCTGAGGATCTGCTCTGTGCCGTAAGTCGAATCCTCGATATCCCGATTATGGCGGTAAAAATAACTCGTGGCCGACACCAGACGCAGCCGTCCGCGCCGATAATGAATTTCTAGCGAAGGTAGCACCCAGGCATCGGTCGCGCCGGGCTGGATATTGAAGGCGCGGTTGAGCGTGTCGAGCGGCTTGAAGGTCGGCAAGGGCGCGAAAGTCGCCGCAAACCCCTTGTCATGGGTGCCCTGCGCCAGGAGGCGTAGTCGCAGGCCGAGTGCGTGGCTCAGATGCACGCGGGCGGTGAGTGAACCGCCGTAGCGGCTCTTGGCGCCCTGGTCACCCACGCGTTTGCGCGGCACGTTCAGGAAGGGGTTGAGGTTGGCGGGGCCCGGAGCGGCAGGATACGTGCGGGTCAGATAGCCTGCCTGATGATCGGCGAACAGCACCAGGCGCAGCGCGAGGCGCCCCGGCATGAGCGCTAGGTTGCCGATCAGGCTCGCGCCGCCATCCGCGCTGCCGCCGCCAACGCTGAAGCCAACCTCGCCGCTGTAGCCAAGCTCGGTGCGTGACAGGTTTGGCTCGCGGGTGATGATGCGCACCGTGCCGCCGAGCGAGCTCTCTCCGAACAGGGTGCCCTGGGGACCCTTGAGGATCTCGATGCGCTTGACGTCAACGATGCGGGGATTGACCGATTCGGGCAGCGGCGTGCTGTCGAGGTAAAAGCCGGTCGCGCCGGATGTGCCGAACAGGTTCTGGCCGGTGATGCCGCGGATGGCAACGGTCCTGGCGTTCGAGATGCCGGTCGAGCCGGCACCGTAGACGAACGAGAGATTCGGAATCTTGGACGCATAGCCGTTGAATGAATGGATATCGAGCGCCGTGAGCGTGCGCCCCGAGAATACGCTGATGCTCTCCGGTACCTTGGCCACGGGCTCGCGTTGCCCGTCGGCGGTGACGATGACCGTGCGCAGCGCTGCGGCAGCGGTATGAGCGCGTGCGGCAGGCATTGCCATCCACAGGCTGTTGGTCAGCAGCAGGATCGCGCCCGCGGCGCGTTTCGAGGCGAGAGCGAAGCGGCCGACGGCCGTGGCAGAGGCGACAGTGACGCTTGCCAACCGGCCGTACAGGGTCTTGTGCAGAGGTGCAAATGAAAGCATCGGCGGCTTCGATTCTAGCGTGTCAGACAGGCCCAGCGAGGCGGTGGGTCGGTCCTGCGCGTGCATCCCGGAGCGATCACGGCTGCAGCTCACGGGCGAGTTCCCGGCGGACGAAATGGGTGAGCAGGGCGACGAGCAGGATCGTAGCAGCGAGGCCTGTCCACAGCAGGATCTCGCCCGGTCGGCCGGTCGAGGCATGACCGCGCAGTACGGCAGTCAGATTTGCCGCCGCCGTACCGACGTAAACGTAGAGCAGGCCGCCCGGCAGCATGCCGATCCAGGAGGCGAGCAGGTAATCACGCGGGCGCACCGCCGTGATGCTGTATGCGTAATTGAGCAGACTGTAAGGGATGAGTGGCGAAAGACGGGTGAGGAACACGATCCAGAATCCGTGACGCGCGGTCGCGCGCTCGAGGGCGTGAAATTTCGGCCAGCGCACGCTGCGCCGCTTAATCCAGCCGCGTGCAAGAGTCCTGCCCAGGAAAAACGCGACCGCCGCCCCGAGGGTGCTGCCGATCGATACCAGTACAAACCCGCGCGTGAGCCCGAAGATCGCACCGGCGGCAAGCGAGAGGAGGGAGTCGGGCAGCAGTGCCGCGGCCGCGACGATATACACGACAATGAAGGGGATCGACGCCCGGGTCCGATGGGCGGCAAGCCAGCCGAGCGTAGGCGCCATTGCGAATTTCACCGCGACGAGGAGGATGGCCACCCCGGCAAGCACTGCCAGACCGTAGGCCGCGCGCGCGCGCGTTCTCATGGCCGCGGCCGCTTCGGCCGGGACAGCGGCTTCGCGTTTGGGTCCTTTGAGTGGCTCATTGGCGTGTCTTTCGTCCCTGCGTGCCAGGCGCTTGGCCCAGGGTGATGCGCAGGACGCCGGCCATCGCGATGCTCGGCGGCGGCTCCGCTGCACGGGCTAAACCGTCGACCCGGTCAACCTTACCCTGACTATCGGAGAACGCCAAGCGGGCGCTGTCGCAGATGTCCGGCGCGTGCCGGAACTCGAGATGACCTTTGTACGCGCGCGCGTTCGCTGCGCTCGGATGCGTGCTGCGTGGAGTGCCACCGCATGGCTCAGGAGTCCAGCCTTCATCGCAGCTCTTCCATGCATCAAGCCTACGGCGGAGGGTCAGCGCCCGCCTCGCATGAGCGCTGATCGGCATTCGAGCTCGCAATGCACCTGTGCGCAGGGCGCCCAGCAGCATCGTGGTCATCCCAGCACCTCGAGTTCCCCCCGCACGCATCCTCTGCTTCCTCCGCCCAGATGTCATGGTGATGTGCTCACGGCGCGCATATTGTGCCCACTGTGGCGCGGGCGAGCACCACCTACGAGACTGCCTGGATGTGCCGGAGTGAGGCCGCACCTGTTCCTATTGTCTTGTCACGGCAGCGGTGATGGGGGCGCAGCCCAGCTCTCCTGGACAGCTGCGGCGGCTGTAACTTGCAATTATACGGTGCTGGTCATAACCTTCATGCCTCACAGATGTTGTGTCGCAGCGGGAGCGAGCGTGGTCCTGGCATCTGCCCAGACGATGTGATCGCCCAGACTGCGCCGAGACCTCATTGTCGCCGGTTCGAGTTCACGCGATCGAGCGGTGCTCGGCTGGCATTCCTGTTCAGATCGCAATCGGCGCGGTGGTGGGCATCTGTTCGTTACTGGGTCGCGCGCGTTGTCCTGCTCCGTGTCGCAGCAGCCGGAGCCGGCGAGAGCGGTGCAACCAGGACGATGGGGCGGCGGATCTGTGTTCGTTCTGGCTGATCAAATTCAGGGCAGTGCCGCGGCGCTGTGTCGTGGCGAACTCCCGGCGAGGTGAGAATCTTGGATACGCTGCATGCGCTTCTGTTCGCGGTCCTGCAGGGCGCGACCGAATTGTTTCCCGTCAGCTCGCTCGGTCACGCGGTCATCGTGCCGGCTCTGCTGCATTGGCCCATTGATCAGGCCGCGCCGGGATTTTTGCCGTTTCTTGTCATGCTTCACCTGGGCACCGCGACCGCGTTGCTGCTTTACTTTCGCGCCGACTGGCTCGCCATGCTCTCCGGCGTGCTGGGCCGCGGTGTGGCGGCGGAGAATGCGGCTCAGCGCGGCTTGCTTGCGCGCCTGATCGTGGCGACCATTCCGGCGGTGATCATCGGCTTCACGTTGAAGAAGCCGCTCGCGCACCTGTTTGCAAACCCACTTGCCTCGGCACTGTTCCTGATCGGCAACGCCGGACTGCTGTGGATCGGCGAGGCGCTGCGACGCACGGCCACACGGCGCGCCGAGCAGCTTTCGTACTTCGATGCGCTCATCATCGGCGCCTTCCAGTGTCTGGCCTTCCTGCCGGGAATCTCGCGCTCCGGGGCTACCATCGTCGGCGGCCTGACGCGCGGCATCGACCATGAGGCCGCAGCGCGCTTCACGTTCCTCATGGGCACACCGGTGATCTTTGCGGCCGCAGCGCTCGAGGTGCCGAAACTCGTGCACGGCCATCTGCTCCATGCGCTGTTCGGCCCGGCGCTGCTCGCGGCCGTGGCCGCCGGGATTGTGGCATACGCGAGCAGCGCCTTCCTGATGCGCTATTTTCGCAAGCACGACGATTGGGCACTCTCGCCGTTTGCCTGGTACTGCCTGATTGCAGGGGCATTGTCGGCTGCAGCATTCGGTTTTGGCTGGTAAGCCGCCACCGGTGAGTCGGGCCGCCTGCGAGCGGGGTGCTCGACGAACGCGCTGAGCTCGACAGATTCGGGAATGCACCGCCGCGCGGCCGAGGTGCGGCTGTGCGGGGAATCCGCGTATTGCCCCCCGATCCCGATCCGCCGATTCTGGCCTCGCTGGGGTTCACCGAGAGTTCTTGCCCGAGACGAGCTTGTCTCGTGGAGCATGTGTGGAGCGGAATGCCCGGCTGATGCGTCAGACCGAGGCGGCGTTCAGATTAATGTGGCGCAATGCATTTCGATCAAGCGCTTTCCGGCCGGTGCAGACGCTGCGCGACCGGACCGAGGCTGATGCGCGCAACGCTGGGCCGCGTCTGCATCCCGATGTGCTCCGCCTGGGTGTGGTCAGCCTGCTGACGGACGTCAGTTCGGAGATGATTTTCGCGGTATTCGCGATCTTCTTCACGACGATCGCTGCCGGCTCCACCACGCTGCTCGGTGTCATCGAAGGTCTTGCCGATTTTGCCTCGTGCGCGCTCGACTATTGGGCCGGTTGGCTTTCCGATCACACCGGGCGGCGCAAAGCACTCACGGTCCTCGGCTACGGCTTTTCGACGCTGGCCAAGCTCATCCTGCTCATAGCGAATGCTGTGCTGGCGCTTGCTGCGTTTCGTATCGTGGAGCGGTTGGGCAAGAGTGTCCGCGGGCCGCCGCGGGACGCTTGGCTGGCGGGGGTTGCCGCGCCGGGTGCGCGCGGCTATTCGTTCGGCGTGCACAAGGCGCTCGACAAATCGGGTGCGGTGCTCGGGCCGTTGCTTGCCTGGGGGCTGCTGCATCGACTCGGCGCGACCGCCGAGGCCTATCGAACCGTGTTCCGGGTGGCCTTCGCGCCGGCGCTTCTCGCGGTGCTACTGCTGCTGTTCCTCGGTGAGAGGAGCGGGGAGCGCCATGAGCGCGAGCCCCTGCTCTCGGCATGGAAAACGCTCTCCCCGGGCTTCAAGCGCTATCTGGCGGCCGCGGCGATATTCTCGCTCGGTTACTTCAGCTTCGGCTTTCTGCTGCTGCGCGCGTATCAGCTCGGATTCTCGCTGCAGAACACGGTGCTGCTCTATGCGTTGTTCAACTCGACATTCGTCGTTACCGCACCGTGGCTCGGACGACTCGGCGATCGCATCGGGCGCAGCAAAATAATACTGATCGGCTATCTGATCTATCTGGTGATGAATCTGGGCTTTGCGGTCGCGACGGCCCGATGGGAGATTGTCACGCTGTTCGCGACATACGGCGTCTTCTATGCCATCGACGAGGCGCAAAGCCGGGCGTTTATCGCCGATATCGAATCGCAGCGACGTGCCACGGCGGTGGGCGCATACAACTTCCTCACCGGCGCGATATACCTGCTCGCATCGATCGCGGCCGGGGTGCTTTGGGCCGTCTCACCGGCGCTGCTGTTTATCCTCGCCGCGGGCACCTCGGCGCTCGCGCTGATCGCGCTGGTCAAATTGCAGCCGTCCGCTGAGTGATACCGCTGCCGAGACGGGGACGCAAGGCTCACCTCCCGCCGTGCAGTCAAACGCGGGGGCTTTGTCGCTCGCCGGGTTGTATCGGCCAATAGAGGCCATCATGCGTGCCGGGATAACTCATGTAATGCTGTGCGTACACCGGCTCCAAGCCAGACTGCGCCCGGAGTGCCGCATCTTGCGGCTGTGCTCCTAAGTCGGTTCGGTACACCTCAATCACGGCAAGTTCATCGTGTCCGATGCGTTGGTTGAGGATCTCCGGGCGCGCGATCATTTCCAGTCTGTGCGAGTCCGAATGAGGGGGTCTGGGCAGCGGCCAGTGCTCCGTGCCCACGATCAGTACTGCGCGAGTCGGCCCTTTCAGCTCGTACGATGACTGTCCCGATACGCCATCAGGAAACGCTCTCGGGCGGTCCGGTCGGCAACCGGGTCACCCGATAGATTGAGTGCAATCCTCGCTGGCCTGAAAATGCGTGCCAGTGCGGCAAGATGAGCCGTGCGCGTGGCGATTACCATTGCCTCGACCGCCTGTTGGAAAGTGGCAAACTGACGCTGCCCGGCTTCGCAGGCGCGTGCCACGCCAATGACCACGGACAAGATGAGTGTCCGCGTTCGCGCAGAGCCGATGGGCGGGATCCGGAGTCCGATTCTGATCACGGGCAGGTCCCTCGAGTGCGATGGCCCGGCCGTGGCGGGGCAAGACCTCAATCAATTGCGAGGGGGTGGGCGGGTGTTGCGGCCTCTACCGCCGCGCGGCGGAACTGGCTGGCCCGGCGCACCGCCGCTGTCAGCACCGCGTGAGGCTTCATCCCGTACCCGCCGGCCGGGACCGGAAGACTGAAATGTCGGCGGGCCGCGGTGCAGAGTGCCCGAGGGGGGCGGGGATTGGTGAGGGGCACGCCGGAGCGGCCGGGGAGTGTGCGGAACGGTCCCAGGAACGAACCCGCCAGGAGACGTACGACGACGCGGCGGACGTGCCGGAGTCGCGGGGAAGGGTGTACGGGCACGCGAGGGGCGCGTGCTCGGGCCGAGATAGCGATGGGCGGTTGCGGCATCGCGATATGGCACGCCATGCCGGTGTGCGGGGTTGTGCAACCAGGGGTGAACCGGATGGCCGCCCGACCAAGGCACGACATAGAACTGATGCCGGTGCCAGTTCCAACGTCCCCTCCCCCAGTACGGGCCGATGATTCCAAAGCCGATACCGAAGGTGAGGAACGGCCCCGGCGGACAGAAGCCAACCGGTGGCGGGAAATAATAGGGCGGATACGCCGGCCAAGGCCACGCTCCGTAAATGACGGGTGTATAACAGGGGACGTACAGAACATCGACCGTAGTCGGCTCGATGACGACTTCGTCATCGCTCATCGACACGTTCGCCTCGGGCGTGGAATGCAGCGCGCCGGAGTCCGCCGCGCGGCGACGCAATCGCTGGATCGCGTCCATCACATCCGCCTGCTGGGAAAGAAACGCGTTGCCGAGGCGATCCGTCCACTCGATGTTCTCGTTCATCATGCGCAGGACTTCCGGAACGGCGACCAGTGCTTTCACGCTCGGATCCCAGCGCTGGACGGCGAGCCGTGAATTTAACTCTTCGCCGTGCAGCGCTGCATGATCATCGGCATCGAGCCAGCGTGCCGCCTCAACGATTTCGAGCGGATAGGTGGCGGCGGCCAGAATCATCCCGAGCAGAGGGTCGGAGTACAGCGCGATGGGCGCGGTCAGTTGATCAAGCTCCCCTTCGTTCAATAGAGCGGGACTCTGCGCTGGCGCTTCGGATGCGACGCTCTCGTCCATTGATTCAGCAGGGCTGACCTGCGCCATGGCCACATCGTGCCCAATAAACAGGCTTGCAATCAGCACGAACATCCATCGGGTGAGGCACGTCTTCATGGCCAGGAACTCTCCGACATGACCGGACCCGATCATGGAGTGCCAGGTGTTGTTGCCGGTATATGTATTACTGCGTACGCATCGCGCAGACGAGCCAGGACTGGGCGATTCGTGCGCCGCGACGGCCGGGAGGGCGGGGCAGCATGTTGTGCGAATGCAGTCGTTGCCGCCGATCAGGGCGGTCGCCGCGGACCGACGCACCATGGCCCAGGGACAAGCACGAACTCGCTCCGCGGTGGCGCCGGCGACAACAGACGGGGATGTACTTATCGACAGCCCATTGCGCGCCCGTAATCTCGCTGGCGACCTGAGAGTAAGTTCGGCACGACTGGAGGAATAGTAATGAACATTCGACCCCTCGTTCGCACCATCGGCTCAGCGCTGCTCGTGACAGGAATGTGCTTCGGCACCGCAGCCTTGGCCAATGATCTGGCCACGATCAAGATCGAGGCCTCCGTGATCAACAAGAAGGTGATCGAAACGTCTGATATCGGAATCCCCACTGAGGAGGTGACGGTCTCACGACGTGTGGGCTACTCGGACCTGAATCTCACGACGCACGCCGGAACCGTTGCGCTCCGAGGCCGGGTGAAGAAGGCTGCCGAGCTTGCCTGCAAGCAGATAGACGAGCTTTATCCTCTGGAGCGTTCGGAAGCGCCACAGTGCATCAAGGATGCGACCGCTGCGGCCGACCGGCAGATCGACGAGGCCATCGCCGCGGCGCACCAGAGCGGCGAATAGCAAGCGTCACGGCGGGGCGCGTCCGGCTGTGACCCGCCAAAACAGAGGGGCACGGCGGCGGACGGTGAGCGGTCCACTGAGCAGTGCTGCCGGTGGGCACGCCCGGTGCGAAATTTCGGGCGTGCCCGGGAGGCGGACCGGCCGGTAAGGATTGGCGCTATACTGCAGCGGACGCGCTGGCGCCCGGTAGCGCAGTGGGTGCGCGCGGATAGTGCGTGTTGTCGGCGCGTGGAGGCGGCTCGCCACTTGTCCGGACTGGTCCATTCGTGTCCCATCTGTCGGTGCGCTCGTCTTGCGCTCCTCGGCAGCCTCTCGGTATTTCTGGCCGGTTGCTGGGTACCGCCTTCTGCGAACGTGCGTCCTGCAGGCCCAGCACGAGTGATTGCCAGAGGTCTTGCGGCGCAATGGTCGGTTCAATCTGCAGCGGTGGAATCGCTGAACTCAGCCGCCGGCACTCTTACGCTGAGGGTGCACGGGATTGCGCTGCCAGCTTGTGACGCTCGGCGGGCGGTGCACCGTTGGGCGAGTATTCGTCCCGGGCTCGGGCTGCGCACGACATTGCGCGTGCGCCTGGATGTGTACGTCGCGCCCATCGGGCAAAGGCGTCCAGAGTCCGGGAGCGCCTTCTCCATCGCTCACGTCCTGCAAGTCTGGCCGAGCTATCGCATCCTCACTCTGCAATTCCCCGATGGCGGCAGAGCGACCCTGAAGATGGGGTTGCATGCCGACCTTGCTGGGGTGGGGTCGGGAGACGCTGTCGTAATCCACTGCATTCGCGTGATCGAAGTCCACGCGGCGCGTGATCCGGTGAGCCGTGAGGAGAGTTCACATTCGCGCCGGCGCGCAGCGTGGGAGCGCTAAGTCCGTGTGGCATAGCCGCTATGCCTTCGGGCCCTCACTTCTTGCAACCGGTCTCGTTCTACTGTCGGGCGTTCTGGCGGGGCGCGTGCAGGCGCAGATTTCGCCGGTCCGGGCCGCGCTGATTGAGAACGCGATCGGTGCGCGTGTTGAAGCGCTGACCATCCTCGGCGGAGATTTCGGTCTGTCCGATGGAAACTTCCATTCGACGGGCAGCCAGGGGATCGGCTCCGGGGCGCCAGTGGACACACGGATCACGAAATTCGGGGGTGACGGAGACGTTGGTTCCCCAAAGCCACTGGCAGGATTGCATATCGGGTGGCAGCCGACTCTACAGGGTAATATCGGCCATCTCGACTCCGCAACGCACCTGCGCGGTACGCTGACCGCCGGCGATACCAGCACTCTGAGAATATTTGCCGTGGAATTCGGAGGCGGTGTTCGATTCTGGACGACGCACCGCTTCAGTATCGCCCCGAGCGTGATGGCGCTGTACGGTCACGCGAACAACAGCGTCTCGTTCCTCGGCGCCTCGGGCCGCCAAGCACTTGCGGCGCTTGAGCCCCTTGGGCTCGTCAACTGGAGCGTCAGCACCTGGTCCGTGCGCCCGGCACTGGATATGCAGTATGTCCTGCCGCTTGCGAGGGCGCTGATCACGCTGTCAACTGACGCGACCGGATTCTATACGCATGGATTCGGGCGCTCCAACGTGCATCTTACAGTTGGAGGCGCCTCGGGCTTTGTGACAAATAAGATCGATCTCGATGTGCCGCTCGGTATCGCCATCGCGGGGCACGAAGTGCGAACCGGCGGTTACATCAGTCGAACCGACCTGCTTGGCGACCTTGAAACCGGGCTGGGCGTTGAGCATTTGAACGAATTACATGGGCGGTTGGTGCTCGACTTCCTCAACCAACTGACGGGCGTTCAGTGGATCGGAGTCGGCGCCTCCTACCTCTGGGGGCCGCACATCACCGGGTGGACCGTCGGCGCGGACGTTGCATTTCACTTCTAAGCCGTATGGATTGGCCCGGTGGGCCCGCCCACCGACTCCTGCTCGCGAGCGGATCTGTCTGCGGTTCATGCCTCGTGACAGGCGTGCTCGTCTGTGTCACGGCACTGGTGCTCTAGCTGTACCGTAACGTGTGTAATTGAGTGTCGGGTGCGCAAGCGGCTTAGAATCGCATCTAGCACAGATTGCGGATCCGAGTCGCTATGAATCTGCGCGTGCAGAGTCACGACGGGCGCTTCGCCCGTCAACGACCAGACGTGCAGATGGTGCACGTCGCGCACGCCGGGGAGCTGCTCCAGATCGCGTGCAATAGCCTCAGGCTGTAGTTCCTCCGGCACGCCCTGTAGCAACACGTGTCCGGCTTCGCGGGTGAGCTGCCAGCCGGAGCGCAGTATAAGCCCTGCGACGAGGATGGAAAGGATCGGGTCGGCGAGCGCCCAGTGTCGAATCAAGATGAGGACTGCGGCACTGGCGGCCGCTATCGAGCCGAGCAGATCGCTGAGCACGTGCGCGCGCGCACCGCGTTCATTCAACGAGTGCGCGCCGGACAGGGTAATGAGCGCAGCCAGATTGGCGAGGCCACCGAGCAGAGCGATGAACAGCATCAGCTGCCCATCGACCTCTGGAGGGCTGATCAGGCGGCGCACCGCTTCGGCGATCACCCAGATCGTTAGTGCTATCAAAATGAGCCCATTGGTATAGGCGGCCAGGGTCTGGTAGCGGCTCGATCCGTATGTGTGGCGGGCGTCCGCCGGCCGGCGGCTCGCCCGAATCGCAAGCACGGCTAGCCCGAGCGAACCGGAATCGGCGAGCATGTGGCCGGCCTCAGCAAGCAGCGCAATGGAGTTCGCCAGCCATCCACCGACCGCCTCGACAAGGGTGAAGCTGAGGAGAATCCACAACGTCAGGAGCAGTCGCCGCTCGCTTGCGCCGACGCGATGGTCGTGGCGGTGCCCGCCTTGGTGGGCATGAGAATGGGAATGCAGATGGGCCATGCGATTGCGGTGCCGTGCAGTGGTTACTTGAACAGCTTTGGGTTGACGCCTATACTAAAACCTACAGCGACTAGAGCTTCAAGCATGCCCGAGATATCTCTGTCGATCGGTGCGCTGGCCCGTAGTGTCGGCTGCAAGGTGCAGACCATCCGCTACTACGAACAGATCGGGCTGCTGCCTGCTCCGGCGCGCACCGCCGGGGCGCAGCGTCGCTATGGGCCGGTTCAACGGGAAAAGCTGAGCTTCATTCGCCACGCGCGCGAACTCGGATTTCCCTTGCCGGCAGTACGCGAACTCCTCGTGCTGGCCGAGCAGCAGAAGTCCGGTTGTGCACAGGCCGATCAGATCGCGCATCGGCAGCTCGACGCGGTGAATCGACATATCGCCATGCTGAACAGCCTGCGCGTGGAACTTGAGCGGATGCTGCAGCACCGCCGCGGATATCGAACTGGCGAGTGCCGGGTCATCGCAACGCTGGCGGATCACGGATTGTGCCGAGGGGAGCATCACGGTCAACCGACACAAGATTGATCTGCAGGCGCGCGTGCCCCTCAGGGCGTGATCACCGCGTCGTCGTTCGTCAGCTCGCGGATGAGTTGCAGCAAGACGTCCGGGTGCACCGGCTTGTTCGCGATGCGCAGATAGGGCTCACGCGGCAGCTCGCGGATTCTGGAAGAGGTATCGCCAGTGATGAGCACGGCTCGTACCGTCCTCGCAAGTGCCTGGCGAAGTGCCTCGATGACCTCCAGGCCCGTCTCCCCGTCGCGCAGATGATAGTCGCTCACCAGCAGATCGATCCCATCGTGGGCGGCTGCAAGTGCCTCGCGACGCGATCCGACTGCCGTGACCTGGTACCCTTCAGCCCTGAGTAGCATTTGGGTTGCATCCCGTACACCCGGATCATCTTCAACGAGCAACAGCCTCGGTGCATGACTGCGCAGTTCTGTCCGTTCGGCGGGCATTGCGTTTGGACGCACCTCACCGGCGGTATTGCTGGTATGTGTGTGTGCGCCGGGGAGGATGAGAGAAAAATTTGAGCCCACGCCTAACTGAGAGCGGACTTCAAGGTGTACACCGAGGAGATCCACGATTCGTTTGACGATCGACAGACCCAGGCCGTAGCCTCTACGTTTGCTGTCGGCGACGGTATCGACCTGAAAGAATTCATCAAAGATATGCGTCAGATGCTCTGCCGCGATTCCAATGCCCGTGTCGATTACCTCAATGTTCACCTGATTATCGGGTGTCTCGGTACAGCGCAGCAACACGCGTCCGCTCGCGGTGTACTTGATGGAATTGCTGAGGAGGTTGCGTAGGATCTGCTCTACGAGTGCCGGATCACTGTGCACCTGCGCCGAGGACGGATCGGCTTCGAATCGCAGACCTTTGGCGGCCGCAGCATCCGCAAAATCGCGCCGCAGAACTTCCACAAGCCGTGACACGGAGAAGTCCCCGAGCGCAGGTTCGATCGCGCCAGATTCCAGTTTACTGATGTCGAGCAGTGCATTCAGCAGGCGTGACATGGTCTCGATCGCCTGATCCTGTTGGACGAGCGCAGATGCGGCATCGCTATCTCGCATGGTGCGTGACAACATCCCGTTCAAAAATGCCAGCGTCTGCAAGGGTTGACGTAGATCGTGACTGGCGGTTGCGAGAAAGCGACTTTTGGCCTGATTGGCACGATCGGCCTGCTCTCGTGCCTGCTCGGCCGTGAGTTGCGCGACGCGCAGGCGTTCCTGGACGCCTTTGCGGTAACCCACATCGCGGATCGCCGCGATGGTGAGGTTCCTACCGTCCGAGCTGATCGGGCTTAGGCTGATTTCCACCGGAAATTCGCTGCCGTCGACGTGCAGGCCGTACAGATCGAGGGTGCGACTAGTCGGACGCTCGAGTGTTTGGGACAGGTGGCGGTGTCGATATTCCGTTCGATGGTGGCGAAGGCGCTCGGGAATCAGGAACTCCATTGCTGTGCCGATCAGCTCCGCGTGCATGCGACCGAACATCTGACTGGCCTGCCGGTTGGCGAAACAGATGGTTCCTTCGGCATCAAGTACAAGCAGCGCATCGGGCGCAGCGTCGAGCACAGTGCGGGCAGTCTCGGCGGGTAAAGATAGCATTACGAGATCTCCCTATTGACGCGCGAGCTCTGCTGCTCAAAAGTCGCGAGCACTTTAAGACGCTGCCTTCTTATAGGCATTTTGTTTTACAATAATTTGATAGTACCGTTTGAACGCCGATGGATCAAATGATCCATTCATTCCGTTTGCTGAAGAGGGCGCCGATGTGGTGCGATCTGCGAGCGTGAATTGTGGAGAAGCAACGGTTTGGCCGGGATGGCTCGATGTCTTCAGATACGCGGAACAGTCTTTTGCGCCAAAATCGTGTGCTGGCATCGCTGGCCGACCGCACGTTGGACCAACTCGCGCCCCATCTCGAGACGGTACCCCTCGTGCCGCGCAATGTTCTCTGCGAAGCGGGTGAGCGACTCGAATTCGTGCATTTCCCTCTGGCGGGGGTGGTCTGTCTGATGGCTTCGCTGCGCGAAGGAATCGCGGAGACCGCAGCGGTGGGTGCGGAGGGGTTCATCGGTTTGGAATGTGCATTGGGCGGTGATAGTGCATTGAGTCGCGCATTGGTCCAATTGCCGGGAAGCGCCGTACGAATGCCGCTAGAGGCATTGCGTGCGCTCGCCGCGAGGCACGAGGATGTGCGACACGTGCTGCTGCGCTATGTGCGATTCTTTGTGATTCAGGCGCTGCAATCGGTTGCTTGCAATAGCCTGCACAGCGTCGATGAACGATGCGCGAAGTGGCTCCTTACGGCTCATGATCGATCCGGGCTGGCGCAGTCCTTTCCATTGACTCAGGAGTTCCTTGCGGAAATGCTTGGGGTACACAGACCGAGCGTCACCATCGCGGCGCGCACGCTGCAAAGAGCCGGGCTGATCCGCTACAGCCGCGGGATCATTGTGATCACGGATCGTGAAGGGCTTGAGGAGGCGGCTTGCGAGTGTTACGGGGTGATCCGTCGCGCATTGGACGAGATTCTGCCGGCGCATTAAGGGAGAGGCGCCGTGACGGTAGTCCTTAGTGTAAGATACCGTACACAGTCAGGTACCTTACATTGCACCCGTCCGCGCCACGGCTGGAGCGGGTGTGCGAAGTTCTTCATGGCGTCGACAGATTTTCTCGGTCCCGCGAGCTGCCACGTATGCGCGCTGCGCTGCCAACCCGCATTTCGGCCGCATTCGGCGCGTGAGCTGCGGTTTATCGGCGGCATGAAGAAGCAGCATCTCGCATTTGCGGCGGGTGAGCCGCTCATCGCCGAAGGACAGAACAGCCGCGTGCTCTACACTCTGTACGAGGGGTGGGCGCTGCGCTTTCGGATGCTTGCTAATGGCACGCGGCAAGTTCTTGATTTCCTGTTGCCGGGAGATCTCATCGGATTGCCGGCCACATTTCCGGGCGGTAGTCGGGCCTCTATTGTGGCGCTGACTCCGATTACCGTGTGCGTTCTCGATGGTGCCGTCATCGCGAATTTGGTGCGCGGGCACCCGGAATATGCCGATGCACTGCTCAGGGACCAGGCGCTGGAGCGAGAACGTGCTGATACCCGATTGACCCTGCTGGGACGTACCGGAGCGAGTGAGAGAATTGGCTATCTGCTTCTCGAGCTGCGCGATCGATTGCGGATGCGCGGCCTGTTCCCCGGCCGATCGGTGATGCTGCCAGTGCAGCGCTCGGACCTTGCAGATTCGGTCGGACTTTCAAGAGTGCACGTCACGCGCGCGATGCGGGAATTGCGCGAGCGAAATCTGGCAGATCTTTCGGATCGGGTCCTGACGATCCCGAACGCACAGAATCTGGCACGCCACAGTGGATATCCGCTCGGCAAGCCCCTCGCGGTGCAGACGCTATTATAGGCATTCTCGGACCTCGTTTCATCGCGTTGCGGTTTTGCGTAACAGCTCAGAGAACAGTGGACGGTCTGCGGCTGTCGTCATTTTTTGACTCCGCAATCGCTCCCGACTGTGCGCTCGGCAGTAATTGCAACGCTTGAGACCGCGGATCACGCGGGGCAGGGCTCAGATCATGTGGCGTAATCTGGCGCGTCGCTTCCTGGCATTCGCCACGCGTGAATGGTCGATTCCACCATACGTGTGGTGCCAGAAAGCCTCATTCGCGCGAATCAATCAGATACAACGTAAAACCCTGTCCTGTTGACAGTAAGTGAGCGTTGCTGCGGACATTCCCAATGTCCGTCGTGCGGACGCGGTCCGATGATTGTCGGGCGATTACGCGGTTCTGGTCCCAAATGGAAGCGGTCGACAGGTAGACCGGAGCGTGCATTCAGGCGCGATGCGGCACTCTCCTTGCGGATCGACGGTGCGACTGTATGAACGGTATGACTATCTGAGGCAAGTGGCTGGGTAGACGTGACAGGAGGGCGCGATGAGCGTCTCAGTAATCTGCACAAACAGAGCAGAGGCACTCCCGGCGAGGTGTGCGGTCCAGACCAGCAAGCACGATCTGCCGTCGCGTTCATGCCGAGACACAAAGGCGAGCGTCTCCCAATGAGTGCGCACGGACTGTTCGCCGACACTGCGGTGAGTTCAGGCGCAGGCGAGATACAAGGCGCCGCGGCGACCGCTCAGACAGGGGCGTACGCGAAGGCATTGCGGGAGATCTGGCGCACGGCGACTGTTCCCCCGGAATCGCGGCAACTAGCGGTCAGGGAGGTTGCTCGGTATGCGACGTTGGCGCCGAGTCATTGCAACACACAGCCGTGGCGCATTCGGACAGGCGATAGCGAGTTGCTTGTCCATCCCGATTTCACGCGTCGAATGCCGGTGGCGGATCCAGACGATGAGCAACTGTTCGTCGCTTTGGGGTGCGCGGCGGAAAACGCCAGCGTTGCGGCGCGCGCATTTGGGCTGAATGGTGAAGTGGCTTACCATCCTATGGGGCGAGGCGGTCTGCGTGTCGAATTGCGTCCCCTCGCGCATGTCGCGCCTTCTGAATTGTTCTATGCGATTCCAAGGCGTCAGAGTACCCGCGGAATATATGACGGTCGGGTTCCATCGATTGGGGAGTTGCGTTTGCTCGAGCGGTGCGCACAGCAACTGGATGTGCACGTCGGACTCGTCACCGAACGGTTTCGGATGGACAGGATCATCGAACTTCAGCGCGCCGCGCAGTCGATCCAAGCTGCCGATGCAGATCATTTGCGCGAATTGAAGTGCTGGACGCGTTTCAACGAACGGGACGCATTGCGCCAACGGGATGGTCTGTTTACACGCTGTGCGGGTAAGCCAAGCATGCCACGTTGGCTCGGCGCTCAGCTGCTCGACATGGGGATCGGTCGATTGACGGATGGCGGAGAGAATCTGAAGGAAATCCGCAGCAGTGGCGGGTTCGCAGTATTTTTTGGCGCAGGGCATGATCCGCGGCACTGGACGGCGGTTGGCCGTGCGTGCGAGCGATTTCTTCTGCAGGCAACTGCGCTGAATATAAAGGTGGCACTCGTCGGTGAGCCCATCGAAGTTCGTGCAACACGTGTCGAGCTTGCGATGGCGGCGGGTGCGGACCGCTGCCTTCCGAGTTTGCTTGTCCGGTTCGGCTACGCGGCGCCGAGCGTTCGGGCGCTGCGACGCGGTCTGGAACAGGTTATGGTGTAACCATTTGAGATCCATGTGCTGTCGCGGGTACTGTTTCCTGGAGTGAACACAGTATGAAGCTGCATACGAAACATCTGCTCATCATTTTGTTGCTCGCAGTCGTCCTCCTGGTGATCACGGTGGTTGCGGCACGGGTTGGATCCTGAGCGTCAGTGGCGATGACGCATTCGCAGCCGTTCAATCCAGTGACGCTCGCGGGATAACTTGCGGTCTGAGCAAACGTGATTTATTGCGGGCCCAGGAAATTACATGGTTTGCGCTCGACGGAGGTGGTTACTGCCACTGCGAAAGACCACGCCACGCCCGTCGTAGGTAGCGCGGAGGTAGAAGGTCGTCAAAGAATGCAGCATGGATTGCGGCTTCGAGGCGGCGCTGCGCGTCGGTAAGCTCAGTCATTCGTCGGCCGTGTGCCAGTTACGGCAGATCAGTGGCGTGTTGCCGAGAGACTCCTGCGCGAAAAAATAAGAGCAGGGCGTGCTTCGGCGGGTCGTATCGGCACACACCATCGCTCTTTGCCGTCCGTACGTCGACGACCCTGGTTTGCCACTCGTATGGCGCGGTACGCTGTCCGCCAGGATGGCTTATACCGCGGGCGCCGATTGGAGATTGGGAAGGTCATTGGGGGGCGAGGGGGCGGTCTGAGTAGGCGCTGCCTTCGTGTCTCGACAGCGGCAGTGGCACCGCCATGCGGACGGAGCGGTTCGCGAGTCCGTCGTTGTCGGTTCTGGAGGGATTGGTGGTGGGCGTTCTTTGCTCTTGGGGGTATGAGGAATGCGCCCCCCTCATCGGTTGGGGATGTTCGGCATTCTAAGGTGAGGGCAGCTCGAGGCTCGCGTGGACCAGATGGGGAGAATCTACGTGCACCGACGTCTGAAATCCGGGGGGCTTGACGATCAAAATGTCGCTCGGGAGCGCATCCAGTACCCGCTCAGCGGTATGGCCGATGAGCAAGCGGCGCAGCCGCGAACGTGATACCGCGCCCATGACGACAATGTCTGCGTTGATTGTCGCGGCGTAGTGGGGCAGAAGTGCTGCAGCATGCCCATCCTCGACGTGGACCTGTTCAGGCGTGAGGCCGTGACGTTCGGCGAGGTCGACGACGCTTGCATCCACGCGATCGAGGTAGTCGCGGTGGAAGTCCTCGTCCTGGTATTCGGGCAAATCCCGCAATTGGGGATCGACGCGCAGCGCTTCCTCCCAGGGGGTGCGGGCGTGAAAGACCAAGAGTTTGCCTGACAGCGCTTCGGTAAACAGGCTAGCAGTCTCCAGGATGTGCTCATCTAGGGCTGCCGGCTTGTCGTGGGCATGACCGGGGTCCACTGCGGCGATAAGGAGTGGGGGTACGGAGTAGGGGCGGCGGGTCTTCAGCAGCAGCAACGGTGAGGGGCATGTCTCAATCAGACTACGGTCAGTGTGCGACAGCAATGCGCGCGCCAAAGGTTCATGAGGGCTGCTCTGCGCAATGAGCAGACGAGGTGTATGTCGCAGAACTTGACGGACGATGCCTGCGTGGGCCGGATGGTCCCAGCGGACACTGAATTTTGTCGGTACACCGAGCGAACGGAATTGATCGGCGAGGTGCTCAAGGGCGGACTGTGCCTCGAACACCAGTTTCTGGATCTGCTCTTCGGTCCTTTCGGGCGCGAACTCGCTCTGCTGCGTCGCATGGGAGTCGAACACGCAATGAACGAGTTCAAGCTGGGCATCGAGTACTTTGGCGATATGCGCCACCTTGGCCGCTTCGATTGGCCCGGCCTCCTGCGGCGTTGAAACGGCGAACATCACCGTGCTGCGGCTCATGATATGGGTCTCCTACTCCTCGCAGAGCATCCGGGGAAGGTCGATAGCGCCGGGTGAACCGGATGCGACGAGTCTGCGCTGTGGGCTGAGGCATACCATTCGTATTGGTGCGTAGAGTACGCGAGGTCTGTGGCGGGCCGAGTCTGAGGAGACTTGCTAAAGGCACCGACTGGAAGATTTCCGGCCGGACGCACACAGAGTGTTGCCGCTGAGGCACAATAGCGAGCAATCAAAGGTGTGGCGAAGGACTCATTCGATGCAATCGACGTGCAACCGAGGGGTATTAGATCTGCAATTCGTCCGGCGGCAGTTTCCGGCCTTTGACGAGCCGACGCTCGCGGGTCAGGCGTTCTTTGAGAACGCCGGTGGCTCCTATGCCTGTGGGGCCGTCGTTAATCGCCTGCAGGAGTATTACCGCCGGCTCAAGGTCCAGCCGTACTACCTGTTCAATGCGTCGGCGGAAGCCGGCGAGTGGATGGACGCCTCACGCAGCCGACTTGCGGAGTATCTCGGTGTGTCGGCAGCGGAGGTGCATTTCGGTCCCTCGACCTCGCAAAATACCTACGTGCTTGCCCAGGCATTCCGTGCGCTGCTGAAACCTGGCGACGAAGTGATCGTGACCAATCAGGATCACGAGGCAAACAGTGGCGTGTGGCGCCGGCTGGGCGCGCAGGGGGTAATCATCAAGGAATGGGGCGTTGATCAGGATACCGGACGTCTTGAGTGCGACCGTCTGGATGCTCTGCTGTCGGATCGTACGCGCCTGCTCGCCTTTCCACATGCCTCGAACATCGTCGGGCATGTAAACCCGGTTGCTGACATTGTAGCGCGTGCGCATGCGGCAGGAGTGCGGACCGTTGTCGATGGCGTGTCGTGGGCGCCACACGGTCTGCCCGATTTGCGAGCGCTAGGTGCTGACATCTACCTGTTTTCGCTCTACAAGACCTATGGACCCCATCAGGGCGTGATGGTACTCAACCCAGAATTACTTCTGCAGCTCGGCAACGAAGGGCACTACTTCAACGCCGGAGAGCCATTCAAGCGGCTAGTGCCGGCGGGACCAGACCACGCGCAAGTGGCGGCCGCGCGCGGCATCGCTGAATATTTTGACGCGCTCGATGAACATCACTACCCCGGGGCGGCTTCTGCTGGCCGCGCGCACCGGGTCCGCGAGGCGCTGCGGGACGCTGAGCAGGAATTGCTGAGCAGATTGCTGGCATTTCTGGTGACGCGTAAGGACGTACGCGTCCTCGGCCCGATCAATGCGCAGGAGCGTGCGGCGACTGTTGCGTTCGTGCCGCTCGCGGTGGACCCGCGAGAAGTCGCACGACGCCTCGCGCAGAGCGGCTACATGATCGGCTACGGCGATTTCTACGCTACACGTCTGCTGACGGCGATGGGGGTTGATCCGGTGCGCGGCGTGGCACGGCTCTCGTTCGTGCACTACACGTCGAGCACCGAAATCGACGGGCTCATTGCAGCGCTGGAGCCAGCTTTGACACCGTGAGGGGCGACGGTGTGGTGCGGGCAGGTGCTGGCCGCAATGTGCCGATTTCCCGATGTACACGATGTCGTCAAATTGCGGCCGGCTCAGAGACCTTGATAGGGGGCTCGCACGACGCTTGCTCGCGAGCATCGGGGTGAAGAGCGTGTGACGCGGGCGGGGGGGGCTGACGCGTTCAGCTCGGCGGTATGCCGGGCTGACGCTACTGATGTACGCGTTTCGGCAGCGTTAAATGGCGTGCTCACACGCATGGAGTCGGCGTGCCGGAGCAACCCGTGCAAGTCACCCATGATATGCGTACCCGCGGCCCGCATTCACCGCCGCAGAAGCGCGAACAGATCCTCCGCAGCAAAGCCTCAATTTCGTGAGTGGGGCGTGGCCGGCGGCATCAGAACTTCTGCACTGAGGTGCGTGCCGAGCATGATCTGATGGGGCACGCACGTCGATCGGTAATTGATGTGACGCGTGGTGAACAGCGGCAGGAACGTCTCTTTGAACTGCTCGATGAGCTCGCAGTTGCCCTGCTCCTCGAAGCTGGCATTGTCTGGCATGAGTACGACATTCTGCCAGTGGGCGGCCACCGTGGGGCCGTACTGCTTTCCCTTCGCGGTCTCGGCGGGTACGAGCACCTGCATGCTGACTTGTACGCCCGGGAAGGGTTCCACTCCGACCAGCCTCGTGCAGCCGTAGGAGCGGATTTTGAGATCGTGAGCACCGAGCTTGATGAGCATTGCGCGGATATCCTCGCGCAATCCATCGCACGAGTATTGGGTAGTAAAGCCCTGATAGATAAAACGGACGTGACGGGGTGCCCAGACGGCGTTGACCTGTCCCTGGGCCATAGCAGCAACCGGTAGCGTGCCGAATAAGACGCTCGCTGCGAATACCCAGCGTTTGAGAGCTTTGATGCGCATGGTGAATGCTCCTGAGGGTCCCGGACCTATGCCGTCGCGCTGCAGTGTCGCAGCACCACAGGCCCGTATCTTACACGCTACCGGTCATCGGCGGGTTAGACAAGCTCGTAAATGCCACCAGTTTGGGGGCTCTCCGTCGCAGCCGTGAGGCGCCTCGAGCGACGATACAAGCAGCTGTTTGACGTCTGTCCGCAGCCCCCTTTGGGTTCGTGACCGCAAGACGCTGCGATTCCTAGTGGTAAATTCCGCGACCGAGCGGCAGTAAGGCTACTCCCGTGCCGAGCTCCTGCAGTCGAGCATTGCGTTGCTGGCACCGGTTCACGAGGAGCAGACCCTCATTACACTGCTGTCCGGGGAATTTTCGCACCCCCTGGAAGTTCGTCAGCGGACTCGCGAAGGCACGACGGTATTCGTTGAGGTCTGTGCGCAGAAGGTGAAATACGGTGAGCGAACTGCATGACTGTTTTTCCTTCGACGTGTCTGAGCGCAAGGCGCTTGACGGTGCGTTAGTCACGGCTATTTCAGGAGAACAGCGGCGATTCGGGCAGGAACTTCACGACGAGTTGGTGCAGGATCTCACCGTTGCTTCAATTTTGACGAGCGAACTTGCAGAGCAGTTAGCAGAGCGGGATCTCCCGACGCTTTCAGATGTGCTGCGACTCTCCGACCGCATCACCGCGTCGCTTGCTAGTGTGCGCAGCATCCTTCACGGCCTCTCGCCGCTGATGAGCTCCAACGGTGGCTTGGCCGCTGCGCTGGAAGCCCTGGTCGAGAGGAGTAGCGTGAGTGATACCCGCATGGAGCTCGGACTCACATTGAATCAGAACTGCGCTTGCCGTTCGAAGCCAGAACGGACTTGTATCGCATCGCCCAGCAGGCGATTCAGAATGCTTCGAAGCACGCAGCCGCTCGTCACGTCGAGGTGCGCCCGACGGTCCGCCCCGCGCTCGTTAAACTTGAAGTCGAAGAAGACGGTCACGGTATGGATCGGAAGTCCGCAATTGGTCCGGGCTTGGGGACCAATACAATGTGCCATCGCTCAAGTGCGATCGGCGGGTTACGATCCATCGGCTCCGACCCGAGTGCTGGAACGCTTATCAGCTGTGTGGCCCCACAGACACCTGATGAGCGATCGAGCGAGCGGCCGCAGGTATGCGCCAATCGCGGACGTGGCTGATGGCAATTCAGCAGTCGACGTGAGTCGGGATGAAGCCATTTCGAGCGGAGGGTACGATACCGGCGTCCAACCGTTTCGATGCCGAGAGATTTATTTCCTCCAGATTCAAAAGGGGTGCATGCTGTCCAGCGTCAACTTGTGACCGAAGACGTGGATTGGCCGACGCGGCCGAATATCTTACGATCGACGGACTGAGAAGTACGCATGACGATAGTGCACAGTGCCGGTCTAATCCTTTTCCGTAGTGCGGCACGGGGCGTGGAGATCTTGCTCGTGCATCCGGGTGGACCCTTCTGGAGCAAGAAGGATGACGGCGCATGGTCTATCCCCAAGGGAGAATGTGGCGGTGCGGAGGCGCTGATTGACGCGGCCCGACGGGAATTCGCGGAGGAGACGGGAACCCCACCTCCGGAGGGAAATCTGATTGCTCTTTTGCCAGTACGTCAGCCAAGCGGAAAGATCATCCATGCGTGGGCAATCCGCGGGAACTTTGATGTATCGGCGTTGAAGAGCAATAAGTTCACGATCGAATGGCCGCCGCATTCCGGTCGCATACAGGAGTTTGCCGAGGTCGATCGTGCCGAGTGGTTTCCGAGGGTTTTGGCAAAAAACAAGATTTTCGCAGGACAGCTGCCACTATTGACTCAACTCGAATCTCATTTGAAGAGAGACGGTGTCGGCAAAATTGCTGCAAGCTGATCTGATGCTGACGTAAGAGTTGTTCGGGTGAGCTCGGACCGGTGGTGTCACTGCCGATGCGCTGCGTCACTTTGGCGAAGTATTGTGTACATCCGACGCCTTTTGGACGGAATACGTGGCTCCGGTCCTAAAAAAGCCGCGCGGTTCCATACGGAGCGCCCTCAGCTGGCCGTTCAATGACGTGAGACTCTCCATCTGGGTAGCCGGCTCGAACAGCAGACCTGCGATCGTCCCAGAATGCGCTATTTGTATGCCGAGGCATCCGTTGCGCTCAGCGAGTGAGCACAGTGCGCGGAAATTAGGCAGGGGCAGGTGGTTCTGATTCAGTTCGGCACTGCGGGTTGCCACGGCCGCAACCTCGACAGCGTTGCGGCCTAGGAACCCGGCACGTGCGCGTGCAAGTAGCGCGCTGTATTCGGAGCGTGCCGACGCGCTACGCGGTAGCGGAAGACCGACAGTGTCCACGCCGCTGCAATGTGGTTGTGTGTTGACGCTGAGGAGCAGATATTCTGGCGTCCACTGGCCCCACTCTTCCAGTACTTGCCCCTTGCGTTGCGCAAACAGCACGATGCCATCGAACATGAGCGGATCCGATGCAGTCTCGGCTGCCACAGCGAGTTGCGCAATTTCGGCTGCATCGAGCGAGCAGCCGAGTGCGCCGCACACTGCGCGCATCGTCGCAAGCACGTCACTGGTAGAAGAGCCTAGTCCG
Source organism: Pseudomonadota bacterium (assembly GCA_021847105.1). Classification (GTDB taxonomy): domain Bacteria; phylum Pseudomonadota; class Gammaproteobacteria; order Steroidobacterales; family Steroidobacteraceae; genus 13-2-20CM-66-19. The sequence continues at coordinate 40,706 of JAJZUT010000004.1, read as the reverse complement.
AGACCGGTTGGAAGCATGCAATCAACACGGAGGCGGCCGCCGAGATGTCCGAAGCCAAGCGCATCCAATGTCATCCTGGCCGCGCGGGCAGCCTTGCGCTTTGCTGGCGGATGGACCACGATTTCCTGATCACCTCTGGCGGTGAAATAAGCCCTGCTTCCTATATCGGAAACCGGGAGAGTCACCAGGCAAGGAGTTGGGTCGGTTCCCCGGGAATCGTTCGACCAGCACAGGCCCTGTAGAATTTCACCGTGGTGATAACCGGCACAGCCGCGCCCGCGGGATGGATAGGAATTCGACGATTCGCGTCCGGTGATGTAGGTACGGATCATGTGCGCGAGCGAGAGTATTTCACTGGGTGCGTGTTTTGAGTTCGGGAACGAATTGCACAGATTCCTCAGGAACCCATTGTTCGCGAATGACCAGAGCCTGATCTGCATCACAGCTCCACTCGCAGAAAATAGTAGTTGTCGGTTGTTCCGTCATCTGCCAGGCGGATTGCGGATCGACACCGCAATACACCTGCAGGAGATGCTGTAGGACACCTCTGTGCGTGATGACCGCTAGAGTTTTTTCGGAGCACACCTGCGCCCATTTGTCGGCTTCTTTACGAACGCGGGCCGTAAAATGTGCATAATCCTCGCCACCTGGTGGTGTCGCATCCGGAAAGCATTCCAGCCAGCGGTTCGCCTCAGCCGGATGACTGTTCAGGATTTGCCCCCACGACAATCCCTCCCATTCACCGAATGCGATTTCCCTCAGTTCCGGTCGAAGCTCTACCGCGAGGCGATGCTGATGCGCGATTTCATCTGCACAGCGTCGGGCACGCCGCAGATCGCTACTGAAAAGTCGTTCGAGTCGGGTGTCGCGCAACCTATAGAGGAGCTGGACCAATTGGGACTCCCCGGTGGCGCTCAGATCTGGGTCGCTATGTCCACAAAATGTTCCCGCCAACGTTGTGGCCGGATGACGGATAAGAACGAGCGGTTTCATCGCCATGCGCCACAGACATATACTGCAGTGGCGGCGATCTGGATGACTGCGCCGAAGCAGTCGCCGGTGATGCCGCCGATTCTGCGCTGGAAGTAGACGGCGCTCATTGCGGTCACGAGAATGCAGGCAATCCATGGCCTCCACCACTCTGCGTGCAGTAAGGATACTGTGATCGCAAGGCAGAATAGAGTAGACGCCACTATACCGAAGGTTGGGAGTCGCCCGGCAATGCGGGCTCCTTGACCCGGTGCGGCGCCTTCGGTGCGAGCAGGGCTCAGCACGTACGCCAACGGAAGCACGGTCCATCGGGAGAGACATTCGGTGCAGATGATATAGGTGACTGTCTGAACCGGAGCGAGCTCTGCGATCAGGGTTGTGCGTGCCACGAGTGATCCGGCGATTGCAAGCGCTCCGTAGCTACCGATTCGGCTATCGCGCATGATGTGCAGGGCTTGTTCACGGGTCCTTCCGCCGCCCAATCCATCAGCGCAGTCCGCGAGCCCATCCTCATGAAGTGCGCCGGTGATCATCACTAGAAAGAGCACGGTGGCTACTGCGGCCGCGCCTGCCCCGAGGTGCGGACGTAGATAGACGTCGAGCGCGGCCGCGCCAAGACCAAGCAGCGCCCCGACCGATGGAAAGTATGGTGCAGCAGATGAGAGCGGCAGCGGTGAATGTGCTGACCGTGGCAGGGGCAGCCGCGTCATGAAGAGAATGGCGGCTAGAAAGCCGCCGAACACGCGCTTCATGGCACTGCGCTGCTCACACCGGCAGAGGCGAAGGTGGCCATTTCTGCGATCATATGCGCTGCGGTATCAATGACGGGCATCGCGAGGACGGCCCCAGTTCCCTCTCCCAGGCGCATTCGCAGATCCAAGACCGGCTCCAGGTCAAGATGCCGTAAGAGGCACGCATGACCCGGCTCTTCGGAACGATGCCCGGCAAACATATAGTCACGAGCAGCGGGTGCGAGAGCTACACTCAAGGCGGCCGCTGCAGTTGCAATGAATCCATCCACCACGATAAGCCGTCGATGTTGCGCAGCACCCAAGAAGAATCCGCTCATCGCTGCGATTTCGAGCCCACCGACACACCGAAGTGCCTCGAGCGGACTATTGGCACCCGAAAGATGTCTGCTCAGTGCCTCGCGAATGATCCGCTGCTTATGCTCAAGTGCCTCGGTTCGAATCCCCGTTCCAGAACCCGTAACCACTTCCACGGGTTGACCGGTGAGAGCCGCAGTGATGGCGCTAGCCGATGTGGTATTGCCGATGCCCATTTCGCCGGCTGCAACCATCAAATAGTCATTTAGCCGCGCATCTTCAGCAGCTTCAAGCCCGACGCGCAGCGCCTGCTCAAGTTCCGAGGTGGACATTGCCGGTTCACGATGCAGATTGCGGCTGCCGCGACGAATCTTGCGATGCCATAAGGCCGAGGATTCCGAAAACTCCGCATCGACTCCCGCATCAATGATCGTCAATGCGACATCGTGTACGCGTGCAAATACGTTAATCGCGGCGCCCCCGCGGAGGAAATTCTCCACCATCTGTGCGGTAACAGCGCTTGGATAGGCACTGACGCCTTCCTGTGTCACACCATGATCTGCGGCAAACACATATGCAGCTTTACGCACCGGTACGGACGGAAGCCCGGCGCAAATTGCGTAGCATTGCGCTGCGAGTCTTTCTAGACGACCCAAGCTGCCAGGTGGTTTGGTCAATTGATCAAGTCGTTCCGCGGCCTGTGCATACCAGCTGGTGTCGATGGGGCGAATCGCACCCAGCGTGTCCTGCAGAAACGGGGGGGCAGAATGTGTCGCGTTCATCGGATCTCCGCATGTATTAGTGATAGATGCCGTCTTTTGTAAAGATGTCACCCAGGGCGATTGGCTCTCATGCATTCAAATAGAGGCCCATCGTCCGGCTCTCAATCGAAGTCTGCATTGATGGCACTCGCGGACACTGGACTCTTCAAGTCAATGGCGAGACCGGCAACCGTCAAACTCACGCGTTCGCATAGGACGGCAAGTTTTTGATGTAATTCACCACTCACGTCGACGAATCGGCGCGAAAGCGTGCCAAGCGGCACAACACCCAGGCCAGTTTCGTTGCCGACGAGAATCAACTCACCGGTGACGTGCGTCAAGGCTTCGCAAAAGCTGTCTCGCTCAGATTCAAGTTGATCGGGGCGCTCACACAAAAGGTTTGTCAGCCACAGAGTTAGGCATTCGACAAGGAGGCAGCGTTCTGGGGATGCATTCGCGCGCAATACTTGACCAAGCTCGAATGGCTCCTCGATTGTGAGCCAAGTGGATGGGCGCCGTGCGCGATGTTGCCTGACGCGCTCCTGAAGCTCTACGTCTCCTTCCGGCACTGTCGTTGCGACATAGACGACTTGCAGGCCACTGGCTAGTGCGTACTGTTCGCCGAGGCGGCTCTTTCCAGACCGTACACCGCCAAGAATTAAAGTTCGCATGGCTTATCTCTACGATCGATTGACATCTTTGCCAAGTTCCTCAGGCGTGAACCGACTAATGGTGTGCGCCGCATGCGTCCGCAAACGCGTTGCAGGCTCCATCTCTCAAAGTGTCGAAATTGAGTGTCCGTGATCAAACGCGACTACGCTGATGTGCGGCGAGCGCGGTTTCGAGTCGGTGCCACTGCTGTTCTTCGGCTGGTATGCCGAAACGCAGACTCTTCGGTGCCTGAAAGAGTCGCGTCAAAATCCCCTGATGTGCCAAAGAGTCATGTAGAGTTGGCGCATGCGGGGTTGGCACCCACTGAAATAGGCTGCAGCCTCCCGCAGGAGTCAAACCGTTGCGTGTCAGGAGTTCTCGCAGTCGGTAAGCGAGGGATTGCAATTGTGTCCGCATGGCAATTTGCCAGCGATGGTCGGCGAGTGCGCGTCGAGCCACGAATCGAGCAGGTCCGGCAAGTGGCCACGGGCCGAGCTGAGATTCGAGCTCGCGCAAAATTCGGGGCGTTGCCAGTACGAATCCGACTCTGGCACCGGCTAGTCCAAAGAATTTTCCGAACGAGCGCAACACAATGAGTCCGTCGCGATCAGTGAAAGAGGCGACACTGTCCGATGGATCGGGATCCGCGAAGGCTTCGTCGACGACAAGCCAGCCACCTCGCGAAGCGAGGTGTGCGTGCCACTTGAGAAGGTCTGACCGCGGAATGCGTGTGCCGGTTGGATTATTTGGGTTCACGAGGATCAGAACGTCCGCAGTGTCGGCGGCAGTGGTGCATTCGCTGATGGTAATGGACTGCACGTCATGGCCTGCTTCGCGCCAGCGCAAGGCGTGCTCCGCATAACTCGGTTCCAGGATGGCGACGCGAGCGGCGGCACGTAATCGCGGAAGCTGCATAATGGCAGCCTGGGACCCCGCGACGGCCAATACATGTTGGGCGTTGTAATACTCTTGCGCGGCTTGTAGAAGGCCATCGTCGCTCTCGGGCAGACGAGCCCAAGCCAGTCGCGGTACCGCCGGAGCACACCAGGGAAGTGGATTGATGCCGGTTGACAAGTCCAGCCATTGTTCAACAGAAATGCCGTACTGTGCTGCTGCGTGCCGCAGACGTCCACCGTGTTCAAGCATGTAACCACCTAATGAATCCATAGATGACCATTGCGCTACCGACCCAGAGCAATAGTGCGCGCAGCAGGAGCTGCCGAGCTCGTTCTATATCTGAGGTTTGGATAGCGCGTCCTTCGCCGAGTGCAGGGCGCTCTCGCCATTGTCCGTGGTAGTACGCTCCACCGCCCAAGAGAACCCCAAGAGCGCCGGCGCCGGAGGCGATTACGGGGCCGGCGTTGGGGCTGTCCCACTGATGTGCTTGGTTCCACCAGCATCGCAGCGCCGCCGTCGTTTGACCGACGATGGCGTAGCTCAATGCCGTCAAGCGGGCCGGGATAAGATTTGCCACATCGTCTAGGCGCGCGGCAGCCCAGCCGAAGTGTCGGTAGCGGTCAGTACGATATCCCCACATGGCGTCTAGTGTGTTGAGCAGACGGTATGCGAGCGCTCCCGGTGCACCGGCGACCAAGAACCAGAATAGGGCGCCGAACAGAGCGTCATTGCCGTTCTCCAGAATCGATTCGACGGTCGCCGTGCAGACGTGCTTGACGTCCATGAACTCAGTATTCCGACTCACCAGCATTCCGACCCGCTGTCGGGCTGCAGGGAGGTTACGATGTTGAATTTCGAGCTCCACTGCTATTGCATGTTCATGCAGGCTACGGTGACCGATGACCGCATAGAGAGTTGCAGTGGCGAACAGTGGTGCGAGCGATGTTATATGCATGCCGATGTCAAGAAGGACTACGAAAGGAATCGTAGCAAGCAATACTGCGAAGCAGCCCAGAAGGTAGTTCAACGCGACGTGCAAATGGCCGGATACCGGACCGGCGGCTTCGCGGTTCAACCATTTTTCAATATGTCGGACGATGGCTCCGAATCCGACCAGCGGATGGCAGATCCTGGGTTCTCCGAATAGGCCATCGATGATCAGTGCCGCGAGGAGTTCGAGTGCTGTCACAGGGACGGCCTACCAGACTTCTAAGAGATCCACGTACCGCTGCGCCCTAAAAATGAGCGCGCGGAATTCAATCGGTGGCCTCGAAGCTTTGGTGAGCAATTCTCTCATGGCCTCGTTCGCGAACTAACCTTGATGCCTCATGGTGTGCCGGCAGGCCACCTGTTCTCATACAGTAGTTCGGTGAGGGGCCTGGGCTGCCGCCATTGATCGATCGCAAGACGCGGGCCCGGATCGAATTCCGCCACATGCCCAACGCACAGGACTGCTACTGGGCGGACTTCTGCAGGGCACCCGAGCAATTCCCCGAGCGCAAGAGGATCGAATAAAGAGACCCACCCGACGCCCAGACCTTCCGCTCGAGCAGCAAGCCACAGATTTTCGATCGCACAGGCGACCGATGCCAGATCCATTTCCGGGAGAGTGCGGCGTCCGAAAATTTCGCGTGATCCGCCCTGTACAAGGCCTACCACGAATAATTCCCCGCACTCACGAATGCCTTCGACTTTCAAGCGGAGAAATTCAGCTCTCCGAGGACCTAGGGCATCTGCGGTGCGTAGGCGTTCTTGCTCGACCAGTGAATATATGCGGGCACGTAGATCGGGGTTCGTTATTCGGACAAAACGCCACGGTTGCGATAGTCCGACGCTCGGTGCGGCATGTGCACACGCCAGTATGTGAGCCAAGGTCTCCGGGTCGACTGGATCTGGAAGAAAGCACCTGACGTCGCGTCGTTCGCGTATGACTCGTGAAATTGCCGCGCGCTCGGCGTCGCTATACCGGTGCGGAGAGGGATTCATGGCGTTACCTGCGCGACGAGAATTCCTATAATCTCCAGTTCAGCGGAATCGATCATCAGCCAGCGTGAATTTTCGTCATGTCTTCGAGATGCGGCCTGCTGCTTTATGGGTATCCGAGTTCGTGCTGCTCTCATAATTCGACTCCGGGTTGTGCCGCAATACCGAGATCGAACGCATGCTTCATGGCATGCATGTCGGTGACGGTGTCTGCCAATTCCACCAATTCACTCGGAGCGCCGCGGCCGGTTAGCACGACATGTTGCATATTCGGCCGTGAGCGCAAAGCAGAAATGACTTGAGACACGTCTATGTAGCGATACCGCAGCGCAATATTGATTTCGTCGAGAACTACAAGACCCAGATTTGTGTCGCGCAGCATTGCTTGGGAAACGCTCCACGCCGCCTGCGCGGCCCGTTCGTCGCGTTCGCGATCCTGTGTCTCCCAAGTGAAGCCTTCTCCCATTACGTGAAAAATTACATGCGGGATACGTCTAAAAAAGACCGCCTCTCCGGTCGGATATCGTCCTTTTATGAATTGGACAACGCCGACGTGCATGTCGTGTCCCAGTGCCCTAGCCACCATTCCGAACGCAGAAGAACTCTTACCTTTGCCATTGCCGGTTAGAACCAGAACGACTCCCCTGCGTACCGTGGCTGAGGCAATGCGGGCATCTACAGCGGCCTTTCGGCGTTGCATGCGCGCCCGGTGACGTTCGGCAGAGACTTCGTTCGCGGGCGCCTCTGGAGTGTCGCGGTGGGACATCATTTATGCTCCGGTGACCAATAGGGACAGAATGTGCGTCACGACGACCAGGGGCATCGCAGGAATTAAAAATCTAGCGCAGTTGTCCAAAGGACGTGAGGTGGCGGTGCGAGATACGTGGGTGCATGTGGCACTCCGCGCGGTCTCTTCATCGTCCACCGGGTGGTGTGTAGCGCAGGGTCAGATACGCGCTTCTGTTCGGTTGATTGTAGTAGAGGGCTGTTTCGTAGCTACGTCCAAGTGCGTTGCTGAGAAGTACCTGGAGTTCCCAGGATTGACGAAAACGCCACCCGGCTCGCAAATCTAGGGTTGCGTATCCCCCCAGTCGTTGCGTGTTCGCCGGATCCTCAAACCGCGGGCCGTCGGAGAACAGAGTGGCGCCTATTTGGACTGCTCCGTACCTTCGATCAACATCCAGCCGACCGGAGAACCGGGGAATGCGCGGCAATTGCTTGTCAGCATTTACCCCGGTGTCAAGCGGTTCTAGCGCAGTCAGCTGAAGTGCAATGCGCCAGCGATACAGCACTGTCGAGAACCGTCCCTCGACGCCGCGGATGCGCGCACGGCCGACATTGGCTGCGGCGAAGGTAACTGGGTCGTATTCTATGAGATTGACGATGCGCGTCTCGTAGACGTTGATTGCCCATGTGGCAGGGGAGGAAGTTCCCGTGACGCCCAATTCCGCGCTCCGCGAGGTCTCTGGGCGTAGCGCCGGATCTCCATAGTATGGGAAGTACAGGTCATTGAAAGTGGGTGCCTTAAAGGCAGTCCCGTATGACGCTGTCAGGCGTAGCTCACGGCTTATGCGGTATGCCCCCTGCGCGGACCACGTGTCGTGATTGCCGAACTGTTGGTTGTAATCATGGCGTCCAGAAAGCTGAAACTCGGAGGCGTTGGAGAGCCATTGATAAAGCAAGAATTCCCCGGAATCGTATCGAGAGCGACGCAGAAAGTCGGTGTCGCTTGAAACGAGATCATGCTCGTAATCTGCGCCGAAGATTACCTTCTGGTGTGAGAAAAGGGAAAGACGATTGACCCAGGACGCGGTATTGCGCGTCGTATCAAAATATCCGTCTGGCGCATCATTGAAATATTCCTGACTAAGGTCCTTGCTCTGCCCGAGAGCAAATGTCATGCCAAGTGCGGACAGCGGTGATGCGGTGACTGTCGTACCGAGAACCTGTTGACCGAGTCGCGATTGGTCGCCACTGTAAATATTTCCGTCGTACCGTGTATCGCCGTTGGTGCGCAGGAAATCGATAGTCGCCGTTGCCCAGGGTAAGCGGTATCCACCGCTAAGGGCTGCCGAGCCGCTCCAATAGCCCTTTTGTGGGGAGGTGGTATAGCAAGAGGCGGTTACCGGGGCACCAGCGGCGCATATCGTGATGCCGTCGGTGTAGATGCCACTCAAGCTCGCGTTGTACCAACCCTTTCGGACGCTGCCGGATTGTCCGAATTCCATTTGATAGGTTCCGTGACTGCCGGCGCTCACCATGAGGCTGGGGATGGATCTTGAGTCGGGAGTACCGTGACGGGTATATATCTCAATGACGCCGCCGATTGCACCGGAGCCATATAGACTGGAATATGGACCGCGGACGATGACAATCCGTCGGATCTGGTTGACCGGAAACTGCTCCCATGCTGCCGTGCCGGTGGTTGCGGAGCCAACTTTTATGCCGTCGATCAGTACCAGAACCTGGTCTGCGTCGGTTCCGCGCAGATAGACGGAGGTGCTCTTGCCGAGTCCTCCATTGTTCGCGATCGAGATTCCAGCGACCCCGTTCAATAGATCTGTTATAGATCGGGGCTGAAGTCGATCAATATCTGCGCGGGTAATGATGGTTACCGAGGACATCGCCGCGTGCAGCGGTTCCGGGGTACGCGTGGTTGTGACAATGATCTGGGTGAGGGGGGAAGCTGTCGGCTGCGCGAAAGCCGCAAGAGGAACACCCGCGAGCGATACCGCTGCGGCACAGAGAACTTTCACCTGTCCACTCCTATGCGCACGCCACGTGCGCTGGGTTGCTGCTAAGCGAAAGGAGTTGAGTGGACAGAAAGCCGCGGTTGAATATCTACCGCAGACGGTCTGACGTCGCCCAACGCGAGTCGCCCTATATGTGTCTCGGGCCGGTCTCCGGACTCGCGAGTGGACCTTATGTCCGAGAAACCGCGCCTTCCCGTGCTTGCAGCACAGTGGCTATTGCGGTCTCTGGCTCGCTTACCGTTGCGTGGGCAGCGCCGGCTTTGCATTCGTCTCGCGAATGCGCACCGGCTTCCCGTTTCACCCCAGGGAACGAATCCCCTGGGACACCTGAGACGCTCAGAAGTCTACGCGGGAGCATTCGGGTGTGCAAGCGTCGAGCGAGCGCCCCGGGGGCACCCCGAGTGCAGAGAGGAGTCTCTGCATGGGTGAGCCCGGAGGGAGAGGACTCGTACAGTCGTCTTCAGCGGCGTGAGGGCTCTCATTGGTGGCGTTAGTGAAGAGCCGCCAGTGATCTCAAATGACCGAGGCTGCATCCAGCTCCTGTGTCAGTGAGCGGATGGCGGGCAGCTTCCGACTGGACAGATGTGTGGGGTTGCGTTCTGCGCGAAGAGATGGGCTGCATGGATAAGATGCATAGAGGCATCATCTGGAGCCGGGGATGCGGAGGGGCAAATCGAACCGAATGTCTTGGTCACTGCACGATGGTCGTGAGCCCCGTCTGTATTTGAGAGGCCGGGAATGACGGGGGTTGTGCAAGGACGTCGTTGATGAACGTAGTGGCAGTTCCGTCGAAACGGCTTACATCCTTGCTTCAGTCAGATGCGAAATCGGTGACCTAGAGTGTGAGGATTCGCGCCGGAAAGATGATCTGATGCAGCTCTTGTAATGACTTGCGTACAGAACGGTCGAAGCAGGTACGGTATAAACAACAGCAATTCTCCAGGGAATTTCTGTGTATCTGAACGCACCGAAATCCCCGCGAAGTCGATAATTGCCGTCGCGCGTTCTCATTTAAGTCTGTACGCCATGGGTGACTGTTCGAGGAGCGCATACCCATCGTGCACTCTGTTTGATAGAATCCCCTCGCGCGCGAGTTCCGCAGCCGCACTGGCAATGTGCCGATTCAAGAGCGCGTAAGGGCGGGAATAACGATTGATCGATTCGGTGACGGTAAAGTCATTCTGAATGGCGTGTTTCCCTGCGAGTCGCGGGCGATGGGAAGGAAGCAGCGCCGGTCAGTTTACTTGCCGTGCTGCGGCGTGCGGCGCGCGCGCCGTCAGGTCGCAAACGGTTCGTTGAGCAGCTCATCGTGGCATAGGGGAAAGGACGCCTCCCTGCAACTGAGTTGGGGTGAAATCCTTGGCATAAGAGTCCTTTTCTTATCTGCGCTGAACCCCTGCGTAAGGCGAAATGCGCTGTTCGAAGGCTTCCTGTGGCAGAACGCTCTGGGCGAACGATCTCGTCGACGGCTGTCTGCACCGGATAGAGTGCAGGAGAACATACGACTGCCATGATCGGCGATTATATTTCAGTCCACGACGCCGAAGGCATCAATGGTAGGGTTCGAGGTGCTCGATTTCTCGACTGGCTGAGACGAACGGAGCATTGAGGAGAATGTCATGCGGTTCGCAAGGGCGCTGAGTGGGGTTGTGCTCTGTGTGGCGATGCTCAGTTCGTCCGGCTGTGGAGGTAATGGTGTCAGCGGACCAGGGAGCGTAATTTCCCCGGCGCTTGGTGCCTCCGGCACCACTGCAGACGGCTGGACTCCCGGTGTATACCTGCCGGCCTCTGATTATGCCGAGCGCTGTGCGGTTCCACGGGTCGGCACTGACCCGTTCACTGGAAGGACGTATCCCGATATACCCGGCTCAGTGACTGATCAGAACAACTGGTTACGCTCTTGGACGCATGCACTGTATTACTGGTACAACGAGGTAACCGATTATGATCCGGCAACTTACAGCACCGCACAATATTTTGACCTGATGAAGACTTTGCAGACGGACGCACGTGGTGCTCCGAAGGATCGCTTCCATTTCTCATATCCCACCTCAGTCTGGGAGGCTATGGAGCAGGGGACATCGGTCGGTTATGGCGTTCAGTGGGCAATAGTGAACGCCTCACCGCCGCGAAGGATCATGGTTGCCTACACGCAGCCGGGTACCCCGGCGGTTGCTGCACCGGCGGACCTCTTACGCGGCGCACAGTTGCTCGACGTTGACGGTGTAGATGTAATCAATGGTTCTACGGCGACTGATGTCGACACGATAAATGCGGCGCTTGTTCCTACGACGAGCGGTGAGGTGCACAGCTTCACCGTGCTCGATCCGGGCTCCAGTATTCCACGGACGTTTACGATGCAGGCGCAGGATATCACCGACCAACCGGTGCTCCAGGTCAAGACACTCGCGTCCCCAGCCGGTACCGTTGGCTATATTCTCTACAACGATCAGGTTGACGCGTCGGCCGAGACTGAATTGATCCAGGCGATCACGACACTCAAAGCCGATGGCGTCACGCAACTTGTGCTTGATTTGCGCTACAACGGCGGTGGATTGCTGGGACTCGCTAGCGAGCTTGCGTATATGGTTGCAGGTCCCGCGCAGACAGCGGGGGAAACGTTCTACCTGCAGCAATTCAACGATCAGTATTCGACGACAAATCCCGTAACCGGCGAACCGATCACACCTGTGCCGTTTTTTGCGACGACACAGGGACTTTCCGCCGTTGCTGGGCAGGAACTGCCGACTCTAAATTTGTCTAGCGTTTACGTGCTGACTAGTGCCGAGACATGTTCGGCAAGCGAGGCGATCATCAATGGCCTGCGCGGGGTGGGCGTGCAGGTCTATCAGTTCGGCTCGACTACCTGCGGTAAGCCATACGGATTCTATCCGCAGGACAACTGCGGAATAACGTATTTTTCCATAGAGTTCAAGGGTGTCAATGCGCTCGGGTTCGGGGATTTCGGCGACGGATTTTCGCCGCAGAATACTGTGTCATCCCCTGGGGTTATTCTTCCGGGTTGTTCGGTCGCCGATGATTTCGCCCATGCTCTCGGCGACCCGAATGAGGCGGTATTGAGCGCGGCGCTCATGTACATGGCTGATCCGTCGGGAAGCGTGTGTCCTGCACCCACGGGCGGCGGGTCACCTGCGCTTCAGGCGAAACAGGAACGTCCAGGCCATATCCGCGTCCGCTCTCGGTTGCGGGAGATGTTGATTTTGCCAAGGCCGGGGCAAGCGCAACGCCCCTGACAGGAGCGGTGTGCTCATTCGGGGGGGGGGGCAAGATGCCGGTAGGCTCATGAAAGAAACTACTATAATGATCGTGGGAGCAGGGCTGGCTGGCCTCTATGCGGCATACCGGCTTGAGCAATGCGGGATGCAGGACTATTTGATCGTTGAGGCACGTGCGATCCCTGGTGGGCGCATCGGCTGTGCAGTGCGAGCGAACTCCACCGCAGTTGATCGTTTCGATCTCGGGCCGACTTGGTTCTGGCCGACGCTGCAGCCACAGTTGAATCAGTTGGTCCAGGGTCTTGGTCTAAAATGCTTCCCGCAGCATGAACAAGGAGAAATGTTGCTGGAACGTGCCGCCGTCAGCGCGCCGGCGCGCATGCGCGGTTATGTGAGCGAGCCGCCTGGCATGCGCCTGGTCGGCGGTATGCAATCGCTGGTCGATTCAATCTGCGGGTACATCGATCCGCAGCGAATCCGCACGGGGCGACGGGCGAAGGCACTGCGTTATAACGGTGAGCGAATTGAGATCGACAGCGAGGAGGGCTGCGGCCGTCGCGAGAGTTTCGTCGCCAAGCACGTTTGGCTGGCGCTGCCACCGAGAATTGCGGCGCGAGATCTTGAGTTTGAGCCAGAGTTGCCTCACGCACTGCAACGACAGTGGTCCGCGACGCCGACCTGGATGGCTCCCCATGCAAAGTATCTCGCCGTCTACGATCGTCCATTCTGGCGCGAGGACGGTCTCTCTGGTGAGGCTCGTAGTCTGGTTGGTCCGCTTGGGGAAATCCATGACGCTTCCATGCCGGGCGGCAGCGCTGCACTTTTTGGCTTTTTCTCACTTCCGGCGAACCAACGCTGCAGTGAACCCATTGAGCGGCTCTATGCTAATTGTCGAGAACAATTAATTCGGTTGTTCGGTTTACCGGCGGCGGCACCAGCGGCGGAATTCATCAAGGATTGGGCGCTGGAGCCGTTCATCGCCACACACGCGGACTGGCTGGGAGTGCAGAGGCACGCAGACTCTCCTGATGAGACAGCCAGGTTCGGCTCTTGGCAGGGGCGACTGAGGGGCATCGCGAGCGAGTGGTCGACTCATTTCCCCGGCTATCTTGCAGGTGCGATTGAGGCCGCAGAAGGTGCGGTGATGTCACTCACTGAGCTCAATCCGCGCTAACCGCGCGCGGTCGCCACCATCGGCTTCCCGATTCATGCTGGAGGGCTTCGGCCGCTTGTGATTCGTATGCGTATGCGGATTCTCTGCCGTGGTTTCGACAGCCGTTGGCCATGGATTCCCGATAACGTGCTTGTGACGGACGTTACTGCGATCGGCAACGCATGGGGTTGGCATGAGGTTTTCAACGCCGATGCACCGGTGGTGGTCTGGCGCATCGGCGTCGAAATAGCGGAATTTCCGTTGCGGGATTGGGTGGCTTGATGTCTCTTCGACTAAATACGCTGTCCGGTTGCAAGGAAGATTGGATACTCACACGCCTTTCCATCGCGATCTTTTGCTACCGTGTGTGCCGTGCGTGTCGTCACCGAAGAGAACCCCGTTGCGCGGAGCCAGCTTTCCATGGTTTTTCGCTCGAAGCCATGGTGTGCGACACCGGGCACGTCGGGCGGATGAAAGCTGCCATCCTCGGCGTCTAGATCTGCGAGGGCGAGCCAGCCTCCAGGGTTAAGCATTGAGTAGAACGTGCGGATCAGTGCAGCCACATCAGGGATGTGATGCATTGCCATGCTGCTGAATATTAGGTCGAAGCGCTCGGCTGGCGGTGGGCTGCTCGTGAGATCGAGTACCTGGGTATCGATTTTATCGAGACCAGCAGCTGCCGCCTTCTCGCTGAGAACTGCGAGCATGCCGGGCGATAGGTCCGTTTCCAGCACATGTCCCACATGCGGGAGTAGTCGCAAGCCGACAAGGCCGGTGCCACACCCGTACTCCAGTGTCCGCCATTGAGGGCGGACCGGGACGGCGGCGAGAATGGAGTCTGCTACTGCATTGGCCATGCCGCTGCGCATGGGGGAGTCGTCCCACTGGGCGGCGATGGCGTCGAATCGCGAACGATTCTCATTTTGAACTTGGCTCGACATATGGATGGCCATTTCTATGAAGAGGATTTTGAAAGGTACCGGTTGAACGGGCAGTACACAATCTGGTTCGTCTTCATAGTCGCCGTAATCCTGATGGACGGAACGCCCGGGAGCGATTGGTGCGCTGATCGCGAAGCGTTTCTCAGAATAGGATTGCGCAGAGCAGACGCCTGGCATGATCCACCAGTTCAGTCTGCCTTCATGTTCTCCTCTGCTCAATCCCGATGAGATCGCGTGCGCCAACGTGAATATTCAACGCGCGTGATGCATGCGAGTGCACGAATCGACTCCTGTGATGGGGATGTCATAGAGCGGTTGATCCATCGACAGGACTCCCTAGAATTCCTCCGTTCGCACTATCAACATCCCGACGGTTCGAATGTGGCACGGATGTAGCTTCAAATCGCCACCGCAATGGGAAAATCTCCTGCAGGAGGCCGTGTACCGAAGGCATACAGCGCTTCAAATTGTTGTCGTGTCTCGGGCCGCCCGGCAAATCGTTCCCATTCGTCAAACCATGCTCCACGTTTGATGGGACGGACATTTTGCGGGGCATCGATCTGCGCGGACTGCAAAATAATCTCGATTGTGGCTGATCCGGTGCGGAAAATTCAGGACGCCTGTCACGACCGGAAGGGAGCTGCGCTCATGGCCCATCAACCTGTATTGGATTTATCGCCTGCATGCGGGCAGCACCGTCGCCGATATTGCCTCGCACAGCTCTTTGGGATTCGCATGGAAAACGGTGTTCGGAGTTCCCGCCGCTGCCCAGACTACGTCATGAGCAAAAAGTGACTCGTCCATAAAGACGGGAAGAGGGCGGATATGTCCGATCGGTGCAACACCACCGATGGCAAATCCGGTCTCCTCGCGAACTCTTTTGGGATCCGCACGAACCAATTCAGAGCCTACGATACCGGCAATCGAAGTGAGGTCGGCTCGTTGATCTCCAGCGATCAGCAGAAGCACGAGAGCGTGTGTGTCAAGGCGTTCAAAAATCAACGACTTTACGATTTGAGCAGGGGAGCAATTGCAGGTGTGCGCTGCTTCCTCAGCTGTTCTAGTGCTGCTCGGCATGCGTCGAATTTCTATTGTCAGACCAGCCCCTCGTGCCGCATCAATGACTCGAGCGGTGCTTCCGGACCTGTGCGCTTGATCGGTGGCAGTGGAAGGAGGGAGCGAAGATGTGGGATCAACCATGACTGGATGGGAAATATTCGGGTTTTCGGCTGATCTTACGTTCAATTGAGGCGAGCCTCAAGCAAGCCGACGTCAGGGAATGATGGCGTAGTTCAGGCAGATGTAATCCGCGGGAAATAAACGATGAATTGTCTAGTCAGGCGTGTCCAGCCAGAAGCAGAGCCGGGGCGCTGACGTTCGTGGATTGAGGCATCGCGAGAATCTGTTGCGTCGAAGCGTCGCCCGAGGAGGGGCTGGAAATTCGCTTGTGCGATGGGATTCCAGGGGATTGCGGTCCTAAAGCTGATACGTTAGCATGCTAAGGATCAGGTTTCCGAGAGGCGACGAGTTGCGCCCCGGGGCAACATGGCCCGTCAATGCACGAACGCCATCGTGCAGTTGCGACACTCGCACTCAGGGAGTTAAGGATGCTCTCAAAAATACGTTCCATGAGAGGGATACCTATCAGCGGCTGGTTGCGCCCGCACCCCGATGTGCGAAAGGCAATGGGCCGCGGGTTCCGTCTGGCAATCTGCTGCCCGTGTTTGCTTGGCATGGTGTCCTGTTCGTTTGCGCCCAAGTACTCCCTGCCCGAGATTCGGACCGAGTCCTATACCCGAGAGCCTTCACCGCACGCCACGGTTGGATCTTCCGGAGCAGCCGGTAAGGCTCAGCGCTTCGAATATGGCGCGATTCCGTCTATCGACTGGTGGAGACAATTTGAATCACCTGCGCTCGATGTTCTCATTCATCAGGCGCTTGCGGGCAATCCGGGGTTGGTCCAGGAGCGGGCGCGCCTTCGCGAAGCGCAGGCGGCAATGGCCGCGGCAGCCGGAATTTTCTACCCCCAGGTAAACGGTAATCTCGGAGCCTCGCGGCAACGAACATCCTCGGCCAGCTCGGGTGGTTCCTTCCCAGGTAGAGTCTACTCTTTGTATTCCGGTGGACTTGACGTCAGCTACTACCCGGATTTCTTTGGGGTCAATCGGCTGGTGTTCAGGAGCGAGCAGGCCCAGGTCAACTATCGGCGCTATGAGCTCGATGCGGCACGATTGACCTTAATCGGCAATGTGGCGTCCGCCGCTATCGGTGCGGCATCAGCTCGCGCGCAAATTGCAGCAACTCAGTCCATCATTTCGCACGAAAAGAGGCTACTCGAACTGACCGAGACGCAATATCGACTAGGTGCCGTTCCCTACCTGAGTGTGCTCACCCAACGCAGCACTGTCGCATCGAGCGAGGCGACCTTGCCCTCGCTTGAGCAACAATGGGCGATATATCGGCATGAGCTCGCAATCCTGGTTGGGGAAATGCCCTCTGAGTGGCCAGATCACGCACCGCGTATGAGCGACGTGCATTTGCCGTCCCGTATACCGGTGAGCCTCCCATCGACTCTGTTACAGCAACGCCCCGATATCCGAGCAGCAGAAGCGCAGCTGCGTTACGCAGACGTTCAGGTCGGCATTGCAAGGGCGCGGATGTATCCCGCAGTGACACTCACCGCGCAATTCGGTCAGGAAAGCACCGCTCCGGGAGCCTTCGTACATGCCGCAAGCAATATCTGGAGCATCGCTGGCGATCTGGTTTTACCGATTTTCGCAGGTGGGACGCTCGAAGCACAAAAGCGGCAAGCTGTGGCTGCGTACGACGCAACGTATGCTGCGTACCGCGAAACGGTGTTGGGATCTTTTCAGCAAGTGGCCGACGCTTTGCGTGCTCTTGAGCATGATGCACAGCGGGTGAGGGCGGAACAAGCGGCCTTGGGCGCGAGCCATGGAGCATTGCGTTTGGCTGAAACAAGTTATCAGGACGGTGCTGTGGACTATCTTTCGCTGCTGACGGCTCAGGTGCAATACAGCAATGCGCGTCTCGGATACATTAAGGCGAAAGCACAGCGGTATCTCGATACGATAAGCCTGTTTGTCTCTCTGGGTGGCGGCTGGTCGGCACAAGCACCGCCAGATGCACGGCCGTCCCCGACGGCAGCAGCAAGAGGAAACAAGTCCGGAATGGCTGAGGAGTATTAAGCGATGACAACACCCGAGCGCCGCGTCGTGCTGCGCACTCTGCTCATCGTTGCGGTAGTGATCGCGTCGGTCGGCGGCTTCAAGCTTTGGCAGCAGCACACGGCTCGGGCGGCGCAAATGCATCGCGGTCGTTACGAAGTCAGTGTTTCGGTGGCGCCAGCCGTCAAAGTGTCGTGGCGGCGCGAAATCCATACTGTAGCTAGTCTAGTGGCAACTTCGGGGGTCAATCTCGCCCCGCAGTTGTCCGGACAGGTGACCGGAATTTACTTTCATTCAGGAGAGCACGTAAAGAAGGGGCAACGACTGGTCCAGCTCGATGATTCGAACGAGTTAGCCACCCTTGCGCAAGATCGGGCAAAAGAAGCGCTTAGCCGGATTAATTACCAACGAGCTCGCCGCTTATATGCAGCACGCGCCACTAGTCTCGCCGCTCTGGACACCGCCCGTGCGGATGAGCAGGGTGCCATGGCGGCTGTTGAAGGTGTCCGTGCAACGCTTGCGAAGCTGGCGGTGAGCGCACCTTTTTCCGGTTGGATGGGAGTGCGGCAGATCAGTCTTGGCGAGTATCTCCTGCCTGGTACGGAAATCGCCGCACTAAATGTATGGAATCCGTTGCGAGCGGAATTCACTGTGCCCCAAAGTGAGAGCGGCTTAATCCGGGCAGGCCAAACAATCGAGCTGACGGTCGACGCGTTTCCTGGTAGGCACTTTTCTGGCCGGATTTCTGCAATCAATTCGCAGGTGAACCCAAATACTCGCAACGTGACGATAGAAGCTATAGTACAGAACCCGCAGCGGCAATTACGCCCGGGGATGTTCGGCGAAGCGACCATTCTAGTCGGCGTCCCGGACAGTCGTCTCGCAGTGCCAACAGTGGCAGTCACCTACAGTACCTTTGGGGATTACGTGTACGTGGTGACTGATCGCAAGGTGGGTTCTCAGGAACTTCAAGTTGCAATCGCAACGCCGGTCAAAGTCGGTCATACGCGCGGGAAGCTCACGGAAATTCTGCAGGGATTGCAACCCGGAGAGCTTGTGGTGACGGCTGGACAAATAAAGCTGCGCAACGGAACACCCGTGGTGTTTCATCGCCACAGCACGCTTTGAAGGCAGGCGCGATGCGATTTACGGACATTTTCGTACGGCGGCCGGTGCTTGCAACCTCGTTGAGCTTGGTAATTCTGCTACTGGGATTGCGCGCTTGGACGGAAATGGCGGTCCGTCAGTACCCGAAAGTCACGAGCACGCTGGTGACTGTGACAACCGCGTATCCTGGAGCGAGTTCCGCTACGGTGCTCGGATTCGTCACTGCGCGACTCGAGCAGGCGATCGCCTCTGCTCCTGGTATCGACTACATGACAGCCACGAGTTCGCAGGGCGTGTCGACTATCGTGGTCCATATGCGGCTCAACTACGATCCGAATGCCGCCGTTGCCCAAATCATGTCCAAAGTGCAGCAGGTTCAGAACCAGCTGCCATCCGGCACGCAAGCGCCGGTGATCAATGAAACAGTCGGCAATCAGACCGCGCTGATGTACCTGGCGTTCTACAGCAGGAGGCTTACACAGCAGCAGGTGAACGACTATGTATTGAGAGTCGTGCAACCGAAGATTCAGGGGGTGCGTGGTGTCGGTCAGGCGCAGATTGTACCGGCTGGAACGGGTCCCAGCGGAGATAGCTTTGCTCTGCGGGTCTGGCTCAATCCGAATCGAATGGCTGCGCTCGGGGTTACACCGGCCGATGTGGCGAAGGCGCTCGCGGCGAACAACTATATAAGTGCGGTGGGCCGTACCCGCTCCACGCTGATTGCGCGTCCTATTCGGGCGGACACCATTCTGCACAGTGCGAGTCAGTTTCGCAATCTCGTTGTGGCGCACTCCGGGGAAACACTGGTGCGCTTGGATGATATCGCAAGGGTGGAACTGGGCGGCCAGAATTACAATCAGGCGGTCTATTATGACGGTGCGCCTGCGGTCTTTATCGGTGTTTTTGCTACGCCTAATGCGAACAGCTTGTCGGTAGCTAACGGAGTGCATAAGGCGTTTGCGGGCCTGAAGCGATCACTTCCCCCGGGGATCAAGGCGGCCGTTCCGTATGACGGAAGTGTGTATATTCAGAAGTCGATCCATGAGGTCATGACGACCATTGCGATCACTCTCGTTGTGGTTGTTATAGTAATTTTTCTGTTTCTCGGTTCACTGCGTTCGCTTCTCATTCCGGCCGTCGCCATACCGCTTGCGATCATTGGCGGTGGAACTTTCATGGTGGCGGTCGGTTACACAATCAATTTGATCACGCTGCTTGCGGTCGTTCTTGCCATTGGATTGGTCGTTGATGACGCTATCATCATTGTTGAGAATATTCACCGACATATGGAAGAGGGGATGAGTGGGTTTGACGCAGCGATTCGCGGGGCGCGGGAGCTGGGTAGTCCCATCATCGTCATGGCAACGACGTTGGCAGCGGTCTTTGCACCCATTGCACTGACCGGCGGATTGACAGGAAGCCTGTTTTCGGAGTTCGCCTTTACCCTTGTGTTCACCGTTACGGTGTCTGCGGTCATTGCGCTGACTCTTTCGCCGATGCTTTCGTCGAAGGTTTTGCGTCCCGTGGCGGCGCACGGATTCGCGCATGCGCTCGATGTCGGGTATGAAAAACTTCGTCGTACTTACGATCGATCGCTCGGCGCCATTCTTAAGTATCGCTCGGCCGTGCTGGTGGTTGCCGCTGCGGTTCTCGTATCAATTCCGGTTTTATTTCTCGGTACGCCAAGCGAGTTGGCTCCAACCGAAGACCAGGGGCTCATTCTCGTTTCGGCGACGGGGCCGGCGACGGCGACACTGCATTACTTGGACCATTTTTCGCGTCAGATCGCTCGCATTTTCAGGGGTTTTCCGGAGACCAAGCGGGTCTTTCAGATCAACGGCATATCGTTTAGCGGCGCCGCAGATAATGCCCTGATCAGTGGCATGCGACTCAAACCGTGGAGTCAACGGAACATCACACAGATGGCGTTGATGCCAGAGCTCCAACAGAAGCTCAATGAGCTCACTGGCGTACAGGCTGCGGCCTTTGCAAAGCCTTCGCTCCCGGGTTCAGCCGGGGGATTTCCGGTGCAATTCGTCGTTACCTCTAGCACTCGCTTTGGAAAAATAGACCAAGTTGCCAATGATCTCATTGGCAAAGCAATGCAAAGCGGCCGATTTGCATTTCTCAGCAAGGATCTACGATATGATTCCCCCGAGGTTGTGCTGCATGTCAACCGCAATATAGCCGGCGATCTCGGCATCAACATGGCGGAAATAGCGGGTAATCTCGAACCATTGCTCGGTGGGAACTATGTAAATCGATTTGACATTTCAGGGCGGAGTTACAAAGTCATTCCACAGGTATCGGACCGTTTCCGCTCGGATCCCTCGATGCTTCGAGGTTATTACATCCGCAGCGAAACCGGTGCGTTAGTGCCGCTGTCAACGTTGATTAGCGTGCATTCGGAAGTCCAGCCGGAGTATCTGCCGCAGTTTCAGCAGCTCAATTCGGCGACAATTCAGGGCGTTATGGCGCCTGGTGTATCACTCGGTCAAGCGCTCTCCTATTTGCGAACCGAAGCGAAGAAAATACTCCCGCCCGGATTCGGCATCAATTATGCGAGCGAGTCGCGACAGTACGTGCAGCAGGGGCACGCGATTGTCGTTACGTTTGTGCTGTCTGTGTTGCTCGTCTACCTGCTGCTTGCGGCGCAATTTGAGAGCTTCCGTGATCCGTTGATCGTGCTTGTGACTCTACCGATGGCGATCAGTGGTGCGCTCGTTTTTCTCTATCTCGGTGCTGCGACCATCAATATATACACTGAGGTTGGGCTGATTACTCTCATTGGGCTGATCACTAAGCAGGGAATCCTGATTGTGCAATTCGCCAATGTGATTCAGGAGACTGAGGGACTTGACAGCCATGCTGCAGTGGAGAAGGCCTCGAGTATCCGTCTGCGTCCGATTCTCATGACGACCGGTGCGATGGTGTTTGGTGCGCTGCCTTTGGTTTTTGCGACGGGTCCTGGGGCGGTGAGCAGATTTGATATGGGACTCGTGATTGCGGCCGGTCTTGCGATTGGCGCATTGTTCTCGCTCTACATGGTGCCAGTGTTTTATACGTACCTGGCGCGTGACCGACGAAACGGTGGTGCTTCTGGAAAGTTGTAATCGCATGAACGGGTTATTTGTGAGCTTTAATTTCTCCTCTTGAGGTTTACCAGAGTTCATTCGGCGCAGGAGTGTGGCGGGAGAATCAGGGGTCTGGACGGCGAAGAAAATGCAGTAACGTCGGTGTTTGAAATTGTAGAGACTTTGTTCTAGTGACTTCTGAGGCCGAAAGTTATGCAAAATGGTGCTGAGGGTCCCGGGTTCGGTACTCTATTGGGTGAAACCGGGCGTGCATGGCGTTATCGACTCGATCAGCGTCTCAAGCCATTGGGATTGAGTCAGGCCAAGTGGATTACTCTGCTAAAGCTTTCGCGTGCTGCGGATGGGATGACGCAGGGGGAATTGGCGGAGCGGTTGGGTGTCGAGAATCCGACCTTGGCGCGGCTGCTGGATCGCATGGCGGCCGACGGCTGGATCGAGCGGCGCGAGTCGGAGACGGATAGACGCTGCAAGACAGTACATCTTCGGAGTAAGTCGCGAGCGTTGCTCGAACAGATCGATGCGGTGGCGACGCGCTTGAGTATAGAGCTTATGGAAGGCATCCCGGAGAGGGAAGTTCGATTGTGTATGAGTGTTCTGCGGCGTATCAAGGAGAAGGCAATTGTGTTGGACGGGGGGGCGGCGGACTTGAGGTCCATCGGGAGCCGAAAGGAAGGGGTTGCGATACGCACAGCGGGAGTTGGCGTGAAGGGTAAACACAAATAGGCTTGGTTCTCGGGGGCCTTTTTTGATTGGAGCGCTGTCTTAGGACACTGTTGCGCGCCGTACCTCGGCGTTTCTACCCGGCGGAGTCCGTTGTGATTCTGAGGCGCGTGCGTAAAAGTGACCGGCGGATCCCGGCACCGAAGTCACGGAAATGCATTGTCGGGTGGACGGAGGTTGAGCGGAAAGAGTTACAACTAAATTTCTCTGCAGTGCGGTTTCGCGGGTACGGGAAGAGACCCGGGATCATCCGCCATAGACGATCTGTTTGGGAGCGTTTGGGCGTTCAGCATGCCTCTCGCGCCGAAATTGTGTGGTCGAGGGCAGATCTCGTGGGGAATGCTCAGCCAGCCATTCGTGGGGTGTCGTGGGGAGGCGCTGTTGCACCAGACCGGACGTTTTGGAAGTGCGCAAATCGTCGAGTCTGCGATTTGTGTACTGTGCCCTCGGAAGGGTGGACTATCCAGGATGTTTACGCCGCCGTTGCTCCTTGCGGTTTGGGTTTCGCCGGAGCGGGCGTCGATAGCGGCCGGGATGTGGCCGTCTCTGCAGGTACTTCGCTCGGGGTGCGTACCGCGGTCTTGCGGTGCGGTTCCATCGCTGTTCATTGCGCCGAGGCGCATGACGGTTGTATAGGGGTCGAACGGCGCCTCGTGCGCGGATTACTCCCCGCGCATGGAATGCGCCTGGGCGCACGGTGGCAGCGATTGCCGGCCGCCCGCGGTTCTCGCGGGCGAGCAGTGCGGGCTCGCGCTGCGCGCGGTACACCTGGCGACGCTGCATGGAAGTGGGAGGGAAATGTCTTTCTTGCTGTGCCCGACGTTCCTGTACCGAAGGCGAGGCGTACACGCCGCCGGGGCCGCCGTTATAGCTCACCCGGTTCACATTGAAGCGGTTGATGACGGTTTCGTTGTAGGTATTATGGATGATCGTTACGTTGACCCGGGTGACTGCCCGGTTATAGAGGAATTCGCGACCGACCCAGCGTCCGCCGAGGTAGCCGTCGCCGTCGTATCCGAATCCATAATGCACGCCACCGTAGAATCCGACGTGCGGGCCCCAGTATCCGGCATGCCACAGGTAAAGGCCGCCAACGAAGCCCCAGTAACCCGGAGTCCATAGGAGTCCCACCCTGGGGGGCGCCACCCAGGTTCCCGGGACCCAGAAGTATCCGGCAGGACCCCATCGCCAGTATCCCGGAGTCCAGATCCACCCCGCGACCGGGCAGGGTGGTTGCACGTAGACGGGCAGGGGAGGCGGAGCGATGCGGACCTGTACGACGGCGGCAGGTGGCGCATAGAACGCTGGCGCCACGCGTACCTGTGCGGCACACGCGGCGAGGAGGGTCGTTGCTGTGGCCAGCAACAGTGGGCGCAGGGCTGTGAGGCGGATCTGGACCAGGCGAGGCATCGAGTGGCTTCCTTCAGGCACGCGGCGGAGCGATTGTCACTCTAATAACGGTCGACCGCCCTGAGCGTACACGAGGTGACGAGTATCCGTCCGGAAATCTGCGTCTATTGGCTGAAGGTATTTCCGGGAACACTCAGCGTCACGTACTGACGCAGGAGGAGTGTGCCGATGGCGAGGAACCGACTTTCACCTTCCATGCGGCGGGAAGACATCCGAGCCTGGTGGGCCCAACACTTGGCGGCGCAGCGTAAATCTGGCCAGTGAAGTGGTCCCTACGCGGCGGACCTCATAGACACTATTTGAGCGGCCTGTTGCATTCTGCGCGCGTGCTCGTCGAGTGACAAGTATCCGAGTGATGAGTGCAGAAGGCTTGGATTGCAAAAACCATGGATGTATTGTGCGATCGTTCGACGAGCATCCTGCTTCGTCGAACACGGCTCTGCCACTTCTTCAGCCTTCAGTGACGCGAAGAAGCTTTCTGACACGGCATTATCCCAACAATTTCCATTGCGACCCATGCTGGCAACCGTTCCGAGAACGCCGAGCGCATCACGGAAATCATCGCTGGCGTATTGACCGCCGCGCTTCGAATGAAACACGGTGCCTGCGCTGGGGGCTTCACAGTGACGGGCATTGCGCAGGGTATTCAGCACGAGTTCGTCGGGCATCCGGTCCGAGAGGCTATAGCCGAGCACTTGGCGAGTCTTCAGCGCAATGGTCACGGCCAGATACAGCCCGCCCTCTTGAGTGGCAACGTAGGTGATGTTGCTCGTCGAGGCTGCGACTGTTGTGCCGACAGTAAATCGCCGCTGCAGCACGTTCGGGGCGATGGCGCGCCGATGAGCGCCGTTGATGGTACGCGGCACGAAGCGCCCTTTACGCACGCCTCGCAGGCCTTGTTCGCGCATCAACCGACGTGCGCCCTTGGGATTGACCGACCAGCTCTGGGCGCGCAGTGCATGCGTGACGCGCCGACGCCCATAATGCCGCCGGGTTGCCTTGTGGACTTGCATGATCGCTTCACCAGCGAGAGCATCCGCATCGGCGCGTGGCGTGCGCTGACGGGTCTGCCAGGCGAAGAAGCCCGACGTCAACACGCTGAGTATCCGGCACATGAATCCGATCGGGTAGTGAGTCCGCTGCGAGGCAAGAGAGGCGTACTTCACTTGGACTCTCGAGTGAAGAACGCCGACGTTTTTTAAAAAAAAATCGCGCTCCATGCGCAACTGCGCGGTCTCGGCTTTCAGGCGCGCATTCTCGGCCTCCAGATCACTCACTGGGTGGCGTTTGCCATTGCCGACCACGCCTCCGGCCCGTGCAAGGGCGATCCAGTTCGCCAGGGTCTTGGACGAGATCCCAATCTTACGCGCCGCACCGGCGGCTCCGAGACTCTCGGCGAGCGAGACCGCGTGCGCTTTGAAATCGGCGGTATATTGGCGAGGACTCTGACGTTCCATCATGACCTCCAGGTAGTACGCTTAATCGCGCTATTGGACGTCCGTCAACAGGGGGCCACTTCAAAATACCCTCAGGCGAGGTGTCTTTAGCAAAGCCCGATTCCGATCCATGAACCGGCCTCTCAGCCGGTCCGGGCCACGGGCCGTGCGGCACGAGCGAGGAGTGGTGCACAAGCGACCGAGTCCCTCGGTGCAGTTGGGTGCGTTGGCGGGGGCGCCGCCACGGACACGCGAGTTCGTGACGCTCCTATGGGCGCGTCCGGGCGGGGAAACCCTCCTTTCCACCGATTGCAGGCGATCGGCCCTGACGGCTAGGCGAGCACACCACCCCTGGGTGGATTCACCCCGGGGTTGGCGTCTCGGCGCGCTGCATTCCGAGGGTCCGACGTAACCACAGCATGGCCGCATCGACCGACAGGATGCCGCCGCCCCGGGCGATCACCACGAGCAGCATCATTCCCCAGATCTTGTGATCGACGAAGCCGTTCCCGATGAATCCGTGCCAGAGCCCGTGGGGCCACAGATCCGGGTAGGAGATCACGCACATGATGTTGTAAACGAAGAGGAAGGCGGCGGTCGGGCGCGCCAAGATTCCGAGTGCAAGCAGCCAGGGCGTGATGAGTTCGATCCAGGTGCCGAGCATGGCGGCGAAGTCCGCGGGCAGTAACGGAACGTGATAGACATTTTCGAATAGGTAGGCCGTTCCGGAAGGGTCGGCGAACTTCACGAGACCGGCCTTCCAGAACGCGAGCGCCACCCAGCAGCGCAGGAGCAGCAGGGCAACGGGTTCGGCCGCGGCGGCATATTGGGTCAGGCGGTCATAGGCGGAAAGGCATCGCTCGAGAGGGCGCATCATGGGCTCCTGGGCAATGGAATGACATCGACGATGAGGTCGCTCGCGATCAGGCTTCGCAAGCACTCATCGAGATCGAATTGCGGGTCACTGGCCGCGCCAGCGGCCGCGGCGTCGGCGAGACTGCGGCCGCGGCGCAGCACTTCCACCGCGGCGTGGGTCGCCGGGTGGACCACGGCCTCGGCGACCTCTGCGCCCGACCGCCAGATGAGGCCGCATTCCGCGCCGGCATCGAGGCTCGGAGGCGGCCCCTCCGGTGCGCCGCACCAGAGGTGGATCGAGATCACGGGAAAGGCGCTCTCGATCGAACGCAGGCTCGGGTGCAGCTGCGCCCGCAGCCGCGCCGGCTCACCGGACATAACGCGCACCTGCCGGGGGATCTCGGCATCGGCGGCGAGCGCGGCTTCCTGGCGGCGCCATTCAAGCCAGGCGACATCGGCAAGGTAGGGAACGGGGTCGGCGGCCTGCGGACAGCGGGCGATGAATCTCGGAAAGTCTCCGCCATAGGCGCACAGGTTGCCGCTGTGTGAGGGACATTGACTGGCATACCGCTGTGCCAGCTGCTCGAAGAATGCTTCGCCCACGAGGGATTCCACCGCAGGGAAGGTCTCTCGAAGAACGCGCAGGCGCGTCGCCGCTATGGCGTGGCGGTAGACCCCGAGCCGCGCGTCGGCACCGAGCGCGCCGCCCACAATCTCGGCGCCGATGCCGCCGTCACCGCCGCCCGCCATCGCCGCGGCGAAGCCCTGCTGAAGTTCACGCAGGTTCGGCATGCCGCACCTGCAGCAGGTCATCCGCCCGCGCCGCTTCCCCGAGCAGCGCTTCGAGCGGGGGAATCCGCGCATCCCACTCAATCAGCGTCGGCTGAGGGCCGAACCGGGTCAGCGCGTGCTCGTACAGCGCCCACACCTCAGTGCTCACAAAGTCGTCGTGACTGTCGATGATCAAGGGATCCGCGAGACCCGCTTTGCGGGTATGCCCGGCGAGATGGATCTCCGCGACGGCTTCCTGAGGGAGGGTGGCGAGATACTCGATCGGGTCGAAGCGGTGATTGACACTGTTGACATACACATTATTGACGTCGAGCAGCAGGGCGCATCCGCTGCGCTGCTGAACTTCGGCGATGAATTCGGCTTCGGTCATCTCATCCTGGAAGCGCAGATAACTGGAGACGTTCTCGAGCAGGATCTGCCGCCCGAGGCTCTCCTGGACCTCCGCGATCCGTACCGCGAGCAGCGCCGCGGCCTCTCGGGTGTGCGGCAGGGGGAGCAGGTCGTTCCAGTGCTCCGCGTTCACCGTTCCCCAGGAAAGGTGCTCGGAGACCAGCGCCGGTTCGTAGCGGGCGACGATTTCGCCGAGACGCTTCAGGTGCGCCCGGTCAAGCGGATCGACCGAACCCAGAGACAGACCGACCCCATGGAAGCTGAGCGGATAGTCGGTTCGGATGCGCTCCAGGGCCTGGTGCGCCGCGCCGCCGGCAGCGAAGTAGTTCTCGCTGTGCACCTCCAGCCAGTGGATGGCGGGTCGTTCGGCGAGGATCCGGGCGACATGCGGGGCGCGCAAGCCGATCCCGGCGCGCACCGGGATCGGCTTGAGGGGTGGGAAGTGCGATGCGCGTCGCATGGGGCCGCTCAGGTCTTCGCCGGGGTCGTCTTGCCGCCAGCGATCTTGCCGCACAGACCGGCCGGCACGGCCACGAAGGCGTTCGGATCGCGGGCCTTGGCGTCCTGACCGGCACAGGAATGACCCGGGGACATGCAGTCGTTCTTGTATGCCGCATTGATGCCGTAGCACTTCACGATCTTCTGCGCCGGGGCCGCATGGGCGCCGGCGGCACCGAAGGCGGTCGCTCCCACCGCAAGTGCGCTGATCAGTGCGAGGCGGGCTGTATGTTGCTTGCTCATGAGTCGCTCCGATTGAATCCAAGGTTCATTAAGGGTTTTCCCGATCCGGCGGCCATGCTCATGGTCGTCTCGCCGCATCGCGGCCCTACATCCGGACCGGGGTGCCGGAAAGTTACAGGGGACCGGCATCGACCCGACCTGGGCAGGTGAACTCGACTTGCTGTAACCTTTTCGGGCTTCCGGCCGTATAGTCTCTTGGGGTAAGCCTGCGAAGGCAGGGCCGGTCGCAGCCGCGGCAGGGGCTGGCGTTCCTGCGGAACGGGGCGAGCGGCATCGCCGCCCCGGTGGTCATCCGTTTCGAGGAGAGTCTCTCTTGGCCGAAGACAAGTGGCGCACGTTGATGATCGCCGCGCAGAACGGCGACGCGTCTGCCTACCGTCGATTGCTGGTCGAACTGGGTTCGTGGCTGAGATCGTACTATGCGAGGCGGCTGCCGGCCGCCATGGTGGATGACCTTGCCCAGGAGGTCCTGCTCACCATTCATGCCAAGCGGCACACCTATGATCCCTCGAAGCCGTTTGGTCCCTGGCTCGGAGTCATCGCGCGCTACAAGTGGATCGACCGACTGCGGGCGATGAAGGACGGGATTACCGACGAGCTCGAGGAAGGGCTGGCGGCCCCCGATACCGGTGAGGCGGCGCACAGCGCGTACACGCTCGATGCCCTGATGAGCCGGCTGAAGCCGGCGCAGGCGAACGCGATACGACTGGTCAAGATCGAGGGACTGAGCGTGAAAGAAGCGGCCGAGCGCCTGGGTCAGACGATTGCGCTCGTCAAGGTCAACATACACCGAGGATTGCGCCAGCTGAGTGAGCTGGCGCGGGCGGAACACCATGAGTTTTGAAACGCTGATCGACCAACTCGCCGATGATCTCGAGCCGGTACGCCCGCGGCGGTTCTGGAGCGATGCCGCTATCATGGCGCTCATCGCCGGGATCGAGCTCGCCCTGCTGTTCGCGATCGGGTTCGCCAATCTCGATATGCACCGGCTCGAGACCCAGCCGACCTTCGGCTGGCGTCTGGTGACGCTCGGCCTGATTTCGCTGGCGGCCGGTTTTGCGGCGATCCGTTCGTTTGATCCCACCTACTCAGCCAAGGGTGCACTGCGCTGGATCGCCGCGCTCGTCGGAGTCTCCGTCATCGGCGGGATGTTCCTCGCCAGCCTGCCCGGGGGGCTGGCGGAGTTGATTCAGCGTCTGGATTGGATTGACGGGATACATTGCGCGTCGCGGATCGCGGGGCTCTCGATCCCGCCGCTCGTCGGACTCATGCTCCTCGGGCGTCGCGGCGCGCCGACCGACATGCGCCGTTCGCGGCTGCTGGTGGGTGTGGCGGCGGCTGCGTGGGGCGCGTTTGCCTTCGTGTTCTCCTGCCCCTTCAACGACCCGGTGTTCATCGTTACCTGGTATGGCCTCGGCTGTTCCGTGGCCGTGCTGGCGGCGCGATTCATCCTGCCGTGGCTCGCGCGCTGGTGAGAGGGGATTCCTGCGGCAGCGGTTTAGTCCGCCAGGGCCGGTGACTCGGGCCCGCGATCGACTGACCGGGGGTGCGGTGCGCCGGCTTCCTTCGCAGCCCCCCTCGCGCGCCAGGACCGCGGCGCGGCAGATTTTCCGCCCCGAGCAGGCGTGCCCGGGGCGGTCCCGAAGGTCCGCGCTCGCCGCAGGTCGCCTGAGGGCGTTGCCGTGCGGGTGGATCCGGTGACGAGGGCGAGATCGAATTCACAGGATAGCCGGTGATGGCGAGCGCGACCGGCGGCCCCTAGTCGAGGCCCTCTCGTCTTTTATCCTGGTTTAGACGGTAGATCCGTGCTCGACGCATGGCGGCCTCCCGCCAGGTTCCGCAGGCATCGTCCGATCACACCAAGCCAAGGTCGCGTGCCTGGGCATCCGGGAACACGGCCCGAATCCGCCGGCCATTCAAGTTCCACAATCGCGCGAATACCCCCCCGAGCACATCCCGGTAGTCGCTTAGGACCGGGTAGTCGCGGTTCTGGTTGAGTGTCGCCGGCGATATGGAAACCTGCTCGCCTGCGATGCGACCACCCCGAACCGAGCCCCCCAGAACCCAGTACACGCTACCGTGCCCGTGGTCGGTGCCTCGGTTCCCATTCTCCCGAAAGGTCCGGCCAAATTCGCTGATCACAACGACCGTCATGTCCCGCCACGACGGACCAGCAGCACGTGCGAGTTCCGCGAGTCCATCGCCGAGAGACGCCACTTTGGTGGCGAGTTGACCGTGCGCACCGTTGGTGGTCGCCTCGTAGACGTGTGTATCCCAGCCACCCACGTCAATGAAGCCAATGTCGAAGCTGTCACGCATCAGTGCGCCGACCCGAGCAGCAACGCCTACGAATCCCCGCGGATCGATGGCACCACGGCTCGCTGCACGCATTTCGGCCGCCCATCGCGCCGTGGCCATGTCGCGATGGACTTCGGCCTGTACGGCGAAGCCTTCTGCGACAGCGCTGGCTTCGGCGGTGTCGCCCCACATGCGCTCCAGGCGACGCTCCTGCCCCCCCGCAATATCTTCGCGACCGAGCCGCGCGAGCGCGAGATTGGGGACATGCTCGGGGCCGCGCAGCGATAGAGGGACTTGCGCCGTAAATGCCATTGCTCGGGCGCGTCCGCCCAGTTCTCGGATGAGGCGGTTCAGGAAGCCATCATTGAAATCACTCGTCTGCGGTCCCTGGCCCAATTCGATGTGATCCTGCGTCTCGAAGTGACTCCGGGTCATGTCGCGAGTGCCGGTGAAGGGTACGAAGGCAAGCTGGCGGCGTTGCCAGAACGGCAACATGCTCCCCCGTAGTGCCGGGTGCAGCGCCCAATCTGCATTAAGGGCGATTGCGCCGTCCTCACCACTACCCGGACGTGGCACCGCAATATGGGGGCGCGACTCATAATAAAAATCGTTCTGGTATGGGATGAGCAAGTTGGCGGCATCGTATGCGCCGCGCAGGAATACCAGGACGAACTTCGGTCCCGCGGCAATAGGGGCCGCCCAGACTCGGGCGCTCGGCAGAAGGCCGCCCGCGACGGCAGCTTGTAAAAATTGACGACGGCGCATCAGTGGGGTCTCCAGATGTGGGATGGCGGTCGATTTACTCAGTCATAAATTCCGGCGAGGAGAGCCACAGGGCGTTCCATCGCCTACGGTTTTCGGTTCCCGCCAGCACGGTCAGGGTCGCATGGCTTAGCGTCCCTTCGGCCGCCTCGAACACCGCACTGCGCTCGAGGTGGGGAGCCTGTGCACGCCGATGCGTCCAGGGCGTGCCTGACATCGGTGTGCGCACCTGGTGCAGCTGCCCAGGAGGCAGGAACAGAGCCGGTGCCCCCGCCGCCAATTGCCGTGCCACTGCAAAGCGCGTTGTCAGTTGGCCGGGACTGCTCCATGCGTCGGCCGCCAACGGATAGCCGTCCGGAGTCTGGCGACCATAAAGCGGCTCTCCCAGTCGGTAGAGCATGCCGACGAGCGGTTGCGGATTGGAGATGATGCGCCTCGAATAGCTCGCCCGGACTACCGAGAGCAGATAGCGCATAGGGTCCTTAAGCTGCGGCTGCGAGAGGCTGGTCACGAACTGCGGACTCATAAACATCGTCCGCAAGACCGCAGCAATATCACCGTGCGTGTGCTGCCACGTCCGCACCATTGCAGAAACCAGCGCCGGAGATGGCTGGTCGCAAACGAAATATTGCGCAAGCTCGTAGCTGATATGGCGTGCAGTCGCCGGATCATCGGCCAGAACGGTGATGACCTGTTCAATCTCCCCAATGCCGCGACCGGAGAAATTGTGGTTGAGAACGCGCTCCGGCTGTGGATCGTGTAGTGCCGGATTGAACACAACGAGACCTTGATGCCACAACCACCTGCGCAAAGCCGGCCGGACGCGTACCGGCCGGTCCAGCAGGTCGACGCCCAAGCCCGTCAGGACATGGGCGAGATCAGTTACGTCGCTTTGTGAGTAATGGGCGCCCAGTCCAACGGTATGTAGTTCCATCACTTCGCGGGCGTAGTTCTCGTTGATATGATTCCGGTGATTCTGAGCATTATTCAGATACAGCAGCATTTGGGGTGAAAACATCGTCGCCTGCAGTAAGCTGCGAAAATGTCCAAGGACATGCGGCGCTATGACGTGCCGCATGTAGTTGCCCATCAGCGGGCCGATATTGCCACCCCGAAACACGTTAAAGTGGTTCATCCAGAACCAGACGAGCCGCTGATGGAGCTGGTTCTGGGCATAAATCGCGCGAAGCATTTGCTGGGCCATTGCCTGACGAACCAGCTCGTTCATGTGTTGGCGCAGAGTTCTCAGTCGTTCGGCCTCCGCCTGCGCTTCGACTGGATCAGCCGACTTGTCGCGTCGCGCGAGCCGGGCGCTCCGTTCAGAAGCGATCAGCTGGGGCACCCAGTCCACGAGCGGAAAATCGACCGGCAGTCCGGAAATACTGCGCTTGATCGGCGCTGGCAGCGCCGCGCGCGCGAGCGGGTTGAGCTGGGCATTTAGGAATCTTGTCGCACCGAGTTGCTGCAACAGTTGCAGCTCGGCACCGTCGGCGCCCCATCCGATTCGATCCAGGAATGCAACCGGGTGAGCACGTGCTGCCAAATCCAGGGCCACGTCCCGCCGATGAGGCAGTCGTGTCCCTGAATCGGATTCCGCGCGTGCCGCTGTGGTATAGCAGCTGAGTAACGCCAGTGACGCGAGGGTGCAACAGCAGAGGATCCGGAGCCGACGGGCGAATGATGGCCCCTTCGGTCGGCTTGTCGCCAGGTCTGTCTGCACAACGGATTGAAGCGGGATCGGCTCGAAAATCCGCCACTCAAATTGGAGCTGTGATCGCTCGTGACCCGTTCGTTCAACTGACATCCGAACCATTCTCCCGCACGCAACTGTTCTTTCGCAAACCACGGAATAGGGCGATGCGTAAAGCCGGCAGTGTTGGCCATAGCGTTGCAGAGACCTCTTGGTTGACTGTCCACTCGGTCAGTGGCTTCCCCGGTTCCCCCTGGACAGCAACGATCGAAGTCAATCCCAATAGGCCGCCGAAGCAGGGGATCGGGCGGAACTTGGCGGCTTATTGCGGGCCCGTAATCCCGTGGCGAGAGACGACTATTGATGCCCCCAGAGCGGATAGTTTCATAACCTAATGATTAATATAAAAAATACGCCAGAGATTGCGGCGCATCTGACGACTTTCCCGGTTCCGTTACATGGTACGAAGCGCCCCGCTGGAGTCCGATTACCGGTCAGTCGTCAAATGTCCGTGCTCAGAAGCGCTTTGAAGTGCTGCGGCGGCTCGAGTCCTGCCCACCGGGAACGCCGTGCTGAGCCGAGGGGCGCTCGGCATGGCTTCGCTCTTGCTGCGGAGCTCGGCGTGGTGCGCGGCGGCATGTGCCAGCAAGAAAGCCGCCGCCGGGATGTCCGACCTTCCGTACGCGCCACGACGCGCAGCACCCGGCAAGCGTGAATTTGCGGGTCCAAACGCGCCCGCCATCCGCGCGGGGTAGTTCCACCACCAATGACAGCCGGCCGCAGATCGAGTGGCAGACCGGCATGGGGGCCCAGTGTTTCTGTTTACCGACATCCTTAATCTCACCGCTGGGTCGGTGGTGGTACCGACTGTGAGCACTTTCACGTTTGGCTCAACTGAGCGGAAATTGCAGTTGACTTGACAACACCGCTGTTTGCACATTTCCGGTGCAGACTTTCGACCGGCCCTGCCAGTGGAGATTCACATGCACTCAAGCCGATCGCCTCTATCTCCGCTAGCGGTGGACCCGCTGCTGTCGACACCTATAAATTGGCGCGCGCGTGGCTCGGACAGCGGTGGCAGCCTCTCGGAAGATCATCTGGCTTGCCGATCTTTGCGTGGTCACGGAAAGAATGATCGGGAGCCGGTGATCCTTACGGTCTACGCATCACGATCACATGTCCGACATTCAACAAGATGAGCCCGTCAATGCGCGCGGCAGTGCTCATACCCAATTCGATGGCACCTGAGTGGGTACTGTGCTGGCCATGGTTTGAGTCGCGCGGGCAGGGCGCGGAACAGGTCGACTGGAGTTCATTTCCTTCGCGGCGACCGTTCCGACTGCCGCGCAATGCATTGGAGCGGCGAAAGCGTATGTTCCGCATGATCAAGGACAGGGGCACGTGCCGATTGATACGGCGGAGCGATATGACGTCACCGTGCTCGGGTATTGAGGACTTACCCGAGTGTGCGTACGGCACTCCAGCCCGGCAATGGAGGATGAGTCTAGGTACTCATGCAATTTCGAGGTTCTGGCTACCTGCGGGCGACCGCTGAGACGATGTGCGAGCGCTACGCCCTTCCCGAGCAACGCATTGCTGAGCGAGAACTGTCCCCTAAATGCCGGTGGTGGCGCTTCTCAGCGAGCTTCAATGTCGCGCCGTCGCGCTACGTCCCGTCAGTGCGCTTGCATGAGGGCCAATCCGAAGCGGTCATGATGCGCTGGGGACTCATTCCAGCGTGGGCCCATGGGGACATGTCCGCCGGACACTGGTTGCGGCTCTCATGTGACAGATTGGAACACAGTCCGCTGTTTCGTGGTCCCTGGCTCAACGGCCAACGGTGCATTCTTCCGTTTGCCGGCTTCTACACCTGGCGATTGACGGACGCCGGATACCGCCAACCTTACTTCGTTCACGCCAGTGGTCGGCCGGTGTTCGCTGTGGCAGGGCTATGGGATCGAACGGAGACCGAAGATGGTGATGTGATCGAGGGCTGCGCGATTCTCACCGTTCCTGCGAACAGCCAGTTGGCGTCGATTCAGACCGCCACGCGAGAGATCCCGGCCATCCTCAATACTGAGGACTTCGATGTTTGGCTTCGCGGTACGCCTGCCGAGGCCCGCGACCGGCTGCGGACCTCTCCCGAGGCACTGCTCACCACTCATGCGGTAAGCCCCCGAATCAATTCCCTGGCCTATGACGATGAGGGACTTGTCCGCGCCGTCGGATGATTCCCTGACCTCCGATCGGTTGCATCCCCCCGGACCGAAAGACTGCAAATAGCATTCGCTTTACCTGAAGTCCGGATCGCCCCACTGATTGCGCGTTCCGAGGCGGACGCGTCGCGCTACCGGATGCTGCAGCGAGATACGCAGTCGTGCAGTCGTCTCGCCGGTGTCGGCTGAAAGTATCACCCCAGACACCGATTCGGGCCGCCCCGAGGGCATCGGAGGTGCTCGGGCGGTGGCTGCCGCCCGAGCGGGCGGCAGCGTTGCACTTACGCCACGTTGGAGTGATGGAGCAGCAGATGCGCCGATCCACCCATAGCTATTGATCGAGCGCTGGCACAGCGCCAGCATGCCGTGGTCCCTTGCGCTGAGCGTGGCGAAGGTGATCGCTGCAAACCCCGAGATGATGGACTCGGACTCGAATTTTTGGATGGTACCCGACGGGGGGGTGGAGGGTTCTGGGATCGGGCGGCCCGGCTTTAGATCTGCACATGGCTCACCGAGCCGCCGTCGACGTACCAGTTGGAGCCGGCGACGAAACTCGCGGCGGGGCTCGAGATGAAGGCGACGACTCGGGCGACCTCTTCCGCCGTGCCCAGCCGGCCGAGCGGGTTGCGCCGCTCTGCCGCCTCGAACAGGCGCGGATCGCGCAGCCGCACTCCATCCCAGTATCCGCCCGGAAACAGGATGTCGCCCGGCGAGACGACGTTCACCCGCACGGCCGGCATCAGTTGCAGGGACAGGGACTTCATGTAGTGCGCCATCCCCGCCTTCATTGCACCATACGCGGGGGAGTGGGGCGCGGCGTAGGAGGCGGTCTTCGAGCCGATGAATGTGATGGCCCCGTGCGCCGATCGCCGCACGATGCCCGCAGCGGTCTCCGTTGCCTCGATGGTGGCGCTCACATCGGTGGCGAGGGTCGTCGCCCAGTCATCCGCGAGCGCACTGACGTTCGGGACGAAGATGTCGAACGCGCCGACCTCGGCGAGCCACGCCCGCACAGCGGGCGCGTCCCTCACATCGAGCGCCGTACCCCCGATCTGGTGCCCCTCGGCTGACAACTCCCGCACGGTCTCCTCGACGCGGCCGGGGTTACGGGCGCAGAACTGCACCGCGCAGCCCTGCTCGGCGAGCGTGCGCACGATGGCCCGGCCGATGCCCTGCGAGCCACCGGTGACGACAGCCTTCAGCCCCTTGAGCCCCAGGTCCATATCAAGGCGCGTCGTGCAGTCCCTGCCGATGGCACGCGCAGGGAACCCATTGGCGGTTAGGGTGAGGCACGGAGCGGCGGGTTACTTCATAAGTCGCGATTTGGTGCATCGTAGAATCAACCACGTATTACTGGATCGAACCGCATAAGCTGCGCCCGATAGACCCCATAAAGCGCGAGTTTCGCACTTCATTGAAGCATAAGCTGTGACTTTTAGCGGATGCTCTCGCGAGAGTGCCGAGCAAGAGCGCAACACCGTGAAAAAAGCCCACTGCAGCGCAACAGAATCATCGCTCATTTGCCGATTACGGGCAGACTGCGCCCAAGCCCGATTTGATCATCTAGAGCAGCTTTTCGCTCATCTGCACTTCGGTGGTCCTCGGGGGATGCGGTCTCTTTGCAAACCATATCGGCTCGACCGGCACATCGCAGACGCCGGCCCGCCTCACTAATCAAAACTGAATTTGCTACTGGTCTCCTGAAATATCGTACCCAGCTTGGCAAGCGATGTACACGCTTGGATCTGAAGGCGCGCTCCGGGCGTCAGCGCTTTACAGACTTTCTCCGGCAGGCAGATGTGCAGGTGCAGGGCTATCGTCCCACGGCTCTTGCCGCAGTGGGGCTCGACGAACCGACCCTGCACAGCATCGACGCCGTCCGAGCGCCGAACGATACTGACTCGGTAAGCCTCGGTCATACATCTGAGTCTGCGGCAGACGGCACTCGCCTATGCTCGGCAGCCCGGGCGCCCAGACGGCGTTTCGCAAGCGTTGCGCATACCGGGCAGGGTGTCTATTCCTGCCGGTCGGTTCCCATCAGAATTCGCTCGATCCGCCGGTCCGGGATGAGCCACACCAGTGCTACCAGCGCATACAGGCCGAGCGATATCCAGCGCGCAGAGTTAGCCACGGCGATGGCAATCAGATAGAGCACTGGAGAGAGATTGCCCTTCCAGTCACCTCCAATTGCGCGTCTCAACAGCGAATGCTTGCCCTGGGTTGCGATGATGCGATGCTGCAGGATCCACCAGGCGATGGCTGCCATCAGGAGGACGATTCCGTAGAGGGCAGTCGGGACCGGCGCAAAATGATTTTCGCCCATCCAGCCCGTTGTGAACGGGATGAGCGAGAGCCAGAATAGCAGGTGGAGATTTGCCCAGAGCATCCCACCGGTCACGCGCTCAATGGTCTGCAGTAAGTGGTGGTGATTGTTCCAGTAAATGCCGAGGTAAATGAAGCTCAGAACATATGTGAGCAATACGGGCACCAGCGGAACGAGTGCGCGCAAATCAGTCGCCAGAGGCACCTTGAGATCGAGCACCATTATCGTAATGAGAATGGCGATGACGCCGTCGCTGAACGCTTCCATCCGGTCGGTGCCCACAATCTTCTCGCTTTTGGAATTGTGCAGACTTCGGGATTGTACGTCTCCTGCATCAGCGTCGTGAATAACCCACCTAGTCTTGTCTTTCCCTGACCTAAGTAGAATCAACCTGCTTCGCGTGCGCGAGCAGAACGTGAAGGCGGGCGGAGTGAGCGGTTGCGTGTCTACGGGCGCAACGAATTACTGCTCGTCAAGAAAATCGGTTACCTGCCGAATTATCGGTCTGGCCATTGCGGCGTGACCCAATCACGGGGTTCTCCGGAATCCCTGGGGCGGTTCACTATCCTGGATCGCTGGGCCGTCCAGGCGCATGGCCCGGACGGCCCTCAGACTGTCAGGCTTCGATTTTAATCGCATTCGCCGCCTTGCGGCGACGGATCAGCACCAAACCAAGCCCGATCAAGCCACCGCCCAACAGCGCAAGCGAGCCTGGCTCTGGAGCCTGCGCCGAAACCTTAGCCGGGACCTCCGTGACCGAAACATTAGTCAGGAGCGAAAATGGTGTAAGGCCGATCGGCGATCCCACGGCAAGGAACGACAGCGTCTCGGAGTTGCTGGACGCGATGAAGTCGCGGGACGCCGTCTGCCAACCCGTGAATCCTTCGCTTCCATTTTTCAATGCAGTCAAGTTCTGGGTTTGCGAACCCAACGACACTGCGAGTGAATCAGTCGTTGCGCCTTGCATGGACTGCTCCTGAGCGCCTGCCCAGTCGAAGCTGACTTGATAGGTGCCACCGATAGACAGGCCCGTCAGCGCCTGGCTGATGCTGGCTTGAGTTTCACCATCAAGACCGATAAACGTGCCTGGACCAGACGGTGGGGCGGATGCGCTCCACAACTTTTCCTTGTCAGAAGAAGAGAACTCACCAGTCGCATTATCGTTGACAGCCGCAAACGCATTCGGATACCAGATTTCATATCCATTAGTACCAGTCCATCCGGTGATGAACTGATTAGAAGCGATGGTCGCTTGGGGACCAAATTGAGTGGGGCTGTTAATTCCCCCAGAAACAGCCGAAAAATCGCCGTTGACGACTAGAGGTGCGACCGGGGTCGCAAAGGCAGGACCCATCGCGCTACCAACAACTAAGCTCATTGTCAATGCAATCGTGCGTGCTCGCATGAGAATACCCTTCTCCTAATTCTTAATAAGCAAGTGGATCTACCTTTTCATGCGGCGGGCGATTTCCGATGGGGCAAGATGCCGATTCCTATTTTTCGCCGCGCCGCAGGGTTCGCGAGGCAGTTCGCACACTACATTCGGGTGACTGGGATCAAAGGTTACAGACGAGGGGCACGGGGCTGACCTGCCGGGCGTTCTTCGGACCACCGGATTCTGGGAAATTGGCTCGCATGGATCGCGGTGAAATTTTGGACCAATGCAGGTTTAGCTTGAGGACGAGGCGGTCCCCATGAATCGTCATCAAGCTCGGCAGGGGGCTACCAGAGACTCGTTGGAGCGACGCAAGTGTCGGTGCAACGAAATTCCAATAACCGCGATCCTTGAAAATCATGGTCTTACGGATAATTTTACGATAACCCCAAAAGTCCTTGGCGATCAGGAACTTGATCACCTGGACGCCGCATTCTGTCAAACAGCCACCGAGATTCCAGTAACCTGGACGGGCATATAGCAATTGGGCCGACGCGGCAGCCGGGCCCGGCCAGATTATAAAAAATGATGTTGATTATACTACCAGTAACGTTGCTCTTGGCATAGATCAGGACTATCATCAGCACCGTTAGAGAACTGACTGGAGGTCCGCCCATGAGCAACTATGGCGTCGCTCCGAAGAAGACCACCAGCGTGTCGTTAGCAGAGCCTCTACTGGCGGAAGCCAAGGCTCTGGGGATCAACGTCTCGCAGGCGGCCGAGGAGGGGGTTGCCGCAGCGGTGGCCCGCCATCGGCGCGAGCAATGGCTGGAAGAGAACGCCGAGGCCATCCAGAGCTACAACGAGTTTGTCGAGAAGCACGGTATGGTGCTCGACAAGTTCCGGTTGTTCTGATGGCGCGGTTTGACGTGTACGTGAGCCCTGATGGGAATGGGTTTTGGGTCGATGTTCAAGCAGACTTGATGAGCCACCTGAACAGCCGTCTGGTGATTCCCCTCGTAAGCTCTGACATCTCGCCGGCCCCCATCAAGGTCCTGAATCCGATTTTTCAGATCGATGGCGCCACCTACCTGATGCTGACCCAGCAGATGGCTGCGGTATCCGTTCAGCTGTTGAAGAGGCCGGTTCTCAACGTGAATGACCGGCGGGATGAGGTCGTTGCCGCAATCGACCTGTTGCTTCAGGGATTCTGATTCGTTCTTGCGACCGCCGGCGATTCCAATGTCGGTCCAACCAGATTCCGGTACCGGCGTCCTCCCATCAGCGCACGAACTCATCGGATCCAGGCGCTGATCGTCGCGCTTCTGATTGATTGACTGAGCAGCGGTAATGTCGGAGGGCGTATGGGCGGAGCAAGAAAATCGTGTCGATCTTTCCGTCTTCCTCGAGCTGCTTTCGGGTAATGACGTCAAAGTTTTTACCCCGAACCTTATGGTGCTCACGCAGGTAGTGAAGCTTGAGCTTCTGCGCTTCAGATAAGGCATCGAGGGAGTATTTGACTTCGACCCACACCTGCGAGCCGTCGGTGTGAGGACTGATCATTGATGTCACCGACGCCAAGACGCTGATAAGTTCCGGATTTCTCAAGTGAACTGGGTGACAACAATTGCTCGTGCCGCGAGTGTGAGCATAGGCCCGCCGCCATTCTAGGGCGTCTTCGCAACGGCGGTGACAGCAATGGCTAGTCTACAGGTGGCGCGCGAGGCGGTCGCAGACTACCCGCTTGGAGACCACTTTCCTCACGCATTTTAGCGGCTAAATGCTCGCCGCCCCACGGGGCGTACAGCTTGCGGATGGGCGCAGCAAGCGCGCTTGCGCAAGCCCGCGACCCTGCGCTACGCCGTTGATCGGGTGCTTCGTGTTCTCTTCATCTTCGAAC
>JAJZUT010000003.1 GCA_021847105.1 Pseudomonadota bacterium | reverse complement strand
TCTGACGTATGTCAGCGAAAGACAGGCCGCCTGAGCCGTGGGCGTCGTTCCTCGCAGCGCTTGATGCGGTGGTCGGAACGCCGGTGGAGATCCACTGTCTTGGCGGCTTCATGGTAGAACACACCTACCGCATCCAGCGAGATACGCCGACTGAAGACCTCGACTTCCTATCAGCCATCGATATTGCACAGTCTGCGCCAATCAACATTGAATCTTTGGCCGGAAAGGGCACTGCATTTCACAGGCAACAGAAGATGTATGTCCAGTACGTTGGCATCTCCACGCCACCGTGCGACTACCAGCAGCGCCTAGTGGCCGTGTATCCACAAGTCCACTGGAAGAACCTGCGGCTATTTGGCCTCGAAGCTCATGATCTGGCGCTCTCGAAGATCGAGCGCAACAACCGGCGTGACAGCCAAGATGTTCGTGGTCTCGCGCAAGCCGGACTCATTGACCCGGACATTCTTGAGTCTAGGTATCACCAGGAGGTCAGGCCATATCTGCCCAGCAAATTCGAGTGGCACGACGCCGCGCTCAAACGGTGGCTAGAGGCGATT
The DNA here is from genome assembly GCA_021847105.1 of Pseudomonadota bacterium. Classification (GTDB taxonomy): domain Bacteria; phylum Pseudomonadota; class Gammaproteobacteria; order Steroidobacterales; family Steroidobacteraceae; genus 13-2-20CM-66-19. Next base: position 232,423 of record JAJZUT010000003.1, on the reverse strand, counting down.
CGGGAAATCAGGGCCGATCTGCAATCCGTCAGTGCAGAAGACGGCGCCTCAAAGGTAAAAGGGAATTGACATTGCGTGATAATCCCGCGCCGACCGCCGCGGTCCGCGCAGGATCACGCTGGGGCGCGGAGATCGAGCCTCTACCGGCCCCGAGCGCTGCCGCCTGTGGACACGGCGTGTCCGGCGTTGGGGCTCCGGGCATCGCGCTGCGGGGCCCGTGGGACTCGGGCTGCTGATCTCGCACGTTCCACCCAAAAGCTGCCCTTGAGGCCGCAATCTGAAACTCTCCATACCGGCCATCGGGTGGGATACAGCTGAAGTGTTGTTCCTGGATGTGTCGATGGGGCCTCCGAGCAATGCGCATTGACCATCACCAAACGTATGCGAGCGCAGCGTAGCTGCGCCAGTACAGCGCGCAAGCCTCCGGTCAATCTCACGCTGAGCGATGACCTTGTTGAGGAGCCCAAAGGCGTTACGGGCAATCTCTCCGGAGTCGTGGAGCCCTTCCTCGCAGACGTCCTGTCCAGGGAGCGGGAACGCCGATCGGGCATCGTCGAGCAGGTGCGTACCCCTGCGGCATGCTTTCCCGTCGGCGCTGACCGTAAGGCCGGGGCGCCGGAGAGACGCTCCGCAGGACGTGCAACACGCCCGGTATGCCATCGACGGTGCATCCTCTGACAGATGGAATTGCATAGCACGACCGGTCGTGCTATTTTTCTCACATGAGCGCGATCGACACTAGGGCCCGTCTGCTGGATGCGGGACTTGACCTGCTCAGCCAGGATGGGTTGTCCGGACTCTCGCTAGGGAGGGTCGCGAACGCAGCCGGGTTGTCCAAGAGCGGTCTGTTTGCTCACGTACGATCGAAAGACCAGCTCGAGATCGCTCTACTCGAGGCTGGTACGGAACTTGCGCGCCGCACGGTTCTCGTGCCGGCCCTGCAAGCGGCTCCGGGACTGACACGATTGCGGGTCCTCATCGAACTCTGGCTCGGCTGGAGCGTGCGCGCAGGACTGCACGGCGGGTGCCCGGTCGCAGCCGCATTGTTCGAGTTGGACGATCGGCCGGGACCGGTTCGCGAGCACGTGGCGCTGCTCGAGCAGCGTTGGCGTGGCTTGCTCGCGGGATTGACGCGGGAAGCGGTGGAACTGGGTGACCTGCGCCAGGACCTCGATATCGACCAGTTCGTTTGGGAGCTGTGCGGAATTTACTTGAGCCATCATGTGGCGAGCCGATTTCTCCGGGATCCAACCGCTACAACGCGCGCGAAACGCGCAGTTGACGCATTGCTCGGGCGCGCCGGAGCCCCTGACGTGCAACTCACGGAAACACGAGCGTGACGCTCGAAGCGACGCAGCCACACTGCGATGACGCGCTGCATCTGGAACTGATGCAGTTGCGACGACTCGAACTCCTTTCGATGCTGGAGGCAACCACCCTCGCGGCGCTGGTGAGCATTGCGGTGCCGCTGAAGTACTTGGGGCATGACCCGCTCGCAGTGCAGATCCTCGGGCCGCTGCACGGCTTGGCCTTCCTGACGTACGTATGGACAGCCTTGCAAACCGTTTCCGGCGGCGGTTGGTCGTCCCGTGCGGCCGCCCGGCTCTTCGTGACGGCATTCATACCATTCGCGGGCTTCACGACCCCGGCGTTCCTGCGCAAGCGTGCCGCATCGCTCACCGGCGCATCATGACGTTCGCGCAGATCTACCCCTGGCTGAAGGGACTACACGTCGCCGCGGCGCTGATCTTCATCGGCGGCTTGATTGCCGAGACGGTGTTCTTGGCGGTCCTCGGGCAGGGGCCGGACAATGTTGCCGACCGGAATCGCACCGTGAGGGCATTTCGGATATGGGATCGAAGGCTAACCACACCTGCACTGCTCGTCGTCTGGGGCCTCGGCCTCACCCTTGCGCTCTGCGATGGGTGGTTCACCGCCGGCTGGCTCCAACTGAAGCTCATCTTTGTCGTGGCATTGTCGGCCCTGCACGGCATCCAATCCGGTACGCTGCGCCGCCTCTCGGGCACATCCGCGACGCCGCCTGCGCAGACGCTACAGATCACCGTCATTCTCGTCTCGGTCGTTGCGATCGCACTCCTTGCCGTCGCAAAGCCGTTTTGACCGCAGCGTCTACACGCGAGCCAAGCTGTATGAAGCCGATTCGCGCCAACCGCCGTACCGCATTGATCGCGGCCCGAGCTCTCAAATGGTTGTGGCCATCAGCTTTCTGGCGTGGCATTCGGGTTGCTAGACCGCACGCCGATTTTGGCTGTGTCGGTTAACCACGTGTCGAAAAGACAGCGTTGTCATTTCTGAATTTCCGGGCCACCAGACCGGTATATGCGACTTCAGCTTCATAAGGAGTTAAATGTGCGAAAAGGCATCGTAGGTATCTCATGCGTACTAGCCCTACAGGCAACGTGTGCTCTGGCAGGTGCACGCCACACCGCTACTCTCACCTTTCATCTGACAGATAACATCATTCGATTTCCCGTTGTCCTGAACGGTCACAAGGTGGGGGGCACGCTCGATAGCGGCACTGCCGCGCTCGCAGTGGATCGAAGGTTTGCGCTGTCGCTGGGAATGCGGCCAGGTAAGATGGTCGGCACGGCGGCCGGGGGCGGCGCTGTCGCAGAACGGGTGTATCCGGTAACGATCGATCAGTTGGACTTCGGGCCGGAGCGGCTGACGCATGTGGCCGGGGTGGCGTTGGATCTCAATCACCTGAGCTCTGCAAGCGGCTTCCCATTCGACGTCATACTGGGACGGCCCGCGTTCGAGCGGCGAGCATTGAGAATCAATTATCCGAAACGACGCATCACGTTTCTTGCCCCGGGTGCCAAAGCCGCTTGTGCGGATCCGATTCCGGTGAACTTGGCAGCAGGAGTTCCTGTCGTCGCCGTCACGCTGCAAGCAACGCCTTCGGCGCGTCCCAAAATACTGCATATGATTGTGGACCTCGGGACTCGGTACTGGGCGGCGGTAGTGGGTGGGCCATTTCTGAATACCGCAGAGGGGCGAGCGCTCGAGAAGCGAGGTGTGCGAGTGCGTATCGGGACTGGCACGGGCGGTCGGGTCGAAGGCAAGTCGGTCCGTATTGCAAAAATGATAGTGGGGAAACACAAATTCAAAAATCTGACCATTGGCTTGTCCAGGCATGTCAAAGCATTTCAACTCGGAATCGCGGATGGGTCTCTGGGCGTGCCGCTCTGGGACAAGGGAACCATAACGTTCGACGATGCGCATCACGAGCTGTGTCTTGATCTGCCCGAGAGCGACGGAGCGAAGCGTAGTTAGGCAGCACATGATCTCGGACTGTGTGGGGTAGGCGGGTAGGTTCGCTCGTCGAGGTTTTCGCAGGCGGCGGCACTGTGTGTTATCCGCAATGATCGGTGCTGGACGGTAAACATCCGGGCAACGCGCCTGCGTTTTTAGGCGGCAAGACAACAGCATGCGCGTCTACTAAAGATGGAGTGGGTACGTAAATACTGCGACCACAGGGCGGCGCCGCCGGCGCCGGCACAGCGCTGAGTTCAAAGCCGAAGCGGTAGCGGCCTGACGCCAGCCGGGCGTATCGACCGCGGCGAGACCTTGCCGCCGCCATCATCGGCACCCGGGGGCCGAGGGGCGCGACACGTGATGTTCGCGCTGTTTGACACGGGTGTGGAGATTTCCGTGAGCGGCTGATCGCCATTGCGGCTTGCTTTCCCGGGTGGTGCTGGCGTCACGCTCGATGCCGGGGCTGTTCCCCGATCAACGGGATTAGGACGGCGATACTGCTAGCAGGTGTAAGGCGCCGACTAGGCACTGTACCGGTGGTGATTTGTGCTGTGCGATTGAGCGCCAAATACTGAGCACTTAATCTACAGCACCGTCGGCTGTACTGGGTCTGCCCGAGGTCGGAGTCGAAAGGCAGGCACAAGTAATTGAATTGCAATGCCATGCGGCGGGTCTGCGGCTAATAGTACCCCCAGGCCATACCCCCACCGGTCTCCGTAATACCTGCGTTGTACCCCCAGCCCAGATGGTGAGCGCCCCCGCTTGTCCATGCGGTGACACCTCGCATCGCCGTAGACGGCATCTCGACTTTGATTCCCGGATGCACGACGAGTCATTCGCAATTGGACGTTGCCGTGCTCCGAAAAAGTTCGCGGCTGGCGCGATTGAGTTGCTTGTTCAGTCGAGTCCGGGGCCAGCATCCTCGGTCACTGACTGCCTAATATTCCGGGCAGATGCCGTGCGCCATGGAGGATGCGCAGGATGAGAGCACCATCCGAGAACGGCTCGAACACGACGAGGTAATTCCCATGCACGCAGATGCGGATGGCGTCACCGAGGTCCGGGCGCGCCAAATAGCTCATTGGGGCATCGGCGATTTTCGCGCAGTGTCGCCGAATTTCTTGGATGAATGTCACCGCGCGCCTCGGGTTATCCAGCGCGATGTAGTCGCCGATCTCTTCTAGGTCGATTTCCGCCTGTGGGGTGAAGTACGCGGCCATTCACTTCCCGGAGTCCCGGGTCATTTTGGTGTATTTGCGCTCGAGACGGTCCAGTACGTCCGCAGCGGGCTTCGGTTTGCCGCCGCGCCGGCCTTTGACGACTTCTCCCCGAAGAGCCTCGAGCACGGCCTGGCGCTGCTGCTGCTCCTCCTCCAGGAGCCGCAATCCGTCTCGAACGACCTCGCTCGCGGATGAGTACCGCCCCCCTTCGACTTGCTCCTTGACGAAGCTCTCGAAGTGTTCACCCAGTGTGTAGCTTGAAGGCATGTGGTATTCCAGCAAAATGACAGTATCATAAAATAGCATAAATTAATACCAATGTCGCTGCTGGCCTTAAGCGTGCGGGAAGCCGACTCGGAACCGTGCGATTTCAGCGCGTCGGGGTAGCAGTAGGCCACAAGCGGCCATTGCCTGCCGCGCGGGAATGCCGAGCAGAAACCCTTGCACCTTCCCCTACGTCAGGTCTTAGGATGGTCCCGATGGGTACCCAGAATTTCTATCCCGCCCTTACCGCAGCCGAATGCGCAGCGCGCACGGGCCTAACCGCGCGCGCCTTGCGCCTTTATGAAGAACACGGCCTCATCAGTCCCCGGCGCAGCGCTGGCGGCTGGCGGCTGGCGGCAATACGGCCAAGATGAACTCGTCCGCCTCAATGCGATTACTCTGCTCAAGACCGCTCGGCTCACGCTTTCTCAGATTGGCGGCATCCTGGGTGCGCGGTCACAGGGTCCGGGTCTGCAGCAGATGCTGGCTATCCAGCTGGAAAATTGGCGCGTGCGACGCGCCGATGCAGAACGCGGACAACGCATCGTGGAAGCGGCGCTTGGCCGGCTGGGCTCGGGCGAGACACTCACGGTGGATGAATTGTGTGAGCTTATCCAGAGTCTAGAGATGGGCGACCAGCAAAAGGCCTTTGGCGGCGAATGCGCAGCGCTGCCCGGACCAGGAGATGACGAAGGCGTCCTGGACAGTTACACCGGCGATTACCGACTCAACGGATGGAACGTGATAGCCGTCAGACGCGAGAGCACCAAGCTCTTCCTGCAAGTGGTTGCCCATGCCCCGGTAGAACTTCGACCGACAGGCGAAAGGGACTTCGAAATGCTCGATGGAATGGGACAGTCCGTGAGCTTCGATCGCACTCCTGATGGCGCCGTGCCGTCGCTACGCCTGCGCACGAGTGGCGGAGACTTGGTGGCCGAGCGCCTGGGCACCACTGCGGCCGAAGCGATCCGAGCACGGCTGGCGGTGCGGATGCAGGAGCAGAAGCCCCTTGAGGGGAGCTCGGCCGCGGTGCGGCGCCTGGTGGACGGGCTACGGACGGGCAACTTGAATTACGAAGAGATGGCGCCGGTCCTCGCAAAAATTGCACGAAAACAGATGTGCCGGCTTCGCACGCAGATCGCCTTCATCGGCGCCGCCCAATCAATTGAGTTCAAGGGAGTCAGCAATCAAGGCCTGGATATCTACGATGTACATCATGAACACGGAAACTCTCGGGTTCAGATCATGTATTCCGATGGCCTGATCAGCAACGCACTTGTCGCCATAAAGGACGGTCCCGTAGCGGTGTTTTAGTTAAGTGGCTAAAAACTGCTGATAGGCGCCACCGCGAAACGGCACACTCAATTGATCGAATTTCCTGTTAGACGGTCCGGTATGCAGAACGGGATGTGAATAGGTGAAAGGCAGCACCATAAGACTGAGTGATGGAAGAAATCTCGGCTACTGCGTGTACGGGAAAGCAGGCGGCACCCCGCTGATGTTCTTTCATGGCACGCCTGGATCCAGGCTGTTCAACCTGTTTGAGAACGCGCCTTGGATAGAGAGGCTCGGGATTCAGGTCATTACTCCGGAGCGTCCCGGATTCGGTCTTTCCGATCCGGCACCGGGGCGAGCGATACGAGACTGGGCGGGTGATGTCGAGGAGTTGGCTGACTATATAGGGATAGATCGGTTCCACGTTGCGGGAGGTTCCGGTGGCGGTCCCTATGCCATTGCGTGCGCCATCCACCTACCGGCACGCGTCTTATCCGCCACCTTGTTTTCCAGTGGAGTTCCACCAGAGGTCATGCAGCTGTCGAAAGGAATGCAAACGGGAAATAGGGTTGCTTTTCTGACGGCAAGATATGCGCCTTTCCTTCTGAAGCGTCTGCTCGCAGGCACAGCACGTGCCGTAAGGAGATACCCGGACAAATACTGGGCACAAGTGCTTGCGAAGAGCCCGGTGTCGGATCGGCGGATCATGGAGAAGCAGAACGGCGAGAGCACGATCACGCATGTGCAAGAGGCGTTCAGACAAGGTATCGACGGGACTTATCGCGACATGCTACTTGTAAGCCGACCCTGGGGCCTGGATTTAGAAAAAATCTCAATGCCGGTATTCATGTGGCATGGAACCGCCGATACATTGATGCCAATATCGGCGGCACGCGAGTTTGCCAAAAAGATCCCCGGATGCGAGCCTCACTTCATACCAGACGCTGGACACCAGCTTTTCGGGAGCGAAGAAGTTCGCTTACAGATGATAGGCAGGATGTTGTCCGTCGACGCCTAACAGGTCTTTGCAGTCAAGCGACCATTTGCTGCGCTCGCATTTGCCGGCTGAGCTTGAGTATTGGCAGGCAGCGTTCCCGAAAGCTGTCGGTTGCGACCAGTTGCTCAGGGTCGGAAGCGGAAGTCAATTCTAGTCGATCCGGCGGCCGCATCACTGTGAGTGTGGGGTCTTGGGCATCACCAAAACAGCGCAACATAAAAAGACGTTTGGGTTGCTGCGACTCGCGTTGGAGGTCGGATTGGCGTGTGCGCCATCCCGCCTGTCGCGACCGACCGGCTCCGGCTGCACGGCACCCTGCGTGCTCGCTGGGCGCTCCACGACGGATCGCGGGACGCCGAGGTCCAGCGCACGGCAATAGGCAATACTTGAAGAGTTGATGGTGCCCGAGGTCGGAGTCGAACCGACACGCTTTTAAGGGCGGCGGATTTTCATCCCCCTGCGACTTTCGCCGCCCCGACGGCCGTGGCCGACCGGGTTTGTGGGCTGGAGCACGCCTTCACCATAGCCTTGCGGCCGTAGGTGCCCGCCGTCTGCTCTCTACACCTTCCCCGCGATGCACGGGGCTTGGCTCGGCATTAGCTCGAGATTCTCAGGGCCTCTACCGACTTTGACGGGCTTCACCTGGCGGATTTCTCCGCGAGGGCTCAATTTTTTTCGTCTGAGTCCGCTGCGTCTACCAATTCCGCCACTCGGGCACGAGTTCGACAGTATACGGGTGGGCGCGAGCAAAGCATATCCTCTCGTGTCGGCGGTGGGCGCCTACCGTGTACCATGCGCGGTGTGAATCGTAGCGACTTTTCCTATGAACTCCCTGCCGAGCGTATCGCGCAGAGCCCGCTTGCGGAGCGTTCTGCAAGCCGTATGCTGACGCTTGACCGCGCGAGCGGCACCTGGGCCGACCGGTGGATTCGCGAGCTGCCCACGCTGCTTGCCCCGGGAGATCTGCTGATCCTGAATGACACTAGGGTCGTGGCCGCGCGCCTGCGCGGCGTAAAGCCGTCGGGGGGGCGGGTGGAGGTGCTGCTCGAGCGTGCCTGCGCCCAGTGCGAAGCGCTGGTGCAATTGCGCGCAAGCAAGCCGATCCGCGCCGGCCTCGTCATTGGCACTGCGGGTGGCGGGCTAGAGGTGCTGCGGCGTGAGGCGGACCTGTGGCGGGTCCGGGTCCCGGGAGCGGTGATCGAGTTTTTCGATCGCTGGGGCGAGGTGCCGCTGCCACCCTACATTGAGCGCCCGCCCGACGCCTCGGACGCGATGCGCTATCAGACGCTATTTGCCCGCGAGCCCGGCGCGGTGGCGGCACCGACTGCCAGTTTGCATTTCGACGCAGCGTTGCTCGAGGCGGTTGCGGCGCGCGGCGTCGAAACGGCATTTGTGACGCTGCATGTGGGAGCGGGGACCTTCCAACCAGTGCGCGTTGAGCAGATCGACGAGCACGTGATGCACGCTGAGCAAGTGACGGTCCCTGCTGGCACATGCGAGGCCATTGCACGTGCCCGCGCTCGGGGTGGGCGCATCGTCGCTGTTGGCACGACTGTGGTGCGTGCACTCGAATCCGCCGCACAGCTTGCGGTGCAGCGCGGGGCTGCCGGTATCGAGCCTTGGTCTGGAGAGACGCGACTCTTCATACGCCCGGGCTTTCAGTTCCGGGTGGTCGATGCGCTGCTGACCAATTTCCATCTGTCCGAATCCACGCTCCTGATGCTGGTGTGCGCCTTTGCCGGACGCGAACCGGTGCTGCGCGCCTACCGGCACGCGGTGGACGCCGGCTATCGCTTTTTCAGCTACGGAGACGCGATGTTTCTGGCGCACGAACTCGACGGCGCCCGTGCCGCAACCTCTTAAGCCGCGGCACGCGCGTTCCTGTTAGACATATTATGGTGAGTTATTGAGACCCACATTTGAATTGCTGGCCACCGACGGCGCCGCGCGTCGCGGACGGCTTACCCTCGCCCACGGCACGGTTGAGACACCGGCGTTCATGCCGGTCGGTACCTACGGCACCGTCAAGGCGATGACCCCGGAGGAGCTCGAGGGACTGGGCGCGGAAATCGTGCTCGGCAATACCTTTCACCTGATGTTGCGCCCCGGCGTCGAGCTGATCGACGCACATGGTGGGCTGCACGGGTTCATGCACTGGCGGAGGCCGATTCTCACTGATTCAGGCGGCTTTCAAGTGTTCAGTCTAAAGAGCCTGCGCAAGATCACCGAGCAGGGGGTGCGGTTCCGCTCGCCGATCGATGGTGGCGCGGTAAGCCTCAGCCCCGAGGACGCGATGGACGTGCAGATCGGTCTGCGCTCGGACATTGCCATGGCATTCGACGAGTGCACGCCCTACCCGTCGAGCGAAGCCGAGGCCCGCCAGTCGATGGAGCGCTCCATGCGCTGGGCTGAACGAGGCCACCGGCGCTACTACCGCGAAGAGCCCCCTGGCGGACTGTTCGGCATTGTCCAGGGCGGGATGTACCCGGCGTTGCGCCTAGCCTCACTCGAGGCGCTCATGCAGCGCGAGTGGCCCGGTCTGGCGATCGGTGGGCTTGCGGTCGGGGAGCCCGAGGCCGAGCGGCTTGCCATCCTGGAGGCGCTACTGCCGCACATGCCGCGCGAGCGGCCGCGCTACCTGATGGGGGTCGGGCGACCGGAGGATATCGTTGCGGCGGTGCAGCGCGGCGTGGATATGTTCGATTGCGTCATGCCGACCCGCCATGCGCGCAATGGCCATTTGTTCACGGCCAGCGGGGTCATCAATATCCGCAATGCCGTCCATCAGCGCGATCTCGGCCCGGTGGACCCGCAGTGCGATTGCTATACCTGTCGCAACTATTCGCGTGCCTACCTGCGCCACCTGGATCGCTGCAACGAGATCCTCGGCAGTCGGCTGAACACGATCCATAACCTGGCGTTCTACCTTGGGTTGATGCGCCGGCTGCGCGCTGCCATCGAGGCGGGCCGGCTGGCGGCGTTCTGCACGGATTTTCTTGGCCGACGGACGGGCGCTGACGCTGTGGCATAATGCCGCCCCTTCGCCTCCGGGGCCGGTCGTGACCGCCCCCGGCGGTGGTCTCGAGGAACATTAAATGAATGCACTGATTCCTACGGCTTGGGCCGCTGGCGCGGCGCCGGCCGGCGGCGGTAGCCAGCTTGCGCCCCTTCTGGTGATGGGCGCGTTCATCGTCGTCTTCTATTTCCTGCTGATCCGACCCCAGCAGAAGAAGGCTAAGGAGCACCAGACGCTGGTCTCGAAGCTGGCGGCGGGCGATGAGGTGGTCACCAGCGGCGGCCTGCTCGGACGCATCAGCGACGTCAGCGAGCACTTCGTCACCCTAGAGGTGGCCGAGGGCGTGCGCGTGAAGGTGCAAAAGGTCCAAGTGAGCGCCCTGATGCCCAAGGGCACTCTGAAAAGCGCCTGAGCCATGCTCGAATACGCCCGCTGGAAGTACATTCTGATCGCGGCCGTGCTGGCCGTCGGCCTGCTGTTTGCGCTCCCCAACGTCTTCGGCGAGGCACCAGCCCTGCAGCTTGCGCACGCGGACCATTCGGCAGTCACCGCTGCCGAGGCCCATGACGTGAGCGCGTTTCTGCAGCAGGAAAAGGTGCCCTTCAGAGGCGCGTACGTACAGAACGGCCGCCTGATCGTGCGGTTTGCCGACGTGCCGGATCAGCTACGCGGTCACGACGCCATCAACGGTAAATTCGCAAAAAAATACATCTCCGCGCTGACGCTCGTGCCGCGCACGCCGGCGTGGCTGCGTGGCCTTGGCCTGAAGCCGATGCCGCTCGGTCTTGATCTGAGTGGCGGACTGGATCTGCTCTATGAGGTCGACATCAAGAGCGCTGTGCGCCAGATCCTGCAGACCTACACGCAGGATGCCTCCCGTGCACTTGCGGAAGCGAAGGTCCCTGTGGCCAACGTCACGGACGTTGCCACCGGCGGCAGCACATTGCCAAACACCATCCAGATCACGCTCGGACCGCAGGCGAGCCTCTCGGCGGCAGAACATGCGATCGCCGATCCGCTGCGCGGGCTGACGCTCACCACGAGCGCCGAGCCGGGCGGGGCAGTTATTCAGGCGACTCTGCCGGCGGATAAAATTCGTGCGCGGGAGAATTACGCCATTGAGCAGAACATCTCGATTCTGCGCAATCGCGTCAACCAGCTCGGTGTTTCCGAGCCAATAGTGCAGCGCCAGGGCAACAACCGCATCGACGTGCAGTTGCCGGGAATTCAGAACATGGCGGAGGTGAAGCACCTGCTCGGCCAGACTGCCTCGCTGGAGTTCCATCTGAATGACGTGGTGAACGATGCCCTCGAGGCGCAGCAGACCGGCAACGTGCCACTCGGGGACAAGCTGTATACCGATACCTGGAACGGGATGCCGATATTGCTCAAGCGCGAGGTCATCGCGACCGGCGATCAGCTGACCGATGCCACGGTCGGGGAGAGCACGCAGGGACCTGCAGTGAACGTCACTCTCGACAGCCGAGCCGGCGAGAACATGCTGCGCACCACCAAGGCCAACGTCGGCAAGCCGATGGGTGTGGTGTTGATCACCAAGCACAGCGTCACCAAAGAGCTCGACGGCCAGAAGGTCACGAAGGAAGTCACCACTGAAAAGGTGATCAACGATGCGACCATCGACGGGGTGTTCAGCGATCGCTTCCAGATCACGGGCCTCACGCTTGCCGATGCGCAGGATCTCGCGATTCTGCTGCGCTCCGGTTCATTCGTCACGCCGATCAATCTGGTCGAGGAGCGGGTCATCGGCCCGAGTCTCGGTCGGGAGAACATCAGGATGGGTATCGCCGCGCTGGTGATCGGCATGGCGGGCGTACTGGTGTTCATGGCGCTTTACTACAAGGTCTTCGGGCTGGTCGCCGACGCAGTGCTGGTCGCGAACGTGGTGCTGCTGACGGCGCTGCTGTCGATGATGCACGCGTCGCTCTCGCTGCCGGGAATTGCGGGCATCATTCTCACGGTGGGTATTGCAGTCGACGCCAACGTACTTATCTACGAGCGTATCCGCGAAGAGCTGCGCAAGGGCGTCTCGCCCCAGGCGGCGATCCGGGCGGGCTTCGAGAAGGCCTTCTCGGCGATCGCCGACTCGAATGTCACTACGGGAATCGCCGGGCTGGTGTTGTGGATCTTTGGCACCGGCGCAATCCGCGGCTTTGCGGTGGTGCTCGTGCTCGGCATCGCCACCTCGATGTTCACCTCGCTGATGGGCAGCAGGGCGTTGGTGACGCTCATGTACGGCGGGCGGCGCAAACTCGCCCGTCTGCACATCTAGGGGACTGCACGTGGAATTTTTCAGCCATCAAACCAATTTCCAGTTCATGGCCACACGCAAGGTGTGGTTTGGACTGTCCATCGTGCTGATGCTGGCCTCGTTCGCGCTGCTGATTACACGCGGCCTGAATTTGGCCATCGATTTCACCGGCGGCGTGACCGCGCAGGCGACCTTCCCGGTCACGGCGGATCTGTCGGCGGTACGCAGCCAGATCGCTGCGGCCGGCTTCCGTGACGCGGTAGTGGAGAATTTCGGCTCCTCGCGGGCCATCGCGATCCGCCTGCCGCCGGAGCCGAAGCAGACATCCGCGGAACTGCGCGACCGGTTGCAGCGGGCATTGCAGAAGGTCAATGCCGGTGCCACGGTGCAGTCGCTGTCGGTGGTCGGCCCCCAGGTCGGCTCCGAGCTGAAGAAAAGCGCAATGTGGGCGCTCACCTTCACGCTGCTGTTCATCTTCCTGTACATCGCCTGGCGATTCCATACATGGCGACTCTCACTCGGGGCGATTCTGGCCGTACTGCACGATCCGATCCTGGTGCTCGGCTTCTTCGCACTCACGCAAATTTCGTTCGACCTGAACGTCGTGGCTGCGGTGCTCGCTGTGATCGGGTACTCGCTGAACGATACGGTCGTGGTGTTCGATCGTATTCGCGAGAGGTTCGAGGGTAACCGGCGTCTGGCGGCGAACGTGGTGCTCGACCAGGCCATCAATCAGACCCTCTCGCGGACCATCATGACCAAGGTGGTCACCTCCATTGTGGTCGTGGCGTTGCTGGTGCTCGGCGGCCCGGTGCTGCGCGGGTTCTCCGCAGCGTTGCTGATAGGCATTCTGGCCGGCACCTACTCTTCGATCTACATCTCTAGTGCGATCGCGCTGGAGTGTGGGCTGACGGCTGAACATCTCTTCCCCTCCGCGCGCAAGGCGGCGGTCGATGAGCTTCCCTGAGGAGCCGCAGTGGCCGCGCATGCGCTGCTGAATATCGCGGTTCGCGCCGCTCGTCGTGCCGGCGAGGTTATCGTGCGCAACCTGAATAACCTCGAGTCTCTGACCGTGACGGCGAAGAGCCGCAACGATTTTGTCTCCGAGGTCGATCGGGCGGCCGAAGCGCAGATTGTGGAGATCATCCGCCGCCATTATCCGGATCACGCCATCCTCGCCGAGGAAGGTGGTGCGCAGGGCGAGCACGAGTTTCGCTGGATCATCGATCCGCTGGATGGCACGACCAACTTCCTGCACGGCTTTCCCGTGTTCGCCGTGTCTATTGCCTGCGAACATAAGGGGCGTCTCGAGCACGCCGTGGTCTACGACCCGATGCGCCAGGAGCTGTTCACGGCCTCGCGCGGCGGTGGGGCGCATCTCGACAACCGGCGCATCAGGGTGAGTAAGCAGCGCACTTTGGAGGGGGCGCTGATTGGCACCGGTTTCCCGTTCCGCGCCAACGATCGTTATCTCGACGCATACTTCGCCATGCTCAAGGCCGCCACCCAGAGCACCGCGGGTATTCGCCGGCCCGGTGCTGCGGCGCTCGATCTGGCTTATGTGGCCGCCGGACGAATCGATGGGTTCTGGGAGCTCGGACTCGCGCCCTGGGATACCGCTGCCGGCACGCTGCTGGTGCAGGAGGCCGGCGGCCGCATCGGCACACTCAGCGGGGAGGAGTACCGTCAGGGCGGGCATGTGGTGGCCGGCACGCCCAGGGTGTACGCCGCAATGCTCGAGCTGTTTGCTCCGTTTGTGCCGGAGGAGTTGCGCGTGCGCTGAAGCGCCGGTCTGGCTCGGCGGGCGGACTCGCAATCCGGGGTGAGCTTAGGTACAGTCCCGCAATGATAAGACAGATTTTTGCAACAAAATCGGTCGCCGAAATCGAGGCAGCGGACGCAGCGGATGCGCAAGGGCACCAGCTCAAACGCACGCTCTCGGCCACGGCGCTCACCATGCTCGGTATCGGGGGGATCATCGGTACCGGGATTTTCGTCCTCACCGGGGTGGCTGCCGCCCAATACGCCGGTCCTGCGCTGGTGCTGTCATTCATCATTGCCGGTCTCGGCTGCGCATTTGCCGGATTGTGCTACGCAGAATTCGCCGCGATGATCCCGGTGTCAGGTAGCGCGTATTCCTATACATATGCGACGCTCGGGGAAGGAATCGCCTGGTTCATCGGTTGGAATCTGGTGCTCGAGTACCTGTTCGCGGTGGCGACGGTGTCAGTGGGCTGGTCGGGATACGTCATCCGGCTGCTTTCCGACTTCGGCGTGCATGTGCCGAACGCGCTCTCGCATGCGCCGTTTATGCAGGCGGCCCCGGACAGCTTCTCGGTGATGACCTCGGGCGCCATTCTCAATGTGCCGGCGGTGCTGATTGTCCTCGCTCTGGCGACGGTCTGTTACATCGGCATCAAGCAATCCGCAGAATTCAACACCGTGATTGTGACCCTGAAGGTCGCCGTGGTGGTGCTATTCATCGTGCTCGGCATGGGCTTCATTCAGCACGCCAACTGGCATCCGTTCATTCCCGCGCCCACCGGTGCGCCGGATCAGTACGGATGGGGCGGGGTATTCACCGCGTCCGGGGTCATTTTCTTCGCGTACATCGGATTCGACGCGATTTCGACCACGGCGCAGGAGGCGAAGAACCCGCAGCGGGACATGCCGATCGGTATCCTCTCGAGTCTGGTGATCTGCACGCTGCTGTACGTGGCGGTCTCGGCAGTGCTCACTGGCATGGTGAGCTATAAGAAGCTCAATGTTGCCGCGCCGATCGCGCTGGCGCTCGACACGTACCCGCAGTTGCACTGGTTCAGCGTGCCGGTCGATCTCGGGGCGATTCTCGGCATGACCTCGGTCATGCTGGTCATGACGATCGCCCAGGCGCGTATCTTCTACTCCATGGCGCAGGATGGACTGCTGCCGCCGGTCTTCGGCCGGATCCATCCGAAATTTCGTACGCCTTCCGTCGGCACCGTCGTGACCGGCATCGCCGCAGCGGTGATCGGCGGATTGTTTCCGGTGGATCTGCTCGGCGAGTTGGTCTCGATCGGCACCCTGATGGCCTTTGTGACGGTCTGCATCGGCGTGCTGGTGCTGCGCTACACACGGCCCGACCTGCAGCGGCCGTTCCGCGTGCCGTTGCCCTGGGTCACGTGCACCCTGGGCGCTCTGGTGTGCGGGTTCATGATCTACAAGCTGCCGGGCAGCACCTGGGTGCGTTTGGTCGTGTGGACTGCGATCGGGGTGGTGGTATACGCGTTCTACGGCTACCGGCACAGCCGGCTGCGCAGCCGAGTTGCCGAGCCGACGCGCTGAGCCGGCATTGGCGGCGGTCCGCGCCCGGGCGCGGCTGCCGCGGCCGGGTGGATTCTGATGGACAGAGCGCAAATCCGCATCGTACTGGTCGAGCCGTCGCATCCCGGGAACATCGGGGCGGTGGCGCGGGCGATGAAAAACATGGGGCTAGAGCAGCTCGTGCTGGTCGCGCCGCGCCAGTTCCCGCATGCGGAGGCCACTGCTCGCGCCTCGGGCGCCGACGATCTGCTCGCACGAGCCCGTGTGGTCGATTCGGTGTCGGAGGCGCTCGCGGGCTGCGGCTTCGTGGCTGCAACCACATCGCGCGAGCGCGACCAGTATTTCCGCGTGGCGGACGTCCGCGCTGCGGCCGAGCGTCTGGCGGTGGAATCGACCCGCGGCGCCGTCGCGGTGCTGTTCGGCTCTGAGCGTGCGGGACTCACCAACGAGCAGCTCGAAACGGCACACCTGCTGGTGCGCGTACCGGCGAGCGAGACCTATCCCTCGCTCAATCTGGCCATGGCGGTGCAGATCGTGGCGTACGAGCTGTTTCGCGTCGAGGGCGTGGCAGTTGCGGCAACACCGGCGGCTGGGCCGCTCGCCGAGCCGGCGGAACTCGAGCGTCTCTACGAGCACTTCGCTCAGGTGCTCGAGCAGGTCGATTTCCGGGATCGCACACAGAGCGGCACCCATCTGATGGCGCGCATTCGCCGCTTCCTGCAGCGTGCCGAGCTCGATCACAATGAAGTCAACATCCTGCGGGGCTTTCTCACCGCGGTGCAGCGCCGCCGGCGGCGCGCCGGAGAGTCCTAGCCTGCGCGCGCCCGCCGCGGGGAACCACGCTACAGGCGCACCAGGGCGTAACCGCGATTCTGCAGCATGATGAGCGTGGACAGCGCCGCGAGCGCAACGTGTATGTCGGGATTGACCTCGGCAGGCGTCACACGCTGGACCGCGAGCGCATCGCCGCACACCAGCAGCTCGACTCCTGCTTGGCGCAGCGCGGCGATCAGCGCGAGGTTCGGGTTCGGATGTCCGAACCGCTGTTGGTAAGCCGCCGCACTCAGCGTCAGCGCCGTGGCCGGCCCATGGATGATTACCGCGAATCGCAGATGGTTGAGCGGCACTGCGGCGGAGGCGAACACATTGACCGTACGCGCGATCAGGTTCAGGCCCGTGTTCACGGTGGTGGCACGAGCATCACCGCGCGTCAGATCGAACACGGCCTTGTACGTGGCGCGAGCCTGCGGCCGCTCGAGGACATCGGGCCAGGTGTGCTCCGCGCCATAGCCCTTGATTGCCGGGTATTGCCAGAATGGGCCGTTGGGGCTGGCGGCACCGGCGCGCGCGGCAGACAGTGTGAGTGCAAGAATCGTGAGCAAGAGCGTGCGTAACTTCATGGTGACCCTCTGCCTGCGGGGATGTGCGGCCCGATCTGCCGGCGGACGCCGGCAGATCGGGCGCGTGCAGGTAATATAGTCACTCGGTAAACGCTGCTGATAGGTACATCCCACGCGCCGCGTGGCGGGCTTGGCGGTGTTCTCACGGCGGCCCGATCCGGCCTGCGTGCCGAGCTGGAAACTATGAGCGCAAACGATCCCATCTACCTCGATTACGCGGCGAGTACTCCGGTCGATCCCGCCGTGATCGACGCGATGGCGCGCTCGCTAGCGGCCGAGGGAGGCCGCGGCAATCCGGCATCGCTGCATCCGTGGGGACGGCGGGCCGCCGCGCAGATCGAAATTGCGCGTGAGCAGATTGCGGCGCTGATCGGCGCGACGAGCAGCGAAATCGTCTTCACCTCCGGGGCGACCGAATCCGACAACCTCGCGGTACTCGGCGCAGCGCGCGGCGCGGCCCATCGCGGCCGGCACGTGGTGAGCTCGCGTATCGAGCACAAAGCCGCGCTTGATCCGTGCAGGCGCCTGGAGAAAGAGGGCTTTGCCGTGACGCTGGTGGCGCCGGACCGGACCGGACGCATCGAGCCGCGCGCGCTCGCCGCGGCGCTGCGCCCCGATACCGTTTTGGTGTCGATCATGTGGGTCAACAATGAAACCGGGGTGATCCAGGACGTTGCCGAGATCGGTGCGCTCTGTCGCGAACGCGGTATTCTGTTTCACACCGACGCGGCCCAGGCTGCCGGACGTATCGCAATGGAGCTGCACGCGTTACCGGTCGACCTGGCCTCATTCACGGCGCACAAGCTCTACGGTCCCAAGGGCATCGGCGCGCTCTACGTGCGTCGCGATGTCCGTGCACAGGTGCAGCCGCTCTTGTTCGGCGGCGGTCAGGAACGAGGGTTGCGCCCCGGAACGCTGCCCACCCACCAAATCGTCGGCTTCGGGGTCGCCTGCTCCCTGGCTCGCGCGGCGCTCAGGAGCGAGACGGCGCGCCTGCGGGCGCTGGGCGAGCGTCTTTGGGAGCAATTGCACCCGCTTGGGGGTGTGCATTTGAACGGCGCCGGTGCGCCGCGCGCCCCGGGCCTGCTCAATGCGTCATTCGAAGGGGTCGAAGGGGAGAGTCTCGTTACGGGTTTGACGGAGCTGGCGGTCTCGACCGGCTCAGCGTGCAATTCGGCCTCGGGCGAGCCCTCCTACGTGCTGCGCGCGCTCGGCCGTGATTCGGAGCTTGCGCAGAGCTCGTTGCGCTTCAGCTTTGGCCGCTTCACGACCGAGGCACAGATCGATGCGGCCGCCGCCGCCGTGAGGCGCGAAGTGACGCGCCTGCGGGCGCTGTCCCCGGCGCACGAGCCGGCCGAAGTCGGTGATGAGGTCGTGGGGGAGGCGGGGGGGCCGGGACGGGAGGTGTGGATCCGCTTCCGGCTGCAAGTGCGCGACGGGCGCGTGAGCCGCGTCTCGCACCGCGTGTACGGATGCCCGCATACTCTAGCTGCCGCCGCTTGGCTCGCCGAGCGCCTGCCGGGACGTTCTCGGGCGGAGCTCGTGCCGGGAACGCCGGGAGAATGGGCCGGCGCGCTGGTCGTGCCGGTGGAGAAGCTGGGTCGCCTGCTGACGCTTGAGGATGCGCTTCGCCAGTGCCAGCAGCACTGGCCAGGGGTGTAGAATGAGTCCGAATCGGCTTTTCACGCATGCTATGGCCATCTCACTGACTGAATCAGCTGCGCACCGGATCCAGAGCTTCCTTGCCACCCGCGGACACGGCATTGGGCTGCGACTGGGTGTGCGCAAGACGGGCTGTTCCGGTTTCGCCTACGTGGTCAATTATGCGGATGAACAGCAGGTGGGCGACGTGGTCTTCGAGGATCGGGGGGTGAAGATCTACGTCGATCCGCAGAGCCTGCCGCTGATTGACGGGACGACGGTGGACTTCGTCAAGCAGGGCCTGAACGAGGCCTTCCGCTTCCGCAACCCCAATGTCCGCGGCGAATGCGGTTGCGGCGAGAGCTTTTCGGTCTAAGTCGCGTCCCGGGGCCAGACCGGGCACGGCGGGCGCCCCTAAAAACCGTTTCCAATCCGCCACTTCGGTCCGACGGCCAAATTGCCTCCCCCGGGTGTCACCGGGTAAACTGTAACGCTTGACGCCGGTCGGCCCCGTCACGCGAGGCAGATCCTGGCCGACGCATTCCGTTTCGTATTCCGCTCCCGAAAGGTCAACCCGAATGGCGCTCGAGCGCACCCTGTCCATCGTCAAACCCGACGGCGTCGCCCGCAATCTGATCGGCGAGGTATATCGCCGTTTCGAATCCGCAGGCCTCGTCATTATCGCCGCCCGCATGCTGCAGCTGTCGCAGCGCGAGGCGGAGGGCTTCTATGCCGTGCACCGTGAACGGCCTTTTTTCAAGGATCTGGTGCACTACATGATTTCAGGGCCCGTCATGGTGCAGGTGCTCGAGGGGGAGAACGCGATTGCGCGCCACCGCGACATCATGGGCGCCACCGATCCGAAGAAGGCCGCACCGGGCACGATTCGCGCCGATCTCGCCGAGAGCATCGAGCGCAACGTGGTGCACGGCTCCGATGCCGCCGAGACGGCTGCGCGCGAGATCGCCTATTTCTTCAGCGCGACGGAGCTGCATCCGCGCGGCTGAGGCCGCCTGCAAGCCCATGAGCGAGCCCGCCACGACCACGAATCTGCTGGGGTTACCCCGGAGCGAGCTCGAGCGGTTCGTGGCGGAGCTCGGCAGCAAGCCGTTTCGCGCCCGGCAGCTGATGCAGTGGGTCTACAAGCGCGCCGAACCCTCGTTCGAGCGCATGACCGACCTCGCCAAGGATTTTCGCGCCGAGCTCGCGGCAAGAGCCTGCGTGCACGCGCCGGAGATCATCACCGAGCAGCGCTCGGCGGACGGCACGCGTAAGTGGCTGTTGCGGGCCGACGGCAGTCAGGCCTTCGAGATGGTCTACATCCCGGAGCCCGATCGGGCGACGCTGTGCATCTCCTCGCAGGTGGGCTGCGCGTTGGATTGCGCGTTCTGCTCGACGGCGCAACAGGGCTTCAACCGCAATCTGACCACCGCCGAGATCGTCGGCCAGGTCTGGCTTGCCAACCGCGAGCTGGCCGGAACGGTTGCCGATCTGGCCCGCGAGCGCGCCGTCACCAACGTCGTTCTCATGGGCATGGGCGAGCCACTGGCTAACTTTCGCAACGTGGTACCGGCGCTCGACATTCTTCTCGATGATTTTGGCTTCGATCTGTCGCGCCGGCGGGTGACCCTTTCGACCTCGGGCCTGGTGCCGCAGATCTACAAGCTAGCCGAGCACAGCAATGTGGCACTCGCCGTCTCGCTGCACGCGCCCGATGACGCACTGCGCAACGAATTGGTGCCGATAAACCGCAAGCACCCGATCGAGGAGCTGCTGAGCGCCTGCTGGCACTACATCGATGAGCGCAACGGCCGCAGCGTCACTTTTGAGTACGTCCTTCTCGAGGGCGTGAATGATTCCCGGGCGCAGGCGCGGGCATTGGCAGCGCTGCTCGCGGGACATCCGGCCAAGGTCAATCTGATTCCGTTCAACCCGTTTCCTGGCTCGCGATTTCGCCGCTCTGCGCCGGAAGTGGTGCATGCATTCCGCGACGAGTTGTTGCGCCGCGGTGTGCTCGCGACCGTACGCAGGACGCGCGGCGATGACATCGACGCGGCCTGCGGCCAACTGGCCGGCCGCGTGGTCGATCGCACCACCGTGCGTCTTGGCAGCCGTGTGTTCGGCCTGGCGGTGCAGGCATGAGGAGCCGGCGAGTCCTGTGGCCGCTGATGTGCTTGCTGACCGCGGCGTTACTCGCGGCTTGCAGCAACCCTCAGCTCGTGCGGGATCAGCATCAAGCCGCCATTTATAACACCGAGCTGGGGATCGCTTATCTGCAGCGTGGTGAGCTGGCAGTGGCCAAGCACAAGCTCGATCGTGCGCTGAAGGAAAATCCCGACGATGCGAACGTGCACAGCGCGCGTGCGTTGCTGTTCGAGCGCATGGGAGAGTCGGCGCGGGCCGACAAGGAGTACCGCGCGGCGCTGAGTCTCTCGCCGCACAATCCGGATTACCAGAACGACTACGCGGTATACCTGTGCAACGTGGGCCGCACTGCTGAGGGCGTGCGTTACTTTCTCGAAGCCGCGCGCAATCCACTCTATCTCACTCCAGCAGCGGCCTACGATAACGCCGGGGTCTGTCTGCGCGTGGCGCATCAATACGTCCGCGCACAGCAGATGTTCGAAGCAGCCCTCGCGGTGAGTCCGGGTTTCGAGCAGGCGGCCTGGCAGCTTGCCGACCTGCAGTACAAGCAGGGCCACTACAAGCAGGCCCGCAAGCTGATCAAGCGGTTTCTGACCACCAACAGCGAGACGCCGGATCTGCTGCTGCTCGCGGTCAAAGTGGCGCGCGCGCAAGGAGATGCGCTCGATGCGCAGCTCTATGCACGCAGACTGCAGCTCGATTTCCCCGATTCGGCCCAGGCACATGCACTGGCCTCTCTCGGACACGACCCGGGTTGAGCGTGATGGCGGAAGAACCAGGCGGCGAGCCGCGCCGCGAGGGCGGCTGCGGCATTGGCGCGCGGCTGCGCGATGCGCGCGAGCGGGCCGGCTTGAGCCTTGCTCAGGCCGCGCAGCGGCTGCATGTCTCTGCCGATGTGCTCGAGGCACTCGAGGCGGAGCGGTTCGAGTCGATCGGTGCTCCAATCTACGTCAAGAGTTACCTTAGCCGCTACGCCGAACTGCTCGGTGAGCCCGTTCCGGCCCTGCTCGAGATGCTCGCAGAGGCAGCGGCCATCCCGGCGCCGGATCTGACGCGCATACCGCGTGTCGAGGGCAAGGCGCCGCGTGTTCCGAGGACCGCGCTGACTGGCGCCGCAGTCGTGACGCTTGGCGTGCTGGCCGTCGGCGCGCTCTTCTGGTGGGGCTGGTCGCGCTGGCACATCGGACGACTTGTGCCGACCTCCGTCCCACGATCACAGGTACCCGAGCCGTTGGCGCGCACTGCACCGGCCCTCTCGAGTCGCACGTTGCCCTCAGGGAATGTGTCGGACGGTGTGACGAGTCGTCAGGTCCCAGCGTCCACCTCAACCGCATTGACGGCGACGCGCGCGGGTAATGTGCAGATCACGCTCCAGTTCCCGGCCGCGAGCTGGGTGTCGGTGAGCGATGCGGCAGGCAAGGCGCTGTATCGCGGTCTCGCCGGTGCCGGCACGAGGGAGACGATGAGCGGGGCCGCGCCGCTGCACGTGGTGCTGGGGTACGCCGAGGGGGTGACGCTCAGGGTCAATGGGCGCGAGGTGCCGATCGGCTCGTATGTGGGGCGGGATCATGCCGTCTCGATCGCTGTCAGCGCCGCTGGGCAGGTATCCTCTGCGCCGCGGCATGCGGGAGGATGAGTTGACTGAACAGATCCAGCCAGTGCGCGGCATGAACGATGTGCTGCCGGCGGAGATAGCCGCGTGGCATATCATCGAGACAGCTGCCCGCGAGGTGCTGACCGCCTACGGCTATCAGGAGATGCGCGTGCCGTTGGTGGAGCGCACGGAGCTTTTCCAGCGGGCGATCGGCGAGTACACCGATGTCGTCGAAAAGGAGATGTATACCTTTGTCGACCAGGGTGGCGAGAGTCTCACGTTGCGCCCTGAAGGCACCGCTGGGGTCATGCGGGCGCTCATTTCCAACGGGATGTTGCGCGGTCAGCGCCACAAGCTCTGGTGCACCGGACCGATGTTCCGCCACGAGCGGCCGCAGAAGGGTCGCTACCGGCAGTTTCACCAAGTGAGCGTCGAGGCCGTCGGATTTCCGGGCCCGGATATCGATATCGAACTGATTGCGCTCACCGCGCGGTTGTGGAAGCGGCTCGGCATCGAGCGCGTTCGTCTCGAGATCAACTCGCTCGGCACGCCGGAGTCGCGGCGTGCATACCGGGAGAAGCTGGTCGAGTATCTGCGCGCGCACCACGACGAGCTCGACGCCGACAGCCGTCGGCGCCTCGAGGGCAATCCGCTGCGCGTGCTCGACAGCAAGAATCCGGACATGCGCGCCCTGATCGAGGCCGCCCCGGTGCTGACCGACCATCTGGATGGGGAATCGCGCGAGCATTTCCAGGGGCTGTGCGCCGCGCTCGAGGCGCTCGGCATTCCCTTCCGCGTCAATCCGCGCCTGGTGCGCGGTCTCGATTACTACAGTCGTACCGTGTTCGAGTGGATCACGGACGCGCTCGGCGCCCAGGATGCCGTATGCTCTGGCGGGCGCTACGACGGCCTGATTGGCCAGCTCGGTGGCGAGAGCACCCCTGGGATCGGGTTTGCCATGGGTATCGAGCGGCTGGTCGCATTGCTGACGCAGGCCGGCGCGCCCGCGGCAGAGCCTACCGCTGACGTTTACATCGTCGTCAGCGGGGAGCGCGCCTCGGCGTACGGGCTGCAGCTCGCCGAGCGGCTGCGCGACGCCTTGCCCGAGCGGCGCGTCGAACTCAATCTCGGCGGCGGCAATTTCAAGACGCAGTTCCGCCGCGCCGACCGCAGCGGCGCAGCGGTGGCGGTGATTCTGGGTGAGGATGAGCTGGCACGGGGCGTGGCGGCTGTGAAACCTTTGCGGCACGATGCCGGTCAGAGCGAGAGTCCGCTGCCCGACCTGGCTGCGGCGATCCAGACGGCTCTGGCCACCGCCGTGCATACCTGAAATTCGAGGAGGGGTCGTGGACAGCTATCTTGACGAACGCGAGAAATGGGAAGCACTGCTCGCCTGGCTGCGCGTTAACGGGCCGGCGATGCTCGCCGGCGTGGCGATTGCGGCGCTGGGGTTGGCCGGGTACCGGTGGTGGCAGAGCCATGTCAACGGGCGTGACCTGGCCGCGAGCGCGCTGTACGTGCAAATGGAGAATGACTTCGGTCATGGCAATCCGACCCAGGCATTCAGCCTCGCCGGAACGCTCGAGCGCCGCTACGGCTCGACCCCCTACGCCGATCAGGCCCGGTTGGCCTCGGCGGCAGCGTTCGTCGAGAGCAGTCATCTCAGCCGCGCCGCGGCCGAACTGACGGTGGTGATGCAGCACCCGCATGACCCGATCCTGGGGCTGATTGCACGCTTGCGTCTGGCGCGCGTGCAGATTGCGCTGCACCAGCCGCAGCTGGCACTGGCGACGCTTGGCGGCGCCAGTCCGGGCGCTTTTGCCCCCCGCTTCGCCGAGGTGCGCGGGGATGCCTATTACGCTCTTGGCAAAAAGCGTGAGGCGCTTGCGGCCTACCGGCTCGCCCGCGCCAGTGATCCGGGTGGCGAGACCGACCAGCACCTGCTGGATCTGAAGATTTCCGAACTCGCCGCCAATTTGCCCGGCGAGCCAGCGACGGCCACCGCGACGGCCGCCGCAGCGGCCGGCAGCAAGTAGAGCCGGCCGTACCGATACCGAGCGGGATGAGACTCTTGCACACGAACACCAAGCGATCGATGCGATTCTGGGCTGCGGCGCTCGCGGCAACCGGGCTGCTGGCGGCCTGCTCCAACAAGGAGGTCGACAAACCAGCCAAGCTCGCGCCCATCAAGGCGACGCTGCGCGTCCGCACGATCTGGACTGCCTCCGTCGGCAGCTTTCACCTGATCAACTTCTGGGGTTTCGGCAACTCCAAGACGCGTGCGCTGTTGCTCGGCCTGCACCTTGTGGGGCAGGGCGAGCGCCTGTTTGCATCCGGGCATGACGGAGTGGTGGCCGCATTCGACGCGAGCACTGGCCGGCAGCTGTGGCGCACCGATACGCATACGCCGCTCGGCGGTGGGCCGGCCGTGCACGACAATCTGTTAGTGGTCGGTGCCACCGATGGTCAGGTGCTCGCGCTCGATGCACGCACCGGGAAGCTTCTCTGGCGTACGCGTCTGGCGGACGAGGTGGTCTCCTCTCCGGCCGTGTCCTCGCGGCTGATTGCCGTACGAACCATCGACGGGGCGCTGCACGCGCTCTCGCCAAAGGACGGCCACGAGCTTTGGGAGACGCAGCAACACATGCCCTCGCTGTCGTTGCGCGGTGCGGCAATTCCGGTAATTGCCGATCACATGGTGATCAGTGGTTTCGCCAACGGCAAGGTGCTGGCGGTGAATGAGTCGGACGGTTCGCAGGTGTGGCTCGCTACGGTATCTCAGCCGAGTGGGCGCACTGCGATCGAGCGGCTTGCGGACGTGCACGGCGCGGCGATCGTTGCCGGCAAGGATGTGTATACCGTCGGTTATCACGGGACGGTCGACATGCTGGCGCTGAAGAGCGGTCAGCCTTGGTGGACGCATAAGGCCTCGAGTTTCCGGGGTGTGGCTCTCGGCACGCATGCAGTGTACCTCTCGACGGCAGACGGCACGGTGGAAGCGCTCAATCGCAAGAACGGCGCGTTGATCTGGAAACAGGCTGCGCTGCGCTACCGTGCGCTCAGCGAGCCTGCGGTCAGCTCCGACGCGGTGATCGTCGCGGATTATCAGGGGTACGTGCACTGGCTGAACAAGCGCACCGGGGCCTTCGAGGCCCGGGCCGAAAGTGGCGGGATTCGCGTATCCAACCCGCCGCTGGTGATCGGGAACGAGGTCGTGGTGATCAACGACATCGGCCGGATCACCGCTTTTCGCGTTTCACCGCGCCACTGACCCTGAGCGGACGCAGCACCCATGCTGCCTGTTGTTGCACTGGTCGGACGGCCCAATGTGGGCAAGTCCACGCTGTTCAACGTGCTCACCGGCACGCGGGATGCCATCGTCGCAGATGTGCCCGGCCTGACCCGAGACCGTCAGTATGGGTTCGGGCGCCTTGGGCCCGTCCCTTGCGTCGTGGTCGACACTGGCGGGCTGGTGGAGAACCCGCGTGGCATCGAGACGCAGATGCGCGAGCAGACCGAGCGGGCGGTCGCTGAAGCCGATCACCTCGTGTTCGTGGTCGATGCGCGCGCCGGTTTGACTCCGCAGGATCATTTCGTCGCCCGCGAGCTGCGCCGTTGCGGCAAGCCGGTGACTGTGGCGCTGAACAAGGCAGAGGGGCTCGACACCGAAATCGCGGCCGCGGACTTTCACGCGCTGGGATTCGGCGAGCCAATCGGTATCTCGGCGAGTCACGGCCAGGGATGCGATGATCTGATGCAGCAAGTGCTGCACGGTCTGGAGCCACAGCCGCCCTCGGGCGAAGAGGCCGATGCGGTGCACATCGCGGTCATCGGCCGACCCAATGTCGGTAAGTCGACGCTGGTCAACCGCCTGCTCGGTGAAGAACGCGTGATTGCCAGTGACCAGCCGGGCACCACACGCGACAGTATTCTCGTGCCTTTCGAGCGCGACGGCCGGCGGTTCATGCTGATCGACACGGCCGGAGTCCGCCGCCGCGCCCGCGTCGAGGATGCCATCGAGCGCGCGAGCGTCGCGAAGACCCTGCAGGCCATAGACGAGGCCCACGTGGTCATCCAGGTGCTCGACGCTCATGAGGGTGTCGCGGAGCAGGACGCGAGCGTGCTCGGCATCGCGCTCGAGCGCGGTCGGGCGCTGATCATCGCGGTCAATAAATGGGATGGCATCGCACCGGAGCAGCGCGAGGAGATTCACCGTCAACTCGCGCTGAAGCTCGATTTCGTGCCGTTCGCGCCGTTGCATTTCATCTCGGCCCGTCACGGCACCGGAGTGGGCGAGCTCGTGCAGGCCACGCTGCGTGCCTACGATGCCGCCATGCGCGAGATGCCGACTCGGGCGTTGACGCGGACTCTAGAGCGCGCGATCAGCGCCCATCAGCCGCCACTCGTGCGTGGTCGGCGCATCAAACTGCGCTATGCCCATCAGGGCGGACGCAACCCGCCACGGGTGGTGATCCATGGCAACCAGACTGCATCGGTGCCCGGTTCCTACACGCGATATCTCACCAATGTGTTCCGCAAACAGTTCGACCTGTTCGCCACGCCGGTGGTGATCGAATATCGCACCGATCAGAACCCGTACGACAAGCCCGGCAAGCGCAAGCGCCCAGCGGGCCCACCGCGGCGCAGCCGTTCCCGCCGCTGAGCGTCCCCGGCCCCGGAGGCCCGCCTAAAACGCATTGCGGCCCGTCAGCGCCCGTCCGACCGAGAGCTGGTGGATGGTCTCGGTGCCCTCGTAGGTGATCACGCTCTCGAGGTTGAGCATGTGGCGGATGGGCGCGTACTCGGCGCTGATACCGGCGCCGCCCAGCAGATCGCGACATTCGCGCGCCACTTCGATGGCCGTGCGGCAGTTGTTCCACTTGGCGAGGGAGACTTGTATCGGGTCGAGCGCGCCGCTGTCCTTCAATCGGCCGAGCTGCAGCGCGATCAGCTGCGCGCCGGTGATCTTGCGGGCCATTTCGGCCAGTCGGATCTGCACCGCCTGGTTCTGCGCCAGCGGTCGGCCGAACAGTTCGCGCTCGCCGGTGTAATCGAGCAGCTGCGCCAGACAGGCCTGCGCGGCGCCGATCACGCCCCAGGCGATGCCGTAGCGCGCCTGCGTCAGGCACGACAGCGGACCTTTCAGGCCCACCACTCCCGGCAGAACGTTCTCGGCCGGTACCAGCACGTCATCGAAAAACAGTCCCGAAGTCACCGAGGCACGCAGGGAGAACTTGCGCTCGATCAGCTGTGCGGTGAAGCCGCGCATGCCCTTCTCGAGCAGGAAACCACGAATCCCGTCGTCGGTCTGAGCCCACACCACTGCGACATCGGCGATCGAGCCGTTGGTGATCCACATCTTCGAGCCGTTCAGAACCCAGTCGCGGCCGCGTTGGCGGGCATGGGTCTTCATGTTGGCCGGATCGGAGCCGCCGTGTGGCTCGGTGAGGCCGAAACAGCCGATCAGATCGCCACGGGCCATGCCCGGGAGGTACTTGTTCTTCTGTTCGGGCGAGCCATAGGTGTAAATGGGGTACATGCAAAGCGAGGACTGCACCGAGACGAAGCTGCGGATGCCCGAATCGCCTCGTTCCAGCTCCTGGCAGATCAGCCCGTAGCAGATCCCGTTCAGGCCAGCGCAGCCGTAACCGCTGAGTGAGGAGCCCAGCAAGCCGAGCGCGGCGAGCTCGGGCACGAGCTCACGCGGGAAGCGGTGCTCCTCGAAGCACTCGCGGATGATCGGTAGTACGCGCTCGTCCACCAGGCGGCGGACCGAGTCCTGTACCATGCGTTCCTCGTCGGTGAGTGCGGCACGCACACCGAACAGATCCATGGGGTCGAGGCTGGGGTTCGACACTGCAATCCACTCCCGTAAAACAGCGGCCATGCGAGGTCACCGGTGAGGTCCCGGCGCGGCGCGATGATACCCTAGCCAGCCCTCGGGCATGGGAGCCTCGGGCAGGACACCGGCCCGTGGCGCTGCGATCGATTGATTTTTCTTAGAAACGCATGCGTGACACACGATGGAGACCGGTCGAGGGGAGCTGCAACCTGGCGTGCGGCCGCGGCGGGCTGGAGGCGATGCCGTGAACTCAGCGACCATACCGGGACCCGATGGCCGGCAGCGCTGCCATTGGTGCGTCGTGACGGCGGAGTACACCGCGTATCACGATACCGAGTGGGGATTTCCGGTCGGCGAGGACCGGCGCCTGTTCGAAAAGCTCTGCCTGGAGGGATTCCAGGCCGGCCTGAGCTGGCGGACCATCCTCGCCAAGCGCGAGCGCTTGCGCACTGTATTCCGGCAGTTCGACATCGACCGGGTGGCGCGCTTTACGGGACGCGACGTCGAGCGGCTGCTCGGCGACCCGGGCATCGTCCGCCACCGGGGCAAGATCGAAGCGGTCGTCAACAATGCGCGCCGCGCCCGCGAGCTGATCGAGCGTGAGGGCTCGCTTGGCGCGTTCCTCTGGCGCTACGAGCCCGGCTACGCGCCGCGTGCCGCGGGGCAGGTCGTCTCGGTCTCAGCTGAGTCGATCGCGCTCTCGAAGGATCTGAAGCGGCTCGGCTGGCGGTTCGTCGGCCCGACAACGATGTATGCATTCATGCAGGCCATGGGTCTGGTCAACGATCACGCCGACGGCTGCGTGATCCGTGCTCAGGTCGAGCGTGCCCGGGCGACCTTCAAACGGCCCGGAAGCTCTGCCGCTCGCAGCCCTCGCGCGAGGTCCCGAGCGTAAGCTCTGCCGATTGAGCGGGGCGGCATGCATTGACACGGAGCGCTACACACAGTATTTTACGATTTAGTTAAATAACCAATCGGATTAATATGGTTGATACCCTCAGCCAGACGTTCCACGCGCTCGCCGACCCGACGCGGCGCGCAATCCTGGCCCGGTTGCGTAGCGGTGAGGCTTCCGTCAACGCGCTGGCCGAGCCCTTCCAGATGAGCCTGCCGGCCATTTCGAAGCATCTGAAGGTGCTCGAGCGTGCCGGACTGATTGCCCGAGGGCGCGAGGCGCAGTTTCGCCCGGCACGCTTGAAACCACAGGGGCTGCAGGACATCGACGCGTGGATCGCTTCCTATCGTCACCTCTGGAGCGAGCGTCTCGATCGACTCGAGGACTACCTGCAACAAATGCAGCGTGAGGGCGGCGAGGGGCATGAACCCTGATTTTGGCCCATGACCGGGAGATCGCCATGAGTGAACAGCATGCGGCACACGGCACATTTGTCATCGAACGGCTGATCGAAGCACCGCCCGCGCGGGTCTATGCCGCCTTCGCGAGCGCGCCCGCCAAATCGCGCTGGTTCAACGCCCCGCAGGCCGAGGTGCTGGTGCGGGAATTCGATTTTCGGGTTGGGGGGCGCGAGCGGTTGCAGTGCCGTTGGCCGCCGGAGGCGCATCGGAACCGGTCGGGCGTGCGCACCACGGATTTTCGCGCGCAGTACCTCGACATCGAGCCGAACCGGCGCATCGTGTACGTCTACGAAATGTACCTCGATGAGAGGAAGATCTCCGTGTCACTTGCGACGGTCGAATTGCGCTCGCACGCGAACGCCACCCGGCTCGTGATCACCGAACAGGGTGCATTCCTCAATGGCTATCGCGACGAGGGTGCTCGTGAGGCGGGCACGCATGACCTTCTCGACCAATTGACGGCATCGCTCCCGGCCGCCGACCGGCGTGTACTCAGCCGTGACATCACCTTCACGCGCCTGCTTCTCGCGCCGAGGTCGCTCGCATTTCGAGCGTGGACAGATCCCGAGCACCTGGCGCGCTGGTTCTGTCCCGTAGGATTCACCGTGTCACAGTGCGACCTCGACCTGCGCGTCGGCGGCAAATGGAATCTCATCATGCGCGCCAATGATGAACTCGCTGCCCGCGTGGGCCGCGATCATCCGGCCGGCGGCGAGTATCTTCAGATCGATGCGCCCTCACGTCTCGTCTTCACCAATAATGCACTCGATGCCGCCGGCAACATCATACTCGCCGGGCTGACTGAGGTGACGTTCGAGGACCTCGGCGGCATGACGAAAATAACTCTGCACACGCGCGCGAGCGGCTCGGGAGAGCCGATCGCGGCCATGCTGGAGGGGATGGAGCAGGGCTGGAGCGAATGTCTCAACAAGCTCGGCGGCGAGGTGGCTGAGGGGAAAGCGGCGGGCTGACCGGGGCCTGTGGGCCGAGATGATGTTGAGGCGCTGCTATTCGATGTCCGCTGCGTTCTCTCCATTGAGGGATGACGTTGGGTGGGCAAATGGGTCAGACTCAGGGCGTAAAGCTGTGCGATCAGACACGCTCCGGGCGGAGCGCCGCACCTGCAGCTCCTGCGTGACGCTGGGGTTACCGTTTCGTGACGGTAAGGTGAAATCCTCTCATCGTGTGGGCGTGCCAATTCGCTTGAATGCGTCGCGCATTTTGCTAACGTGATGGCCCAAGGGCATTTCGCCCGCAGATCGGCACGGTTGTTTCAGTCGTGCTCGGGAGTCGATCGAACATGCACTCAACGCTCGAGAGGCACTTCATGATGGCGTCTGATTTCGATCAGACGCTGAGCTTCAATGATTCGGGTCACGTGCTGGCAGAACTGCTCGGCGTGAGTGACTTCGAGCAGAAGGTCTCCGGCCTGGCGCGCAGCAATCTGGTGCAGCAGGGTGGCGAGCTTGCCTATCTGATCCGGCACGACCCGGACTTCCGGGGTGTGCGGCGTGAACACCTGATCGAGGCGGGGCGCCGAGTGCGCCTGAAGAGTGCGCTGCCGGCGCTGGTCAACGTGTTGCGCCATGGCATCGGCGCCGAGCGGTTCTCGTTCTTCGTCGTGTCCGCAGCCCCGCGCGAAGTGGTGGTTTCGGCACTCAACGGCATCGTGCCGCCCGAGCACATTCATGGCACGGAATTCGAATACGATTCAACCTCCGGTGAGGTCAGCAGCATTCGACGCGTCGTCGCCGGCTATGGCAAGGTCGCCGTGATCGACGAGCTCAGCCGTGCTCAGGGCATTCCTGCCGACCGCATCATCTACGTCGGCGACGGGAGCTCGGATGTGCATGTCATGTTGCACGTCAACAACGGCGAGGGATTCACTATCGCGGTGTCGGAAAACCGCCAGCTCGCCCGCATCGCCAGATGTACTGTGCTGAGTGACAACGCGTGCAGCGTGCTGGTGCCCGTGCTCGATCAGGTGCTTGGCATGCGTACCGCTGAGATTCGCCGTGTGCTCGAGGCAAACGGACTGAGGCTCGAGGATTGGGAAAAGGCGCGAACGGATCGAGTCCTGTTGCGGGAGGCGCCGGCGTCGCCGGCGGCCGCATGATCGGGGCAGGGGGGATGCCGGCGAGTCAGTGGTTGGGCTGGACCGCGACCGCGGTATTCGTCGCGTCATATTTCTTCTCCAGAGCGGCGGTGCTGCGCGGCCTGCAGATGATCGGTGCGGCGCTGTGGATCCTCTACGGTGTGTGGATCGGGGCTGCGCCGGTCATCGTCGCGAACGTTCTGGTATTCACAGCTGCTGCCTGGACGTTGGTGCGCAGCACCCGACGTGCCCGACGCGCTGCCGAAGTGATTGGCGGAGAGTTCTCGCCGGAGGAACTCGGCATCTAGCGCGTTTATTCCGGTGTCTGAATGACCGCAGTCACGGGTGCGGGCTGACGGCTCTTGCGCAAAATGCCGACGTAATAGGCGAGATAGTAGGCGATGAAGGCGCCGGAGAGCGCCAAGGTGAGCGGGTTGTACTGTTCGGCGGCGGTAAAGTGCTTCGTGCCGATCGACATCGCCTGCATGTCGCGCGAGAACAGCAGCAGGTCGTAGATCAGCCGGCCGAGAAACACGGCTGTTACGGCCAGTCCGATGTAGGTATGCGGGGTGTAGAAACGCCCCTCGGCACTCACCTCGAACTGCGTATGCCGCAGTCCAAGAAGGGCGAGCAGGACGCCGCAGGCAGCGCCGGCGAGCACCCCGCCCAGCGTCCAGACCGTATGACCGGAGGCGGGCAACAGCACTGCGCCGACCAGGGCGAGCACCGCTACGCGGGTGGTGATTCGCCGCGGCTGGACGGGTTGCCGGCCGAACGTGCGGCGCAATCGGATATAGATCCGCCACAAAACGAGTGCGACCAGCAGGATCGGGACGATGAGTTTCGCGTGCATGTCAGCCTCGAGTCCGTGTGATGTCCGTCGTCTACTCGCATCCGATCGCTGCGGGCACGGGCCACCATCGGTCGCATAGCCTACGCGGGATCGGTCGGGGACGCCATTGGGGTCTGGCTCGGCGCCGTCGTGCCCGGTCAGAAGCTGCGCTGCAGAGGGGTTCGATGTCCGCGGGAGATTGGCGGGAACACTTGGCAGCACACGAGCGCAACGTCCCCCTGGCCTGACTGCGGCGGGGATGACGGGCGGAAAATTGTGAGACGTAACGCCCGAGGAGCAGTCGATTTCGTTATGCTCCAATGACTCGGCAACAGCCGCCCGGAACGAACCTCATCAGCGCCGGAAGGGTCTGCGTGGCCGTTGCTTCGCGCAAAGAGGCGTTGATCTGACCGATCTTCACTCGAGCGACTATCGGCTGATTCGCGGGGGAATACATGCGCTTTGCCATTGCCAGCTACGACCGGTATCTCGGGGTCTTCGAGGCGTTCTGTCAGGCCGGCTGGGTTCCTCTGAAGCTGTTCACCGTCCCTTTGCGGGACGCCGAGTTCGGCAACCAGGCAGGCACGATCGCTCTGGCTGAGCAGCGCGGCGCTTCGATTCAGCTGTCACGCATGTCACAACACGACGTTGCCGATCTCGCCGCGATCGGGTGCGAAATCTTGATTGTCGCCGGATACGATTGGAAGGCCCCGCAGTGGAACGGGCTGGTGAATTACGCGATAAACTTTCACCCCTCTCCCCTGCCGGTGGGGCGCGGCGCCTATCCGCTGCCGCGTGCGATTCTCGAGAAGCACTCGCACTGGGGAGTCACCTGCCACCGGCTGACCAGCGACATTGATGCCGGTGACATCCTCGCCGTTGAGCGCTTTGCGATGTCTGGGCACGAATGCCACGAGAGCCTGGACTTGCGCACGCAGATGGCCGCTCGGCGCCTTGCCGAGCGAGTGGCGCGGAATTTCGAGGCGCTGTGGCGGGCGATGTCCCCGCAGGGGGAAGGCGGCTATTGGCCGAAGGTCTCGCTCGCGGACAAGCTGGTCGATTTCACTCAGCCGATCGACGAACTGCTGCGCCATTGGCGTGCGTACGGGCGAACCGGAACGATCGCGAACGTCGAGGATGCCTGGTACATCGTGCGACAAGTGGTCGGCTGGCAGGAGCCGCATTCACTTTCGCCGGGCGCGATTGCGCATCGGTATGGGCGAACGCTGGTGGTGGCCGCCGCAGACGGCTTCGTCGCCATTCTCGACAGCGAACGCATCCCGTCCGATGTCGCGGCCAAGATCGCGGCGAATCAGCGCAAACCCTGAGTGCTCATCGCGCGCGCTGCAGGCCGATCTGTCCGGCGCGCGCGGCTCACTCCCACTCGATGGTCGCGGGCGGCTTGCCGCTGACGTCATAGACCACCCGGGAAATGCCGGGGATCTCATTGACGATGCGGCGCGAGACCCCATCGAGAAAATCGTACGGCAGGCGCGCCCAGTGCGCGGTCATGAAATCGACTGTCTCGACCGCGCGCAGCGCCACGACGTAATCGTAGCGTCGGCCATCGCCCATGACACCCACCGAGCGCACCGGCAGAAACACCGCGAAGGCCTGGCTGGTACGGTCGTACAGGTCGTGGCGGTGCAGCTCCTCGATGAAGATCGCGTCCGCGCGGCGCAACAGATCGGCATATTCCTTGCGGACTTCCCCGAGGATCCGCACGCCGAGTCCCGGGCCTGGAAAGGGATGGCGGTAGACCATTTCGCGCGGTAGTCCGAGCTCGATCCCAAGCCGGCGCACTTCGTCCTTGAACAACTCGCGCAGCGGCTCGACGAGCTGCAGATTCATCTTCTCCGGCAGTCCGCCTACGTTGTGATGGGACTTGATGACGTGCGCCTTGCCGGTGCGCGCGCCGGCGGACTCGATGACGTCCGGATAGATGGTGCCCTGGGCGAGGAAGCCGACGCCCTGGAGCGTCTGCGCTTGTTCGTCGAAGACCTCGACGAAGGTGCGGCCGATGATCTTACGCTTGGCCTCCGGATCCGTGACGCCGGCGAGCGCATCGAGGAAGCGCCGCTCGGCGTCCACGCGAATGACGCGCACGCCGAGGTGCTCGGCGAAGGTGGCCATCACCTGATCGCCCTCGCCGAGGCGCAACAGCCCGTGATCAACGAACACGCACACCAGCTGCGCACCGATCGCTCGGTGCAGCAGCGCTGCCACGACCGAGGAGTCAACGCCCCCAGAGAGGCCGAGCAGTACCTTGCCGCTGCCGACCTGGGCGCGCATTCGTTCGATGGCATCCTCGATGATGTTGCCGGTGCTCCACAACGCCGCGCAAGCGCAGATCTCGCGCACGAAGCGCTCCAGCAGCCGCGCACCCTGCACGGTGTGCGTCACCTCTGGATGGAACTGCACGCCATAGAAGTGCCGGCGCTCATCGCACATGCCGGCGTAGGGAATCGAACTGGTGCTCGCGATGCCCTGGAAGCCCTCGGGCAGTTCGCTCACGCGATCGCCGTGGCTCATCCAGACATCGAGCATGGCGCGACCGCCGCCGTCACGTCGGTCCTCGATGCCATCGAGCAGCCGACAAGCGGCCGTGAGCGTCACCTCTGCGTAGCCAAACTCCCGTTCGGCGGCGCCGCTGACGCGCCCGCCGAGCTGCGCGGCCATGGTCTGCATGCCGTAGCAGATGCCCAGCACCGGCACGCCCAGCGTGAACACGGCCGCCGGGGCGCGGGGTGAGGCGGCCGCGAGGACCGACTCCGGTCCGCCAGAGAGGATGATGCCGCGCGGTTTGAATGCGCGCACCGCATCGTCCGTCATATCCCAGGGGTGGATTTCACAATAGACCCCGAATTCGCGCACTCGGCGTGCGATCAGCTGAGTGTACTGGGCGCCGAAGTCGAGGATGAGAATGCGGTCGGCGTGAATGTCCATGTGCGGTACGGCCCCGGGGGCTGGATTGGGG
Organism: Pseudomonadota bacterium; assembly: GCA_021847105.1. Classification (GTDB taxonomy): domain Bacteria; phylum Pseudomonadota; class Gammaproteobacteria; order Steroidobacterales; family Steroidobacteraceae; genus 13-2-20CM-66-19. The sequence continues at coordinate 196,918 of JAJZUT010000003.1, read as the reverse complement.
TTGTTCATGCTGGCGCGGTGGGTGTGACGCACCCGCTCGTCGCGAGCACGTGCCGTTCAGGCGATTCAGGACACCCGGTAATTGGGCGCTTCCTTGGTGATCGAGACATCGTGCACGTGGCTTTCGCGCATGCCGGCGGTGGTGACGCGTACGAACACGGGGCGGGTGCGCATCTCCGTAATGTCATGGCTGCCGGTGTAGCCCATGGCCGCGCGCAGCCCGCCTGCGAGCTGCTGCACGATGGTGATCACGCTGCCTTTGTAGGGCACGCGGCCTTCCACGCCCTCGGGGACCAGCTTTTCGAGCTCCGTGGCGGCATCCTGGAAATACCGGTCGGCCGAGCCGAAGCGCTCCGCCATCGCCCCCAGCGAGCCCATTCCGCGGTACGACTTGTACGAGGCGCCCTGATAGAGCTCCACTTCGCCGGGGGACTCTTCCGTGCCGGCAAACAGGCTGCCGATCATCACCGCGTGCGCGCCCGCCACGATTGCCTTGGCGATGTCGCCCGAGAAGCGGATGCCCCCGTCTGAAATCAGCGGCACATCCGTGTCGCGCAGCGCCTCAGCGACATTGGACACCGCAGAGATCTGCGGCACGCCGACACCGGCGACGATGCGTGTCGTGCAGATCGAACCCGGTCCGATGCCGACCTTGACGGCATCGGCGCCCGCATCAACCAGCGCCCGGGCCGCTTCGGCGGTGGCGATGTTACCGGCAATGACCTGCTGCTCGGGCCAGCGCTGCTTGATGCGAGCCACCATGTCGATGACTCCGCGCGAATGGCCGTGCGCGGTATCGACCACTACGACATCGACGCCTGCCTCGCGCAGAGCCGACACGCGATCTATGGTGTCGGCGGTGGTGCCGACGGCGGCACCGACGCGCAACCGGCCGCCCTCGTCTTTGCAGGCGCGGGGGAATTCCTTCGCCTTCTGGATGTCTTTGACGGTGATCATGCCGGCGAGCTCCTGATCCCCGTTGACCACCAGCACCTTCTCAATGCGGTGTTTGTGCAGCAGCGCCAGCACCTCCTCCTTGGGCGTCGTCTCGCGCACCGTGATCAGCCGCTCCTTCGGTGTCATGACCGAGGAGACCGGCGCGTCGAGATTCAGCTCGAAGCGCAGATCGCGGTGCGTCACGATCCCCACGACCTTCTTGCCGAGCACGACCGGGACTCCGGAGATGCCCCGCGCGTGGGTCAGATCGAGCACTTCGCGGATGGTCATGCTCGGCGGAACGGTGATCGGGTCCTTGATCAGGCCGCTTTCGAATTTCTTGACGCGGCCGACTTCGCGCGCCTGAGCCTCGATGCTCATGCTCTTGTGCACGATGCCGATGCCACCCTCCTGGGCGATGGTGATCGCTAGGCGCGCTTCGGTGACCGTGTCCATGGCCGCTGAGAGCAGCGGTAGATTCAGGCGGATGCGCCGGGTCAGCTGGGTGGACAGGTCCACCTCGCGCGGCAACACCTCGGAGTAGGCGGGGACGAGCAGGACGTCGTCGAACGTCAGGGCTTGTTCGAGAATTCGCATAGCTAATTTTACGCATCACCCGCCCGCCGGTAAACCTCGATGGTATGGTGCGCGCATGTCCAGCACCGACTTCGCCGTCCCCGAGGGGGGCGGGCCTGCCCCGGCCATCTTCACGGTCGCCCGACTGAATCGGGAGGTGCGGGCGCTGATCGAGCGCGGTCTCGGGGTGGTGTGGGTCGAGGGAGAGCTGTCGAACCTGTCCCAGCCTGCCTCGGGACACTGGTATTTCTCGCTCAAGGACCGCGAAGCGCAGGTCCGTTGTGCCATGTTCCGTCTGCGCAATGCCGCAGTCGCCTTCGTCCCGAAGTCCGGGCAGCAGGTCCTGGCCCGCGGGCGGGTGAGTCTCTATGAGCCGCGCGGGGACTATCAGCTCATCGTCGAGCATCTGGAGGAGGCGGGTGTCGGCGCGCTGCAGCGGGAATTCGAGCGACTCAAGGCCAAGCTCGCCGCCGAGGGATTGTTTGCGCCGGCTGCCAAGCGCGCATTGCCGCAATTCCCTCGCCGCATCGGGGTGGTGACCTCACCGACCGGCGCGGCAATTCGAGACGTGCTGCATATCCTCGCCCGGCGATTCCCGCCGGCGGTCGTGCGCGTCTATCCCGTGCCCGTCCAGGGTGCGGCGGCGGCACCGGCGATCGTCGAGGCGCTGGCGCTAGCCTCGCAGCGCCGCGACTGCGAGGTGCTGATTCTCGCCCGCGGCGGAGGGTCGCTTGAGGACCTCTGGGCGTTCAATGACGAGCGAGTCGCCCGCGCCATTCGCGCTTGCAGCGTGCCCGTCGTGACCGGGGTGGGGCACGAGATCGATTTCACCATTGCCGATTTCGCCGCCGATGCACGTGCGCCGACGCCATCAGGCGCGGCGGAGGTCGTCGTCCCCGATCGACGGACGTTGCTAGAGGCGCTCGCGCGGACCGCAGGCCGCATGGAGACGACGGTGAGGCGTGATCTGCGCGCTGCGGGCGCACGCTTCGCGGCGGTCAGCACGCGGCTGCGCCTGGCGCATCCTGGGTTGCGATTGGCGCATCAGGCGCAACGGCTGGACGATCTGGAGCAGCGGCTGACGCTTGCCATGCGCGCTGCCCTGCAGGGCGCGCGGCACCGCCTGACTGCGAGCGAAGCCCGTCTCGTGCCGCACTCGCCGCAACGACTCACGACCGATTTGGGTGCGCGGATCGATTCGTTGGCGAGCCGGCTCGAGCGACGCATGCGTGCAGAGCTGTCCCGTCTCGAGCATCAACTGGACCTGGCGCAGCGAACGCTGCACACCGCCAGTCCGCTGGCGACGCTCGCGCGGGGGTTTGCCATCGTGACCCGTGCCGATGGAACCCTGCTCAGAGATGCCGCGGCGGTGGCCCCGGGCGAGTTGATTGAGGCACGCCTCGCGAACGGGCAATTGCGTGCGCGCGTGACGGACGCCAACGGTACGAGCGAGGATTGCTGAGCGCATGTCAGTCGATGTCGGGTTCATGCGTCTCGCGCTCGAACAGGCCGCTCTTGCGGTGCAGGCCGGCGAAGTGCCGGTTGGCGCGGTGCTCGTGCATGGCGGAGAGGTGCTTGCGAGTGGCGCAAACCGACCGATCGGCGCGCACGATCCCACGGCGCATGCTGAAATCGAAGCCCTGCGTGCCGGCGGGCGCGCGTTGGGCAGCTACCGGTTAACCGGCACGACTCTGTACGTCACGCTTGAACCGTGCGCCATGTGTGCCGCGGCCATCGTTCATGCCCGCGTACAACGGGTCGTCTTCGGCGCGTGGGATCCGCGCGCCGGTGCCGCCGGCAGCATCATCAACCTGTTCGCTCTGCCGGCGCTGAACCACCGCGTCGATGTGTTCGGCGGCGTGCTCATGGAGGAGTGCGGCGGGTTGCTGAAGTCGTTCTTCGAGGCGCGGCGCGCCTAGGCGCACCCCTCAGCTGCCGGAGAGGTTGGCGACGGTAGCATCCGTGTTCGTATCGGCGGTCTCAACCAGCACCCCGTTGCCGGGCTGCCATTCGAGCAGATGCAGGAACTCGCGCACGTGCGAGACGTACTCCACCGGCTGCCAACCCTGTGCGTAGCCGTACTCGGTCTGCGTATACCAGCGCGGGATGGTGAGCAGCGGCAACACTGCGCTCACCGCAGTCCAGGAGTCCGGATTCTTGCCCATCCTCTGCGCCAACACACGCGCGTCCTCGACATGTCCGAAGCCCACATTGTAGGCCGCGACGGCGAACCAGGTCCGGTCCGGCTGCGGGATGTGCTGCGGAATCATCTTGAAGACCTGCGCCAGGTAACGGGCGCCGGCAAAAATACTGGCCTCCGCATCCGCCCGATCGGCAACGCCCATCTCCGCGGCGGTGTCAGAGGTCAGCATCATCACCCCGGCTGCGCCGGTCGATGAGATCGCCGCGGGATTCCAGCGCGACTCCTGAAAGCCGATCGCCGCGAGCAGCCGCCAGTCGAGGTGATAGCGCGCCGCGGCCTGCTTGAACCACTCGCGGTAGCGCGGCAGGCGCTGTACGGAATACAGCTCGAACAGTCGCGATTGCTCGTAATGGATGGTGCCGGTATCGCCGGAATCGTGCGCCATGAGCCGTGCGAGCGCACCCGAGTGGCGCAGCTCGGCGAAATACCGATTCACCGCGTGCACCAGCTCCGGGGCGCCGGGGCGAACAATCCACTGGATCGGGCGGCGCTGCGGTAGCGCGAACGCGACACGGACATCAGGGTACAAGTGACGTGCGTACTCGTACGCGCGCGCATCGGCCACCGCGTAGCCCACCTCCCCTTCGGCCACGTCCTGCAGCGGGGTGCTGCCCTGAGAGGTCGGCTCCCACTGCAGGAACGGCGCCACCAATTGCAATTGCTGCAGTACCGCTTCCTGCGGACTGCCGGCGCGCACGACCAGCTTGGTGTATTGCAGCTGGGGCAGGCCCTGTGGTGCAGGTTCCCCGCTGCGATAAATCACGAGTTGCGGCACCTGCGCGTAGGGTTGTGCCGGCTCGCCGACTGCGCGCCAGGCGCTATCGGCGGAGATCTGCGCAGCGGCGATGTCCGCGCGGCCCGAGGCAAGCGCTTCGCGCAGGGCTGCTTCGTCGGGGGCCACGATGATCTTCAGTTTGACGCCGAGTTCGTGGGCGAAGTCGTTCGCCAGGTCGTACTCGAGTCCGGTGGGGCCTTTGGGTCCGATGTAATAGCAGGTGGGCAGATTGAGCGTGACCACCCGTAGCTCGCCCCGAGTGCGGATCTGCTCGAGAACCGAGCGAGGTCGCGCACCCTGCACGAGGAGAGCCATGGCCGTGACCGCTGCCAGCGTACTCATCCTGAGTGCGGTCCGTCCGAGGCGAGCGTGAATGCGTCGTCGCGCCAAAACCGGACTCCACAGAGGCAAAAATATGCAGCTATAATATCACCGACCCCGGGGAGAGGTACCGAAGCGGTCATAACGGCGCCGACTCGAAATCGGATGGTCGGGTAAAACCGGCACGTGGGTTCGAATCCCACCCTCTCCGCCAGATAAAAAACAACTATAAATCAAGTGGTTATGAAACGGCTTCGCGGGGCAAGTGACATAATCTGCTTTAAGAAACTTTCAGCTGTCAGGCTGATCCGTAGTCCCCGCAGCGCGTCGTGAGACGCGCGCGGTGGGCGTGACGAGACGCGGTAGAGGCCGCCTGACTCCACGCTGATTCCTGCAGCGGCGAGTGCCGTGGTTGTCCAGCTAGCTCGGCACCTGACAGTCCTGAGCCGTCAGGCCGGCTGGCCTTGGTCCGCGCCGCGCACCAGCAGCACGGGCACGGTTGCGTGACGCAGGATGTACTCGGCGCTGCTGCCGAGCAGCAAGCGGCCAATGCCTCGCCGACCGTGAGTGCCGCATACGATGAGATCGGCAGGCCATTCGCGCGCACGCTCTACGACGCATTCGCCGACGGGCTTGCCGATTTCCTCCACGAGTGCAGTCTCTGCGCTGACACCGGCAGCGCGCACCTGCGCCGCAGCCTCTTGCAGCACCTGCGCGCCCACTTCACGCAGCGCCTTCGAGCCTGCATCCAGATTGACGGCGGCAATATCCCCTGCGGCGACCCGCCATTCATCGACGATGTGCAGCAGCAGAATCGCCGCGCCCTGATCGCGTGCCAGCTCGATAGCTTCGCGCAGGCCACGGCCTGCTGTAGGGCTGCCGTCAACGGGCACAAGAATCCGCTTGTACATACGCTACCTCACCTTTCGCTTTGCTGAGCACAGCGTACGCGCGATTCGCGTGCTCGGCACCTGGGGCGAGACCCGAATGCGCGCGCGCCGGGGCAGCAGCCCGCCGGAACGGGAATAATGCGTGTCCCGTGCAACGGCGGGGCCGCTCTCCGGTCGAATTGTCATGCTGGGCGCACTCACCACTCTCGTCGTCTCCTTTGCTCGCGCGCATCGGCTGGCTGCCTACGGGCTGATCGGACTGGTCGCCTTCTCCGAGTCGCTGCCGCTGCTCGGGGCCTTTGTTCCTGGCGATGCAATCATCCTCGGTCTCAGTGCGCTCGTGCCAACCGGCGCGCTGAATCTCGGACCCCTGATGCTCGGGGCGCTGTTAGGCGCAGTGCTCGGCGATGGGTTCGCATTCTGGCTCGGCCACCATTATCACGGCGCGATCCTCGGGCGCTGGCCATTCCGGGGCCGGCCGCGCCTGGTGGCTCGCGGCACGGCGTTTCTGCAGCGTCACGGCGGCAAAAGCGTATTCGTGGCGCGCTTCACCCCGGGCGTGCGGGCGGTCGTGCCCGTCCTCGCCGGAGTTCTGCGCATGGATATCGCGCGCTTTTACTGGATGAACGTGCTCTCGGCGCTGCTTTGGTCGCCCGCGCACATCCTTGCTGGGGCTGCCATCGGTGCCTCCTTCGTGCTGCTCGGGGCAGTGGCGGGCCGGCTCGCGCTGATTGCGGCCATCGTGTTGGCATTACTGGTTCTGCTCTACATGCTGGCCCGTTACCTGGTGCGGCGTGTGCCCCCGCTCATCGGCGCGGTGCATGAGCGACTGCGTCAGTGGGCAGCGGCCCGCGACAGCTGGCTCGCTCGCCAGCTACTCGCGCTGCTCGATCCAACGCGCCGCGAGCTGCCCGGACTGGCGCTGCTTGTGTCGATTCTCCTGGCGAGCCTGTGGCTGTTTTTCGGGGTGCTGCAGGACGTGATCGCCGGCGACCCGCTGGTGCGTGCCAACGAGGCGGTGTTTCACTTTCTGCAGGGGCTGCGAACCGAGTGGGTTGATCAGATCATGGTCGCGATTACCGAGCTCGGTGATGCCTCCGTGGCCGCGGCTGTGGCGCTGGCCGCGACCGCCTGGCTCGCATGGCGACGTAACTGGCGGGCCGTGGCGCACCTGATCGCGGTGGCCGCGGTCACCGCGATCGCCACCATCGTGCTGAAACTGTCCCTGCACATCGACCGGCCCGACCCCATCGGCAGTGGCTGGGACGCTTTTGCCTTTCCGAGCGGACACTCCGCCGCCAATGCGGCGCTCTATGGCTTTCTCGCCATTATCGCAGCCTGGGAGCTGCCGCCGCGCGGGCGATTGCCAGTCACCGCGGCGCTTGCGCTGCTGGTCGGAGCGATCGCCTTCTCCCGCATCTATCTCGGCGCGCACTGGCTGTCCGATGTGCTCGCCGGCGGCGCGTTCGGCGTGGCAGCCGCGGCACTACTCGCCATCGCCTACCTTTGGCACGACCCGCCTCCAGTCGGTGCGACGGGACTGTGCGTGACCGTTGGCGTGGTGCTGTTGGGTGTCGGCGGGTTACACATCGAGAGTCGGCACCGAACCGATATGAATCGCTACGCGGTGCGGCAAAGAATCCGCAGTTTGCCACTGCATGAATGGTGGCGAGACGGCTGGCGCGATCTGCCGGAGCGCCGGGTGGATCTGATCGGCGGGGCGGAGGAGCCGCTGACGGTACAGTGGGCCGGCCGGCGCGCGGTGTTGCGCGAGGAACTCGCCGCTGCCGGCTGGCACACCCCGCCACGCTGGATGCTGCGCACGGCCGCGCGTTGGTTCGAGCCTCATGTGCGCCTTGGACGTCTGCCCGTCCTGCCGCACTTGGATAACGGCCACCGCGAGGCTCTGGTGCTGGTGCATGCGGTGGCCACGCATCCTGACACTGAGCGTCTGGTGCTCAGGCTGTGGCGTTCTGGCGTTGAGCTGACCCGCAGCGGTACGGCTGCGCTGCCGTTGTTCATCGGTACGGTGATCAAGCAGCGTGCGCGTCGTGCCGCGCCCGTTATGACGCTGGCGAATGAACTCGGACAATTCACTGCACCGCGCAATGTTCTGGCCGCCGCGCTTCCTTGGCGACGCCTTGCAGCACGGCCGGGCACAGCAGCCACGCGTGCGTGGGATGGCTGCGTACTGTTGGCGCGAGCTGAGCGATTAACGCCGGCCCCCGTCGCTGCTGCTCAGCCGAAGCGTCCGCGCCGCCGCCACCAGCGCCGCGCTGCCACTGCCGCCCAGACCGCCTCGATGATCCCGAACGGCCAGGCGCCCTGTAGGAATCCGTAGAGGGAACCGAGGACACAGGCCAAGGCGAAAGCGAGGCTGTAGATCGGGCGGCGCTCCTCCAGCGCATAACACACCAGCATCGCAGTAACAGCGACCAAGCCGAACACGGTTAGGGCGTTCATGCGCGGATTTTACGACAGTGGCGCCCGCGCGCCACGCATGGCGCCGCTCGCGAGCCCTCATTACAAATCAACGACCTGCGGCGTTCAGCTCACTCTATGGCCGCGCAACTGTCACGAACACGCAACGTTTCCGCAACGAACCCGTCACCGAGCGTCACTAGGGTACCGCCTTTCCCATCGTCCAGCAGCGAAGAAAGGCTAAACACAATGAACATGAGGGTGCGAGGTGCGGTGCAGATGATTCTGGGGACGGCTCTGCTGGGAAGCGTGCTTGCGGCCCACGCGAGTCCGGCGCCGAGCAGTGGCGGAGCCCCTGTGGGAGAGAGCAGCGCTACCGCAGCGGCGACGGCCGGTCCATCCGCGGAGGGTTACGACAAGCTTCGAGTGGTGAAAATCGAGGGCTACAGAGACTTCACCAGTCAGGTGCTGACGGCGAAGCAACTGCGTAATTCCTCGCAGCCCGCCGAATCCGTGACTCGCTCGACAATCTCACTGTTTGGGCCGGATGCCGGCGGTACACAGGCGCTGTCTGCGCTGCCGAACGTGTACGTGTCCGGTACGGACAACTACAGCGCCACCGGGCGTCAGCAGATCTCGATCCGTGGCATCAAGGTCGGTTACAACAGCATTCCCGGTGATCTGGAGACCAACGCAATCACTGCGGAGCTCGACGGCGTGCCGCTCAATAGCCTTAGTCAGGGCACCGGCTGGCACTCGGTCGAGATTCCGCTCGGCGTGCTCATGTCCGGCGAGAACGTCATTATCGGTCCGGGCAATCCGCGCGAGCGTTGGTACAACAGCATGGGCGGCACCATTGACTTCATTCCGGTGCAGCCGTCTGTACGTGCAGGCGGCAAGGTCATGCTGGCCGGCGGGAGCTCCTCAACCATGGATGCTTCGGCCGTGTACAACACCGGCGCCATCCATGGCTGGTCGACCGTGCTCGGCTTCGCAACCGGGCGCAGCCAGGCCATTCGCGACACCAACGACAGCCTGCCGGCGGATACCGAGGAAGTCTACATCAAGAGCCGCAAGCAGCTCGACTCCGGCTCGGTCAGCTTCGGCGGCTACTACCAGCGCAATCACGAATGGCGTCCCAATATGATTCCGCTGACGCCGGTGCCGCTCGTCGGTACCGGTGGGCTCGGCCTCGGAGCGCCGTACAGCCAGCAGTCTTCGGGCTTCTATGCGACGCTGCCGCGCTCGGTGTGGCACAAGACGATTTTGATTCAGAACTACATGCTCTGGTCGCATCTGCGGCTGAATCTGTCCTCGAACCTGAAGATGTCGAACATGCTGTGGGTGCGCATCGGCAAAGTACGTCATTATCGGTCCAACAACTACCTGCTGCCGAGCAATCCCCTTTATGCTCAGTATGGCAATCCAACAAATCATGAGCATTACATCGAGCGGTCCAAGAATTTCGGTGATCGGCTCTCGTTCACCGAGCGATTCAACCGCATGGACACGCTTGGCTTCGGCGCCTACATGATCATGGCGCGCGCATCCAGCGACTATCAGGGTTATTCGACATTCGACGGCAGCTCGCTCGCGCAGCCTGAGCAGACTTTCTTCAACACGACGCACAACATATTCTGGGCGGCGTTCGTGCAGGACGATTTCCGTCCGTTGCCGCGCCTGAAGATCGTGCCGGGCTTCCGGGTGGTGGAGTTCATTACGGATTTCTCGAACTTGAGTCCGGCGCAGGTGTGCGCCGAATACCACATCACCGACGGCAGCTGCGCTTACGGTACCCCGGGGCCGAGCGTCCTCACGGGAGGCACGATCAGCGTCAACGGCAAGACGTTCCAATTCAGCGGCTACGACACTACGCCAGATCAGTCGACCGACTTCGTGCGCTACGAGCCATCGATCGGCGTGAACTACTCACTGCTGCGCGACCTCAATGCGTTCGGCAACTTCTCCATCACCCGTCACAATCCGAATTCCGGCAACCTTGATCAGTATCCGGTCAACCTGGCGTCCCTGAAGCCGGCGCGCTCCGAACAGTACGACATCGGGCTGCGCTACGCGGCACCGCGACTCGGCGCGATGCGCAACGTGTACGCGTCAGTGGACTTCTTCCATAATCTGCTGAGCGACGAGACCATCACCTACACCACGGCGCAGAATCCGAACGTGCCGTACTTCGGCTACGGGTCTGCTACGTACAAGGGTGTCGATCTGTCGTTGCGAGCGGACTTCAGCCGGAGCTGGAGCGGCTTCGCGAACTTCGGCTACCTGAAGAGCCGCTGGAACGAGTACCAGGCTGCGGTGACTCCATCGGGGTCACAGCCGACCGGTTACGGTCTGCCGGTGCCGAACTCGCCGAAGACCACGATCAACGCTGGAGCCACCTATCGGTTCCGTCTGCCGGTTGCCAGGTTCAAGGCGACACTCTGGGATCAATATATCGGCGCCCGTTATCTGTTCAACAAGAATACGGGGTTGCCGTCGAACTTGACGAATCCGGCTTACAACCTGGTCAATTTGTCGATCTCGGCGAAGACCCGCTGGTTCAATTCCATGCTGCCTGGCGTACAGGGCAGCAGCATTTCGGTGCAGGTGCTGAATCTCACCAACAAGGAATACAACTCCACGGAGTACGTGAGTTCCGGGGGATATTTCCAGACGCCGACCGGGGGCTACGTCATCGCCAATCCGGGTGCGCCGCGTCTGGTCTATGCCTCGCTGACGGTGCATTTCTAACTCATCGCGACCTGCCGCGGGCTGCATCGGTCTGCGGGGACGGGGTCCGGCTGAGGCGCGCAGGGACGCGCGCCGCCGAAGTGGATGCGTGCCGCCGGCCATTGCGTGCAGAGAAGGCTGTGTTCAGGCTCGGCGCGCGTGAGCTGCAGTCAGTCGTTATGTAAAGCGCCTCTCTTTCGGACGTTGTTGCGTGCGCGCCGCACAGTGTTCGCGCGGGTTGTGACCGTGTTCGCCGTCTGCTGACGCGAGGTCGTATATCAAGTGCTCCAGGTGATGCACATGACTGACTTTCGGGCGTCGATGGCGGGAGGGGCGCAACGCGGGGTTTGCTGCGGCATGCCCCGGTCCGCCTCCCCATTGAGCTGCGGATGAACGGTGGCGTGTCGTGACCGTGATTGCATTCGGCGGTGTGGTTGTACTGGCCTTCGCCGGTGCGGCACTGATGTGGCGCACCCGTGGCCTCCCGGAATCTGTGTTTTCGAGTGATGTGCTCTTCGAGGCGAGTCCGGATGCACTGTTGCTGGTCAATGATCACGGCGTGATTGCGCGGGTCAACCGCTTGGCCAGTGAGTTGCTCGGCTGGCCGGACTCGACGCTTGTGGGACAGAGCGTTGAGAAGGTGGTGCCGGGCGGTCTGCGCGTTCGGCCCGTCGGGCTGTGCAGCCGGCTCCGAGCGTCGCCGCGGCGAGAGCTTGAGCGGGCGCACGACACGCTGCGCGGCGTCCGCCGCGATGGGAGCGAATTTCCGCTGGAGGTGACCCTTAGCCCGCTGCCCGGGGGCGCAGTGCTTGCGGCTCTGCGCGACAGTACGGCGGCACGGGAGCAGGTCGAGCAGATTCTGTTCCTGAATCGCATGTATTCGACGCTCGCCGAGACCAACCAGCTGCTGGCGCGCTGCGAGTGCGAAGCGGAACTGTTCGATCGGGTGTGTCAGGTGGCGGTGCGCTACGGAGAACTGCAGCTGGCATGGGTCGGGCAGCGTGAGCCACGTAGCGGGCGAATCGTGCCGTTGGCCAGCTGTGGCGCTTCGGCGGCGAGCGAACGGTATCTCGAGAATCTATGGGTACATGCCGACGCCGAGCAGCCTGAGGGCTGCGGCCCGGTGGGCATTGCGTGGCGGGAGGGTCGCGCGGTGTTCATCCAGGATTATCGCAAGGATCCGCGACTCGCGCCCTGGCGCCGGGACGGCGGGGCGGTGCCTTGGGGCTCTTGCGCCGCGCTGCCGCTTCGCCGTGGGGCGGCGGTGTGCGCGGTGCTCGTCCTTTACGACACGCAGCCGGAGGCCTTCTCCGAGAAGATCCGCGATCTGCTCGAGCGCATGGTCGTGGACATTGAATACGCGTTCGATCGGCTGGATCTGCGTGCCGAGCGGGAGCGGGCTGCCGAGGAGTTGCGCATCGCGGCGCTTGCGTTCGAATCAAGCGGTGCAATGCTGGTGACGGACGCAGAAGGAAAGGTGCTGCGCGTCAACGATGCGCTGCAGAGGCTGTGCGGGCACACGGCGCCCGAGCTGCTCGGGCAGGAGCTCGGGCAGCTGTGCTCCGAGGGCCGTGAGTCGCCGAGTTTCACCGAATTGCTGGCACTGGTTCGCGAGCGGGGTCGCTGGCAGGGGGAGATCTGGGGGCGGCGCAAGGGCGGGGAGGAGTTTCCGCTGTGGCTCTCGTTGAGCGGTGTGACGGATGGGGGTGGACGCTGGACGCATTACATCGCCAGCCTTGCGGATCTTTCCGAGCAGAAAGATGCCGAGGAGCGCATCTCCCGCCTGCTCAACTTCGATTCGCTCACCGGATTGCCCAACCGCCGCTTCATGCTCGATCGCCTGCGCTCCGCCGTACAGTGGGCCGAACATGCCGGTGGTCACGGCGCGGCGCTGCTGCTGGGCTTGGACAAATTCCAGGCGGTCAATGACATGCTGGGCCACCAGGCCGGGGACATTCTGCTGCAGCAGACGGCGGCGCGCCTGCGCGGCGCGGTGGCCGGCGATGATCTGGTCGGCCGGATTGGCGGGGACGAGTTTCTGGTGGTGCTGGAGGATCTCGGCAGCGACGCGACCGCCGCCGATGCGGCCGCCAGCCGCACGGCCGAGAATCTGCTCGCCGCGGTGTTGCAGCCGCACCTGATTGGTGGGCAGATGGTGTCCTGCTCGGCGAGCATCGGGATCGCGCCGTGGAGCGGACGGGCTGGTGTCGGCTTCAATGAGTTGCTCAAGCGCGCCGATGTGGCGTTGCGCGCGGCCAAGGACTCCGGTCGTAACGCGGTACGGCTGTTCTCGCCCGGTATGCAGCTCGCGCTCGAGCGCCGCTCGCGTCTGGAGTCGCGGCTGCGTCACGAATTCAGCACCGATCAACTGCAGTTGTATTTCCAGCGGCGCGTGGACGTGCACGGCAACACCCGTGGCGCCGAGGCACTGCTGCGCTGGCATGATCCGGGGCGCGGGGTCGTCTCGCCGCTCGAACTGGTGCCGGCAGCCGAGGAGATCGGGCTGATCCACGACATCGGCCGATGGGCCCTCGGGCGCGCCTGCCGGCAGTTGCAGGAGTGGTCGCGCGCGGGCAGTCCGGCTCGCGACGTCAAGGTAGCCGTGAACGTCAGTCCCAAGCAGCTTGCCGCTGAGGATTTCGTTGCGCAGGTCAGCCGGATCGTGAGCCGCGCGGGGATCGACCCGAGTCTGCTCGAACTCGAGATCACCGAGGGGTTGCCGATACAGGACATGGATGCGGTCATCCCCAAGATGCACGCGCTGCGGCAACTCGGCATCTGTTTCGCGCTGGATGACTTCGGAATCGGTTATTCCTCGCTGTCCTACCTGCGCCGCCTGCCGCTCGGCGTGTTGAAGATCGATCGCAGCTTCGTGACTGGCATGGCGCACTCGGGCGGTGAGACCCTGGTGCGAACCATCGTGCAGATGGCGCGCAGTCTCAATCTGGAGGTCATTGCCGAGGGCGTTGAGACCCAGCGGCAATGGGAGACTCTGGTGAGTCACGGTTGCGATCAGTACCAGGGTTATCTGTTCGGGCGGCCGGTGCCGGTCGAGGTATTCGAGCGGGAACTTACGGCGAGCCGCGCGCCGTCAGCGCGTAATGTGAAGCGCGTCACAGGGTAGCCCGCCACCGGCGGCCTGTGCTCCTCTGCAAGCGCGAACGGGTCGATAACCTGAGCGTACGCGCCTTCGCTACGATGTCGTGCCATGCTGCAGGAAGTTGCGACACCACCGGTGAACTGTGGTCCCCAGGACGGGGCGTTTTTTGCCTACGCGCGCTGGGCGGGCACCCTGCTGGGCGATCTCGACGGGGTGTGCCTGCTCAATTCGGCGCTTGGGGTGTTGGAGGCTTGCGGTACGCTGCAGGGCCCGGCGATGGCCGAGCGTGTTCGCTCGCTCGGGTGGCTCGAGAGTGATGCGGCGCGCGCGCCGGTGAGCGAAGTACACGATGGGCGGCAACTCGTCCTCCTGCCGGTCGAGCTGGCCGACGGCGAGCTGCTCGGCGTGCTCGCGCTGCAGCGCGCCACTGGCGCACCCGCTGCTGAACCGACTCTCGTCGCGAGCCTGCAGCCGCTCATCGAGTGCCTGCGCCGGCAGCTCGAGGAGGAGCGCGAGCGGCACACCGCGATGCGGCTGCTCACCGAGCGCGAAGCCGATTTGCAGTGGCTGTTGGAACTTGCCGTTTCGGTGCAGCGCACTCCGGGCGGCCGGCAATTCTTGCACGAGTTTCTGGCGGCAGCCGCGACCCGCCTGCGCAGCGGGTTCGCCGTGCTCTACGTCCCGGATCGCAACCTGTGCCTCGAGCAGCAGAGTAGTGCCGCTGCAGTCGAGGAACTGTCGGAGCTGTGGCGGCGCTCGCGCGTGCAGATGAGCGCATGGGTGAGCCAGAAACGGCGGCCGCTGGTGCTCAACGGGCGCAGTGGCGCGGCGCCGCGCTGCAAGATTCTCCTCGCACCCATCGCCGGCGATGCCGGTCCGGTTACCGGCGTGCTGGCGTTCTTTCGCCCGCCCGAGGCCGCTGATTACCGTCAGCGCCATGTGCTGCTCGCCGGGCATCTGGGCCGCCTCGTCTCCGGCATGGTCGAGTCGCAGTTCGATGCCCTGACGGGGCTCTACACCCGCGAGGGGCTCGAGCAGATGTACGCGCGGGTCCTGCGCGATTGCGGTGATGACTATCACAGCGTGCTCTATCTGGATGTCGATCAGATGCACGTCGTCAACGAGCTGTACGGCTTTGAGATCGGCAACGAACTGCTCGTGCGGGTGACCGATCTGCTCGCACCACCGCATCTGCCCGACGGCGCGCTCGCCGCGCGTATTGCGGCGGATCGCTTCGCGGTGCTGTTGCCGGGAGTGGACACGCCGGATGCAGCGGCCATGGCGCAGCAGCTCCAGGAGAAGGTCGGCCATCTGGCGATCGGTCCGATCGACAATCCCATCGATGTCTCGGTGAGTTGCGGCGTTGCTGCACTGCTGTCGCTGCCACAGGGGCTGGCGCGGGCCCTGGCCGCCGCCGAGCTCGCCTGCAAGACAGCCAAGAAGCGCGGTCGCAATCGTCTGAAGGTGGACACCTGTGACGACGGTACCATGTTGCGCCGGCACGTCGATGCGGTGATGGTTGGCCAGCTGCGCGCGGCACTGAAGGCTGATCAGCTCCTGCTGTACGCGCAACGCATCGCGCCGCTGCGCAATATGCAGCTGGCCGGTGGCTACGAGATCCTGGTGCGCCTGAACGATCCGACCGAGGGGGTGGTGCTGCCGGGAACGCTGGTCGGTGTCGCCGGCCGCTATCAGCTGCTGCCGGCCATCGATCGGTGGGTGGTGCGCCGGACGCTGCAGATGCTTGCAATGCACCGCAGCGTGATCGAGTCGAGCGGCATCGGTATTTCGATCAATCTGTCCGGCCAGTCGATCGGCGATGAGGAGTTCACCCGCCAGTTGGGCGAGGAGCTGCGCTCTGCGCAACTGCCGCCCGGCTGCGTCACCTTTGAGATCACCGAGCAGGCCGCGGTGAGCAGCCTGGCGCGCGCCGAGGAGATGATCCGGCGCCTGGCGCCCTGGCATTGCCGCTTCGCGCTCGATGATTTCGGCACCGGGGCCAACTCACTCACCTATCTGAATGCCTTGCCGATCTCCCGGGTCAAGATCGACGGCTCGTTCGTGCGCGACATCCTCACCAATCCCCGTTCGCAGGCCACCGTGCGCGGCATCGTCGAGCTGGCGCGCGGTTTCTCCATTGACACGGTCGCGGAGTTTGTCGAGAACGAAGCCATCGCCGAGCGTGTCGCCGAGCTGGGCGTCGATTATGCACAGGGCTACGCATTCGGACGGCCCGAGCCGTTCGAGGCAGTGCTCGAAAGCCTGAAGCGCGAGGACTCGCAGCGGCTGCCGAAGTTGTTGCTCGAGGCCTGAGCGACGCGGGCATTCGAGGGCGTGGCGCGATCGGTTATGCTGTGCGCCCATGAAGCAACGCCCGCGCGAGAGCCGCCGCACTGCGGCGAAGATGACTGACATTGCCCGCCTGGCGGGGGTGCATGTCTCGACGGTCTCGCGTGCGCTAGCCGGCAGTCCTCTGGTCGAGGCCAGCAAGCGCAAGCGGATCGTGCAGCTGGCGCGCGAGCACGGCTATGTCGTCAATCCGGTGGCCCGCAGTCTGAGACTGCAACGTACGCAGATGGTCTCGGTGGTGATACCGCTGCAGCACGCCGCTGGCCAGCCGCTCACCGACCCGTTCTTCGTCGCCATGCTGGGTCATCTGGCCGAGGCCGTCACACAGCGCGGCTACGGCATGAACCTGCAGAAGATCGTGCTGCCGACCCACGAGTGGCTCGATGAGATCATCGCCTCGGGCCGCAGTGACGGCGTGGTGGTGATCGGCCAGAGCACCGAGCACGAGACGCTACAGCGCGCTGCGGCGAACTACTTGCCGCTGGTGGTGTGGGGTGCGCAGCTGCCGGGCCAGAAGTACTGTACCGTCGGCTCGGACAACCCGGGTGGCGCGGCGCGGGCCGTGCGGCATTTGCTGCAGGGCGGGCGGCGGCGGATCGTGTTTCTCGGTGATCCTACCGGGCCGGAGCTGCGCCAGCGTTACGAGGGTTACGCCCATGCGCTACGCGATGGACCGCCGGGCACAGCCGCGCCCCGGACGGTGCCGGCGGAGCTGACCCCGGATGCGGCCTACCAGGCGGTACGCGAGTGCATTGCTGCCGGTGAGGCGTTTGATGCACTGTTTGCGGCCAGCGATGTGATCGCGATCAGCGCCATCCGGGCCCTGACCAACGAGGGTCTGGCGGTGCCACACGACGTTGCCGTGGTTGGTTTTGACGACATCGCGCTTGCGGCGCACACCACCCCGAGCCTCACCACTGTGCGCCAGGATCTGGAGCAGGGCGCGCGCACCCTGGTCGATCTGCTCTTCAGGCGCCTGGACGGGGAGGAAACGGCCTCGGTGACCCTGCCGGCCGAGCTCGTCATCCGCGACTCCGCGCCCGCCTGAGCGTCTAGGGGGCTGAGGGGGCGGGCACGTACTCGCTCTGTTCCATCCGGTGCAGTCGCCGGGTCGCTGCGCCCGTTAGCGCGTTTACGCCGAGGCCGAGGGCGAGCAGCAGCGCAAAGCCGGTGGCGAGCACGAAGCCGTATTTAGGGCTGTGGTAGGCATCGCTCACCGCGCCCATCGCAAAGGGCGCGAGCGCCGCGGCCACTGCGGTGAACGCCAGGAGCAGGCCCGACACGCGGCCGTGCTCGGATTTCGGAAAGCCGCTGATGCCCTTGGAGTTGATTGTCGGGTAAATCACCGACATGAACAGGCCCGACAGCGGCAGCAAGATCAGTCCCGCCCGGGCGCCGCCGGCGAGACTTCCGGCGAAGCAGCCGAAGATCGCCACGCTGAGCAGTCCGAGCGCGGTCGCCCAGGAGAATCGGCTCAGCACCCAGGCGCCGAGCAGTCGTCCGCTGGCGCGCAGCACGAAAAACGCAGTGAGGGCGTAGGGGACCAGCCGAATGAGCGGGCCGTGATAAAAGCCGAGGTAGGTCGGCATCCAGACGTAAATGGCGACCTCGACGGCCACATAAAGCGAAATGAGGCCGCTGAAGGCGAGCGCGTAGGGGTCGCGCAGCAGCGTGAGGGTGGGCAGCAGTCCGACGGGCGGCCGTTCCCCAGGATGAGCCGGCGGATACTCTGCGATCATCGCCAGTACCACCAGCAGGGCGCACACCCCGGCGGCGATCACGTACAGCCACTTCCACGACAGGCCGTGAGTGAGCAGCACCGCGACGATCGCTGGGCCGATGATCGAGCCGATGCCGAAG
The DNA here is from genome assembly GCA_021847105.1 of Pseudomonadota bacterium. GTDB lineage: Bacteria > Pseudomonadota > Gammaproteobacteria > Steroidobacterales > Steroidobacteraceae > 13-2-20CM-66-19. Next base: position 178,758 of record JAJZUT010000003.1, on the reverse strand, counting down.
AACCCTTCCAGCAGGTTCATCAGCGCCGTGTGCTGGGTGGTGGAGTCGGACACGTCCCCGACCAGCGCCAGGGCACCAGTCTTGAACACGCTCACGCCAAGCCCCTCCAGGGCGAGCAGGGCAACGAACTGGCCGAACGTGCTACCAAGGGCGAACAGCGCCGAACCCGCTCCGTAGAGCGCGAGCCCGATGATGATCGTTTGTTTTCGGCCGAGCCGATCGGCAAGAAAGCCGAGCAGCAGCGCCCCGACCGCCATGGCGGTCATCGGGGCATACTGGAAGGCCGAGGCGGCCTTCATGCTGAGGTGGAACTCCGCGATGATGTTGGGGATGACGCTGCCCACGGCGTCCGATGTCATGGCGAACATCAGGAACATCAGACAGGTCAGCACGCGGATGATGGCGAGGTTGTGCGCAGCTCGAGTGGACCGGGCGGTCATCTCTCCCCCCTTTACATTCGCATACAATCGATTGCATTATAGGCCACACCCGTGTCGTCGTAAACCCGCAGTACGCCGCTCATGAAAAATCAGGTCCAGCTCATCACCTACGTGGATCGGTTCGGCGGCGGGCGGCTCGTCGATCTCGAGCGACTGCTCGCCGGTCCGCTCGCGGGGTTGTTCGCCACCGTGCACCTGCTGCCGTTCTTTCACCGGATCGACGGGGCGGACGCTGGCTTCGATCCGATCGATCACGATCGGGTCGATGAGCGGCTCGGGTCGTGGGCGGACGTGGCGCGGCTTGCCGGACGCATCGACGTGATGGCCGATGTCATCGTCAATCACATCTCGGCCGACTCGCCACAGTTTCACGATTTCTCCCAGCACGGGCGCGAGTCCGCCTTTAATGGGCTGTTCCTCACCCTCGATACCGTATTCCCGCAGGGCGCGCACGAACGGGAGCTGACCGCGATCTATCGGCCGCGTCCCGGTCTACCGTTCACGCCCGCCACGCTCGCAAACGGCGAGAAGCGGATCCTGTGGACGACGTTTACCTCGCAACAGCTCGATATCGACGTGCGCCACCGGCAGGGGCGGGCGTATCTGGAAGGAATCCTGCGCACCTTCAGCGCACACGGGATTCGCGCCATCCGACTCGATGCAGTCGGCTACGCGATCAAGCGCGCCGGCACGAGCTGCTTCATGCTGCCGGAGACGTTCGAGTTCATCGATGAGCTGGCCGCGCTCGCGCATTCGCTCGGCATGGAGGTGCTGGTCGAAGTGCATTCGCACTACCTGCGCCAGATCGACATCGCCGCCCGCGTCGACTGGGTTTACGACTTCGCGCTGCCGCCGCTCGTCCTGCACGCGCTGTACCAGGGCACTGCGCGTTATCTGAAGCACTGGCTCGAGATTCGCCCGCGCAACGCACTCACGGTTCTCGATACCCACGATGGCATCGGGGTCATCGACGTCGGCCCGGAGGGCGGTGCGGCGGGCCGGCCGGGGTTGCTGCCGGCCGAGCAGATTGACCGGTTGGTCGAGACCATCCATGCGCGTAGCGGCGGGCAGAGCCGTCTCGCCACGGGCGCGGCGGCCTCGAACCTCGATCTGTATCAGGTCAATTGCACCTTTTATGATGCGCTCGGCCGCGATGACCGGCTGTATCTGCTCGCGCGCGCGGTACAGCTGTTCTTCCCCGGCATCCCGCAGATCTATTACGTCGGGCTGCTTGGTGGACACAACGACCTGCAGCAGCTCGAGTGCACCGGCGTCGGTCGCGATATCAACCGGCACCGCTACAGTGAAGCAGAATTGCTGGCCGAACTCGAGCGGCCCGTCGTGCGGGACCTGTGCGCGCTGATTCGCCTGCGCAATACCCACCCGGCGTTTCAGGGTGCGCTGCGCATCGGGCGCAGCGCGGACTCGGTGCTGGCGCTGCGCTGGCAAGCCGGCTCGGCGCACGTGGAGCTCATCGCCGATCTGGCGGCGGGGAGCTGGTGCGTGCGCCATGGCGAAGACGGCGCCGAGCAGACTGTGGTGCTCGAGTGCCAGTGGCCGCAGGCGAGCCTTGCCGAGAAGCGGGTCGACTGGGGCGATTGAGCGCGACGGCTTCAGAGCCGATGCGCTGAGCACGGGCCCCGGAAGCCGGGGCACTATCGCTGGGGGAGGGGGATGAGCACGCGAGCATTGTTCGGAGCGATCGAGGCGGGCGGAACGAAATTCGTCTGCGCCGCCGGGTATGGTCCGCTCGAGATTGCGCAGCAGTGGCGGGTGCTCATTCCGACGAGCACCCCGGCGACGACCCTGGCGGCGGTCGTCGAATTTTTCGAGCACGTGCGCGAGCGGGTCGGGCCGCTCGCCGGAATCGGCGTGGCGGCCTTCGGGCCGCTCGATATCGATCGGCGCTCGCGGACCTGGGGCTCGATTCTGAATACACCGAAGCCGGGTTGGTCCGACGTCTCGCTGGTGGCGCCGTTGGCGCGCTTCGAGTGTCCGGTCGGGCTCGACACGGACGTCAACGCCGCAGCATTGGCGGAAACCCGCTTCGGCGCCGGGACGGACGTGGACTCGCTAGTCTATGTCACAGTTGGTACTGGCATCGGCGGTGGCGCGGTCGTCGCGGGCCGCACGGTGAGCGGCATGCTGCATCCTGAGATGGGCCACATCCGCGTGCGGCGCCACGGCGGGGATGGCGATTTTCCCGGCACTTGCCCGTTTCACGGCGATTGCCTCGAGGGACTTGCGAGCGGTCCGGCGATTCGTGCGCGCTGGGGCGAGAAGCTCGCAGCGCTGCCCGATGCGCACCCGGGGATCGAGATCATCGGGGATTACCTCGGCCAGCTCGCCGCAACTGTGATGCTGCTGCTGTCGACGCGGCGAATCGTGTTCGGCGGCGGAGTGATGAGCGAGCGGCTCCTGCCATACATCCGCCGCGCCGCCGAGCGCGAGCTTGCAGGCTATTTGCCCGTTGCCGCGCGCGCCGGCGGCTTCGATCGGTTGATTGTCGCCCCGGCGCTCGGGGAGCACGCCGGCATCGCCGGGGCGATGGTGCTCGCGGCCGGTTAGCGCACCTATCACAGTTTTATTGCAATCGTCTGTAGTTCATGTTGCAATCGTTTGTATATTGTGCTCTACTTTTACCATGCGCGCACTCGACTTGAGGGTCGCGGACGACGCTGAGGCGTCAGAGGGGGATACCTTGAAGCATCACAACTCATCGAAGCAGATCGATCTCATTCACTCATCGACCGCCGGTGCTTCGCGCACCGCGCGACTGATGAGCGTCGCCGCCGCCGTTTCGCTCGCCCTGGGCACGGTGGCCGTTGCCAAGGCTGCGAACGCCGAGTCTGCCGGCGCTGCGACCATCGCCGCCTCGAGCAACATGCTGCAGCAGGTCGTGGTCACCGCATCGGTGCATCCGGTGAGCAATCTGCGCACCTCCGAGCAGGTGACCACCATCTCCAGCAAGCTGATCCTCGATATGGCGCCAAGCTCGACCGCGGAGATGCTGCGCTTGGTTCCGGGGATGTCCGTGCAGGACAACAACGGAGCGGCCAACAATAACTTCACCGTCCGCGGTCTGCCGGTGACCACCGGTGGCGCGCCGTTCGTGCAGATTCAGGAAGACGGTCTGCCGCAGGTGCTGTTCGGTGACATGAACTTCGGCAACAACGACTACTGGACTCGGTTCGATGTCTCCGAAACCATGCAGGCGACGGTCGGCGGTAGCGCCGCGACGCTTGCCGCCGGCGCGCCCGGGGCGGTGATCAACTTCATCAGTGCCACCGGCCGACACAAGAGCGGTGAGTTCACGCTCTCGCAGGGACTCGGGTTCGGCGAGACCAAGCTCGACTTCGCGTTCGGCGGCCCGATCAATAGTGCTTGGCGCTACCATGTGGATGGGTACTACCTGCACGGCACGGGTCTGCGCGATCAGGGGTTCATCGGTAACAACGGTTATCAGATCAAGGGCAACATCACGCACGATCTGCCCGATGGCAAAGGCTTCGTTCGTCTGTACGTGAAGCTGCTGAATGATCGCGAAGAGTATAATGCCGGCGGGCCGGTCTATGCGGTGGGTAACGGCAATACGTTGTCGGGCCTGTCCGCCTATCCCGGTTTCGATGTTCGCAACGGCACGACGGTCGGCGTCTACAACCAGACCATCAACTATCTGGGAAATATCTCCGGTCAGTTTGGCCAGACGCGCAATAACGGCATTCACGCCTACGTCGACTCTGTCGGCAGCGAATTTTATTACATGCCGCTTGGCAACCTGTCCGTAGACGACAAATTCCGAGTCAGCTGGATCCACGGAAAATTTGCCGCGCAGTTCTTTCAGCTGGGCGACACTTCTTCCATCATAGGCAGCACGGTGAACGGGCAAACCGTGGGCCAAGTCGTCTATGCAGACGGTCCGAATGCCGGACAGGCATACACCGGGCGGCTTAACAACCAGACCCAGATCTACACCAACATGCACAACATGGGCAATGTGGTGAACGATTTGTCGTTGCAGGATCACTGGCGCACGCCGTACGGCAAGTTCACCACCGGCGGCGGTTTGTTCTACATGTCGCAGACGATCGACCAGAGCTGGCACCCGAATTCGCAGCTGCAGGCGTTGAGCGGCAATAGCCCGGCGAACCTCGATTTGCTCAGTGTCACCGGGCAGCTGCTCAGCAATAACGGGGTCAGCGGCTACAATACGGCCTGGGGCGCGTCCGTCGACAGACTTTACAACATGGACGTGACAGACACGGCGCCATATCTCGATCTGACCTGGAGCAAGGACCAGCTGCAGCTGCAAGCGAGTGTGCGCCAGGACGATTACCGCGTGACCGGCTGGGCCGAAAGCGCCAGTGCGGGTACGACTCAGGTCGGCTATCTTAATGGCTGGCGGTTCAGTTCCACGGGTGGCCTCGGCATGCCGCTCGTTTCCTATTCGACGATCGATCCCAATACGTACGAGCCGCTCAACTACGGAATACTCTATCGCTCGTGGTCGGTCGGTGCGCTGTACATGCTGAATGACAACACGAGCGTGTACGCGCGTGCGAGTCGGGGCGGTAAGGCAAACACGGACCGCAACATCCTCTCGGGTTACACCAATCCGAACGGTTCGCTAAATTCCTCCGGAGCCGGCAAGGCCGTCGACATCGTGTTGCAGCAGGAAGCCGGCATCAAGCATCAGGGCACTTTGCTTGATGGCAGCTACGGGGTGACACTCTCGTACTTCCATACGAGCTTCGGCGAGTCGAGCTTCGATCTCACCCAGCCTCCCGCCACGCGCTACTCCAACGTGAGCTATTCGGCGAACGGCGGGGAGTTCGAGGCCACATGGGATCGAGGGGGCTTCTCGCTCTATGCGCAGGCGACCTACGAGGACCCGAAGGTCGATGCGAACGAGGTGGGACCGAGCCCGAGTCAGTTGATCAATCAGGGCTCGGGGTACATGCCGGTACGAATGTCCAAGGTGATGTGGGCTATTGCCCCGACATACCGCTGGCGCGCGCTCACCGGCGGTTTCGTGTGGCAGGGACAAACCAAGCAGAACATCAGCCAGACTCAGCCGTTCTACGTGCCCGAGCAGGACATCTTCGATTTGTTTGCCTCCTACGACATCGACGCGCACATCTCGGTCGGCGTGCATGTAAACAACCTGTTCAATACCATCGCCGTGAGCGGTACCGGCGGCGTCATTACCGGGCCGGGCGTCATCCAAGTGAGCGCAGTCCCTGGCCGGACGGTACTGGCGAATCTCACCGTGAAGTTCTAGCCGGTTTGGACCGCCGGCACGGGGACAGTTTGCCCCCCAAAGCACTCTCCCGCCCCGTGCCGGCGCGTTTTGCAGCTTTTGCCACCCGGGAGCGGCTCCGCCGACCGGGGTGAGTGACGTTCCTTTGCGCGCCGGCGCGTGAGGCCGGAAAATGTCCGACATGACCCGCAGGATCGAGCAGATTGTCATTGTGGGTGGCGGCTCGGCAGGTTGGATGACCGCTGCGGCGCTCGCCCGCACCCTCGAGCGCAATTGTGCCATCACGCTCGTCGAATCGGACGACATCGGGATCGTCGGGGTGGGCGAGGCAACCATTCCGCCGATCAGGCTGTTCAACGACATGCTCGGCATCGAGGAGCACGAGTTCCTGCGGCGCACCCAGGGCACCTACAAGCTCGGCATCCAGTTCGTCAACTGGGCCAAGCTCGGCCACCGGTACTTCCACCCCTTCGGCAGCTATGGCCGGCCTTTTGACCTGGTGCAGATCCAGCATCATTGGCAGCGCGCCCAGGCGCAGGGCAAGGCGGCGAGCCTCGATGAGTACTGCATGGCCTGGGCGGCGGCGAAAGCCGGCCGGTTCGATCGCCCTGCGAGTGATCCGCGCAACGTGCTCTCGACTTATCTCTATGCCTATCACTTCGATGCCAGTCTGTATGCGCGCTTTCTGCGCGAATACGCCGAGGCACGCGGCGTCAAGCGCATCGAGGGCAAGGTGGTGGCAGTCGAGCAGGAGGGTGCGAGCGGGTTCGTCAGTGCCGTGCGCATGGCGAGCGGCGAGCGCATCGGCGGTGAACTGTTCATCGATTGCTCGGGGATGCGCGCGCTGCTGATCGAAGGCGCGCTGCAGTGCGGCTACGAAGACTGGTCGCACTGGCTGCCGTGCAATCGGGCGCTCGCCGTGCCGTCGGAGCGGACCGAGCTGACGCCCTTCACGCGCTCGACCGCGCACACGGCGGGCTGGCAGTGGCGCATCGCGCTGCAGCATCGCACCGGCAACGGTCACGTGTACGCCTCGGGATTCAGCAGCGACGAGGAAGCGGCCCGCGTGCTGATGGGCCATCTCGACGGCAAGCCGCTCGCCGAGCCGCGGCTGATTCGCTACGTACCGGGGCGGCGCAAGCGGTTCTGGGAGAAAAACGTGATCGCGATCGGGCTAGCGAGCGGCTTTCTCGAGCCGCTCGAGTCGACGGCGATCCACCTGATCCAGGCGGGCATCTCCAAGCTCATCGCCTATTTCCCCGATCTGGACTTCGATCCGGTGGTGATCCAGGAATACAACCGCGTGGCGGCCGCCGAGGTCGAGCGCATCCGCGACTTCATCATCCTGCACTATCACCTCAACAGCCGCACCGACAGCGAGCTGTGGCGCTACTGCGCGAACATGTCGATTCCCGAAACGCTGCAGGTCAAGATTGAGCATTTCCGCCGCTACGGGCGGATTCTGCCGGGGGAGTTGGACATCTTCGGACCCAACAGCTGGTTGGCCGTGCACATCGGACAGATGAACTGGCCGCAGCGCAACGATCCGCTGCTTGATTACCGCAACTTCTCAGGCACCGAGTACCTCGAGCAGTTGCGCCGTACCCTGGAGTCGGCCGCGCGCGGCATGCCGACGCACCAGGACTACATCGCACGGCACTGCCGCAGCGCCTGAGGTGGCCTGATGAGCCGAACGATGCGGCTGCTGCTGACCTTCGCCGTTGTGTTGCTCGTACCGCTGCCATTCGCCGCGGCGAGTGAGCCAATGCACTTTTATCCTCGTCCGGCGAATGGCTTGGCGCTCACCCCGCCGATGGGCTGGAACAGCTGGAATCACTTCGGTTGCAACGTCAGCGCCGCGCTCATCGAGCGGGAGGCGCGCGCGATGGTCGCCTCCGGGATGCGCGCGGCCGGTTACCGCTACGTGATCATCGATGATTGCTGGCAGGGTGGGCGGGATGCCAACGGCAACATCTATCCCGACCCGAAGCGCTTTCCGCACGGCATGAGGGCCGTCGTCGCAGCCGTCCACGCGCTCGGCCTGAAATTCGGGATCTACTCCGATGCCGGCGATCAGACCTGCCAGGGCAGACCGGGCAGCCGTGGCCACGAGTATCAGGACGCACTGCGCTATGCGCGCTGGGGTGTCGATTACCTGAAGTACGACTGGTGCAACACCGGCGGTCTGCGCCCGCGGGCCGCCTACGCGACCATGAGCGATGCGCTGCGTGCCAGCGGCCGGCCGATCGTGTTCAGTCTGTGCGACTGGGGCGTGCGCCAACCGTGGCGGTGGGGCGCCGCTGCGGGCGGCAACCTGTGGCGGACGACCCCGGATATCTGGGACGCCTGGCGTGGCCGCCGCGGCTTCTCGCTCGGCGTGCTCAACATCCTGGATCGGCAGGTCGGCCTCGGCGGCTATGCCGGGCCCGGTCACTGGAACGATCCGGACATGCTCGAGATCGGCAACGGCGGCATGAGCGAGGCGCAGTACCGTGCTCAGTTCAGCCTGTGGGCCATCCTCGCCGCACCGCTCATTGCCGGCAACGACCTCGAGCAGATGGACGCCGCGACGCGCGAGATTCTGACCAACCGCGAGGTGATCGCAGTGGATCAGGACCCACTCGGGATCGAGGGGCACCTCGCGTATCGGCACGGCGAAGCCGAAATCTGGGTCCGGCCGCTCGTCGGGGGGCGCGAGGCCGTAGTGCTGCTCAATCGTGGCATTAGGCCGATCACGGTCCGCTTGAGCTGGGCAGAGTTGGGTCTGCCGGGCTATCTGCCGCTGCGCCTGCGTGACCTGTGGCGGCACAAAAACCTGCCCGTCACGACGCACGGCAGGCGCTTCCAACTCGCGCCCACTTCGGTGCTGATGCTGAGCGAGACACCGCTTCGGCCACAGCCGCCTGCCGCAAAGAGCTGACGCACGACGATCGAGCGTGTGCGGCCGCGCAAATCTTTTTGCGGCGGGCGGCGCACAGAACCAGGGGGAACGCATGAACTCGGTACTGGCCAAGGGAGTCTTTGTCGGCGGGATTACCGGACTGCTGTTCGGCTTCGATACCGCGGTGATCGCCGGGGCGACTCACGGGCTGTCGGTGACCTTTGGGCTGTCGCCCTCGGGCCTCGGCTGGACCGTCTCCAGCGCTTTGTGGGGCACGCTCACCGGCGCGTTGCTCGCGGGCTATCCGGGGGATCGTTACGGCGCACGCAACTGCTTGCGCCTGATCGCTGCGATGTATCTGCTCTCGGCGCTCGGCAGTTTCAGCGCCCCGACGCTCGGACTGTTCATCGCGGCGCGGGTGCTCGGCGGGCTCGCGATCGGCGCCTCCACGGTGCTCGCCCCGACGTATCTGGCGGAAATCGCCCCCGCGGCGCGCCGCGGGGCGCTGGTCGGGGTGTTTCAGCTCAACATCGTGTTCGGGATCCTGGTCGCCTACCTCAGCAATTACCTCATCGGGCGCGCCGGGCTCGGCGCCGATGCCTGGCGGTGGAAGTTCCTGGTGGCGCTGTTCCCGGCGGCGCTGCTCGGCTCGCTGCTGTTCACCATCCCCAACAGTGCGCGCTGGCTCGCGGTGCGCGGACGGCTCATCGAGGCGGCCGATGTGCTGAGCCGCATCGGTGTTGCGGATCCGACCGCGGAGCTCGCCGATTACGCCAGCGTACCGCGTTCGAACGACGGAGCGCTCGCGCGCCTGTCCTGGCGACGCCATGCCAAATCCATGTGGCTCGCGATTGCCGTGGCCGGCTTCAACCAGCTCTCCGGCATCAACGCCATTCTCTACTACCTGAACGACATCTTCGTGGCCGCCGGCTTCGGGCGGGTCTCGGCCGCGGGACAGGCGGTCATCATCGGGGCGACCAACCTGGTGTTCACGCTGCTGGCGCTGGCAGTGATCGACCGCTTCGGTCGCCGTTCGTTGCTCAGGGTCGGCTCGCTCGGTCTGATCGTCGCACTCGCGGCGACCTCGTACATCGAATTGTCGGGCACGCATCGGGATGGGTTACTGTGGATGCTGGTGCTGTTCATCGCCTCGTTCGCGTTCTCGCAAGGGGCGGTCATCTGGGTCTACATCGCCGAGATTTTCCCCACCGAAGTGCGCTCGCGCGGACAGGCGCTGGGCGCTTCCACCCACTGGTTCATGGATGCGCTGATCGCGACGCTCTTTCCCGTCGCGGCTGCGTACTCCAAGGGACTGCCGTTCGTGTTCTTTGCCCTCGCCATGGTGGTGCAGCTCGTGGTGGTGACACTGTTTTTCCCAGAAACGCGCCGGGTGCGGCTCGAACAGATGGAGCGTGCGCTTGAACGCGCTTAAGCGTCGCGGCGCGTGCCGTGCGCTGCTGGCCGCCTGGCTGCTCGGTCTTGGCGCCTCGCTGGCGCACGCGACGGTGCGCGTGCCGGGGCGTGATCAGCTCTACCGGCCGCAGGTGCACTTCACGCCGCGGCGCCACTGGATGAACGACCCCAACGGACTCGTGTACTACAACGGCTGGTATCACCTGTTCTTCCAGTACAACCCGTACGGCGATCGCTGGGGGCACATGAGCTGGGGGCACGCCGTAAGCCGCGATCTGCTGCACTGGCGACAGTTGCCGGTGGCCATTGCGCAGGGACGGCACACGGTGATTTTCTCCGGCAGCGCAGTCGTCGACTGGCACGACACGAGTGGCTTCGGCCGCGGCGGACGTCCGCCGCTGGTGGCCGTATATACCGCCAATCCGCGCCACGGTCCGGGGCTGCAGACCGAAAATCTCGCCTACAGCACCGATGGCGGGTTGCACTGGCACAAATACACGCACAATCCGGTGCTCAACATCGGTCTGCAGAACTTCCGCGACCCGAAGGTCTTCTGGTACGCCCCGCAGCACGACTGGGTGATGGTGGTTTCGAAGGCCGAGCAACGCCGCATCTCGTTTTATACCTCGGCGGATCTGAAGACCTGGACGCATCGCGGTGGCTTCGGTCCGGCGGGCGATACCGGCGGGGTGTGGGAGTGCCCTGATCTGTTCGAGCTGCCGGTGGCGAACCGCCCCGGGCAGCGCCGCTGGGTACTGAAGATGGATGTTCAGCAGCATCAGCCCGGCACCGGCGGCGGTGGTCAGGTGTTCGTAGGACGGTTCAACGGCCGTACGTTCAAAGCCTCCAACCCGCACCCGCAGGCGCTCGATCTCGGCGAGGACTACTACGCGAGTGCCTCCTGGTCCGATCTGCCGCCGGGCGGCCCGCGGGTGGTCACGATCGGCTGGATGGACAACTGGCTGTACGCGCAGGCGGCGCCGACCTCACCTTGGCGTGGTGCCATGGCCTTGCCGCGCCGGCTGTCGCTGCGTTGGCAGGACGGGCGTTATCGGTTGCTGCAGCGGCCCATCGGCGCGCTCGCGAAGTTGCGCGCCGCGCCGCGGCGCCTCGGCGCCTTTACGGCGGCGCAGGGCCGTCAACTGCTCGCCGTACCGGCACGGGGTCGCGCGCACGAGATCCGAGCGCGCATCTGGGTCGGCCGTCGCGGTGCGTTCCGCTTGACCCTCGGCTCGCACGACGGACGGTCGGTCACACTGGGCTACAGCGCGGCCAGCGGAAAATTCACGGTCGATCGCACGGGTCAGTATCGCTTTTCGCCCGCATTCGATTCCCACAATGTTGCGCCGCTGCCCACTTTGCAGGGCGAGATCGAACTCGACCTCATCATCGATCGCTCCTCGGTCGAGGCATTCGTCAATCACGGGACGCTGACGGTTGCGGAGCGCATGTTCCCGAGTGCAGGGGCCTACACAGTGGGGGTGCAAACCCGTCACTCGCGCGTGCAGCAGATGACCCTCTGGACCCTCCGCTCAATCTGGCACCGAGCCGGTGCGCCGCGGCGCTGAGCCGGGGGTCCCTGCCCGGCGCAGGTGTCGAGCGCTAGCGAGAGCGGGCCGGCTTAGGCTGCACGGCGCGGGGCATGTCGAGGGTCTGCGGACGCAGCGACTCCTTGTATGCTGCCGCAAAGGCTTCGACAAAGGTAGGCGGCAGATGGTCCGCGGGCCGATCGAGCAGGTTGCGGTAGAAGGTGGTGAACAACTCCCAATACTGCGCCGGATCGGCGTTGCCGCGCCGACTGGGGGTGACCCGGGCCTCGAGCTCAGCCGGGTCCAGGCGCCCGAGAAAATCGATGAAGGCGACCCGCAGCGCCTGCGCCAGCGCTTGATCGTGGGCCTTGGCCTCGTCATGCCGTTCGCGCAGCCAGCGCACCGCATCGAGCGTGTGCGCTTCGTGCTGGTTGAACAGCTCGAGCAGTAGCTCCTCGACGGTCAACTGGCCGAGGGTGGGGACGTCCGGCTCCGGTGGCGGCGGCTCGATCCGGAACCGGTCTCGAATCTGTCCGCGCGAGCGCTCGAGATCCTTCAGGCCGACCAGCATCTCGCGCAGCAGCCGGCCGGCCAGATGCATCAGCGCCGGGCCATGCGGCGCCAGCACCTCGGGTTTCAGGCCGGCGCCGCGGCAGAATAGCTGCCAATCCGACCCTTCGAGCGCGGCGGGCTCCTCACGGCTGGCCGCACGCGCCAGACGGGCAAGGCGTCGGGCCACAGTATCCTCCCCAGCCTCCCGGGTCGCGCCGTGCGAGCCCCGGGAGGGCTCGGCCGAGCGCGGCCGGGACGGCGGCGCTCGGCCTTGTCCGAACGCATCGCCCGGGCGCAGCTCACCGGTGCCGGCGGCGGTATCGGCGGCGAGCAGGTCCTCGAGATCGAACGCCGCCCCGATGTCCGTCTGTGCTGCACCCAGCGGGTGCACGGCGAGAATGCGCGAGGGCAGCAGCGCGGCGGACTGACTCGACTGGGTCTCCTCCACGGAGACGCCGATCTGGTATTCCCCGAGGCGCAGCACATCGCCGTCGCGCAGCCGGTAGCCCTCCGGTGCGCGGCGGCCAATGGCCTCCGGGGCGTCGTTCACGAACACCCCGTTGGTGCTGAGGTCCTCGAGATAGTAGTGCCCGTCGCGGTAGTCGATCCGGGCGTGGTGCGCCGACACGTAGCGATGCGGGTCGGGCAGGCTCCAGTCGTTATCCGCCGAGCGGCCGATGCTGCCGCCGCTCGGGCCGAACTCGATGCTGTCCTTGCCGGCCAGGTGCCGGCGCTGTGCGCTGATGACGCGCAGGCGAATCGTCATGATGCCAAGACTCGAAGTGCGCGGGCTGCCACGTGTCTCCCTATCGGGCGGTCGCGGAGGATTGCGCGGCGCCCGGCGCCGATACCCTATAATGTGCGCCCCCCAAACTAGCAGCGCGCGTGCGCCAATCCATGGCAGCCAGTCACATTTTCCGTATCCTGTTCGTCAATCAGGGCAAGGTTTACGAGGTCTACGCCCGCAAGGTGAATCACGGTGAGCTGTTCGGCTTCATCGAGGTCGAGGATCTGGTCTTCGGCGAGCGCTCCTCGGTGGTGCTCGATCCGTCCGAGGAGCGGATCAAGGGCGAGTTCGCCGGGGTCAAGCGCACCTACCTGCCGCTGCACTCGGTGCTGCGCATCGATGAGGTCAAGAAGCAGGGAGTGAGCAAGATCACCACCCTCGAGGGCGGCGCGAACGTCGCGCAGTTCCCCATGACGCTGTATTCGCCGCCGAGCGGCGAGAAGAAATAGGGTCGCTCATGGACGCACCGCGGGTGCTGACGCTGCCGGGCGCTCCGGCCCTGTCCGCTTTCCGAATCGAAAAGCTGCTCGAGCGGGTACGGGCGCTGCAGCCGGCGGTCACCGCGCTATCGGCGCGCTTCGTGCATTTCGCGGCCCTGGCGCGGCCGCTCACGGCGCAGGAGCGGCAGCGACTCGAGCGGCTGCTCACCTATGGACCGACCCTCGCGGCCGGTGAGTCCGGGGGGCAGGCGCTGTGGGTGGTGCCGCGCGAAGGCACCATTTCCCCCTGGTCGAGCAAGGCCAGCGACATCGCCCGGGTGTGCGGCCTCGAGCCCGTGCAGCGCATCGAGCGCGGCATCGAGTATCGGGTGACGGCCAGCCCCGCGCTGGCCTGTGCGGACCTGGTGCGCCTCTCGGCCGCCTTGCTCGATCGCATGACCGAGATGGCACTGGCCGATCTGAGTGAGGTCGACCGGCTGTTCCGCCACGCCGAAGCGCGACCGGTGCGGCGCATCGCGCTCGCCGCGGGACGCGAGGCGCTGGCGGCGGCGAACCGCGAGATGGGACTCGCCCTCTCGCCCGATGAGATCGATTACCTCCTGGCGAGCTTCGCGCAGCTGGGGCGGGATCCGACGGATGCCGAGCTGATGATGTTCGCGCAGGCGAACTCGGAGCATTGTCGGCACAAGATCTTCAATGCGCACTGGATCATCGATGGGTGCGAGCAGCCCGAATCATTGTTCGCGATGATCCGCTACACGCACGAGCGCCATCCCGAGGGCGTGCTCTCGGCCTATCGCGACAACGCCGCGGTGATCGAGGGCGCCGCGGGCATGCGCTATTTCCCCGATCCGCGCACGGGCGCGTACCGCGAGAGTGCCGAGCCGATCGACATCCTGATGAAGGTCGAGACGCACAATCATCCGACCGCCATCTCGCCATTCCCCGGCGCGGCCACCGGCTCGGGCGGGGAGATCCGCGATGAGGGCGCGACCGGCCGTGGCGCGAAACCGAAGGCCGGGCTGACGGGCTTCACGGTGTCGAATCTGTGCCTCCCGGGCGCGGTGCGTCCTTGGGAGCGGCCGTTCGGCCGGCCCGAACGCATCGCCTCGGCGCTCGAGATCATGCTCGAGGCGCCGATCGGCGCGGCCTCCTTCAACAATGAATTCGGCCGGCCGGCCATTTGCGGCTACTTCCGCACCTTCGAGCAGCGCGCCGCCGGCGATCCGGCGGGCCGAGTGCGCGGTTACCACAAGCCCATCATGATCGCCGGGGGGTTGGGCAGCATCCGCCGACCCCACGTCGAGAAATCCGAGGTGCCGCCCGGAGCGCAGCTGATCGTGCTCGGCGGCCCGGCGATGCTGATTGGCCTCGGCGGCGGTGCGGCCTCCTCGGTCGGCAGCGGGACCTCGCAGGCGGAGCTGGACTTTGCCTCCGTGCAGCGCGGCAACGCCGAGATCCAGCGGCGCGCCCAGGAAGTGATCGACGGCTGCTGGGCGCTCGGGGCCGCCAACCCCATCGTGCTGATCCACGACGTCGGCGCCGGCGGCCTCTCCAACGCCGTTCCCGAGGCCGTGGCGCACAGTGCGCGCGGGGCGCGAGTGGACCTGCGCGCCATCCCGAGCGCCGAGTCGGGGCTCTCGCCGCTCGAGCTGTGGTGCAACGAGGCGCAGGAGCGCTACGTCGTGGTCGTCACGCCCGCCGACCTACCTGCCTTTCGCGCGATTGCCGAGCGCGAGCGCTGTCCCTTCGCAGTCATCGGGGAGATTGACGACAGCGGACGCCTCACGGTGCACGATCCGCTGCTCGGCGGCGAGCCGATCGACATGCCGCTCGATGTGCTGCTCGGCAAGCCGCCGCGCATGACGCGCGAGGTGCGCAGGGTCACCCCCGTGTGCCAACCCTTGGATCTCGCGCCAATCGAGGTGCGCGAGGCGCTGTATCGAGTGTTGCGGCTGCCCGCGGTGGCCGATAAGACGTTTCTCATCACCATCGGGGATCGCACGGTCGGTGGGCTCGTGAGCCGCGATCCGCTGGTTGGACCCTGGCAGGTGCCGGTGAGCGACGTGGCGGTCACCCTGGCCGATCACGGCGGCACGCGCGGTGAGGCGATGGCCATGGGCGAGCGCACGCCGGTGGCGGTGCTGGATGCGCCGGCCTCCGGGCGACTCGCAGTTGCCGAGGCCATCACCAACATCCTCGCCGCCGACATCGAGCAGCTCGGCGCGATCCGGCTGTCGGCCAACTGGATGGCCGCCTGCGGTGAGCCGGGAGAGGACGCGGCGCTGTACGAGACGGTGCGCGCGGTCGGCCGGGAGCTGTGCCCGGCGCTCGGCATTGCCATCCCCGTGGGCAAGGACTCGCTGTCCATGCGTACCCGCTGGACGGCGGGCGGCGAGGAACAGACGGTCGTTGCACCGGTCTCGCTGATCATCTCCGCGTTCGCGCCCGTGGGCGACGTGCGCAAGACGCTCACCCCCGTGCTGCGCACGGATGTGGCGAGCGCGCTCTGGTTGATCGACCTCGGCCGCGCCCGACTGGGCGGGTCGGCGCTGGCGCAGGTGTACGGCGAGCTCGGCCGCGAGCCGGCGGATCTGGACGAGCCGGCTGCGCTGGTGAGCCTGGCGGCCGCGCTCGCCGAATTGCGCCGGGCGGATGCATTGCTCGCCTATCACGACCGTTCAGACGGCGGACTGATCGTCACGGTGCTCGAGATGGCCTTCGCGGGCCACTGCGGTCTGGCGCTCGAGCTGCCGGCCGGCGGCGCCCCGCCGCTCGCTCAGCTCTTCGCCGAGGAGCCCGGCGTCGTGGTGCAGGTTGCCGTGGCGCAGGAGCCGATGTTGCGCGAGGTGCTGCAGCGGCACGGTCTCGCCGGGCGCGCGGTGCGCATCGGTGCACCGCAGCGGGCGCTGCGCGTGCAGGTCGCGTGCGGTGGCAAGAGCATTCTCGATGAAGCCTGGCGGGAGCTGCGTGCGGCGTGGTCCGAGACCTCCTGGCAGATGCGCCGCCTGCGCGATGATCCGGAGTGCGCCGATGAGGAATACGCCGCACAGTGCGACGAGCACGATCCGGGTCTGACCGTGGCGCTCGGTTTCGATGCTGCGCAGGACATCGCCGCGCCCTACATCGCACGCGGCGCGCGCCCGGCCATCGCCGTGCTGCGCGAGCAGGGCGTGAACAGCCACAATGAAACCGCCGCAATTTTCGAGCGGGCCGGCTTCGCGCCCTACGACGTGCACATGACGGACCTGATCAGCGGGCGCCAGGCGCTCGCGAACTTCGTCGGTCTGGCGGCGTGCGGCGGGTTCTCCTACGGCGATGTGCTCGGTGCCGGGGAGGGCTGGGCGAAATCGATCCTGTTCAATGAGCGGCTGCGCGAGCAGTTCCAAGCCTTCTTCGAGCGGCGCGACACCTTCGCGCTCGGGGTGTGCAACGGCTGTCAGATGTTCTCGGCGCTGAAGAGCATCATTCCGGGCACCGAGCACTGGCCGCGCTTCGTCAGCAATCGCAGCGAGCAGTACGAGTCGCGCCTGACGCTGGTCGAGATTCTCGATTCCCCCTCGGTGCTGCTCGACGGCATGGCCGGCTCGGTGCTGCCGATCGCCGTGGCGCACGGGGAGGGGCGGGCGGAGTTCGCGAGCGCCGCGGCGCAGCAGCACTGCGAGCGCAGCGGTCTCATCGCGGTGCGCTACGTCGACCCGCACCGCAAGGTGGCCACCACGTACCCCTACAACCCGAACGGATCACCTGCGGGCATCGCGGCACTCAGCAGCGCCGATGGGCGGGTCACGATCACCATGCCGCACCCGGAACGCTCGGTGCGCTCAGTGCAGAATTCCTGGCGGCCCGAGGGGGCGGGGGAGTTCAGCGGCTGGATGAGACTGTTCCGCAACGCGCGGCGGTTTGTGGGCTGACACCGCCGGCGCCCGAGCTGTTACGGGCCGTCGGCGTCCCGCGCTGAACGGGCCCTTGGCTCAGGCCAATACGTCCGCGAGGATGCTGTGTCCATGGGCCCATGCGGCCAGCATGTCCGCGAGGTGCTGCTGATCCCGGCTGGGAACCCGCTGCAGCACCTGGCCGGTGGCCGCGTTCTGGATTTCGGCAATCGTGTTCCCGGTCACCGGGTCGACCCGCAGGATCAGCACATGATTGGTGCTCGCCAGGCGTTCGTTGATTTGCGCCAGCGACTGATGGATCGCACTGGGCGAGCTCGGCGCGCTCTGCCCTGGCGCAGCGCTCGCCCCGGCGCTGCGCGCCTGGGATGGAATCACGCTGCTGTCGCCGCTCGCCGCCGAGCCGAGCCCCAGACCCGCTGCGGCACCGACCGAGAGGGAACCCTGCTCTTCGTTGCTCATGCTCTACACCCTGCGATGCTGAATCGGCCGAGCGAGGGGTCCCGGGTCCGGCCGTATCGGCTCAGCCCGCGGCGGCCCGCGGCGGCTGGCCTCTGACCTCGGGACCAATGGCCGCCCACGCCTCGCGGATCTCGCTCAGCAGGCTCTGCACCTCACCGACCGCGGCGGCATCGTTGTTCACGTTCGCATGCAGCAGCCGGCGCACCATGTGCTCGTACAGGCCGCTGAGATTCTGCGCGAGTGAGCCGCCGCGCTCCAGATCGAGGCTGCCGCGCAGCTCGCCCAGCAGCATCACCGAGCTGTGCAGCAGTCCCGCCTTGCGGCTGATCTGGCCCTGCTCGATGCAGGCGCGCGCCGTGATCAGCCGGCCGAGGATCGCATCGAACAAGGTCAGCACCAGCGTGTGCGGGTCGGCGCTCGCCACGATGCCGTGGGCATTGACGCTGCGGTAGGCCGCCACCTTTGCTTGCGGGGAATAAGGGCTCACGGTGTAGTGCTCTCTGTCCTGATGCTCACTGTAGCGGCCCGAATGCCGGCAACTTGAGCCGCTGCGGCCTCAGCCGCTCGCGGTTCCCTTCGGAGCGTTTGGCAATGTGGCGAATGCCTGGGTCAGGTATGAGGAGGTGCTCTGCAGCTGCGAGAGCAGCGCGTTCAGCGCCGAGTACTGCTGGGTGAGGCTTGCCTGCAGCATGCTCATCTGCTGCGTGAGCTGTTGACTCTGCTGGGTGAGCGCATTGTTCTGCTGCACCAGGGACTGGCTGAGCGAGGCGATCGGCCCGCTGCTGCCGAGCTCGTTGTTGAGCACGGTGTTCAGGCCCGAGGCGATGCCGCCCGTGCCGCTGAACAGATTGCTGACCGCACTGAAGTTCGTGTTGAGCGCGACGGAGAGCTGCGCCGAATTGAGGCTCAAGCTGCCGTCGCTGTTCGCGGTGATGCCGATGCTCGCCAGGCTGGTGTAAGTCGAGGAGCCGGTGTCGACGAATCCGTAGAGCACGGACTGAACCTGGCTCTGTATCCCCGTCAGGGCCGCGTTGCCCATGAGCGGGCCGGCCGTGCTGGTGGTGGCATCGTAGCCGCCCAGCTGCGAAAAGGTGCTCTGCAACTTGTTGTAGGCGTCGACGAACGCCTGGATGTTGCCTTCGATCGTGGTGGTATTGTCCGCGACCGTCAGATTCGCCGCTGAGGAGGTGGTGGCGAGGAGGTTCAGGCTCACGCCGCTCAGGGCGTCGGTGACCGTGTTGCTGGCGCTGGTGTAGCTGATGCCCGCGATGCTGAAGCTGGCATCTTGGGCGGCGGTCTGCTGGGTATAGTTCGTGCTGCCGCTGCCGTAAGTGAGTGCCGCAAGGCCGGTGCCGGTGTCGGTCTCGCTGACCGACATGGTGTTGGCGGCGCCGGTGAGGGTCGAGGTGAGCACCAGATGTGCGCCGCTCGTGCCGGTGACGACGCTCGCCTGAATGCCGGGGTTGCCACTCGCCGAATCGATGGCGGCCGCGATGCCGGACAGCGTGTCGTTGCTGCTGCCGATGACGACCGAGAAGCTGCTGCCGCCAAGCGACAGCTGCAGCGTGCCGGTGCCGACGGTCGCCGAGCTGCTGCTGTAGGCGGTGCTCGAGACGATCTGCTGAGCCTGCGCGAGCTGACTGATCGACACGCTGTAGGAGCCGAGTGTCGCGCCCGAGCCGGCGGTCGCGGTGAACGCAGTGGGGTCGCCGCTCGTGGCGCTGAGTGAACCGAAGGCGCTCGGTGTATCGATCGCAGCCAGAGAGGACTGGAAGGTGGACAGTGCACTTTTCAATTGACCCACCGAGGACATCTCCGACGTCACGGCCTGGGTCTGCTGCTTGATGAGCGATTCCTGCGGCGCCTGGCTGGCCGCAACGAGCTGCGACACCAGGGAGGAGACATTGATGACCGAGCCACCGGCCGCGCCGGCACTGGTGCTGCTGGCGACGGAGACCGGCGAGGTGGAAGAACTCGACATTTCGCAGTGCTCCTATGGCCGTACCGACGAGCTGAGCCCATGCACCCGCCGTGCACCGTTGCGCTCTCGGCGTGCAGCGGTGCATCGCGCCGCGGCGGGGGCGCAAAGCCCAAGGGGCGAGGCCTTGCGGCGCCCGCCCCCCGGAGTCCCTGTGCGAGGCTGATGCCTCATGCCGAACCGCGCGGCATCCTTACGGCAGCTTCTGCAGCAGCGTGAGGATGTTCTGCGGGATCGTGTTCGCCTGCGCGACCATCGCCGTACCCGCCTGTTGCAGGATCTGCGCCTTCGAGAGGTTCGAGGTGGCCTGCGCGTAGTTCGTGTCCACGATCTGGCTCTTGGCGGCAGAGAGATTCTGCGAGTCCGTCTGCAGGCCCGAGACGGCCGCCTGGAACCGGTTCTGGTAGGCGCCGAGCGCCGCACCGCTGGTGGCGACCTGCTGCAACGCGTTGTCGATCGAAATCAGCGTCAGATTGGACGTGTCGACACTCTTCACATCGAGGCCGCTCAGATACTGAGTGCCCGAGGATGAGGCCGGCGTGGTGCCCGGTACGCCTTTCGTCAAGGTGGACGTTCCAGTGCTAAACGCCGGGGCCGTCGTGGCCGTAAACCCGCCGGTTCCGGCTGCGGTTATGGTCGCTGACGTGACAGCGAACGTAGCGCCGGTGGCGCTGTCGGTGATCACGACGTTGCTGCCCGAGGCCGCAGCGCTGTAAGTCGTGCCAGCCAATTTGGTTTGGAGGGCGGCAGCGGCGGCGGTGGCGGTGGTCGCGTTGGTTGTGCTCACGGTAAAGCTGCCCGTTGTATAGGTGCTGCCACTAATTACAACCTTGGCTGTGGCCGCGCCGGCCGTGGTGACTACGCCGCTGAGCGCCATGTTGTAGGTGTTCGATGCCATGGTTGCGCCGCTCGCGTACGCACCGATGACATCGGCGCTGTCCACGCCAAGGGCTGCCAGTGCGCCGGTGCCGACGGTGGCGGTGTTGCCCGAGGCATTGGTGGCGCTCGCGACCGAGAAGGTCACGAGATGACCCGTGCCGGCGGTGGCGGTGCCGTTGAGCTGGATCCCAGTGTTACCACTGTTGACGGTGGCCACGATTCCGCCGACAGAGCTTATCGCCTGGTTGATCGCGGCGGCGATGCTCTTCAGGTCGGTCGTCGCGTTGCCGCTCAGCGTCACCGAACCCGTCGTATAATTGGTGCCATCGACAGTAACGGACAGCTTGACCGAGCTGCCACTCACGGCCGTGCCCAGGCCGGATGCGGTGGCCAGCGTGGTCGAATCGTAGGTTCCCGCGGCTCCTGCGGTGCCGTTATACAGTGTGGATCCGGAAGCGGTGAGAACCGAGGAGTTCGCGGCCGCCTGGGTCCCCGTGTAGTAATTGCCGATCGCTGTGGTGCTGGCGCTGGCCACGGCACCGACGGTGATCGACTGGCCGGCGTTCGCGCCGACCTGGAAGGTCGCGCCCTGGAAGCTGCCGTCGAGCAGGTTGACGCCGTTGAACGAGGCGGTCTGCGAGACCTGGTTGATGTCCGCGGCGAGCTGCTGGAACTGCTGATTGAGGTCGGCGCGGTCCTGCGAGCTGTTCGTCGCGTTGAGCGACTGCACCGCGAGGTTACGCATGGTCTGCAGGTCATTGGTGATCTGCTGCAGCGATCCCTGCGCGGTCTGCGTGAGCGACACGCCATCATTGGTGTTGTTGGTGGCGGTGTTCAGGCCGTTGATCTGCGAGGTCATGCCCTGCGCGATGGCGTAGCCGGCGGCGTTGTCGGCGGCGCTGTTGATCTGCAAGCCGGAAGACAACTGCTGCAGGGCGTTCGTCAACGTGCTGCCCGAGCTCGTGAGGCTGTTCTGCGCAATGAGCGCGTCGATATTCGTATTAAGGACGAGTGACATGGTTCAGTGCTCCTGAAGTCTGGGTCAGGCTCCGGACACCCGTCCGTCGCGCTGGCGGGAGGCGCCGGTTGTGCGCGTATCCCGTTCAGCACCGTTATCGGACGTGCGGGCGCGGACTTGAATGCCCTGGGGGGGATGTGGTGGAAGTGCGAGTTGCGTCACAGTCAGCGAAGAATCGATGGCGGCCGGATGATCAGATGTACTTGAACAGCGTGAGCTGCATCATGGACGCATAAGAGGCCTGCGCCGCCTGGAGGGCCAGCTCCTCGGTCGAGAGCTGCGTGGTGGCGGCGGCGTAGTTCGTGTCGGAAATCTTCGATATGGTGGTCTGAATGGACGTCTGTGCGCTCTGCGCGGTGCTGGAGGCGGCGGACACCGCATTCAGCCGGGCACCGACGGAGGCGGAGACCTGATTGAAATTGTTCACTGCGCCATCGACCTGCTGCAGGGCCCCGTTCAGCTGCGTGGTGATCTGAGCGGCGTTCAGGCTCGGCGTGCTGAGGGCGCTGATGGCGCTCGCGATCGTAGAGAACACACTCGCGGTACCCGCGGAGTCGATGGCGAACTGATCGTTCGTGGCCGGAGTGCCGTTGAAGGCCAGCTGGGCGCCGTTGAATGAGATCGTGAAGCTCCCGCCGGCATCGGCGGTGTAGCTGCCGGAGGAGATCGTGGCGCCGGCGCTGTCCGTGATCTTGTACGAGTTGCCAGTCCCGAAGGTGAGCGTGTAATTGCCGGGGATCCAGGCCGACGGGTTGGTCAGTGTGCCGGTACCGAATGACGCCGAGCCGGTATTGCTCGCGCCGGCGCTCGTGGTGAACGTGCCGTTGCCGGCCGGGATTTTCATGAACACCGCATTGCCGGTGTCACCGGTGGAAATGCTCTGATCGGCGCTGAGCTGAACTTGGTTGACCTGGGCGGCGCCCTGGTAGGTGACCGAGGTGCCATTCTGGGCGAACGGCTGTGTGCCGCTGGCGTAGCCGCTGAAGAGGTAATTTCCCTGGGCGTCCTGCCGATTGCCGATGCTGACCAATTGCTGCTGCAGCTGCTTCAGCTGAGTGGCAATGGCCTGGCGCTGGGTCGCGTTCAGCGCGCCGTTGTTGGCCTCGACGATCAGGCTGCGGGCGCTCTGCAGAGTATTGGTGGCGTCCGAGAGGGCCTGCGTTTCCAGATTCAGTCCGGTGGTGGCCAGGGTGCCGTTTGCGACATATTGCTGGGAAGCGGACAGCTGGGTGTTCAGCTGTACCACCTGCGACATGCCGACCGGATTGTCGGCGGCGGTTTGAATCTGTTTGCCGGTCGAGAGTTGCGTCTGCGTCTTCGCCATCGCGGTCTGCAGCGCGTCCATCTGGTTGACGGCATTCATCTGGAACGACAGCGTGGAGATCGTCACGGCGTTACCCTACGGCTTGAATGAGTGACGTGAACATCTGGTTCGAGATCGAGATCACCTGCGCCATGGCCTGATAGGCCTGCTGGTAGCGCAGGACGTCCGAGGCCTGCTGGTCGAGATTCACCCCCGTGGCGTTGCTGCGCGCGGTGGTGGCCGCCTGGTTCACGCTCTGCTGCGCGGAGGCGTTGTTCTGAGCCGCCTGCGTGATGACCCCTACCTGGCTCAGCAGATTGGTCGACGCGTCGTTCACCGAGGTGGTGCCGCCATCGAGGCTCTTGGCCGACAGGCCATTGATCATGGCGAGCATGTTGCTGTTGTCGCCGGTGTTGGCCGTGCTGTTCGGCTGCACGATGAAGGTGTCGCCGGCAGCCGGGGTACCGGTGAGCGTGAGCTGCTGGTTGGCGAAGTTGATGGGCTGACCGCTGGTATAGGTGCCCGAGGCGACGGTCGCGCCCGGGGGGGTCGAGGTCCCGCTGCTGACGGTGTAGGCCCCGCCGGCGCCGAAGGTGACGGTATAGCTGTTGCCAGCATAGTTCGTCGGGTTGGTGACCCCGACGGAGCTGATCGTGGCCGTGCCGGTATTGGCGGCACCGGCGGTCGCCTGCGCGCGGGAGGCGGCGGCGATCTGCGCCGGGCTGGTCAGCTGCATGCTGAGGCCACCGCTCGCGCCGGCGGTCGGTTCGATCAGATAGCTGTCGTTCGCCGCGGGCGTGCCGGTGATCGTGATGGACAGTCCGGCGCCCTGCAGGGGACTGGCAGCCGTGCCGCTGCCGGTCGTCGTCACCGCTTGTCCGGTGGTCTGGTCGGTGAGCTTCCAAGTCCCACCGCTGTACTGCAGCGTGTAGTTGTCGGTGGTCAGCTGGCTGAGCGAGCCGCGGGTCACACTCACCGTCGCGCTGCCGGTATTGGCGGTGTCGGGCAGGACCTGCACGCCGCCTACCGTGAACATCGCCTGGCCCGCCGTGCCGTTCAGCGTCATGCCGCTCTGTTGCTGCTGATTGACCACGGTGGCAACGGCGACGCTGATTCGCCCGAGCGCATTGCGGGTGGGGTTCAGCACCTGACTGCGCGCACTCAGCAGGCCGCCGAGCTCACCGCCGGTCATCGAGCTGGTGATGTCGGTGACGCCGGATGAGTTCTGGATGCCGATATTGAGCTGGGTCGGATCGTAGGCCCCCGGGAGGGTCGTGAGCGGCTGGGCGACGGCACCCGAGACCAGAGCCTGGCCATTGCCAATATAGATATCTTCGGCGCCGTTGGCCTGCGGCAGGGTCTGAACGCCAATGTACTGACTCAACTTGTCGACCAGCGTCCCGCGCTGGTCGAGCAGCTGGTTGGGGGTCTGACCGCTGGCGGTGGCAGCGGCGATCTGCTGATTCAGCGTCGCGATGTTGCTCGCCAGGGTATTGATCTGATTGACGTCGGTGCCGATCTGGGATTCGAGCTGGGCGCTGTACTGCCCGATCTGCGAGTCATAGGTCTGCAACTGCTGGGCGAGCGCGGTGCCCTGGCTGAGCAGTGCTTGGCGCGCCGAGGTCGAGGTCGGGGAGCTCGAGACCGACTGCAGCGCATTGGTGAAGCTCTGCAGGCTGGCCGACAGTCCGGTCGTGGAATCGCTCAGCATGTTGTCAATCTGCTGAGCCTGAGTCGCGAGACTGTTGTAGCTCGAGTAGCTCGATTGCGAGCTGCGCACCTGCTGCGTCAGCTGGGCGTTGTAGGCGCGCGTGACGCTCTGCACCATGACGCCGCTGCCCACGTAGCCCGAGCCGGTGAACTGGCCGGGGCTCGGGGTGAGATTGGCCGTCTCGACGCTGTAGCCGGGCGTCGAGGCATTGGCGATATTGTTGCTGGTGACGTCGAGGGCCTGCTGGAACGCAAGCAGGCCGGAGACGCTGGTGGAAAGCAGGTCAGCCATGGCTCATGGCCCTCAGAGCGTACTGGTGCCGCTAGTTATCGGCGCGGCGGCGGCAAGCTTTAGCGGCCCGGTGGCGTCCTGTGCGCCGAGTGTCCGATTCACGGTCGCGGCGACTGCAGTGAGCTTGCTGGCATAATTCGGGTCGGTGGCGTAGCCCGCGCGCTGCAGTGCGCTCGCGAATGCGCTGACGTCACTGCCGGTGCCGAGTGCGGCGGCATAGCGCGGGTTGCCGCTGAGCAGGCTGGTGTAGTCCTGGAAGCACTCGCTGCAGCTGCCGTAGGCTCGAAACGGCGCTCGTACGGCGGTCGCCGTGCCGTTGACATATTCATGGGTTGCACTCTGCATGCTCGATCCGTTCCAGCCGCCGCCGGCTTTGATGCCAAAGAGGTTGTTGCTGCTCTGACCGCCCGCCGTGCGGGGCAGGCTGCGCCCCCAGTCGGTCTCGAGGGCGGCCTGCGCGATGAGACTGACGGGACTCACGCCGAGCTGGCGCGCCGCCTGCTCGGCGTCCGGTAGCAGCGCGTGCGCGAACGCGGCCTGCTCGCTCGGGCTCACCGGGGCGGATTCGCTAACGGTGGCGGCCGTGCCGGCGGCGCTGCCGCTCGCGGCACTCGCGGGACTGACGGGACTCGCCGTCGTGCCGGCCGGGCGCCTGATCGGGGCCGTGTCGGTAGCGGGGCCTGTGCCAGAGGTCTGCGGAGCACCGCTTGCGGCACCGTCCGACCACTGGCGGCGCAACTGCTGGGTCAGCATTTCCGCCAGTCCGAAAGTGTGGGTCTTGCTCAGCTCGATGGACAGCTGCTGATCGTAGAGATCCTGATAGAAGCGACTCTGCGAGGAGCCGAACAGCGGATCCTTGAAGTTGGCCGCGCGCGCGCTCTTGAGCATCATGTCGATGAACAGGCTCTCGAACTGCCGCGCAGCCGCCTTCAGCGCCTGCGGGTCGTGGGCGGCCGCTTGGCGCTTCAGGGTCGCCAACGACTGGGCGTCGGCGAACAGGCTGGGATCTACGACCGGAAGCGTCATATGACGATCAGTTGCGCATGCAGCGCGCCAGCCTCTTTCAGAGCCTCTAGGATCGCGACCAGGTCGCTCGGCGTGGCGCCGACGGAATTCACCGCACGCACGATCTGATCGAGGTTCACCCCGGCGGGGAACTTGAACATGTGCGCCTTCTGCTGCCGGATATCGATACTGCTGTGCGGTACCACCTCGGTGCTGCCGGCGGCGAACGGGTTGGGCTGGCTCACTCCATAGTGCTCGGTGATGGTCACCGACAGCGAGCCGCTCGAGACCGCGGCTGGCATCACGCGCACCTGAGAGCTGATGACCACGGTGCCGGTGCGCGAATTGATGATGACGCGCGCCGGCGGGGTGCCGGGCGTCACGTCGAGGTTCTGCAGCGTCGCCACGTAGGCGGTGCGCTGACTGGGATTCATCGGCGCACGGACCCGGATCGAGACCGCATCGAGTGCCTCCGCCGTACCGGTGCCGAAGGTCTTGTTGATGACTTCCGTGAGCCGTGTCGCCGTGGTGAAACTCGGTGTATCGAGGTTCAGCGTCACGAACGGCTGGCTGTCGAAGTTCGTCGGTACGGCCCGCTCGACGGTCGCCCCATTGGGGATCCGACCGCTGCTCGGGATGTTGACCGTGACGCTCGAGCCGTCGGCGCCCTGGGCGCCGAAGCCACTGACCAGCACGCTGCCCTGCGCTATCGCATAGACTTGGCCATCTGCGCCCTGCAGCGGGGTCATGATGAGGCTGCCGCCACGCAGGCTGGTGGCATTGCCGATCGAGGAGACTGTCACGTCGATGGTCTGGCCGGGCTGCGCGAACGGCGGCAGGGTCGCGTGCACGGTGACGGCCGCCACGTTCTTCAGCTGTGGATTGGCGTTCGCCGGCAGCGTCACGCCGAATTTCTCCAGCATGTTCTCGATGCTCTGCACCGTAAATGGGGTCTGCGTGGTCTGATCGCCGGTGCCATCCAGGCCGACGACGATGCCGTAGCCGACCAGCTGGTTGTTGCGCACACCGGCAACCGAAGCGAGGTCACGAACGCGCTCGGCGTGGGCGGCCGGGCTGGTGCCAAACAATGCCAGGGCGCCGAGCAGCGCGATGGCGCACAGCTCGATGCGAGTGGCGGAGCGTCGGGTCTTTCGCAATGTGATCACGAGTGCTCCGTCTCAGAAGGGCAGCCAGGGCAGATTGAAGAAGCGCGCCAGCAGGCCGGGACGGTTCGCGTCGCTGAGCGCGCCACGCTGGCCGTACGCAATGCGCGCGTCTGCGACCTTCTGCGACGAAATGGTATCGGCTGAGGAGATGTCGATCGGCCGAATGACCCCCTCGAGACGCACATACTCATCGGATTGATTGATCTGCATCTCGGTCTGGCCGCGTACCAGGAGATTCCCGTTCGGTAGGCGCTTGACGACGGTCACCGTGATGGCTCCGACCAGACTGTCGCTCTGCGTGCTGTCGCCGGCCCCACTGAAGGTGTTGGCGTTGTTGATCGAGCCGCCCAGCACCTGGTTGCCGTGGAAGGTCAGCGGAATGCCGAGCAGGGATGGGGCCGACATCGAGTCCTTGGTCGTCTTGGCCGTGTCGGTCGCCGATTTGTTCGAGGCGGCCGTCGATTCGTTGAGCAGCACCGTGACCGTATCGCCGACGTTGTGCGCAGTCGGGTTCTCAAACAGGCCGCCCCCGTCGTAGCCGGCATGGAAAATGGCGCCATTGGGCGGTGGTGTCGGCATTGCAGGCACGTCGAATGCGCGGTCGTAGCGCAGATTCCGATGCGTGGCGCAGGCGGCCAGGATGCACGCGGCGAGGGCCGCCAGCCCGACTCGCACAGAGCGTCGATGAGCGATCACGGAGTTCCTCACATGTTCTGGGTGGCGTACTGGAGCATCTGCGAGACGGTCGAGATCGCCTTGGAGTTCATCTCATAAGCGCGCTGCGTCTCGATCATGTCGACCAGCGACTGAACGACGTTCACATTCGACGCCTCGAGTTCTCCCTGACCGACGGTGCCGAGCCCGTTCGTTCCCGGACTGCCCGTCTGGGGGGCGCCGCTCGAGGCAGACTGCACCAGCAGGTTGTTGCCGATCGGCTGCAGGCCGGTCGGATTGATGAAATTCGCCAGCTGCACCTGGCCGACCTGGCTGGGGGCCGACTGACCGGCGAGCTGCACGCTCACCGTGCCATCGGTGCCGATGGTCACGCTCTGCGCGCCTTGCGGGATCGTGATGCCAGGCTGCACGACATAACCGCTCGCGGTCACCATCTGCCCCTGTGCGTTCACCTGGAAGCTGCCGTCGCGGGTATAGGCGAGGGTGCCGTCGGGCATCTGGATCTGAAAAAAGCCCTGTCCCTGGATGGCAAGGTCGAGCGGGTTGCCGGTCTGGGTGAGACTGCCCTGGCTGTAATTTTTCTCGGTCGCCACCAGCCGCACGCCCGTGCCGATCGACACGCCGGACGGGGACTGGGTCGATTGCGTGGTGTTCGCGCCGACCTGTCCCTTGTTCTGATAGAGCAGATCCTCGAACACCGCGCGATCGCGCTTGAATCCGGTCGTATTGACGTTCGCCAGATTGTTGGCGATGACCGACATCTCGGTGTTCTGGGCGTCAAGGCCGGTTTTGGCGGCCCACAATGCTGCGTCCATAATATGATCCTCGTACTGTCGCGACGTTAACCGGGTTGCAGCAGCTGGCTGGCGGCCGCCGAATTGCTCTTATCGCTCTTCATGACCTTCACCTGCAGGTCGAAGCTGCGGGCGAGGTCAATCATGTGCACCATGGCGTCGGCCACATCCACGTTGCTTGATTCGAGCACGCCGGAAGCAAGCTTCACCGAGGCGTCCGCCGGGGCGGTGCTGCCGTTCGCCATGGCGAACAGGCCGTCCGGTTGGCGCACCAGGCTCGCCACCGGCGGATTGACCAGCTTGATCCGCCCGACGGCGGCAAGGGTGTCGGGCGTCTGGCCAAGTGGCACGACCGAGACGGTGCCATCGGCACCGATCTTGACCGAGGAGCTCGGAGGCACGCTGATCGGACCGCTGTCGCCGAGCACCAGCTGCCCGGTGCTGGTGACGAGCATGCCGCTTGCCTCGACGTGCAAGTCGCCATTGCGCGTGTAAGCTTCCTTGCCGTTCGGGCCCTGCACCGCGATGAATCCCGGGCCCTGAACGGCCACATCGAGCGGCCGTCCGGTCGTGATCATCGATCCGGAGGCGCTGTTCCAGCCGGTGGTGTTGTTCGTGGCGTAAACCCGGGACGGATAGCCGCTGCCGAGTACTGCCTGACTCTGAAAGGCCGACAGCTCCGCCTTGAACCCGACGGTGTTGGCGTTCGCCAGGTTGAAGTTGTTGACGGCCTGGGCGTTCAGGAGCTCCTGGGCGCCGGTCATGGCCACGTACAGCGACTTGTTCACGTGTGGTTCTCAGGTGGCGGCGCGATCAGATCCTCAGGATGGCCTGGGTGTCCTGATTCGCCGTGTTGATCATTTGCGAATTGGCCTGGAAATTACGACTCGCAGTGATCATGTTGACGAGCTCGGCAGTGACGTTCACGTTCGATTGCTCGAGCGCACCGGACTGGATGGTGCCGAAGCCGGAAGTGCCACCGACGCCGTTGACGGCGGCGCCCGAGGAGTAGGTCTGCAGCCATTGGGTATTGCTGGTCTGTGCCAGACCCTGAGGATTGGCGAAGTTCGCGAGCGCGACCTGGCCGAGCGTCGTCGACTGCCCGTTGGTGAAATTCGCCTGCACCACGCCCGAGGGGCTGATGTTGATGCCAGTCAGATTGCCGGTAGTGTAGCCGTTCTGCGAGATGGCATTCACCGCGAACGAATTGCCGTACTGGGTGGAGGTGCCGAAATTGAACGTGATGTTCATCGGGCTCGCGCCCGTCGTGGGGTTATACGAACCGAAATTGACTGCGCCGTTGGCCGGGGAGGTCAGTGTGCCCGAGCTTGAATAGGTCAGGGTCTGGGGCGTGCCGACCAAGTTTCCGTCCACATACAGCGAGGCATTCCAGGCGCTGCTCGTGCTGGTGGTGGCGCCTTTAACGAAGTACACCTGGGCCGTATGCGCCGCGCCCACGGAGTCGTATACCGTGAGAGAGGTCGTGTTGTTGTAGCTCGTCGAGTCGCTAGGGGTCAGCGGTGTCGTCGTCGGGGCGGTCGCATTCGATGGAAGATTGAGGGTCATTTTCGCCGTGCTGGTGGCTTGCGGCGCCACTTGCGCAGTGGACAGCTGCAGATCGCTCAGTCCGCCGGTATTGAAGCCGCCATTGGCCAATGGCTGATAGCCCTGAACCCGGTCGCCGGATGCGGTGACCAGATAGCCGTTTTGGTCGACCTGGAAGGCGCCGTTTCGTGTGTAGGACAGGGCGCCGTTCTTGCTTACGACGAAGAAGCCGTTGCCGCTGAGCGCCAGATCCAGGTTGTTCGAGGTCGTGTTGATGTTTCCCTGCGTGAACTGCTGCGCGATCGTTGAGACCGCAACGCCGTTGCCGACGGTGGTAAGTGCATCACCCTGCTGGGTCTGGGCATAGAGGCTGGAGAATTCCGCGCGGGATGACTTGAACCCGACCGTATTCACGTTCGCGATGTTGTTCGCAGTGGTGTTGAGGTCGGTATTGGCGGCATTGATGCCGGAGAGAGCGAGTGCGAAAGGCATGCGGCGGCTCCTTACATGACCTGGTTGACGGCGCTCATCGGCACGGCGCCGCCGTCGGTATTGAGGGTGAGGCTGTTCGTCGTGGGGTCGAGCGTGATGCTGTTGACCTTGTACGCGAGCAATGGGGTGAGCGATGTCTGGGTTCCGTTGCTGTTCGCCGCGACCGAGAAGTTGTACACGCCGGCGGGTGCGGCCGCGCCCGAGGATGTGGTGCCATTCCAGGTGAACGCGGTGCTGCTGCCGGTGGCGGGAACGGAGAAGGTGTTGATGAGCTGGCCGCTCGAGTCGGTGACCTGCACCGTGAGTGAGGTGGCGCCGGCGGGCGGGCTGACGACGCCGGTGATGCTGCCGCCGGCAGTCAGGGCTGCGGAGGTTCCCGAGGCGATGACGGAATGCCCGATCAGGTTGGCGCCGTTGACGAGCTGCGATGAGGACATCGAGCTGGTGAGGCTGCCGATCGAATTGGACATGCTGCTGATGCCGCTTACCTCGCTGAGGGCGGCGAATTCATTGACGAACTGGCTGGGATTGGTCGGCTGCGTCGGATCCTGGTTCTGCAGCTGGGTGGTGAGCAGTTGCAGAAAGTCGCTCTGCGTCAGAGCGAGGTTGCTGTTGGCGCTGCCCGCTGAGGCGCTGGAGGCGCTGCTGGCCGCCGCCGCCGCCGCCGCGGCGGATTGTGCGGCATATGCGCTGATTGAATTGTATGACATGAGGAGTGTCCGGGGTTCGGAGGGTTTCGAGGTCAGATCTGAGCGAGTTTCAGGGTGTCGACCATGAGCGTTTTGGAGGTATTCATGACCTGCGCATCGTTTTGATAGGAGCGTGAGGCGGAGATCATGTCGACCATCTGCTGGACGACGTTCACGTTGGAGGCGTAGACGTAACCCTTGGCGTCGGCCATGGGGTTGCCGGGTTCGTAGCGCGCGGTTGCAGGGGCGTTGCTTTGTACGATGCCCGTGACGGCAACCGAGGCATTCGCTGCCTGAGTCGTCAGCGACTGTCCGCCGGCGAGCGCGGACTGTACCGCCTGGAACACGGGGTAGCGCGCTTTGTAGACAGTGTTCGGGTTGCTGCTGACGCTGCCGGCGTTGGCAAGGTTACTGGCAACAGTGTTCAGGCGAACCGACTCGGCGGACATGCCGGAGCCGGCGATGTTGAAGATGTTGAAGAGAGCCATGAGGTGCCTGCCGGGTCGTGAAGTGAAGGGGTTTACTGGCCGGTGATCGCGGTGTTCAGATCGCGGAAGCGCTGTTCGAGAAAGTTGAGCGCGGCCTGGTAGCGGACCGTGTTCTGCGCGAATTTCGCTTCCTCGAGCTGTGAGCTGACGGTGTTGCCGTCGATCGAGGGGGCGAGGGGAATCCGATATTTGAGGAACTGTGCGGTCGATACGGTGCCGGCGGCGGAGGTTGCGGTGACATCGAGCGGGTTCGTCGTCAGCATCTGCACGTTGCCGGGTGCGGCGGTGTTTCCGGTTGGGGTTTGCGGCTCGGCAGCCGCGAGTGCTGCACGGAAATCAATGTCGCGTGCCTTGTAGCCTGGGGTGTCGGCATTGGCGAGGTTCGCGGCCAGCACGTTGGCGCGCTGCGCGAATACTTGCAGCGCATCGGGCTGAATGCCGAGGTACGCGTTGAGGTTGAAAGGCATGTCGGAAAACCGGCGCTGTGGAAACCTGGCCGAGATGCAGCAAGAGGCGTGCCAGGCGGCTGTGCGGGGGCATTGCGCCGGAATTTGGGCGTTAGGGGCGTCTGGAATGTGACGCACATCACGCCATGGCGGCACGCGGTTGCCGCCCGGTGGCAGAACGGCCGGCATACAGAGCGGCGCTAAAGGGGTAACGGCGGGAGGGGGCCAGGCTTGAGTGGGGCGCGGTGTCTGGCCCGTGGATTGCATGGTATCCGGTCATGAATACGATCGCGTCAATTTCCCGTCGCCCGCGCCCGCACCGTGCGGCGGTGTTGTTTGCCACACTGAGTTTGGCGATACTGGGTATCGCGAGCGCGGCGGTAGAGCCCATCGCGAGCATCCGTCAGGCTGCCGAACAGTTCGTGCAGGGACAGATGCCGCCGGGTGAGACGGGGGTGGTGGTCCGCGCCAGTCATCTCGATCCTCGCTTGCGCCTGGCGCGGTGCGCGGGGCCGCTCGAGGCAGCCTTGCTGTCGGGCGCGCGGCTGCAGGCTAATATGTCGGTGGCGGTTGGCTGTCATACGGGTGCGGATTGGACGATTTATGTGCCGGTCAGCATCGCCTCGCGCCTGCACGTCTGGGCGCTGCGCCAGCCCGAGCAGGCCGGTGCTCGACTCACCACGGCGGATCTATTGCCCGAGACCCGGATGGTTTCGGGCGTGGCCGCTGGTTACGTGACGGATCTGGCACTGCTCGGGCGCAGCACGCTGCGACATCCGATGCCGGCAGGCGCGGTGCTGCACACCAGTGATCTGCTAGCGGACTTCATGGTGCGGCAGGGTCAGCAGGTCACCTTGGTCGCCTCGATCGGCGGGATCCGCGTCCGTGCCAGCGGCGTCGCGCTGCAGGACGGGCGCTACGGACAGCTGATCCGGGTGCAGAATCCCGCCTCCAAGAAGGTGGTGCAGGGAACGGTTGGCGGCTCTCACGTGGTTTATGTATCACCCTAAAGTTTCCCGCGAGGGGGCCGATATCGAACCAAAGGCGCTCCAGGAGAGCAGTGATGTCCAACAAAATCAATGGCTTAAGCGGAGCCTCGCCGACGGTTGAGGGTGGTGGCAGTGCGCGACGCGCGCCGGAGACGGCGAGCACTCAGAGCTCTGGATCCACACCCTCTGCGGCGGCCGGCGGTTCCGACGTTCACATCACCGGTTCGGCGAGCCTGCTGTCCGGTCTTGCGCAGCATCTGCGTTCGTTGCCGGCCGTCGATGCAGCGCGGGTGACCCAGTTCCAGAGTGCGATTGATAACGGCACGTACAGCGTGCAGCCGGGCACCGTGGCGAACCAGTTGATGCAGTTCGAGCAGTCGCTCGCGCAGCTGCGCGGAGGTTGATCGATGGATCAGGGGGTCTGCCGGGAGCATCTGACGGAGCTGTTTCGTGACGAGGCGGCGTTGCTCGTTGAACTGGAGCAATTGCTGACCCGGGAAGGCCACATCCTCGAGGGCTCGGACATTCAGGAGATCGAAAGGACGACACGCGCCCGGCAGGAGCGGATGGGGGCGCTGGCTCGTCTGGAGGAGCAGCGCCGATCACTCTGCGCGCTGCACGGCTTTGCCTCGGACCGTGCCGGGCTCGAGGCGGTCATGGCGTGGTGTGATCCGAGCGGTAGCCTCACCGAGTCACTGCGCGAATGCGCGGTCCGGGCGGTGCGCTGCCGCGAACTGAACGACCGCAATGGAGTACTGGTCACCGCTCGCTTGCAGCGGGTCGAGAGCCTGCTGGGCGCTTTGACCGGCCGGCCCACTCGAGTCGATACCTATGGTCCACGCGGCTACGGTGTCGCCGCACTGCGTTCGGGCCGAGCGCTCGGCGCCGCTTAAGCGCGTAGCCGCACCGCATGCATACCGCAGCACTTCGCGTCCGACACACTGCTCGACGCGCTGCCATTGGCCGGAGACGGACCTCCTAGGCGAACGGACTCAGTCCGGTTTTGCCGCGCTGTGCTTCGTCACCATGGGAAATTCCTCAGGCGGATCGAGAAGCGCAGCATCGTGCGTCTGATTTCACCCTGAGATGTAGTGCGCCGCGTGTCGGTCAGCCGAGCGCCGAGCGTAGCGCGGCGATCTCCTGGGCAGACTCCTCGAGCAGACCTTCGCAGGTGGCTGCGTCGATCTGCAGCCGCTGCAGGGGCTTGGCCGCTTCCAAGCGGGCGCTCAGGCTCACCGGTTCATCGAGATCGGCGAGCAGCGTCCCAAGGAGCAGCACGTCGGCCAAGGTCGCCGGACCGCGCGCCTCGCGCTCGTGATTCTCCGATTCTTGTACCGCCTGCACGATCTCATCGGCCATGCCCCAGTTCTCGAGCAAGGCGGCCGCGATGCTCAGGTGCCAGCCGCGCTCAATGGCCGCATAGGCAGCCTCGTCCTGAAACAATGAGCGGTGCCCGCTCGCGCGGGTGAGGATGTAGAGCCGGCCGACGCCCTGCAGCAACCCACACAGGAGTGCGGTGTCGGCCATGACCCGCGTCATCCGGCGGGCGACGACGAAACTCAGACTGGCAATCTGCACGCTGCGCTTCCACAGCTCGCCCAGCCGACCCTCGAGGCCGCGCAGAGCCGGTGCCTGGCGCAACTGGCGGACCGCGAACGCGATCGTTGCAGAGCGCACGGTGTCAAGGCCCACCCGCGCCACCGCCGTGCGCAGGTCCGTAACCGGGGTTCCACCGGGGTTCAGAGCGACCGAATTGGCGATGCGCACCAGTTGGGTCGCGAGCACAGGCTCACCACCGATGACCCGGACGATTCGATCGAGGTCCGCGCCGGGATCGCTGAGCACGCGCTGCACGCGCATGACGATGTGCGGGAAGCCTGGCAGCTCGACTTTACCGCCGGAGAGTTCGGCGGCGAGCTCGCGCACGAAGCCGAACGCGATGTCCTGCTCGGTGCTGGTGTTGGCGCGGCTGGGTGCGGTTTCAGCTGTCAGTTGCGGCTGCATGGGCGTGTTGTCACGTTCACTGGGGATCACACGCCGAGGGCCTCGCGCAGGGCATGAATTTCGTGTTCGCACTCCTCGATCAGCTTCTGATAGCCGGCCGCATCGATCTGCAGCTTGCGGCAGGCGACCACGTCGTGCATGTTCAGCTCGATCGTCTCGGGATGCTCCTTGAATGCGCTGAGCAGCTGACTGACTGTGAGCACGTCGGTGAGGTCGGGCGGCCCGGCGTGGGTGCGATCCATATCCTCGTATTCGCTCACCGCGGCAACGATCTCGTCGGCCATATCCCAGTTCTCGAGCAGCGCCTTTGCAATCGACGCGTGCCAGTCGCGAACGATGGAGCTGTACACGGCAGGGTCGCTGAGCAGACTGGGGTAGCTGGTGACGCGCGTCAGAATGTAGAGCTTGCCGATGCCGTGCAGCAGCCCCGCGAGCATGGCGGTGTCGGGATTGACGCGGCTGAATCGCTTGGCGACCACGTAAGACATGGCGGCGACCGAGGCGCTCGCATGCCACAGGTCATCGAGCGGCTGCTCGAGGCCCTTCAGTCCGTCGCTCTTCTTCAGCTGCGAAATTGCGAAGGCAATCGCTGCGCTGCGGACCATGTTGAAGCCCAGGCGCGCGATCGCACCACGCAGCTCGGTGATCGGCCGGCCCGTGAAATTGATCGCAGCGGAATTGGCGATCTGCAGCAGCCGCGCGGCGAGCATGGGCTCCGAGCCCACCACGCGCACGACTTTTTCCTGCGTCACCTCGTCATCGGCAAGCACCTGGCGCACGCGCATAGCGATGTCGGGAAAGCTCGGCAGCTCCACCTTCCCCTTGGACAGCTCGGCAGCCAGCGCTTGCACGAATGCGAAGACATCCGGATTGCTCGCTGCGGCTGCTGCGGGGGAAGTGGCGTGCGCGGGTGTGCTCAATGCTGTGGCCTCGAATGAATACTATGGTTATCGGCGGCTCGTCGATGAACTTAATACCACCGCCGATCATGGGCCTGAGTTCGGCGCTGCCGCCTCGCGCGTGATGTCCATCGTCTCGGCCAGCGAGCGGATCTTGGCGGCGATGTGCTCAAGGGCAAGTACGTGTTCGGCCGCTCCGAGTGCAACCGCCTCACCCGGCATGCCCCAGACTACGCTCGTGGCCTCGTCCTGCGCAATTGTGCGGCTCCCACTGTCGAGCATTTCCTTCATGCCCCTCGCGCCGTCTTTGCCCATCCCAGTGAGCAGCACGCCGATGGCGTTGCGTCCACAGTGCTGGGCAACCGAGCGGAACAGCACATCGACCGAGGGCTTGTGCCGATTGACGGGCACACCGTCATCGAGACGGCAGACGTAGCGGGCACCGTCGCGCACCACCATCAGATGCCGGTCACCGGGCGCGATATAGACGTGTCCGGCGAGAATCTGGTGACCATCTTCGGCCTCGGAGACTGACACCGCGCTGCAGTCGTTCATACGGCGCGCGAACGGGCCGCTGAAGGCTTTGGGAATGTGCTGCGTGATGACCACGCCGGGACAATCGGGAGGCAGCCGGATCAGAACCTCCTTGATTGCCTCCGTGCCGCCCGTCGAGGCGCCGATCGCGATGATCCGATCGGTGGTGCGCAGCGGGCGCAGCGTAGAGTCGCGCGGCAGGACCGCATCGGCGGTGTGTGCCGGGCCGGGCGCGGAGCTCGGCCGGACGGGGACACGCAGAGGATCGAGCGCCTTCACGCTGGCGCGCGCGGCGGCGCGGATCTTGTCGGCCAACTCGTCGCGGTAGTCGGTGAATGTCGCCGCCAGATCAATTTTCGGCTTCGACAGATAATCAACTGCGCCGAGAGCGAGCGCATCGAGCGTCACGTCTGCGCCCTTTTCGGTCAGCGAGGACACCATCACCACCGGCATGGGCCGTAGGCGCATCAGGTTGCGTAAGAACGTGATCCCATCCATGCGCGGCATCTCGACATCGAGAGTGATCACATCCGGATCGAGCTGTTTGATCTTCTCGCGGGCCGCGTGTGCGTCGGCGGCGGTACCGACGACCTCGATATCCCGGGTCGAACTCAGCATCTCCGTGAGCAGTCTTCTCACGAGTGCGGAATCGTCGACGACCAGGACGCGGATGCGGTGGCGCACGCCGGTGATGGTGCGCTCGCCGGAGAGGCTGCCGTTGTTGTGACTCATTCGAACAGCTCCACATCGCCGCCCGTGCTCTGGCGCCCGAGGCTCTCGAGGTAGAGCTGCTCGTGACGGCTGACGATGTGGTTCTCGACCGGGCGTAACTTGCGCAGCCGGGCTCGTCCCGTCGCTGGAAAATAAATCACCTTGCGCGGCTGCGTGCCCCCGAGGTCTTCCGCTGCCACACGGTAGCCCTCGATCGCGACGTAGTTGTGCACGAACTTGATGTTCCGTCCGCCGACATCGGTCATGGCGGCCAGTATCTGGCCCCCGCCGAAGAGCTTAATCTCCAGCCGTTCGCGTGTGGCCCCGAGCTTCAGCAAATCGTTAATCAGGCTTTCCATCGCATACGAGCCGTAGCGCGTCGCCAGGCCGACGGCCGGATTCAGCCAGTCGTTCTGCCCAACCGCGGCGTCCTCGGGCAGCATGAAGTGGTTCATTCCGCCCACGCCGCGCTGGGGATCGCGCACGCACGCTGAGACGCACGAGCCGAGCACCGTGCTGATCGCCTCGTGCCCGCGAGTCACATAGTACTCCCCCGGAAGGATCTTCACGGTCCAGCCGTGCTCGCGGTCCCAGTAGCGCTCGAAGTGCTCGAACCCCGGCACTTGTGGCGACGGCTCGGGCGCACTGGTCTCGACGGAGTTCATCTCAGATGCGCCGGTAAATGGATTTGCCGATGAGCGCATAGCTTTCGCTGACTTTGAAGAGGCTCTCGGAATGCCCAAGAAACAACAGATCGCCCGGCCGCTGCAGTCGACTCATGCGCGCGAACAGGTCGCGTTGGGTGTCTTTGTCGAAGTAAATGACCACGTTGCGGCAGAAGATCACGTCCAATGGTCCTTTCATCGGCAGCGGCTCCATCAGATTGAGCCGCTTGAACGTCACCATTGCCGCCACTTCCGGCGTGATTTGCCGGCTACCCGGACGCGCGGGTCGAGGCTCCTGGAAAAAACGTGCCTGGCGCTCTGCGGATACGCCGCTCAAACGCTCCGCCGGGTACACGCCGTTGCGCGCCCGCTCGAGAACCTCGGAATCGAGATCCGTAGCGAGAATCCGTACGTCCCAGCGTTCTGGGCTGGGTAGCGACTCGAGCACCGTCATTGCGATCGAGTAGGGCTCCTCACCCGTGGAGCATGCCGACGACCAGATGCGCAGCCGACGTCCGGCGGCGCGCTCGCCGAGCAAGGAGGCAAACCATTGCTCGCGCAGGTACTGAAAATGATGCGGCTCGCGGAAAAATGAGGTGAGATTGGTGGTGATCGCGTTGCACAGCTCGGTGAGCTCCCGCTCGTCCTGGCTCAGCAACTCGCGATACTCTGCGAAGCTGCGCAGCCGCAAGGCCCGCAGCCGCCGGGTGAGTCGTCCATAAACGAGCTCACGCTTCTGCTCGCCGAGGTGAATGCCCGTGAGCGATTTTACCAGCGCGCGTAGCGCCTGGAAGTCCTCCTCGCGGAACGCGAACTCGCGCAGCCGCGGCGAGCTCGCTTCTAACACGGTGTCGCGATTGGCGCTCAAAACAGCTCCACGCTGCCTTCTTCGGCGTGCAGGCGCAACGGCTCAGCCTGCTCGCCTGCCGGCATGAGAAGATTGAACAACATGCGATGCGATTCGGTGGTGAAGTGGGTGCGTAGCCGCTCGCGTAGTGCAGGCCAGTCATCCATTTCGACGCTTCGCGACGGCGCAACCATGGCGCCGGCGAGCAGGTCGCGAACCTGGGTCAGCTGTTGCGCCATGCGATCATGGAACTGAAGATTCTCTATGCATACGGCCACCTCGGCACGCAAATCGGCAGCCGATTCCGGCGCTGCAGCTGCGATGCGCGCCAGCGCCGTGCCAAGGGTCGCCACCGGCACAAGCGACTCGTGAATCGCCAGCTCGATCAGGGCTGCGGCCGCGGCCGCCGCACTCGCAAGCTCGTCGCAAGAGCGCGTATCCGCTGGCGCATGAGAGAGTGTCTGTCGCGTCATGTCAGACCCGCATCAATGTGAGCTTGCCGCGAAGGTGCACGCGACCGAGTCGAAGGCCCGGTCTGCGATCTGGTGACCGCAGGCCGGGCGAAAACGTGACCTTCTGCAGCCTCTGCAGCGTGCCTCAACTATGTTTCGACTTGAAAATACGGACCTCTTGGTTGAATTTCGAGGCAATCTGCTGCAGCTGATCGACGGCCGCGTTGTGCAGACTCACCTGCGCATTGGAGCTCAACTGATTCTGGCGGACCTCGAATTTCAGACACTGCAGATAGGTCTGCACGTCATGGTTGTACTCCTGGATGGTCTGCATGGCCGTGACCATCTGCTGCTGGCTGGCCGTCGCGCCGTCCGGGATCCGGCTTGGTGCCGGAGGCAAATGGCAGTTTGCGTGGGCGGCGGGCAGGCCGATGGCGCAGGCGACCGCCAGGGTGCTCAGAATTTTCGTCGGGGATTTCATCACAGAACCTCGTTGCAAGCGTAGCGTGGACAAAAAAAGGAAAAGACTCAGCTCAATACTTTGCTGACCGTGGCAAGCAGACGATCAGGATTGAAGGGTTTGACCAGCCAGCCGGTGGCGCCCGCCGCCTTGCCCTGCTGCTTGCGTTCAACCGTCGCCTCGGTGGTGAGCACCAACAGCGGTATGTAACGGTAGTTTGCCCGTGCGCGCAGCTCACGAACGAGCGTGATGCCGTCCATGTTCGGCATGTTCACGTCGGTGATGACGAGGTCAAATTTCTGCCGCTCGGCGATGTGCAGTGCCTCGACCCCGTCGGCGGCCTGCTGCACCTCGTGGCCGGCGCCGGTGAGCGTGATTCCGACCATCTGGCGCATGGCCGCCGAGTCGTCTACCGCAAGTATCCGTGCCATCGTCGTGCTCCGCAGTCTGTTGCAATGAGATGTCGTCGATTAGAATTCTTGCCATTCCGCATCGTCGCCCGCGCTGCCTGCGGCAACTGCCGCCGGCTTTGGGACACCCGCTGATTCGGCGCGCGCTGGCTTTGCGGGAGGAGCCGCTGCCTTGCGATTCGCCCAGGGGCGGCTCGCACTGCGCCGTTCCGGTCGGGCCGCAGCACGTGCAGGCTGCACACGCTGCGCGGCTGGCTCGGCGGCGGCGAGTGTGTGCGCCGCACCGGCGATCACCGCATCGGTTGCGCCGACGTCGAAGCGTGCGAGCATGTCGTTCAGCCCGCTCACCTGCTCAACCATTGCTTGCGAGGCGGCGGTTGCCTGCTCGACGAGCGCGGCGTTCTGCTGAGTGAGCTCGTCCATCTGCATCACGGCGCGGTTGACCTGCTCGATGCCGGCGGCCTGTTCGCGCGAGGCGCTCGCAATTTCGGCGACGATATCCGAGACCTTTTTTACCGCCGCGACAATCTTTTCCAGGGTCTGTCCGGATTGGGTAACCAGAACCGAACCGTCCTCGACTTTGCGAACGCTGTCTTGAATCAGACCCTTGATCTCCTTCGCGGCAGTGGCTGAACGCCCGGCGAGGCTGCGTACTTCGCTTGCCACCACGGCAAAGCCGCGACCTTGCTCGCCGGCTCGGGCGGCCTCGACTGCGGCATTTAGCGCCAGGAGGTTGGTCTGGAAGGCGATTTCGTCAATCACGCCAATAATGTCCGCAATGCGCTTCGAGGCGGCATTGATGTCGCCCATCGCGGCGACTGCCTGCCCGACCACATTGCCACCGTTCTCGGCCTGTTCCCGGGCGGCAACGGCGAGCTGGTTCGCCTGGGCGGCGTTGTCAGCATTTTGCTTGACGGTAGTGGTCATCTCTTCCATGGACGAGGCGGTCTCCTCGAGCGAGGAGGACTGCTCCTCTGTGCGCTGTGAGAGATTGGCGTTGCCCGCGGAGATCTCATCGGCGCCCCGGCGTACCTCACCGCCGACCT
Source organism: Pseudomonadota bacterium (assembly GCA_021847105.1). Taxonomy (GTDB): domain Bacteria; phylum Pseudomonadota; class Gammaproteobacteria; order Steroidobacterales; family Steroidobacteraceae; genus 13-2-20CM-66-19. The sequence goes on along the minus strand of JAJZUT010000003.1, from coordinate 137,604 downwards.
GCTTCACGCGCGAGACGACATTGGCGATGTTGTCGGCGAGGCGGTTTACCCCACGGCTCATGGTCTCGAAGAAGCCGCTCTTACCGGCGAGATCGATGCGCTTGCCGAGCTGTCCGCCGATGACCGCGGTGAGCATTTCCTGCATCTCTTTCTCGACGGCCACCTCCTGCGTGCGATCGAACCACTCGGCGACCGTGCCAATGCGCTCATTGTGCTCATTGGTGACCGGGTTCAGCGTCACGGCGAAGGTGTGCCCCCCTAGCTCGAGTACCGTGCGGTGCGGCTGCGTCAGGCCGGCAAGCAGTCGGTGTTGGTGTTCGGGATTGCGGTGGAACAGGTCGATGCTGGCGCCGCGCAGCTGAGCGGAATTGAAGGCAGGCAGGCTGCGGCGGATGTCCACCTCGGCCTGGCTCAGCAGCTTCTCGAGAGCCGGATTGAGGTAAGTGATGCTGTGGCGGTCGTCTGCGACCATGACGCCGGAAGAGACGCTGTCGAGTGCCTGGCGGATCCGGCCGTTCTCGGCGGCGGCAGCTCGCTCGGTTTCGATCTGATCGCGGAGTCGGGTCTGCATCTGATCGAGGGCGCGGAGCACCTGGTTCGATTCGTCGCTTCCCGCGTACTCGATCTGATTGTCATAGCGTCCGCCGGCGATCTGTTCGAACACGGCGCTCGTGTTGCGAATCACGCCGGTGAGTCGAGTGGCGAGCGACCAGGCGAGAGCGAGTGCGACAAACAGCACCACAAGCGTGATGCTGACAATGACTTCGCGGGAGATGGTGACCTGCCGCAGTCTCTCTCGCACCGCCGTGTTCATGGTCGCGAAGCTCGAATCGAGCAGATGCTGCAGGCTGGAATTCAGGGCGCGGGAGTTGCTGAACAGGTCGGCCGCGGTGATGGTGAGCTTGTGTGCGTCGAGAATGCGCGTGCGGATGACGTTGAAGGAGTCGTTAAAGGAGATCAGCGAGTCGTTCAGCAGCGGGTGGATCGTCGCGCGTGAGCGCGCGGAAGTACCGTTGAGATCGCGCGCCGCCTGCGCGAAGTCCGCCAGTACCTTCTGGTGATAGAGCTCGATCGCGCGCTGATCGCCTCCGCCCAAATATCCCTTGATCGCGGCGCTGGTCGCATACCATTGAACTTCGCCGGCGGCGATCAGTGCGCCCGGTACGTCACGGGTCGCCACCTGAATGAGTGCTGCGGTTTCAGGTGAGGGGTCGATATTGAGCGCCGAGCGGGTCGCAATGAGATGCCCGAGGTCGGCGATTCGGGCGAGCAGGGCATCGTGCAGACTCACTGCCTGGTCGGCGGTCAGCTTCGATTCTCCAGCAGTCAGCCGCGACCAACCGTGCTTGATGCTCTGCCATTGGCTCGTAACCCCGAGCGCGCTGCCGGACGTGGCATTGACGGCATCGACTGCCTTCATGAGAGACTGCATGCGCGTCTCCGAGGCGGCGACATCCGCCGCCCGACGCTGATCCCCGGTCAGCAGTGCGAAGAGCTGGCCGCGGTGATTTTCCACCTCGGCAAGGACCCGCCCCAATCGGTGCGCGTAACGGGCGCCCTGGATCTCGTTGCGCGCCTGCGTGACTTCCTGATTGGCCGAGCTGAGGTAGAAGATCCCGAGCAATATGGTCGGTAGCGCCATCGCGACGACCAGCAGCAGCAGTTTCTGCCAGAGTTTCAGATGGTTCAAAATTCGCATGTTCGCTGGCCCTGAAGCTGTGATCTGAGTCGGTGCCGTTGTGCAGCCACGCCGCTAACGGCTCTCGCCGGCGATCCGGCGCTGCTGTGCGGTGGCCTCGGCAGGCGCGCTCTGCTGCGCGGCCGCTGAATCGGCCAGGCGGAAGCGCGCCAAGGTTTCGTTGAGATCACGCACCTGACCGGTCATGCCCTGCGAGGCGGCAATCGTCTGCTCGACCAGCGCCGCGTTCTGTTGCGTGATCTGGTCCATCTGCATCACGGCGCGATTGACCTGTTCGATGCCGGCCGACTGCTCGCGGGATGCAGCAGCGATTTCCGCGACGATGTCGGAGACTTTCTTTACTGACAGCACGATTTCGCCCAAGGTCGCTCCGGAGCGTGTGACCAGCTGCGAGCCGTCGGCAACCTTGGCGACACTGTCTTGAATGAGGCTCTTGATTTCCTTGGCGGCGGTTGCGGAGCGCCCGGCTAGGTTGCGCACTTCGCTGGCCACCACGGCGAAGCCGCGTCCCTGTTCTCCGGCGCGGGCGGCTTCCACGGCCGCATTCAACGCGAGTAGATTCGTCTGGAAGGCGATTTCGTCGATGACCCCGATGATCGCGGCAATCTTCTGTGCCGACTCGTCAATCCCGCTCATGGCGTTGACGGCCTTGTCGACCACGGCAACGCCCTGTTCTGCCTGTTCGCGAGCCGCGATCGCCAGCTGGTTTGCCTGGGCCGCGTTGTCGGCGTTCTGTTTGACCGTGGTGGTCATCTGCTCCATGGACGAGGCGGTCTCTTCGAGCGAGGAGGCTTGCTCCTCGGTTCGTGTGGAGAGATTCGAGGTGCCGGTGGTGATCTCTTCCGAGCCGACGAAGATCTCGCGCGCCACCACCTTGACGCGAGAAACCACTTCCGCGAGGGTTTCCGCCAGGCGGTTCACGCCGGCCCCGAGTGTTGCGAAGAATCCGCTCTTGTCCTCAAGCCCAATGCGTCGCGACAGATCATCTGCCGTGACGGCGTCGAGCACGCCTTGCATCTCGCGCTCCACCCGCACTTCCTGCGAGCGGTCTTTCCACTCCATCACGGTGCCGAGCCGCATGCCGTTGCGATCGAGTACCGGGTTGGTCGTGACACGGAAATTTAAGCTGCCGTAGCTGCGCTCCTCAATGCGCTCGCGGGCGAGCGTATCGAGTGTGCGGCGCTCCTCGGCGGAGGCGGTGGCCAGACTCTCGAGGGACGCGCCCTGCAGCGCACCCGGATCGAATGTGCCGAGCACGGCGCGGAACTGCTCGGCGTGTTGCGTGAAGCCGGCGCGGGCCGCATCGTTGAGATAGATGATCTTGTGGGCGGCATCGGCGAGTAGCACGCCGGTCGAGGTTTTGTCGAGCGCCTGACGAATGCGAGCGTTCTCGGCGGCGACCAGCCGCTCGTTCGCCAGCATCGCGCGCAGCTTCTCCTGCATGGTGCGCAGTGCACCGAGTACCTGACCGAATTCGTCGCGACGATCCGTCTCGACATCGCTATCGTATTTGCCGGCCGCGATGCGCTCGAACACCTCGATGATTCGCCGCATTGGACTCGTCAGTGAGCGCTCGGTGCTCCAGGTGAGCAGGTGGATCAGTGCGATCACGATGAGCAGCAGCGCCACGTTCAGCTCAGGCGCACGCCGCAGAGAGGACACCCGGGTGGCAAGCGCATGGGATGCAGCCGAGCTGCTCGCGCCAAGCAGATGAACCAGCGCACCGCTCGCCGCGGTTCCGTCGTCGTAGAGCGCGGCCACCGGGATTTTCAAGTTGCTGGCATTGACAACTTGGGTGTCGACGATCTGCCCGAACGCGGTGGTCTGCGCTACCGCGTTGCGCAGCGCGCGGGTGAGCGGGGCACGCTCGTGAGTCGGTATTTCGGAGAGGGCCGCTTTGATCGAGGCCAACTGCGTCTGCAGACGGCCATCGGCGACTTGGATGCCCATGCGGTCGTCACCGCCAAGATAGCCCTTGGCTGCGGCGTCGACTGCATAGCGGCGCAGCGCGGCCTCCGCGTACAGTGCGGCAGGCAGGTATTGCGTGGCGATTTGAACCAGACTTCGGGTGCGTGGATCCGGGTCCGAGGTGGTCCGCGAGCCGCTGGCGACTGCGTCGCGCAGCCGCGCAACCGCCGCGAGCAACCGGGCGTGTGCGGCCGAGAGTTGCGCAGCGTTCAATTTGGCAGCGTTCAGCGTCTGCCACTGTCTGTCGATGGCGTGCAGATCCTGCCGTACGCCGTAGCGCTCACCCAGCTGGGCATTCACGCGGTTGAGCGCTGCCATGGCAGCGGCGGCCTGTACCGAGGCGGCCTGTAGCGAGGCGGCGCGGCCGGTATCGCCGTTGGCGAGCACGAACGCTCGGCTCTCGTGCGCCAGCACTGCGGCCTCGAAATTACCGATTGCCCGCAGATATGCGGTGCCGGCCAATTCGGCTCGCGCCTGACTCAGCTTTGTGGCGGCGCCGCGCAGATAGAAGAATCCGACCACGATGGCCGGCAAGCTCATGGCCGCCACCAGCAGCGTGAGCTTCTGCCAGAGACGCAGCTGGTTCCAGAGGTTGTGGCGATCACGCTTCGACATGGCCATGCGGTTCAACCTCCAACGGCCCGGCGCAGTGGCTGGGCGGGCATGCCGTCTGCACTTTCGGTGCTCAGACGGTAGCGGGCGACGTTACTCTCGAGTGCTTCGGTAAGAGAGGACAGGTTGCGCGCCGAGGCGCTCGCTTCCTCGACCAGAGTTGCGTTCTGTTGCGTGAGCTCATCCATCTGCATCACCGCACGATTGACCTGCTCGATGCCTGTCGATTGCTCACGTGAGGCGGCGGCGATCTCCGCGACGATGTCGGAGACCTTCTTCACCGAGGCGACGATTTCTACCAATGTCTGTCCGGACTGGGTCACTCGGGCCGAGCCATCCTCGACCTTGCGGACACTGTCCTGGATCAGGCCCTTGATTTTCTTCGCCGCAGTGGCTGAACGCCCGGCGAGGCTACGTACTTCGCTCGCCACTACCGCGAAGCCACGTCCTTGCTCGCCGGCACGCGCGGCCTCGACCGCCGCGTTCAGCGCGAGCAGATTGGTCTGAAAGGCGATCTCGTCGATGACGCCGATGATGTCGGCGATCTTCCGCGACGCCTGGTTGATGTCGGACATCGCGGTGATCGCCTGATTGACGATCACGCCGCCACGCTCCGCCTGCTCGCGCGCCGCAAGCGCGAGCTGACTGGCCTGCGCAGCATTGTCGGCATTCTGCTTGACGGTCGTGGTCATCTGTTCCATCGACGAGGCGGTCTCCTCCAGGGATGAAGACTGCTCTTCGGTGCGCTGCGAGAGATTCTCGTTGCCGGCGGCGATCTCGTTGGCGGCCCGTCTGACTTCGCCCGCCGTGGTGTGAATCCCGCGCACGATCGTGCCCATGTTCTCGATGAGCGCATTGACGGCTGAAGCGATAGCTCGGAGCGCTTCGCTCTGCCCGGCGCCGGTCTGTACCCGCCGCGTCAGGTCTCCGGCAATGCTGGCGTCCACAACCTCCCGCGTCGCGGCGAGCGCCTGCTGCAACTGCTCGAGCAATGCGCCGTGGCTGTCGTTCTGCTGCGGCACCAGGGCGTGCACGACAGCCGGTGGAGCGTGCTCCCGGACAATGCGGTCCCGCTCGGCACGAAGATGAGCGCCGAGGGCCTGCAGTGAGCCGGCGAGGGGATCGAAAGCGGTGCTGGTGAGCTGCATGGCAGACTCGCCATAATCACCGTCGACGAGCCGCTGTGCTGCGGCGGTGGCCTGCGTCAGGCTAGATCGTGCGGAGCGGGCGGCGAATGCGAACAGGGTGGTGACACCGAGCATCGCAGCGCTGATCAGGCACAGCGTGACCGGTCCATGCGCGCCGCTTAGGCTGACGCCGGCCAGCACGATGGCAGGCACGGCGCCGCCGGCGAACAGCAGGCCGGGATACAGTGACAGGTTGCTCAGGCGCTGCATTGCCGGTCGCCTCAGGCGGCGTCGGCAGTGAGCGCCTCGCCGTCCTCGCCGTTGCCGGCGATGCTGCTGAGGTCGCGGCCGATCAGCCGATCGATGTCGAGGAGCACCACCATCCGTTCGGCGATCGACGCCAGTCCCAGCAGGTAGTCCGTGGCGCCGCGCGAGCCGAGCTCAGGGGCTGGCTTGACCTCGGCAGAGTTGACGTCGACGACGTCGGACACCCCATCCACGACCACTCCGAAGTCTCTGCGCCCGGCCGGCGTGACTACCGACATGACAATGATGACCGTCACGGCGGTGTATTCGGCCCGATCGAGCGCAAAGCGCATGCGCAGATCCACGATCGGTACGATCGAGCCGCGCAGGTTGAGCACGCCGAGAACATGTGGCGGGGCATGCGGAATCTTGGTGACCGCGGACCAACCGCGAATCTCCTGTACACGCAGGATGTCGACCCCGTAGGTCTCATCACCGAGCACGAACGTCAACACCTGGCGAGATTCGCCGTTTTGCTGCTGACTGCCATTTGTGTTTGTCGACATTGCGAAGACTCCTCGCGCGAACGGACCCTATGCCGCCATGCGCATCGAAGCGGCACGAAGCAGACCGGGAACATCGAGAATCAGCGCCACCGACCCATCGCCGAGAATGGTCGCGCCGGAGATGCCATCGATGTGCCCGTAATTCGTTTCCAGTGACTTGATGACGACCTGCTGCTGGCCGAGCAGATCATCCACGAACAGTCCAACACGCCGACCGTCGCCTTCCGCGACCACGACAAGTCCCTCGTGCAGCGCGCGCGTGTGCGGCTCAACGCCGAACAGCTCGTGCAGGCGGATGATCGGCAGATAGTCGCCGCGGAAGGAGAACACTTCTCCCTGGCCGCTCAACCGGCTTACGGAGCCGTTCTTGAGCTGCATCGATTCGACGATGGAAATCAGCGGAACGATGTAGGTTTCGCTGCCCACTGCAACCGACTGACCGTCGACGATCGCCAGAGTCAGGGGCAGGGTGATGATGAAGCGTGAGCCGCGACCCTGCTCGCTCATGACCTCGATCTTCCCGCCGAGTGACTTGACGTTTCGGCGCACGACATCCATGCCGACGCCGCGGCCGGAGACATCAGTGGTCTTCTCGGCTGTGGAGAAGCCCGGCAGGAAGATGAGCTCGTAGATCTCGGCATCGGACAGGGTATCGTTCGGACCGACCAGACCGCGTGCGCGCGCCTTGGCCAGGATGCGCTCCTTGTCGAGCCCGCCGCCGTCGTCGCTGACCTCAACCGCGATGTTTCCGCCTCGATGTGAGGCGTCCAGATGAACAGTGCCGGCGGCAGGCTTGCCGGCGGCGAGACGCTTCTCGGGTGATTCGATCCCGTGATCGACGCAATTACGTACCAGGTGCACCAGCGGATCACCAATCTTCTCGAGCACCGTCTTGTCGAGTTCGGTCTGCTCGCCGGTGAGCTTCAGGTCAATTTGCTTGCCGAGGCGGTGGGCCAGGTCCCGCACCATGCGCGGGAAGCGGCTGAAGACGAAGCTGATGGGCAGCATGCGCACGCGCATGACGCTTTCCTGCAGCTCGCGCATGTTGCGCTCGAGCTGGGCGAGTCCGGCGCGCAGCCGCTCGGCCTGCGGTCCGTCGAACTGTCCGCCAAGCTGACTCAGCATCGCCTGGGTGATGACCAGCTCTCCGACCGTGTTCATCAGCTCGTCGATCTTGTCGACGCTGACGCGGATGGAACCGGAATCCGAATGCGCACCAGGAGCCGCTTCGGCCTTTGTCGTCGTCTCGGGGCGTGCGGCTGGGCTGCCTGGAGCGGTGGCAGCTTCGTGCGGCGCGCCCGCTTCATGGGCCGGTTCCGGTTGCGCGGCGGACGTTACTTCCGCTGCGGGGGAAGGCGGCGCCGGCGGGGGTTCGACCGCCGCTTCGAGCGCCGGCTCGGGTTGACGCCCGATGTCCAGATCACAGTCACCCTCGGCCCAGTCGAATACCTGACGGATTGCCTCTTCGGCGACTTCGCCAGCGAGCTCGATCGTCCAGGCGAGATGACAGTCCTGCGGGTTGAGGTCGGCAAGCGGCGGCAGGCTCTGCGCATCGATCTGGGCGTGCATGGCGCCGAGCTCATTCAGCTCGCGCAGCATGCGCAGCGGATCGTTGCCGCGCGCGATGAGTTCGGGGTACGGGCGGAAGCGGATCAGCCAGGGTTGTGCAACGGGTGCAGCGGCGGCGGGCGGCGTGACGGGGGCGCTCGGTGCCGGCTGGTTCTTGCGCGCGATGATCACTTCGAGGTCGAACTGCAGATCCGAGACGCGCTGTGCATCGAGCGGCTGTTTGGCCTGCACAGCACGCAACATTGCCCGCATGACATCGACCGACTTCAGCAGCACGTCGGAAACCTGCTCGCTCACGGGCATCGTGCCGCTGCGCAGCTCATCGAGCAGCGTCTCGAGGCTGTGCGTGAACGAGGCGATTTCCGTGAACCCGAACGTGGCACTACCACCCTTGATCGAGTGCGCGACACGGAAGATGGTGTTGATCAGTTCAGGGTCCGGCGCCCCGATGTCGAGCTTCAGCAGCGCCGCTTCCATGGCGTCGAGGGCCTCGAAGCTCTCTTCGAAGAACGCATCGTGGAATTGGGACAGATCGACTGTCATGAGGCCGCCTCGGTGAGCAGAAGCATCGAGTCCATGCCAAGTAAGCGAGCCGCGTCGCGCAGCGCGGTCGAGGCGGAGCGCCACTCAATGGCGCCACCGGCGAGCCGTCGGTCTCTGACGAAGGCTGCGAGCATCTGCAGGGTCGCGGTGTCGATGCGTTCAACCGCGGCAGCATCCAGCGTCACCGTGGCGGTGTTCGGTAACAGAGCGCACAGGGCGCTCTTCAGACTGCTCGATTCGGCGAGCGTGCATTCGGCTTGTAAAATCAGAGCGTTGCTCGAGGCGTTCGGACCGCGGCGAGCGGCGGCAACGCGGGGGGTGCGGCTGCGCGCCGGTTTGCGAGCCGGTTTTGAGCGGGAACTGAGTTTCATAGTCACGGTTCCTATCGGCGGACCGCGGGAGCGCTTGAATTCAGCGCTAGGAAGCTTGACGTAGTTCCGGTAACGGCGGTCCGTGCAGCCGACGCACAAGCTCCGCTTCGGTGCGTGTCAGACCGCACCCGGAGACCAGTTCCTCCGGACTCGCGCCGCTGCGCGCCAAGCGGATGGCGATCTGATAGCCCTGGGGGCTCGCCGGGGTGCTTGGCGGTCGTGCCGCGGGCTGTTCCAGCCGCTCGTGGAGCTGCGCAACCCGTTGATCGGTCGACTCTATTCGGGTCGAGAGCGCCGCGAGCTGCTCGAGCAGTGCGCGATTCTGGGCGAGCACTTCCTCGGTCTGCGCGCGCGTTGATCGCCGCCACGCCGTGAAGGTCACCGCCGCGAGGGCAAAGGAGAACACCAGGAACACCGCGCGTCCGAGGATCAGGTAGAACTCGATGTTCGGCAGATTCATGACGGCCATAGCCGTGGCTCCTGTGAAGTCGGTCACAAAACACCTGCAGTTGGGACCGGCGTGACGGTTTCCCGCCGGTGCCATGGGGACACCTGCCGATCGGTGCACCTTCCGTGCCAGGCGGCTCAGGCGCCCGCGCGGGGCACCCAGGCTGGATCGGCGTGCGGGTGGAGCTTGTTCGAGAGAATCACCACGACGACGCGCCGATTGGCTTCCCGTCCGGCGGCGGTGGCATTGCTCGCGATCGGCCGCTGGTCGCCAAAGCCGATCACCGCCAGGCGGTCCGGTGCGACGCCGTGTGCGGAGAGCACATGCACGACGCTCCCCGCGCGTGCAGCCGACAACTCCCAGTTGGATGCAAACTGAACCGTTCTGATCGGCACGTTGTCCGTGAAGCCTTCCACGCGTATCGGATTGTGGTAGTGCATGAGCACGCCTCCCAATCGCGCGATTGCCGTGGTCGCACTTGAGGAGAGGTGGGCGCTACCGCTGGGAAAGAGGAGGTCGGTGCGAAACTGCACTTCGATCATGCCCGGCTCACGGTGCACCATCACCATGTGCTCGCGCATCAACGCGGCCATGACCCGATCGACATGCGCCGCAAGCCGCCCGAGCGTTGGATCGTGCACCACCGCAGTGCTCAGGGGACGCACGGGGGCGGCCTGGGGCGGGGCGGCTTTCAGCACCGGCGCTGGCGCGGCCGTGGGCGCGCTCGCCCCGCCGGGGCGCACGATCCGGTGCCCGATCTGAATCGGCTCGAGGCTGCGCGGCTGGCCACGGAAGGCGGCGTAGAGCGAGTTCGAAAGCACGCGGTACTTGCCGGCATTGACCGAAGAGATCGAATACATCACCACAAAAAATGCGAGCAGCAGCGTCAGCAGGTCGCCATAGGGAATGGCCCAGCGCTCGTGGTTGGTGTGCTCCTCATGGCGGCGGATTCTGCGCATGTGGCCGTCGCTAGTGCAGGTAGCCCTGCAGCTTCGTCTCGATGGCGCGCGGATTCTCGCCCTGTGCGATGCCGAGCATGCCGTCGATGATCATCTCGCGGAATTGGGTCTGGCGGTGAATGATGCCCTTGAGTTTGGCCGACACCGGCAGGAAGAACAGGTTTGCGAAGCTGATGCCATACACGGTTGCCGTGAATGCAGCGGCGATGCCGTGCCCTAGACGGCTCGGATCGGTGAGGTTTTGCAACACCGCCATCAGGCCCAGTACCGCGCCGATGATGCCGAGAGTCGGGGAGTAGGTCCCCGCGCTCTCGAATACCTTGGCGGCAGTGATGTCAGCGTGCTCGCGCATGTTGACATCGACGTATAGCGTGTTGCTAATGTTCTCTGGTTCGCTGCCGTCGACCACCATCTGCAGCGCCTTGCGTGTGAACTCGTCCGGTTCGGAATCGATGATCGGCTCCAGACCGAGCAGACCTTGTTTGCGCGCGGTCTGGCTCCATTGCACGATTTTATCGATGATGTCGCGTCCGTCGCGCGGCGGCGGACGCATCACCCAGGGAAAGATGCCGAGTGCGCGCCGCATCACCGGCAGTGGCGTCTGCACGCAGATCGCGGCAATCGTCCCGCCACCGACGACCACGAGCGCCTCGAGCGACAGCAGTGCCATGACGCCGGCACCGCGCAGCACTGCGCCAATCAGTACGGCGTTGACGGCGAGCACCAGTCCAATGATGCTCAGGATGTCCATCGTGGCGCCCTACATGCCAAGGCCTGAAAGCAATGCATCCACGTCGGTCTGTGCTGAGGCGACCTCGCCTTTGGTGACTCCGGGGACTACCGGCCCGAAGCCGGCACTGCTGGGGGTGTTATCAGCCGGGGTGAGCTCACTGCGTCCGCCAGAGAGTGCGGTCAGTTCCCCGAGCGCATGCTCGAGCTCCTCGACCAATTTGATGACGCTGCGGATGATCTGACCGGTCAGATCCTGATAGCCCTGCGCGAGGAGCACGTCGGCGAGATTGCGCCGGATTTGCTCTGAGTCGGCGCGCGCGGCAGGCAGAAATGCTTCGAGCGAGCGCACCAACGGCAGGAAGGCCTCCACGGCGCGCGCCGCCCCCTCGAAGCCAGCGGCGGCGGGTCGTGCACGGTACGTATCAAACCCTTCGAGCAGTACTGCGGCTTCTCGCGCGGTGCGCTCGGCCAGCGGTCCGGAGCGCTCGACCAGATCGAGTGTGCGGTGCGCCGCCTCGTCAGTCATGTTGATGACGTGCGTCAGGCGCGCACGGGCGCCTGGAATTTCATTTTCTGCAATGTCTGCGAGACGTGACTCGATGCTGAAGCGGTCGAGGGCCTGCTGCAGATCGCCGGTGAGCTTGCGGATTTCGCTCAGCATCTTCGGCGTGCGGGTCTGCAGGATGTGATCCACCGCGCTCAGGAACGCCGTTTCGTCGCCGCGCAGGAAGGCCGCATTCATGGCCTCAAGGCAGGCCCCGTATTCGCGTTTCAACACTGAGACATTCGCCATGGCTGTCTCACTTCCCGGCTGTGCCCAGAATCTTGTCGAGCTTTTCCTTGAGCGTCTCGGCAGTAAAGGGCTTGATGACATAGCCGTTCACCCCCGCCTGGGCCGCCTCGATGATCTGATCGCGCTTGGCTTCAGCGGTGAGCATCAGCACCGGCATCTTGGCGAGGCGAGCATCGGCACGCACCGCCTTGATCAGATCGAGGCCGGGCATGCCGGGCATGTTCCAGTCGGTGATCAGGAAGTCGAAGTTGCCCGCCTGCAGCATCGGCAGGGCGGTCTTGCCGTCGTCGGCTTCCGTGACGTTCGAATAACCCAGATCGTGGAGGAGGTTCTTGATGATGCGCCGCATGGTCGAGAAATCATCGACCACCAGAAATTTCAGATCTTTACTCACTGCCTGCCTCGCCTCGCTGTTGCGGCCGTCTGCGGGCCGTCGCGCCACTCACTCAACCGTGCCTTCAACCGAACCAGCGCCTGGCCGTGCAATTGGCAGGCACGCGATTCGGTCACCCTCAGTACCGCGCCGATTTCCTTCAGGTTCAGCCCCTCGCTGTAATAGAGCGACATCACCAGCCGTTCCCGTTCCGGCAGTCGGTCGATGGCCTCGACCAGTGCCTGACGGAACTCATCGTCGGCGGTCTCGAGGAACGGGTCCGCCTCGCCTTCAATCGTCACCGCCGAGTCATCAAGTGCCGCCAGGCGGCAGCTCGCGGCGTCCTGCACAATCGTGTGGTACTCCTCGAGCGACACGCCGAGTCGCTCGGCGATCTCGGTGTCGCGCGCGTCGCGGCCGGTATCGCGCTCGATCTGCTGGACTGCTGCCGCCACCGCTCGCGCCTTGCGGTGCACCGAGCGCGGCGCCCAGTCGAGCTTGCGCAGCGCATCGATCATTGCGCCACGGATACGGATTCCCGCGTAGGTCTCGAAGCTAGCGCCACGGTCGGCCGCATAGTTCGACGCCGCTTCGAGTAACCCTAACATTCCGGCCTGCATCAAATCGTCGATCTCCACGGACGGTGGCAGGCGGCCCGCCAAGTGATAGGCGATGCGTTTGACCAGTTCCGCGTGCCGGGTCACGAGGTCGGCAGCCTCGCTCGTCACGCCGAGCCGTCGCGCTCCGCCATAGGCGCTGGCAGCGTTCATGACACGACCGCCAGTTTCGCCGGACCGCGCTGTACCAGCCGCTCCACGAAGAATTCAATATTGCCGCGCGGACCGGACGGTACTGGCCATTTATCGGCCGCGTCGGCGAGTTTCTTAAATGCCCGGGCGGCACTGCTTGCGGGATATGCGTCACAGACTGGACGCTGTTCACGCACCGAGCGCTGCAGGTATTCGTCCTCGGGGATTTCCCCGGCGAACTCGAGTACGACGTCGAGGAAGCGCGTGGTGACCCGCTCGAAGCGCTCGAACAGTTCCCGGCCGGCTCCGGGGCCGCGCACCCGATTGGCGAGGACCCGAAAGCGCCCTACGCCGTGATTGCGGCTGAGGACCTTGATGAGCGCGTAGCCGTCGGTGAGCGAGGCGGGCTCGTCGCAGATCACCACCAATACCTGCTGGGCGGCTTGAGCGAACTGCAGCACGCTGTGCGCGATACCGGCGGCGGTGTCGACGATCAGCACCTCGATCTGCGCCGCGAGGGAGCTGAACGCGCGCACCAGACCGAGGTGTTCGCTTGCACCCATGCAGGCGAGGTCGGCCGCACCGGAGGCGGCTGGCACCACCTGAAAGCCCTGTGGCGCCTGAATCAGCACCTCATCGAGCGTGCGCTCGCCGCTGATGACGTGCGCCAGGGTGTAGCGCGGGGACAGGCCGAGGAAGACATCGGCGTTGGCGAGCCCCAGGTCCCCGTCGAGCAGCACGACGCGCTTGCGTGCCGCGAGCGCCGTGGCGAGGTTGACCGAGACGCTGGTCTTGCCGACGCCTCCCTTACCGCCGGTGACGGCGATGACCTGCACCGGCTGGGCGAGCGCCTTGAGTTTCGCGTTGTTGATCAGGCTGAGCTCAGGTGTTGGCATGGGCAAGCTTTCCAAATCTGCGTCGCAGGAGATCTTCATCGGCGGCGGCACCGCTCGTCTTGGCGAGCTGCACCGCTTGGGAGACCAATTCGAGCGCGCGTGCCGGGCGCAGGTCTTCCGGCACACGCTGCCCATCGCTGACATAGGAGAGCGGCAGGCGCGCGCGGATCAGCGCCGAGAGTGCTCCGCCGAGGCTCGCCGCTTCGTCCATCTTGGTGAGCAGACAGGAGGCGGGCTTCAGTGGGGCGCAGCGCTGGATCGTTTCCTCCAGCGCCCCGGCCTGCGTGCTCGCGGCGAGCACCAGCGCCGGCTCAAGCAGCGGGGCGCAGGCGCCGAGCACCGCGAGCCGCGCCTCGAATTGCGCATCGCGCACGCTGGCACCCGGGGTATCGATGAGCACCAGCCGGTAGCGACTGAGGCGCGCCAGCAGCTGCGGCAGCGCATCGAAGCGATCCGGCACGTGCACGGGCACACCGAGCAGCTGGCCGAGGGCGTGCATCTGATCCTGCGCGCCGATGCGCACGGTATCCGAGGCAATGAGCGCCAGGTCCTGGGCCCCATGGCGCAGGATCCAGCGCACCGCAAGTTTGGCCAGCAGGGTGGTCTTGCCGACCCCCGTCGCGCCGATGAATGCCACCCGGCCGCCGCTGTCGAGCCAGCGATCGCCGGTGACCAGCAGGTACTGCGAGAGGCCGGCGACGGTAAACCGTCGCCCCTGCGTCAGATCTACGCCATCCGGCAATTGTCCGACGAGGTGATCGGCCAGGTCCTGGGCGATGCCAATCTCGGACAGCTCGCGCAGCAGCTCGACATGGACTGGATTGCGCCGGGAACGCTCGTTCCAGGCGAGTTGCGACAGCTGCGTCTCGAGCATGCGCCGCAACGTCTTCAGCTCGTTCCCCATGGCCGCGGCGGAGCCCTCTCCCGCCGGCGCAGTCAGCGCCGGGGCGGGGCTCGTGAAGTGCGGGGCGGCAGCCACGCGCGTCTCGGGCGCCGCCGCGGCGCTGTCGAGGCGCGCAGCGTCAAAATCGATCGCCGCGGTCACTTCCACGCCTTGCGGTCCCCGGCGCGAGGAAAGAATGACCGCATCGTCACCGAGCTGCTCGCGGATCGCACGCAGAGCCTGGCGCATGTCGGGGGCGGTGTGTCGGACGATCTTCATCGCTTACCTGCCGACCGCGGTGACCACGCGGACCTTGCGATTGTCGGGAATTTCATTCCAGGCCAAGACGTGCAGATTCGGCAGGCTGGCGCGCAGGAATTTCGCCATCGGTGAGCGCAGCGGCGGCGGCACGAGCAGCACGGCCGCCGCGCCGGCGGCTTCCTGCTGCTGCGCCGCCTCGTTGACGCGCTGCTGCAGCCGTTCGGCCAGTCCAGGCTCCAGTCCGGCTCCGCTCGCGCTGGCCGTCAGTGAACCCTGTAGGAGCCGCTCAAGGTCCGGCTCGAACGTGATGACCGGCAGCTCGGCGGTGACACCGGCAATGTCCTGGACGATTTGCCGGCCGAGCGCCACGCGAACCAGGGGTAGCAGGACCGCCGGATCCTGGGAACGGGGTGCGTGTTCAGCAAGCGTTTCCATAATGGTGCGCATGTTGCGAATCGGGATGCGTTCAGCGAGAAGTCCTTGCAAGACGCGTACCAGCACTGCGAGTGGCAGGACACGCGGCACCACGTCCTCGACCAGTTTCGGGGCGCTCTTGCTCAGGGCGTTCAGCAGTTGCTGCACTTCTTCGTGCCCGAGGATCTCGTGCGCATGCTGCTGCAGAATGGAAGACAGGTGCGTCGCGACCACGGTGCTCGGGTCGACCACCGTATAGCCGAGCGCCTGGGCATGATCGCGGCTCGCGGGCTCAATCCACACCGCCTCCATGCCGAAGGCGGGATCACGCGTGGCAATGCCCTGCAGCGGCCCGAATACCCGACCCGCATTGATCGCGAGCTCCCGGTCTGGGTAGACGGTGCTTTCCCCGACCGGCACGCCGTGCAGATTGATGCGATAAACATTGGCACCGAGATCGAGATTGTCGCGGATGTGTACCGCCGGCAGCAGGAAGCCGAGCTCTTGGGAGAGCTTGCGGCGCACGCCGCGCACCCTGCCGAGCAGATCCGCGCCCTGACCTTTGGCATCGACGAGCGAGACCAGTCGGTAGCCGACCTCCAGCCCGATCGGATCGACCGGCCGCACGTCGTCCCAGGACAGCTCGCGGGACTCCGGGGCTGGCGGCGCGGCGGGGGGCGGCGGCGGTGCGGCCGCGACCTGGGCACGCCGCCGGTGGATCAGATAAGCCCCGCCGCCGCACACACCGGCCATCAGCAGGAAGGCGACATTGGGCATACCGGGAATCAGCCCGAGCGCGCCGAGCAGACCGCCGGCGATCCCGAGCGTGCGCGGGTTGCCGAACAGTTGCTTGCTGAGTTCCCCACCCATGTCCTGCGGACGGGACATGCGGGTGACGATGATCGCGACGGCTGTGGAGAGTAGCAACGCCGGAATCTGCGCCACCAGACCGTCGCCGATGGTGAGCAGCGTATAGGTGTGCAGCGCGGCGCTGAGGGACATGCCGTGGCCGAGAGTGCCGATCGCGAGTCCGCCGATGATGTTGATCAGCAGGATCAGAATGCCCGCGATCGCATCGCCGCGCACGAATTTGCTGGCACCGTCCATCGAGCCGTAGAAGTCCGCCTCGGCGCGTACCTCGGCGCGTCGCGAGCGGGCCTCATCCTGGGTGATCAGTCCGGCCCCCAGATCGGCGTCGATTGCCATCTGCTTGCCGGGCATGGCATCGAGGGTGAAGCGGGCACTGACCTCGGAGACGCGCCCGGCGCCCTTGGTGATCACCACGAAGTTGATGATGGTCAGAATGATGAATACCACCACGCCGACCGCAAAATTGCCGCCGACCACGAACTGGCCGAATGACTCGATGACATGCCCGGCGGCACCCGGTCCGGCGTAGCCATGCAGCAGCACCACGCGCGCTGAGGCGACGTTCAGCGCCAGCCGCAGCAGGGTAGCGAGCAGCAGCGCGGTCGGGAACACGCCGAACTCGATGGGGCGGGCAACGTAGAAGACTCCCATCACCACGACGATCGACAGCGCGATGTTGAAGGTGAAGAGAATATCGAGCGCCATCGGCGGCAGCGGCAGGATGACCATGGCGAGCACGCCGAGCACGCCCACCGGCACGCCGATGCCGATACGCAGCAGGTCACGCAGCGAGGGGAGCGAGGGAGAAGTGGCAGTTGCGGTGCTCATGGATCAATGCCGGGTGGTTTCGATCGAGGGGTCGATGACGGGCGGTTCGGGGGGCAGCTGGCCGCTGGTGCGCGCTGCCTTGAGTCGATAGATGTAGGTCAGAACTTGCGCCACCGCGACATACAGTGCGGTGGGGATCTCACCGCCGATATCGACGTTGTGGTACAGAGCGCGCGCCAGGGGCGGCGCCTCGAATACGGGCACTGCGTGCTCGGTGGCGATTTCGCGGATGCGCGCTGCGATCAGATCGGCGCCCTTGGCGACCACGCGTGGGGCGCGCATGCGGCTCTCGTCGTAACGCAGCGCAACGGCGAAGTGAGTCGGGTTGGTGACGACGACATCCGCCTTGGGCACCTCATGCATCATGCGACGACGCAGCAGATCGCGCTGCGCCCGGCGGACACGCCGCTTGTTCTCCGGGGAGCCCTCGCTTTCCTTGGCTTCTTCGCGGATCTCCTCGCGCGTCATGCGCAGCTCCTTGTGGTGCTGCCAGAGCTGCCAGGGCACGTCGAGCGCCGCGATCAGACCGAGGGTTCCGGAGATGAGCAGCACTGCGTCAGCAACCAGCCGCACCGAATCGCCGAGGGCATCCGCGAGCCGTTCGCTGCCGAGTGCAAGCATCTGCGTCGCCTGGTTGTGTAGCACCAGAAACGCAGTGCCGGCGACCAGCAGGAACTTCGCGAACGCCTTGGCGAGCTCAACGGCCCCGCGCACCGAGAACACCCGACCGAAGCCGGCGATCGGATCGAGCCGTGTAAAATTCAGCGAGAGTGCCTCGAGGCTGAAGTTCCAGCCGCCGAGCGCGAGCGGAGCGGCGAGCGCTGCGACCACCGTCAGCGCGAATACCGGCGCGCACGCGATGAGCGCATGCAGCAGTTCGCTGCCGGCGGTGGCGAGGGCGAGCTGCGGATCGCGCGCCTGGGCACTGGAGAGCTCGAGCCCGGCGTGCATCACGCCCATGAGGGAAGTGCTGATGCTGGCGCCGAACACACGCAACGCGCCACCGGCGACGAGCAGCACCGCGGCGGTGCTCAGGTCCTGCGAGCGCGGGACGCGCCCTTCTTTGCGCGCCTCCTCGAGGCGCTTACTAGTAGGTTGTTCGGTGCGTTCTTGATCGGTGTCGGCCATCGCCTACGCTCCGCTCAATTGGCGCAGTAGCAGGAAAGCCTGACCGAGCAGTCGAACGAAGCCCGACTCGACCACCGGCAGGCTGACGATGATTACCAGCAGGCCGAACACCAGGGAAATCGGCAGACCGGTGGCAAACAGATTGAGCGTCGGGGCGGCGCGGCTCATCACGCCGAAGGCAAGATTCGCCACAAGCAGCGCCGTGACAGCCGGCAGCGCCACCGCAAGGGCTCCGGAGAACAGGACCGAGCCCCAGTTGGCCACCGTCCACAGTGCGCGCGGGCCGAGACCGGTGGTGCCGATCGGCAGCGTGCGGAAGCCCTCGACCAGGATGCGGATCAGCGCCGTATGACCGTCAAGCAGCAAAAACAACAGCGTCACAAGCACCATGTACAGCTGCCCCAGCGCCGGCGTGCTGGTGCCGTTGAGCGGATCGAGATTGAACGAGAGCGACAGCCCCATGCCGTTGGCAATGATCTGGCCCCCGAGGGAGAGCGCTTCGAACACCAGCTGCAGGCTGAAGCCGAGCGCCACACCGATGATCACCTGCTGTACGGTGATCAGCACGCTCGCCCCGGAGAGCAGCGCGACGCCGGACGGCATCGGCACCAACGGTGCGATGAGCAGCGCGACTGCGCCGGCGAGCACGATGCGCAGTTGCATCGGCACCGACACCGCGCCGAACACGGGCGCGACCATGAAGCACGAGCCGATGCGTACGAACGGCCAGAAGACCGCACCGATGCCTTGCTCGAGCTCCTTGGAGGTGATCGTCATCATCAGCGGCGTCAGTTGAGCATCTGCGGAATACTGACGATGAGCTCGTGAGTGAAATTGACCATGGTCCTGAGCATCCACGGTCCGGTGAGCGCTGCGACCAGCGACACCGCGAGCAGCTTCGGGATGAACGACAGGGTCATCTCATTGATCTGGGTCGCGGCCTGAAAGGCGCCGACGATCACGCCGGTCACGAGTGCGGCGAGCAGCAGCGGTGCGGAGAGCATCAGAGTCAGCTCGAGGGCGCTGGTGGCGAGGTTCATCACGGTGTTGGGGGTCATGCAGGGAATCTCCGTCAGTGATAGAAACTTGCCGCGAGCGAGCCCACGACCAGGGTCCAGCCGTTCACCAGTACGAACAGCATCAGCTTGAACGGCAGTGAGATCATCACCGGTGAGACCATCATCATGCCCATCGACATCAACACGCTCGCCACCACCAGATCGATGATTACGAACGGGATGAACAGCAGAAAGCCGATCAGAAAGGCGGTTTTCAGCTCACTGGTCAAGAAAGCCGGCATCAGCACCGACAGCGGCACATCGAGCGGGGCTGCATAGCCCTTGCCGCCGGCGATGTGCGTGAACACCGCGATGTCGCTCTCGCGGGTCTGGCGGAGCATGAACTCCTTCACCGGTACCTCCGCCCGATCGAGCGCGGTGGTCATGTTGATCGTGCCGGCAGCGTAGGGCTGATAGGCGTTCTGGTTGATCTGGCGGATCACCGGCGACATCACGAAGAACGTGAGAAACAGCGCCAGGCCGAGCAACACCTGATTGGGCGGAGTCTGACCGGCGCCAAGCGCCTGACGCAGGATCCCGAGGACGATGATGATGCGGGTGAAGGCGGTCATCATCAGCAGGATCGCCGGCAGCAGGCTGAGCGCCGTCATCAGCGCGAGCACCTGCAATGTCAGCGTGTAGGTCTGCGTGCCACCGTGGGTCTGTACGTTGAAGGCCGGGATGCCGGGCGCGGCGCACGCGACAACCGGCAGCAATGCCAGCAGCAATGCGGGCCAGCTCTTGCGCAGCCGGGTCATTTGCCGAGACTCCGCTTCAAGAGGGCGGCGAAGGAGGGACGCTCGGCCGAATCGCCCGCGCTGGCCGGTTTGCCGAGCTCGAGCGGCTGGGTCAGGACGTGCAGCGTATTCACCTGCCCGGGGGCGACCCCGAGCAGAACCTGCGTCTCGCCGACTTTCAGCAGTACCGCTCGCTCCTTGGCGCCAAGTGGCATGCTGGCGAGGACCTCGAGTGCACCGGCGGCGCGGTTGCCGAGCATGCGCATGCGCCGCGCCAGCCAGGCGAGCGCAAAGATCGCCACCAGCACCAGCAGTAGTGCCAGTGTGACCGAGACAAGACTGCCGGCGCTCACCGCGGGGGTGGCGCTGCCGGCGGCGGGAGCGGCAAACAAGTGGGTCATTTGAGCTTGCGCAGCCGCTCGGCCGGGCTGATCACGTCGGTGAGACGGATGCCGAAGCGCTCGTTGACCACGACCACCTCGCCATGCGCGACCAGCGTGCCGTTGACGTAGACGTCGAGTGGCTCCCCGGCAGTGCGGTCGAGTTCAACGACCGAGCCCTGATTGAGCTGCAGGAAGTTGCGGATCGGGATGCGAGTGCGTCCGACTTCCATCGACAGCGTCACGGGTACATCGAGAATGACCTCGAGATTGACGTCGCGGGGGGCCTTCTCGCCGCCCTCATCGGTGAGGTCTTTAAATTCGGCCGGTGCGGCTTCAACGTTGGCATTCATGGTGGGGCTCATTTGCGGTTTGCGGAAATTGGTTCTGCGGACACCTTGTTGCGGCGGAGAAACTCCTCGATCTTCACCGCTTGATGTCCGCGCGATGTGCCGAGCGTGCCGCGAAACACGGGCACATCCTCGGCAATCACGGTGACCTTGCCGGTGAAATCACACGGCAGAATGTCGCCGGGCTTGAGGTTGATCAGGTCCCCGAGCGACAGCGAGGTGTGTCCGATCAGGGTGCTGATCGACAGTTCGGCATCCTCCATCTCCTCGCGCAGCGACTGCATCCAGCGCTCGTCCTTCTCCATGCGGTCGCTCGCCACGCCGGCATCGAGCACTTCACGCAGCGGCTCGATCATCGCGTAAGGCATGGTGACGTACAGGTTGCCGCCGTTGCCGTCGAGATCGATGTGGAACGAGGTGACCACGACGATCTCGGACGGTGAGACGATGTTGGCGAAATGTGGGTTGATCTCCGCCTGCAGAAATTCCGGCTGCAGGTCTGCCACGTGCGACCAGGCTTCGTGCAGGTCGGCGAACACGCTGCGCAGCACGAGGTGGATGATGCGCTGCTCGGTGGCGGTGAATTCACGGCCCTCGATCTTGGCGTGCCGGCCGCTGCCGCCGAAGAAGTTGTCGACGACGGCAAACACCAGCTTCGGATCGAGCACGACCAGTGCGGTGCCGCGCAGCGGATTGAAGCGCACGAGATTCAGGCTGGTCGGTACGTGCAGGGTATGTACGAATTCGCTGAATTTCTTGATCTGCACTGGCCCGACTGCGACCTCGGGTGCGCGGCGCAGCAGGTTGTAGAGGCTCACCCGGTTGAGCCGGGCGAAACGCTCGTTAATCATCTCGAGCGTGGGCATGCGCCCGCGCACGATGCGCACCTGGTTGGCGAAATCGTATGAGCGCGCCTCGCCCGGCGCGGTGGTGGGCTCGGTGCTGACCGCGCCGGTGTCGACGCCGTGTAGCAGTGCGTCGATCTCAGCCTGATCCAGTATCTTCTCGTTGCTCATGGGGGCGGCGGCGGGCGCAGCGATTACTGCATGACGAAGCTGGTGAAATACACGGCGGCCACCCGGTCGGGTTGCCCACCGGCCGTGGCCACGACTTTGCGGATGGCCGCGAGCACGGCGCTGCGTAACTGTTCTTTGCCGGCTTCCGTGTCGAGCGTGGTGTATTGCTGATTGCCGAGCAGCAGCAGCAGGTTGTTGCGCACCATCGGGTCGTTCTGCTCGATGAGCTTCAGGGTCTTGGGGTCGCGCGACATCACCTGCATGGCCACCTGCAGGAAGCGCGCCTGTTGACTGCCTTGGAAGTTGACGACGAACGGTTTGAGCGCGAGGTAATGCGGTGGTCCCGAGGGGGCCTTCACCACCTTGGGATGCGCGGCGCTCTTGGCGTGCCACCACAAAAATCCGCCGACGCCACCGCCGAGCACCAAAACGGCGACGGCGATGAGCAGCCAAAGGGGTAGTTTCTTCTTGGCAGGGGCTGCGGCGACTTCGGCGGCAGCCGCTTCGGGTGAGGTGGCCATCGAGAGAGCGACTCCTGTGCGACATGGGGCGGGCGCTCAAGCGAGTGCAATGCCTGTGCCAGTGACTTCGGAGCCTTTGGAACTCAATGATTCTATTTAAGTTTTACTCTGAGATGGAGTGTGAAGGCCATCACACCGGGCGGCAGTGTCGAACTTCCGGCGCTGTGTTTCGGGGCGCTGCGTGCGGGGTGCTCGAGGCGGCGTATCTGTCGCCAAAAGTGAACAATCTGGAGACCGATCACAGAAACCGGCAGGCCGGATCGGCGAGAGTAGGGCCGCAGCGAGACCGGCGTGAGCGTGATCAGCCGGGCGCCGCTGGAAGAAGAAGCAACCAAGCGTCAAGAACAGGTATTCGTGATGGTCGCCAGCGAACGCGTCGTGGATGTGAACCCGCAGCTCGAGGGGCGGACGGTAGAGGCTTTTGCCGGCACCCAGCTGCCCGACGGGGAGTCCGCGCGTCTGCCGAGCGGCAACTCTGCGGCCATCCGCGCCGTGATCGGGCTCATTCGCCAGGTCGCCGCGTTCGATTCCACGGTCCTGGTGCTCGGGGAGTCCGGCACCGGCAAGGAAGTGGCAGCCCGCGCGATCCATGATCTGAGTCCGCGTCGCAACCGTCCATTCGTGGCGGTCAACTGCGGAGCGATTCCCGCAGATCTGCTCGAATCGGAGCTGTTCGGCCACGAGAAGGGCGCATTCACGGGAGCCATTGCCGCACGCAAGGGCCGCTTCGAGATTGCCGAGGGCGGCACTTTGTTTCTCGATGAGATTGGCGACATGAGCCCCTCGATGCAGGTGAAGCTGCTGCGGGTGCTGCAGGAGCGCGTGTTCGAGCGGGTGGGCAATCACGCGCCGATCCGCTGCAACGTGCGCATCATCGCCGCCACGCACCGCAACCTGGAGGCGGCGATCGCCCAGGGCACCTTCCGCGAGGATCTGTTCCATCGCCTGAACGTCTTCCCGATCGAGATGCCGGCGCTGCGCGACCGGCGCGATGATCTGCCGGCGCTTGTCAGCGAGTTCGCCGCCCGCAACGCGGCCGAAGGGCGCGGCATGGTGCGTTTTTCGGCGCACTGCCTCGCCGCGCTAGCCGCGTACTCCTGGAGCGGCAACGTGCGCGAACTGTCGAACCTGGTCGAACGGATGTCCATCGTGCGTGCTGGGCAGACGGTCGAGATCGCCGACCTGCCGGCCAAATATCAACCGGCGCGTGACTGGAGCGGCGAGCCGCTGCTCGGCACCGCCGATGCCGCCATCGAGTCCGCGGAGAGCGCGCCTCTCAGCGATGCCGATGCGCTGGCGTTGCTCGAGTCGCCGGAACCGACGCACGGCGCGCCTGATCTGTGCACACTCCCCGAACAGGGCCTCGATCTGCGTGAGCACCTGCTCACGATCGAACGGGCCCTGGTGAGTCAGGCGCTGCGCCGCGCCAACGGAACGGTCGCGCAGGCCGCCCGTCTGCTCAACCTGCGGCGCACGACCCTGGTGGAGCGTCTGCGCAAGCTCGGATTCAACGAGACCGCGACGGAAGTTTGACGCTCGCGGCGCGGCCCGCGGGCCTGCCTGTGACGCGCTTCACGTTGTAGGAGTCGATCGGCGCCAGGCACGGCATTTGCATTCCCCTGATCCAGCAGCCCTGCGTAAGGGGGAATCGATGTCAGACAATCAAGCGCCACCACTTGCCGCCAACAGTGCCGCACTCAGCGGACCGGAACCCGTCGCCTGTGCGGCGAGCTCACAGCGGCTGCTCGAGCTCGCGCGCCGCGTCGCCCTCACCGACTGCACGGTACTCATCTGGGGCGAATCAGGAACCGGCAAGGAAGTGTTGGCCCGCTATATCCACCGCCGCTCGCAGCGCGCCACCGGACCGTTCGTCGGAATCAACTGCGCGGCGATTCCGGAGAACATGCTCGAGGCGATGCTGTTCGGCTACGAACGCGGCAGTTTCACCGGCGCGCATTCCGCGCACCCCGGCAAGTTCGAGCAGGCGCAGGGCGGTACGCTGCTGCTCGATGAGGTCACGGAGATGCCGCTCGGCCTGCAGGCGAAGTTGCTGCGTGTGCTGCAGGAGCGCGAGGTGGAGCGCCTGGGTGCGCGCGAGACCATCAGCCTCGATGTGCGGGTCATCGCCACGACCAATCGCCGCTTGCGCGAGGAGGTGGCGGCCGGCCGCTTCCGCGAGGACCTGTACTACCGACTTAACGTATTTCCGCTCGCGATCGCGCCCCTGCGGCTGCGGCGCGACGACGTCTTGCCGCTTGCCATGCAATTGCTGACCGCACACTGCCGCCCGGGCGGGCAGATCCCGGCGCTCAGCGCCGCCGCCGCGCACCGGCTGCTCACCTATGAGTGGCCCGGCAACGTGCGCGAACTCGACAATCTGCTGCAGCGGGCGCTGATCCTGCTCAATGGCTCGGTCATCGATGCCGAGCACATCCAGTTCGAGCTCGCGAACGAGGCCACCGAGCCGCGCGAGATTCCCCTCGATGACGGCACCCTCGGCTCACTCGCCGGCTCGCTCATTCAGGCCGAGCGCGACCTGATCCTCGATGCGCTCAAGAGCGGTCAGGGCAACCGGCGCGAGGCCGCCGAGCGGCTCGGCATCAGTCCGCGCACCCTGCGCTACAAGCTCGCGCGCCTGCGCGAAGCCGGCGTCGAAGTTCCGGCGGCCTGAGGGAGATCCGCATGAGTCAGATGGCCATTGACCAAGTGCTGGCGCAGATCCGCGCCATGTCCTCCCAGGTGCGCCTCGACGCGCCGAAGCCGACGCCGATCGGAGCCGGCGGCGCGGCACCGGTGAGCGGCGCCAGTGATTTCGCCTCCATCCTCAAGCAGGGAATCGATGCGGTCAATCAGAGCGAGCAGCGTGCCAACGCGCTCGCAGATGCCTTCTCGCGGGGTGCGCCAGGGGTGTCGTTGCCCCAGGTCGTGTTGCAGATGGAGAAGGCGAGCATTTCGCTGCGCGCGCTGACCCAGGTGAACAACAAACTGATCAGCGCTTACCAAGACATCATGAATATGCAGATGTAGTGAGTCGACATGGCTGCCGAATCTACCGCCTTACCCTCCCTGCCGGCCGTGCCGGCGAGTCTGCGTCCTCTGCTGCTGCTGATCGGCATCGCGGCCGCCGTCGCCGCGGGTGTCTGGATCGTGTTGTGGTCGCGGGGCCCGACCTATAGTCTCCTGTACGCCAACCTCTCGCCGCAGCAAGAGGCTCAGGTCGTGCAGGCGCTGCAGTCGGCTCAGATTCCCTATCAGCTCGATCCGGCCACCAATGGTGTTGAGGTTCCTGCCGAGCAGCTCGATGCGGCCCGGCTGAAGCTCGCTGGCCAGGGCGTCGCGCAGGGTGACAGCTTCGCGGCGCTCGACAAGGGCTCGGGCTTCGGCGTCAGTCAGTTCATCGAGAACGTGCGCTACCAGCATGCGCTCGAAACGGAGCTCGCCCACACCATCGCCAGCATGCAGCAGGTGTCCGCAGCACGCGTCAACCTCGCCGTGCCGCACCAGTCGGTCTTCGTTAGCGACCAGACCGCAGCCAGCGCTTCGGTGTTCGTGCAGCTGCGTGCCGGCAGCGTGCTCGGTCCAGAGCAGGTACAGGCAATCGTGAATCTGGTGGCCTCCAGCGTGCCGGATCTCTCGCCGGCACACGTGACGGTGGTCGATCAGAACGGCCAGTTGTTGTCCGGTCCGCAGGGCAACAGCGCCTATGCGCTCGACGAGCAGAATTTCAACATCATGCATCGCATCGAGAGCGAGGATACGCGGCGCATCGTGGCACTGCTGACGCCGCTCGTCGGCCCCGGCCTGGTGCACGCCGATGTGGTGGCCGAACTCAATACTGGCGTCAGCGAACAGGCCAAGGAGCTGTACACGCCGAACAGTCAGATCGTGCGCAGCGAGCAGATCTCCGAGCAGCAAAGCGGCGGCGGCGGACCGGGCGGAGTGCCCGGGGCGCTCTCGAACACGCCGCCCGCCGCGGGCGTGCTCGCACCGCCGCAGCAGGCCAAGCCGGCCAGTGGCGCGAGCGCAAGCGCCAATGGCGCAGCCGGCGCGAAGAGCACCCCGGCCGCCGCAAACGCAGCCACTGGCACGACTTCACCGGTTTCGCCGGTCCCGGGCGCTCCTGGCGGTGGCAAGGTGCTCTCGAGCAATGTCACGCGCAACTATGAGATTGACCGCACCCTCGACTATTCGCGCCAGCCGCCGGGCCAAGTTCGGCGCCTGACCGTGGCGGTGCTGGTCGGCTACCGGACGGTGAAGGGACCGAAGGGTACCACCAAGCAGGTTCCGCTCTCGCCTCAGGAGCTCGCCCGCATTACCCAGCTAGTGAAGGACGCGGTTGGCTACAACGCCGCGCGTGGGGATAGCGTGAGCGTGGTGAACGAGCCGCTCGATCTGCAGCGGACCCCGAGCGGCACGTTCGAGTCCGCTCCGCTGTGGCAGCGGCCTCTGTTCTGGAATCTGCTGAAGATCGCAGCCGGACTGATTGGCGTGCTGGCGCTGGTGCTGGCGGTTCTGCGCCCGCTGGTGCGCTCGCTGCTGACGCCGCCGCCGCGTCCAGCGGCCGCAGTGGCGCAGATCGGCGCCGAGGGCGTCGCGGCGGATTCGGCAACGCATGCGCAAAAGGATGCGGTCGTGAAAGCACTGTCGCACGAGCAGCAGCTCGCCAGCGCGCGCGCCATGGTGAATCAGGATCCTAAACGCGTCGCGCAGGTGGTGCGCGGCTGGGTCGGCAACGATGAGTGACCGTAACCTGAAGGATGCGACGCGCAGCGGCACTGAGCGTGCCGCGATTCTACTGCTTACCCTCGGGGAAGCAGAGGCGGCGCAGGTTTTGAAGCACATGGGGGCGAAGGAAGTGCAGCGCATCGGCGCGGCCATGGCTCGGCTCAGCAACGTCTCGCGCGACGAGGTGCACGATGTGGTGGCGGAATTCGCCTCCAATGTCGAGAGTCAGACCTCCGTCGGCGTCGGTGCGGATGAGTTTTTGCGCAAGGTGCTGGTCGATGCGCTTGGCGCTGACAAGGCCGAGAGCATCATCGATCGCATCAGTATCGGGCGCAGCACCAAAGGACTCGAGGCGCTGAAGTGGATGGACCCGCGCGGCGTGGCCGAGCTGATCCGTCTCGAGCATCCGCAGACCATCGCTATCGTGCTGGCGTATCTCGATGCCGACCAGGCCGCAGAGGTGCTGGTGCTGCTGCCGGCGAATCTGCGCTCGGAGGTGGTTGCGCGCATCGCACTGCTCGATGGCGTGCAGCCGAGTGCGCTCAGTGAGCTCGACGACATCATCGAGAAGCAGTTCGCCGGCAAAACCGGCGGTAAGACCTCCGTGCTCGGTGGCGCCAAGGCCGCCGCCAACATCATCAACTTCCTCGAGCCCAGTCAGGAGTCCGCGCTGATGGAGCAGGTCGCAAAGACCGACGAGGCACTCGCGGCACGCATTGAAGAGTTGGTGTTCGTGTTCGACAACCTGCTCGATCTCGACGATCGAGGCATGCAGGAGCTGTTGCGCCAGGTGCCGAGCGATCAGCTGCTGCTTGCACTGAAGGGTACCGATGAGCCGCTGAAGGAAAAGATGTTCAAGAACATGTCTCAGCGCGCGGCGGAGATGCTCAAGGACGACCTGCAGGCCAAGGGGCCGGTGCGAGTCTCGGAAGTCGAGGGCGCGCAGAAGGAGATCCTCAAGATGGCGCGTAAGCTCGCCGAGGACGGCACGATCATGCTCGGCGGCAAGGGAGAGCAGTTTGTCTGAATTGCAAAAGAGGCTGAGCGGTTCCGCATCCGTCCAACGCTGGCAGTTGCCGGAGGTCAGCGGGCCGGTGGTGAGCCGCAGCGATGTGCGGCGGCGGGAAGAGGAGGCGCTGCGCCATGCGCTGCAGCAGGCCGAGGCACGCGGTTACCAGGAAGGCCTTGCGCGCGCGCAGGGCGAGACCAGCGCACGGTTGGCGGCGATCGAGGAGCGTGTGCAACGCCTCGATGCGCTCTGTGCCGTGCTGGCGCGACCGCTCGAGCAGCTCGATGCGGAAGTCGAGGGAGAGCTGGTGCGGCTCGCGCTCGCGGTCGGCAAGCAGCTGGCGCGGCGCGAGCTGCGCATCGAGCCGACCCAGATCATCGCCATCCTGCGCGAATCGCTCGCGCAACTGCCGCTTGCAGCCCGCGAAGTGCGCGTTCACCTGCACCCGGAGGACGCCGCGACGGTACGTGCGCATCTGCCAACCGGTGCGGGCGAACGTGTTTGGACGTTGGTGGAGGACCCGACGCTTGCGCGTGGCGGCTGTCTGGTGCAGAGCGAGTCCTCACGCATCGACGCACGCCTAGAGAACCGGATTGCGGCGATTGCCGCCAACGCGCTCGGTGATGAGCGCAGCAGCGGGCGCGATGGCGCTGTGGAGGCCTCATGAGTGCCGTGCCTGAGATGCGCCGCGCCGCAAATTGGAGCGCTGGTCTGCGCCGCAGCGCGCGGGCGGTGGAGCAGACCGAACCGCCGCCGGTCGAGGGGTCCCTGACCCGCATGGTCGGACTGACGCTCGAGGCCGCCGGCTGTCAGGCGGCGGTCGGCGATTACTGCGATGTGATCGCCGGCGACGGCGCACGCATCGAGTCGGAGGTGGTCGGATTCGCTGGCGATCGGCTGTTCCTCATGCCGGCCGGAGACGCGCATGGGCTCGGGCCGAAGGCGCGGGTCATCCCACGCCAACATGCGGGCACGGTGCACGTCGGGCCGCAGCTGCTCGGCCGCATCGTCGATGGCAGCGCACAGCCGCTCGATGGGCTCGGACCGCTCGGTTGCACCGAGACGGTGCGCCTCACCGGCCGGCCGATCAACCCGCTGTCACGCCAGCCGATCAGCGAACCGCTGGACGTCGGCATCCGCGCCATCAATTCGCTGCTCACCATCGGCCGCGGCCAGCGAGTCGGATTGTTTGCCGGCAGCGGCGTCGGCAAGAGCGTGCTGCTCGGGATGATGGCGCGCTACACCGGCGCGCAGGTGATCGTGGTCGGACTGATCGGCGAGCGCGGCCGTGAGGTCAAGGAGTTTGTCGAGCGCATTCTCGGGCCCGAGGACCGCACGCGTGCGGTGGTGGTGGCGGCTCCCGCCGATGCACCGCCCCTGACACGTCTGCGCGGCGCATGGCTTGCAACCGCGATCGCGGAGTATTTTCGTGATCAGGGCGCGAGCGTGTTGCTGCTCATGGATTCGTTGACGCGCTTCGCACAGGCGCAGCGAGAGATCTCCTTGGCGATCGGTGAGGCGCCGGCGACCAAAGGTTATCCGCCGTCGGTTTTCGCGCGCCTGCCGCAGCTGGTCGAACGCGCTGGCAACGGTGCGCAGGGCTCAGGATCGATCACCGCGTTCTATACCGTGCTCACCGAAGGGGACGATCAGAGCGATCCGATTGCCGACTCCGCGCGCGCCATTCTCGACGGCCACATCGTGCTGTCGCGACGCATTGCCGAGAGTGGCCACTATCCGGCGATCGACGTCGAAGCGTCGGTCAGCCGGGCGATGCATGAGATCGTGGCGCCCGCGCACATCGAGCGGTCCCGCCAGTTCCGGCAGATTCTCTCGACGTTTCAGCAGCATCGCGATCTGGTTGCGATCGGCGCCTATCAGCGCGGCAGCGATCCACGGGTCGATCAGGCGATTGGACTGTGGCCCCGCATGCAGCAGTTTCTCCAGCAGGACGTGCGCGAGCGCGTCGATCTGGCGGCAAGCCTGGCCGCTCTCGATGAGGTCATCGCGGAAAGTAAGACATGAAAAAGACACAACGCATCGACATGGTTCAGCGCGTGGTCGATGACCAGGAGCGACGCAAAGCCGAGGCACTCGCACTGTGCGAACGCACGGTGCACGAAGCGCGTACGCGCCTTGAGGAGCTCGAGACCTATCGCAGTGCCTACATGCAGGACTTCAGTCGACGTGCGCAGGGCGGCCTCGGTGGCGCCGCGGTGCGTGAATATCAGGTGTTTCTCAGTCGGCTCGAAGAGGCGCTGCAGCATCAGCAGCAGATTCTGAGCCAGGCCGAGCTCGCGCGCAGTGCGGAGCTTGAGAATTGGCGCAGCGCCGCCCAACGCGCTGCCGCGGTCGATACGCTCGCCAAACACTGGCGCAGCGAGGAGCGGCGCGTCGAGGAACGGCGCGATCAGCACGAGACGGACGAGCGCTCGCTGCAATCCTGGAACCGGGGGAGTCATCTGCGTGTCAGCTGAAACGCTACGGGCTGTTGCCGCGGCGCCCGCGCCGTCTCCCTCGCCGTCGAGCGCTGCGCCACCGGCCACGCTCGGTACCGGGGCCGGCGGCGCCGGTACGGGCTTTGCGCAGGCGGAGGATTCAGGTTCCGGGAGTTCATCCGCCCAGGGCGCGGCGAACGGCACCGCAGACGGCGGTACCGCGCAGGCGGCGCATCCTTCGGGCAGTCCTGCCCGTCGCGCCACTGCCCGCGCACGCGCCGATAAGCAAGCTCCCGCCGCAGCGCCAGCTCGTGGCGCGCAAGGGGCCTCCGCTGCATCGGCTGCGCGTCCAAATTTTTCACAAACCCTCGCGCAGTCCCTCGCGGGTTCCGCACAGCAGAGCGCGCCGGTGAGCGGGAAGGGGTCCGCCGACACCGCAAAGTCTGCAGCGAAGATGAGCAAGGCAAGCCCAGCCCACGCCACGGACAGGACTGCGAAGAGCGACCCGGTGAGTACGACCATGGCGATGGTGAGCCAAGCGGTGCCGCTCGCGGTGCCGACGGGCACACCGGGTCAGCACCCCGCGGCCGGTGGCCCGAGCGGGTCCGCTCACGTCGAAATTTCCACGGTGGCCGCGCGCACCGCACAGCTGACCGCGCAGCTGACATCGGTGCATGGGACGCCCGGCCATGACGCGCCGGCCAACTCCGGGGCGGCTGCTGGCGGTGCGGCCGTGTCAGGTGGCTCGGCGGCGGTGGGCAGTGTCGCGCTGGCCGTCGGCCAGGCGGCTGCCGGGGCCCATGCACTCGCCCAAGGCGCGGGCGGTGCGCCGAGCGCGGCGCTCAGCGCACCGGTGGGTTCGCGCGACTGGAATGGCCAGCTCGGCGCACAGCTGACCTGGATGGCGCGCCAGGGCGTGCAGTCGGCATCGCTGCAGGTCTCGCCGCAGCATCTGGGGCCGGTGCAGGTGAGTATTTCGGTGCATCACGGGCAGGCGAGCGTGTGGTTCGGGGCGGCGCAGCCCGAGACCCGTCAGGCGCTCACCCAGGCGCTGCCGGAGCTGCAGGCCATGTTCGCCCATCAGGGGCTGACACTGACCGATTCGGGCGTCTCGCACGATGCCCCGCGTGACTCGCGCCGTCCGGTCCGTCCGGCGGTGAGCGCGATCGGTGCAGCAGGTTCGCCCGACGGGGCGGTGAGCGTGACCGGCCCGTCACTCGGGGGAGTCGGTCTGATCGACACCTACGCCTGAGCGGGCGGTACGGTCAGCTTTTGGATTTCGGCCCGTGCCGACCCGCGATCTGGCGTCGGTGGCGGCGGAAGGTGACCTTGGCGATGGCGGCCGAGACCGCTTCGTCGAGCGGCGCAAAGCGCGCCTTGACCTCGCCGTTCGGCGTGACTGCGGTCACTTCGCCGGTCAGGCGCAGCGGCTGCGCGAGGCACTCGTGCAGGTAGATTTCCAGCACGCCGTGCGAGCCCGGCGGTGGCGGTTGCGAGCTGCGCCAGAGGGCACCACGCGCATTGAAGCGCAGTGGCACGGCCGGTGGGCGGGGCCGGTTGACCGCCAGCAATTGCCCCACCAGCCCAAGCAACAAGGTCATCTTGCGGTCGAGCCGCTGGATGTCCGCCGCGAGCGGAGTGTTCTCATCCGGTTTCTCGACCGAGCCGTGATCCTCGAGTGCATCCCAGGCCTGCAGAACTTGCAGATTACGCTCGGCGAGGCTAGCGGCCGCCGCCGGTTCCGGCGCCTGCGTGAGCCAGTGCAGGGGGAGCACGTCCTGGAAGGCGAGTTCCTCGTAGAGCACGATGGTGTCGGCGGTGTCGATCATCTCTGCAGCTTAGCGGCCGGTGTGCCGCGGGGCTTGAGCGGGCCGGCTCAGCCGGCGCTCGATAGGGGGCTGACGCGCGCCGGATTGAGCGCCTCCTCGTAGAAGAAGCGCCGCACCCGCATGGCCTGCTCGAGCCGGCCCTTGCGCACGTAGGTCTGGTACAGCAGATCCTTCATGACCTCGAGCAAAACCCCCGCCTCGTGACTCCCGAGCAGGGGGATGCCGGGGCGCGGGTCGGAGGCGATACCGAACAGGACACTGCGGATCTTGGCGAAGATCTCCGGGGCGAGCGCGGTGAGTTCGCGCACCTCATTGAGCGAATCGAACAGCTTGAGCTTGCCAGCCTCACCGAGGTCACTGAACAAGGCCTGCGCGGTGCGCCGGCTCATCGAGGCGAACGCGTTGTAGGCGCCGGCGGCAAAGCAGGTCAACGCCTCCTTGAACAGCATCTCGACCTCCTCGGGCAGGTAGGTGCCGTCGAAGCGCTCGCGTGCGCGCTCCACTTCGATGAACTGCGGGCCGAGTTCCACGCGCGTCGGCGTATAGGCGCGAACGCTGTAGCGCAGAAAGATCGGTGCGAGGCACGCATCGCAGCGGAATACGACGCCAAGCTGCGCCGGCCGACAGGCTTGCAGTTCCGCAAAGCGCGGCACTGCGCTGACGCTGAGATGCGCGACCACTTGGCAATGCGGGCACGGCAGGACCGGGCGCTTGCCCTGATCGTGAATCAGGCGGCTCTCTGAGTCGATGTGGGGCATGGCGGCGCTATGCTGCTCTTGGTCTGATAGCCATTGCCGGGGCGCCCATGATAGCGCATGCGGGCGGCCTATGCTGTGGCGGCGGCCTAGCCGCGCGATTCCTGGGCCCCACCCCCACCGATGAGCTCAGCCAGATCGAGCAGCACCCGCGGCAGGGCAATGCCGCTGCGGGCGAGCAGGTAGCGCGTCTCCCAGTGCGGCTCGAAGCGCTCGAAATAGCGGCGCATCTGCTCGAAGTGCTCGAAATGCTCCCCATGGGTGAACACCAGGCGGCCGGCACGCTGCCAAGCCGGGGCGAGCAGGTCGTGCTCCAAGCCTCCAAGCGGCACGAGGCCGAGGTTCGCCCAGCGAAAGCCTTGCGCACGTGCCCACAGCAGCGTCTCGATCAGCAGATAGCCCATGGTTCCGATGGGCATGTCGGGCAGAACGCGAACCACGTCAATGGCCACTTCCAGACGGTTGCCGGCCGGCCACAGGTTGGCGAAGGCCACCGCCGCGCCATCGCGTCGAATGACGGCGAGCGGGAAGTGCCGCAGGTAGCGCGGGGAGAAATAGCCGACCGCAAAGCGGCGCTCGCCGGTGGCGTGGCTGGCGAGCCAGGCATCCGAAACGGCGCGCAGTTCGTTCAACAGCGGCGCCGGCGGGGGGGCGGGGTACAACTGGAACGACAGTCCTGCGCGATGTGCGTGCTGTACGAGATGGCGCAGTCCGGCGCGCTGAGCCCCCTGCAGCGAGAAGTACGCGAGCAGCACGCGTGCCTGAGCGCCGATCGGCATGGGTGCGAGCCCGAGGTCTTCGTAATTGCGCAACCATTGTGCGCCGGCCTGATAGAACACCGGTTGACCGCCGTGCCGGTCGGCGATCTGGCAGAAGCGCCACAGCAGCTCTTCGGCGCCGGTCCGCTCGCCCACCGGGTCACCGAGCGCGATCCAGCTGCGTCCGGCTACCTGGTAGGTGATAAACGCCGTGCCGGAGGCGGCGAACAACAGACGCTTGTCCCCAGTGAGCGCCGCATTGGCAAGCGGATCCTCGGCAGCGGCGATCAGCCGTCGTGCGCGTGCCAGATCCGCGCCGCTCGCTGCGGCCGGTTCCGGTGGCAGGGGGCGCAGCAGGTTCGTCACGAGATAGCCGGCGGCAAGCAGCGCTGGCACCAGCACCCCGCGCAGCATCGGTCCGGCGAGAGGATTCGCACCGTGGCCCGTGAACAGCCCCACCCAGATTGCCAGCAAGAGCACGCCGCCGATGGCGCTGACCCAGGCCGGCGTGAAGCGCTCATCGAGGATGGCTGTTGGCCGATAGAACGCATCGCTGCCGAGTGAGAGCACCAGCAGCACCAGGCCGAGCAATGGGGCTTCCTCGATGGCGAGCCCTTGGGCAAAGGAGGCCGCCACGGCGATCAGTAGCAGCCGGCAGGCGAGGCGGTGAGCCGAGCGCACGCGCCGGAACAGCGCGCGCGCCAGCAGCAGCAGTGCCGTACCGGTCACACCTGCGGCGAGCGCGCCGGCCAGCGGTACCGCCGGCGGCAACGTGCGCGCGAGCAGCGGCACGGGTACGGCCAGCGGCGGCCACATCAACGCCACGAGCAGCAACGCGCCGCAGAGGAACACCAGCGAACCGGCGATCTGGGGCGCCACTGGGGTGAGGTAGGTGGCCGCCTGCCTGCGGGCGCGGGCCAAGTCCCGCCGCCGCATCTCCAGTTCCTGATAGGCGAACAGGATGGCACCGAACAGCAGGGGGGTGAGGTAGTAGACCGCTCGGAACGCGAGTAGCGCGCCCACCACCGAGTCGGTCGGAGCATGATGCAGCGCGAGCAGCATCACGGTCTCGAACACGCCGATCCCGCCGGGAACGTGACTGAGGATGCCCGCCGTCAATGCGATGACATACGTGCCCATGAACGGCACTAGGCCGATGTGAGCCGCGGGGGGCAGCAGCCACCACAACACCGAGCCCTCGACGGTCAGATCCGCCATGGCGAGCAGCGTCTGTCCGACTCCGAGCGCAAGGCCCGGGGCACGTAGTGCCCAGCCGCGGATCTCGATCGCCTCGCGCGACAGTCCGGCCCAAAGCAGATAGGCGCCCACGGCGCTCAGCAGCAGCACACCGGTGCTTCGGATCCACTGCGCGTGCAGATGCAGCGCGATCGCGGCCATGTGGGGCGCCAGCGTGAGCGATAGCCCGGCAATTGCGGTGAGTCCCAGTGCGATGGACAGACTGTAGAAGACCGTGATGGTTGCCACTTCCACCGCGGTGACGCCTGCGGTGCTGTACAGGCGCAGCCGGATCGCCCCGCCGGTGACCGCCGAAAATCCGAGGTTGTGCCCGAACACGGCGGCGATGAAACCCGTGAACAGCACTCGTCCGTAGCGTAGGCGCTTGCGTACGTAGCGCAGGGCCAGCAGGTCATAGCAGCTGATCAGCCAGTAGCTGGCCGTGGTCAGTGCGACTGCGGCCAGCACGTGAGCGCGGGGAATACTGCGCAGGTGCGCGAGGATGTCGGCCGGGTGCAGCCGCGCGAGCTCGCGGTGCAACACGTAGCCGACACCCGCGAGCACTACCAGTGCGGCGAGTGGGGCGAGCCAGCGCAGCCACTCAAGGACGCGGTGTTCGCGCACGCTCGAGTGTCCGGCCGGCAGTGCAGACACTAGCGCCTCCCGGCTCCATGGGCCGCGCCCCGGGCCGATCGCGGGCGCTGCTTGCAGGGTTGCAGATCGGGCCTAGACACGGCGGGTCATCAGGACCTCAGCGCGTGAGCGGCTTGTAACGAATACGGTGCGGCTGAGCTGCCGCCTCGCCCTTGCGCCGCTTGAAGTCCTCGACGTATTCCTGATAGTTGCCCTCGAACCACACGACCTGCGAGTCGCCCTCGAAGGCGAGAATGTGCGTCGCGACACGGTCGAGGAACCAGCGGTCATGGGAGATGACCACCGCACAGCCGGGGAAGTTCACCAGCGCCTCCTCCAGCGCCCGCAGCGTCTCGACATCCAGGTCATTGGTCGGCTCATCGAGTAGCAGCACGTTGCCGCCGGCGCTGAGCACCTTGGCGAGGTGCACCCGGTTGCGTTCACCGCCGGAGAGCTCGCCGATGGTCTGCTGCTGTTGCGTGCCTTTGAAGTTGAACCGACCGACGTAGCTGCGCGAGGGCGTCTCGTAATTGCCCACCTTGATCATGTCGAGGCCGCCGGAGATCTCCTCCCAGACCGTCTTGCGGTCATCCAGCGACTGACGTGACTGATCGACATACGCCAGCTTCACCGTTGGTCCGATTCGGATCTGGCCGCCGTCGGGCTGCTCTGCCCCCGTCAGCATCCGGAAGAGCGTCGTCTTGCCTGCGCCGTTCGGCCCAATGATGCCGACGATGCCGCCGCGCGGCAGACTGAAGGACAGATTGTCGATCAGCAGCCGCTCTGCAAAGCCTTTGCGCAGGCCCTCGACTTCGATGACCTGGTCGCCGAGACGCTCCCCGGGGGGGATGTAGATCTCGTTGGTTTCATTGCGCTGCTGGAATTCGCGCGAGGAGAGCTCCTCGTAGCGCTGCAGACGCGCCTTGCTCTTAGCCTGTCGCGCCTTGGGATTCTGCCGGACCCATTCGAGCTCGTGCTCGAGGGTCTTGCGCAGCGACTCGCGCTCGCGCTCCTCGACGCGCAGCCGCTGCTCCTTCTGCTCAAGCCATGAGGAGTAATTGCCGTGCCAGGGAATGCCATGACCGCGATCGAGCTCAAGAATCCACTCAGCTACGTTGTCGAGGAAGTACCGATCGTGGGTGACGGCGATGACCGTGCTCGGGTACTGCTCGAGATAGCGTTCGAGCCAGGCGATCGACTCGGCGTCGAGGTGATTGGTCGGCTCATCAAGCAGCAGCATGTCCGGCGCCGACAGCAGCAGCCGGCACAGGGCCACCCGGCGCTTTTCACCGCCGGACAACGGGGCGATCTTGGCCTCCCAGGGCGGCAGGCGCAGTGCATCGGCGGCGATATCGAGCTTGCGCTCGAGCTCCCAGCCGCCGGCTGCGTCGATGGCGTCCTGCAATTTGGCCTGTTCGGCGAGCAGTTCGTTCATCTGCTCATCGCTCATCGGCTCGGCAAAGCGGTCGCTCAGCCGGTTGAACGCCTCGACCAGCGCGAGCGTCTCCCCGACGCCCTCCAGTACGGTGGTGCGCACATCACTCTCCGGGTCGAGCTGCGGCTCCTGGGGCAGGTAGCCGATGCGGATGCCGTTCTGTGGACGGGCCTCGCCGTCGATTTCCGTGTCGATGCCGGCCATGATCTTCAGCAGCGTCGATTTGCCCGCGCCGTTCAGGCCGAGCACGCCGATCTTGGCACCGGGAAAGAAGGACAGACTGATGTCGCGGAGGATGACGCGCTTAGGCGGCACCACCTTCGACACTCGATTCATCGTATAAATGTACTGGGCCATGCAAGCTCTGCAGCGGGTGGATGAGGCGATGCGGGCGCCGAGGCGTCCGCGCGGACATTATCGCGCGAGCGCACCGGGCTTGGGCAGAGGGTACGTCGCAATGTGAGGGAAGCGCGTCGTGTAGCGGGCCTGCTGCGCGCCGATCGCTTCGGTACAATTCCGCTCCCGACCCGACCGGCAGGGCCCGCGCAGTCGCGGTGTGCGCCCATCAATAGAGGCTTCCCATGTTCACAAAATCGCAGGATATTCGCAGTTTTGACCCCGAGCTGGCCCGCGCCATCGATGGCGAACGGCGCCGGCAGGAAGATCACATCGAGCTGATCGCTTCGGAAAATTATGCCAGTCCGCGCGTGCTTGAGGCTCAGGGGTCGGTGCTGACCAACAAGTACGCCGAGGGCTACCCCGGCAAGCGCTACTACGGCGGTTGCGAGTACGTCGATATCGCCGAACAGCTCGCGATCGACCGGGCCAAGAAGCTCTTCGGCGCCGCCTATGCCAACGTTCAGCCGCACTCCGGCTCCCAGGCCAATGCCGCGGCGTATTTCGCCCTGGTGCAGCCGGGCGATCCGATTCTCGGCATGAGCCTCGATCACGGCGGACATC
This sequence comes from Pseudomonadota bacterium, assembly GCA_021847105.1. GTDB lineage: Bacteria > Pseudomonadota > Gammaproteobacteria > Steroidobacterales > Steroidobacteraceae > 13-2-20CM-66-19. The sequence continues at coordinate 99,729 of JAJZUT010000003.1, read as the reverse complement.
TCACCCACGGGGCGCGCGTCAACTTCTCCGGCAAGTTCTTCCGTGCGGTGCAGTACGGCATTCGCCCGGACACCGGCGAGATCGACTACGAGCAGGTGGCGCGCCTTGCCGCGGAGCATCGCCCGAAGATGATCATTGCCGGATTTTCAGCCTATTCGCGCGTCATCGACTGGGCCCGGTTTGCGCAGATCGCCAAGAGCGTCGGCGCTTACTTGGTGGTGGACATGGCGCACGTGGCGGGCCTCGTGGCGGCCGGCGTATATCCGAGCCCGCTACCCCATGCCGACGTCGTGACGACGACGACGCACAAGACGCTGCGTGGACCGCGCGGCGGTCTGATCCTGGCGCGGGCCAATGAGGAGATCGAAAAGAAGCTGAACTCGCTGGTCTTCCCCGGGACCCAGGGCGGTCCGCTGATGCACGTGATCGCCGCCAAGGCGGTCGCCTTGCTCGAGGCGCTGCAGCCGCAGTTCGTGGATTACCAGCGCCAGGTGCTGGCGAACGCGCGCGCCATGGCCGCACGCCTGAAGCAGCGTGGCTTCGACATCGTCTCCGGCGGCACCGACAATCATCTGTTCCTGCTCAGCCTGATCGGGCGCGATATCACCGGCAAAGATGCGGACGCAGCGCTTGGCAAGGCCAATATTACGGTCAATAAGAATGCCGTGCCCAACGATCCGCGCCCGCCGTCAATCAGCAGCGGTCTGCGCATCGGCACGCCGGCCTCGACGACTCGCGGCTTCAAGGAAGCGGAAGTCGAGCGTGTGGCCGACCTGATTGCCGATGTGCTCGACGCCGGCGGTGAGGGGGCCGTCATTGAGACAGTGCGCGGCCAGGTCCTCGAGCTCTGCGGCCGATTTCCGGTGTACGCAGCGGCGTGAGTAAGACCGGACCGCGGACGGGACGCTGACATGCACTGTCCATTCTGCGGTCACGTCGAGACCAAGGTGACCGACTCGCGCCTGGCGGGGGATGGCGGGCAGATCCGCCGCCGGCGCGAGTGTCTGGCCTGCGGGGAGCGCTTCACGACTTTCGAGACGCCCGAACTGGTCATGCCGATGGTCGTCAAGGCTGATCGGCGCCGCGAGCCATTCGAACCGGCCAAACTGCGTGCCGGCATGGAGAAGGCGCTGGAGAAGCGGCCGGTGGCGCGCGAGGCAATCGATGCGGCGGTCAACCACATCTCGCATCGGGTGCGTACGCTCGGGGAGCGAGAAATTGCCGCCGGCACGATCGGCGAGTTGGTCATGGAGGAACTGCGCCAGCTCGATGAGGTCGCGTATGTGCGCTTTGCCTCGGTGTACCGGCATTTTGAGGATGTCGAGGCGTTTCATGAGGAAATCCGCAAGCTCCGCGATGCGCGTGCGCCGCGGCCGGCGCGACCGCGCAAGCGCACGCCCGGCGGGTCCGGCCAGCGCAGGCAGCTCTCCTTGCTGCCACCGGAGGGCTCGCCCGGCGGCGAGGGCGGCGGAGAGGCGGAATGAGCGGCGCGCGGTTTTCGCACTTTGATCGGTTCGCGATGGCGCGTGCGCTCGAGCTGGCGGCGCTCGGTCTGGAAACGGCGCACCCGAACCCTCGGGTCGGCTGCGTCATCGCCCGCGAGGAGCAGATCCTCGCCGAGGGCTGGCATGCCCGTGCCGGTGAGCCGCATGCCGAGGTGCATGCGCTGCGTGTCGCGGGTGCGGCTGCGGCGGGAGCGACTGCCTACGTCACGCTCGAGCCCTGCAGTCACCACGGTCGGACCCCTCCGTGCGTGCAGGCGTTGCTCGCAGCGGGCATTGCGCGAGTGGTCTTTGCGGTTGCGGACCCCAATCCCCGGGTCAACGGTGAGGGCGAGCGCCTCCTGCGCGAGCGCGGTGTGCGGGTCGAATCCGGGTTGCTCGCCGCCGAGGCCACCGAGCTCAATGCGGGTTTCCTCAAACGGATGCGCACGGGCCGTCCCTGGGTGCGAGTTAAGCTGGCCATGAGTCTCGATGCGCGCACCGCACTCGGCAACGGCGAGAGCCACTGGATCACCGGCGCAGAAGCGCGTGCCGACGTGCAGTCCTGGCGTGCCCGCAGCGGTGCGGTCATGACGGGGATCGGTACCGTGCTTGCCGACGATCCACGCCTCGACGTGCGTCTTGACGAGTCCTCCGCGGGGCCACGGCCACCGCTGCTACGGGTGGTGTTGGATTCACACCTGCGCACGCCGCCGAGCGCGCGCCTGTTCTCCGTGACGGGGGAGGTCATGCTGGTGTGCACAGGGCAGCCCGCCGGCGCCGATGGACACTACGCTGCCCGTCGCGCGGAGCTCGCCGATCGCGCGACGCTCGAGGAGCTGTCGGCCGATGTCCACGGGCGAGTGCCGCTTGCGATGCTGCTGGAGCGGCTCGGGCGTCGGGAAATCAACGAGTTGTGGGTCGAAGCCGGTCCGACACTGGCGGGCGCCCTGCTCGCCGAGGAGCAGGTCGACGAATTGCTGTTGTACGTCGCGCCGCGGCTGATCGGACCGCAGGGCCGGCCGCTCGCGGAGTTGCCGGCACTCGCCGAGCTGCAGGATTCGCCGTGGTTTGTCATGATGGACGTGTGCCAGGTCGGGGTCGATCTGCGGCTGCGCCTGCGGCCCAAGGGGCGTTGAGCGACGAGGAGGGGTGCTGTGTTTACCGGTATTGTGCAGGACGTGGGGCGCGTGATCTCGAGCGAGCAGCAGCACGGGGATTTGCGCATGGGCTTTCAGTTCGAGCGCCTGGACCCGGCGGGTCTGCGTCTCGGCGACAGCATTTGCGTGCAGGGCTGTTGCCTCACGGTAGTGGCTCTGGGGGAGCGATCGTTCGCCGCGGATGTCTCGAGCGAGACGCTGCGCCTGACGACCCTCGGGCGAATGTCGCTCGGGGCGCCAGTCAACCTCGAGCCGGCGCTGAAGATGGGCGATGCGCTCGGCGGCCATCTGCTCACCGGGCACGTAGACGGATTGGGACAGGTGGTCGACATCGCCGAGGAGGCCCGCTCGTGGCGGATGGACGTGGCGTTGGCCGGGGACGAGCTCGCCCGTTATGTCGCGCGCAAGGGATCGATTGCCATCGACGGAGTCAGCCTCACCGTCAACATCGTGCACAAGAACGTCTTTCGCGTGAACCTCATTCCGCATACCCGTGAGGTCACCACGCTTGGGTCGCTCGAACCGGAAGATTTCGTCAACATCGAGGTCGATCTGATGGCCCGCTACGCCGAGCGACTGCTCGGCGAGTCTGGGTCACAGCGTAGTGCAGCGCAGGAGCCGGCCTGAAAGCTCTGCGCTGCGGGCTCGCAAGATGAGCGCATGCGGCCGGCCACTGGCGCAAGCCGGCTGCAGTTTCCACGCTGACCACGAGCGGCGAGTTGTGTTGTGTCGCGTGCGACTGCGACGCCTGCGACACCGGGGCGCGTCCTGTGAATCATTGACAGCGCGACGGGCCGGTGTTATTACACCTAACGGCAGATTGCGTTATGTTGAGGGGGCGCCATGTCGAATAATAACCGCCGCTGGCTATCTGGCTTCGTGGGGGTCTGCTGTGCGTTGTCGATCCTGGTTGGTGCGGGCCGCTGGGCGCATGCGGACGAGGCCGCAAGTCAGTGGAACGTCACGGCGCCGCGCGGCAGTTATGCCATCGGGCACACCACGATGGTGGTCTGGGACACCACGCGCAACCCGGACGGATCCACCCCGGTGACGACTCCGGGCCGCCCGCTGTACGTGCAGATCTGGTATCCGACCTCCGCGCAGCCCACGCAGCACATTCGCTACACCTGGAACAATCCGATCTACAACCAGAATCCTGGTGGCGCGGTCTATCCAGGCCTTCCGGATACCCCGCCCGTCACTTTTGCCGGCAGTCTCTCCAGCCATCGAATTGCCGAGGGAGGGCCGCTCGCCAAAGGCAGTTTCCCTCTGCTGGTGGCCACGCACGGCTACGAGGTGTCCGCGGGCAAGAACCTGCCTGACACCCTCGAGACGTTGGCGAGCAACGGTTACATCGTGGCCTCGGTCGAGCATACCGGCGATGACGATGCCTGGTATCAGACGTATTTCATGGAGCACTATCTCGGCCTGCAGCTCGGGCCGAACCCCAGCATTTACGCTGACACCATTTATCAGCGCGTCAAGGACGTGAGTTTCGTGATCAGCGCGATCCTCGCCGGCCAGCTGAATCGTCCCGGCCTGCCGTTCGCCGCCGCGATCAATCCCGGGCAGATCGGCGTGATCGGCTACTCGCTCGGTGGCATGACGGCGCTTGCCACCGTCACGGGCATCAGCTCGATGGGCCTGCCCGCCGACCGGCGCGTCCGGGCCGCTTTCATGGGCGCCGGCACCAATTACGGTCTGCTGCTCACTGCCGGCGACTACGCCAATGCGGATGTGCCACTGATGTTCTTTGGCAACGACACCGGTATTGCCTACAGCAATTTCAATGCGTTCGTCAATGCGCCGAAGAAGTATCTCGTCGACATTGCCGGCTGGAATCATCACATCGGGCAATACCAGACGAGCTGGTGTCAGGATATTCACAATTCGCTGGTCGCGATCAATCCGGCGCTATTCCCCGGAGTCTTCAGTGACCCGGGCGCATTCAATCCATCTGATATTGCCAACTACGTCTTCGATTCGACGTTTTACTGGAGTTACACCGGCCCGTACGAGGATGGGGTCTACAACTTCTGTCCCGCCTCGGTCTTCGACGGTGTGAGCGATGCGCAGCTGCAGGCGGTGCTGTTCGGCAATCCGCAGATTCTGGCCGCGAAGCAGCAGCTCGAGGCCGACATGCCGCTCGAGCGCCAGTTGCCGATCGCCGAATCAACCGAATTGACCAACGAATACGCGGTGTCGTTCTTCGATGCAATGCTGCACCACCGGGATGCCGGCGAGAGCGGCGACCCGGATGGGCACGACGTGCCGAACCGAGCGCACATGCGCATGCCGCCCGACAACCCGCTGGTGCACGTGGTCAAGAACTGCGAGCACGTGCGCGCGCACCCCTTCAACCTCAGTGGCGGCGATCAGATTGAGTTCGTTCCGGTCGGGGGGTATTACCGGGTATCGGTGCGCGCTGGCCAGGCGTTGCTCGCGTCCGGCTCGACGAAGCTCAACGTGGCGGGCAACGGCACGGCGACGCTGAGCTATCCCGGGTTCTCCTTCCCGGTGCCCGGCACCGGTCAGCCGGTGAGCACGCTCTTTGTCAGCGAGGATGGCGCCATCACCAGCCGCACCTCGGGCGATTACACCGGTGTCGATGACAACGGCTCGCCCTGGTACATGCGCGGACAGCTGCTGCTGACCAACCGATTGACCATCGGGGTCCTGATGAAGGATCTCGACAGCTCGGCCGCGCTCCCGGGCGGTGGTGTCTTTGCGTGGTACGATGCCGCCCATCATCGCGTGATCGTCACGTACCTGAACGTGCCGGCGGCAGGTACCAGCGCACCCAACACGCTGCAAGTGGTGATCTACGCCAGCGGTACCATCGACATCACGATCGGGCAGCTCGCCGATACCGGACCGAATTATGCGCCCGGCATCCTCGGCACGATCGGGATCGCCTCCGGGCGGACTCGCGCGGCGGACCTGCGGCGGGTTCGTCCCATCGATTTTGCGGCGCTGCTCGGTGGTCCGCCGGCAATGTTCGAATTTGCGCACGGCGGTGCCATCTATGAGCAGTTCTACCAGGGCATCTCGGCGGCGTGCGGCATGCGACGGCAGGGCGATTGAGGCGGTAGACGCCGGTCCGATGGATACCGGGCTGGGACGCGTCCTGCCGGTCGCGGCGCGGAGAGCGTCAATCGGGCGGAGACGGCCGGGGACACGAGCGGGCACGGCCGCAGTGAGCCTTGGTCGCCATTGCGATTCCTTCCACCCTCGCTCGGTGCGGGTGGTGCGTGCACGGCGGCCAGGGGGCCTCCGCGGGCACCCGGTTCCCTCCCGAGCCGACCCGGCGGTGTTGCCCGAGCGGGCTGCGATGGACTGCCGCTGAGGGGCAGCGGGGCTCCGGGACGGGCGGCGCGCACGCTATACTATCGCCCCCCCGAATCAGGTCCGTCCCATGTCCACAGTCCTTCCCCTCTCCGGTAAGGCGCCGTCTGCCGCCGGCAAACTGAACAGCATCGAGGAGATCCTCGCGGACCTGAAAGCCGGACGCATGGTCATCATCATGGACGATGAGGATCGCGAGAACGAGGGTGATCTGATCATGGCGGCTGAATGCGCGAGCCCCGAGGCGGTGGCATTCATGATCCGCCACACCAGCGGGATCCTGTGCGTGCCCATGGAGGAGGCGTGGCTCGATCGACTCGAGCTGCCGCAGATGGTCACGAACAACAGCGAAGCGCACCGGACCGCCTTCACCGTCTCGGTCGACGCGCTCGCCGGCACCACCACCGGGGTCTCCTCAAGCGATCGGGCGGTCACCATCCGTACACTGGCCCGCGCCGAAGCGCGTGCAGCCGATTTTGCACGGCCGGGGCACATTTTTCCGCTGCGCGCGCGCCGGGGAGGAGTGCTGGTGCGCACCGGGCATACCGAAGCGGCGGTGGACCTGTGCCGTCTGAGCGGACTGGCGCCGGTGGGATTGATCGCCGAAGTGATGAACGATGACGGCACGATGGCGCGCCGCGAGCAGCTGCATGCGTTCGCGGCCCGTCACGAGCTGAAGATCGGCACCATTGCCGATCTGATCCGCTACCGGCTGCGTAATGAGCGCTCGATCGTGCGGCTGTCCGAGCAATCCGTGGACACCGAGTTCGGCGGGTTCCGCCTGTTCGCTTACGAGGATCGAGTGGGCGAGGAGGTGCATTTGGCGCTGGTCAAGGGCTCGCTCGAGGGGCCGCAACCGCCGCTGGTGCGGGTACATCTGGCCGATCCGCTGCGCGATCTGCTCGGCATCCGGGCCGATCCGCTCGCCTGGACGCTGCGGGCGGCCATGCAACGTATCGCGCACGCCGGCAGTGGGGTGATCGTGATTCTGCGCGAGCGCGAGGCGCCGAACGATCTGCTCGATTCGCTGCGTTCACTCGGAGCGCCGCCGGAGACTGAGACCGCGGCGCGCGCGGCGCGCCGCGATGGGCAGGTGCTCAAGACCTTCGGCATCGGTGCGCAGATCCTGAAGGATCTGGGCGTGCGGCGCATGCGGGTGCTGTCTGCGCCGAAGCAGATGCACGGTATTTCCGCCTTCGGCCTCGAAATCGACAGTTATGTCGGAGAGGACGCGTGAGCGCGGTCCGGTTGCTCGAGGGAGCGATGCAAGCGCAGGGTCGCAAGGTGGCCGTGGTCGCAGCGCGCTTCAATGAGTTCATCGTGGCGAGCCTGTTGAAGGGGGCTCAGGCGGCCTGGGCGCAGCATGGCGGGGCGCTTGAGGATCTGCTCGTGGTACGGGTGCCCGGGGCGTTCGAGCTGCCCGTGACGGCGCGCAAGCTGGCCGCGAGCGGCCGCTACGATGCGGTGGTTGCGCTCGGTTGCGTGATCCGTGGTGGTACGCCCCATTTCGAATATGTCGCCGGGGAGTGCGCCGGCGGGTTGCAACGCGCGGCGCTCGACACGCTGGTGCCGGTCATCTTCGGCGTGCTGACCGTGGAGACGGTCGAGCAAGCGATTGAGCGGGCCGCCACGGGCGAGGGCAACAAGGGCGGCGAGGCGATGGAGGCGGCGCTCGAGATGGCCGGGGTGTTCGCCCAGTTGGGAACGTGATGAAAGAATCCGCTTCGCTGCGCGCGTTTTCCCGGCAGCGATCGGTGGCGCGCAAGCTCGCGCTGCAGGCGTTGTATCGCTGGCAGATCAACGAGTGTCCCTGGCAGGACCTCGTGCAGGAGTTCGCCACCGCCGAAGACATGCCGCGGGCGGACCGGGACTATTTTCGCGAGCTGCTCGAGGCAATCTGCGCCTCGCGCGAGACGCTCGATGCGCAGCTCGCCCCGCTGATTGATCGCACGCCGGCACTGCTCGATCCGGTCGAGCACGCCGCGCTGCTCATCGGCCTGTACGAGCTGGCTCATCGGCCAGAGGTGCCCTACCGAGTGGCGATCAACGAGGCCGTGGCACTCACGAAGCGCTTCGGTGCCACTGACGGTCACAAGTACGTCAATGCGGTGCTCGATCGCGCGGCGCGCCAGCTGCGCTCGGACGAGCTCTGAGACGCACTCGCGAGCACACCGGCACATGGCGCTGTCGGAATTTGATCTGATCGATCGCTTCTTCCGTCACTGCGGCGCTTCGCGTGCGGACGTGCGTCTCGGGGTGGGCGATGATGCCGCGCTGCTCGCGTGTCCCCCCGGCGAGGTACTCGCCGCGGCGGTCGATACGCTGGTCGAAGGGGTGCATTTCCCGCCGGGCTCGCCAGCAGAATCGATCGGCCATCGGGCGCTGGCGGTGAATCTCAGCGATCTGGCCGCCATGGGCGCCCGTCCGGCCTGGGCGCTGCTGGCGCTCACGCTGCCCTCGGCCGATGCCACCTGGCTGAGCGCATTTACTGCAGGCTTTGCCGCGCTGGCCGAGGCGCACGCGGTGACGCTGGTCGGCGGCGACACGACGCACGGACCGCTTACGGTAACGGTCACGATCCTCGGACACGTTGCAGCTACCGACGCGCTGCGGCGCAGTGGCGCGGCCCCGGGGGACGCGCTGTTCGTGTCCGGCACACCCGGGGATGCGGCGGCGGGGCTGGCGCTCGAGCAGGGCCGGCTGCAGGGTGTTGAGGGGGCTCAGCAGTTGCGCGACCGATTCCTGTTCCCGACGCCGCGTGTGGCGCTCGGCGAGCGGTTGCGAGCGTATGCCAGCGGGTGCATCGACGTGTCGGATGGTCTGGTGGCGGATGCGCTCAAGCTCGCACGCGCCAGCGGCTGCGGTGTTGAAATCGCGGCGACGGCGCTGCCGTTGTCCGGGCCGCTGCGTACGCTCGGACTGAAGCGGGCACGGGATTTTGCCCTCACGGGCGGCGATGACTACGAACTGTGTTTCACGGTGCCGCTCGAGCGCGTGGCGCGGCTGCAGGCCGAGCTGCCGTGCGAGCAGTGGGGCTACACGCGCATCGGGACGGTGAGCGCCGAGTCCGGCGTGCGAGTGCGGGATGAGGAGGGTGCACTCACGGTCTCCTCCGAGGGGTATGATCACTTTGTCTCCGGGTAACCGGTACTATCGGCACGGGATTATGTAAAACCCGCGCGACCGATCCGTCGATCAATTCATGGGACGCATCACAGCGCGTCCTGCCGGCGCGATCCTATCCTGCGGGCTGCATCACCAGTCGTTGCGAATTATGCCCCTCCACGCCTCACGATCCGCCGAGTCCGCGCACCCTGCAAACCGGAGCGTTCCCGAGCGGATCGGCAAGTATGAGGTGATCAAGGAGGTCGGCCGCGGCAGCACCGGCGTGGTCTACCTGTCGCATGACGCGTATTACGGTCGCGATGTCGCCATCAAGGTCTACAACGTCGACACCGGTTCGAACGATCAGCGAGCGCGCGCCGCACGCAAGATGTTTCTGTCCGAGGCGCATCTGGTCGGTATGCTGCAGCATCCCTACGTGCTGCCCATCTTCGACGCCGGCGAGGAGAATGGTCGCTGTTATATCGTCACCGAGTACGTGCATCACGCGCGCACGCTGACGACCTACTGCCGCCCGGACAACCTGCTGCCGCTGAACGACGTCATCGAAATCATCTTCAAGTGTGCGAAGGCTCTGCACTACGCGCACACCCGCGGCGTGATCCATCGCGACATCAAGCCTTCGAACATCCTGCTCACCCAGGAAGGCGAGGTTCGGATCATTGATTTCGGCATCGCGCTCGTCTCCGACGCGGAGATCTCGCGCATCGAGGGTATCGCCGGCAGTCCGTCGTACATGTCGCCGGAGCAGGTGCAGAGTCTGGAGCTGACCGCAAGTTCGGACATCTACTCCCTGGGCGCGGTGATGTACGAGTTGCTCACCGGCACCCGGCCATTTCGCGCGGGCAATCTGCAGAAGCTGCTGCACCAGATTGTCTACGCCACGCCGCCGCCGATTCACAAGCTGCGTCAGGACGTGACCGAGGAACTCGAGAACGTCGTCGTCATGGCGCTGCAGAAGGATCCGGCCAAGCGGCAACGCACAGGGCTCGAGTTTGCCGCCGAGCTGGCGCGCATCCATCACCGGTTGCGCCAGAACAACCTGCGTCTCGACCTGCAGGAGCAGTTCGGAGTACTGCGGCGGCTGAAGTTCTTCCACGAGTTCTCGCACACCGAGGTGAGCGAGGTGCTGCGCGCCAGTGCCTGGCAGCAATATGCAAGCGGCGAGGAGATCGTGCGTGAGGGCGAACTCGACGACCGCTTCTACATCCTGGTCTCCGGCCGCTGCGCCGTCGAGCGTCGCGGCGAGCGTATTGCGGTGCTCGAGACCGGTGACTGCTTCGGCGAGGCGAGCTATGTTCCCGGGGCAAAGCGCACCGCAACCGTGCGGGCGATCAACGCGGTGACGGTGCTCAAGGTCAGTGCCACGCAGCTCGAACAAGTTTCGGTGACCTGCCAGCTGCGCTTCAATCGGGTGTTCCTGCGCAGCCTGATCGGGCGGCTGCAGGGCGAGTCGCGCTAGCACTCAGCGCCGGGCAGGGCCGGCAAGCGGTACGCGGCTCGGGGATTCGACGCACAGGCGCTGCGGTTGGTCGCGCCCTGCTGTAGGCTAGCCCGCCGTGCACATACTGCTTATAGAGGATGACGTCGAGGCGGCGAAATTTCTCGTCAAGGGCCTGCGCGAGAGCGGCTACGCGGTCGATCATGCCGCGACCGGCCGGGAGGGTCTGGAACGGGCCCTCGCCGGCAAATTCGACCTCATCATCACCGACCGCATGCTGCCGAAGATCGACGGCCTGGAGATCATCCAGCAGCTGCGCGCCGCTGGACTTGCGGTTCCGGTGCTGGTGCTGAGCGCGCTCGGCTCGGTCGATGACCGTATCCGGGGCCTGAAGGCCGGTGGAGACGACTACCTCACCAAGCCGTTTGCGTTCGATGAGCTGCTGGCGCGCATCGAGGCGCTGCTGCGCCGCCACGGCCGGGCCGGCGAGCCGTCCCGTCTGCAGGTCGCCGACCTGGAGTTCGATCTGCTCTCGCGGCGCGTCACGCGCGCGGGGCGTGAGATTGATCTGACCGTGCGTGAGCAGAAGCTGCTCGAGTTTCTGATGCGCCGCACCGGCCAGGTCGTCACCCGCATGATGCTGCTCGAGGGTGTCTGGGATCTGCACTTCGACCCGCAGAGCAATGTGGTCGACGTGCATATCAGCCGTCTGCGCCAAGCGGTCGACCGCGGCTCGGACCGTCCGCTCATCCACACCGTGCGAGGCGCCGGCTACGTGCTGCGCGAGGAGCCATGAGATGGCCGCGTCCGCGCGGCCTGTTTCAGACCACCGCGTTCCGCATGTCCATGGGCTACACGCTGCTGGTCACGCTGGCGGTTGGCGTGACGCTCGGTAGCACCTATCTGCTGACCCAGCGGATTCTGCGCGACAACATCGATCTGATCATCGATACCGAGCTGAACAGTCTGCAGGATCAATACGTCCTGCGCGGCATCCGCGGCGTCAGCGCCGAGATCAACGTGCGCATCGACAGCTGGGGCCGGATCGGCTCGGTGTACATGCTGGTGAACCCGAGCTTCAAGCGCATTGCCGGCAACGTGACCAACTGGCCCTTCGACGGCGCACCGCGCGAGCGCTGGCCGGAATTCCGTATCGAGTCGATCGAGCCCGGGCAACGCTCCGTGCACCCGGTGCGCGCCGCGGTGCGGCACCTGCCAAACGGTGACTGGCTGCTCGTGGGCACCGACATGTCTCAGGATGAGCGCTATGCGCAGGCGTTTCAGACCGCCACGCTCTGGGGGATGGGACTGTCGATTCTGGTGGCGGCCATTGCGGGGTTCGCATTCAGCTTCCGTTTGAGCCGGCGCGTCGGGGCGGTGACCGATACCTGTGTGCGCATCATGAGCGGTGATCTGGCGCGCCGGCTGCCCGTGGCCGGGAGCCATGACGAATTCGATGCGCTGGCCGTTTCGGTCAACCGCGTGCTCGATCGGCTCGAGGAGCAGACGAGCACCCTGCGCGCGACCTTCGACAGCGTTGCCCATGATCTTCGCGCCCCGTTGCAGCGGCTGCGCACGCGGATGGACGCGGTGCTGCGCCTGCCGGATCTTCAGCCGCTCATGCGTGAGCCGGTGGAGTCGGCGTTGCGCGAGGTCGACCGGCTGCAGCGCACCCTGGCGACGTTGCTGCAGATTGCGCTCGCCGAATCCGGCGCGCCCCTGGCCTCGGTCTCGGCAGTGAACCTGTCCGACCTGGTTGGGGAGCTTGCGGAGCTGTTCGAGCCAGTGGCGCGCGAGCGTGGCCTGAGCCTGAGTGCGGCGGTGCAACCGGCCTTGCACGTCGAAGGCAATCGCCAGCTGCTGGCGCAGCTGATCAGCAATCTCGTCGAGAACGCGCTGAAATTCGTACCGGCCGGTGGCCGCATCGAGCTCGGCGTGCAGCGTCAGGGCGGGCGGGTACGCCTCACGGTGAGCGACAACGGCCCCGGCATGCCGTCTGAGCAGCGCCGTCAGGCCGGCCAACCGTTCGTGCGCGTCGGCGCGCATGGCAGCGGTTCCGGTGGCGGACTCGGCCTGCTGCTCGTCGGGGCGATCGCGCGATTGCACCGCGCCCAGTTCGTGCTCGAGGACAACCTGCCCGGCTTGCGCGCGCTGATCGATCTGCCGCTGATCGAGGCCGATCGCTAGGGCGCGGGGGGCAGGGGCTTGCGCTTGTCGCGCTCGATCAGTGCGTACGCGGAGTGATTGTGAATGGACTCGAAGTTCTCCGATTCCACCACATAGGACACGATGCGGTCCTCGGCATTGAGCCGCGTGGCTACGTCACGCACCATGTCCTCAACGAACTTCGGATTGTCGTACGCCCGCTCGGTTACGTATTTTTCGTCCGGGCGCTTGAGGATGCCGTACAGCTCGCAGGAGGCTTCCTGCTCGGCGATCTCGATCAGCTCCTCGATCCACATGTGGCGGCTGAGCTGCGCGGTGATGGTCACGTGGGAGCGCTGATTGTGTGCGCCGTAGTCGGAGATGCGCTTCGAGCACGGGCACAGGCTCGTGACGGGCACGACCACCTTGACCCACAGGTCGGTGACACCGTCGTGCCGCTCGCCGATCAGGCTTGCCCGGTAGTCCATCAGGCTCTCGACGCCGGTTGCCGGTGCACGCTTCATGATGAAGTACGGGAAGGTCATCTCGATGTGCCCGGCGTCCGCCTCGAGCCGCTCGGTCATGCTCTCGAGCATGGCGCGGAACGACTTGACGGAGATCTCCCGCTCGCTGTGCAGGATTTCCACGAACCGCGACATGTGCGTGCCTTTGAAATTGTGCGGCAGGCTCACGTACATGTTGAACGTCGCGATGGTGTGCTGCTCGCCGGCCGAGCGGTCTTTGACGCGCACGGGGTGGCTGATTTCCTTGATGCCGACCCGGTTGATCGGCAGGTGGCGCGTGTCGGCGCGCGATTGCACGTCCTCGACTTCGGCGAGGGTCTTGTGAGCGGCCGGGAGCGGCGTGTCGGGCGGATTCATACGCTTTAGCCTACAGGATGGTGGCGGTTTTGACCTATACCGATCGGGAGACCCCGGGGTTGTGCGGGGCACCCGGCCGGCGGCGCTGCGCGGGCGCTCAGGCGCGTCCGACGGAGCGGATCGTGCCGCGGGACTGCAGTGACCACCAGCGCTCGATGCCTGCACTCAGGCTGGGCGTATCGAGCCCCGCGGCCGCCAGGCACGACTCGCGCGAGCCATGCTCGATGAACCGGTCGGGAATACCGATCTGCATCAGCGGCATGCTGATTCCCTCGGCGGCGAGCACCTCGGCGATGGCCGAGCCGGCCCCGCCCTGCACCGCATTTTCCTCCAGCGTCACGATGGCGGCGTGTCGGCCGGCAATCTCGAGGATCAGCGCCTCGTCGATCGGCTTGATAAAGCGCATGTTGACCACGGTGGCATCCAGCCGTTCGCCAATGACCAGCGCACTCTCCACCAGTGGGCCGAAGGCGAGCAGCGCCAGTCCGCTGCGCCCCTCGCGCTTCAGTTCGCCCTTGCCAATCGGCAGTGCGTGCATGGCTTTCTCGATGGGCACGCCCGGTCCGATGCCGCGCGGGTAGCGCACTGCCGTCGGACCCTCAACCGTGGTGGCGGTGTAGAGCATCTGCCGGCATTCGTTCTCGTCAGCCGGGGCCATGATGACCATGTTGGGAATGCAGCGCATGAAGGACAGGTCGTAGCTGCCCTGGTGCGTCGCCCCATCGCTGCCGACGAGCCCCGCCCGATCGATGGCGAAGACCACCGGCAGGTTCTGCAGTGCCACGTCGTGCACCAGCTGATCGTAGGCGCGCTGCAGGAACGTCGAGTAGATGGCGACCACGGGTTTGAGCCCCTCGACGGCCAGCCCTGCGGCAAAGGTGACCGCGTGCTGCTCGGCGATCGCCACGTCGAAATACCGGTCGGGGAAGCGCTTGGAGAACTCCACCAGTCCGGAGCCCTCGCGCATCGCGGGGGTGATGCCGACGATGCGCGGGTCGAGCTCGGCGATGTCGCACAGCCACTGACCAAAGATCTGCGAATAGGACGGGCCGCGGGCCGCTTCCTTGAAAATCGTGCCGCTCGCCGGATCGAACGGGCCGGGGCCGTGCCACTTGATCGGGTCGGCCTCCGCTGGCGCGTAGCCTTTACCTTTGCGCGTGACCACGTGCAGGAACTGCGGGCCGTGCAGCTTGCGCATGTTGCGCAGCGTGCCGACCAGGGCGCGCACGTCGTGCCCGTCGAGCGGCCCGATGTAGTTGAAGCCGAGTTCCTCGAACAGCGTGCCCGGTAACACCATGCCTTTGAGGTGTTCCTCGGAACGACGGGCGAGCTCCCACACGGTGGGCATCTGGCGCAGTACCTTCTTGCCGCCCTCGCGCAGCGTGGCGTAGAGCCGTCCGGAGAGCGCAGCGGTGAAGTAGTTCGACAGCGCGCCGACGTTCTCGGAAATCGACATGTCGTTGTCGTTGAGAATCACCAGTAGGTCCGCCGGCAGCGAGCCGGCATGATTCAGCGCCTCGAAGGCCATGCCGGCCGTCATGGCGCCATCGCCGATCACGGCCACGACGCGTCGGTTCGAGCCCTCGCGCCCGGCCGCCACGGCCATGCCGAGCGCGGCACTGATCGAGGTGCTCGAGTGCCCGACGCCGAACGTGTCGTACTCGCTCTCGGCGCGGTGCGGGAACGGGGCGAGGCCGCCGTCCTGCTTGATGGTGTGCAGCTGGCTGCGCCGACCGGTGAGCACCTTGTGCGGGTACGCCTGGTGGCCGACGTCCCACACCAGCCGATCGTGCGGAGTCTCGAACACGTAATGCAGTGCGATCGTCAGCTCGACGGTGCCGAGTCCGGCGGCGAAGTGTCCGCCGCGCGTGCTGACGGTATGGATCAGGAACTGGCGCAGCTCATCGGCGACTTCCGGCAGCTGGGCTTCCGAAAGCCGTCTGAGGTCGGCAGGCAGCTCGATCTGATCGAGCAACGGGTAGCTTGGGGGCACGCTCATTCGGGGCAGTGTACACTGCGTAAGGTGGCGCGGATGCGGGTGTTGCAATTCGACAACATCTGGCGAGGCCGGTTCACTGGGCGGAGGGAGTATTGCCGACCGGACCGTCCGGCGCGGCAAAGGGCTCGATTTCTGGCTGTCCATTGCGCTTCATCAGGATTTCCACTCGCTGTTGAGCAGCCTTCAGGGCATTCTGGCAGTGGCGCGTCAGCTCCACGCCGCGTTCGAATACGCGCAGCGCTTCTTCCAGGGGCAGCTCGCCGCGTTCGAGTCGCTCGACGAGACCTTCCAGTTCCGCCAGCGCCTGTTCGAAGTCGGGAAGCTGCTGATCGGATGCCACGCCAAAATCTCCATCATGGCCGCGGCGCACGGTCGCGGGTCGGGGGACTCGAGGGCGCCACCTTATACACCGCCCCTCGAGCGGGTCAATTCGGGTTGACGACCCGAGGGCATCCGCTTAAAGTTTCGACCCCAGTTAGAACCAGTCTAAATTGGAGAGCGGCATGAATCTCAAAGGCAGCAAGACCGAGAAGAACCTGAAGGACGCCTTCGCCGGCGAATCCCAGGCCAATCGGCGGTATCTGTATTTCGCAGCCAAGGCGGACGTCGAAGGCTTCAATGACGTCTCGGCGGTGTTCCGTTCGACGGCCGAGGGTGAGACCGGCCATGCGCATGGTCACCTGGAGTACCTTGAGGCGGTCGGCGACCCGGCCACGGGCCTGCCGATTGGTGACACCAAGCTCAACCTGAAGGCAGCCATCGCCGGGGAAACCCACGAGTACACGGACATGTACCCGGGCATGGCGAAGACCGCCCGCGACGAGGGTTTCGGCGAGATCGCCGATTGGTTCGAGACGCTCGCCAAGGCCGAGCGCTCGCACGCCAATCGCTTCCAGAAGGCACTCGACAACCTGTAACGCACGTGTGCGCTCGGGCGCGGGCTGAACGCCCGCGCCCGAGCGCCGGATGGGCCGTTCGCATGAGCACGAGTCAGAACACCCCGGGGGGACGCGAGGGCAGCCTGGAGGCTCCCACCCGACACCCGCTGCAGTGGCAAACCGCTGAGTTCTACGATGAGGCGGCGCTGCATAAGGAACTCGAGCGGGTGTTCGAGATCTGTCACGGCTGCCGGCGCTGCTTCAGTCTCTGCAACGCCTTTCCGACGCTGTTTGACGCGATCGATGAAACCTCGAGCGGCGAGCTCGAGGGCGTCGAACGCAAGGTGTTCTGGCAGGTGGTCGACCACTGCTACCTGTGCGACATGTGCTTCATGACCAAGTGTCCCTACGTGCCGCCGCACCCCTGGGCACTCGATTTTCCGCATCTGATGCTGCGCGCCAAAGCGGTGCGCACCCGCAAAGAAGGCGTCAGCCTGCGCAATCGCGCGCTGGCTGCGACCGAGGCGGTGGGGCGCATCGCCGGCATCCCCGTGGTGGCACAGGTGGTCAACGCGGTGAATCGCTCGAGCGCGGGCCGGGCGCTGCTCGAGAAGACCCTCGGCGTCGATGCCACAGCTCCGGTGCCGCAGTATCACTCGCGTACCGCGCGCAAGCGATTGAAGCGCCTTGGCACGGCGGACGGTACCGACGGCGAGGCGGTACAGGCCACGGCCGAGACCCGCGGCAAAGTGGCGCTGTTCACGACCTGCTACGGCAACCGCAATGAGCCCGAGCTCAACGAAGACCTCGCGGCCGTGTTCGAGCACAACGGCATCACAGTGAGCCTGCTCGCCGCCGAGCACTGCTGCGGCATGCCGCGCCTGGAGCTCGGGGATCTCGAGGAGGTCGCGCGCCTGAAGGAGCAGAACATTCCCCAACTGCTCGCGGCAATCGACGCCGGCTATGACATCGTTGCGCCCATCCCCTCGTGCGTGCTGATGTTCAAGCAGGAATTGCCGCTGATGTTTCCCGAGGATGCCGCCGTGCAGCGGGTTGCCAAGCGCATCTTCGATCCCTTCGAATATCTGATGCTGCGCCACCGCGCCGGGGCGCTGCGCACCGACTTCAAGCACCCGCTCGGCAAAGTGAGCTATCACGTCCCGTGTCACCTGCGCGTGCAGAACATCGGCCTGAAGACCCGTGATGTGCTCGCGCTCGTGCCGGGCACGACCGTCGAGCCGATCGAGCGCTGTTCGGGGCATGACGGCACTTACGGCGTGAAGAAGGAGTTCCGCGCCGCATCGATGAAAATCGGCCGGCCGGTGATGAGCCGCGTCGAGGCGAGCGGCGCGGAGCACTACGCCAGCGATTGCCCGATGGCAGGCCACCAGATCGAGAGCGGGCTCACCTCCGGGGCCGCGCCGGAGCACCCTTTGCGGCTGCTGCGCCTCGCTTACGGGTTGTGAGGGTATCGTGCAGAAACTAACTTCCGATGATCTGCTCAGCCTCGAGCGCTATGCGCGCGAGCGCGAGGCGTTCCGTGCGCGTGTGATCGAACACAAGCGCCCGCGGCGCATCGCGGTCGGCCCGAATCTCACCTGGTGCTTCGAGGACCGAGTGACGATCCAGTACCAGATCCAGGAGATGCTGCGCGCCGAACGGATCTTCGAGCCCGAGGGCATTGCCGAGGAGCTCGCCGCCTACAATCCGCTGATTCCCGACGGCAGCAACTGGAAGGTCACGCTGCTCGTGGAGTTTCCCGATGTCGCAGAGCGGCAACGTCAGCTCGGGCTGCTGAAGGGCATCGAGGCGCGCTGCTGGGTCGAGGTGCGCGGGCACTCCGCGGTGTACGCCATCGCCGACGAGGACCTCGAGCGTGAGAACGAGGAGAAGACCTCGGCGGTGCATTTCCTGCGCTTCGAACTGACCGCCGAGATGATCGCCGCGCTGCGCGCCGGGGCGCCCCTCGCCGTCGGCGTCGATCACGAGCACTATCGACATTGGGTCAATCCGGTGTCCGAGGCACAGCGTACCGCACTGCTCGCCGATCTCGCCTGATCGGCCAAAGTGGTCTCTTCGGCCGCGTCGTGCTGTAAGATTCGCGGCCCCGGACCCGTGGGTCCGCGCAAGACTTCCGATCCAGTACGATGAGCCAGTCCTATACCGCCTCCGATATCGAGGTGCTGAGTGGCCTTGAGCCGGTGCGCCGCCGGCCGGGGATGTACACGCACACCTCGCGGCCGAACCATCTTGCCCACGAGGTGATCGACAACAGCGTCGATGAGGCCATCGCGGGCTTCTGCAAGCAGATCGACGTGACGCTGTTCAAGGATGGTTCGCTGCAGGTCGCCGACGACGGCCGCGGCATGCCGGTCGACATCCACCCAAAGGAAAAGGTGAGCGGCGTCGAGCTGATCCTCACCCGGCTGCATGCCGGCGGTAAGTTCTCCGACAAGGCCTACACCTTCTCCGGCGGTCTGCACGGGGTCGGCGTGTCGGTGGTGAACGCGCTCTCGCAGCGGCTCGAGTGCTGGATCAAGCGCGGCGGCAAGGAATACAACATCGGGTTCCGCGACGGCAAGATGACCTCCAAGCTTGCGGTCGCCGGCAGCGTGGGGCAACGCAACACTGGCACCACGGTGCGCTTCTGGCCAGACCCGCAGTTCTTCGATTCTGACAAGTTCTCGGTGCCGCAGCTCAAGCACACGCTCAAGGCCAAGGCCGTGCTGTGCCCGGGGCTGCGCATCAGTTTTACGCACGAGGCAACCGGCGAGCGAGACGAGTGGTTCTACAGCGGCGATCTGGGCGCGTACTTGCTCGAGGAGCTCGCCGAGCGCGAGCGCCTGCCGAACGAGCCGATCGTGGCGCAGCGTGAGCTCGAGAGCGACGCGGTGAGCTATGCGCTCGCCTGGGCGCCCGGAGCCGAGACCGTGCTCGGGGAGAGCTACGTCAACCTCATTCCGACACCAGAGGGCGGGACGCACGTCAACGGGCTGCGCGCCGGACTCACGCAGGCGGTACGCGAGTTCTGCGAGTTCCGCAATCTCGTCCCGCGCGGCATCAAGCTCACCCCCGAAGACGTGTGGGACAAGGTGTGTTACGTGCTGTCGGTGAAGATCCGCGAGCCGCAGTTCGCGGGGCAGATGAAGGAGCGGCTGGCTTCGCGCGATGCGGCTGCGCTGGTTGAGGGGTTCGCGCGCGACGCGATGGCGCTGTGGCTGAACGGGCATCCGGATGCGGGTGAGCGCATTGCGCAGTTCGCGATCTCCAATGCTCAGGAGCGGGCGCGCGCGGCGCAGCGCGTGGTGCGCAAGCGCATCGCAGGCGGACCGGCGTTGCCCGGCAAGCTTGCCGACTGCGCCAGTCAGGACCCGCGCCGCGGCGAGCTGTTCCTGGTGGAGGGCGATTCGGCCGGTGGCTCGGCCAAGCAGGCGCGCGACAAGGACTTTCAGGCCATCATGCCGCTGCGCGGCAAGATTCTGAACACCTGGGAGCTCGAGCCGGGCCAGATCGGCGCCTCCCAGGAGGTGCACGACATCAGTGTGGCGCTCGGCGTCGAGCCCGGGGCGCACGATCTCAGCCAGCTGCGTTATCACAAGATCTGCATCCTGGCGGATGCGGACTCGGACGGTCAGCACATCGCGACACTGTTGTGCGCATTGTTCCTGCGGCATTTCCGCCCGCTGGTGGCCAATGGCCACGTTTACGTGGCCATGCCGCCGCTGTATCGGATTGATGCCGGCAAGCAGGTCTACTACGCGCTCGATGATGGCGAACGCGAGCAGATCCTGCGGCGCATCGAGAAGGACAGTCCACGCACCAAACCGACCGTCACGCGCTTCAAGGGGCTCGGTGAGATGAACCCGTCGCAGTTGCGCGAGACGACGATCGATCCGCGTACGCGCCGGCTGGTGCAGCTCACCGTTGATGCTCAGGATGAGACCGATCAGCTGATGGACATGCTGCTCGCCAAGAAGCGCGCCGGTGACCGGCGCGAGTGGCTCGAGCGCAAGGGCAATCTCGCCGAAGTGCAGGTCTGAGGGCGCATGCAAGATCAGGAATTGAATTTCGAGGGTGTCGAGCGTCAGGCGCTGCGCGCGTTCACGGAGAAGGCGTATCTCGATTACTCGATGTACGTGATTCTCGATCGCGCGTTGCCGGCGATCGGTGACGGCCTGAAGCCGGTGCAGCGCCGCATCATCTACGCGATGAGTGAGCTCGGGCTCTCGGCGGCCTCCAAGCACAAGAAGTCCGCGCGTACCGTCGGCGACGTCATCGGTAAGTTTCATCCGCACGGAGACAGCGCCTGTTACGAGGCGATGGTGCTGATGGCACAGCCGTTCGCCTACCGTTACCCGATCGTCGACGGGCAGGGCAACTGGGGCTCGCAGGATGACCCGAAGTCCTTTGCGGCCATGCGTTACACGGAGGCGAAGCTCACCGCTTACGCCGATGTGCTGCTCGGCGAGCTGGCGCACGGCACGGCGGACTGGACCGCGAATTTCGACGGTACGCTCGAGGAGCCGGTGATGCTGCCGGCGCGTCTGCCGAATCTGCTGCTCAACGGCACCTCCGGCATCGCAGTGGGCATGGCCACCGACATCCCGCCGCACAACCTGCGTGAAGTCGCTGCAGCGTGCATTCAGCTGCTCGAGGACCCAGAGGCGAGCACCGCGGCCCTGATGAAGCACATCAAGGGACCGGATCTGCCGACCGGTGCCGAGATCGTCTCCGCGCGCGCGGATCTGAAGGCGTTCTACGAGACCGGCACTGGGTCGTTCAAAGCACGCGCTACTTACCGCATCGAGGACGGCACCGTCGTCATCACCGCGTTCCCGTACCAGGTGTCGCCGGCGCGAGTGCAGGAGCAGATCGCCGAGCAGATGCGCGCCAAGAAGCTGCCGATGCTCGAGGATGTGCGCGATGAGTCCGACCACGAGCACCCCGTGCGGTTGGTGCTGGTGCCGCGCTCGAACCGCGTGGATCTCACGGAGGTCATGAACCACCTGTTCGCGACCACGGATCTGGAGCGCAACTATCGCGTCAACCTCAACGTCATCGGGCTTGATGGGCGCCCCCGCGTACTCGGTCTGAAGGCCATCCTCGCCGAGTGGCTCACCTATCGGATCGCGACCGTGCGGCGGCGCCTCGAGTACCGACTGGACAAGGTGAACCGGCGGCTGCATATCCTCGAAGGCCTGCTTGCGATCTATCTCAATCTCGATGAGGTGATCCGCATCATCCGGCGCGAGGACGAGCCAAAGCCTGTGCTGATGAAGCGCTTCAAGCTCTCCGAGGAGCAGGCCGAGGAAATTCTCAACACCCGACTCCGTCACCTCGCTCGCCTCGAGGAGATGAAGATCCGCGACGAGCAGAAGGCCCTCGCCGCCGAGCGCAGCGAACTCGAGGCACTGCTCGGCAGTGAGGCGCGTTTGAAGCGCCAAGTGGCGGCGGAGATTCGCGCCGATGCGGACAAGCATGGCGACGAGCGGCGCACGCGCATCATCGAGCGCGAGGCGGCGCAGGCGATCGACGAGACCACTTTGATTCCGAATGAGCCGGTGAGCGTGGTGCTCTCGAGCGGCGGGTGGGTGCGCGCGGCCAAAGGGCACGAGATCGATCCGCGCTCGCTCTCCTACAAGAGCGGCGATGCCTTCCAGGCGATGGCCCGCGGCCGCAGTCTGCAGCAGGCGGTGTTTCTCGACAGTACCGGTCGCACCTACTGCCTGCCGGCGCATTCTCTGCCCTCCGCACGCGGCCAGGGCGAGCCGCTCTCCGGCCGGCTCAACCCGCCGGATGGGGCGAAGTTCGTGGGCGTCATGCTCGGTGAGCCGGAGGATCTGTGGTTGCTCGCGAGCGATGCGGGTTACGGATTCACCGTGCGACTTGAGGATCTGATCACCGACCGGCGCGCTGGCAAGACCGTGCTCAGCATCCCGGAAAATGCGCTCGCGCTGCCGCCGGCACGGGTGCCGTCCGGGGATGGGCTGGTGGTGGTCGTCGGCTCAGAGGGCAAGCTGCTCGCCTTCCCGGTGAGCGAGGTGCCGCAAATGCCGCGCGGCAAGGGCAACAAGCTCTACGACATACCGGGCAAGAAGGCTGCTGCGCGCGAGGAGACCGTCTCGGCGCTCGCCGTGGTGGCACCGCGCGGTGCGCTCGAGATCTGGGCGGGGGACAAGAAGCGGGAGCTGTCCTGGGCGGATCTGCAGCACTATCGCGGCGAGCGTGCCCAGCGCGGCGCAATGCTGCCGCGCGGTTGGCCGCGCAGCATCGAGCGGCTCGAGGCGCTCGCTCCGGGTTGAGTTGCGCTCAGCGCGGGTGCGTCTGGTTCGCCTGCAGGACCACGTCCTCCGGCGCGTTGACGAAGTAGCCCTGGATGAATTCCACGCCGAGTTGCCACAGCACCGCCATGGTATTGGCGTCCTCGACGCGCTCGGCAATGGTCTTGATGCCGCGCTTGGTGGCCTCCTCGGTCAGCGCTCGCACGTGATGCTGCAGATCGTTGTTGCGCGCGAGACTTTGCACGAGCGCGCCGTCTATCTTGACGTAGTCGAGTGGCATGGACTCGAGCACAGCGAAGGCGTTGGTGGGCGAGCCGAAGCTCTCGATCGCAAAGCGAAAGCCCCATTGGCGCAGCTTCTCGGCTAGGACTCGAGCCTGAGGGTTTGCCACGGCGATCGCTTCGGGAATCTGGAAGCACACGCTGCTCGGATCGGCGCGCGTGGAGCGGATGTGACCGTCGAGCCACGCGACAAATGACGCATCGCGCACAGTGTCCTTTGACAGGCGCACGAACAGGCACCCCGGGCGGCGTTGCGCGGCGAACGACAGTGCCGCCCCCACCACCCAGCGGTCAATGTTCTTCAGCAGATCGTTGCGCTCGGCGGCCGGTAGAAACTCGCCCGGCAGCACTTCCTTGCCGCGGCTGTCGACCATGCGCAGCAGCACGTCGAACATGCGCGCATCGCCGCCACGCAGGCTGGCGACCGGCTGAGTCGCCAGGCGAAAGCGGTTCTCGAGCAGGGCACTCTTGATTTGTTTGACCCAGGCGGCATCGTAGGGCGTGGCGGCCGCTCCTGCCGCACCGGCCGCGATGGCCTGATTGCCGCCGCGGCGTGTGCCCTGGGCGGATGCCTCCGCGGCAGCTGCGATGACAGCGTCGAGACTGGGCGTGCCGCTCGGCACGGAGGCAACCCCGATGGTGCAGGTGAGCGTGACGGTTTTCTTCTCCGCGCGCAGCGGGTGGCGGGCCGTCTCCTGCACCAGTTGTGCTGCCCAGGCTTGCACGTCGCGCTCATTGCCCCGCTCGAGCAGGGCGAGGAAGCGTACGCCACCGAAGCGGCCCGCAACCTCGGTCGGATTCAGTGTCGCGCGCAGCAGGCCGGCGAATTCCCCGAGCACCTGCTCGCTGGCCGTCGCGCCGACGCTGCGCTCCACCTCGGCGAAGCGATCCAGCCGGATCAGCGCGAGTGCGCGCAAACCGCCGGGACTCGGTACTTTCAGTCGCTGGGCGAGCGCGGGCAACAGATCGCGTCGGTGCAGCAGTCCGGTCGTCTGATCGCACTGCACGACCTGCTGCAGCTCCTGCACCAACTTGCGCTCATCGCGCGGTCGCGCCGGCAGGGTCAGGCGCACGCAGGGCTGCCCTTCGTGCTGCGCAGGCGCCAGAGTGAGTTCGGCGCTGAGCACGCCGCCATCAGGGCGCAGCGCACCGGCCTTCAGACCGTGGCCGCTCCAGCGGCCCTGCAGACAGGCCGAGAGCGCGCCCTTCAGCGCCGGACGCGAGGTCTCCTCGAACAGATCCATCACCGGCTGGCCGATCACCGCTGAGCCCGGTCCGAACAGTTCGAGCCAGGCCGGGTTGGCATCGACGACGATGCCTTCCTGGACATGAATGATGGCGTCGGCGGGCCGGTGGTTGAGCGCGAGGCTCGGCTCCTGTGCGACGTGCGCCGATTGCACGGTCGCGTGCAGCGCTCGCTCGAGGCGCGCCGCGCGCAGCTCACGCAGCAGCACCGCCGCCAGGCGCTCCGGCGAGGCGAACGACACCGCGTCGCGTGCCCCGGCGCGCATCGCCGCAGCGATCGTCGCCTCATCTGCGGCGTTGGCGAGTACCACGATCGGAACCCAAGGGGAGACCTGGTCGCGTAATGCCGCCACCGTGGCGAGATCGTGCCCCGGATCGGCGGCATCGAGCACCAATTCCGGTTTGATGCGGCTCAGCGCATCGTGCAGCGCTTCCTGAGCGGCGACCCACGTGCATTGCGCGGGTAGCCCCGAGCGCCCGAGAATGTCGTTGAGGGTGTCAACGACACTGCGCGCCGCGCAGCGCACCACCACCGCAAATGTATTCTCGGTCAAGCTCGACTCCCGACGGGGTTCGCACGCAGTCTGAGTGACGCGATTGTAGCGGCGGCCGCCCGAAGCCGAGCGGCCACGGGTCTCATTATGCGCATCCGCGCACGGGCGTAAACCGTCAGCTCACGCGCCGCCGCAGGGCACAGCGGCGCTGGGCGTCAGCAGCGTCTTGGAGACGGCACCAGGGATTTCCCGCACCAGGCGCGGCACCAGATAGCCGGGCAGGCACGCCACCAGTGCGCCGGCGAGCTCGCGTGCGCGCTCGTCCGGGACGAGGAAGTGGGCCGCGCCACGCACCCGGTCGAGTGCGTGCAGGTAGTACGGCAGCACGCCCGCGTCGAACAGCTCTTGCGAAAGCCGCTGCAGCACCGTGAGCTCATCGTTGATGCCGGCGAGGAGCACGGTTTGGTTCAGGAGCGTGACGCCTGCGGCGCGCAGTCTCGCGCACGCAGCGCGTACGGACGCGTCGATTTCGTTCGGGTGGTTGACGTGCAGCACCACCACCATGGGCACCGGACTCGCGCGCAGCCAGTCGGTGAGGCCGGCATCGACCCGGGAGGGCAGCACGACCGGCTGGCGGGTGTGCACACGGATCCGGCGCACGTGTCCGATCCCGGCGAGCGCCTGCCCGAGCGCAGCGAGGCGCGCGTTACTCAACGACAGCGGATCGCCGCCGCTGAGGATGACCTCCTCGAGCGACCGATCGGCCGCGATCGTGGCGAGTGCCTCGCGCCAGCGGCCACCCTCGCCGTGCTGAGCGGCATAGGGAAACTCTCGCCGGAAACAGTATCGGCAGTGCACCGCGCAGGTCTCGGTGGCGATGAGCAGTGCTCGCCCGGGGTATTTCTGCAGCAGCCCCGGCGCCCGCTGTGCCGTGTGTTCCTGCAGCGGATCGGGCCCGTAACCGGGCGCCTCGAGGCGTTCTGCCGCCACGGGCAGCACCTGCAGCAGCAGCGGGTCGCGCGGGTCGCCCGGGCGCATGCGCGCGACGAAACTCCGCGGCACGCGCAGCGGAAAGTCCGCGCCATCCAGCGCTGCAAGCGCCTCGAGCGGCAGGCCGAGCGCTGCAGCCAGTTCCGCCGGTTGGGTGATGGCTTCGGCGAGTTCCTGCTGCCAGGTGGCGGGAATCTGGCGAGGTTGGACCGATGCCGGTATCATACGCGGCCCTTTAATCGGAGAGGCCGCGCATTGTGCCGCTCCGGCTGAGAGAAAGAAATGGCCAGCTACACCACCGCCGAGATCCGCTCGGGTCTCAAAGTCCTGCTCGACGGCGACCCGTACGCCGTGGTTGAAAACGAGTTCGTCAAACCCGGCAAGGGTCAGGCCTTCAACCGCATCAAAGTCCGCAACCTCAAGACGGGGCGGACGATCGAGAGAACCTTCAAGTCCGGCGACTCACTCGAGGCGGCCGACGTGGTCGACACCGAGATGCAGTACCTCTACCAGGACGGAGACTTCTGGCACTTCATGGTGCCGGACAGCTTCGAGCAGTACACGGCGGCCAAATCCGCGCTGGGCGACAACGCCCAGTGGCTGAAGGATGGGGTGACGTGCATCGTGACGCTGTGGAACGGCGAGCCGCTGGTGGTGACGCCGCCGGCGCACGTCGAGCTGCAGATCGTCGAGACCGACCCGGGTCTGCGCGGGGATACCGCCACCGGCGGACAGAAGCCGGCCAAGCTCGAGACCGGGGCGGTGGTGCGTGTGCCGCTGTTCATCGACCAGGGCGAAGTCATCCGCATCGACACGCGTACCGGTCAGTACGTCTCGCGCGCCAAGCAGTAGCGCCGCTGGGCGCGAGCGAGAGCGCCTAGGGCGCGAATCTCGAGGCGGCCAACAGCGCGAGCACCACGCGCTCAAGGCCGCTTGCGTCCTCGGTGTCGAAGCGGTTGGGTAGCGGGCTGTCGATGTCCAGTACGCCGAGCACCTGTTCGGCCCTGAGCAGCGGCACGACGACTTCCGAGCGCGATGCGCTATCGCAGGCGATGTGTCCGGGAAAGGCGTGCACATCGGGCACCACGAGCGTGGTACGCCGCTCGGCGGCGCTGCCGCATACCCCGCGGCCGAGGGCGATCCGTACGCAGGCCGGCTTGCCCTGGAAGGGGCCAAGTACCAACTCCGAGCCGCGCAGGAAATAAAACCCGGCCCAATTGATCTCGGGCAACGCCTCGAACAGCAGCGCAGCGGTGTTGGCGGTATTGGCGATCGGATCGGATTCACCGGCGAGCAACGCCGCGAGATCACCGGCCAGCTGGGCGTAGGCGGTGGTTTTGTCACGAAAGTCGTAGCGGTTCGTGGTGTGCTGCATGCGGGCTCCGCGCTCAGGCGCGTTCGATGGGAAAGGGCAGGACGTCGTCGATGCGCTCGGCGCCTTCGGCCAGCATCAGCAGCCGATCGAACCCAAGCGCCACGCCGCAGCTGTCCGGCAGGCCCGCTGCCAGTGCTGCGAGCAGCCGCTCATCCGGTGAGAGAGCCTCGAGGCCGAGCCGGCCGCGCTCGGCGATGTCGTGTTCGAAGCGTGCCCGCTGCTCGTGCGCGTCGGTGAGTTCATGAAAGCCATTGGCGAGCTCGATGCCGTCGCAATACAGCTCGAAACGCTGTGCGGCGCGCGGATCCGCCGGGTCGAGCCGGGCGAGCGCGGCCTGACTGGCCGGATAGCCGTGGACGAAGGTGAGCGCGCCGCGTCCGAGGTTCGGTCCGACGCGGACGCTCATGAGCAGCTCCAGCAGCTCGTCGCGGCCCGCTGGCGCGCCGGCAAACCCGGCCGCGCGCGCCGCGTCCGTCAACTGCTGCAGTGAGGCGTCGAACGGATCGATGCCGAGCTGCTGCACGAACACCTCCCGGTAGCTGAGGCGGACACTGCCGTGCGCAGCGGCTCGCTTGCCGAGCGCGATGCGCACCAGCGCCTCGACCTCATCCATCAGTGCCGCCAGCGTCCAGCCCTGTCGGTACCACTCGATCAGAGTGAACTCGGCGTTGTGCAGGCGTCCACGCTCCAGTCCGCGCACCACGTGGCAGATCTGGTAGATGTCGCCGAGGCCGCCGGCGAGCAGACGCTTCATGGCGTATTCTGGAGAGGTGTGCAGGAAGAACTCGGTCGCTGCTGTGCCGGGCTCGGCGTTGAAGCGCACGCGGGCGGAATGGATGTGCAGGTCGGTCACCGGTGCGTTGACCACCATCGGGGTGTCTACCTCGAGCACCTCACGCTCGGCGAAGAAGCGCCGTATCGCGGCGAGCAGAGCCGCGCGGCGCCGAAGCATTGCCGCGTTGGCCGTGGCGCGCCAGTCGGACCCATGCTCGGGGTTCACCGGCTCACCCCTGCGCCGGGCGCCGTCAGGCGTCCCAGGGTCTCGCCGGCTTGAATGCTCTGTCCGGCGGCGAGGTCCGCGCGCCACTCGATCGCCTGCGGTGGTAGCAGCAGGATCACCGTCGAACCCATGTTGAAGCGGCCGAGCTCGGCCCCTTTGCCGAGGCGCAGCGGCGTGCGTTCGGCGGCGAGGGGCAGTTCGGTGACCTGGCGACTGTGGTGCGGCGTCACATCGCCATGCCACACGGTGCTCATGCTGCCGACGAATAGTGCGCCGACCATGACCAGCGCCCATTCGAGCTCCCCGTCCACGAAGCGCAGCACCACGCGCTCGTTGCGCGCGAACAGTCCGGGCACCGCCGCGGCGGTGGTGGCATTGACGCTGAACAGTCGGCCCGGGACAAACCACGCTGCGCGCAGCTCGCCGGCGAGCGGCATGTGGATCCGATGGTAGTTGTAGGGCGCCAGGTACAGCGTCGCGAACGAGCCGCCGGCGAAGCGCTGGGCTGCCTGTGTGTGGCCCGCAAGCAGCGACTCGATGCTGTACTCGTGGCCCTTCGCTTGCGGAATGCGCGAACCATCGAGCGGACCGAGCTGACTGACCGTGCCATCGACCGGGGAGGCGAGGGCGAGGGGATCGTTCGCGCACACCCGCGCCTCGGGCCGCAAGGCGCGGGTGAAGAACGCATTGAACGTAGGGTAGCTCTGCGGCTCAACCTCGAGCGCATCGCGCATATCGGGATGGAAGTGACGCACGAACGCGCCGATCAGCACCCGCTTCAGCGGGCGCGCGCGACTGCGCGTCAGGTGCAGCACCAGCCGCGAGAGAAAGTGCTGCGGCAGCACGTGCTGCAGCAGCACGAACAGGCGTGCGCGCAGCGTCGGGGAATCCGTCACGCGGGTCATGCGAGGCTCCAGAAGTCAGCCGCTCGTCAGCAGCCGCTCGGCGCTTGCGTGCAGCGCAGCGGCGAGTCGTCGTCCGTCAAATGGCGCGGTGAACAGCGCGACCTCACGGCCGCGTGCATCGAGCAGAAACAGTGCCACGGTATGTTCGAATGTCTGCCCACCTCCGGGCAGTTCGATCTGTCCCCGCGTCACCCCGAGGCGGGCCGTGAGAGCGTTGATCTGCTGCCGCGCGCCGGTCAGGCCGATGAAGCGCGGATCGAACCGCCGCAGGAACTTGGCGAGTACCGACGGCGTGTCGTGTTGCGGATCGACCGTGACGAACAGCACTTGCAGCGGCAGGTGCGGCACGCGGTGTACCACGCGCGCCAGCAGCGCAAGGGTATCCGGACACTCATCCGCGCAGCGGGTGAAGCCGAAGTAAAGCAGCGTCAGATGTCCAGTGAGGTCGGCTGCATCGAAACGCTGATCGCGGCTGTCGGTCAGCGCGAACGGGCCGAGCGCCCGCGCCCGTGGCAGCCACGTCCCGTAGGCTGGCACGGGCGCGCGGCTGTACCGCGCGCCGGCCAGCCGGTACCCTGCGAAGCCGGCGCCGAGGCACAGCAGCGCCACCAGGATCCAGAAGTAACGAGACGACATGAGGCAAGTATCCCACAGCGGGCGGCGCGCCGCGCCGCGCCCGGGGCGCATCACCGTGCGACAGCTGATCGACTCCGGCGCCCGCCGGCTGCGCCGCGCTGGCGTGTTCTTCGGTCACGGCACGGACAACGCCTGGGACGAATCGGCTGCCCTGGTGCTGCATGCGCTCGGCCTGGCGCACGATGACCCGGCGGTCTATGCCCGGCGCGCCGGGCTGGCCGCGCAGCACGGTGCGCGCGAACTAATCAGTCGGCGCATCGCTGAGCGTATTCCGGCCGTCTATCTCACCGGGGAGACCTGGTTTGCCGGTCTGCCCTTCTACGTCGATTCGCGCGTGCTCATCCCGCGCTCCCCGATTGCAGAGCTCATCGAGCGGCGGTTCGCGCCGTGGCTCGAGGCACGCCGCATCGGTCGCGTGCTCGATATGGGCACCGGTTCTGGCTGCATCGCCATCGCCTGTGCCAAGGCGCTGCCATGGGCGCAGGTCGACGCAGTGGATATTTCGCCAGATGCACTCGAGGTTGCCGCGCGCAACGTGCGTCGTCACCGCCTGGGACGGCGGGTGCGACTGGTGCGCTCCGATCATTTCGCTGCCCTCGGTGCGGCGCGCTACGATTTGATCGTGTCGAACCCGCCGTATGTCGGTGCGCGCGAACTGGCCTCGCTGCCGAAGGAGTATCGGCATGAGCCGTCGATCGCGCTTGCCGCCGGCGCCGCCGGGCTCGATTCGGTGCGAGTGCTGCTCGGACAATCCCGTCGGCACTTGCGCCCCGGCGGGGCGCTGCTCGTCGAAGTCGGCAATACCGAGCAGGCCGTGCAGCGAGCGTTCCCGCGCCTGCCGTTTCTGTGGTTGCAGTTCGAGCGCGGCGGCGGCGGGGTATTTCTGCTCGGCGCCGAGCAATTGCCCGGGCCCGGTGGCGGCCGGCGCCGCGCCCGGCGCGCGAGCGCATAGTACACTCGCGCCAACCGCGACGGCCCCTGCACGGAATCGATACGTGCCGCGTTGGCGCGCGGCGCAATCAGAGGCCCGTTCATGTCCGGCAACACCATCGGCACGCTATTCACGGTCACCACGTTCGGGGAGAGCCACGGGGCGGCGCTCGGCTGCATTGTCGATGGCTGCCCGCCGGGGCTCGAGTTGGCCGAGGCGGATCTGCAGACCGACATCGACCGGCGCCGTACCGGCACCTCGCACTTTGTCAGTCAGCGCCGTGAGAGCGACCAGGTGCGCATACTCTCCGGGGTGTTCGAGGGGCGCACCACCGGCACGCCAATCGGGCTGCTGATCGAGAACACCGATGCGCGCTCGCGCGATTACGAGAAGATCAAGGATCGCTTTCGGCCCGGACACGCCGATTACACGTATCAGCACAAGTACGGCATGCGCGATTATCGTGGCGGCGGGCGCTCCTCGGCGCGCGAGACAGTGATGCGCGTGGCGGCCGGGGCCATCGCCCGCAAGTACCTGGCCGAGCGCCTCGGGGTGCGCATCTACGGCTATCTCAGTCAGATCGGTTCGCTGCAGCTCGAGCCGCGCGATCTCGAGTTCGCGTACCGCAATCCGTTCTTCTGTCCGGATCCGGAGCGCATCGAGGCACTGGAGGCGCTGGTGTGGGAACTGCGCGCGGCGGGTGAGTCGATCGGCGCGCGTGTCACGGTGGTGGCGACCGGAGTACCCCCAGGACTCGGCGAGCCGGTATTTGCGCGCCTCGATGCCGACATCGCCGCGGCGCTAATGGGGATCAATGCGGCCAAGGCGGTCGAGATCGGTGCGGGCGTGCGCTCGGCGGCGCAGCGCGGCAGCGAGCATCGTGACGAGCTCACGCCGGAGGGTTTCACGAGCAATCATGCCGGCGGCATCCTCGGCGGAATCACCTCGGGGCAGGATGTCGTGGCGCACGTCACGTTCAAGCCCACTTCGAGCATACAAGTGCCCGGTCGCACCATTGACCTCGAGGGTCGGCCGGTCGAGGTCGTGACCACCGGGCGGCACGATCCGTGCGTGGGGCTGCGCGCCACGCCGATCGCCGAGGCAATGCTGGCGATCGTGGTGCTGGACCATTACCTGCGCCACCGGGGGCAAAACGCCGATGTGCGCTGTGCAACGCCGGATATCGCCCGGCGGGAACCGACGGGCTGAGGCGGCTCGGGGCGGCCGGATCGATCAGTCTACGAAGCGCGACACAGTTTGTCCGGCCAGAATGAGTAAAGATCAACCGCCAAGCCAAGGGGTGGCGCTGGGCGGTCGGTGCGAGCCCGCTTGGGGTTGCGAGCCGATTTAAGTTATATTGCCGCCCGCGCCGGATGCGTCTGCGAACAGCGACCATCCGATTGTTTTTATAAGGGGTTTCGGTTACCGATGCCGTTCGGGGTGTGGTCAATGATCGCCAAACGCTCAAGTCTGGTGATGGCGCTGCTGCTGGCTCTGCCGCAGGCAGCGCTGGCTCTGGGCCTCGGGAATATCCATCTTAAGTCGCATCTGGATCAGCCGCTCGATGCACGCATCGACTTGCTCGATGCCACGCCGGCGGCGCTGCAGAGCTTGTCGGTCGGGCTGGCCTCGCGTGCCACCTTTGCCAAGTACCAGCTGAACTGGCCGTCCTACCTCAATGGGGCGCAGATCGAGGTCGTGCATGGCGCCGATGGGCGCCTCGAGCTGCATTTGACCTCACAGATGCCGGTGACCGATCCGATTCTGACCCTGCTGGTCAAGGCGAACTGGAGTCGCGGCGTGCTGTTCCGCGAGTACACCATTTTGCTGAATCCGCCGGTGTATGTGCCAAAGGCGAACCAGCCGCAGCACGTGGCGGTCGCCGCCCCGGTGGTCGGCGGTGCGCCGCGCACGGGCGAGCTACCCGAGCAGCACAGCGCCGCGCCGGTGAGTCCGCCGGCCAGCGCGCTGGCGGCACCCGTGACGAGCGGCAACGCGCCCCAGTCGATACATGTGCACCCGGGCGAGACACTCTCGGGGCTGGCCAGCCGCTTCAGCGGCGGCGGGATCGATTCGGCGCAGACGCGCCGCTGGATGGTCGCGATCTACCGGCTGAACCCCCAGGCGTTCGCCCACAACATGAATCTGCTGCGCTCCGGGGCGGTTCTGCAGGTCCCGAGCGCGAACGCTGTGGCGCAGGTTTCGCAGGCCACCGCGTGGAAGGAAATCAACCGACAGGACAGCGCATGGCGCGCCAGCCAGGGCGCCGGCAGCTCCGGCCGCTTGCGCCTCGTGGCACCCCAGGGCAGCGGTGCGGGCGCGGGTACGGCAAGCACCGGTTCCGGCGCAGGCGCTTCGGCCGCCGTGGGTGCTCTGCAGGCACAGGTGCAAACGCTGCAGAGCGAGCTGGCGCAGGAGAAGCGCCTGGTGCAGATGAAAAGTGCCGCGCTGGCGGCCCTGCAGGCGCAGGTGGCCGCCGGCAAGGCCCCTGCCGGCAAGGCCCCCGCCGTGGCCGCCACGGCGCCTCGGCCCGCAGCGCATCCGGCGCCGCAGGGGGCGGTGAAGGCGGTGCATGGCGCGCCTTCCAGTGCGCTCGGCCAGATGTTGAGTCGCTACTGGTGGGCGCTGGTGGCGCTGGTGGCGCTCGGGATCGCCTACGGTCTTGCCCGGGTGCTGCGGGCGCGACGGGAGAGCGCGGCCGATGAGCTGCTGAGCGACTCGGCCGATACGGGTTTTGCCGCCAGTGCCCCGCCGGCGGCACCGGTGGTCGCGGTGAGCGCCGCGGCGCGCGCGGATGATTCAATCGATGTCCGCGAGGCGACGCACGAACAGCCGCGGCTGGTGATGAACGAGGGGTCTTCCCCGGTGGTCTCGACGCACGTCGCGGCCGATCAGACGATGAGCAGCGAGACCGCGCTCAACCTCGAGCAGGGCGACCCGCTCGCCGAGGCGGATTTCCACATGGCCTATGGTCTGTACGACCAGGCCGCCGATCTCATCCGCATTGCCATTCAACGCGAGCCGGAACGGCGCGATCTGAAGCTCAAGCTCCTCGAGGTGTTCTTCGTTTGGGGCAACAAGGAGCAGTTTGTCGAGCTCGCGCACGAGCTGGCCGAATCGCGCGAGCACGCGCCGGCAGGCGAATGGGACAAAGTCGTGATCATGGGCCGCCAGCTGGCGCCGGACGACCCGTTGTTCGCCGATGCGCCGGTGAGCGGTGCCGCCTCGCAGGGCGTCGATCTCGACCTGGAAGGCGGTCAGGGGCGCGTGGATTTCGATCTGATGGGCGGTGCACTGCCTGCGGCCCAGGGCGGCAGCGGCGCCACCAGCAGCACCGGATCGTTCGATCTGGACATTGGTGCGGCACTTGGAGAGGAGTCCGCCGCGGCCGACACCGTGTCCGGGACCGATCTGAATGCGACGCTGGCCGAGCTGGAAGCAACCGGTTCGGAAACCGGCGTCACGCAGGAGATGGCCGAGCATCCGCTCGAGGAGCTGCCGGCATTCGAGCCGGTCGAGCCGACCGTCGAGCAACCGGCCCTGCAGGCCGCCGGTGTGGCCGCCCTGCGCGACAAAGTCGAGGCGCTGAGCCAGGGATCGGATCGGACCGCCGAGCTGGCGATTGACGATCTCGGCCTCGATCTCGGTGCGTTCGAGACGAGCGTGCAGCCCAGCCTCAGCGGCGATTCCCCGACTCTGGTTGCCGGACTTGACGAGCACTCCCGCGGCCTGCTGGCGCAGGCCGAAGGCGCCGAGGCGGCCGAAGGCGCCGGTGCGCCGGCGGCACCGAACTCTACCGGGACCACGAGCGCCTGGCATATCGATGAGCGCGAGCTGGAGAATCTGCTCGCCGAGGAGCCCAATGCGGGCGCCGCCGCTGCGCACGACGTGTCCGAAACCTCCCGGCTGAATACGCTGCAGCTGCCCGCCGGTGGCGTGGACTTCGACCTGGGCGCCGAGCCGGTGGCGAAGGGCTCGAACGGCAACGGCCTGGACTTCGATATTGGCGCAGCCACCATGGCTCATGTGGGTCTTGGCGTGGCGCACGAGTCGCCCACCGCGGAGCACGAGGTCGGTGACTTCGAGCCGGCCACTCTGAGCGAAGTCGGCACCAAGCTCGATCTGGCGCGAGCCTACATGGATATGGGAGATCCGGAGGGTGCGCGCAGCATCCTCGAGGAAGTCATGCACGAGGGCTCGGATTCGCAGCGTCAGGAGGCGGGTCGACTGCTGGAGTCGCTGCCCGGCTGATGCCTCGGATCGCGCTCGGGCTGGAGTATCACGGCGGCGCGTACGTTGGCTGGCAGAACCAGCCAACTCGACCCAGTGTGCAGGGGTGCCTGGAGGCGGCGCTCGGGAAGGTCGCCGACGCACCGGTGAGCGCGGTGTGCGCGGGGCGGACGGACGCCGGCGTGCATGCCCGCGGCCAAGTCGTGCACTTCGATACCGCTGCGCAGCGCAGCATGCGCGCCTGGGTGCTCGGGGCCAACAGCGCTCTGCCGCCGGACATCAGTGTGACCTGGGCGCAACCCGTGCCCCGGCACTTTCACGCGCGCTACAGCGCGGAGGCGCGCACCTACCGCTACCTCATTCTCAACCGCCGTTCGCGTTCCGGGCTGCTGGCCCGCCGCATCACCTGGGTGCACCGGCCGCTCGATGCGGTGGCGATGGGGCAGGCGGCGGCGCTGCTCGAGGGTGAGCATGATTTCAGCGCGTTCCGCGCCGCGGAATGCCAGGCCAAATCTCCGGTGCGGCGGCTCGAGCGGCTCACGGTGCGGCGCGCCGGTGAGTGGGTGATCCTCGAAGCGACGGCGAACGCGTTCCTGCATCACATGGTGCGCAACCTTGCCGGTCTGCTCATGGCCATCGGCAAGGGGGAGGCGCCGACGCGCTGGGCGGCCGAGGTGCTTGCCGGCCGCGACCGGCGCCGCAGTGCCCCGACCGCGCCCGCTGACGGTCTGTATCTGTGGGCGGTGCGCTATCCGGAGGCATTTGCCGTGCCTGAACCGCTCGGCGGGCCGGGGCCGTGCTGATCGGCTATCATCGCGCGCTGGAGTGCTTGCGGATACCTTATGTCCTGGTTCGAAAAGATCATGCCCTCGCGCATCAAGACCGAGCGGCGTACGCGCTCGGTGCCCGAGGGTCTGTGGATTAAGTGCCCGGTCTGTGACGCAGTGCTGTACCGCGCCGAGCTCGAGCGCAATCTCTATGTCTGCCCCAAGTGCTCGCATCACATGCGCATTGGGGCGCGCGAGCGACTCGATGCGTTTCTCGATCCAGGCAGCGCGCAGGAGCTCGCCGCGGGCGTGCATCCGGAAGATCCACTGAAGTTTCGCGACAGCAAGCGCTACAAGGACCGCCTGGCCCAGGCCCAGAAGGTGACGCGGGAGGCGGATGCGCTGGTGGTGATGGCGGGCGCACTCGAGGAACTGGCGGTGGTGGCCTGCGCGTTTGAGTTCCAGTTCCTTGGCGGCTCGATGGGCTCGGTGGTCGGGGAGCGCT
This sequence comes from Pseudomonadota bacterium, assembly GCA_021847105.1. GTDB lineage: Bacteria > Pseudomonadota > Gammaproteobacteria > Steroidobacterales > Steroidobacteraceae > 13-2-20CM-66-19. Next base: position 63,636 of record JAJZUT010000003.1, on the reverse strand, counting down.
TCAAGCGCGCCGTCGACCACTGCATCGCCGAGCGTAGTGCGCTGATCTGCTTTACCGCGAGCGGTGGGGCACGCATGCAGGAAGCGTTGTTCTCGCTGCTGCAGATGGCCAAGACTTCTGCGGCGCTTGCCCAGCTGAAGCGGGCCCGCTTGCCGTTCGTCTCGGTCATGACGGACCCCACCACCGGTGGCGTGTCGGCGAGCCTGGCGATGCTCGGTGATCTGAACCTGGCCGAGCCACGCGCCCTGATCGGCTTTGCAGGACCGCGCGTCATCCAGCAGACGGTGCGTGAGACGCTGCCGGAGGGTTTCCAGCGCAGCGAATTTCTGCTCGAACACGGGGCGCTCGACATGATTGTCGACCGCCGCGAGCTGCGCGCGCGCATCGCGACGATGCTGCGGGTGATGCTGAAGAAGCCGGCCGCGGCTTGAGCGGCGCGCCGTCCGGGCGCGGCCGAATTGCAAAGACGAACATGAGCGAATCACTCGAGTACTGGTTGACGCGGCAGCAGGCCGCGCATCCGCACACCATTGATCTGGGGCTCGAGCGGGTGAGCGCCGTGGCGCGTCGCCTCGGTCTGGAGCGACCCGCGGCCACCGTGATCACCGTGGCCGGCACCAATGGCAAGGGCTCGACGGCGACGCATGCCGAGGCGCTGCTGCTGGCGGCCGGCGCCTCGGTGGGGCTGTTCACCTCGCCGCACTTCATCCGCTACAACGAACGCATTCGCATCCAGGGCCGCGAGATCGACGATGCGGCGCTGGTCAGCGCGTTCGAGCACATCGAGGCGGCACGCGGTGCCGAGACGCTTACTTTCTTCGAGTACAACACGCTCGCGGCGCTGTGGCTGTTCGCCGAGCGGGGTGTGCAGTTTGCCGTGCTCGAGGTCGGCCTCGGCGGACGGCTCGATGCGACCAATCTGGTCGATGCCGATGCGGCGGTGCTGTGCTCGGTCGGACTGGACCACCGTGACTGGCTCGGGGAGACCCTGGATCAGATCGGTGCGGAGAAGGCGGGCATCTTCCGGCCGGACCGACCGGCGGTGCTGGCCACCGCGCACATGCCCGCGAGCGTCTACGCGGCCATCGACCGGTTGGGCGCCCGACCGCTCGTTGCCGAGCGCGACTACCATTGGCAGGTTGCAGCAGACGGGCGCTGGAGCTATCAGGGCGCGCGTCTGCAGCTGGTTGACCTGCCACCGTCACGATTGCAGGGCGACATCCAGTATCGCAATGCTGCCGCCGCGCTTGCAGCCATCGAGTCGCTTGCCGGCGGACCGGCGGCGGCGCGAGTCGCGCCGGTGCTCGCTGCCCTCGATGCGCGCACCGTCGGCAGTGCGCTCGGCGCGGTGCGTCTCGCCGGGCGGTTTCAGGTGGTGCCGGGGGAGGTCGAGTGGATTCTCGACATCGCGCACAACCCGCCCGCCGCTGAGGTGTTTGCCGCCGAGCTGGCGCGGCGCGGCTGCCGAGGCCGCACGCTCGCGGTCGTCGGTATCCTTGGGGACAAGGACGCGCCCGAGATTGGTGGCGCACTCGCTCGGGTGGTGGATGAGTGGTTCCTGTGCACCCTGGCGGTCCCACGCGGAATCGACGCCGGGGTGTTGGCGCAGCGGCTGAAATCGGTCGCGCCCGCACCGCGCCTGTTCGACTCCGTGGCTGATGCCTGTGCCGCAGCACGAGTTGCGGCGCGTCCCGGTGATCGGGTGATTGTGTGCGGCTCGGTGTACACGGTCGGACCGGCGCTCGATTGGCTTGGGGTATACTCCTCGCAGTGAAAGAACGACTGACGGGCGCCATCATCCTCGTGGCGCTGATCGTGTTGCTGGTACCCGAGTTGCTGAGCGGACCGCCGCGAGTGAAGCGCGCAGGGGCTCCGGCGGGTGCGCCTGTTGCCGCCCATCCGACAGCACGCGTCCCCGTGCACAGTTACACCCTGCCGCTCGGAGGGGGCGCTGCGGCTCGGGTGGCGGCGATCGAAGCGCAATCAAACGCCTCTGCCCCCTCTGCGGCGGCGCCGCCGCTCCCGGAATCCCCAGCCTCGCCGGCGCCATTGCCAAAGAGCGCCCCGACGGCGACGCCGGCCGTCCCGCAGCCCGCATCGGTCCCGCCACCGGCCAGAGCCGCCACGCCACCACCGCGAGTAGCCGAGCCCAAGCCCGAGATCGGGCCCGAGGCCAAGTCCGAGGTCAAGAAGAGGGCCCCGCCCAAGACACGGCCGCAGGCGCGAACCGTAACGCCCACTCGACCCGTTGCACGGCGGGCGGTGGCACGGGCTGTAGCGGCGCGGCAGGCGCATGGCACGGTGTCCTGGACGGTGCAGATGGGCGTTTTCGCGTACCGCGCCGACGCGCTGCGCTTGGTGCACGAGGCTCGTGCCAAAGGCATCCTCGCGCGCATCGCCCCGTTGCACCTGCACGGGCGGTCGCTCTGGCGAGTGACCAGTGGTTCAGCGCGTAGCCGCGCTGGTGCGCTCGTGTTGCTGCGGCGGCTGCGCTCACGCGGCTTCAAGGGCGCCTTGCTCAGGCAGTGACATGACGCCGAGCGGGCAGGGTCACGCTCTTGTACAATCCGCGCCCCCAGCCACCGTCCGACTGATGATGGGCCTACCGCGGCCGCCGCACAGCGACACTTCTGCGCCATGGGCCAGACCGCATGGCGCGGGCGGCATGTTGTCCGCGAGCGGCAGCTTGGTCTTGGCGCGAGCGGATCAGACGCCATGAATACAGCCGATTACGTGGTGAGCGCTGCAATCGTCCTATCCGCGATCGTGGGTGCGGTGCGAGGCTTCCTGCGTGAAGCGATCGCACTGGCGACCTGGCTGATCGCGCTGGTGCTCGCCTGGCACCTGGCGGCGGTCGTGGCGCCGCACCTCGGCGGGCTGCTCGCCGCGCCGGCGGTGCGCCTGTGGGCAGCGCGCGTGATCATCGCCGCGCTGATCTTGCTCCTCGGCATGGCAGTCGGCGCCATCGTCGGTCATTTCGTGCGTCTGTCGATGTTCAGCGGAGCTGATCGCTTCCTTGGCTTTCTGTTCGGCGCTGCCCGAGGCGTGGTGCTGTTCGGCGTCTTCGTCATTCTCGCCGAGCTACTGCACCTGGATACCGAAGGCTGGTGGCGCCATTCCGTTCTGGTTCCTTATGGCAAAACGATCGCAAGCGGGCTGAGGACGCTGGTCGGGGCCGGCCGGTTGTGAGGTAGCTTATGTGTGGAATCGTCGGGCTCGTCGGCACGAGCGCGGTCAATCAGCGCCTCTATGATGCGCTGACCGTGCTGCAGCACCGCGGCCAGGACGCCGCGGGCATTGCCACCAGCGGCGAGGGCGGTCTGTCCGTGCGCAAGGCAAGCGGACTGGTGCGCGATGTCTTTCAGCAGCAGCACATGCTCGAGCTGAAGGGGCATGTGGGCATCGGCCACGTGCGCTACCCGACTGCGGGCTGCGACAGCGCCTCGGAGGCCCAGCCCTTTTACGTCAACTCGCCCTATGGGATCTGCCTGGCGCACAACGGCAATCTCACCAATGCCGCCGAACTCGCCGAGGTCCTCACCCGCGAAGACCGACGTCACCTGAACACCAGCTCCGACTCGGAAGTGCTGCTCAACGTGTTCGCTTCCGAGCTACAACGCATCGGCACGCCCCGGGTTACGCCGGCGGACGTGTTCGCGGCGCTCGAGGCGGTGTACCGCCGCTGCCGCGGCGGCTTCGCAGTCATTGCCATGATCATCGGTCACGGCATTGTCGGATTCCGCGATCCCAACGGTATCCGTCCACTGGTGCTCGGTGAGCGTGACACCCCGCACGGCAAGGAATGGATGCTGGCGTCCGAGAGCGTGGCGCTAGACAGTCTCGCTTTCCGTCTGGTGCGCGATATTGCCCCGGGCGAGGCGGTGCTGATCGATGAGGCCGGCCGGCTTCACTCGCACCAGTGCGTCACCGTGACGCGCCACGCACCGTGCATCTTCGAGTACGTCTATTTTGCGCGACCGGACTCCAAGATCGACAACATCTCGGTGTATCGCGCGCGCATGCGCATGGGCGACCGGCTGGCCGAGAAGATCCTGCGCGAGCGTCCGAATCACGACATTGACGTCGTGATTCCGATTCCCGACACCAGCCGCACCAGCGCCTTGCAGTTGGCTCAGCGCCTGGGCCTGAAGTACCGCGAAGGGTTTACCAAGAACCGCTACATCGGGCGCACCTTCATCATGCCCGGCCAGCAGCAGCGGCAGAAGTCGGTGCGCAGCAAGCTGAACGCGATCGACCTGGAGTTTCGCGGCAAGAACGTGCTGTTGGTGGATGACTCGATCGTGCGCGGTACCACCTCTGCGCAGATCATCGAGCTGGCGCGCGAGGCGGGCGCGCGCAGGGTGTATTTCGCTTCGGCGGCTCCCCCGGTGCGCTACCCGAACGTGTACGGCATCGACATGCCGGCGGCGCGGGAACTCGTGGCGGGCGGACGCAGCGTCGAGGAAGTGATGCGTCTGATCGGCGCCGACTGGCTCGTCTATCAGGATCTTGAGGACCTGATTGCGGCCTGCCGGCACGAGGATTCGCAGATCGAAGAGTTCGACACCTCCTGCTTCTCAGGCCAGTACATCACCGGCGATGTCACGCCGCAGTACCTCGATCGCCTGCAGCGCGAACGGTCCGATGAGGCCAAGCAGCGCGGCCGCGACGGACGCGGCGCGCTGAAAATCGTCCACGGTGGCTGAACGCGCGACAGCCGGTGAGGCCCGTCGCGAGCTGCTCATCGAGCTGTGCCGCGCGGGTCTGGCCCGCGTCGAGGGACGTACCTGCGTGCGCGAGGCGCTGGGCTCGACCGCGAGTGAGCCACACTGGGCGGTCGCGATCGGCAAAGCGGCTGGGGCGATGGCGCTCGGCTCGCGTGATGCCCTCGGCTTCGCGCTCGAGCGGACGCTGGTCATCAGCCCTGCCGGTTACGGAGCGGAGGCGCTCCATGGGGTGCCCGGAGTGGAGGTGCTCGAGAGTGCCCACCCTCTGCCCGATGAGCGCTCCCTGCGCGCCGGGGAGCGCCTGCTCACCTGGCTCGATGCGCTGCCCGCGACGGGCTGTCTCCTGTTTCTGATCTCGGGGGGCGCCTCGGCGCTCGTCGAGGTGCCCAAGCCGGGAGTCACGCTCGAGCAGCTGGTGCGCCTGTCGCGACAGGGCATGGCCTCGGGTCGCGACATCGTGGCGCTGAATGCCGAGCGCGCCCGCGTCTCGCAGATCAAGGGAGGCGGACTGGCCGCGCGCCTGGGCGATCGCCGTGGACGGGTGCTGTTCATTTCCGATGTGCCGGGCGACGATCCGGCCGTGATCGGTTCGGGCATCCTCGCCCCAGCTCCGCGCGGTGACCGGCTGCAACGTGAGGTGATCGCCTCGATCGATCGGGCCAGTGAGGCGGTGGCCGAGGCGGCCCGCGAGCGTGGTCTGACCGCGCATCGCGCCCCGGGTCGATTCGCCGGCGACGCGCGGCGCCTCGCAACGCAGTTCACCCATGAGCTCGCGCTCGGCGATGTGCAAGTACGCATCTGGGGCGGGGAGTCAACGGTGCAGTTGCCGCCGCACCCCGGGCGTGGTGGCCGCAACCAACATCTGGCGCTCGCGGCAGCGCGGTTGATCGCCGGATACGCCAACCTCGCTCTGCTTGCCGTCGGCACCGATGGCGTCGACGGGCCGACCGAGGACGCCGGAGCGCTGGTCGATGGCGAGACCTGCGGACGAATCGCTGCGCTCGGCATCGATGCCGATGAGGCGCTGCGCTGCGCCGATGCCGGCACGGCGCTGGCGGCGGCCGGTGCACTGCTGCGCACCGGTCCGACCGGAACCAATGTTGCCGATCTGGTCATCGGTTTGAAGCGCGCGCCGTGAAGGGGCGCTCTTGTGAGCAATTGTAACGGGTGCGGGCTGGTGCCGCCGGACTCGACGGAGCGCTATGGCGCCTAGGCAGCGCGCTCCGGTATCGTTGCACGTACGAGTTTACGCCATGGCCGAGCATCCTCATCTGTTGCTTGTCGATGACGACAGCGAGATCCGCTCGCTGTTGAGTCAGTACCTGGAAAAGGAAGGCATGCGGGTGACCGCGGTGGGCGATGCGCTGCAGATGCGTCGCGCGATGGAGCGTTCTCATTTCGATCTGCTGCTACTTGATGTGATGCTGCCGGGCGAGGACGGCCTGTCGATCTGCCGCGGGCTGCGTGCTCGCTCGCAAATGCCGGTGATCATGCTGACCGCGCGTGGCGAGGACACCGACCGGATCGTCGGATTCGAGCTCGGCGCCGATGACTATGTGCCGAAGCCGTTCAATCCCCGTGAGCTGCTCGGACGGATTCGCGCCGTGCTGCGCCGCAGCACGCACGCATCGCCCGATCCAGACCCGCAGGCCGTGCGCGCCTTCAATTTCGACGGCTGGCGCCTCGATACCACCCGACGCACGCTCACCGGCAACGCCAGCGAAGTATCACTGAGCGGAGCGGAGTACCGGCTGCTCGCGGTGCTGCTCTCGGCCGGCAACCGGGTGGTCACGCGCACACAGCTTGCCGAGCTGCTGCGCGGCCGTGAGGTCGATCCCCTCGACCGCAGCATCGATGTGCGGGTCAGCCGGCTGCGGCAGATTCTCGGCGATGATGCGCGTGCGCCGCGGATCATCAAGACGGTCTACGGCCAGGGTTATGTGATCGGCGTGCCCGTCGCAACCGAGTGAAACGAAAGCCGGGGCGCGTATGCGTATCGCTCTGTGGCCACAGTCCCTGTTCGGGCGGCTGATCGCCGCCACGGTCATCGGAGTATTGCTCGCGCAGGTGGCGAGCCTGTATCTCGTGGCCCGCAACGAGCAAAGGATCGTGACTCAGGTGACGACGCGACTGTGGGCGCGGCGCATCAGCGAGATTACGTTCATGCTGAGCCAACTGCCGCCAGAGGCGCGTGCCCGAGCGCTGCGCCGGCTGCGCGAGTTCGGCGGGTTCGGTCCGCTCGGCGCGATGCGCGGGTCGCCGATGCCACCGCCTATGCCTGCAGAACGGATGCTGCGCCGACCGCGCTGGTGGCGGGTGCGCTGGCGGATGCGGCGGCACCTCGTGAACGGATTGCAGATTCACCTGCCATTTCTGGCCGATGCCCGAGGCCTGCTTTTGCAGCGCTTGCACAGCGAGCTCGGCAGCGCCTATCGCATCAGCCTCGCGAAGGCGAGCGGCGCCGCAGGCGAGGTCATCCGGGTTCCGCCGCCGGCCATCGCGCTGCACACGCGCCGTGTTGGTTTTTATGATGTGCGCGTGAGCGGGCCGGAAAACGCGGCACTCGTATTCAGAGTGGCGCGCATATCGCCGTCGATGGTGTTGCCGCCGCGTCTGCTGGTTCACTTGATTTTGTTGGTGATGGTGCTGGTGGCGGCTTTATATGTCGCTGCTCGGGGCATCACGCGACCGCTCTTGCGCCTGGCGCGCGCGGCCGAGACGATTGGCCGCGGCGAGCGGGCGCCGCCGCTGCCGGAGCAGGGCGTGCGCGAATTGCGGGAAGCAGCGCACGCGTTCAACAGCATGCAGGAGCGCTTGCACCGCTACCTCGACAGCCGCACCGCGGTGCTGGCCGCCATGTCGCATGATCTGAAGACGCCGCTGACGCGTCTGCGGCTGCAGGTGGAGACGCTGCTCGATGATGTGTCATTGCGTGCGCGACTCGGTCGTGAGCTCGATGAAATGGAAAGCATGGTGCGCGGTGCGCTCGGGCTGTTTCGTGGGCTCGATGAGCAGGATGTTGTTGAGCCGATTGATGTCGATGCGCTGATCGAGGCGGTGCGGCTCGGGTTCACCGAGATGGGGCACGAGGTGAGCGTCGTTGGGCACGCCAGTGAGCCGTTTCCCGGGCGTCCGCAAGCGCTGAAGCGCTGCCTGACCAATCTCGTTTCAAACGCGGTCAAATTCGGCGAGCGCGCCGAGATCGTCGTCCACGACGGAGCGGTGCTGCGCATTCTGGTGAGCGATACGGGTCCTGGCATTCCGGTACATGCGCTCGAGCGGGTCTTCGAGCCGTTCTTTCGACTGGAGTCCTCGCGCAACCGGGATACGGGCGGAACGGGCCTCGGTCTGAGCATTGCGCGCGATCTGGCACAGGCGCACGGCGGCACTTTGCAATTGCGCAACCGGCCCACCGGCGGGCTCGAGGCCGAGCTGCGCCTGCCGCGCCGCTGAGTCAGCATTGCACATTTGCTTACGGCGTGTCTCGGCTCGTGCGACTACACTCTGTCCCGGGTTGATGATCGACGGAGGAAAGTCCATGAAACGCACTCTGGTTCTACTGGCGCTCGCAGGTGTGGCGAGCGTGGCGCTCGCGCAGAGCCCGCCGCCGGCACCGGCATGGGGTCGCGGCGATATGGCGATGCGCATGCAACGAATGGAGCAGTGGCGGCTCCATCAGTTGACCGTGTTGCTTGACCTCAGTCCCGCACAGCAGCAGCAGGTCAAGGCGATCTATGCGCAACAGCACGCGGCGATGCGGGCCAGCATGCAACAGGTCATGCAGGCCATGCGCGCCGCGCGGCGCGCGCACCGTGACGCACACCAGCAGATGATGACCCGGATGGCACAGGTGCTGAGTCCGGCGCAGATGGTCAAGTTCCGCGTGCTCGTACCGCCGCATCCGCGTTGGTTCATGCGGCACAAAGGCATGCGCGGCATGGGCATGGGTATGGGTATGGGCATGGGGCCGCCGTCCGCACCCAAACCCTGAGCCGGCTACGGCCTGCCCCGGTGAGTGCGTGAGTCGCTCACCGGGGCAGGGCGCGCAACTCGTAACGCCCGTCGCGGTACGAGAGGCAACTGCCTTGCTCATACCAGGCGCCGAGCACGATGCGCTGAGCGGGTGTTCCCTCGATCAGTCCGTCATGGACGGCCGGACGGTGTGTGTGTCCGTGGATGATGCGGCGAACCCGCGTTGAGTGAAAAGCCGCCTCAACGGCACTGGCATTCACGTCCATGATGCGCGGCTGGGTCCGCGCGGTATGCGCTCGACTACCCGCGCGGGCTTCATCGGCAAGTTGTTGTCGGGTGGCAAGCGGCAAGGATAAAAATCGACGCTGCCAATGGGCGTTCCGAACGAGGGTGCGCAGCTCCTGGTAGGCGTGATCGTCAGTGCAGAGCGCATCGCCGTGGGTCAGCAACACTCGCTCACCCCCGAAGTGAGCGACGACCGGGTCAGGCAGCAGCCGACAGCCGGTGCGCTGGGAGAAGGCCTCGCCCAGCAAAAAATCCCGATTGCCATGTAGTGCGAAGCAGGCAACCCCGCTGGTACTGAGCGCCGTCAGCGCATCGAGCACGGCTTGCTGCTCCGGCGCATCGTCACCGACCCAGGTCTCGAACAGATCGCCGAGGATGTACAGCGCATCGGCCTGCATCGCCTCGGTGCGCAGAAACTGTAGGAACTGGTGCTCGGCGGCGCCCGCTACGGCATCCAGATGAACATCCGAGACGAACAGGCAGTGCCGCGGATCGCGCCCCGACACGGCCGCTTCGCGGATCACGGCTTGGGCGGCGTGGTGCTGGGACGGGTGGGCGGCGCAGTCTTGGCCGGTTCAGCGCTCGTGCCGCTACCCGGGCTGCTCGAGGTGGGGGGGCTTGCCGAGCCGGCATGCCCCGGTGCCGCCGCTGCCGATGGCGCGGCAGGCGCTGCGGGGACAGCCGTACCCGGCGCTGTCGTGCTGGGCTGCGACGGAGTGATGAGCGAGATGCTCTCGATCACCACCGGTGTGAGCGGTGCCTGGGACTTGAACGGCCCGAACGCGCCGGTCGGTACCAGACCGATGCGCTCGACGACGCTCATGCCCTGCACGACCTTGCCGAACACGGTGTAACCCCAGCGGGTGGGTAGCGGATCGAGTTCGGGATTGTCCGCGAGGTTGATGTAAAACTGCGAGGTGCCCGAGTCGGGGTCTGCGCTGCGGGCCAGTCCGACGGTACCCCGGCGGTTCTCCAGGCCGTTCCCGGATTCATTGACCACGGGCGCGCCCGTGGGCTTGAGCGCGTACGGCGGGGTCGCTTCATGCCCGCCACCCTGGATGATGAAGTTTCCGACCACCCGATGAATGAGCGTGTCGGTGTAGAACCCGGTGCGGACATAGCGCAGGAAGTTCGCCACGGTGAGCGGTGCGCGGTCGGGCCGTAGCTCGATGACGAAAGAGCCCATGCTCGTGGTGACGAGCACCTCGGGGTTGGGCTGCGGATTCTGTGCCGGTTGTGCGCTCTGCGCGCCCGCGGTGCCCATCAGGCCGAGGGCCATGACGGCGAGCAGTCGCGCCGCGAGAGTGAGTGCGCTGCGCCGTGCGGCGGTGCAGTTCCGATCGTGCATGGGTCCTCCCAGTGGCTCGCGCAAACGCGTCATCTTAGCAGCGCCCGCGCAAACCCCGTACTATTGTCGGCTATGGCAGAAATGGACCGCACAACCGCTCAGACGTTCACGCGCGGCGCGACCCGCTTCGCCCCCAGCCCGACCGGCGAGCTGCACCTCGGTAACGCCCGTACCGCGCTGTTCAATTTCCTGCTAGCCCGCCGTGCGGGGGAACGGTTCGTGCTGCGCATCGAGGACACCGATGCCAGCCGCAGCCTCGCGGAGCACACCGAGGGGCTGCTGGCGGATCTGGTGTGGCTCGGTCTGGAATGGGACGCGGGCCCGGGATGCGAGGATGCGCTCGGCCCGTACCATCAGTCGCAGCGTGGGGCATTCTATGCGCGACTCTTCTCGCAGCTGGAGCACCAGGGGGCAGTCTATCCGTGCTTTTGCACGGCGCTGGAGCTGGCGGCGGCTCGCAGCGCGCAGCGCTCGGCGGGCCGTGCGCCCCGCTATCCGGGCACGTGTCGCGAGCTCACCGAGAGCGAGCGCTCGCAGCGGCGGGCCGCCGGACTCGCTGCCACGTTGCGCTTCCGGGTGCCGAGCGGGCGGCGGATCGAATTCACCGATCTCGTGCACGGTGCGCAGAGCTTTCTCTCCGATGACATCGGTGATTTCGTCGTGCGTCGGGCCGACGGCTCGGCCGCGTTCTTCTTTTCCAATGCCGTCGATGATGCCAGCATGGGGGTGACGCAGGTGCTGCGTGGCGAGGACCATCTGACGAACACGCCGCGTCAGCTGCTCATTCTCGAGGCGCTCGGACTGCCGGCACCCCGATATGGACACCTCGCGCTGATCCTCGGAGCGGATGGCTCGCCGCTTTCCAAGCGCCACGGTGCGGCCAGCGTGCGCGAATTCCGCGAACGAGGGTATCGCCCCGAGGCGCTGATTAACTACCTGTTCCGGCTGGGACACTCGAGTCCGGAGCACGATCTGCTCGGGCTCGAGGCGCTGGTCCACGCCTTCGACACGCATCATCTCGGCCGCGCGCCGGCGCATTTCGATGAGCAGCAACTGCGTGTCTGGCAGAAGGCCGCCGTGCACCGGCTCTCGCCCGCGCAGGCGCGTGGCTGGCTCGGTGCGCTGCTGCCGCAGAACGTCGATCCTGCGGCCGTGGAGGCATTCACTACGGCGGTACTGCCGAACGTGGTGTTGCCCGAGGACGCGCAAGAGTGGGTCCGGATCGTCTTCGGCGCCCCGCCGCCGCTCGATGCAGAGGGTGAGCAGATTGTGCGCGAGGCCGGCGCCACGCTGTTTGCGGCTGCGGCACGTGCCGTGGCGGTGAGCGGCAATGATCTGGCGGCCATCGTGGCTGCGGCTCGGCAGGCGAGCGGTCGCAAGGGCGCACAGCTTTATCGACCGCTGCGTTTTGCCCTGACCGGTCTCGGCCATGGTCCTGAGCTCGCACCGCTCCTGCGCGCCATGCCGACCGGGGAAATCGAGCGCCGTCTGGCGCGCTTTGCGTGACGAGCGTGAGCCGACGGTTCGCCATGACAAAGAAATGACAGCCATGATCCGCATTCACAACTCCCTCACCGGAGACAAACAGCCGCTTACTCCCATCGTGCCCGGCGAAGTGCGCATGTACGTGTGCGGCATGACCGTGTACGACTATCTGCATATCGGACACGCGCGCATGATGATCGTGTTCGATGCCGTTGCGCGCTATTTGCGCCACAGCGGTTATCGGCTGATCTATGTGCGCAACATCACCGATATTGATGACAAGATCATCAAGCGCGCGGCCGAGAACGGTGAACCGATCGAGGCACTCACCGAGCGGTTCATTGTGGCCATGCATGAGGATTGCGCAGCACTGGGCATCCTGCGACCGGATTTCGAGCCGCGCGCGACCCAGCACGTGCCTGCGATCATTGCCATGGTGGAGCAGCTCATCGAGCGCGGCTACGCATACGTTGCACCGAATGCGGACGTCATGTACGCGGTGGCCAAGTTCGCCGGCTACGGCCGGCTCTCCGGCAAGCGCCTCGCTGATTTGCGAGCAGGCGCGCGCGTCGAAGTGGACGAATCGAAACGCGATCCGCTCGATTTCGTCCTCTGGAAGCATGCGAAGCCGCATGAGCCCGCGTGGGACTCCCCTTGGGGGCGCGGCCGGCCGGGTTGGCACATTGAGTGTTCGGCGATGTCGGTCGAGCTGCTCGGCGCGCACTTCGACATACACGGCGGTGGGATGGATCTGAAATTCCCTCACCACGAGAACGAGATCGCGCAGACCTGCGCGGCCACCGGGGAGCGGTTCGCCGAGATCTGGATGCACAACGGCTTCGTCAACGTCGACAACGAGAAGATGTCGAAGTCTCTTGGCAATTTCTTCACCGTACGCGAAGTGTTGCCGAAGCTGCGTCATCCGGAAGTGCTGCGTTACTTCGTGCTCGCGAGCCACTACCGGGGCCCGATCAATTACTCCCTCGAGCAGCTTGAGCAGGCCGATGCCGCGCTGCAGCGACTGTATTTGGCATTGCGCGCCGTGCCAGTGGCCGAGCCGGCCGATTCGACCTACGGCCCGCGTTTCCAGGCGGCGATGGACGATGATTTCAACACTCCGGAAGCGCTCGCAGTGCTGCAGACGCTCGCCCGAGAGGTCAACACGGCTCGCGATGCCGGTGAGACGGCGCGTGCGGGGGCACTCGGGGCGAAGTTGCGTGAACTCGGCGCGGTGCTGGGATTGCTGCAGCATAATCCGGAGAGCTGGCTGCGTCTGGCGAAGCCGGTGCTCGCGCCGTCGAGCGAGACCGCAGCGCTGTCGGCTGCGTTGAGTGACGCGCAGATCGAGGCACAGATTGCGGCGCGCGCGGCGGCTCGCAAGGCCAAGAATTGGCCTGAGTCCGATCGTATTCGCGACGCGCTGACGGCGGCCGGCGTGATTCTCGAAGATCGGCCGGGCGGCGGCACAGACTGGCGTCGCGCCTGAGCGAAATGCTGCGTGTGAGGGATTCCGGTGACGCGCGGCTGTTGAGCGCGGTATCGGTCATACTCGCCGCGCCGTTCACAGAGAGGCTGCCCGTCTGATTCGAGCGCTGAGTCGCCAGAGCTCTTAGCGCAGAGCTGGACCGGTGATGTGCGTCGTGCCGGGGCTCAAGGCCTGGGTGTCCGAGGGTTTTGGCGGGGCGGGTGCTCGAAGCGGTTATTGCGTCCGATGGGCTTGAAGCGGCCATGGGCGATCCGTCGTCCGACGGGGCCGAAGCCGCGCCCGCGAGCGGGCAGCGTCGCGTATTCAGGAAGGTACCGGGATTCGCAGGACCGATTGGCCGCGTCCCGTCGAGCTGCAGCGCGACGCTGTCGGCCATACGCCAATGCGGCTAGCCATTCCCCGGCTCATGGGTATTGCCTCGAGTCCGGAGCATCGGGCCGTCTCACCATTGCCGGCGGGACCGATTCGGACCGTGCCGCAGGAGCTAACGCCGAGCGGATACGGTAACGATCCGTCAGAGAGTGGTTCGAGCTTACGGGGCGACAACCTCTCGCCTGCCTCCCGGCAGTGCGGTGCCGCGGGCTTTCAGCGTCCGGACTCCATGCGGCGCTGGAACGCCTCGAACGTATTGTGCATCAGCATCGCTACCGTCATCGGTCCGACGCCGCCCGGCACGGGAGTGATCCAGCCGGCGCGCTCGCTGGCCGATTCGAACTGCACATCCCCCACCAGCCGGCCATTCTCCAGCCGGTTCATGCCGACGTCGATGACCACCGCGCCCGGTTTGACCCATTCGCCGGGGACCAGGCCCGGTTTGCCGGCCGCGACCACCAGAATGTCGGCTTGACGGACGTGCGCTCCGAGGTCCGCGGTGAAGCGGTGGCAGACAGTGACGGTGGCGCCCATGAGGAGCAGTTCGAGTGCCATCGGCCGCCCGACGATATTGGACGCGCCGACGATGACGGCATGCTGGCCCTTCAGCGGCGCGACGATGTGCTCGAGCAGCTTGATGACCCCGTACGGCGTGCAGGGGCGGATGCGGGGAATGCGTTGCGCCAGGCGGCCGACGTTATAGGGGTGAAAGCCGTCGACATCCTTGGCCGGATCGATCCGCTCGATCACCGCAGTGGACTGGATCTGATCGGGCAGCGGCAACTGCACCAGGATACCGTCGATCTGCGGATCGTGGTTGAGTTCATCGACGAGCGTGAGCAGCTCGAGCTCCGAGGTCGAGTGGGGCAGGTCGTACGCGACGGAGCGGATTCCGACTTCCTCACACGACTTGCGCTTGTTGCGCACATAGACTTCCGAGGCCGGATTGTCCCCGACCTTCACGACGGCGAGCGCCGGGCGCCGTCGCCCCCGCGCAATGGCCGACTCGATTGCCGTGCGAACCTGCTTTTTGACCTCACCGGCGAGCTTGCGCCCGTCAATCACCTGTGCCGCCATGAAATGCCTGATTCGTAGCTCTTTCCGAAGGCGCGCATTCTCGCATATTATGGCGCTGCCGCGTGCGAATTCCCGCCGCGGCACGGGTCGGGGCATGGCGCAGTCTGGTAGCGCATCTGCTTTGGGAGCAGAGGGTCGGGAGTTCGAATCTCCCTGCCCCGACCAATTCACTCGGGTCGCCGAACCCGTGTTGGTGTCTACCTCCGTGGTGAATCAGATCAGAATGGGGATCGCCACGTGAGGCCTTCGAATCTCGCGTAGTCACGATCCGTAGTGATCCACTCACACCCGGACTCGATGGCGAGGGCCGCAAACCAGGCGTCTTGCGCGATGTTTCCCGTGGATGCGGAATCCTGGCAGAGGGACTCGAATATTGACCAGTGACGCTCGCCGGGCGTAATCACCGTCGCGGTGGGTTGTCCGAGGACGGCGCGACAGAAGTCGAAAATGTCATCCAGGGAGCTGGGACGGGCAAAAATCCGCCGATGGGTACAGATGCGCACGGCGCTGGCGAGCACCTGAGGGGCGACGCCATAGGCCGCCGGCCCGTTGATCACCGATTCCAGCCATGCTTTGTATCGCGCATGATCCTCGGCGTCGGAACGAAAGGCGTAGATCAGTACGTTGACGTCGCAGAGAATCAATCGCGACCTTCCAACCGGTCGAGCAAGTCTGCGCTGTCATTCAAGTCCACGCCCGGCAGGACGCCACCTCCGGCCTGGCATTCAGGAAGCGATACGGCAGCGTGCTGCGGACGCATCAAGGGCCGGCGCAGCGCCAGCCGCAGCCCTTGCTCGATGAGGGCAGTGAGCGTGATGCCGCGACGAGACGCTTCCTGCCGGGCACGTGCCATGAGGGCTTCATCTAGACGCACAGTCGTCCTCATATGTCAAAGCATACGACGCGTATGTCGGTATGTCAAATGTCCTTTGCGAGCAGAGGGTCGGGAGTTCGAATCTCCCTGCCCCGATCATCATTCGCGGCGGCGCGGAATCGACAGTGTCGGTATCGCCGTTCGCCTCTGGGTTACCGCTCCTTGCGTCGCAAACTCAAGCGCGCAGAAGCCATCACCGATGGCATGACGCTGTAGCGGGCGACCGAGTGAAGTGCCCTTTTGAGGTCGATAACTTTCATCGTGAACGCTCGCGGCCATTGCGGCGCTGGCCTCGCTGCTTTGCATCCTGGGCTGAGCCGAGGTGGACCGTCGGGTACCCGCCGTGATGCCACCTCGCTGGACGAACCCGCCTCGATCGGCGACGTCCTGTGCGAGCCATCCTGAGCAGGGTGCCCGTTCCTCGGCAACGGGCGGGTTCCCCGGAACGTGCGCCGGCCACATATTGGGTGGCTGGCCCGGCGGGGCGGTCATGAGCGCCCGGTCATCTGCATCCGCAGGCGCCGATTGACTGGACGGGGCTAGGGGGCTGGCCAAGATCATGCCGGAGCTGGGCCCGTCTGCACGTTGTACGGGTCGCACTGTAGAGGTCAATGCCCGCAACAGGGGGAGCGGATAAAATTGAAATGGCGCCGCCTTGGCCCTCCGCCTATGCCGTCGGATCAGCTGCCGATAGCGAGGGAGCAAGCCGCGCCACGGTGAGCCCGATGGAGCACAGTGCCGGGTTGGGGGTCACACTCCACGATGGCATGCGCAGCGCTTAAGTCGCGAGCGTATTTGCTGCCGGTAGGGACGCTGACCATCCTGAGCGCGGAACGGGTCTGAGCCGCCGGATCCGTACATGTGTGCGCGGCACCTGGGCTACAAATCGCGACGGCGGTGACCTGGCCGCTCTTGTTGCTGTTGTGCTTTGTGCGGGCATCGGTGAACGGCGTCTCGAGCCCGGTTAATGAATGCCTGTCAATTTGCGCGTCACCAGGCGTTGCCACTCATACCAACGACCTGAGCGGGACGCTCCTCATATCGTTTGAATCGGGCTGATTTGAATTCCGGGTTTAAACAGGATCCCGCCACGCATGAGCCGTGCAGGAATCTTTGGCGGGACCCTCCAGTTGGCAGGCCAAGTGGGTTGATCGGCTCGTGGCGGCGCTCTTCAGGTTCCCAGGCGTTCCCGCTGTCTTACCCAGATCGACGCGCGGCTCGCCACCGGCGTTACTAGAGGCGCTGCCTGCCGTGCGCAGGGCTACCTCACGTGACCGATCTTGGTCGGAAACCCGCGGTTATCCATCCTCACCGATGGCAGGTCGCGCTGGGACGGCACTGAGTGCCACGGAGCGATACGTCCTCGGTGCGATGGTTCATTGCTCCATACCCGGGATGGGTCGGGCGAGAATCAGTTCTTCCTCCATTGGAACTCCGAAAAAGCCGAGCCGGATCATTGCTGGGCGCGCCCGTCATGACTCTTCGCAACCAATTCTGCCAGTTCTCGCTGTACTTGGTGGATAACGCTCTGCCAATCCTCTTTCTTGGGCTGTCTGAAGAGTCTGGCCGTCGGATACCATGGTGAGTCGGTTCTATCCAACATCCAGCGGAAGTCCGGGCAATAGGGCAGCAAGACCCAGGTTGCCTTGCCAATCGCTCCAGCCACATGCACCACGCTGGTATCGACGCTAATCACCAGGTCCAGGCATTCAATAAGTGCCGCCGTATCGGAGAAGTCATGGAGGTCATCCTGATGCTGCTTGATCTCGGGATGCTGGCTAAGCACCGCAAGGTCCTGCTGCCGATACGCTTTTTGCAGTGAATGCCATTCAACCGAGGAACTCATGAGGGGCAGCAGGTCCTCCAGAGCGATACTGCGATTCATATCGTTCTCGTGTGCTTCTGAGCCCGACCAAACCAGCCCGACGCGCGGCCTGCTTTCATGTCCGAGTCGGTCCTGCCACTGCCGTACCTTGTTCTGGTCGCAGAACAGATAGGGAATATTCGCCGGGATCGTCTCTGGTGTCGTCTTAAGTGCATACGGTAAACTCAACAGCGGGCAATACGCGTCGAATTCGGGCAGCGGGGCGCCCCTGGTGACGACGGTCATTGGGCACTGCATCGTGGCAACGAGCTGGGTCAATGACTCTTGTACTTCGAGGATAATCTCCGCGCCCAGTGCCTTGACTCGAGGCAGATATCGGCAGAACTGTACGACATCACCAAAGCCCTGCTCGCTTTGGATCAGCAGTCGCTTGCCCTGGATGTCCATCTGTCCTCGCCAGGACGGTTGGGGAAAGGTGCGCAGTTCTTTCAGGGCTGCGGCTCTCTTGAGGCGCCATTCATAGAGTTCCCACCCTTCGGCGTAGTTGCTGGTCAGAAGGAGCACTAGAGACTTATTCCAGTGCGCTTCGACGATGTTTGGATCTATCTGCAGGGCTTGGTTGTAACTCGCCATGGCCTGCTCCAGATTCAGTGATTTATAAAGAATCACGCCCCTGTTGTTGTGCGCCATGAAGTGGTGAGGATCTATCTGCAGGGCTTGGTCGTAACTCGCCAAGGCCTGATCCAGCTGCCTCAAATTCTCGAGCGTCACGCCCCGATTGTAGTAGGCATCGGCATAGTTGGGCCTGACTGACACCGCCTGATCGTAGCTGGCTAGAGCCAGTTCCGGACGCTTCAAATTGTAAAGAATCGCTCCGCGATTATTGTACGCCTCGGCGTAGTTCGGGTTTGCTTTGAGCGCTCGATCGTAACTCGCCAAGGCCTGCTCCGGTTGTTGTAAGTCGCCGAGCACCACACCCCGGTTGTAGTGGGCTTCGGCGTAATCGGGCTTGAGCTGTATGGCCTGATCGTAACTGGCCAGAGCTTCCTCCAGGCGATTGAGCTCTCGGAGTAGATTGCCCCGGTTATTGTAGGCCTCGGCGTAGTCGGGCTTGATAGTCAGTGACTTCTCGAAACTGGCGAGTGCCTCATGCAGATGCTTCAATGCACCGAGCACGAGTCCGCGGTTGTGGTGTGCCTGGGCATGATTGGGTGCGATGGCCAGTGCCTTATCGTAACTGGCGAGCGCCTCCTCGAGGCGATTCAGGTCCTTGAGCACAAGACCGCGATTGTTGTGCGCTTCGGCGTAATCAGGCTTGATTGCCAACGCCTGATCGAAGTTCGTCAAAGCATCTTCCGGACGCTTCAGACCAAATAGTGTGCTGCCCCGATTATTGTAGGCCTCGGCATAATCGGGCTTTATCAGTACGGCACGTCCGAAGTGGGACAACGCCTCATCGAAGCGCTGCACGGCATTCAGCGACACACCCAGATTGCAGTGCGCCGCGGCGTTCTTGGGATTGAGTAAAACGGCGTTTTGTAAGGAGCCGATGCTTTTGGTGAACTGGCCTGTCTGTAGGTATGCAGTACCCAGGAGGAACAGCAACTGAGCGTTGCGCGGCTGTTTGCGCAACACCTTGAGATAAAGATCGATCGCCTCCTGTATTCGCCCAGATTGGTGCATCTGGTGTGCGCGGTCGACTGGGTCCTGCAGCTTGCTCATCTTAAGTCCTGGACGCTCTGATCAATTTGAATGGCCCGGGCAATTTAACGCATAATTTCAATGTGATGCTTAAAATAGTGCCAGAGGGAATCTGACCTGGGCAGTGTCACAGCAGAGGCGGTCGGTCGCGGCGGCAGTGCATTGGTCGGCGATGCTGTGGCGAGACCGCCGCGCCGTTCGGCGGGCGCAATGTGCGCACGACGTCATAGTGACCGTCGTGTGCAGACGCTGCGTCACCAGCATCCTTGGGGCGCGGTATGAGCGTTCAATCTTGCGTCAACGTGAAGAACGCCCTGTGCTCCCCGAAAGAGCTGGGCGACCGGTGGTGCTCGGCCGCCCAGGAGTTTGGCGGGCTATTGCGGAAGAGCCTGACGCATCGGTTTACCCATCTTGCGGTCACGGATCCAGTGGTCGATCACGCGATTGAGAATGGTGAGCGGCATTGCGCCATGCTCGAGGATTGCTGCGTGGAAATCCTTGATGTTGAATTTGGCGCCGAGTGCCTGCTCGGCCGTGTTGCGCAGGTGGAAGATGTCCATCTGTCCGATCATGTAGGAGAGCGCCTGCCCGGGCCAGGCGATGTAACGGTCGACTTCGGTATTGATGTTCTGGGTGCTGAGAGCGGTATTTTTTTCGAAATAGCGCACGGCTTCAGCCCGGGTCCAGCCCTCGGAGTGAATGCCGGTGTCTACGACCAGGCGGACCGCTCGCCACATCTGCCAGTCCAGGTAGCCGAATTTGGAGTAAGGGTTGTTGTACAGGCCCATTTGTCCGCACAAGGACTCGGTGTAGAGCGCCCAGCCCTCGCCATAGGAACTGTAGTAGTCGAAGCGGCGGAAATCGGGCAGACCCTTCAGCTCCATGGCGATCGGAATCTGCAGCTGATGGCCGGGGCGACCTTCGTGGCAGACCAGGACCTGGATGTCGTACTTAGGCCGGCTTTGTGGCTTGTAGAGATTGACCGCCACGTAGCCGGCGACACTGCCGTCACCGGCCGGGGGTACCGAATAGGCCGGATAAGTATCGGGTGCGAGCGAGGCGGGGATTGCCTGCACTCCGTACGGGACCCGCGGCAGGATCCACACGGGGAAGTATTTGACCAGCAGGGGGTTGACGCGCATCGCGGCCGCTCGGTACGCCTCGAGCAGATGCGCCGGATTCTTGTAATAAAAGCGCGGGCTGGTGCGCAGGTAGTGCACGAACTGCTGGTAGGTGCCCTTGAAACCGATCTGATCGAACACGCGCTGCATCTGCGCGTGAATCTCGGCAACGCGCTGCAGGCCGATCTGGTGGATCTGGTGCGGGGTGAGATTCGTCGTGGTGTATTTGCGCACCATGTAGGCGTAGTACGCCTTCCCGTCCGGCAGCGCCTCGGCGGCAATGCTCGCGCGGCAATGCGGCAGGTATTCGGAATCGAAGTACTTTTGCAGTTCACGATAGGCCGGTGTCACCACCTGCGCAATTGCGACCTTGGCTTCGGCGCGCAGTCGCGCCTGCTCGGCGGCCGGAATGATCGAGGGCATTTTCTTAAACGGCGCGTAGAAGGGGCTCTGCGCCGGGTTCGCGACGATGTTTGCGGCAATCTGATGGGGGACGCGCTGCATCACCACGCGCGGTTCGGTCATCCCCGCCTTAACGCCCTGCTTCAGCAGCACTATGGTCTGATCCATGTACGGCTTGAAGGTCTGCAGCCGCTCGAGGTAGTGGCGGTAGTCGGCGAGGGTCTGAAAGCGAAGCGTCTGCGTCAGGGTGCGCAGGGTTTGCACTCCCTCCAGTTCATTCATCGGCATCAGGTAGGTCTTCAGGTCATAGCCCTGCACCCTGATGTCGTAGCGGTGCTTGAACAGGTCATAGCTGATGCGGTCCTCGCGGCCGAGCTGGGCGCGGTTGATGGCCGCAAGGCGCTGCAGCGCCTCGAGATCCTCGGCGTGCTCGCGCTGCAAAGCCGCGAGGCTCAAATCGGCCCAGCGTCCGTCGTATTGATGAAACCCGTCTGCGGACGCTTCGAGTGGATGCTCGCGCATCTCCCGCTGCCATTCCTTGCGGAACAGCCGATGCAGAGCGACGGTGGCCGCGTTTGCAGGCGTGGCCGCCGTTGCGGCTGATGCGGGTGGTGCGATGCCCGCCGACAGGCCGACGCAGCAGAGGATGGCGGTGATCTTTCGGAACATGCTTGACCCCAGGGAAGACGCGGTTGCTTGCGTGCAGTCTAGCGGCTCCCCCGGGCGCTGACATCTCGTGCGGAGCATTCGCCACGGGTGCTCTGTCTCGCCCGGATGCCGGCAGAGCGCGCTGCCGATGAGTGCCAGGGGGGGGCAAAAGTCGCGCTGGATGCTCTATATACTCTGAAGAACGGCCATGCGGGGGGGGGGGACCGAACAGTCATGACGAACGCGACCGTGCTGGTGGGGTGGCGCCGGCGATGGAACCGCAGCCTGCTGCAGTTTCTCGGGCGCCGCGTGCGCTCGACGGTCGAGGTAGAAGATCTGGCCCAGGAGATCTACCTGCGGCTGCTGCGTGCCCCGGATCTGCTGCAGGTGCGCAATCCCCAGGCCTACCTGCTGCGCGTCGCCGGACATGTCGTGGCCGAATGGCGGCGCGAGTACCCGCCGATGGAGGCCCTTGGCGCGGAGGATAGCGATGTCCCGGTTGATGAATGCCTACCGGAACTCACCGTCGAGGCCAAGCTGTCCGAGCAGCGGTTGAATCAGACGCTAGAGCGGATGTCACCGATGATGCGCGCGGCAGTGCTCTTACGCCTTCGGGATGAGCACTCGTATAAGCAGATCGCTCAGGAACTCGGTCTGACGCTGCGTCAGGTGCGGCGCTATCTGGCTCGCGGCTACGAACAATTGCGTGGCGTGCTCGATGAGTGACCCCAGGCATCCCGTGGCGGCCGGCAGGTACTGTGGCGAGGAGGCGGCCCAGTGGTGGACGTTGTTGCACGGCGAGGACGCCACGGCTGCCGATCGGCGCGAATTTCTGGCCTGGGTGGTGCGCTCGCCGGAACGGATCGAGGCCTACCTCGAGGTCGAGCGTCTGATGCGGATATTGCGGGCCGATACCGTGCACTGGCCGGACACGCCCATCGAGACGCTGGTCTGCGCCGCGAGGGCGTCGGTCGAACCGGCGGCGCTGGTTCGTCCTCCCGGCGGCGCGATGCTGCGGGGGACGTCCGTCCGCCCCGGCGGGCGTGGTGCCTGGCGCAGGCGCCCCGCAAGCCTGGTGCGCCTTGCCGCGGCCGCGACGGCACTCGGCGCCGTCGCTCTGGTGTGCTGGCTGTCTCTGTCCGGCGGGGTGCAGGTCTATCACACGCGTCGCGGTGAGCAGCGCTCGATTCTGCTCGCCGATGGCTCGCGCGTGACGCTCAATTCCGCGGCGACCGTCGAGGTGGATCTGCGCAAGCACCGGCGTGTGATTCACCTGCTGCGGGGCGAGGCGCTCTTTCAGGTCAGTCACGATCCGCAGCGGCCGTTCGACGTGTATGCGGATGGCCACGTGGTGCGGGCGATTGGCACCGAGTTCAACGTCGATCTACTCGCTCATTATGCGGCGGTGACCGTCTTGCAGGGTCGAGTGGCGGTGATGAGCGCTGCACAAGCAGATCTGCCGACGCGCCCGGCGTGGTCCGTGCCCGCACACATCGGGGCGCTGCGCGCGCCGCTGCGACTCGAGCGCTTTCCGGCCCCCGCCGGTGCGCTCATTCTCGGTGTGGCGCAGGAGGTGCTGATCACTCCGCAGGGCCTGAGCGCGCCGCGTGCGGTCAGGCACCTAGCGGCGACCACCGCCTGGACTCACCGGCAACTGGTGTTCGAGGCGCGCCCACTCGGGGAGGTCGTGGATGAACTCGATCGGGCCGGCAGCACACGCATCGTGATCGCCAGCGCCGCGCTGCGCGCGCGCAAAGTCACCGGTGTCATCGAACTCGACGATCCGGGCTCGCTGCTGAGATTTCTCACCGACGTGCCCGGCGCGGTGGTGCAGCGCAATCGGGCCGGGCAGAGCGTCGTGACGCTCGAGCGTAAGCGTCCCTCGCACGTGAAGGATGTTCAACTCCGGATGAGTCGCTCTCAGCCCTGAGCGGGCCACGTACAGGTATTTTTGTCCGCGGGAGGGGGCCAAACGCCACGGCCGACGCTCTACCTGATTCAAAGAGCGTCACTGCACGTCGCCAAGTCGTCAATGGGGGAGGTTCTATGGGTCGCCGCTGCTCAAAGATTGCGATGCTCGCTGCGTTGTTGTGCCTGATCGTGAATGTGCCGGGGGTCGCGGCCGGCGCGAGGCGAACGTTCAACGTGGCGATCAGTCGCCAGCCGCTTGCGGCGGCGCTGCAGGAACTCGCTCGGCAGAGCGGGACCGAGATCATCTTCTTCTCCAGACTCGCTGCCGGGCGCCAGGCTCCCGCGATGCAGGGCGAGGTGACGGTCGACGCGGCGCTGCGCCGCATGCTCGCCGGGACACACTTGGTTTATCGCCGGCTGGCGGCGAACGTGATCGAAATCCGCCGCGACACACTCCCGACCGGCGATACGCGCGAGGTGAAATCTGACCCGCCGCGGCTGCTGGCCGCGTCATACACCACGGCAGTTCCCGTGGCCCATGCGCCCGTCGACCCGCCCGCCGATCCCCCACCGGCGGCCGCCGGCTCCGCTCCGCCGCCCGCGCAATCTCTCCTGTCTGCCCCGCGGGGCAATTCGGCTTTGCACACAGTGATCGTTACGGGAACCCGCTCGGTCGGCATGACGGAGGCGACGTCGCTCTCGCCGATCGATGTGGTGACGCCGGCCAATCTGGTGGCCACCGGGGCATCAAATCTGGCGTCCGCCCTGAGTGTCTTGCTTCCGTCGTTCAACTATCCGCAGTCCTCGATCACCGATGCAACGGACGCCTCCGAGCCGGCGCAATTGCGTGGGCTGTCGCCCAATGAGACGCTGGTGCTCATCAACGGCAAGCGCGTGCACACCACCGCGATCACGAATGTCGACGGGGAATTCGGTCGGGGGTCCTCGCCGGTCGATCTGGCAGCCATTCCGATCAATGCGATCGATCATATTGAGATTCTGCGTGACGGCGCAGCCTCCCAGTATGGATCGGGGGCGATCGCCGGCGTCATCAATATCATTCTCAAGGGCGGGGGCTCGGGTGGCACCGCGGAGCTCACGGCGGGACAGTACGTCAGAGGCGATGGCCGCACGGTGACCGGGGGGGCGGACGAGGGCCTCGCGCTCGGCAGCAAGGGCTGGGTGCGCGTGAGCTTCGATGGCACCCGGCAGGGCGGCACTAACCGAACAAACCCTGATCGACGTTTTCCGGCTGATCCGAGTTACGGAAACATCACCACCCACTACGGGGCGCCGGACCTGCACTCGCTGCAGGGCTCGATCAACATGCAGTACAAATTCAGCCCTGCGGCCGAACTCTACGGCTTCACCATACTGAATCATCGCGACGTCTGGGCGGGCGGATTCTTCCGCTCCCTCTCGCAGTACAAGAACAGCCAGCCCGCGGCGGTGACGGTTTACCCGAAGGGCTTCCTGCCGATCGAGGCGAGCACGCTGTTCGACGATCAGGAAGTGCTGGGCGTGCGTGGCCAACTGTTCGGCTGGCGCTACGACTTCAGTGCCGATACCGGCGGCAACAGCTGGAAGCTCAACACGGCCGATACGTTCAACTACTCCCTTGGCAGCGCCTCGCCGACGAACTTCTACATCGGCATGAACAAGATCCGTCAGAGCATGGTGAACGCGGACTTCAAACGGATCTTCAGTCCAGGCTGGATGAAGCGCGGGCTGCTGGTGGCGTGGGGCGTGAACTACGGCTATGACCAGTTCTCCGTGTACGCCGGCGAACCGGCCGCCTATGCCGGCGCTGGGGCTCAGGTTTTCCCAGGCTACACGCCCGAGGATGCCGGTTCGCATTCACGGAACACTCGGGCGGCTTATCTCGATCTGGAGGGGAGCTGGACCAAGCGCCTCTCGACGGAGTTTGCGGTGCGCCGGACGCAGTACAGCGACTTCGGTGGCGCAACGGTCTACGATCTGTCGGGCCGCTACGCGTTCAATCACGCGGTGGCGATGCGCGGTACGGCCTCTTCCGGCTTCGTTGCCCCGACTCTGCAGCAGGAGTACTACTCGAGCACATCACTCCTGTTCATTAACAATGTCCCCTACACGATCCGCCAGTTTCCGGTGAGCAATCCTGCCGCGATCGCGCTCGGTGCGCAGCCGCTGCGGGCCGAGAAGTCGCACAGCTACTCGCTTGGTTTCGTGTTCACGCCGCGTGACGGCCTGTACATGACCCTCGATGCGTATGACATCAAGATCGCCCACCGCATCGTGCTCAGCGGCAACCTCATTGGCTCGGCGGTGAGCAGCTACCTCACTTCCGTTGGCATCCCGTTCGTGGATGGTGGCGCCTTCTTCTATAACGGCGTCAGCACGCGCACCGATGGCGTTGATTTTGTCGGGCACTACAGTGTGGCACTGCCGCATTCCCAACTGCTGCTCAGCGCCGAGGTCAATTACAACAAGACGGAGATTACGGGCATAGCGCCCAATCCCGCCCAGGATGGCTTGCACGGACTGGTTCTGCCGATCGTCAATCAGCAGGAGGTGGGATTTCTGACGGTGGGCGCGCCGCAGACCAAGGCGCTCGTCATGGCCGACTGGAACGTCGGCCGCTGGACCGTGCACGGTCAGCTGACGCGCTACGGCACCTGGAGCAGTCTCAGCACCAATGGTCCGAAATACAACCAGACCTTCGCGGCGCGCTACATACTCGATGCCAGTCTGTCGTATCACTGGTCCGGGTGGTTGCTGACGGCGGGCGGCAACAATGTCGGCAATACCTATCCCCAGCAGAACGACAGTCTCAATAACTTCTTCGGGATTTTTCCCTATCCGGGCTCCTCACCTTTTGGCCTGAGCGGCGCGTACTACTACGGCACCGTGGGTTATCACTGGTAGCGGAGGCCCTGATCTGCAAGACTGTACCCTGGTCAACGAACCGATAGGTTGAAACCGATGCCCAAGGCTCATCTGGCTTGGACGGTTGCGGCGGCTCTTGCGGTGCTGCCGGCAGCGCATGCTGCCGGCGCCGCCGTCGCGCACTCCGTCATTCCCACCCAGGCGCTGGACTCAAGCGCACCACCGACGACCGTGGCAGCGCTTGCCCACGATCGCCCGGTGCTGGCGCGGCACGCGATGGTGGTGACTGCGCAGCATCTGGCCACCGAGGTTGGCTTGCAGATTCTCAAGGAGGGAGGCAACGCAATCGATGCCGCGGTCGCCGTCGGCTATGCACTCGCCGTTGTGCACCCGTGCTGCGGTAACATCGGCGGTGGCGGGTTCATGATGATTCACCTTGCCAGTGGCCGCACGCTGTTTCTGGACTTTCGCGAAAAGGCGCCGCTTAAGGCTACCCCGACGTTGTATCAGAACGCCGCCGGGCAGGTGGTGCCGGGTCTGAGCACCCAGACTTATCTCGCCGTTGGGGTTCCGGGCACGGTGCTCGGCCTGGATACGGCGCTGCGCAAGTATGGCACGATGAGCCGCGCGCAGGTGATGGCGCCGGCGATCCGCCTGGCACGCGACGGGTATGTGCTCGAACAGGGCGATGTCAACATTCTCAATACGCGCGCGAAGGATTTCGCCAAGCACAAGAATGTGGCGGCGATCTTCCTTAACCATGGCAAGCCGTATGTGGCCGGCGAGCGACTGCGTCAGCCGCAGCTCGCGCACACCCTCGAGCTCATTGCTCGCGAGGGCAGCCGGGCGTTCTACCGAGGGCCTATTGCCCGTGCGATCGTCGCAGCCAGCCGCGCTCACCACGGCATCCTGTCGATGCGGGACTTCGCTGATTACACCGTGCAGTGGGCGCGCCCGGTCGAGTGTCGCTACCACGGCTACACCATCATGTCGGACCCGCCACCGAGTTCGGGTGGCGTCACGATTTGCGAGATCCTGCAGATCATCAAGCCCTATCCATTCTCAAAGTGGGGCTACGGTTCGGTCGCGAGCCTGCACTATCTCGCGGAAGCCGAGCGGCGCGCGTTCGCCGATCGCAATACGTATCTCGGTGATCCGGCTTTTGTGCACAACCCCATCGCACAGCTGTTGTCGGCGTCGCATGCCGCGAAGCTGCGCGCGAGCATTCGTCCGGATGCGGCGACGCCCTCGGTGCAGATCAAGGGCAGCCTTGGGCCTTATGAGGGCACGGATACCACCGATTTCTCCATCGTCGATCGGCATGGCAATGCGGTCGGAGTGACCTACACCATCAACTATCTGTTTGGGCTCGGGCAGATGGCGGGAGACACCGGGTTCTTCCTCAACAACGAGATGGATGATTTCACTTCGAAACCGGGCGTGCCGAACTCTTTCGGTCTGGTGCAGGGCAAGGCCAATCAAATCGAGCCGGGCAAGCGGCCGCTGAGCTCGATGGCCCCGACGATCGTGCTGCGGGGCAAGCGACTGTTCATGGTGACCGGCAGTCCGGGCGGCTCGACGATCATCTCGACGACGCTCGAGAGCTTCCTCAACGTCGCCGATTTCGGCATGAACGTGCAGCAAGCCGTGAATGCGCCGCGTGTGCACCAGCAGTGGTATCCGGATGTGATCTTTGCCGAGCCGGGCCTGATGAGTCCGAGCGTCGAGCAGCGGCTACGCGCGATGGGCTATCGCTTCAAGATCGTGAAGTCCTGGGGCGCAGATGAGGCGATCGTGGTCAATCCGCTGACCCACATGCTGGAGGGCGCCAATGACCGGCGGCGACCCTCGGGGCTGGCTGCGGGCTACTGAGTGCAGCGGCAGGCCGGCCGTTCAGGCCGGCTTGCCGCCGAGTTCGCCGGCGAGCACCGTGCGCAGCTGTTTCAGATCGTGAATCCGCTGCGCCGCCTTGCGTAGCGCCTGAATGTCGACCTCATCGGCCGAGTACAACTCCCGGTACTGAAGCTCCGCGAGGCGCAGCGCGTGGGTTGCGCTGTGCCAGCGTGCGGTGAGGGTATGGTGTGCGGCGGCCGAAAGGGCCGCCTTCCAACGGCTATGCACTTCGAAATTCATAGGTCCTGCTCCAAGGTTCGCGCCTATGTTCTCGCGCCGGCATGACAATTTCGGGACGCACCCATCGCAGATCTTTTACAGCCGAGCCTACGGTTGAGGAGCCTCTCGGCGAATATTGCAAATGGCAGCCTCTGCCCATACAATGACGGCCTAGGCAGATATATGTTGAGATATCTCTTATGAGGGATATCCGCGGAGGCCCGCCTTGGCGAACATTTACGAGGTCCGCAATTACGAACCCAGTCAGAGTATCGGGTACCTGATGACCCGTGTCCGGGTCGAGATGCTCGCCGCGCTGGACCGGGAGCTGGCAGCAGATCCTCACCTGTCCTCGCTGGGGGTGACTGCAGCGCAGTTCGTGGTGCTGGTCAGGCTGGTGGGCAACGGGAGTAAGAAGTCCGCCTCGGACCTGTGCAAGGAGCTTTCTTACGACGCGGGAGCAATGACACGGATGATCGATCGGCTGGAGAAGAAGGGACTGGTGCGCCGGATGCGCTGTGTGCAAGACCGCCGTCTGATCTATCTCGAGGCGACCGAAGCAGGGCGGGCCGCCTATCCGCGGATGATCGCGGTTTCGGTCGGAGTGCAGAACCGCTTTCTGCGCGGCTTTGCACCCGAGGATGCCCGGAAGCTGAGCGAGTACCTGACCCGCATGCTGCACAACGCAGGCTGAGATCGGAAGACCTTTATTCAGGGCTGAAACTTGCCTAGGCATACATCGCCGTGGCAGTCAGCGAGGATTGGGGCCACAGCCCCTGGAGATGACAAATCATGAGTGCCTCAGATAAGTCGAGTTCGCTCTGGAGCACGCCCAGGGCGCGGTGGCTGACGGTGATATCCGCGGTGGTCGCTCTCGCCGGCATCGGTTACGGCATCTACTGGTACAGCTATGCCCGGTTTGTCGAATACACGGACGACGCGTACGTCAGCGGTAACGTGGTGGAAATCACGCCCCGCATCTCGGGCACCGTGGTGGCCATCGATGCCAACAACACGCAATTCGTAAAAGCTGGCGAGCCGCTCGTGCGGCTCGACCAGGCCAATGCCCAGGTTGCCCTGCAGAAGGCGGAGGCCAATCTGGCGAGCACCGTGCGCCGAGTGCGTAATCTCTTTGCGACGAGCGACGAGTTGCGCGCCGACGTGCAGGTGCGGCGCACGGCGCTGGCGCAGGCCCAGTCCGACTACGAACGCCGGGCACGCCTGGCGCGCACCGGTGCGGTCTCCGGTGAGGATTTGCAGCACGCGCTCGACGCGGTGCATGCCGCGCAGGCGGCGCTCGCAGCCGCTGAACAGCGTCTCGCCGCCAACCGGGCTTGGGTCGATCACACCACGATTGCCAGTAATCCTGCGGTCCAGGCCGCGGCGGCGGCGGTGCATGCGGCCTATCTCACCTATGCCCGCACGGAACTGCCGGCGCCGGTGTCCGGATTCGTCGCCAAGCGCAACGTGCAGCTGGGCGAACATGTCGCCCCGGGTATGGCCTTGATGTCCGTCGTGCCGCTCAATCAGGTCTGGGTGGACGCGAACTTCAAGGAGTCACAGCTCGCCGACATGCGCATCGGGCAGCCCGTGCGCGTCGTGTCGGATCTGTACGGCAGCGGAGTGGTGTTCCATGGCCGCGTGATCGGCTTTGGGGCCGGCACCGGTTCGGCGTTCTCACTGCTGCCGCCGCAGAACGCCACGGGCAACTGGATCAAGATCGTGCAGCGCGTGCCAGTGCGCATCGCGCTTGATCCGCGCGAGCTCGCTGCGCATCCGCTGCAGATCGGTCTGTCATTGAGCGCGTATGTTGACGTGCACCACGACCGCTCGCCGCGACTGCCGGAAGTGGCGAGTAACGGGCCGGACGCCTCCACGGATGTCTTCCGTTCGGTCGACGGCCAGGCTGAACGGGCCATCCGCCAGATCATTGCAGCGAATGACCCCAGCGAGTCGCACGTGGGCCTCGATGCCCGGGAAGCGCGGAGTGGCGATGCGGGCACGGATCAGAACCGCCGTCGCGCGAAGGATCCCGGCGCACGCCGACGGCAGCGCCTCGCCTCCGATCGGCACGCGGCGGGCACTACGCCGCCAGGGCGGCTCGGCGCCGATCGCTGGTTGTACTGAGGAGCGCATCGGCCATGAGCGAATCGAACGTGGCGAATGCTCCGGCGCCGCGCGCGCCCGGCATCGCAGGGGCGTTGCCGCCGCTTGAGGGCATGGCCGTTATCCTCGGCACGCTCGCGCTCTCGCTGGCCACGTTCATGAATGTGCTCGATACCTCGATCGCCAATGTATCGATTCCGGCGATTGCCGGCGATCTCGGTGTCTCGCCCGATCAGGGCACCTGGGTGATCACTTCGTTCGCGGTCGCGAACGCGATTTCCATGCCGCTCACCGGTTGGCTGACGCGGCGGGTAGGGCAGGTGCGCCTGTTCCTGGCTTCGACCGTTCTGTTCGTCATTTCCTCGATGCTGTGCGGCCTGGCGCCCACCTTCTCGCTGCTGGTGATGTTCCGCGCGCTGCAGGGCGCGGTTGCCGGGCCGATGATCCCGCTGTCGCAAGCGCTGCTGCTGTCGAGCTATCCGAAGTCGAAGGCGGGTGCGGCGCTCGGCGTGTGGTCCATGACGACGCTGGTGGCGCCGGTGGTCGGTCCGGTGCTCGGCGGGTGGATCACTGACAACATTTCCTGGCCGTGGATCTTCTACATCAATGTGCCGGTCGGCATCGTTGCGACGGTGCTCACTTGGGCCATCTACCGCCATCGGGAAACGCCCACCGTGAAGCTGCCGATCGACAAGGTCGGTCTTGCGCTGCTGATCGTGTGGGTCGGCGCGTTGCAGGTCATGCTCGATAAGGGCAAGAATCTCGATTGGTTCAACTCGCCATTGATTGTGACCCTGGCGATCGTTGCGGCGATCGCCTTCGTGGTGTTTCTCGTGTGGGAGCTCACCGACCAGCACCCAGTCGTGGATCTCAGTCTGTTCCGGCGGCGTAATTTCCTCGTCAGCTCGGTCGCGATGTCGATCGGCTACGGGCTGTTCTTCGGTAACGTCGTACTGCTGCCGCTGTGGTTGCAGCAGTACATGGGCTACACGGCAACGCTCGCCGGTATGGTGCTTGCGCCGGTCGGCCTGCTCGCGATCCTGCTCACGCCGGCGGTCGGGCGGCTGGTCGACCGGCTCGATCCGCGCTGGTTTGTCACAGTTTCCTTCCTGGTCTTCGCCCTCGTGATGTTCATGCGTGCCGATTTCAATACCCAGGCGGACGTCGAGGTTCTGTTGACGCCGACGCTCATCCAGGGAGCGGCCATGGCCACGTTCTTCATCCCGCTGCTGGCGCTGGCATTCTCGGGGCTCGAGCCCGAACGCATCCCCTCGGCGTCCGGGCTGATCAACTTCTCGCGCATCACGGCCGGTTCATTTGCCACCTCAATCACCACCACCTTGTGGTGGCAGCGGGCGACTCTGCACCATGCACAGCTGGTCGAGCGGCTCACTTCCAATCCGCAAGCGACGCAGTTCATGTCGCAGGTGCGTGCGGCGGGGTTGTCCCGGCAGCAAGGGGGGGTGCTGCTGAACCAGCTGATCAATCAGCAGGCATACATGCTCTCGGCCGACGACATCTTTTACGTATCGGGCTATCTGTTCGTGTTCATGGTGGTGCTGATCTGGTTCGCCCGGCCGGTCAAATCGACGCTGTCCGCCGAGGTCGCCTCCGGCGCGCACTGAGGCTCCTCAGCACAACGGTGGCTGAAGCGCTGCGACGCGCAGACCGGCGGCAAATTTGTTCTCACATGCCTGCCAGAGGCCGCAGGCGCGGCGCAGGGCCTCGACCAGAGGCTCGAGCTCATGGGGTGATCCGTCCCGCGCCTCGATCTCGACGCGTCTGAGCGTCTCGCAGCGGCTCGCCGACGAGCCGAGGAGGGTCGTCTCGTCGAGGGCAATTTCGGCGCACGGGTTCGGGTTGCCCGTCCGGTACACGGCGAACCGCTGGCGAACCGTTTCGGCCGTAAAGAGTGCCTGCAAGGATCGCTGACCCAGCACGGAGCGAAGCCATTGCCCGACCGCCCCGGGGGCGCCTGCCGGCTCGGTGCTCCTGGGGACCAGCGTCTCGGTCACCTCGCGCCGGTCGGCGTAATCCGTCCGGGCGGATCGCAGTCCCTTCAGTGTGACCTCGGCCTGCGCGCCGCACTGTCGGATCCGCAGCGCAAAGCCGGCCAGCAAGACCCCCCAATCGGCGCTATCGAGGTACGTATCGTGGAGTTGCTGCGTCGCCAGGGGCTCGAACTGCAGCGTGCCGAAACGCCTCTGGCTGATGAGCCAATCTCGCACCGGCTGCACATCGTCCGTCGCCAGCTGCCATTCGATTTCGCGGCCAGTAAGAACCGGGTGGTGGGAGTCTGCAGGAGGGGGAGGGGTCGTGCTCATCAGCGGGATCGGCAGGGGGGAAGCGAGATCCGAGGGCTCCAAGGGCAGCATCATAGCCGGGCCTGGGAGGCTCGACAGCGTGCCGGCGGCCCAAGGTATAAATCGAAATTGACGCTGGCACCTTCGGTTCCGTATCATTCGCGCCCCCGTGCGGCAGGTCTGGCTTGCGGGCGAGTGCGCGAAATCGTTCCGCGTGCCCGTAGCTCAGTTGGATAGAGCACCGGCCTTCTAAGCCGGTGGTCGCAGGTTCGAGTCCTGCCGGGCACGCCAGCCGCTGCGGCGACCGGGCGAGCCGCTTGCGGGGGGATGGTTGCGACGACGGTGGACGTAGCTCAGCTGGTAGAGTCCCGGGTTGTGATCCCGGTTGTCGTGGGTTCGAGTCCCATCGTCCACCCCAGATCTGGCGGAAGACGCCTCAGGGCGCCTGCCGCGACACAATACGGGCCGTTAGCTCAGCTGGTAGAGCAGGAGACTCTTAATCTCTTGGTCGTAGGTTCGATCCCTACACGGCCCACCAATTAAATCAACGACTTGCGGCATGTTCGCCGCCCTTGCCGCCGGCCTCGTCTAACGGCTGGCTAACGTCCTGCCTCCCGCCGTCGATCACCCGCGGCTGCGGCTTCACGCCGAGGGCGCGTGCCGTGACCGCCTCCGCAACGCCAGCGAGGCCGGAGGGCAGCGTATGCGCCGCGTAGACGGCATCCACGAGGCCCGCTCTTCGAATGCCCAAGCGCGCGTGCGACGTTGAAACTCGCCTCGCCGGCGGTGCGGGCGAGCGTCGCGAAGGCGTGCCGCAACGAGTACAGATCGAGGTCGCGCACACCGGCGCGCTTCTTCAGCGGTAATCAAACGTCGCGGCGCAGATTGCTGGCGCTGAGCGGCTTACCTGATCTAGTGCAGAACACGAGGCCGGAGCCGCCGTCGGCCCGGTAGGTGCGCAATTCTTCCACCAACCAGGAAGAGAGCGGCACCACGCGTTCACCCGCCGCGGTCTTCGGCTTCTGGAATTGCTTGCCGTCCCAGCTGCGCACGACGGCGAGGCTGCCGCCATCCAAATTCACATGCGTCCAATCGAGCGCGTACGCCTCGCCGGGACGCAACCCAGCGAAACACAACAGACCGATGAGCACGCGCTCATGCGGTCGGGCGGCGGCGAGCAACGCCTGCACCTCTGCCTCGGTGAATGCGCCCCGACGTGCTTTGCGTTCGCCTTCGACGCGCTCGTACCGCCTGAGGCGCTGTGCAACATTGCGATCCACGAGTTCACACTCGAACGCAAAGAATAAGATGGCCTTCGCCGTCCGGATAATCCGGTTGCAGGTCTGCGCGCTGGTGCCGGTGTCGTGTAGCTCGTCAAGGCGCTTGATGATGTCGGCGCGGCGTATCTTGCCGACCTCCCACGGCCCGAAATGTGGCAGCAGGTACCGCCTGAGCACATTCTGATAGCCGGTGAGGGTGCCACCGCGCCGCCCGCGCTTCTCACGGTCCTTGATGAACGACTCCGCGACTTCGGCGAACGTCTTGCGCTCGGCGCGAGCTATGTAGGTGCCTCTCGCAAGCTTCTCCTTCTGTTGACGCTCGAAAGCCTCGGCGTCGGTGCGACGACCCTCGACGGTGAACCACTCCTGCTTCTTAGTTGTGGGGTTGTAAAGGATCACCCGCCAGCGGCTGCATTTTCCCGCAGGATCGGTCTTCTTGGGTGCGCGTTTGATCGTCATGTCACGCGCCCACGGGATCGCTGCCAACGCGACCGAGCGCGCAGTGCGGGGCCAGAGCCGGTCGAGTTTCAAGGATGCCATCCACCGCGCATCGCTCCGGGGCGATTCCCGCTATCTGCGTGAGCGCGTCCGGCGTATTACCGAGGAGCTCCGTGACGGAGCCCTCAAGCCAAACTCCGGAAAGACGAAGCTCCTCGCAACCCGCAGCGATGTGATCGCAGGGTGGCACGCCGTGGCTGATGCCCTCCTGGCCGCAGGGCAGAGCGCGCTCGCCGAGAAGATCAGGGGTTTCATCGGTGGCATGCACCGACCGCTGACGACCGACGAGCAGCTGGCATCTAAGCTCGAGGCGCGGACACGCACCCGCGAGCGGGAACGACAGGAGGAGCGTACTCGATGAGCCGACGAAGCAACCCGAAGATATTCGGACCGCCGCCTATCCAGGCGGAGCTACCCATGCTCGCTGTTCCGCCGTCCCTTCCGCCGACAGCGGAACTCGTCACCAAGGGTCAGCTCGTTGCACGACACCCGCATTTGCTCAGCGTCAATCGTGTCACATGGGCGCTCCGATGCCGCGCCGTGAACGGACTATCGGCCGCTGTCTTCGACTCTCCATGCGGAGAGTTGCTGATTCACGAACCGTCCTTTCTTGCTTGGTTCCTTGGCCTCAGCGGCCGTGCCAAGCCGCGCGCCGGGCGCAGGGCGGGGCGCCGGCTGCGGGGGCCTATGGGAATCGAGAACAATCGTGGTGAGCCCTGCTGAAGAAGCAAGGATTTCCGCTCCGCACCGCGGGCTGGACTCCGCTTGGCGGAACGGCTCCCGGAACCCCCGCATCGAGGGGCGCGCTCGGGAACTGGTACGCTCATCTCGTGCGCTTTCAAGGGTTTGTCGCATCTGATACGACCCTTGAAAAGGGCGATATTCGTATCTATAATTAGCCCCGAATTGGGAGCTTAATTATGCATGCCATCTTTGCCGATACGACGATCAGCATGTCGGAGTTCAAGAAGAACCCCGCAGCGGTACTTCGTGAGGCGGGAAACCGCCCTGTGGCGGTACTCAACCACAATAGGCCGGCGTTCTATATGGTGGACCCGGCGCTCATGGAAGCCATGCTCGAGGCACTTGGCGATCGGGAGTTGCTCAATCTGGTGCGCACCCGGATGAACGATGGTGCCGAGCCGATCGAGGTCGATATTGACGAGCTCTGAGCAGCGGCCCAAGCACAAATACCGCCTGCTGTTTCACCCCGCGGCTCTGAAGGAGTGGAACGCTCTTGATGGCTCGATCAAGAAGCCGCTGAAAAGGCTGCTTGCCAAGCGGCTCGACAACCCACACGTGCCGGGCGGCTCCTTGCACGGCGATCTGATTGGCTGTTACAAAATCAAGCTCAATAAGCAAGGCGTCCGGTTGCTCTACCGCGTCGAAGACAATGCGCTGATCGTGATGGTGATGGCCGTAGACCGTCGCGAAGAGAGCCTCGTGTATCGGTCCGCGCTCGCTCGTTTGGTAGACACAGTCAAGACAATGGCCAACACTGCGAAAACGGCACCTGCACGAGAAGCTCCGGCGCGGCCCGTAAGCCGGCCCTCCAATCGCGCGAAGAAGTAGTCGCCAAATCCTCTCACCCAGGCGGACTGATCTTGCCAAACACACCCGGGGTCATTTTGTCGAGCGCCGCGGTTTAGGCCGACGTGGACACCGAAGAAGAACTCGCGGGAGCCTTGGCTGCCCTGCAGCGCCGCAGCCCGGAGGAGCTTGCCGCCTTCATCGTTTCCTTGCTTTGCGGCGCGCCTCCGGTCGTTCGGTCGTATGTCGAGGCCTTCATCGCTGCGGCGCAGCCCTCCAAGGTCGCGACCCTCGTTCGCCGCGAGATCAGCGCGCTCCGCGTGGGCGAGCGCGAGTACGACGTGCGCCACCGTCGCAGCGCCGAGATCGTCGCCCGCGCAGGCTACGCCCTCGGAACTATCGAACGGGTCGTGCTGCCGAGCGATGGGGCGCTCGCTCGAGAGCTTCTCGGCGAGTTGCTCGACGCGGAGCAGCAGATTGCGGAGCAGGCCTACGAGAACGATTACGGCGCTGAGGCGCTATTTGCGCGGGTGCGGAGCCTGCTCAGCGCGAGCACCGAGCGCTGACGGCTCAGTGCAAATTCAGTGCAGTGACGTACTCGTCAAGTCTCAGTGGCACGCGTAGTAGCGCTCGCCCCGGTTCTCGTTGAAAGTTGGCTTCGTGTCCCAGCAAGTGCAGCGACGACATTCCGCAATGCAGGTCAGACGCGCCCTCCCGTATGTACCGCAAAAACGACGTCCAGGATTACGTTCCTCGAGCATACCGGGGCACCGGCGCACGCGTTCACTGCTGCAGGGCACTCACCATCCGCCGCATCGGTTGGTCAATGTGCGTGAGGAATGCGCGGTAGCCCGCACAGAGGTAATTCAGGCCAGGCTCCCCATCGGGGCTGTGAATGAACCGGTTGCGCGGACATTCGCCATAGCATGCAAACAGGACCGGACATTCCTTGCAGTAACGGGGGAGGGTGTCGTACTTGCGACGGCCGAAGCGCCGCTGCTGCTGCGAACCCAACAGATCTTCCAGCTTGCTATCGCGGATATTGCCGAGCCGGAAGGCCGGCGCCACGAAATGATCGCACGCGTATACATCCCCGGTGTGCATGAGAATGGGGCTGCCGCCGCAGGTAGGGGCGACCACGCACGCGTGATGCTGGCCGAGCCAGCTGCCGAGGGCGACATCAAAGGTGATGACAAATACCCGGCCGACGTCGCGCTTAAGCCATTCGTCGAATATCGCGATGAGGAATGAGCCGAACTGCTCGGCTTTGACGCTGCGGGTGGTGACCGTCTGGTCATCTGCAACGGCGCTCGCTCGCTCGACGACCGGAATGAACTGCAGATAGCGGGCGTCGAGCTCGTCGCGAAAGAACCGGTAAACCTCGAGCGGATGGGCACCGTTGCGGGCGTGAACCGCACAGAGGATGTTCACGTCCACCTCATGCCGGCGCAGGGTGCGCCAGGCGCGCAGGACATCACCGAAAGTACCTCGGCCCTGCTTATCGCTGCGGTAGGTGTCGTGAAGCGCTCGCGGACCGTCCATGCTGAGACCGACGAGGTAATCATTTTCCCTGAAAAAAGCGGCCCACTCATCATCGATGAGCGAGCCATTGGTCTGCACCGAATGCACCACTCGCTGACCGGGCCTGAGGTATCGACGCGCGAGTTCCACCGAGCGGCGGAAGAACTCGATGCCGCGCAGCAGCGGCTCGCCTCCCTGCCAGGCGAGGTGTACCTCCGGGCCGGCCGAGGAGCGCATCAATTGGCGGATGTATTCCTCGAGCATCACCTCGTCCATGAGGGATTTGCCACTCGGATACAGCTCCTCCTTCGAGAGGAAAAAACAATACTCGCAGCGCAGGTTGCACGCTGCGCCGGCGGGCTTGGCCAGCAGATGATAGTGCAGCGTCACGGGCGCCGATTCACAGGACACGCGATTCTCCGAGAACCCTCTTCAACTCACCGAGCCAGGGTTCGAAATGTTGCCACGTTCCGATTTCCGCGCCAGTGATCGGCGCGCGCGAGCATCGTCTCGTTCCTGCAGAAGCAACCTGTCCGGCGGCGCGCCAGGTAAGACACGCCGGCTCGGGCGGCAGGCCGATGAACTCCAGAATGCGGCGCCCCGTGGTTTGCGGACGCTCGATGAGGTCCTCGTACTGGACATGCAGGACCCAGCCGGGCAAGACCTCATCCCAGTGGCGCATCAGCGCAGTGTAGGCCCTGTAGTAGCGCCCGATGTCTTGCAGACTGTAGGAGAATTCTCCCCCGGCGGCAAAGAGGTGCCGGAAGTTCTCGAAGCAGCAGGCCATCGGCTCGCGGCGTACGGCGATGACCTTGGCACGCGGCAGGATCAGCCGGATCAGGCCGAGGTGGCGAAAATTGCCGAGCGTGCTGTCCGTGCAGTACATCCGACCCGTGCGATGTGCGGAGACACCTGCGAGGTACTGCTCGCCCAGGCGTTCGAGTTCAGCCGGCGGCACCTTCCCGAGCATGAGCCCGGCGGCCCGAGCGCTCAGGCATTGCGCCAGCCGCTCGATGTCGGGCCGCGCGCCGATCGTGTCGACCTGGGAGTGGCTGGCGAGCATCTGCTCGATCAGGCCGGCGCCGGCGTGCGGCAGGCCGACAATGAAGATCGGACCGCTCACCGGACAGCCGGCGCTCGCGTCGGTGGTGAACAGCTGCCGCGGGTATCGCTGTGCCAGCTTGTGCAGACTGCGCTCCGGCATACGGGGGTCGTAGCGCTGCGTGGCGCGCTTCAGTCGGTTGCCGCGCGAGTAGTAGCGAAATGCCAGTTCGTACTCGGCACGCGCCTCGAGCGCGCGGCCGAGCGCGAAGCACAGGTGGTAACGGTCGACGGGCGCGATGTCCGCTGCGGCCTCCTCAGCCCACATGCGCGTCACTTCCTCCCGGCTGAAGCGGTACCGCCGGCACGCGGCGAGACTCCAGTAGGCCTCCCCAAAGCTGGGGCGAGACAGAGTCGCGGTCCGGTAAGCTTCTGCGGCCTGCACGTGATGAGCCGTGGCGGTCAGGGCATGGCCAATTGCCAGGTGAAGCTCCGGAACACCTGGGTCCTCGCGCACCAGCGACCGATACGTCCGCAGCGCCTCGTCGGCCTGTCCCAGGGCCAAGCCGGTGCCGTCGCACACCGCATGATCATTGTGACGGGTTGACTCGAGAGCGAGCAGCGAGCGGGTCGCCGCGAGCGCCTGCGCATGCTGACCGAGCCGCGCAAGGACAAGCGCGTACTCGAATCGCGCCGCGGTGTGATGCGGTGCGACCGTGAGCGCCTTCTTGAGTAGAAACTCGGCATCCGCCAGCGCTTCCTGCCTGACACTCACCCGGCCCAGCAGCACCAAGGCCTCGGGGTGTTGCGGCTCGGATTGCAGGAAACGGTGCAGGATGCGTTCGCCGGAGGCGATATCGCCCTCGGCGAGCCTCACGGCGGCGAGCCGCAGCGGCGGCGGCAGTCGCTTAAGCGCGCAAAGGCAGCGCTGTGCGAGCGCCGCGCGACGCGGATGGCCTCTGGCCTCGTGAAACGCCGCCACTGCCCGCCAGCTGGCACAGAGTGCTGGGTTGAGCGAGACTGCACGCTGAAAGGCACGGAACGCTGCCAGCGGATTGTCTAACGCGCGCAGGCATCGGCCACGCTCCTGAAACAGGCGGCCGGATTGCGGCTGAAGGGTCTCGAGGCGCTCCAGTGTGGCCAGCCCCTCGGCCAATTCGCCCACGCCACGTTGCGCGACCGCCA
Organism: Pseudomonadota bacterium; assembly: GCA_021847105.1. Lineage (GTDB taxonomy): Bacteria > Pseudomonadota > Gammaproteobacteria > Steroidobacterales > Steroidobacteraceae > 13-2-20CM-66-19. The sequence continues at coordinate 23,961 of JAJZUT010000003.1, read as the reverse complement.
GGAGGAATAGCGCCTGCGGGTCCTGTGCTGAGTGCTGCAGGATGCTGCGCGTCGATGCCAGCGCGGCAGCGAATGAACGGCGCCGGAGCAATTTGCGTACGCGCCGGAAGTTCCTCGCGACGAGCGTCGCACGGCAGTCGATGGAAGCGGCGGCCATTGCTCGGTATGCGATGCACCATCGACTGGCCGCGCGGCGCGATCGGTACTTCGCGCCGCGCGGCCAGCATGCCCGACGTTTACTCGTGCCGCTCGAAGCTGTAGTGGAAGTTCAGCTCGATGACCCGCGGGCGCATCGGCGTCTGCGTCTCGATAAACTGCCACGCGTTGGTGAACAGACTCTTGTTCACGTTCGTGAGGTTTGTGCCGTCTACCGAGACCGTCCAATCGCCCTTCGAGACGCCGATTGAGGCGTCATATGTCGTCCACGATGGCTGGGTGTAGACGGTCATATAGCCTGTTGCGGAGTGCGTCTGCGCCTGATGCTGGAAGCCGACCTCCACGTACGGCATATACGAGCCCACCAGCCATTCGTAACGCGCCCGCAGGTTGGCTTCGAACGGAGGGGAGAACGCAAGGGAGCTGCCCTGAGCGCCGTAGACGTTGGCGACTGGCTGGGCGACACCATTGACGTATCGCTCCGTAATCGGCTTGCCAAAATTAACGCTCGCCGGATTGTTGTCCATCAGCGCCGGTGAATTGGTCAGATCGCTGCTGTTCCAGGATGCCGATCCCTGTACCGACAGGCCGGTGAATACGTGGGCGGCCAGCTGCAGCTCCACGCCGCGTACCCGGTAGAACGGTCCGTTTGTCTGGAAGCTGACGTTGCCGAAACCACAGGCCGAGCAGAAGAACACCGTCTGCGCATTGTCCCAGTTCTCCTGGTAGAGCGCTCCATTGAACAGCACGTGGTGCGAGAACCACTCGCTCTTCCAGCCCACCTCATTGTTCGTCAGTAGATCCGACTTGTACTCGGTTGGGGTGATGAACTGAGCGACGCCGTCCGGCCCGGGCAGGTGTGCGGTTGCGCCGCGGTTGAAGCCGCCTGGACGATAGCCTTGAGAGTAGGTGTAATAAACCATGACGTCGGGCGTGATGTGCCAGGTCAGGTTCGCGCGACCGAGATGGCCCGTCAGCACCTGATTGTTCGGCGTCTGGATATTGAGGTTTACGCCGTTCGAGTGCAGGCAGCGGCCGAAATAGGTCGTGGTGGTGTATTGCTTGCAGCCAAAGCTGCCGAAGTCGCCGCCCGCCACCGCATCGTACATGTCGAAGTAGCGGATTCCCCCGGTGATGGTGAGCTTCTTCGGCACGATGTCATAGCTCAGAGAGATGTATGCGGCTTTCTGATTGAAGGTTCGGATGTAATCGTCCGAGAATGCCGTCAGCGAGTTGCGCAATCCGGGCTGGTTCGCGCTCTCTCCCGGTCGCGGACCGACGGGCAGGAAGCATTGTGAGGTCATGCCGCTCGGCGAGCACTGCGGCACTGTGCGGTACTCCCAGTTGGTGACGTCGTAGACTTTCTCGTGCTCGTAGTAGATGCCGGCGAGACCGCGCAGCCGCCAGTCACTCGGGGTGCTGACCCGCAGCTCCTGGCTGAGGTGCGTGTTGCGCAGGTGCTCGCGCCAGAACATCGCCGGGGAATAGCACGTTGCGTTCGCGTTGCCGGTGGTCGAGGAATAGCTGACCCCCGTGCACTGATAATAGTAGCCGTAGCGGCCGCGGGCATAGTTGGTGTAATCGCCCTGCGATTGCGTGTTGCGATCCAGATATGAACCCGCGTACACGACGCGCAACGGGCCGGCCTTGCCCTTGATCGTGAGTGCGGTGTTCTCGAACCGGTCGCGGTTATACGACGGTTCGAACATGTTCACCGAATACGGCGGCAGGGGCGCCCCCCCGCTCGGCACGGCTGAGGCGTTCAGCACCGTGCCCTGGGATCCATACGGCATTTCGTAGAAGACCCCCTGGGCATTCATGTTCTGGTAGGTCTGCTCGAGCAGGGCGCTCCAGTCGTCGTTGATCTTCCAGAGCAGCGAAGCTCGCCCACCCTGATAAGTCACTGGATTGATGGCGCTGCCAGCAAGGGCGTAATTATTGATGCTTTGACTGTTGGTCGGAACGACTCCGCCGTTCTCTAGCGCCAGACCAAGGTCTGTGCCACTGCGCGTGAATGTCGCGGGCAGGTTATTGATATAGCCGCCGCGGTCGTCGGTGAACACCACCAGACGTGCCGCGAGCTTGTTGTCGATGAGCGGCAGATTGAGGACGGCGTTGACATTGCTGTTCGGATCGCCGTGTGCGGTGGGTCCGTAGCCTGCGTTCACCGTCACCTGCAGGGTGTTCAGCCTGGGCTTGTTGGTGATGTAGCGGATCACGCCGGCCTGTGCGCCGGCGCCGAACAGCGTGCCCTGTGGCCCTTCGAGGACCTCGACGCGCTGCAGGTCGACGGCATAGATGTCGAGCTGACGACCCGGCATGTCGGTCGGCTCATTGTCGAGGTACAGCGCGACGTTCGGGAATTGGCCGACCGCTGCCAGGGCCTGCACACCGCTGATGCCAGTGCTGATGCCGCGGATGAACAGTGTGTCCTCGCCGGGCGCGGTCTCGGCCATGGTCACGTTCGGCACGTACTTGAGGTAGCCCGAGAGCGTCTCGACGTGCAGTTGCTGCAGGGTCTTGCCGGTGAGTGCCTGCATCGTGATGGGCACGTCCTGTACGTTCTGCGTACGCCGATTGGCGGTGACGATGATTTCCTCCAGCTGCGAGGAGGTTGCCGCGATGCTGGAGCGGGTCGTCGACGGGCTTGTGGCCGCGACGGATGGTGTCCTCGCCGCCGCGTACGGGCTGGCGGCGGTGACCGCAAATGCGGCGTGTGCGGCCGATGCGGCGAGGATTGCGCCGACTGCGCGCGAAAGTGTCGTATTGCGACCCATGTTGAACCCCCTTGTGTCTTATTGGTAAAGAGAACGCACGTATCCGTTTCGTGCGAAATGGTGTGTGGCGTGGTCCGCTGTGTGTGGGGCAGACGCGCGCTGAATGACGGGCGCGCGAACGGCTTGTGCGCGGCGTCGCGGGTATCGGTGACGGTTGCCTTGGCCCATGCGCACCGGGGCATTCTTTCGCTCAGCTCGAGCGGACGGCGTCACTGAGTCCTGCGCACGGGGTGATCGGTAAGCGTGCGCGCCCACCATAAGAGTTGCGCGCGCCGGAACGCAATCGGTTGCGGGCGAGGCCCAAGGAGTGTGGGCGCAACGCATCAGGCGCGAGCGATTGCCGTGCGTCTCTGCAGCATGCCCGCATGGCATGGGCTGGCGTGCCGCTGCGCGGTACAGCCTACGTGCGTCCGCTTCGCGGCTCGTAATGCACAAATTACTCGCATCTGACGCCCCCGAATTACTCTCCGTCTGCGCGTGAATCAGCCGGTCCGTCGTGCCGTTGTCACTGGTCGCAGCATCCCGCGCGAGTGGGATGATCCTTGCCCGGTGCGCCGGTGGTGTGAAGAGGTCATCTGCTCATACTGGTATGAGGCAGAGTAATGGCCGCACACCCAGCGGCGCCGGTTTGCCCCGGGGCTGGGCCGCACCGGAGAGTGCCGAGGATGGTTTCGGTGGCTTCGGGTCTTGCGCTACGGTCGCGAGCTCGCACGGCAATGCAGTGCGTGCGCCGGCTCAGCGATTGGGGGCACGTGCAGCGGGTCGTGCGGTGACGCGATCGAGAATAATGGCGAGGAGCACGATGACCAGACCGGCATCGAAACCCATGCCGATGCGCACGGTGTTCAGTGCCAGGACGACGGGCACGCCGAGCCCGCCGGCCCCGACCAGAGCGGCGATCACCACCATGGACAGGCTAAGCATGATGCACTGAGTGACACCGGCGACAATGGTCGGTGCAGCGCTCGGCAGCTCGACTTTCCAGAGGACCTGCAGGCGGGTGGCGCCGAAGGCTTCGGCGGCCTCGAGCAAGGGCTTGGGCACTGCGCTGATCCCGAGTTGGGTCAGACGCACGGGGGCGGGTAGGGCAAAGATGACCGTCGAGATCAAGCCGGGCACCACGCCGAGGCCGAACAGCACGAGGGTGGGGATGAGATACACAAAGGTCGGCAGGGTCTGCATCAGGTCGAGTACGGGCCGCAGCAGCGCGTTCAGTGTCGGCCGGTGTGCCGCGGCGATCCCGAGTGGCAATCCGATCAGCGTCGAGACCGCGGCGGCGACGACCACCAGCGAGAGAGTCTGCAGCGTGTCAGTCCAGTAGCCCTGGTTCATGATGAACAACAGCGCGGCGGCAACGAACACCCCGAGTGCGATCGAGCGACGCAGGAGCCCGCTCAGTAGCGCTAGCGCGAGCAGCAGCAGCCAGGAAGGGATGGCTTCGAGCAGTGCCGTCAGGCCGTCGACTCCCCCGCGTACGACCTTGGAAATCGCCCCGAGGACACCCTGGCTGTGCGCCTTGAGATAATTGATGGCGACGGTGATGAGCTCGCCGAGCGGGAGCTTGTGGCTGCTGACCCAGCTCTGGAAATCGGGCGCAGCGTGTCGGGCTTGGCCGTGTCCGCTCAGGACCGCGGGCAGCCCCGGTTGCCCGGCGAAGGTATCGACGCCGGCGAGCCAGGTCTTCATCACCTGCGGGTGCGCTCTGATCCAGGTGGCGGCCGCCGCGCGCGGCGCCTCGTGCTGGTTCAGGATCGCGTACATCATCTGGGTTTCGCCGCGCACGGTGAATTTCAGGTTGTGCAGCAACCGCCCGATATTTGGGCATTGTGCGACGTAGCCGGCGCGGGTGGTCGTGTATACGGTGGCGCTGCCGTAGTTCTGTCCGAAGATGGCATCGCCACCGGACAGATACTTCAGATGGAACTCCATGTTCATCGGGTGGGGCTCCCACGCGAGGAACACGATCGGGCGGTGTACCCGCACAGCGCGAGCGACCTCGGCAAGCATGCCCGCTTCGCTCGAGGTGACCAGCTGAAAGCCTCCGAGTCCGAACAGATTGCGACGGATCATCCGGCGCAGGCGCTGATTGGCCGGATTGCCGGGTTCGAGGCCGTAGATGCGATCTTTGAGCTGGGGGGCGAAACGGGCGATGTCCTGGAAGGAGTGCAGGCCGGCCGCATAAGTGTAAGCGGGGACCGCGAGGGTATAGCGCGCACCGGTGAGGTTGGTGGCAACTACGGCAACCGAGCCGTTCTTCAGATACGGACCGATGATCGGCGCCTGAGCGGGCATCCAGTTGCCGAGAAACACATCGATGCCGCCCTGCTGCATCGATTCATACGTCACGGGCACCGACAGCATGGTGATGCGCGGCTGGTAGCCGAGATCGCGCACGATGTCACTGAACAGAGCCGTGGTGGACGTGACGTCCGCCCAGCCGACATCCGAAAGCCTTACCACGCGGCACTGCGGGCCATCACGCACTGGCACCGGCTGTGTCCCGGCCAGGGCCGGCGCGCAGGCGAGCATCAGCATGCCGGCCTGCACGCCGGTCAGCGTGCGACGCAGCCAGCGACGCGCTGCGGTGCCGGGATGCGCCTGCCGATCAGTCATGACGCCAGATGCTCATTGTCCCCCGGTCGGTGCTATCTGGCCGATCCATGCGGGCGCCGGCCTAAGGAACGCGCGGGAATCGCGCCGCCGCTTCGATCTCATCGAGCGTCTTGTGGTTGCGCACGTACTGCTGACTGGCATCGAAGTGTGGCTGGAAGTCCCACGGGGTGAGCTGCCCTTGCTGCAGTGCGGCCGCCACCAGGCGTCGCTGATGCTGGCTGGCGAGCACCTCACCATGCAGCGACTCGAGCGACCAGCGTCGCGCCACCTCCGCACGGAACTGCGCAGCGAGCGTTGCGTCGGCCGCTGCCCGATTGTCGAGTTCATCGGGGTCGCCGCGCAGGTCGTAGAGCTGGTCGGGGTCGGCGGGGCAGTGAACGAATTTGTGCGGCCCGCGGCGGATCATGACGATTGGGGCGATGGCGCCCTCGGCGAGGTATTCTGCGAACACCTCGTCGTGTCCGCCGCGACGCTCTAGGTGAGGCAGCAGACTGCGGCCGTCGAGCTCGCTGGCGTACTGCGGCGCTTTGCCCTCGCTCGCGAGTTCCACGAGTGTCGGCAGCAGATCGATCGTGGAGACCGAGGCGCCTACCGTGCCCGCGGCGATGTGCTTGGGCGCATGAACCAGCAGCGGCACGCGTGCCGAGGGCTCGAAGAAGCTCATCTTGTACCACAGGCCACGTTCGCCGAGCATCTCGCCGTGATCGGCGAGCAGGATCACGATGGTGTTCTCGTCGAGGCGCGCATCTTTGAGGGCGCGCATCATTTTGCCGATCTGGTCGTCCACGTACGAGACGGCACCGTAATACGCACGCCGTGCAGCGCGAATCTGTGCGCTGCTGACTGGCTGTGCATCCATGCCGCAGACGTGCCGCAGCCGTCGAGAGTGCGGGTCGAGATCCTCGGGCCGGATCTGCACGCGCGGCATTTCGATCTGTGCCTCGTCGTAGCGGTTCCAGTACTCGGCGGGAATCGCATACGGATCATGCGGGTGGGTCATCGAGACCACCAGGCAGAACGGTCGGTTGTCGTTGCCGCGGGCGATATCGAACAGATGACGCTGAGACTGGAAAATCACCTCGTCATCAAAGTCCATCTGGTTGGTTCGCACGCAGGCGCCGGCCTTGGTGACCGAGTCCATGTTGTGGTACCAGCTCGGTCGCTCTGTGAAGTTGAGCCAGTCGGGCGTCCAGCCGAAATCCGCCGGGTAGATGTCGCTGGTCAGCCGCCGCTCGAAGCCGTGCAGCTGATCCGGTCCACAGAAGTGCATCTTGCCGCTGAGCGTGGTCTGGTAGCCGGCATGACGCAGATAATGGGCGAAGGTTGGGATGTGCGCCGGCAGCTCCGCAGCGTTGTCATAGGCGCCGATCGCCGAGGGTAGCCGCCCGGTCATGAAGGCAAAACGCGACGGTGCGCACAGCGGGCTGTTGCAGTAGGCGGACTGAAAGACGACGCCGCGCTCGGCGAGCCCGTCGATGTGCGGGGTCTTCACCACCCGGTTGCCGTACGCCGGCAGGGCTGATGCGGCCAGCTGATCTGCCATGAGAATGAGAAAATTCGGTCTGCTTGCCATGTGTTTTGCCGTCGGTCCCCGTGGCGGATTGGCGATCATGATCACTTGCCGGGCCTGACCGGTGAAGTGATAATTTCTTCATGATGGCATAAGGATGGATAATGGCTAGACGGTTCGCCCGGTTGCCGCCGCTCAATACCCTGCTGGTATTCGAGGCGGCCGGCCGGCACCTCAATTTCAGCAGTGCGGCCGGGGAACTGGGCATGACCCAGCCGGCCGTGAGCCATCAGATCAGCTTTCTCGAAGAGCGGCTCGCAATGCCGCTGTTTCGCCGCGTGCACCGGGGCGTCGTCCTGACCCCCGCGGGCGCGCAGCTGCTCGACGCCGTCAGCCAAGGGCTGACGACGATCCATGAGGCCACCATCGCGCTGCGCCGGCGCAGTGGGCCGAAGATCCTGCATGTGTTCACGGACTATGGGTTTGCCGCTTGGTGGCTCATCCCGCGGATCGGGCGCTGGAGCGAGCGTGCGCCCGAGGTCGAAGTGCAGCTGGTGACCGCGCAGCGGCAGGCGGACCTGCGCCAGGCGGACGCCGATGTCGCGATCTGGTTCGGCGACGGTGCCTGGCGCGCCAAGCGCATCGTGCAGTGGTTCCCGGAGACCGTCTATCCGGTGTGCAGCCCCGAGTTCGCCCGCCGCCATGGCAGCGCGGATGCGGCGGCGCTGCGCAACGAGAGGTTGCTGCACGTCGCGGATGTCGATCCCCCGCGGTGGATGTCCTGGACCGATTGGTTCGCCAGTCAGGGCGTCGCCATCGGCCTGCGCAGTCATGATCTGATCTTCAATAACTATCAGCTCGTCCTGCAGGCCGCGTTGCTCGGCCAAGGCATCGCGCTCGGCTGGCGTCCGCTGATCGATGACCTGATCGAGAGCGGTCAGCTCGTCTGTCTCATGCCAACCCCGGTGCGCACCGAGCGCGGCTATTACATCGTTGAGCCGCCGGGACGGGCCGAGGACGAGGTGGTGACGCAATTTGGCCAATGGCTGATCGAGGAGCGGGGCAGCGCTGCGCCGTTTCCGTGCTGAACCGGCTGATTGCACCGGCGATCCACTGCGGGCCTGCGGCTCAACAGGCCTGCCTCGGGAAAAATCATGAATGCAGATCCTTCGGAACGTGCCGCGCTCTCGCATGTGACCGTGCTCGACCTGTCGCGTGTGCTGGCGGGACCCTGGGCCAGTCAGATCCTCGGTGATCTCGGTGCCGCGGTCTACAAGATCGAGCGGCCCGGGAGCGGTGATGAAACCCGCTCCTGGGGGCCGCCGTTCCTTCCGGGCACTGAAACCGCTGCGGGCGATGCCGCCTACTTCCTCTGCGCCAACCGCAATAAGAAATCCTTGACGGTTGATTTCACGACGCCGGAGGGGCGCGAACTGGTGCGGGCGCTGGCCGCCCGCGCTGACGTGGTGATCGAGAATTTCAAGGTGGGCGGGCTTGCCGCGCACGGGCTCGATTACGAGAGCTTGCGCCGGGTCAACCCCAGGTTGATCTACTGCTCGATCACCGGCTTTGGTCAGACCGGTCCGTACGCGACGCGTCCCGGCTACGACTTTCTGATCCAGGCCATGAGTGGCCTGATGAGCCTGACCGGCGTGCCCGACGGACAGCCCGGTGCCGGGCCGATGAAGACCGGCGTTGCCGTCACCGATATCCTCACCGGCTTATATGCCACGATCGGGATTCTGGCGGCGCTTGCGCACCGGGAGCGCACTGGCGAGGGGCAGTCTATCGACGTCGCCTTGCTCGATGTGCAGGTCGCATGCCTGGCCAACCAGGCCATGAATTACCTCGTCGGGGGACGCGTGCCGGGACGTCTCGGCAATGGCCACCCGAACATAGTGCCGTACCAGGATTTTCCGACTGCCGACGGCCGGATGATCATCGCGGTCGGGAACGACGGGCAGTTCGCGCGGCTCGCTGTCGAGCTCGAGCGGCCGCAGTGGGGCACCGATCCTCGCTTTGCTTCCAACGCCGCGCGAGTCGCCAACCGCGAGGCGCTCGCCGCTGAGATGACTGCGGTGCTGATCACCCGACCGACTGCGGCCTGGATCGAGCGGTTCGAGCGCGCTCAGGTACCGTGCGGCCCGATCAATTCCCTCGACGCCGTATTCGCCGATCCACAGGTTCAGGCGCGCGCTCTGCAGTTTGAGCTCGCGCGTGGTGCAGGCGCGAGCGTGCCGCAGATCGGCAGTCCCCTGCGACTTGCGCGCACGCCGGCTCGATACCGCAGCGCACCACCACTGCTCGGCGCCGACACACGCTCCGTGCTGCAGGAGGTGCTCGGGCTGAGCGCCGAGCGTCTCGAGGAACTCGCGGCCAAGCACGTCATCTGATGGGGCTCGTGCCAGCTCGGCGCGTGGCGCCGATGTACACGTCGACAAGCTCGCCCGGATACACCGCAATGCCGGACGGCGGGGTGAAGCGAAAGATGATCGGCAGAACCCGCGTGTCGACCTTCTCCTGGCGCTGATCGGACAGCTGAATCTTCGGCGTGACGTACGGATCGATCCGCACGAACTGCAGGGGGATACCGACCTCGTCCCCGCCGCGAATGAACAGCCGCGCCACGATGGCCTGACGCGCGGGCAGCCGCGGCACGAGGATCTCATCCAGGTACGCCTTGACCTGCAGGCCCTCGCTTTGCGGCTGCATGACGACAACCGGGTCGTAGCCTTGAGTATAGGTGTCGTAAATGCCTTGGGCAGAGACGTAACTGCCGATGGTCGCGCCGGTGCGCAAGACCACGCCCGCGAGCGGCGCACGCAGCACGTACTTGCGCAGCAGTGCCTCGTCGGCCGCCTGCGCTTCATGGGCAACTTGCAGGTTTGCGCGCGCGATGCGCCAATTGTCCTCGGCGCTCACCAAGGCGAGGTGGCTCACTGCCCGCGAGTCAAATGCCGCCTGCTTGCGCAGGATCGCCAGCTGGTCGCGCTGAGCGGTGAGCGCCGCACGAGCTGCCCCGACCTTGGCGAGGTCCTCGGCAAGCACCCGCCGTTGGACCGACGCATCGATGGCTAGCAGTGGTTCGCCGCGTCTCAGGCGAGCCCCCGGGTGCACGTAGAGGTGCACGACTGTGCCCGCCACTTCGGGATAGACATTCAGATCATCGCCGCTCGCTTGCCTGCTCTGCACGATGCCCTCGGCATAAAGGCCGATCGGATACGGGTCGCGAATGAGTCCAAGGGGCGGCTGAGTGGGCAGTCTCCGGCGGTAGAGATGGGCGCTGATCAATCCGGCAACGATACCCAGCAGTGCTACGGCGAACAGGAGTCTGTGTTTCATGGGGCCGGTTGCGGCCGCTCGATGATGCGGCCGTCCTCCATATGAATGATTCGCGAGGCGTACTCGTAGATGCGGTCGTCATGAGTCACGACGATGATGGCTCGCCGCTCATTGAGGATCTGCTGGCGCACGAAGGCGACGATGCGCCGGCCGGTGTCACCGTCGAGCGAAGCCGTCGGCTCGTCGAGGATCAGCAGGTCGGGTTCGGCGACGATCGCGCGTGCAATGGCGACGCGCTGCTGCTCACCGCCGCTCAACCGATTCGGTGTCAGTTCCGCCTTGTCTGTGAGCTCGACGATCTCGAGCATCTGGCGGGCTTTCTCAAGTCCTTTGTCCCAGGGGACGCGCCGCAGGATCAGTGGCACGGCGATGTTCTCGAGCGTCGTCAGGCGCGGAAACAGATGATAGTCCTGGAATACAAAGCCAAGCGTGTGCAGGCGGAAGTCTGCGAGCGAATCCGCATCAAAGCGCCAGATGTCCTTGCCTTCGACGAGCACCGTGCCGGCATTCGGTCGCAGTATCCCCGAGATGACGCTGAGCAGAGTGGTCTTGCCCGAGCCTGATGGTCCCACGATGTAGAGCATCTCGTTGTGATTGACGCTGAAGCTGACGTCGCGCAGCGCGTCTGTGCGCGCTGGTGCCTCGCCGAACCATTTGCTCACGCCCTCGGCGCTGAGAATCACATCTAGCTCCTGAACACGACGAACGGGTCGATACGCAAGATCCGGCGAATGCCGATGTAGGCGGAGATGCCCGAAATCAACAGCACCATGGCGAGCGCCATGAGGATGTTCTGGTAAGTGATGATCGCTGCATAGTTCGGGATGCGCAGCTTGCCGAAGGCGACCAAAGCAGAGGCGAGCAGCATCCCGAATCCGAATCCGAGGAAGCTCACGACCAGAGACTGGTAGAGGATCATCGTCACCAGCTCGCTGCTGCGCGCACCAATTGCCTTCAGCGCGCCAAAACGCTCCAGGTTGTCGAGCACGAACATGTAGAACGTCTCCGCGGCGATGGACAGTCCAACGATGAAGCTGATCAGGGTCATGATCAGGATGTTCGTTCCCATGGCCGTCTGGAATTCGTAAAAGCGGTCGTTGCGGGTGGTGAATTCACGGTCGGTCAATGCCCGGTAGCCGAGCCTCGCCACGGCTCGTTTGATCGCCGGGATGTCAGCCGCGGATTTCGGCTGTGCCAGAATGAAGGACATGACGTAGCGGGTGGATGGCAAGTCCTGGGTCGCGCGGCCGTAGGTGGTGTAGAGCGTCGGGAGACCGAACAGGCTGCCTATCGATACCTTGGCAATACCGGCCACGATTCCACGGTGATCATTGATCTCGAACGTGGTGCCGAGCTTCGGGCTGCCAAGCTTGGCGTAATTCGCATCACGCACGACGAAGAAGGCATTGTTGCGGTAGATGTCCAGCGGTCGGCCGGCAAGCAGCGCGGGGCGGCCGAACAGCGTCGCATCATCCAGTCCAATGACGGTCGCCGCCTGGTAAGTGCCGCTGTCGAGGCGCACCAGACCGGCCCCGACATACAGTGGCACGGCGTAATCGACGCCTGGAATGCTGCGCACGACATCGAGTACGTATTCGGGCATTGGGATGCTGTTTTGCGGTGTCTGCACGTCCGGATCCATGACCCAGATCCGCGCTCCGGTATTGATGATGTTGGCGGCCGAATGCTGGATGATGCCGAAGAACATCGAGGTCATGAGCATCATGAGGAATACCGCGAAAGTAATGCCGATCACGAGCGTGAGGAACTTGCCGCGATCTCCAAGCAGCAACTTCAAGGCCAGCTTCAGCAAGCCACTCACGGTCTCCTCCGACCGACGCCCTTCGCTGGTGTCGGGCGCTCGTCGCCACCGAGCGCAACGAACAGTGCGTTAGTGTCCTGCAATCGCGCCGCGGTGATGCCGGCCACGGCGACGCGTGCGTTTTGGTAGGCGATCTGCGCGAGCAGTACGGCTGAGAAGTCCACGGCGCCCGCTCGGTAGCCGGCTTCGGCCAGCTGTATCTGGTCATGGAGAGCCTCGCATTGACGGTACTCGGCGCGGGCGGTGGCGTCATCGTGCTGCAACGCGCGCAGCGCATCGGCAACCTGCTGGAACGCTGCGAGCACGGTGCCGCGGTAAATCGACCGCGTGGCGTCATAGGTCGCATAGGCCTCCCGCTCCTGGGCCCGGAGCTTGCCGCCTTCGAAAATCGGTTGAGCGAGAGCGCCCCCAATGCTCCAGACCGTGCTCGAGCCGTTGAGCAGCTTGCCCAGCGTGAGTGCGCTCGAACCGACGGAGGCGCTGAGGGTGACCAGCGGGTAGAACTGGGCCTTGGCGATGCCGATGCCCGTCAGGGCATAGCGCATCTGCTGTTCGGCGATACGGATGTCCGGTCGATTGCGCAGCACCGTCGAGGGCACGCTGACCGGAATGTGTTCGGGCAGCACGAACTGCGCCAATTTGAGTCGCCTCACGCTTGCCGCGCTGGGCGATTCGCCGAGCAGCACCGCGAGCAGATGCCGGTAGGCACTCAGCTGCTGCTCCAGAGGCGGTAGCTGCGCGGCACTTGCGGCGAGCTGCGCCCGTTGCGATAGCACAGTGGCGTATGACACGCCACCACCGCGGTACTGCGACTGAAGCAGCAGCAGCAGGCGGTGCTCGGCGGCGAGCGCGGCGGTGGCGGCCTCGATCTCGGCGGCGGCGGCCGCAGTGCCGATGGTGGCATTGATGACGTTACCGGCGAGCGTCAGGCGAGCCGCGGTGAGCGCCGCACGTTGGGCGTTCATCTCGGCCCGACTGCCGCGTATCACGAGCCTGTTGATGCCAAATAGATCGGGGTAATAGCTGACCGCAACGTTTCCGGTGTAGAGGGAGAAGGTCGAGCCCGGCAGATGGCCACCGAAATTTGCACCGGAGTTCTTGGTGCGCGCCGCGCCGAACGCCAGGTTCGCCTGCGGGTATAACACGGCAACGGCGACCTGCATGCTGGCGCGCGCGGCACGCAACTGCGCTTGCGCCGCCGATACAGTGGGGTTGTGCTGTAGCGCCTGCTGGACGAGTGCATCGAGCGCCGTCGAGCCAAATGAGTGCCACCAGGGAGCGCTCAGCGTTGCCCCATAGCGGAAGTGCTGCGTGACGATGTGCTCGGCTCCGGAGCCGCTCTGGTGTGGCGCAGGAGCCGTCGTGTAGTCGGCGTGGGTGGGCACGGTGGGTAAGCGCAGAGGGGGAGCGAATTCGCACCCCGCCAGGGCCAGCAGGCCGAGCAGGCACCAGGTGCGCCCGCTCGGAGCACTGCGCAGCCTGAGCGGGTGCGAGTCCGCACAGCCGAATCGTCTTCGACCGAGCAAGTTCAACCTCATCGTCGATCCGTGCGGTCCGCGCACACTCGCCATGCTTGTCTCAGATCATGACGCGGGCAATACGCGTTGACCGAATGCGGCGGAGGTTCCGCGCAGGAGTGAGTGGGTGAGATCGCGGGTCAGTGGTCCGCAGAATCCGTGCCGGGGCCGCAGCGACCGCCGGGCTCGCCGCTTCTTACGCGAGCGTTTCGCGCCACTGGGACGCTTGGCGGGCAATCGTGTCGCGCTCGGTCACGCTCAGCCTCGCTAGATTGCGCAGCTGCGGCGCGATGCGTGGATTGGCTGCCAGGCGTGCGGCGTGGCGCTGAAGAAAATCCCAATACAACAGCGTGTACGGGCAGGCGCGCGGTCCGCTGCGCACAGAGGGATCAAAGCGACACTGGGCGCAATAGGCCGCGGCGCTCATGCGCCGGATGTACTGACCACTGGCAATGTACGGTTTGCTCGCCATGAGCCCATCGTCAGCGAACTGACTCATGCCGAGCACGTTGGGCATCTCTACCCACTCGACCGCATCGACATAGACGGCGAGGAACCAGGCGTGCACCTGCTGTGGTTGAACTCCGTGCAGCAGCGCATACAGGCCGATCACCATCAGCCGCTGGATGTGATGTGCGTAACCGCTGCGCAGGGTCTGTTGCAGGGCATCGGCCAGGCAGGGCATGGGTGCCTCACCGGTCCAGAAAAAGCGCGGCAAATCTGTTTGCGCCCCGAGTGCGTTGGCGATCGCATAGTGCGGCATGTTCGTCCAGTAGATGCCGCGGACGTACTCGCGCCAACCGAGGATTTGCCGGATGAAGCCCTCCGCGCTCGCGAGCGGCACGGCGCCCTCGCGCCAGGCGGCTTGCGCTGCATTCACCGCTACGCGCGGGTCGAGCAGTTTCAGATTGAGCGCCGCGGAAAGCTGCGAGTGCCACAGCACACTCTGCCCAGGCCAGAGTGCGTCTTGCCACTGACCGAACTGTGGCAGGCGCTCGCGCACAAATGCCGCGAGCGCCTGCTGTGCCTGGTCGGGTGTGACCGGCCAGGAAAACTCATCGAGCGAGCCGGGGTGCGTGTCGAATGCTCGACGTACGAGCTTCAATACCTCGCGGGTGGTTTCGTCGGGCGCGAAGCGCGGTGGGTGCGGCCGGGGGGGCGGCCCGTGGCGCGTGAAGGCGGCGCGGTTGTCGGCATCGAAATTCCAGCGCCCGCCCGCCGGTCGGCCGTCCGGCATCAATACGTCGTGACGCCGGCGCAGCTCGCGGTAGAAGTACTCCAAGCGCACGGACTGGCGGCTGCCGGCATGGGCCGCGAATTCGCGCACGGTGGTGTAAAAATGGCGATCGGCGCATACGTTCAAGGCGACTCCGGCCTCGGCCGCCGCCGCCCGCAGGGCTTGCAGGACTCGCCAGTCGCCGGGCGCGGTCATACGTAGCCCTGTCGGGCGCAAGGTGCGCAACGTCCGCGCGAGTTCCCCGGCCAGGGTGCCGGTGTTGTGCTCGTCCTCGAGCGCGCAGTAATGGACCGTCCAGCCCGCGGCGCGTCGCGCACTCGCGAAGTGACGCATCGCGCTCAAGAACAGTGCAATACGCGCTTTGGCCGACCACACGTGGGTCGACTCCTCGCGCACTTCGGCCATCCAGATCGCATCATGGGCGGGATCGCAGCCATCGAAGGCCGCCGCGGCAGGATCGAGCTGGTCGCCCAGGACTATGACGAGCTGACGCAGTGACGTCGAGCGTTGCACTGCAGTGCTCATTGGCGACCACCTTCGCCCGGCATGCGGCGGCCCCGCTGGGCCGCGACGCAGCCGGGGGGCTTAGATGAGTTCCCGCAGCGCAGCCGGGGTGAAGCCATGCAGGCTTGCTCTGTTCCCGGAGTGAACCTTCTCGGCCCACTGCGGGTCGGCGAGCAACGCCCGGCCGACCGCGACCAGATCGAATTCTTCGCGTTCCAGGCGTCGCACGAGTTCGTCCAGGCTGGCGGGCGAGGAACTCTCGCCGGAGAACGCCGCAATGAATTCACCCGAGAGTCCGACCGAGCCAACCGTAATCGTTCGGGCACCGGTGAGCTTTTTGGCCCAGCCGGCGAAGTTCAACCCCGATGCCCCGTCGATCTCGGGGAATTCCGCCTCCCAGAACCGGCGCTGCGAGCAGTGCAGCACGTCCGCGCCTGCCTCAACGAGCGGCACCAGCCACTCGGCCATCTCATCCGGGGTGGATGCAAGACGCACAGAGAAGTCCTGCTGCTTCCACTGGCTGAGACGCAGGATGACTGGGAAATCCGCGCCGACCGCTTGCCGTACGCTGCGCACCACCTCCGCGGCAAAACGTGAACGCTCCTTGAGAGAGGCGCCCCCGTAGCCATCGGTGCGCCGGTTGGTGCCGCTCCAAAAGAACTGGTCGATCAGATAACCGTGTGCACCGTGGATTTCCACCGTATCGAAGCCGAGCTTGCGAGCGCTCGCAGCGGCTCGACCGAACGCCTCGATGGTGTCGGCAATCGCCGCCTCGCTCATCGCCTCGCCGCGCGGTGTGCCCGGTGCGAGCAGGCCGGATGGACTCTCGACCGGCGCCTGCGGTACCCAATCGGTCATACCGCTCGCCACCGAGCCGACATGCCAAATCTGTGGTCCCATCCTGCCACCGGCCGCGTGCACCTGATCGATCACGCGCTGCCACCCGGCGAGCGGTGCATTGCCGTGAAAGAACGGAATGCCCGGCTCATTGCGCGAGGCTGGCCGGTCGATCACCGTGCCTTCGGAGAGGATCAGGCCGACTTGCGCCTCGGCGCGACGCCGGTAATACGCGGCCACGTTCTCCCCCGGGATACCCTCGGGTGAGAACGAGCGCGTCATCGGCGCCATGACAATCCGGTTCTTCAGTTGCAGCGACTTGATGGCAAGCGGTTGGAACAGTGCGTCCACTGGCACGAGCGGGCTCCTTCGGTGGCGGGGCACTCAATGGTAGGAATTCACTGGCGAGCGTCAAGAGCGCACTCGAGCTTGCCTAGGTATCATGCAGGGAACCTCGCAGGTGCGATCAGCCACCCGGCATAAGGGGCGTTCCTTGCAGCATGTGCATGTAGTTCGCCCGCGGCGTCTCGCCGTGCCCGCGCAGTTGCTGCTCGCTCATGCGCCCGCGCACCGCATCGAGCGAGTCGAGGCCACGGGCGGCAAGCAGCCTCTCGAGGCCGACGAGCAGTTCGCGCATGTATTGCGCCCCGTGGCGCAGCAGTGCCGAGGTGCTCATCACGACGTCGGCGCCGGCGAGGAGAAATTTGTAGACGTCCTCGGGGCCGTGCACGCCGGTGCTCGCGGCGAGCGCTGCGCTCACCCGCCCGTGCAATAGTGAAATCCACTGTAGCGGTAGCCGTGCTTCCCAGGGACTGCTCAGCTCGATCTCCAGAGACAGGCGCAGCGAGCGGATGTCGATATCGGGCTGATAGAACCGGTTGAACAGCACGAGTCCGTCGGCACCGGCGGCGCACAGAGCGCGAGCCAATGCCCCGAGCGAGCTGAAATACGGCCCGATCTTCACGGCAAGCGGTAGACGCACAGCGGCACGTACCGTCGCGAGCGCCTGTAGACAGGATTGCTCGACCTCGAGTCCTGTGCGTTCTGGGTCGGCGGGAGTTGCACCAAGATTCAGCTCCAGCGCATCGGCGCCCGCCTGCTCGAGTTGCAGGGCGCACTCTCGCCAGCACGCGGTCCGAACACAATTGAGACTCGCGATCACCGGGATTCCCAGCGCCTTCTTGGCTCGCTGCAGCATGCGCAGATAGCGTTCAGTACCGTCGTCGGGCCGCCCGTGGACGGGGAAATAGGTCTGTGCTTCGGCACATCCGCTGGCCGGCAGATTCGTTGCGCGCTCGTAAGCGTCGCGTTCGGCGCGCAGCTGCTCCTCGAACAATGAGGGCAGAACGACAGCTGCGGCGCCATGGTCCTCGAGCGCGCGCAGCGTACCGAGCTCGCCGTTAAGCGGCGATGCGGAGGCAATGAGCGGATTGCGCAGCTGAAATCCCAGGTATCGAGTCGTGAGGTTCATCGGACCTCCTGCTTGTCTATCCGCCGCGCCGGCCGCGAAAGCTCGAAGCGGGGGGCTCAAGCGGGCTTGCCCGCTGGGTGGAACGCTTCGCCGCCTCGTCGCGCGAGGTATTCGTACTGGCGGTATTTCTCGGTTACGACCTGTTGAGCCTGTGTGAGCAATGTCTGAGCGGCATCCGGATTGACGCCAGCGAGCGCGCGGTAGCGTAGCTCGTTATACGCGTAGGCCTGCAGTGGGATCGTCGGCCGCGGTGAGTCAAGTCGGAACGGCCGCTCACCGGCATTGCGCATTGCAGGATTGAATCGGAATAACGGCCAATAGCCGCTGGCGGTAGCCAGATCCTGCTGCTTCATGCCGTAGCGCAGGTCGAAGCCATGTGCGATGCAGTGACTATACGCGATGATCAGCGAGGGTCCGGGATACGCCTCCGCCTCACGGAGCGCGAGCAGCGTGTGCTGTGGATTGGCACCCATTGCGATCTGCGCCACGTAGACGTTGCCATAGGCGATCGCCTGCAGCGCCAGATCCTTGCGGGCCGTGCGCTTGCCCGCAGCGGCGAATTTGGCGACCGCGCCAAGCGGCGTTGCCTTGGAGGACTGTCCCCCGGTATTGGAGTACACCTCAGTGTCGAGCACCAGTACATTGACGTCGCGGCCGCTCGCGAGCACGTGATCTAGACCGCCGTAGCCGATGTCATAGGCCCAGCCGTCCCCGCCGACAATCCAGACGCTGCGCCGCAGCAGGTGGTCGGCCACAGAGAGCAGATCGTGCGCCGGCTCCGAGTCGAGCTGCCGCAGGCGACTCTTGAGCGCTGCGATGCGCTCGCGTTGAGCGCGCAACTGCGATTCGCTGCGCTGGGGCGCCTCGAGCAGATCGCGCGCGAGCGAGTCGCCCACCTGTGGCGCGAGCTCCCGCAACACCCGCTCAGCAAGATCACGGTGCTGGTCGGCGGCCAGCCGGAAACCGAGTCCGAATTCGGCGTTATCCTCGAACAGCGAGTTCGACCAGGCGGGGCCGCGCCCGGCGGAGTCCTTGCTCCAGGGGGTCACCGGCAGATTGCCGCCGTAAATCGAGGAGCAGCCGGTGGCGTTGGCGACTTGCATTCGGTCGCCGAACAACTGCGTCAACACCTTCAGATAGGGCGTTTCCCCGCAGCCAGCGCACGCGCCCGGAAACTCAAACAACGGCTGCAGGAATTGCACGCCGCGCACGTTCGCGAAGTCGATCTGGGTTCGGTCATTGACCGGCAGCGACTCGAAGAACTCAATGTTGCGCCGTTCCTGCGCCAAGCGGGGCTGCTTGGCGGTGAGATTGATCGCCTTGTGCTGGGGCTCGAGCGGGCTGCTGGCCGGGCAGACCTCCTGGCAGATGCCGCAGCCCGTGCAATCCTCCAAATACACCTGCAGGGCGAAGTGGACGTCGGGATTGCCGCGAGAATTCACCAGCGCAGAATTGAACTGCGCAGGTGCGCTCGCGAGTGCGGTAGTGGGGAAGTACTTGGAGCGAATGACGCTGTGCGGACAGGCAAAGCCGCACTGTCCGCACTGAATGCACACTTGAGAATCCCAGGCGGCAACCGTCTCCGACACATTGCGCTTCTCGTAGGCCGCCGTTCCTGAAGGCCAGGTGCCATCGACCGGCAGCTGGCTCACCCGCAACGAGTCACCACTGCCGAGTCCGTGCATCATCGCCTCGGTTACCTCCCGTGCGAACGGGGAAGCTCGCGCAGGCACGATCGGTCGCATCCTTACCTCTCCCTGGGCTTCCTGGGGCACTCGAACCTCGAACAGCCGCGCGAGCGCGTGATCCACCGCGTCCTTGTTGCGCTGCACCACCTCCGTACCCTTACCTGCATACGTCACATCAATCGCATGCTTGATGCGCTCGATGGCCCGATCGCGCGGTAGCACACCGGAGATCGCGAAGAAGCAGGTCTGCAGTACGGTATTGATCCGCCCGCCGAGCCCTGCTTCGTGCGCGACCCGGTCGGCATCGATCACGTACACCCGCAATGCCAGATCGATGATCCGCTGTTGCATGGATCGTGGGATTTGCGCCCACACTTCACCGGGCCCGTGCGAACTGTTCAGCAGGAAGGTGCCGCCGCGCACCGCGAGTCGCAGCACGTCGATGCGCTCGAGCAGACTTGCTTGATGACAGGCGATGAAATTGGCCGATTCGATCAGATACGGCGCCTCAATCGGGTGTCGGGCGAAACGCAGGTGCGAAACCGTCTGGGCGCCCGATTTGTGCGAGTCGTAGACGAAATATCCCTGTGCATACGCGTGCGCATCGGCGGCGATGATCTTGACGCTGTTCTTGTTGGCGCCCACGGTGCCGTCGGCGCCCAGTCCGTAGAACACGGCGCGAAACACATCCGCGGCTTCAATGGAGAATTGCACGTCAACCGGCAGACTCGTGCCGCTCACGTCGTCCTCGATTCCCACCGTGAACCCATGATGGGGCTCGCTTTGTGCGAGCTCGGCGAACACCGCGCGTGCCTGGGCGGGGTTGAAATTCTTCGAGCCGAGGCCGTACCGACCGCCGATCACCCGCGGCATCGGTCGGCCGCGATTCAAGCCCGACTGAGCCAATGCTGCGACGACGTCAAGATAGAGCGGTTCGCCCGTGGCGCCCGGCTCTTTGGTTTGCTCGAGCACGGCCACTGCGCGGCACGACTCGGGCAGTGCCTGCAGAAAATGTGCCGCACTGAAGGGTCGATATAGCCTGACCTGTACGACCCCGACGCGCTCGCCCGCTGCGCGCAGATGTTCGACCGTCGCGCGCGCCGTCGCTGCAGCTGAGCCCATCAACACGATGACCCGCTCGGCATCCGGGGCGCCATGATATGCGAACAACTGGTACGCCCGGCCGGTCAGCAGGGTGAAGCGGTCCATCGTCGCCTGCACGATGTCGGGTACGCGCGCATAGAAGGGATTCACCGCTTCACGTGCTTGGAAGAAGGTGTCGGGATTGTGCGCTGTGCCGCGAATAAATGCGTGCTCCGGATTCAGCGCGCGCTCCCGATGTGCGCGCACCAGATCATCGCGGATCATCGCGCGAATCTGTCCATCAGATAATACGGAGAGCTTGTTCACTTCATGCGAAGTGCGAAAGCCGTCGAAGAAATGCAGGAACGGCACGCGCGACTCGAGAGTTGCGTGCTGTGCGATCAGCGCCGCGTCATGCGCCTCCTGCACGGAGCCGGAGCTGAGCAGCGCGAAGCCCGAACTGCGCGTAGCCATGACGTCCGAGTGCTCGCCGAATATCGACAGCGCCTGGGTCGCTACCGCCCGTGCCGCCACGTGAAAGACCGTCGCGGTCAGTTCCCCGGCGATCTTGAACATATTCGGCAGCATGAGCAGCAGGCCCTGCGAAGCGGTGAACGTGGTGGTCAGTGCTCCGGACTGCAGTGCCCCATGCACCGCCCCGGCGGCACCGCCCTCGCTTTGCATTTCCTGCACGAGCGGCACGCTTCCCCAGATGTTGCGTACGCCCCGAGCGCTCCACTCATCGGCGAGTTCGGCCATGGGAGAGGATGGGGTGATCGGAAAGATCGCGCAGATCTCGTTGACCCGGTACGCGACGTGCGCGACGGCAGTATTGCCGTCCATCACGTCGGTTTCCGGATTGTCGTTTGCTTCGGACATGCGCTGAGTTCAGCTCACTGCGGGTTCGGGGTCCATTTCGATCGCGTGGCAGGGACAGGTCTCGAAGCACACCGCACAGCCGGTGCAGCAGTTGTAATTGAACCGGTAGCGCAGGCCCGGACCGAGCTTCTCGATTGCCTGCTCGGGGCAGGCGGCGTAGCACTGGTCGCATTCGAAGCAGTTGCCGCAGGAATAGCAACGCTGTGCCTCGTAGCGAGCTTGTTGCTCCTTGAGTCCCGCGACCACCTCGGAAAAATTGTCAGCGCGCTCCGCTGCGGAGCGCAGCGACTGCTCGCTGGGCTTCGCGTCGCTGTAGATCGGCAGGTGCAGACCGGAGAATTCCGCCAGAGCATGCTTGGGGCTCGCCGGCGGACTGCTGCCACGGAGGTAGGCATCGATCTGGCGCGCAGCGCGCTTGCCGTGCCCGACGGCATCGGTCACGGTATGTCCGCCTGCGGTCATGTCACCGCCGGCGAACACGCCCGTTGCGCCGGTCATCATAGCGGCATCGACTGCGACACTACCGTCAGCTGCCAAGGTGACACCCGTTAGGCAATGCAGCAGGGAATCATCGGTTCCCTGGCCCAGCGCGAGTACCACGGCGTCGGCGGGCAACTGCTCGAGGTGACCGGTGGGTTGGGCGCGGCCGTTTGCGTCGAGCTGCATCTGCTCGATGCTCAGTCGTGGTGCATCGATTCTCCGGATGGTGCTCAGCCACTTGACTTTGATGCCTTCCTCGAGCGCTTCGTTCAGCTCGAACGCGTGCGCTGGCATGTGTGCTCGGTCGCGCCGGTAGATGATCAGCGTGTCCTCGGCACCGAGACGTCGTGCAGTTCGAGCGGCGTCCATTGCAGTGTCTCCGCCGCCGTAGATCACGACGCGCCGACCGAGCCGGGGCGGCTCGCCGGCCGCAACCTGATGCAGCAGAGAGAGCGCATCGAGGACGCGCCCGGCGTCGCGCGCCGGGATCTCGATGCGCTTGGCGACGCCGGCACCAATAGCGAGAAATACCGCATCGAATCTGCCGGCGGCCTGCTCTGTGCGAATGTCCCTGACTTGGTGATTGAGAACGAACGTGACACCGAGAGCCGCGATCCTCGCTATCTCGACAGCGACGACCTCTCGCGGCAGGCGATAGGCCGGGATGCCAAAGCGAAGCATGCCGCCCGGGAGCGGCGCCGCCTCATGGACTTCAACGGCGTGTCCCAGCCGGGCAAGATGGTACGCCGCTGACAGCCCGGCCGGTCCAGACCCGACGACGAGCACCCGCTTGCCGGACGGTGCGGCGCATGGCGCGGATTGCCAGCCCTCTTGCGCCGCGCGGTCACCGAGAAAGCGTTCGAGCGCATGAATCGACACGGCGCTGTCGGTGTGGGTGCGGTTGCAGCTTGCTTCGCATGGGTGATAGCACACCCGACCATGAATCGCGGGCAGCGGATTGTCTGCGAGCAGTGCGAGCCAGGCGTCACGATCGCGTCCTGCGCGGACCAGCGCGAGCCAGCCCTGGATGTCTTCCCCGGCCGGGCAGGCGTGATTGCACGGCGGAAGGAGATCGACATACCGTGGACGCCGCTCCCGGACCGCCCCGGTGCCCGGCTCCGCGAGCAGATCAATCGGAGGCGTGAGGTCTGAGGGCAGAAAAGTCATTCGTCGTGGGCTGTGTTCGAGTGATGGTGAGGAACACACCGAGATATCGCCACTGCCGTGGCAGCCAACGCAGAATACGCTCGATCAGGCATCCCTACCGTCGCGGAATTCCCTTACCGCCTTGTGGATGGGCGACAATCTCGCTGCACATCGGCGAACTCCGTCGCGCGCACCTAGTAGTCTCGTGTCGGGGGCGTGCGCCGGGCGGCGCACGCCTCGCTGCACAGATATTCGGTGGCGTTCGAGTCTGCATTGCTCGGGCGACCGAGAAAAAGACGCTCGCTGCGGCGTAGTCAGCGACGCCGACTGGCAGAGGTCCCCGTCGATCCGGCGCGGGTGGCCGGCGTGCCGGCGCGCGCACCGCGGCGCCGCGCGGCCACCGATTTGGGTGGCTTTGGCGCCGGTTGCGCAATTCCGCCCCGCCGCTTGACTTCACCGCGGCGCTTGCGCTCGTAACTCTCTAACTGACGACGTGCGGCGTTGAATGCGTCGCGCAGAGCGACATACGCGTTTTCGTGCGCGTGATCGCCTGAGTGACTGTGACGAATGATGATCTGTCCGTCCGGAACTGCAATATCGATGCGAATGTGGTGCAGCGCACCCTGTTGCTTATGCTGCGGCGGGCGCTCGACCCGAACCCTGCAATGCAAAATATTGGGGCTGAAGCGCTCAAGCCGAGCCGCCAACTCGCCGATCCGATCGCGTAGCGCTGGCGAAACCCCCATCTGCTGGAAACTCACCTGTAATGGAAGGGTCATCGTGGAAACGAGTGGGTAAAAGTTGATCTTTTTCGGTTCAAATCTGAGGCAGCATCGAAGTCAGGACTTTCAGCCTGAGATATTCCTCGTCACGCAGACCGTAGGCACGACGCTGGATGA
>JAJZUT010000051.1 GCA_021847105.1 Pseudomonadota bacterium | reverse complement strand
CTCCCCTGTCAACGCTTCGCCGTGAGCTTCCGGTGAGGGTGCGTAACAGCGCGTGACCTGCGCTGTCCTCCGCGGGCGCGTCCAGGTCGGGGACACGGGGCGCTTGCGTTCCATTTCGACTTTCGCTATCGTCCCCGGTCATGGAGACCGTGCTTACGTTTCGCGGCCGACCGGTCACTGCGGCCGACGTCGGCGTCATCCGCGAGCTGATCGCTGCGTACCCTGGGGAGAGCCGGCGACGGCTGTCGCAGCGGCTGTGCGAGGCGTGGGAGTGGCGACAGGCGAACGGAGCGCTGCGGGATATGGTCGCCCGGGGGTTGATGCTGGCGCTGGATCGCGCGGGGCACATCGAGCTGCCGGCGGTGAAGTGGCGGCCGCCGAACCCGCTTGCCGTACGGGCGCGACCGGGACCGATCGAGTTCGAGTGCACGCCGGTTTCGGGGAAGCTGCGGGAACTCGGGGCGCTTCAGTTCCGGCAGGTGCGGCGCACGGACGAGGAGCGCTGCTTCAATGGGCTGCTCGAGCAGCATCATTATCTCGGCTACAGCCAGCCGGTCGGCGAGCAGCTGAAGTTCATGGTGTACGCTGGTTCGAGGCCGGTGGCGCTGTTTGCCTGGAGCTCGGCGGCGCGACACCTCTCGCCGCGCGACCGCTACCTCGGGTGGAGCCCGGCGGTACGGCAGCGCAACCTTCGCTTCCTCGCCTACAACACCCGCTATCTGATCCTGCCGTGGGTCAACGTGCCGTACTTGGCCTCGCACCTGCTCTCGAGGATGACGCGGATGCTCTCTTGCGAGTGGGAGAAGGTGTACGGCCACCCGGTGCATTTTGCCGAGACGTTCGTGGATACGACCCGTCATCGCGGCACCTGCTACCGTGCGGCGAACTGGGTGATGCTGGGGCGCACCCAGGGGCGGGGCAAGGATGATCTGACGCACCGCCCGAACCGTACGATCAAGGACGTGTTGGGATTGCCCCTGGTGGCGGACTTTCGCGAGCGACTGCTCTCGTGAGCCGCAAGCACAAGCATCATCGGCCCCGCAAGCCGCCGGTGCTGAAGGTCTCACAGGAAGAGTTGACGGCAATTGTCACGAAGGCCGAGACGGCGTTGAGCGCCGAGGAGAGCGGCAAGCTCAAGGCGGCCATCGCGCTGATTGGGTTTTTGCGCACCGAGATCGATGCGAAGACGCTCTCCGTGCAGCGGTTCCAGCGGATGATCTTTGGGGCGGCGACGGAGAAGACCGAGACGGTACTCGGCGAGGCGCAGGAGGAGGCTGCAGCCGACCCCACGGGTAAGGGGTCGCGCGCTAAGCGGCCCCGGGGCGCTGGTCACGGTCGCAACGCCGCCTCGGCCTACACCGGGGCGCGGCGGGTGAAGATCACGCACCCGACGCTCTCAGGCGGGGATAGCTGTCCCGGCTGCAGCCAAGGGAAGGTGTATCCGTGCGCCGAGGCGGCGCAAGCGGTACGGATCGAGGCGATGGCGCCACTCTCGGCCACCGTGTACGAGCGGGATCGGCTGCGCTGTAATCTGTGCGGAGAGGTGTATACGGCCCCGGCGCCGGCGGAGGTGGGCGAGCAGAAGTACGACGAGACGGTCCCCGCCATGATCGGGATGCTGAAGTACGGCGCAGGGTTGCCGTTCAACCGCATCGAGCGGCTGCAGAGCGGGATGGGAGTGCCGCTGCCGGCGGCGACCCAGTGGGATTTGGTGAGGACGGGCGCCGAGCAGTACGTCCCGGTGCACGAGGAGCTGATCCGGCAGGCTGCCCAGGACGCTCTGGTACACAACGATGACACGACGATGAAGATCCTCCATCTCACGCGTGAGCAGCGCGCCGCGGCCCTGGGCAATGATGCCGAGGAGAGCCGCACAGGGGTGTTTACCTCCGGGATCGTCGCGGTGACCGGTGGCAGGAAGATCGTGTTGTTCTTCACCGGAGTGCGCCACGCCGGAGAGAACCTCGATGAGGTCCTGAGGCGCCGAGCGGCCGGGCTCCCACCGCCGATCCACATGTGCGACGCCCTCGCGGCGAACGAGTCGAAGGAGTTTGAGACGCTGCTCGCCCGCTGTCTTGCGCACTCGAGACGCCGCTACGTGGAGATCGCCGAGAGCTTCCCCGATGAGGTGCGCTTCGTGCTCGAGACGCTACGGGAGGTGTACCGGATCGATGCCGATGCCCACAAACAGGGACTCTCTGCCGAGCAGCGGTTGCAGCTGCACCAGAAACAGAGCGGTCCGTTGATGGATCGGCTCGGGGAGTGGATGCAGGAGCAGTTCGCCGAGCGGCGCGTCGAGCCGAACTCGACCCTCGGAGAGGCGATCCAGTACATGACCAAGCACTGGAGCGCATTGACGCTGTTTTTGCGCGCGGCGGGGGCACCGTTGGATAACAACGTATGCGAGCGGGTGTTGAAGAAGGCGATCCTGCACAGAAAGAACAGCCTGTTCTACAAGACCTTGAACGGCGCACGGGTCGGGGACATCTTCATGAGCCTGATCCACACCGCCGAGCTCGCAGGCGTCGATGTGTTCGATTACCTGGTGGCGCTCTCGCGCCATGCGAGCGATGCGGCCGAGCGGCCCGGGCAGTGGCTGCCGTGGAATTACCGGGAGAGCCTGGCGAGCCTCTCGCGAGGCCCGCCAGCGTAGCCGATCAGGCTCGAGGGGCCTCTCTGCCGGGAGCATCGAACCCGATGCGACGCCACATCGGGGCCGCCTGGGCGCGCTGCGGATCGCCTCCCCAGATCAGCGCGGTGAACTCGTGCGCCGCAAGGCGCCGGCTCAGGGCATCGGTTGCCGTCGGCCAATATCGGAAACGCCCCGAGGACATACGCTTCTGCGCCAGCCAGAACCCCTGGCCGTCGTAAACCAGGAGTTTTATAGCCTTCGCCGAACGCGAACGGAACACAAAGACCGTACCCGACAGTGGGTCGGCAGATAGCACGGCACGGCATACCTGACTCAACCCGTCGATCCCCCTGCGGAAATCGACCGGCTCGATCGCCACCAGCACCCGCATCTGCGGAGTGATCTGGATCACGGCTGCGCTCCCCAGCCCTCGCGACACAACTCGAGCACCATCTCCTTTGCGACCCCCGGGTCCATCTCGAGCTCAAGATGCTGTCCGCCCGGGCCCGCAAGACGCACCCGGCACCTTGCCCCGGCAAGAGGCAACGCCGGGGTCAGATCGAGGAACTTCATCGCCCCCGCCGCGCCCCGCCGGCCGTCTCCGCTTGCCGCTCCTGCCGCTGGCTCACCGCTGGCGCGCTTGAGCTTGTTGTACTCCAAGCCCAGCGCTCCTGCCGTTCGATGCACCCCATGCCGCCGCGCCAGCCTCCCTGCGGCCGCCCACACCCACCTCGGCAGCGCCTTACCGCGGCTGCCGCCTCTCCGATACTCATCCAGCCGTTGTCGTAGCCGGACCAAATCCGCCGGCTGATCGCTCTCGGTTCTGCTCATGCGTTGCTCCAATCGCCCGGAATGGGCGCGGCCCCAACGCTACCGACCTTCACCTTCGCCAGTCACGCATCCCTCCCGGAAGGACACGATGCACTGCACCTTGCCGCGAAGCC
>JAJZUT010000037.1 GCA_021847105.1 Pseudomonadota bacterium | reverse complement strand
GGGCCGGGCTGCGCGCACTGCGATCACAAGGGCACTTCCGGGAAGATCGCGGTCTCGGAAGTCGTGCCGATGACCGATGAGATTTCCGATCACCTGCGCCGCGGCGGTGACGATGATGCCGCCTTGAGGGCGCTGATGGGCGAGGCGGCGAACGGCTTCATGGGCCATCGAGCGATGGCCTACGCGCTACGTGGGATCACGGATCCTCTTGCGATGCAGATCAGGGTCGGCCGGGCGATCCCGTGCCGCAACGCCACCGAGAAGGGATGGGTCGACCGCGCTCTCGAAGCGCTCGATCATCTGAAGGCCGTCTGAACCCCCGGAAGAGTCTATAGGGTGTCGCAGAGCCGGTGCCCCTCCCAGTACTTCGGTCGGGGCTATGCCCTGCGGGAGGGCCGACCGCAGGCCCGGGTTGCCTGTCGGCTGCCGCCGAAGAGCGGCGGCCGAAACTGTTCCACGCAGTGGGGCCCGGGCGGCGGAGAAGGGGATATGCAATGGCAAGACCTCTTCGTGCACGTCTATTGGGGACCCGCGGTGTTCTGGAGCCTGGCGCTCGGACTCGCGGCGCTCGATATCGCGGGAACCTGGGCGGTGGGCCGCGCGGTGCGCATCAGCGGCCCCTTTGGAGGGCACAGCCGTCCATGGCTCTCCTGGCGGCGGCGGGTGTGGATCGAGGCGGCGATTCTCCTCACCTTCCCCGTGCTCTCGGTTCTGCGCGGTGCCGGCGATCCGTCCGCCGCACTCATCTGGCTCCTCGCTTCTCAGTTCGTGATCGCGCTCGTCTCGGTAGGGCCAGTGCTCCGCCGCGCGATCGCGATGCTGCGCGAAGTGCGCCGGCCGCGTGCTCGTCCCGTCATCGCCGCGCGAGGGTACTGAGTCATGAGCAATCCGCTCTCGAGACTGATCGAGCGCATGAAGGCGCAATCGAAGTCCACCGGTGACGGACCGGGTTCCGCGCGCGTTTCCACCCGCAAGGCGGGTCCCCTCGATGACCTCGAGCGGGCGATGCTCTACAAGTACCTGGCCTCGCGCGTGCGCGCTGGCCACGATGTGGGGTCCTCGCTTGAGAAGCTCCTCGCTACGGCGTACTTGCGCAAGAGTGCGCGGCTGAAGGCCGTGCTCACCGTGGCGATCCAGCGCTTTCGTAACGGCGCGAAGCTCGCGATGAGTCTCCAGGGCTACATCCCGCAGATCGAGCACCTGATGGTGCTGACGGGGGATCAATCCGGCTCGCTCCCGGCGACGCTCGGGCAGCTCGTGGACTCGATCGTGCGCGACCGCAAGATGCGCCGGCAGTTCAAGAAGTCGCTCACCCCGAGCATCCTGCTCCTCATCTTCGGCGTGGCCGCAATCTTCGGCGTCGCGCTCTACGTGGTGCCGCAATACCGGGGGATCGTGAACCCGGGCGAAGTGCACGGCCTCGCCGCGGCCGTGTTCTCGGTGGCGACGCCCGTCGGGATCGCCGGGCTCGTGACGGTGATCGGGCTGCTCTTTGGCTTCGCGATCTGGCTTGCCCGCGCCGCCCGTACGGTGGATGCGCCGTGGCGGCGATGGCTCGAGAACATCCCGAACTCGCCGTTCGCGTTCTACCGCGACTGGATGTCGCTCATTTGGCTGCGCATGCATCTCATCATGCTGAAGGCGGGCGTCCTCGAGCGCGAGGCGCTCCAGGCCGCGATGACGAACTCGACGCCCTGGCTCGCACGCCGGCTCGCGCTCGTCAAGCACCACATCGAGCGCAGCGGCAAGAAGCTACCGGCTGCGCTGGTGGCGACGTATGAGGTCACCAATTTCCCGGCGCCGCTCTTGATCGAGGAGATCGAGCAATCGGGCGATGTGGCCGACACGACCGGCGAGCTCGAAAAGGCGCTGGCCGTCTGGGAAGAGGAATTTGTGGAGACGGCCGAGACGAACCTGCGGGTGATCTCGGCTGCAATCAAGTTCTCCGTGTACGCGATGCTGTTTTTGATCGGAGGTGCCATCGGGAGTCTCATTCTCGTGGTTCTGCATCAGTCGCTCGCCCACACGAACATGATGTTTTGATCACAAACCGCCCCGTAGGAGGCATTTTCCATGAGTATCGGCGATATCATTTTCTACATCATCCTGCTCGGCGTCATTGCCGCAATCATCGCGGCCGTGGTGCACTACGGCGGTGACATTCATACGGCGTCCAACGTGCAGGCGGACGTGAATGACACCTCAGCGTTGGTGGCGAGCGTCGAGAAGACCTACAACGGTTACTCGGACTATGCGAACCTCTCCGACACTGACCTGATCAGCGCACAGGCGGTACCGACAGCGATCACGCAGGTTGGCACGACGTCGCTTCAGAACGTGTTCGGCTATCCGTATGCGCTCGCCGAGGACACAGCGAATCCGAACGCCTTCGACCTCACGGACGAGGTGCCGAACGATGCGTGCGCGGCGATCGCCAATGCCGTGATCAAGAACATCACGTCGCTCACGATCAACGGCACTGCGGTGACGTTGCCGGTGACGGACCCGGCTACGATCGGGCAGGCGTGCGGGACCACGAGCCCCTCGACGATCGTGGAGGTGTACTCGGGCATGTAGACCACAGCGCCGGGGGTGCATCGTGCTCCCCCGGCGCCAGGGTCTTCCGAGGCACGTATGCTGGGACTTCTCCTCTTGGCCGTGGTGCTCGCTGCTTTTGCCAGCCTCGCGGCGGTGGCGCAGCCGCACGCGGGCAGCGTGCCGACCGCGGCGCTGGCTGATGCGCTTGCCCGGAACTGTCTCGCGGTCTTTGAGGCACCGGGTGAGACGGAAGCCTTGACGCTTCCCGACGGGGTGTCAATCTCTGCCACGGCCGCCTCTTGCGCGATTCTCGCCCCCTCTGGGGCGCTCACCCCGAACACCCTCGCCGCATCGGGCAATCTGATCGGCGGCGTTTGGACAATCCAGTCGGCTAACGGGCGCTATGTGACCCGGGCCGTCATCACACTGTAGAGAGGCCCCCCATGGGCGCTGCCGAATTCATCCTCTTGATTGCCACTATGGTGGGCGTCGCCATCATGCTCCCGAGCGTGGTCGGAATGCAGCACCAGGCATTCACGGACCAGGTCGCGAAGGTCGAGGCGGGGCAGCTCGCGACCATCACGGATGCCGCGCTGCAGTACGAGTACGGCTACATGGCGAGCCTGTCCGCCCCAGGCACCACGCACACAGTGTCCATCCAGACCCTGATCCAGCAGGGTTATTTGCCGGCCGGTACCTCGGCGGTAGACGCGATGGGCGACCCGATCTCCGTCGAGTACCAGGCGGACTCAAGCGGCAATGTGACCGGGTACGTGGTGGCCCAAGGCAATTATCGCTATCCGGACCCCGATGCGGGCGAGATCCTGCTCGACTTGGGTGACCGCGGCGGGTATGTGCCGAAGGTGCCGATCGCAGGGCAGGTGGCCGGCGTGATCTATGGCACGGGTCACACCTGGCAGTCCCCGGCGCCGGCCGGGATCAACCCAGGCTCGATCGACGTGAAGGTCGAAAGCAATGCCGCGCAGCAGGCGGATGACTCGCGCTTCCTGTGGCGCGTGCCCGCACCCACCGCGGCGGGCAATACGATGGACACGCCCTTGATCCTCGGCGCCGTGGAGACGCCGGGCGCGGCGTGCAGCAATACCGGCGCCATCGCCCAGGATGGCACAGGGGCGCTCGTGAGCTGCCAGGGCGGCACCTGGCAATCGGTCGGCGGCGGGCACTGGCGCGCACCGGTTTCCACGTACGCGGCGCTGCCGAGCTCCGGCAACCAGAACGGCGATGTGCGGCTGACGCTGGATACCGATCGGGCCTTCGCGTGGAATGGTGGATCGTGGGTCGCCTTGGCCGTTGATCAAAACGGTGACCTGACCGTACCGCGACACTTGAGCGCGGAGAACGGCGGCGTGAGCACTTCGACGAGCTGCTCGGGCCAAGGCGCGCTGACCGCAGGCGACATCACACTCACCACAGACAATGGCTGCGCTGACGGTGGTTCGGCGATCGGGATGCAGAGCCCGGTGACCGGTCAGGGGTATGCCATCGTCGATTCTCAGAACGGCTCGTTGAATGTCTGGAACCAGAACCAGAATCACTCCGTTTTTGATGTCCGGCCGAACGGAGAGTGGGACATGGACCCCATCGGTGGCAACCCCGAGGTTGTGGTCCCAGGCGCAGGTAACAACTCCGTCGAAGGCAATAGTTGGTGGGGTATTCAGCCGCGATGGTCCAATGGCTGGTCGCTAGTGACCAGCGAGCATGGCTACTTGAATGCCAACCCTCAGGCCGCGAACGGCTCGGTCGATGTGAACGACATCGACGTGCGATCCGGCGGCCCGTACCCCTGGTATTCGCAGCTTTCCTCGCAGGTGTATAGCGACACGCAGCAGATCAACAATCTGAACAACGAGTACAGCAGCCAGCAGGGACAGATCAACAGCAACACGAGCAGCATCGGGGCGATCAATAACAACCTGAATCAGGGCCCGTGCAGCACGGGCTACAATTCCATCGCGACACTGTGCAACGAGTTCAGCTCCGCAATGAGCAGCGTTGCAAATCTTGGCAAGCCGGAGAACTGCTCGGGACCGTATATGGGACAGGTGACCGGCAGTCCGACCCGCTGCGGGCCGGTGGGGCCATCGACCTACTCCTATTGGGGCTGGTGTGGCTATCGGTACTATCGATATCGTTGCATCCAGTACGGCACGAGCCCGCCGACCGTCAATCTGCCGTCGGAGAGCTACCCGCAACTGGTAGTGGCCGTCGCCACCGCAGGTATCGGTCAGGGCGGCTGCGGGTCAGGCGCGAGCAACACGGGCATCCTCACGCTGTGGGCCACTTCCGGCGGCGCGACGCTTGCGCAAAGCGCGCAGTACGCCAAGGGAGGGTCGAACTACAACCCGACCGATATGTACTTCCCGTTCTCGATCACCTTCGTCTTGCCGGCGGGGCAGGGCGGTCAGATCGAGCTATCTGGCGGAAATAACGGCCTCGGATGCGGGAGTTTCATGTATTCGTTAAACGCGCTTTGAGGCGAGAAGCAGCGCCGTTATAGGAAGGGTGCGGACCCCCGGGGAGGGGGGCTCGGGTGAGTCCGCGCCGCCTCTCCGCTCCTGATGCGCCCGGCACCCCACGCACCGAAGGTTGTCGCGAGGATGGCTTTGGCGGCGCCTGCGCGGATCCGCCGGCCCATGGGTCCGGTGCGCATAAACGAAGGCGCGTGTCAATCCCATGAAAATGCTCAAACTCGGTAGAAATCGGGGGTTCTTCCTGCCCGCACAGGCCACTAGGATCTGACAGGCCCGCCACCAACGATCTTTTTCGGTCGCACGGTGCTGGTTGTGAAGGAGACTGTCATGGTTGACTCGACATCCGCCCGCCGAACGATCCGTGTTGCCGTCACATCGAAACACCGCGTGGGTGTCCCCGGGAAGAGCGGGGGCGAGGAGATGGCCACAGAGCTTGCGGCATTGTCGATGGGGCTACGCGCGATCTACGCTACCGCCGTCGCGACGCAGCTCGCGCTGCGCTGCCAGGCCGCCGAGCAGGATCTCGAGATTGCCGACGCGCTGCGGGCTGGGGTGTGCGACGCCCTCGGTGACCGGCTCGACGAGCTCGGCGCCATCATTATGCGGTGCGGCGATTCGCGGAGTCGGGAATGAGGTCCGGCCGGCGGCTCGAGATCATCGCGAGCGCAGTCGAGGAACTACCCCCGCAATACCGGGAAGCATTCCTGTTGCGAATGGTCTGCCGATGGTCATTTGAGGCGGTGAGCCGCGAGATGGGAGTCAGCGAACGGATGGCGAAGGTCTACGTCGCCCGGGCGCTCATGGACATTCAGCACCGACTGGATGTCGAGGAAGCGGCAGGGTAGAGCGAAGCGATGATCAGGTGCAATCATCCTGCCTGCGCGGCGCGGGTATCGGGGTCCTTCATCCGTTCGGGATGCTCCCGGGCAAATCGCTTGAAGTCCTCGAGTCGGGCAGCAACTGCCCGGGCATGTTCGGGGTCTTCGCTGGCGCTGAAGTAGGCGGTCAGGATCCGGACGGCCAGCCGGTCCTTAGCCCTGAACACGAAGATCGGCTCGTCATCGGGAATGGGCTCGCCGGTTTGGCGATTGATGATCCGGCCATCACGTATTCCGTATTTGGGTTCCTGCGAGGGAAGCATGAGAGTCCTCCAATCCCGGTTGCAATCTCGGGGCTGAGAAGGCACCCGCTTGCGCGGGTGCCTTCACCCCTCATTCCGTTCGCAACTATTGCCAGGTCGTACCGTTCGTCACCGCAATTGGGGTGGCGACATCCTCGCTCCCCAACTGAACCACGAGCACATACATCCCCTTGAATGCCGTGGTGGATGCCGTCACGGTGAATTCGATAGTATCGCCGTTATTGACTCCCGTCGCGCTCGGCCGCGTGACGTTCTTGACTGCGGAGACCGAGACGAGCGGCGTGCAGGAACTCGAGATCGCCTGCGCACCACCCGCCGTCTGGAACGAGCAGCCACCCGTATCTACTCCGCTGATGTAAGACACCACGTTCACGCTCGCCGCCATGTCCTGCACGGCGGCCGTGGTGAAGACCTGCGCCTGTACGGTGACGGACTTCCCGGGTGCCACGACGATCGCCTGATCGGTCCGCGAGACCCCACCGAGGGTCCCGGTTACGGCCGTCGTACCCTGAGTCACCACGCCGACGAAGGGTGTGTTTGAATCGGACAGCGTGACGGTTTGGTTGGATTGCGTGGTGTCGAAGCTATCCGCATTCGGCTGGCAGGGGTTTCGGCCGGCGTTCGCGTCCGTCTGAGACCAGATGGTCACGATGTCGCCGGTGGAGATGTCTGGGGCCTGCAGGATTCCGCCGTCAGCGCTCATGCACACCGTTCCGACGCCGATGTTCGTCGCATCGCTCTCAAAGGATGTGTTCTGCTGCGTGACGCTGGCCCCGAGCCAGAGGTCCGGGTTCGTGCTCATCCAGGCGTAACCGTTGCCGTTCGCGTTCGTCGTGTCGTTGACGATGCCGGCCTCAGCCTCCCAGTAGACGCTGGAATTGGCGATGTACTGCCCATTGGTCGAGTCATCGGTGACCAGCGCGAAGGGAACATTCGTGCTGCCGGAGGCGACCGTGCCGGTGTTCCCCGTCCCGCCGGAGACTGTCGGCGAGACAGCCACCGTCGGGGGCAGATAGACCACCAGCACCGAACTCGGGGTCAGCGTAACACCCTGGGCCGCTACGCCCTGCACGATGGCGCTGAGATCAGCGTTCGTCACGGTGTGGTACTGCGACCAGGAGCCGGGATTGATCGTCACGGCTGCATCGACCGTGGCAGCGCCGACGCCGTACTGCGAGAGCAGTCCCCACTCCTGCGAGTTCACGAGCTGGTTCAGGTACGTCGCGTCATTGCTCTCGTTGCCGGTCGCGAGCGACCCCGTCGAGATATAGACGGGCACGATGGTCGGCGATGCGATCACCTGTGCGGTGCCGCTCATGCCGGGCATCGTGGTGACCTTCGGCAAGTCCGGGCTCACTGCGGGGTACTTCGCGCAGAGCGCGGTCACCGCGTACGGGGTGGTCGAAGCCGTCCCACCAGACAAGGAGCACGTGGCGCCCCCGGTGGAGGCCGTGATGGAGAACGTCGCGGACGGAGGTACCACGCCGCCGTTCTGCGTCCCGTTCTGAATAGTCGGGAACTCGAAGGTCCCGTTGCTGCTCTCGGTGAGCGTGGACGAGCCATCGGACACGGAGACCGATTGCCCGCTCGAGAGTCCCGTGACGGTGAGGCAGGGCGCAACGCCCTGGTCGACCGCATCGTTGTAGGTGGTGGTGGTGCAGCTCGCAAGCTGCGTGGTGCCTCCGCCGCCCGTCGCACCGCCGGTGCCGGTCGTGGTGCCCGAGGACCCGCCTCCGCCACCACACGCGGCAAGGGAAACGGCCGCGAGCGCGGCGAGAAGAACACCCGAGAGTCTGATCTTGCTGAAGCTCATGATCGGCCTTCCTTGTGGAATCAACGACGATATTTTCCTGCGCGCAAGAACGTAAGTCAACGAGGAACCTAACAATGCCTACCCGGCAGGCATTGCGGAAACAGCGGCAACTCCATGATTTCGCGCGTATAATTATGGCGTTGAGCGTCTGGTGCATTTGTCATTGCGTATGGGGTACGCATGGACTTAGACTGTAGACATGAAGCGCAAGCGCTCAAACCGTGAAGTGAATCACAGTTCACCTTCAGATCTTGAGGATGCAATCCGCAAGATCTTCGCGCAGTACGGCAAGGAAGGCGGGAGAACAAGGGCACGATCACTGACCCCGGAAGAGCGCTCCGCGCTGGCGAAGCGCGCGGCGGACGCCCGCTGGCGCGCTGCCCGGGCAGCCCGTGAGACCGAGTGGAAGCGCTTCAAGGATACGAAGTCGTCGAAGCCGCGCAAGAGTAGGGGAAAGTAGGATGATGCCCACTGCGCTCATCTGGTGCGCACTCGCCGCCAGCGTTCGCTACGACGTGCCGGCGGACGCGCTGCTCTCGGTCTATTCGGTGGAGCGTGGGGGCACGGATACCTGGTCTCACGACGCGAACGGGACTTATGACGTGGGACCGCTGCAGTTCAATACCGCTTACCTCGCCTCGCTCCGGCGATTTGGGATCACCCCGCGTGCGGTGGAGGGCAAGACCTGCTATCCATGGTTTCTTGCCGCGTGGCGAATCCACAATCAGCTCGTGGAGGACCACGGTGGGTTCTGGACCCGGGTGGCGCGCTACCACAGCGCGACGCCCCACTATGTCGCGACGTACCGTCGTCAGCTCCTCGAGTACGCTCCGCGCTGGCGCGCCTGGCTGATCGCCCATTACCCGACGGTGGTAACCGCACCGGGCTTGCCCACGGGCACCGCGCCAACCCATGCCATCCCGCGGCACATGCCTGCTGCCGCTTCCCGGTCTGAGACCCCGCCTTTGGTCACCCGTCGCCGAACCACAGCGCCTGCGGGATTACAGACGCTCACGGGTGAGGGATCACCGGCTCACAGCTCCGCTCGCCCGCCTCGAGCGCTTAATTTGTATCGCAGCCGCATTACCCGTGCTCTTTCCCATAGGTTGCCCATTCAACCAGCATTCCATCATTAGCCCGAAAGATCTCGGCTTGTCAGCGCGACAAAGTGAAGCCTCGTCAGGAGAGTCTGTCTTGGTTGCCGATGCTTGTCACAGTTGCTGCCGGTACGCAAAAATAGCCAGCACATTTTCAACCATAGTGAAATGGGGAGCCAAATGAAGCGCCAAATGGCGGCCTTGGTGATCGGGAATGCAGAGTATCCGGGGGGAAACAGGCTTGCAAACCCCGTGAATGACGCCGAAGACCTCGGCGCCAAGCTGAAAAGTTACGGCTTCGAAGTACTGGTCGCAAAGGACTCTACGCTCAAGGAAATGGACCGGGGACTCAAGGACTTTCGCACTCTCCTGAAAACCCATGAAGTTGGGTTATTCTTTTTCGCCGGCCACGGCATGCAGATCGAGGGACAGAACTACTTGCTGGCCACTGACACAGATACTGATGCCGAAATGGACGCCAAGCACAGCTCTCTCTCGCTCGACAAAGTGCTCGATGTGATGGCGAAATCGGCTGCCTCGACCAAAATCATCGTGCTAGATGCCTGCCGTAACAATCCGTGGGAGCGCCGCTGGCAGCGCAGCCCAGCCTCCCGGGGTCTGGCCTCCGTCTACGCGCCAAAAGGCACAATCATCGGCTTTGCCACATCTCCGGGAGAGATTGCGCTCGACGGCGCAGGTCGCAACGGAACGTACACAGAAGCACTTCTTCAACACATGGACACGCCAGACTGCTCAATCGAAACGATGTTCAAGCGTGTGCGCAATACTGTAGCTGCGGCGAGCAAAGGTAAGCAGACAAGTTGGGAGCACACCTCACTCTCGGGCGAATTCTATTTCAATCTAAGCGTCGGAAAGCTCATACATGAATATAGCGGCACAGCGCTCAGCGACAGTCTATTTGTGCTCGACGAAACTCGAAAGTCTCACAAGATCATTGAGGGGCTGAAAATCTATACCTGGTCGCGGCAAAATGCGGCTCTTGAGTTGCTCACCGCCGCTTCCGTCGCGAAGATGGCGACCGATTCCCTGTTCGTCATTGGGCGCAACATTTACCAAGCCGCATGCGGCGGTTCGCACGGGGCATATGCGTTCGTGGAAAAGTTCATAGCACGCACAAGTGGGTTCAGCGCGGTCAAACGAAAAGCCATGTTAGACGGACTATTGTTTGAAATTTTCTTCAACTCGAAGGGTGAACTGCGTGATGCCATCAAGGGTGGCTGTTTCAATGAAGTGTTCGAGCTTCAGCAGCATATGGAATTGAAGAGCAGTTTCGACTTCATTGCGGAAGCTCTTACCGCTGCTCACGCCGATTTCTATGTTCTCCCCGGGAAAGGGCATGAGCTCTCGATCACTGTGAGTGCCAAAAGGAAGAAAGGCAACTATGTGGTGGACGCAGTCTATGTCGACGCTGATAACGTTTTACGGCGCGACGAAGATGTAGACGGGTCTGGTATATCTGATGACGAAGAGCCTAAGTTCTATGGGATCGTTCCGGATCAGTTCAATGATAAGCTCTCAAAGGAACTCGTCGTGCCCGCGAGGCTTCTGCGGATCACGTATACTCCCCGCGCCTCCGGCGTCAGCACCAAATTGAAGGTTCCACGCGGTTGGACGGTTCGGAAGTCCTTAAGCCTGTGATAGTCAATGTTGCCAACGGTGCTGCGTCGCGATCATTGACGTTCTCGGCTTTCGGTTCTGCCGCAGACCCCGCCCTTGGCACCCCCTCGCCGAACCACAGCGCCCGCGGGATTACGGCCGCTCAGGGGCGCGGGAGCGCCACTCATCAGAGCCTCCGCCGCCCGCGCTTCGTTCAGCCGAGGCGGTTGCACGGGGAGTGTCAAAGTGTGGCAAAGCATATACAAGTAATTGATTTATAAGGCTCTTCGTGAAATCGTGTGGGTCGATTTTGCTCAATTTTTGATCAGAGCTCCGGAAGCATGCAGGTCAGGACCTTCAGCTTGAGGTATTCCTCGTCGTGCAGACCGTAGGCGCGCCTCTGGATAACAC
The DNA here is from genome assembly GCA_021847105.1 of Pseudomonadota bacterium. Lineage (GTDB taxonomy): Bacteria > Pseudomonadota > Gammaproteobacteria > Steroidobacterales > Steroidobacteraceae > 13-2-20CM-66-19. The sequence goes on along the minus strand of JAJZUT010000037.1, from coordinate 8,331 downwards.
GGATCTTGTTGTTCAATCCCTCGACGAACCCGAGGGAGACCTTGTTGCGCGGATCGCAGTAGGCGGCGATGCCGTCCCAGTGCCGGTCGATCATCTCGGCGAACTTCTCGTAGGACCTGAGGCGTTGCCATTTCAGCTGCGCCCGCCAGTTCTCGAAGAACTTCCGCGCCCACGCCTCGCTGCGATAGTCCCACATCTGCCCGAAGGACTCCTTCAGCAGATATGCGGTGTTGAGCCGTTTGTTGGCGGCGAGCAGCCGCTTGAGGTTCTTCCGCGCCGAGCCCTCGAGGTTGTGCGGATGGGCGAGCAAGGCGTACTTCTGGCCCTTGATGAAGGCGCGCCCTTTGCCGCTGAGCCGGGCGTACTCCTGCTTGCGCACCTTGTCGAGCGCATCGCCGAGGTGACGCAGGACATGGAACTTGTCGAACAGGATCGCCGCCTGAGGAGCGTGCCGGGTGGTCGAGTTGCGGAACGGCTTCCACATGTCCATCACCGCAAGACGCACCCTGCGAGCCTTCTGTGCCCCGAGAATCCGGTAGAACTCGTCCATGCTCTGCTCGGAGCGATCTTCCCCGCCGAACCAGATCGGCCGCTGCCGACGCAGGTCGCTGACCACGATGCGATAGACGTGACCCTTGCGGATGGAGATCTCGTCGATCCCCAGCGCCTGGGGGCTGGGCTTGGGGGCGCGCTCGAGCTGCATGCGCATGTAGCGCATCTCCAGGCGCTTGACTGTCTGCCAATCGAGATTCATCTCCTTGGCGATGTCCTTGATCGTGCCGGTGCGGCAGCGGCGCCCGACATAGCGGGCAAAGCGCTCCGTGTGCAGCGCGTTCTCCAGCAGGAACTCCAACCGCTCTCGCTTCACCTTGCCGCACTGACGGCAGTCGACCCGCCGCACTTCCAGGTCCAGGTAAATCCGGTACGGACCGCAGGGCAGATCCCGAACCCGTCGCCGCGTGCGGTCGTACCAGCCTCGGTGAACCGTGCCACATGCGCCGCAGATCGTTTTTTTCCCCGACGAACCAGGGTGACCAGCCGTGCGTGCGGATCACCGAACAGACCCTGCACAGTGGCTCTGGGACGAAAGCCAGGGAAGGTGTATGCATCGACCAGACGACGCGGTTTGCGAGCTCTTGGCATCCGGCCATCATGCCAAATTTCGGCCCGGCCGCCAGAGCCCTCGGATCCTCAGAATATAGGGGTTTGCGCGTCATAGGACCCCGTTTTCTACCCACACCGAATCACGAAGACCCATTTATAAAGGCACGAGCGGTCTGCAAAGCCGCCCACAGCGGTTCGATTCCGCTCCTAGCCTCCAATAACAGCAGTCCTGTCCCGCGCAGTGGTGTTGGAGGACAAGCGGCATGCAAAGTGACTGCTACAACTACCGCGTCACTTGGTCGGGCGAGGACTTGAAGGGCGGAATTGCGTCCGCCGGGCGGAGTACGCCACTGCAGTTAAAGTTATGTCCGTCGGCTGCGCTTCATCAAGGAGGCGCAGGCGCTCGGGTTCAGTCTCGGTGAGGTGCAGGATCTCCTCGCGCTTGAGGACGGTCCACACTGCGGTGAGGCGTAACGACTCGCTTTCCTGAAATTGTCTGTGGTTCGCAGACGCCTGCGGCAATTGTGGCGCGTCGAGCGGGCGCTCGCCACCTTGGTCGAGCAGCGCCAGTGCAATGTGGAGGGATACTGCGTTGTCGGCTCATTGCCACATTCGAAAGTCAGCAACTCGCATGACGAGCCATTGCAGCCAACGGCCGTCGCGAAGATAGGTCGCGACGCGGCGAAGAATCTCGCACGACCGTGGAACGAGGTGTTGGTGTCCGCCCGTTCCGTCATTGTGGAGGCGACGCATTCAAGCCCCCGAGCGGATCAGTGCCGCGGAATGCTCCCCGGGGGATTTGAAAGCCGGTGGACTTGGATTTGACGAGGACCGCGGCAAGAGGAGATACTTAAACGAGCGTGCTGGTTCCCCGGTTGAGGCCGGGGAGGCAAGAGGGAACGCGGTGAGGCTCCAGGCGAGCCGATGCCGCGGCTACCCCCGTAACTGTAAGCGGCGAGTCCGCGTCCATGACGGCCACTGGGAAACTGGGAAGGCCGGGCGCAGGATCACGACCCGCGAGCCAGGAGACCTGCCAGTACGGTCACCCAACCGGTGGGCGGGGCGTACCACACGGAGCGGTCATTCGCAGCGGTGACATTGAGACCGATGCGGGGGCCGTGGGCTAGCATTCCACAACCACCGACTTCAGGCGTGCGTGCGGCGCGAGAGCGCTGTATTCGCGACCTGGATTCGTGGCGTTCGCATCGGCTGTTGTTACCACGCCCCTAAAGGGGCACATGTACGGAGCACTGCGATGCGAATGATCCCGGGATCGACTGACGTTCCTCAAGGCACACACGGGGAACGGCCAATGGACGCGACGGACGCTCACGATTTGAAGCCACGGCCAGGTCGCGTGAGCGGCGACGCACGGCGAGCCAGCCCTCGGCCGTGGATGGTTGCAGGACGCCGCGTTTGGATGGCTCTATGCTCGGTGACGACTATCGCGACTATCGCGACACCTGCGACGGCTGCGACGGCTGCGACGGCTGCGGACGGGCCCAGCGGTATGTCCACTATCGTCGTTTCGGCGGCCACCTTCCCGCAGACTCTGGCGCAGGCGTTGCCAACCGTGAGCGTAATCACCCGCGTTCAGATCGAACAGAGTGGTGTGAAAAACCTCGCGACGCTACTCCAACGGGTGGCCGGCGTGCAGATCACCTCCAATGGCGGCCCAGGACACACATCGACGCCCTATCTTGAGGGATTTGGTGGCACGGATGCCGGAGTCCTCATTCTGCTCGACGGCGTGCCACTCACCGCCGAAGACGCCTCCGGCGGCGACGATTATCTTGAAAACCTCACCACCGATCAGATTGAGCGCATCGAGGTCATACACGGAAACGTTTCAGCGATCTACGGCTCCGGCGCGATCGGCGGAGTCATCCTGATCACCACGCGCGAGGGCGGACAAAAGCCGCGGGCCGAACTGTCCCTGACGGCGGGCAGCCGTAACACAGTGACCGCCTCGGCCAACGCCAGCGGCGAGATCGACAAGACCCGCGTTCAGGTGGGGGTCAGCCGTTACACCACGGCTGGCATCCCGTCGATTAATCCCACTGAGAGCACGTTCGTTACGTCGAATCGCTCCGACGGCTATCACAACATGACTGCAAACGGATCGCTTGTGCAGGAGCTGGGTCATGATCAGCAGCTTGGAGTGCGCGCGTTTCTCAGTGACGGACGCTACAGCTACGACAATGAGAGCGCCGGTGGCCGTACCAAGCAGAGCCTGCTGCAGATCTTTAGCGACAACCGCATAGCTGCGGTCTGGACCTCGCACCTGAGTCTGTCTCGTCAGCGTACCGAGAACATCAATCTCGGCAGCTACCCCGCAATGTACCGTTCGACGCATCTCGATGTGCTGTGGCGTAACGTCATCCGGATTTCCAAAGCGTGGACGTTGACCGGGGGCGCAACGCATCAGCACCAGTCTGTCACGAGCACCGGGCAGGGCGGCATTCCGAGCACCTCGCGCAACGTGACGGCCGTTTTCGCTGGTCTGAACGGCTCATTTGCCGGCAATGAGATCCAGCTGAACCTGCGCCACGACCAGTTCGACGGATATGCGAGCACCAAAAACACGTTCTATGCCGGCTATGGTCGACAGTTGGGCCACGGCTTCGAGGCCATAGCCAGCTACTCGAGCGCCTTCAACGTTCCGCCGCTCGGTTATCTGTACTACAGCAATCCGTACTGGGTGGCCAATCCCCGGCTGAAGCCAGAGTCGGCACATACCGTGCAGGCGGCTCTGCAGTGGTCGGGCGGGACGGACATTGTTCGAGCCACGTTATTTCAGACCACAGGCGGAGACATGTGGGGCTTTGGCTCGACGCCGAATGGATTGACGGAGTTCGCGAATATCGCTCGCACGCGCACCCGTGGACTCGAGCTTACGTCTCGAGGCACGTGGCGACGATGGAGCTATGATGCGAATGTGACCTTGCAGCAGCCGCTGGCGATGAGCGAGCCCGGCGATCCGACCCTCCAGCGCCTGGCGAGGAGCATGGCGAACGTGAGTGTCGAGTATGATTTCCGGCGTTTTGAAACTGGTGTGCTCATCCACTACACCGGCCCACGGCCCGACGTCGCCTATTCGGCGAGTTTCGCGGCGATTCCGGTGACCCTCGGCAGCTATACCACGGTCAGTCTCACCGCGGACGGACCGATAGGTCGCACGCTGCGCTGGCATGTGCGTCTCGAGAATCTCCTCGATAAGCGATACGAGACGGCCTATAGCTACAACTCCGTGCCGTTCGGTGCCTTCGTGGGGTTGACCTGGAGTCCTTTCGGCCGATGATCTGTCCCATGCTCTGTGCCGGCCACCCGCCGCTATCGCGGCGGGGTCGGCCGGCCGCGGATGCGCGATCGGCAAAGGACGGCCGATGAGCGATCCGAGCGGCAGGGCGCGGATAATCGGGAGGGCGGCCAAGGCGGGCACACGGCGCGCGCGTCGGCGCAGCGGCACGCGGCCGACACGGTCACGCGCTATCGCAGCAGGTATCACGTCCGGTTCGGAAAAATCCTAGCGGTGCCATCTCGAGCGCCTGCACTCGGGAGATCAGCGGCGTGAGGTCCTCGGCGGCGGTCTTTGGGTGGAACAGCATGCCGGCGATCGTTCCGGAGTGGGAGATCTGCACACCCAGCGCGTCGGCCGCGGTGGCGAGCGCGCAAAGCGAGTTGAATCCCCGCATGGGCGCAGTGATTTGATGGAGTTCGGCGCTGCGGGTGGCCACCGTGGCGATTCCGGTGGCATCGTGTGCCTGGAAGGCGGCACGTGCTTGTTGCACGAGCTCGGTGTAATGACCCCGCATATCGTCACCTGGCAAGGGTAGGGCCAATGTGTCGCGGCCACCGGACCGCGGGTCGGTGTCTATGCTCAGTACGAGAAATTCTGGGATCCAGTGCCCCCAGTGCTCCAGGACGCGGCCTTCGCGCTGCGCGAATAGTACGACGCTGTCGAACATGAGTGGGTCGGAGGCGACCTCGGCCCTCACCGCTAGCTGGGCGAGCAGGACGGCATCGGCCTGCGTGCCGCATGCGAGGCATACTGCCCGGAGGGTGGCGAGAACGTCGCTGGTTGAGGAACCCATCCCGAGACCGGTGGGTATCGGGCTGCGGAGTCGCAGCACACCGCTGGTGGCGGTGGCGCCGAGCGCATCGAGCGCCAATCGCGCTGCGCGCGCGGCTTTCGCCTTACCGGCGGGCTGGACCTCGATCTGCCGTCCTGCTGCTAGCCTGAAACGCGCTTCACTGCCAGCGCCCGGCACCGGCAGAGTGACCAGACAGGGGACAGGATCGGTACAAACATCCGATTGTGGCCACCATAGCCCCTGGAGAATCTCGCCGTGATGCCGGCCGGCGCGGCCGATGGCGAGTCCTGTTCCCGAGACCGGTGTGCGCTGGGGTGAGTCCATCAGTCCGGGTGCCATGTCTCGCGGAGCGCCAATGAGTTATCGGCGCCTGCCGTTCGCGCGCAGAACAGGGCGGTCGCGTAATGGGATGACAGGTGCCATGCCGCCGTAGCGTCGACCCCGCAATAGGTCTGCAACAGGAACTGCAGGACGCCCCGGTGCGTCACGATTGCGAGCGTCGTGCACGAGTCGTCCTGCAGCCATTCGTTGACCTGCCTGCGGATGCGCGCCGTGAAATGCGCGTACGGCTCCGCATGGGGCGGTGTAAAGGTCGCAAACGCCTGCAGCCAGCGCTGTGCCTGCTCCGGGAAGCGGGTCTGGATTTCGTCCCACCGCAACCCTTCCCAATCGCCAAAGTGCACCTCGCGCAGTGCCGGCCTGAGCGTAGCCTGGATCCCGTGCCCCTCGGCCAGTGCCTCGGCGCAGCGGCGGGTGCGCAGCAGATCGCTGCTGAGAAGGCGATCCAGCGGAACCCGGCCGAGTCTTCGCTGCAAGGCATGCAGCTCGGCCAACCCCGCTGCACTCAAGTCCGGGTCGCTGTGCCCGCAAAACGTTCCGACAAGATCGGTAGCCGGGTGGCGGATCAGAATCAGTTGTCTCATCGCCACGCGCCGCAGAGATAAACGGCAATGCCGACAAGCTGGATGGCCGCGCCGAAGCAGTCGCCGGTCACGCCGCCTATCCGCCGTCTGAAATATAGACCGCTTGCCGCGGTGGCGAGCAGACAGGCCGCCCAGGGGCGCCAGCTGGCCGTGTGCAGACTAGCCACGGTAACCGCGGCGGCGCTCAGCGTTCCGAGCGCGATGGCAGTGGGCGAGATGCTGCGGGCGAGCCTCGCGCCCTGTCCCGCAGACGGTCCGCCCTGACGGGCGGACGGCAGAAAACAGGCGAGCGGCAGCACGCTCCAGCGTGAGAGCGTTTCCGCCGAGACGAAATAGGCGAGCGCATCCCGTGCGGGCAACGCTGCGATGAATGCAATCCTCAGTAACAGAGACAGCGCGACGGCAATCGCGCCGTAACTACCGATTCGGCTGTCGCGCATGATGGCGAGGACGCGATCGGCGGTTGCTCCGCCACCGAAGCCGTCTGCGCTGTCGGCGAGTCCGTCCTCGTGAAGGGCGCCGGTGATCAGCACCAGAAACGCTACGGATGCAGCGGCCGCCGCGATCGCTTTGAGGTGCGGACGCAAAGCGGCGTCGATGCTCGCCGTTGCGAGTCCGAGTAAAGCACCCACCAGGGGGAAGTACGGCGCGACCTCAGCCAGCGCGATCTCACCGAGCCACCGCTCGGGCAGTGGAATGCGCGTGAGAAATTGAACGGCGCCGAGGAGGTTGCGAGCCGGACGCTTCATGCGTTCGCTGTGCTCACTCCTGCCGATGCGAACGTCGCCATCTCCGTCAGAATGTGCATCGCCGAGGTGACGACCGGCATAGCCAGGACGGCTCCGGTGCCCTCGCCGAGGCGCATGCGCAGATCCAGAATGGGTCTGATGCCGATATAGTCGAGCAGATGGGCGTGCCCAGGCTCCTCCGAGCGATGGCCGGCAAGCAGATATTCGCGCACCGGCGGGGCGAGCGCGACGGCGACCGCCGCGGCGGCTGTGGCAATGAATCCGTCGACGATAATGATTTTGCGATGACGCGCCGCCCCGAGAAAAAAGCCCGTCATCGCCGCGATCTCAAGGCCACCCACGCAGCGCAACGCCTCGAGCGGCGCGGCCTTCTCCGTGCGCCAGAGGGGAAGATGCCTATCCAGTGCCTCACCGATCACCTGCTGCTTGCTCTGACGTGCCGTCGAGCTGATTCCGGTCCCAGTGCCCGTGACCGCTTCGACCGGCTGACGGGTGAGGGCGGCGGCGAGGGCGCTGGCAGCCGTCGTATTGCCGATGCCCATCTCTCCGGCAGCCACCATGCGTACGTCGCGGCTGTGGGCGTCATGGGCGGCCTCCAGACCGATCTGCAGCGCATCATCGAGCTCGCGTGGCGACATCGCCGGCTCGAGGCGCAGATTGCGGCTGCCGCGCCGTACCTTCCGTTGCCACAATGCGCCGTGCGCGGAGAAATCGGCATCCACACCCACGTCGATGATCGTCAGCTGCACGTCATGAAGCCGTGCGAGCACGTTGATGGCCGCTCCACCGTGCAGAAAGTTCTCGACCATCTGCGCAGTGACGGCACTCGGATAGGCGCTCACCCCCTCCTGGGTCACGCCATGGTCGGCGGCGAACACATAAGCCGCTTTGCGCAGAGGAACCGACCAACTGCCTTCAGCGATGGAGTAGCACTGTGCGGCGATTGCTTCCAGCTGCCCGAGGCTGCCCGGCGGCTTGGTCAGCTGATCCAGGCGTTGGTCGGCCTCCATTCGGAAGCGCTCCTTGGCGGGCCGGATGTGCGTCACTGTCTCTTGCAGCGAAGAGGGAAGGGTATCGCTCATGTCCAATAGACCTTTCTGGTGAAATGCATGCCTTGGATGACGCGTGCGCCGAGGGAACGCGTGCGTGGCATGCCGTTGATGATCATCGGGATCGCGGCGCGGGTGCACGCAGTCTCCAAGGGCCGGCGGGCAGTCACCGAGCTCATTGGGGCTGGCCTTTTAGCTCGAACGGCAGCCCCGCGACGGTGAGCGTGACGCGATCACAGAGTGCCGCCAGCGTCTGATGCAGTTCACCGCTGGCGTCGAGGAATTGGCGCGACAGCTCGCCACGCGGCACGACCCCAAGGCCGGTTTCGTTTCCGACGAGAATGAGCGTACCACTGAGATCCGAAACGGCGGCGCAGAGACTGCGACGCTCCTCGTCAAACTGCTCGGGTTT
>JAJZUT010000036.1 GCA_021847105.1 Pseudomonadota bacterium | reverse complement strand
GCCGGCGACAGCGAGTGGCAGCTCGGACTGAGCGTCACGCTACCGGTGCTCAACCACAACCAAGGGCCCATCGCCGAGGCGCGTGCCCGGCGGCGGGCAGCCGCCGCCCGGTTCATCGCCGTGCAGGCCGCGGCGGTCGCGCAGATTGACGGCGCGCTCGCGGCCTATCGCTCGGCCCTTGCCCGGGTGGACACCGCCCACGCGTTGCTCGGCAACCTGCGCCGCCAGCTCAATGCGATTCGCCAGCAAGTGCAGGCCGGAGAGCGGCAGCCGCTCGATCTCGCCACCGGCAAGATCGCCTTCTACGCCGCGGTTCAAAGCCGGCTCGCCGCCAACCTGGCGGCTCAGCGGGCGCTCGGCGCCTTAGAAGACGCCGTGCAAAGTCCCCTCACCCTGTCCCCCGCTGCGGTGCAATCCGCGGAATCCGAGAGCGCATCCAACCTTCCATGAAATCCCGCATCCTGATTGCCGGCGGCCTCCTCGCCCTGGGCGCTGCACTCGGCGCATTCGCACTCCGATCCCACGGGGTCGCGCCTTCGGCTTCCCCCGCGGCTGCAGCCTCGAGCGGCCCGGTGGTCAGCGTCCAGGTCGGCGAGCTCAGACGCATGACCCTCCATCGGTACGTCACGGGATACGGTGTCGTGGCGCCCGCTCCGGCAACTCAACATCGGCCCGCCGCGGCCGCGGCGGTTGCCGCACCGGTCACCGGGGTGGTGACCCGAGTGCTCATCACCGCGGGTCAGCGCGTCAGGCGCGGCCAATTGCTGATGAACTTGAATTCCGCATCGACGACCGAGGCGTATGCAGCTCAGGAAGTGGCCCGGCTCAGGCGGCTCTACGCGGAGCACAACGCTTCCCTGAAGGCTTTGGAGAACGCCGAGGCGCAGCTTGCGTTGTTGCGGGTCACAGCACCACTCAGCGGAACAGTGGTCAGCGTCAACGTCAAGGCGGGCACTGCGGTGGACGCGAGCACCGTACTCGCCGAGGTAATTGACCTCGGTCGGCTCGTCGTGCGCACCAGCATTCCCGAGACAGACGCTCTCGAGCTCAAACCGGGCGAACCGCTGCAACTCCTCGGTGCGGTACCTTTGTCGACAACACTCGCCTACGTGAGTCCCACCATCAATTCGAGCGACGGAACTGTCTTGGCCTGGGCGAGCCTGCCACCCCACAGCGGTTTGCGCTCGGGGCAATTCGTTGGCCTGCGCATCGTGACGGCGACGGCGCGCGATGCGCTGGTGGCGCCGAGCGAGAGCGTCATCCGTAACGCCGTGGGCGGCAGCGGTGTCCTTTCGGTCGTTCGCCGTCAGGAGGCAATCCGAGTCCCCGTCAAGACGGGTTTGCGCGAGGGCGGCTGGGTGCAGGTGAGCGGCCCCGGACTTGCGCCCGGCACTCGAGTCGTGACGGCGGGTGCGTATGGACTCCCCACCCGCACCGCGATCCAGATCCAAAGCACATCGGCTGGGCCGCCGGCGGCTGAGTCAACCCCTGCGGCTGGCCCGCGATGAGCGCACCCGCAGACCTCAGTGCCGGCTCACCGGTCGGCCGGTTCGCAATCCGGCACACGATTGCCATCGCCTTCATCGCCGCCATCCTGTGCGTGGCGGGCGTATTCGCCGCCTTGCACACCCCCTCCTCCGTCTTTCCCGCAACGGCGTTCCCGCGCATCGTGGTGAATATCGGCAATGGCATCATGCCGGCCGATGAGATGATGGCGACGGTCACCCGTCCGGTCGAGCAGTCCTTGAAGAGCATTCCGGGGGTCACCTCTGTGCTCTCGACCACGACGCGCGGTTCGGCCATCGTCAACGTGAAGTTCGCCTGGGGCACGGATATGCACCGGGCGGAGCTGTATGTGCTCGGTCGGCTTGCAGAGATTCGCAGCCAGCTGCCGGCGACCGCCGTCACGAGTGCCGAGCGGGTCGGGTTCTCGCTGAGCTATCCTATCATCGGCATCAGCATCACCGGATCCCACCAGAGCCTCACGAGCCTGTGGAACACGGCCACGTACACCATCAAGCCGCTCTTCCTGCAGATCCCGGGGGTCTCGAGAGTGGAGATCGTCGGCGGCCGGGTGCCCGAGTACCACATCGTGGTGGACCCGCTCAGGCTCGAGGCTGCGCATCTTGCGCTCAAGGACGTCACCGCGGCGCTGGCGCACAACAACCTGGTCGCCTCGGCCGGTTTCCTCGCGCAGAACTACCGGCTGTACCTCACCACCGTGGACGGGCGGGTCTATTCGCCCGCCCAGATCGGCAACGTGGTGATCGCCGTGCATGAGGGTCACCCGATCCGCGTGCGCGACGTGGCCCACGTGGTGCCCGGAGCTGCGCCGACCTACACGAACGTCACTTCCCAGGGACGGCCCGCGGTGCTCTTTGACATCGAGAGCCACACCAATGCCAGCACACCGGCCATTGCGGCAGCGCTGCAGAAGGATCTCACGCTGCTGCATCGCGAGCTGCCGCCGGATATGCACCTCGCCTTCTTCTACGACCAGTCCTCGTTCGTGCGCGCATCCATCAGCAATGTCTGGGATGCCGTCATCTTCGGGCTGATTCTCTCGGCGGTCATCCTCTATCTCTTCCTCAAGAGCTGGGGCAGCGTCTGGACGGCGCTCGTCACGATCCCGATCTCGGTCCTCATCACGTTCGTCGCCATGAAGCTCGCCGGCATGAGCTTCAACATGATGACCCTCGGCGGGATCGCCGCCTCGATCGGGCTCATCATCGACAATGCCATCATCGTCGTCGAGGCGATGTGCCACCGCATCGCCTCCGGCAGCCCGCGTCTCGCGGGCATCCAGGAAGCGATGGGCGAGATCCTGACGGCGCTCATCGGCTCGACCTTGACGCCGGTGGTGGTGTTCCTGCCGCTCACGTTTCTCAGCGGTCTTGCCGGAGTGTTCTTCCGGGCGCTCGGCATGACCATGGTGGTCTCGCTTCTCGTCTCCCTGCTGCTCGCGCTCACCTTGACACCCTCGCTCGCCGGATGGCTCATTCGTGGCCGCATCCAAGCCGGCGAGGAGTCAGGGCGCGTCCTGCAACCCATTCTGCGCCTGTACGAGAACGCCGTCCGGTGGGCTCTGCGACACGCCGGGGTGACGCTGCTCGCTTGCGCAGCCATCGCACTCGGTGCGTTCTTCGTGTATCGGCAGCTGCAGACGGGGTTTCTGCCCCAATTCGATGAGGGGGGGTTCAACATCGATTTTGCGGCACTCCCGGGCACGAGCCTCGCCGAGGCATCGCGCGAGCTCGATGAGGCCGAGCGGATCATCCGCGCCGACCCGGATGTGCAAGCCTATTCACGCCAGCTCGGCACCCAGCTTGGGCCCTTCCTCGCCGAGCCCAACGTGGGCAGTTTCCTCATCAAACTCAAGCCCGACCGCAAGCACACGACCGAGCAGGTTCTCGATCAGCTGCGTGCCGAGTTCGATCAGCGTTTTCCCATGATCCGCTGGGATTTCAAGGGTTTCCTCACGGATCTCGTCGGGGATTTGCAGCTCGCGCCTTACCCAGTCGAGATCCGTCTGTTCTCGCCGAACCTCAAGTGGCTCGAGAAGACCGCGCCGCGCGTCGAAGCGCAAATTAAGACGATTCCGGGCCTCGTCGATACCTTCGACGGACTGGTGGTGAGCGGTCCGACCCTCGATCTCAAAGTGCGGCGGGCCGCAGCAGCCCGCTTCGGACTCACCACGCAGAACATTGCCGATGCCGTTCACAACGCCCTGCTCGGTAGCACCTCCTCGTACGTATTGCAGGGCGACCGGGTGGTGGACGTGAGGGTGGTGGTCGATCCCCGCAGCATCGATCGACTGGCAACTCTGGCCAATCTACCGATCCGAACGCCGACCGGTGCACTCGTGCGGCTCACGCAGGTGGCGACGGTGCAGGAACGCGCCAACCAGGTGGAATTGAACCGCGACAATCTGCGCCAGGACGATGTCGTCTCGGCCCGGCTCGAGGGCATCGATCTCGGCACCGCGATGCGCGAGGTGCGCACCAGACTCGCCCGCGACAGCTGGCTGCCGCCCGGCAGCGTGCGGTTCGCAGGGCTCTACCGGCTTCAGCAGCAGTCCTTCCAGAACCTCCTCGCCGTGCTGCTTGCGGCGATTCTGCTCGTCTTCACCGTCCTGGTAGTGGAATTCCGCTCGTTCCATGAGCCGATCGCGATCGTTTTTGGCGCGGTGCTCGCACTCTTTGGCGCCATGGTGGGGCTCTGGGTGAGCGGCATCACCTTGAACATCGTCTCATACCTCGGCGCCATCATCGGCGTCGGCATCGTCGCCAAGAACGGCGTTCTGGTGCTCGATTACTGCCGCCAGCTTCGCGCCGAGGGGATGGAGCTCGTCGAAGCGCTGGTGCAGGCCGGTCATCGCAGGTTACGGCCAGTGCTGATGACCTCCCTTGCCGCGGCGCTCGGGATGCTACCCCTTGCCTACGGCGCAGGTGCGGGCGCGCAGATGCTGCAGCCCCTCGGAATCGCCGTCATCGGCGCGTTGTGCTTCTCGGTGCTGCTCTCGCTTATCGCCACACCGGTGGTGTACTCCCTGCTGGTGAGGCTGCACGAGCGGTACATCGCGAGCCATCCCGCCGTCGAGTAGGCGGCAATTCGTGGGGATTGGACCGAAGTCGGGACCTGCCCGGGCTACCGCACCCGAGGGTGGAGAGCGCCGGCACCGAACACCGGCGCCTCCGATACCGTCTCGTCTACGGTTGTCGCTTCATCAGATACCCATGCTCCCGCCAGCAACTGACGAGATTGCGCAGCGCGGGCTTCTCCATCAGCTGGCTATGCGCCTTGAAGCATGCCTGAAGCTCGACATCCGTCACGGCAAACGCCGTAGCCGACACCAACATGACACCTGCAAGGACCGAAGGGATCAAGACTCGCTTGTTCATGGTAGTCACCTCCATCGAATGGGCGGCAGCCGATGGCTGGCACCCCGAAATCATCGGGCATGGACCCACATAAGCCGTCTGGTCGCGGCCGCAATTCGAAGTACTCGCCCGGCAAAGGCCGCGGCACACGATGCGGCGCGGAGCGGGCGGACTGGGCAGCGTAAGGCGATCTGCTTGTCACCGCGGTACCTCCCCGAAGGCAGCCCCCGCTGCCTCGTCCGCGAGCGTCCCGCGACGCAGCGCGTGCTCCTTGACCATGACGAACAGGATCGGTACCAGGATCATCACGGCAATCGTCGCGGTCACCATGCCGCCAACGATTGGCGCGGCGATCGGCTTCATCACATCCGAGCCGATCCCCGTCTCCCAGAGAATGGGCGCGAGACTGCCAATGACGGCACAAACCGTCATGAGCACCGGACGGAGCCGCAGCACGGCCCCTTCAATCGCGACTGCCGCGAGGTCCTCAGGCGTCAGGGCACGGTGCGATTTGATGCGTTCCTCGAGCGCGCCACGCAGGTACACGAGCATGACCACCGCCGTCTCCACAGCAATCCCGAAGAGAGCGATGTAGCCGACGGCCACCGCGACGCTGAATTCGTAGCCGAGCAACCATTGCAGCAGCAGCCCGCCAATGAGCGCGAACAAGACGGGGAAGAACAGCAGGGCCGCCTCGGCCACGGAGCGGAACAGGAGGTACAGCAGGAGGAAGATCACCCCAAAGACGACTGGCAGGATGAGCTCGAGGCGCTGCTTCGCCTGCATCTCGAACTGGTACTGGCCGGACCACCTGTAGGTGTACCCGGGAGGGAGCACCAGCCGCTCGTGAAGGAGCCGGTTGGCACGCGCGACCAAGCCGCCATAGTTCGAGGTACTCAGGTTGAGGTACACATACCCGGTGAGCTGCCCGCCCTCGTCCCGGATCATGGAAGGCCCCCGGGAGAAGGTGATCGACGCCACCTCGCCGAGCGGGATCTGGGCGCCCGTGGGAGTGGCGATCACGACCTGCTCGAGCTGCGGGAGGTTGTTGCGGAAGTCGTGGGCGTAGCGCACATTAATGGGAAAGCGCTCGCGACCCTGCACGGTCTCGGCGATATCCTCACCGCCAATCCCCGACTCGATGGCGCGTTGAACCTCCCCGACGGTAAGCCCATACCGGGCCGCCTCGAGGCGGTGCACTGCGATGTTGATGTAGAGGCCCTGCGCGACACGCTCTGCGAACACCGACTCGACACCGGGCAGGCGGGTGAGCAGATCGCTCACGCGCCTGCCCACTCGAGCGATCCCCGCAAGAGTCGGACCCTGGATCTTAAGTCCCACGGGGGTCTTGATGCCGGTGAGCTCCATGTCGAGACGACCGGCGACCGGCATGGTCCAGGTGTTCGTGAGCCCGGGAAACTGCAGCTTCGCGTTCATCTGCGCGATCAACTTCTCGTACGTCATGCCGGCGGGCCATTGCCTGCGGGGCTTCAGCATGATGGTGGTATCGAACATGTCGAGCGGGGCGTTGTCGGTCGCGCTATCGGAGCGACCCGCGGTCCCGAACACGGACTTGACCTCCGGGAATGAGCGAATGATGCGATCCTGTTCCTGCAGGAGCTGTGTGACCTGAGTGATCGAGATGCCGGGCAGCGCCGTCGGCATATAGAGCACGGAGCCCTCATAAAGCGCCGGCATGAACTCACTGCCGATGCGCTGGGCCAGCGGCACCGTGAGTGCGAGAACGATCACTGCCACAGCGAGCGCCGTCCGGCGATAGCGCAAGCAGAGCTTGAGCATTGGCAGATAAAGCGCTCTGGTGATCCGGGAGATGGGATTGCGCGACTCGGGTCGCAGTCGGCCGCGGATGAAGAGCGGCATCAGCAGCGGCACCAACGTGATCGCTAGAATCGACGAACAGGCAATCGCAAGCGTCTTGGTCCAGGCGAGCGGCGTGAAGAGCCGCCCCTCCGGCCCTTCGAGCAGGAAGACCGGCAGGAACGAGACGATGATGATGATCAGGGAGAAGAAGAGCGCCGGAGCCACCTGCTCGGCGGCGCCGAGCAGGAGCGCACGGCGATCCTGCGACGACGAGGCAGGGAGCGCAGCACCGCCCTCGCCCACCGCGGCTCCCCCGGTCTCGGCCGGAGGGCCATCCGGCAGTCCTTCGCCACCGGTGTCCGCTTCAGCGAGCCGACGGTAGCCGTTTTCGACCATCACCATGGCGGCATCGACCAGCACCCCGATCGCGAGCGCGAGGCCGCCGAGCGACATGATGTTGCTCGAGACATGCAGGAAATACATCGGGATGAACGCGGCGATGACCGCGATCGGGATGGAGAGAATCGGGATCAGCGCCGAGCGGAAATGCCACAGGAAGAGGACGATCACCAGGCTCACCACCAGCGCCTCCTCGATGAGATCGCGCTCGAGGGTGTGAACCGACGCCTCGATGAGACCGGAGCGGTCGTAGGCCGTGCGGATCGTGATGCCAGGCGGGAGTGAGGGGGCGATCGCGGCGAGTTTGGCCTTCACCGCTTGGATCACCTTGAGGGCGTTCTCACCATAGCGCATCACGACGATGCCGCCGACGGTCTGCCCCTCGCCCTGCCACTCCGCAACGCCGCGGCGGGGCGCGGGACCGAAATTCACCACCCCGAGGTCCTTCACGAGCACCGGCGTGCCGTTCTTGACGGCCACCGGAATGTCGGCGAGATCCTTGAGTGATCGAATGTACCCGAGCCCGCGCACCATGTACCCGGCGCCCGAGAGCTCGAGCACCCCGCCGCCCACCTCGTTGGTGCTCGCGCGGATGCGCTCGATCACTCTCGAGAGCGGGATGTCATACGCGCGCAGCTTGTCGGGATCGAGATTCACCTGGTACTGGCGGACGAAGCCGCCAATCGAGGCGACCTCCGCCACCCCCGGCACGGTCTCGAGCTGGTAGCGCAGGGACCAGTCCTGAAGAGTCCGCAAATCGGCGAGGCTATAGCGGTGAGTGTGGTCGACGAGCGCATATTCGTAGACCCACCCGGCGGCCGTCGCATCCGGGCCCATCTCGGGGTGAACCCCTGGCGGGAGGCGACCCTCGATCTGCTGCAGGTACTCGAGCACGCGCGAGCGGGCCCAGTAGAGGTTGGTCCCATCCTTGAAGACGACGAACACGTAGGAGTCGCCGAACATCGTCTGGGCGCGTACCGCCTTCACCCGCGGCGCAGCGAGCAGCGTCGTGACAATCGGGTAGGTCACCTGATCTTCGATCAAGTTCGGTGGCTGGCCCGTCCAGCGGGTGTGGATGACGACTTCTACGTCGGAGATGTCCGGCAACGCGTCGATCGGGATATGCCTCATCGACCAGAGACCCGCTGCAATCGCAAGCAGGGTCCCGGTGAAGACGAGGAAGCGGTTCGCCGCACACCAGCGCAAGATTCGGGCAATCATCTACAGCCCTCCCGCCACATCGACAGACAGCTGATGCGTGGCCAAGACCTGACCCGCCTTTCGGGCCACGACCGCGACCTGCCAGGTGCCGCCTCCCGCCAGGGTCACCGAGCCCTGGTACGCGCCGTTTCCGGCTGAACTCAATTGCACCGAAACCTGCTTGCCCGCCATTCCCATGGCCGGCATCCCCGGCAGCACGAAGGTCGCACTCACCTGTGCACCATTGACCGGTTCGCCCTTGCGGTCGGTGAGCGTCACGCGGATGAGATTGCGCCCCACGCGCGGGGGATTCGGTTGCAGGGTTACGGCGAGACGCATCTGCGGAGCACCCGCGGCCTGGGTCGCCGTGGGCGGCGGTGCGAAGGCGGACAACGCGGCCTCAAGCTGGCTTTGGGAATCGATGAGGAAGTTCGCCGAGGTGACGATGCGCTCGCCGGGCTTGAGCCCGCTGAGAACGATGTACTTATCGCCGACCTCGGCACCGAGGCGCACGTCGCGCGGCGCAAAATACCCGTCGCCCCCGTCCACGAACACGATCTGACGGGTGCCCGTCTGCAGCACCCCCGAGGCCGGGATCACCACCTGCTCGCCCATCGGGATATCGAGCGAGACGTTGACGAACATGCCCGGCACGAGTTTCAGGGTGGGGTTCGCAAATCGCAGCCGTACCCGCGCCGTGCGCGTCGCAGGATCGATCTCGGGGTAGATGAAATCCACCCGCCCCCTGAATTTCCGTCCCGGGTACGTGTCGACCGTCAGGCTTGCCCGATCGCCGACCTTTAGGCGGCCGAGAGCGTTCTGGAATACGTGGGCAAACACCCAGATCGTCGAAAGATTCGCTACGGTGTAGAGGCGTGTTCCGGGCTCGGCATACGCGTTGGGCAGCGCTTCGCGCTGGGTGACGTAGCCGGTCACCGGCGAGTCGATGATGAGATCGCGTCTGATCCGCCCCGTCGCGCGCAGTCGCTCGATTTCCCGGCGCGGGACTCCCCAAAGCGCAAGCCGCTCCGCCGAGGCATCGACCAGCGAGGCCGCATCGCGCGCCACGGCCGGATCGGGGCTGCGTGCGAGCCGCTGCTGACTCTCCCGTGCCAGCAGGTACTCCCGCTCGGTGGACAAGAGCTCGGGGCTGTAGATGCTGAAGAGCGGCTGTCCCCGGCGCACGTACTGGTAGGTCGAATCGACGAATACCTTCTGGATGTAGCCCGCGAAGCGCACCTGCACGTACGCGAGCCCTCGTTCGTCGATCGCGACACTGCCTGTCGTGCGGATCACGTCGCTGACGGACTGGCGCTGGACCTCGCCGATCCTGACCCCGATACGCTGCAGTTGTTGCGAGGAGATTTGCACCGGCGCGAGCGGCGACTCCTGCGAGGACTCGCCATTGCCGACTCTTGCACTCGCCGGAGGCGCCAAAGCCGCGGTCGCCGCCGGGGCGACCTGCGAAACCGCCGCCGAATGCGAACGCCACCACAGTGCCCCCCCGCCGGCGAGGAGCAGCAGATTGACACCCAGCGCCGCGAAAAATGCGATGCGGTAATTCGTCTTCATCGCGAGGTCCCCGCCACGTTCGACATCGCAAACCCTCTTCCGCTCAGTCGCTCGAGCTCGGCCCACCGATCGAAGTACTCCGATTGCGCGCGGGCGAGTCCGAGCTCGGTGTCGAGTTGGTGCTGCTCGGCAGTCAGTACCTCGAGAAAGCCGCCCCGGCCGCTGCCGTATTCGCTCAAGGCCACATCGAGCGCATCGCGCGAGAGCGGTACGAGGTCGTCCCGATAGAGGGCAAGCGATTTCGCCGCCTCATGCGTCGAGGCGTAGGCGGCCGAGAGATCGGCGAGAAGCGTTGCACGCTGATTCTCGAGATCGTATTCGGCCCGTCGAGCCTGCGCACGAGCGGCGTCGATCTCCGCGCGGTACTTCCCCTGATCGAGCGGTACCGTGAAAGACAGCCCTACCATCGGCCGCATGGCCGGGTCCGACCACATGCTGTTGTAACCGGCGCTGACTTGAAATTGCGGGTAGCGTTGCTTGCCTGCGAGCGCCGCCTTCGCCCGGGCGGCGCGTTCTTGCGCTTCGAGCGCCTTCAGCTGCGGGTGGTTGCGTGCCCGTTGCAGGAGCGTCGCTGCGGGCGGCAGAGGCGCCGGCGCGGGCAAGGCCGCGGGCAGTGGGATCGGGGACTGCGGCGGCCGATCGAGCAGTGCGTTCATGCGCGCTGCGACGACGGCGATTTTGCGCCGCCATTCGAGCTGCTGCTGCGCGAGCACGGTACGCTCCACCTCCGCTTGCAGCACATCGGCTTGCGACGCCTTGCCCGTTGCATAGCGCACCGAGGCGATGTGCCGTAGCTCGGCGAGGACGGACTGGTTGGCGGCGTTAATCGCGAGCGCGCGGTGAACGAACACCCAGTCCGCAAAGACCCCTCGCGCGGTGGCCGCGAGGCGCAGCCGCAGCGCCGCGAGGTCGTGACGCGCCACCTCGGCATCCGCTTGCGCGATCTCCTTGCGCACCTCGAGCGTGCCCCACCAGGGCAGGGCCTGACTCACCTCGATGTCCTCGCCCGTTCCCATGCCGCTGCCGAAGGTACGCGGTGCCGCCGACACGCTCAGCATCGGATCGGGCAGCGCGCCCGCCGGGCGAATGTCGGAGACCGCGGCAACCAGCGCCTGGCGCATGGCCGAGAGACTGGCGTTGCGCGCAAGCACTGCGGCGGTGAAGACTTGCGCCGTCAGCGGCGCCGGAAGCGGCGCTTGACGCTCCCGGGGAGCGAGATCCGCGGCATGCGCGGCGCTGACGGCGATGAGCAATATCACACCGGCCACGCCGGTGAGACTTTTCGAATGATGATGCACGAGACACTCCGTTTGCAGATCCCAAACGACGAGGCGCCGGCACACACTTGGCGTGCACGACGCTGATCCGCAACGCGGAGTGTTAGAGTCTCAGACGGAGGGTCGAAAGATAGGTATTCCGCCCCGCCGAGGGCACGATGGCGATGCGCGGGGGGCCCTGCGGCGGCGGCCGTCGATGCGCCGTCACAGGAGAGGCGGCAGTCCCTGCCGGCGCGGACGGAGCGACGGTATGCGCATTCCGGATTTCAATCCCGCTGAGTCGAGCGGCCGGGCCAGCCGGCAACCACGCACAGGCGCCTGTCATCCCGCAGGAGACTCCGCTGGACAACGACGCGCCACCACAGGGCATCGGCGCCCCGTGACCCATCATGGGACAGCGCATCGGTACCGGCGTCGGGGACAGCATCATGGGACACGCCCAGACCTGCTGGCCGTACCCGAGGGTCACCACTGCCAGCAGCAGGAGCGTGAGGTGATGCGAATGCAGTCGTCGACCCATCATGTGCTTATCATGCTAACGCGTTGCGGACTGGAACGCCACCGGGGTCATCCGCACCGAATCCGGGCGGGGCAGAATCGCAACTCGAGGCGTAACGGCATCGCCACGCGGCGCAGACGTGCCGGTTGTGTACCCTGGTGCGATGTACTCACCATGCGCAACTACCGAGGGGTTTCACACCTATCGCGATCCAGGTTCGTTGACAGGGGGAAGGACATTCCGGGGATTGCCGTTCTGCCGAGGCACGCTACCGGTTCGGGCCCTTTCCTTCCATAGGCATTCCCTGCATCGCCTGCATTTGGCCCATCATCTGCTCCATCATCAATTGCATCATGTCGAGACGGTTCTGCATCTCATCCCGCATCCGGTCGTGCATCCGCTGGCACTGTTCCGCGGAAGGTACATGCCGATGGCCGCCGCCCATCATGCCCTGACCACTCATCCCCTGCCCCATCGACGGGCCGCCCATCATTCCCCGAGGCATCATGCCAGACATCATCCGCCCGCCCATGGCGCGCATGGCTTGCATCTGCTCCATCATAGTGTGCATGTGCTCGCGCAGCAGCGTCGCTCTCACCTCGGGACTCTTCGTCGCGCGGATGCGCCGCATCTGCTCCTGCATGAGCTTCATCCGAGCTTCCATCGCGCTGAGATGCTGTGCTGCCATCGCGGCCGATTCGGTTGCGTGAGCCGGCGGCGGTTGGGGTGAAGGGGGCACGGCCTGGGCGGCCGCGCTCGCGAACAGCGCCAGGGCAACGCCCGGCAGTGCCATTGAGAGTCTTGATTTCACTGGGGTCTCCTGACTGGAATGTCGCCTTGACGCCGTACGCCGGTCAAGGTCTGGCCGCCTCGATGAGCTGGCGCCAACCGCCCCGTCCCGGGAAAAACATGGGCACCCGCCGCCGATACTCCTCGTATCGCTCGCCAAATTTCCCGATCATGTCCCGTTCTTCCCGGTATGCGAGCAGGACATAAGCTAGCACGATGATCGGAAAGAGTGTCACGGAGAATATGGTCGGCCAATGGACAACACCTTCTCCGAAGAGTCCGACGAAAAGCCCGGTGTACTGGGGGTGGCGCACCAGACCGTAGAGTCGATCGGATGCGAGTCTGCCCGCCTGGTGCGCCCGGTAGAGTTCTCGCCATCCCTCGATGAAGAGGCCAATGCCGAGAAAGAGCAGCACATACCCGATCAGCATGGAAATCATCATTCCGGTATCGCCCATGCCGAGCAGCGTCGACCACAAGTTCGCGTTCAAGCTGGTGCGGTCGAGATGCAAGAACCTCACGAGCAGATAGATCGTCAGCGGGAAGCCGTACATTTCCGCGTAGAGCGCGATGATAAACGCCTGGACCAAGCCGGCGCCCGCCCACTCGCGCCACCCTTTGGGAGCGAAATATCGATAGAAGACCCAGGAGGCAATGACGATCATCACGATCGCGAGGCCCCAGGCGCCGGAATGGGCGATATGAGAACTCACGATTTTCGCCGCCCAAGCAGAAACACGCTGTAGAGCGGCACCCAGATGAGCGCAATGAACCAACCGTAGGCGTAGCTCTCGATCAACCCCAGAAAGAAGGACTCCCAGGTCAGCCAGTGGAATCCGGGTACGAGTCCGAGCCAAGTGTGATACATCGCATAGCGCGGAACGAACAGATCAAATGCCACGCACAGCGAGAAGGTAATGGCGAGAAACAACCCCGTCGCCATCCCCGCCGCTCTGAGGGAGATGCCCGTTCTCATGGTGCTGATCGCTTCCCCGGAGTCCCCGGCACTGCCTCCGTCATCACTCCAGCGCCGAGATACCGCTGCGGCTGCGCTTCGAATTTGTCGAGGCAATCTCGCGAGCAAAAGCGCAATGTCTCATCTTGATACACGCTCGCGTAGCCGGCCTCCGGTTCGACCTTCATTCCGCACACCGGATCGACTCCCGCATCGAGAGCGTGGTGAGTGGACGGGGTGACGGTCTGGTCGCTTTTGCTGTCGCGCTGGGGAGCGTGGCCGCCGTGACCGACATGCGCTCCGCAGCCGAAGCGCATCATGACAAAGAACAGTGCCCCAAAGAGCAAGAATGAAAGCAGGCCACTCATGGCGCGATACTTGATCCCGGCGCGAGTGCTACTGAGTATGCTCCCGCAGTGGTTTGAATCCATTACGTAGAAGTCCTCATGGTCTCAGGGCCCTAACGTCATACGATTCGGCGGGAGGTCATTTGATCACGTTGCGCTATGCCCAGCCGGTTTGGCGCAAAGAGCGTTAGTAAGGAGTAGAGAACAAGGCGGACGACTGACCAGCCGTCGGCCTCAGCGGAACCGTAGCTGGCATCGCCGGCCTGGCCAGAGAGACAAAGGCTCCGCGACGATGCCGGGAGGGCGTCAGGCGCGGGATCGCGCGACTGTCGGCACCGTCTCCCAGGTCTTGTGAACACAGGGCGCGCCATGAATTCGCATCACACGCACCGGCGAGGCGATAATTCGGCTCCGACGGAACCTCATACGGTGTCCGGGGAACTCGCCGCAGGGATGGATGAGCGCGAACTGACGGATCCGGTGTGCGGGATGCAAGTCTCGCCGCGCTCGCAGCACCACTGGATGCACGTGGACCAGATCTATTTCTTTTGTTCGAGCGGTTGTCTGGAGAAGTTCCGCGCGGCGCCCGACCGGTACGTAACTGATCACCGCGGGACGGGAGCCGAGCCCGTGCGCGAAATGACGCGCGAAGACGGCGGCCAGGCACCGGCGAGCCCGTCGGGACAGGCAGCCGAATCCGGACCCCGAACGATCTACACCTGTCCCATGCATCCGGAGGTTCGCCGGAGCGCGCCGGGCACCTGCCCGATCTGCGGGATGACGCTCGAACCGGTACAGCCGGCAAGTGTGACGGGTCAAAACCTCGAGCTGCGCGACATGACGCAGCGGTTCTGGATCGGTGCGGCACTCGCCGCTCCGGTGGTCCTTCTCGACATGACCACGGAGATCCCCGCGCTCGCGGTGCATCAGTGGGTGTCCCCCGTTCTGTCGATGTGGATTCAGTTTGCGCTCGGCACCCCTGTCGTGATCTGGGCGGGATGGCCGCTCCTTCAGCGCGGGTGGGATTCGGTGCGTCGCCGCTCGCTCAACATGTTCAGCCTCATCGCTCTCGGCGTAAGCGCCGCGTATCTTTACAGCCTCGTGGCGATGTTCGCACCCGTGCTCTTTCCGCGAGGACTGCGCAGCGAGAACGGTCTCATTCCCGTGTACTTCGAAGCCGCCGCGGTCATCACGGTGCTCGTGCTCCTGGGGCAGGTGCTCGAGCTGCGCGCGCGGGAGGCCACCGGTGGCGCCATTCGCGCCCTGCTGAATCTCGCGCCCAAATTCGCCCGCCGCATTCACGAGGGAGGAACCGATGAGGAGGTTTCCCTGGGTGCCGTGCAAGTGGGAGACCGTTTGCGGGTGCGCCCGGGCGAGGCCATTCCGGTGGACGGAGCGGTACTGGAGGGTGCAAGCGCCGTCGATGAATCGATGGTCACCGGGGAGTCCATCCCCGTGGCCAAGGTTGCGGGCGAGAAGCTCATCGGCGGCACGATCAACGGGACGGGCGCGCTGATCATGCGCGCCGAGCGTGTGGGCTCGGACACGATGCTCGCTCGAATCGTGCAGATGGTGGCGGAAGCGCAGCGCAGCCGTGCGCCCATCCAACGGCTCGCGGACCTCGCCTCCTCCTGGTTTGTGCCGGCCGTCATCGTGATTGCCCTGGCCGCATTCGTCGTGTGGATGCTGCTTGGACCGCCACCACAACTCGCCTACGCGCTGGTTGCGGCGGTGTCCGTGCTCATTATTGCCTGCCCCTGCGCGCTCGGGCTCGCGACTCCCATGTCCGTCATGGTCGGTGTCGGCAAGGGCGCCACGGCGGGCGTGCTGATCAGGAACGCCGAAGCCCTCGAGCGATTCGAGAAGATCGACACCCTCGTCGTGGACAAGACCGGAACGCTCACCGAGGGCAAGCCGCGAGTGGTGGCCGTCGTGCCGGGGGAAGGATACGATGAGGCGGCCGTGCTCACCTTCGCGGCGAGCCTCGAGCGCTCGAGCGAACATCCCCTCGCCGCGGCTGTTGCCGCATCGGCGAGCGAGCGGGGTCTTACCCTGCAAAGGGTGACCGATTTCCGCTCGCAAACGGGCCAGGGCGTCACCGGGACCGTGGACGGACACGTGATCGCCGTGGGCAATGCCGTGCTGCTCGATTCTCTCGGAATTCCACACGCGAGTCTCGCAGCGCCCGCGGAGCGCCTGCGCAGCGACGGAGCGACCGCAATGTTCGTGGCAGTCGATCGCCGACCCGCAGGCGTTCTCGCCGTCGCCGATCCGGTGAAGCCGAGCACACCCGCCGCTCTCGAGGCGCTCAGGCGCGAGGGCATCCGGATCGTGATGGTCACGGGGGATCATCGCGCCACGGCAGAGGCGGTCGCGCGCCGGCTCGGAATTGACGACATCGAGGCACAGGTGCTCCCAGATCACAAGAACGCCATCGTGCAGCGCCTGCGCGGCAAGGGTCGGGCGGTCGCCATGGCAGGCGACGGCGTGAACGACGCACCGGCACTCGCCGCAGCCGAAGTCGGCATCGCGATGGGCACGGGAACCGATGTGGCCATGCAGAGCGCCGGTGTGACGCTCGTCAAGGGCGACCTGACAGGCATCGTGCGGGCCCGCGTGCTCAGCCGCGCCACCATGCGCAATATCCGCCAGAATCTCTTCCTCGCCTTCATCTACAATGTGATCGGCATCCCGATCGCCGCCGGTGCGCTGTACCCGGTTTTCGGACTGCTCCTGAGCCCCATGATCGCCGCAGCCGCCATGAGCCTGAGCTCGGTGTCCGTCATTGGCAATGCGCTGAGGCTGCGCTTGATTCATCTCGACACGGCGCACGAGGTCCCTGCTCCGGTTGGCTGATCCAGCGCTCGCCGGCGAGAGTCCTGTGGCTGTTCATCTGCCGCAGGCCGTCTCGCATGCTCGAAGGCGCGCACGTCCCGTCCGGGTCTGCGCCGCCCGGCCTTGCAACCGGTCAATGTTCCTCGTGCTCACTGAACGCCCTTCGGAACCGATTCACACTGATCAACCGGCTGTCGCTGGCTGTCTCACTTGAGGATCGCCGACGGCGACGGCCTGCAGGGCCAGAAAGCCCGCGCCAAACGTCGTGACACGTCCGAGCCACGGATCGAGCGGCGCGAAAATACGCGCAAGGATGCCAATGGGCGGGTAGTAGACCGCCCCACGAATTACAGTGACGGAAAGTCCGGCAGATTCGGCGAGGGTGCGCAGCTCACCTGCCGTACGGAAGCGCGCCGCCTTCCAGGTCGCGGCACCCCACCAGCCGCGCACGCTGCGCGTCATCGCCCAGAGGCTCCACCGGCCCAGCTCGCCGAGCACGAGCCGTCCGCCCGGCCGCAGCACGCGCGACATTTCGCGCACGGCTCTGGATGCGTCGGCGACGAAACAGAGCACGGTGACCGCGACCACCACGTCGAAGCTGGCATCGGCAAAGGGAATCTGCTCGATGCGTCCCTCCACAAACGCTGCCTGGACATGCGCTCCCTCTGCCCGCATGCGAGCTGCCGCCAGCATGGCGGGATCCGAATCGAGACCGGTCACCACGGCGCCGCGCGAGGCGGCCGCGCAGACCAGTGCGCCGTCGCCGCAGCCAACATCGAAGACACGGGCGTCGGGGAGCTCTCCCATCAGCTTAAGAACAAGGCGCTGCTCGATCGTCTCAGTGACTCTGCCGAGCAACGTCGCTCGCCACGCCTCGTAAGCATTCGGACCGATGTGACCGGGGGCGATTGCCCCGCTCATGCGAGCAGCCGGTGCAGTCGATCGACGACTTGCTCGATCTCCTCCTCCGTCGTGCCGCGCCCCAGACTGAAGCGGATGGCACCCCTGCCGACTTCCGGGGTAATCCCCATAGCCGCGAGGACGGGTGACAACTCGATCCGCCCGGAGTGACACGCCGAGCCGGTCGATGCGGCGACTTCCGGCATCCGCGCCAGGAGCTCGGCCCCGACCTGCCCCGCGAACGAGACATTGAGTGTATTCGGCAGGCGCTCATGGACATGACCATTGAGAGAGACGCGCTCGCCGAGCTCGACGCGCAGGCGCTCCCAGAGCAGGTCGCGCAAGCGTCGCGTCTCCGGCATGCCGAGCCCACGCAGCGCAATCTCGCACGCCTCGCCAAGGCCCGCCGCGAGGAGCGCGCTCTCGGTGCCCGCCCGTCGGCCGAGCTCGTGCCCGGCGCCATGAATCAGGGGCTCCACGACAACTCCGCGGCGGATGTAGAGGGCACCGATTCCCTTCGGCCCGTAGAGCTTGTGCCCGGCGATCGAGAGCAGATCGACGCCGAGCGCCTCCACGTTCGTCGGTATCTTGCCGGCGGACTGCGCGGCGTCCGCGTGCAGGGGAATCCCGTGCGCATGCGCGATATTCGCGATCTCGGCAATCGGCTGAATCGTCCCGACCTCGTTGTTGGCGTGCATGATGCTGATGAGGACCGTATCACCGGTGATCGCCTTGCGGATATCATCGGGGTCGACGCGACCGGTTCCATCCACCGGGACGTAGGTCACGGTCGCGCCGAGGCGCTCGAGAAACCGGCACGGCATGAGGATGGCCGGATGCTCGATCCGCGAGGTGACGATGTGCGCGAGTCTATCGCGCCTGCGGAAGAACAAGCCCTTCAGTGCAAGGTTGTTCGCTTCGCTCCCGCCACTCGTAAAAACGATCTCCTCCGCGGCGCAACCGAGAAGCGCCGCGACTTGCGCGCGGGCTCGTTCCAGCGCAACCTTTGCAGGCGCTCCCGCCCAGTGGCCGCTCGAAGGGTTCCCGTAGGCGCTCTCGAGAAGCGGCCGCATGATCGCGGCCACCGCCGGGTCAATCGGCGTGCTCGCGTTATAGTCGAGATAGATCGACCGCATGGTCAGAATACCAACACCTTGTCCACCTTCGTCGGCATTATCGAGAGCTCACTCAACCGGCGGCACGCGCTCGATTGGCGAGCATAGCTGCCTTCGATGCAGTGCTGCGAGTCGCTCGACATGGATAACGTCTTCACCGCATCTGATCGTGCTGAACGGCAGACACCTTCGAGAGGACCCGGGCACTGCGACCACGCGTCGATCGGGCGACGGCAGAGCGTTCCTGCCCATTGGCGTAGACGTGAATGCTGCCCGAAGCGAGTTGCACCCACGGCTCCTCCGTCAACGGCGATGTAGCGAGCAGGACCACCATCTGTCTACAGCCGTCCTTGCGGCAACTCCGGCGCAACGCGTACAGCCTCGTATGGGCATGAGCGATGAGGCTCTCGCCATTGCCCAGCACGAAGTTAAACTCTCCGAGTTCGGCCATCCGATTGACGAGCGGCCCGAGGGTTTTCACGATGGCCTGTGCGCAAGGCCCTTTGGCGGCCTCGGCATGCGACGCCGCGATGGCGTCGAACAGCACGCAGAAGGCGTATTCCGAATCGGTCTCTCCCAACGGCCGGAAGCGCCGGACGGGATATTCGGGGTTCTCGCGCAGTCCGGGCAGCATGCCATTATGCGCGAACACCCAGGAGCGGCCGTTCCATTCTCGCTCGAAGGGATGTGTGTTCGCGGAAGCGCGTCCAACCCGCTCCGGATTGGCCTTGCGGATGTGGCCAATGACCATGGTGCTCCGGAAGTCGTATTCCGCGATGAACGCCAGGCACCGGCTTTCGGCGGCGGGCACCGGCTCCTTGAAGACCCGTGCGGCGCGGCCTTCGTAAAAAGCGACGCCCCAACCATCGGCATGTGGGCCCGCCTCGCCACCCCTGGGTCTGAGCAACGCCAACGAGCGGTTCACATCGGTTGGTTCGCTCGCGCTCATCGCGAACAGCTCGCACATCATCAATCTCCGCTGTCAGTCAAGATTCTCAATGCCGGTCTCGCGATTCCAACGGAGCCGCCGCTTGTCGATCTCGAAAGTGAACATGCGGACGCTAAAACCATCGATAGAACCAATACTTTTCGGAGGCGACCTTGCCCAGATGCAGCAAATATCCCGCAGCGCGCAGTCGCAGCCGTGGCGCAGGCTCGGCGAAAAAATTGCCGCTCCCGAAGCCGGCACGGTTGCCGCCGGTTTCAATGAAACAGGCCCCATGGCCCTCGAACGAGCGCGGCGCCCCCGCGCCGGTAATGGCGCATGTGATGTTCTTGGCCACCACCACCGCCTCGCCGTGAGCGAACACGCCGGCCTTGGGCAGCGGCCTACCGCTCACGAGCGGGATGCCGGTCACATCGCCGATTGCATAGACGCTTGGGAATTTCGTTTCGAGCGTCTCCCGGTCCACGGGTACCCATCCGGACTCGTCGGCAAGGCCGGCTGCACGAACCACAGTCGGGACGCGGTGCGGCGGCACGTAGGCGAGGAGATCGAAGGGGGCGGTCGCGCCATTCTTGAAGCGAATCAGCCGCGCCGACGGATCGACCTCGGTGACCAAGTGCTCGGTGTGGACACGCACCCCTGTGCTCTCGACCAATTGCCGCACTTTCGCCGATACCTCCGGACCGGCCACCGGCATCGGGCCTGGCTCGGGCGTGTAGAGGCCGACGGTGACGGCCGGGTGCACGCCACGCTTGCGAGCGTCCGCCTTGAGCAGCATGGCGGCCTCGTAAGGTGCCGCCGGACATTTGAACGGTGTTCCACCAACCAGCACGGCCAGGTGCCCCTCGCGAAAGTCCCTGCGCGCCCGATTGAACGATTGCGCTCCCGCGAGTGTGTAGAAATTATGCCCAGCCTCGGCGAGGCCCGGAATTGCTTCCGGTGCGAGCTCGGCGCCCAGCGCGACCACCATGTAATCGGCTGCGATTTCCCGCCCGGCCGCTCGTACGCTGAGTGTTTGCGGCTCGATCCGTTCGACCTCGCCGTGCACGAACTCGATGCCTGACCGGGCAAGGCCCTCGATCGGGCGCGAAATCTGTTCTTCGCGCCGGGCTCCGATCATGAGCCA
>JAJZUT010000017.1 GCA_021847105.1 Pseudomonadota bacterium | reverse complement strand
CCCCAGCGTCAGTTCCCCTCGCGTCTCATCGCTCATCCTCATGCCCTCGCCA
Organism: Pseudomonadota bacterium; assembly: GCA_021847105.1. Taxonomy (GTDB): domain Bacteria; phylum Pseudomonadota; class Gammaproteobacteria; order Steroidobacterales; family Steroidobacteraceae; genus 13-2-20CM-66-19. The sequence goes on along the minus strand of JAJZUT010000017.1, from coordinate 91,904 downwards.
TGCGGCCCATTGCCGCTGCCAGAGCATCGAGCCATCAGCTCAACGTCGGAAGAACGGGGATGCCGGAGTGCTTACCCATTCGATTCCGCAATTGGGAATCGAACCCAGTTCCTAAAGTGCTCAATGCGCTGGTGCAGACCAGCGGCGCAGTCACGCGCTAGCAAACCGTTACAGGCGATATCTGGAACGCATGGGTCTACCCAAGCAACTTGACGCCCACGGGCTGCGACGAAGCTTCATCCAGCGATGCGAAGATGCGGGCGTTCCCAGCTCCACCACAAAGCTACTGGTGGGGCACGCACGCGGCGATCTGACGTATGGCCTCTACTCCACCGGACCTGAATGGGACCGACTGGTTGAGGCGGTGGGCAGAGTGACCTATGGGGAAGACGTCGAGGCGCTCGTGAAAGACCTTTAGGTGGCACCCATCAGCCGCGTTGCTCGGGGTCGACTCCGTAGGTAGCATACGACTAGCCCCCAGGGCGGAACATGGCTGAGACCACTCAATGAGTTTGGCGCATGCAACACGCGCGGCCTGGGAGAAGGTCGCGCGCAACAAAGCAGTCAAGTGGGCATTGGGCTATTGCTTCGTCGCCTACGCCACCTTAGGAGTCTCCCTAGCGTTGCGCGAGACGTTTGGGTGGTCCGGACTGGTGCCACGTTTCACGGCCTACGTCCTGTTGGTTGGGTTCGTCGTCCTTCTGCCAATCTACTGGCGAGAACGGTCCAGCCGGTGGGAGTTCGCTATTGCTGTGGCGCTCGCGTTGCTCGGCGGAACCGCCTTGTGGAAGGCGTGGCGACAGTACAGCTGGCGTGAAGTAATGATGACCCCGAACGTAGCGCTGCGTTTCGTCAACCCAACCGAACCAGATTTGGCAGTTGAGAATTTGTCCGGCGCGGTCGTCAGAGAAATCATATGGGTACCTGCATTGTGGGATGTCGATTCTCCTGAACGATCTCCTGGAACTATCCAACCTCTCAAAGTCGCATCAGTCACAGTTGGTTGGTTGCAACCACATCAGACTGGCGGCCCTCAGCAATTGTTTACGCCAGAAGTTGCGTCGGAGCTGAAGCGCGGTGACCGCATATACGGCTCAGTTTCAGTTAGTTGTCCGCTCTGCCCCCAAGGGCACACGTATATTCTGGCACTTCGTTGGCGCGAAGGTGGATGGTACTATGAAGTCCCCGGCGTGACCGACGCTCGGGCCTTCGTACCAGTGACGGCAACCCACGAGGGGCTGGCGCGATTTGCTCAAGGAATCGAAGCAGACGTGCCTTTCTCCGCACGCATACCGATCAAGCGACTAAAATTCAGGCCAACCGACCTTAAAGCGCAGCAGCGGGCACCTTGAAGCCTCATCAAGACACGCAATGCTGAGCCCAATAGAGGAGCCGCACGCGGCCCATATTCATCTGACGACATTGACTCGCGTTAGGCTGGCAAACCTGCTCAGTCCTCATCAAAATCGATCCGCCCGCACACGTAGCGTAACCGTTCGCCCTGCCCTTCGGTCACCTTCTGCTGCAACTCGCGCCCACTCTCGGCAACCTTCCGTTCGCTTTCGGCCTGCTCGGCTTTCATCTGCTCTGCGAACTTCGCCAGCTCATTCCACGCCTGTGCCACATGCACCTCTACGGCCCGTAAGTTTCGGCTAGTGATTGGCGCGGTGGCTGCAGCGCGACACACATTGGGGTCTTTCAGCACTCTCTCGATGCGCTCAAGTATTCCCTTGATGTTCGCGAATCGGCGCAATGCGTTTCTAACTGACTCATCCCAGCGAGCTGACTCGGGCCAGCCTTCCGGCACTTCGTGCAGTCGGTATTGTTCACTCATGTTGGTCGTTTTCCTTTGTTGTGTTCGTATTGTTCACTCGGCGTAACTCGTCTAGCTCATCCAGGTACCGCCGAACTACCGGCAGCGTGTATTCCAGATGGCCTCGTAGCTGCGACTCCCAGGACGGGATGGACGCCTCGGTGGTTGCCAGCGCGAAATCGCGCGGGCTGTTAGCGCCTTGTCTCCGTGCCTCGTAGATCGCCCGGTTGCCTGCCTGAATCTTCGCGATCAGGTTGATGCAGGCAGAGATCTTCGCTTTCGCCCGAATGAGCGACTGGTCGCGCGGCGTCCCTTTCGGGACGCGTGGCAGTCGCTTACGGGGACGGGAAGTGCTGGCGGACACGCTCGGCGGCGCTTTGGTAGTCGGCTCGGGGGCCGCAGGTGCCACGGTCGGTGCCGCATCAGCAGCCTTGTGTATGCCACTCACGGTGGCCTTGGGCCGGTTGCTCAATAGATTCAGCTTCGGTGGATCGGGTGGCGCTGCGGCCTTTGCGGCGAGCAGATCGCGCAGCCCCGACAGCGAAGTGGTGGTGAATTCATTCATGGGGTTTCTCGGCGTGAATTGATGTGGCGGAATGTGGCCGTGTAGTCGCCCTGAGTGGCCGTGAGTGGCCGTGTGGTCGCACCTGAGTGGCCCCAGAGGCAGCGATCACGCTCAAGGCTGGTTCGGGTGTCGGTCGACCAAAGACCGCTCAGGTGGCGCTAGAGGTCGCCCTGGGACGAACTCGTCGATTTCGGGGATGAACTCGTCGACCGCAGGGACGAACGAGACGAAGCCTCAGGCAGCGCCCGGTGATCCCGAGCGCCACCTGAGAACTCGTGTGGACTACGCACTAAAAGCGTTGATGGCTGCCACGAGCGCGTTGAATTGCTGCGCGGCCACGGCCGCATTGGCTTTGGCCGCTCCTGTGCTCGGCGGGGTCGACAGGTACGCGGAGATGGCGGCTACTGCGTCAGACAGCTTAGTCGGCGCCGTGTTGCCGTTTACGGTGAAAGATGCGGCGGCTGCGGTGGTATTGAGATTGGAGTAGTCAGGTTTCGACATGATGGACCTTCTTTGGTTGATGTGAGTTGATGTGATGTTGAAGTGGCGCGCGGCAGTCGCCACCGCCTCTCACTGTCAGAGACGATGGCGACCACCTCGGCTTTTACTTGCGGCTGCCTCGACGGGCTGCGAAAATCATCTGGGCGGCTTCGGCGGCTTCGAGTCGATCCAATTCCTCGCGAAGTGCCCGTGCTCGCTCCGGGTTGCCTAGAGTGAACGCTTCAGTCATACGGCGCTCTGCCTCAGGGCCAGTCACGCTGTTGCGGTCTGCCTCGCGTTGCGCGTCGAGTTGCCGAAACACTCCAAGCTGGTGGGTCACAGACCGCGCGAACTGATCGCGCTGCAACGCCAGATTTTGACGCTCACGGCTCCCTTCTGGGAGTACGAAGAGCGGCTTGCCCGTGACGCGGTCGAAGCCTGCGACGGCCTTCAGACGCTCGTCCATGTCGTTGAGCTGACGGTGCAGGCGCTGTGCCTCGGCCTGCGTGTCGACCCCGCTGTCAGGTAGACGGCCGCTCGACGGAGTGGGCGCGCGCAGCACGGTTTGCTGGCTGTTCAAATTGCCGTTCTCGTCGCGGCTAATGGTCATTTGCATTGCACCCTTGTCGCCCTCGATTCGGGTAGCTCCAGGCCGCGCTAGCTTGGCAACCAATGCGTCAATCTGCGCATCCATGCTGTTTACTGCGGGAGCGGCGGGGACTTTTGTTTCATCGTTCATTATTAGGTTCTCTGTTGTTTGGTTATATTCAATAGGACAGGCCGTAGTGAGCGAACAGCTCGCTTAGGCTTTCGTCGTGTGGCGCGGGATCTGCCGAGACTCTCGGCAACGGATTAATACACAACCCCATGTCAGACAGTAGACCCGGCAACACGGCCAGGAATAGCGAGTTCTTATTCAGTCTCGCCTCCTCCGCAGCGTTCAATTCGCGGGCGACTTCTTCTCGTTTTGCCTGGTACCTCTCTGCTGGCAGCAGCGCTCCGCTCGCTCTGAACTTGGCGTCAAGCTCGGCGAACTGTTCGGGCGTCAGCTGGCCATAGGTGCGCAGATCGTGGATGTAAGCGAGTGCTTCATCGCGCGTCGTGGCATCCAGACTGCCTACATCGACGGCCCTGTACTGTGCGTAGTCGTCGTTCTCGGGTGTCGACGTGTGAACGTGGTTTTCCAAGTCACTCATCGGTGCCCCCTCCGTACACGGGGGACAGGTACGCACTCAACGAGTGTCGAGCGGACGATGTCGCGGTGCGCTTCAAAGTCACGCAGGCCACGGAAGAGCTGGCCGCACACGAAACATTCAGCAGCGAAGCGACCTAGCGGGGGACGCTGGTGGCCCTGGGGGAAGCTTGCGCTACTCATGGGCAGCGCCCACGGTGTGCGACAGGGGGACGCAATGCGGCACGCGGGGCGGCACGGCAGTCGCTGTGGCGTCGACCCACGCCAGCAGAGCGCAGGCGCAGAACGACATCAGGAAGGTAGGGAAGAACAAGGGTGAGCCTTGGGCGGCACTCTGGCCGCAGTGTGTGATTGATGGGAAATGCGAGCGGGATACAGGAAAGCACCCACGCGGCAGCTCGCGATGCCACGCGGGTGAAACTTCAGGGGACGGGAGGTGTGGCGCTCGGGGCCACGCAAGGCGGCGCGCTCGGTGAACGAGTCGGGCCGACAGTGACGGGGGATGATGAGTGGTGGTCGGGGCTATGTGGCTCGCTCGGTGGCGAGTCGAGTGCCGCGTGACACAATGAAAATCATCGGCATGTCGTTAGTTGCCCGAATCATCATCAGCCGCTGACCTTGAAAACCGCGCCGAGCATCACCGCCAATTAGTAGCTCGACTGAGTCATGCTGGTGCGTGTTGAGGGGCACGCGCAAATCAATTTCGCCAATTTTGCTTACATTGTTAAGGTCTTGGAATGATGACGTCGTATAAACTTACGGCTCATATAATGAAGTGGAGAATCTGCTCAGAACGTGCGAAGCTTTGCGATTAGCAAGATATCGGAACAAACTTTATTCTTGAGGAGCACTTATGAAAGTGCGCGGCTGTTTGTGGACATTGCTTGGGGTTCTACTCCTCGTGGCCGGCGGGATGGCGCAGGCGGACACTTTGATCGGGGTGCTGCCTACGACACCTGGCGGCACGAATTATCAGGCCTACTACGATTCCACAACGAATCTGACGTGGCTTGCCAATGCCGACATGAACGGCCTCATGACTTGGTCGCAAGCGAATAGTTGGGCAACGGGTTTGAACGTTAATGGCGTGACTGGTTGGACACTTCCAGCAACAGCACAACCAGACCCTTCGTGCTCTTATCAAGAAGGCCCAAACTTATACCTAAACATCTACAGTCAGTTAACCTACTCAGGCATGGAGGGATACGGGTTCAACTGCACTGGCAGCCCGATGGGGTACCTTTTCTACAATGTCCTGGATGGCACTGCAGGGGCATCACTTGTTAACTCCGGCCCATTCTCTAATCTTCAATCAAGCTTCTATTGGTCCACCACGCAGTACGATGCTAATACGTCGGAAGCATGGAGCTTTAACTTTAATGGAGGCGTAGAGTTCTTCAACGCGTGGAAAACCAATCGATTTTACGGGTGGGCTGTACACGCGGGCGACGTCGGTGCACCGGTGAGAGCACCAGAGCCTAGCCCGCTGGCACTAATGCTGGCGGGATTGGTGCTGATAGGATTTGTAGCGCGCCGACGCTTGGCGCTTCGATCGTTCAAATGACCCGGTTCTATTAACGCGGCGCAAGGTAAACGTTCGCTGCGCGGCGAAGCGTGGTCGACCTACGCAGCAGGCGGCACAGGAACACCACGTCTGCGCGCCACTTCCTGCGCAGCTTCCAGTGCGTCCATACCCTGTTCGACCATGCAGCCGATGATCTCGTCCGCAAGCTTCTGAAGGTCACGCGAGAGTTCAGCAGGTCGACCTGACTGTCCCAAGTTACTCGCCATCCCGTGGGAACGTCGCTTCAATCGATATCGGTCGATGTGCGTCAGCTTGTTCATGCAATTTCCTTTGCGCGCTCAATGGCTACGCGCGCATCTTGGTGACAATGGGTCTTGAACGCGTCCAGCATCGCTTGCTCGGCCAGCTGTGCATGTGCGTCGGCCACGACAATGCAGTCATGTACAGGCAGCGCAACCACCTCGGCGTCCTTCAGCGTGAACAGCACATCGAGCAGGATGGTCGACTCGGTGAAAGTCAACGACTGACCAAAGTCTGCCCCGAACATGTGCGCAATGGCCGGGTGATGTTCCCTGAGCGCTTGCAGCACCGAGGACCAAGGAAGCCCCGACCGAAGTTCGCGCAGCTCACGTGGCCATTCCTTTGCGCCATTCAAGGCGGCACTCAAGATCTTCTTCACGGTCTCTCGGGGCAACACACGCGGTGATCCTTCAGTGTCGGTGAATGTGACCGCGTAGAGGTCGCCTGCGGGCACTGGTTGCCCGACGTACGCATAGGCCAACGACGGCAGCATTGCTCGGAAATCCAGCGACACGACAGGTCGACCATCAATCTCGACATTCGCCAGTCGATCAGCCTTGCGTAATCGCTGCCAGAAGCCACCGAACAGCCGACCACCACTGAACCAGTCCCCACGGGTGAAGTAACGGCGTAAGAACCGGTCTCGGTCGTCGCCACGCTTGTCCGTGCCTGTGTAGGTGATGTCCGCTCCGTCCAGCCACTCGTTCAGCTGTCGCACATCGGTGCGGTAGCGGTCGGCCAGCTCACTGTCTGCGTAGTCGACAAGTGCAGAGCGTCCGCTAGAATCATCCTTGGTGCCCTTCAGCATCACGATTTCCTCGCCTGGGGCACGCTGAATGTCCTCTGAAGTGACGCGGTGGGAGACCAGACGGGAAACCAGACGCGGCCCTGCGGTGATGCTCGTCTGGCGACCACCGTTTGGACCAAAGCCACGACTACCCTTGACCACATTCAAGAAAGACATTTCGGGGCAGCTCAACAAGTCGAGGATGCGGGGGAGCATCGTTCCTTGGAGTGGACTGCGGTAGCGGCTCGCTCGGCGCAATACAGCGCTTTCCAGTGACACACGAATGCCACCGGCTTCACGCAGGTACTCATGGGCCACATGAGCCACAAGGGATGCCACTGTTGCCCTGAAGGTCTCAAGATCAGCAGCTCGGCGGGCACGCTTGCGCTTGAATCGCGGTAGGAAGCGCTCGGCGTTGAGCGTCTGATGCACAATCTCGTCGACCACTTGCCGCAGGTTCTCTCCGGTGGCAGTGATCCACGGACACCACACTGGCTCGCGGTATTGCCACCCTTCTTCGACTTCCTCGGGCAAGTCTGTGGGTAGTTCATCGTCAAGCTGGCTCTCGGCCACTTGAGTGTCCATTCAAGGATCTCCTTGGTCGGTCTATTGATAGGGTTGGATGGAAGTAGAAGGATGTAGCAATACACTAGGTACACCCCCGGCTCCCTAAGAAGGACATCGTAAGGATCGGCGGTGATTCGCTTCGGGCCACCACTAGGACATCGTAAGGATCGACGTTCATTCGCTCCGGGCCGGGACTAAGACACCGTAAGCTGCGTCAGCGCTCACCCAGCTTTTGCTTGTGGCGCTCTCGAAGCTGATCGACCTTCTATTGGGTGGCCCGGACCATTCAAGATCCGACCATCACCAGTGCGGTTCATTATTTAGGGGAATTCGTCCGCACTCAGGACAGCTCAGGATTCACGATTCCTAATAGACTCAATTGGTTACGAGTTCTGGGCGGCTTGACGGGCCTTGTACGTCTCCAAGGCCTTCTCCTGTCTTCGGATGCCTTCTTCGCACCTCAGAATCTCGCCCGACACGACGGGCGACTCGCCCCTCCCAGCTCGGAGCTTTGCCAGCTTCTGGCGGCGCGTTACGAGGGATTTCTCAGTTGCAGCGATCCGCTGCTCGATGCTCGGCGATCCTTTCTTCGGCTTCGGCTTTACCCGCCCTTCCGCGCGCGCTTTGCGCTTGCGTAGGGCATCCTTGCTTGTGGACGAACGAGGTCTTCCTCGACTGGGGCCATCAAAATTACCAGCCGCGGCTTGCGCATCAAGGTCCTCCCATATTTGCACCCGGAGTGCCTTTCGCTCGGCCTCCCGAGCTGCGTAGCGCCCAGTCTGAAAGTCTTCAAGTTGAGCAACGACATACTTAACCAACATCCTCACATACTCTGAGTCGGCTTCCTCTTCCAGCTCATGATCACCGTCGTAGCGCTGCACGGTCTTGGTGCTCCCATCGTCTTTACGATACTGGCACTCCACAGTGAAATCCTGCCGCCATGGCTTAAGCGTAGAATCCTTCATCTGACCGCTCTCGATAAGCGCATCTAGATCCCTGAACGAACTCAAAAGGTCAGTGGCGTTTGTACCGCGCTCTTGCGCGACTTCCTCCAGATGTCGCTCCCAATTGGGAGTTCCGTGCAAAAGCGTCACCAACGGCTTCTTTCCCTTGCGCCTCCACTCTTCGATTCTGGCTTTACTCTTCAGCCATTCGCGCGCGAACCTGCGAGTTACCTGAATTTCTGGAAAGTCAGGATGCGGTACCTTGTCGGAAGTCTTTGGATGCTGTTTGCTCATCCATACAAGCATCCCACACAGGGATGAGTGGACGCAATCCCCTATAGCCGTTTTCGGCCGGCTTTCCGACCGACGCGGGCATCGCACGCACCAAGATACTTGGCACGTTTACCTGCGCGCCAAATACGTCTTTCAATCGAAAGTCGCCGCGCGCCGCTTCACGTCATTGAGCGCGCCTTGGTCGGCATTGAGCTTGCGCACAAACGCGATTGCCCACGCACCGAGGTGCTCTCGGACATGCGCCGCGACTGCCAGCGCCGTCGTCTTGCTCTGTCCCTGTCCACTGCCGCGCCACTGAACCAAATGCATGACAGCTTTTCCCAGTGCCATATCCTCGGCCGCACGATTCCGGCAGCGCGAAGGCTCCATCTCGAATACAGCGAACAGCTCGGCAACCCGCAGCATGAGCTGCTCTGGTGTGACTCCAGCATCGCGAAGGGTCTGCACCATTCGGGCCGCTTCGGTCCACGCTCGCACTCTCACGGCATTCGGATCGGGGACGTAGGTGTAGTTTAGGCACCGCTCGGCCAGCTCCCGGCCTGCCTGCATGGCGGGATGGTCGTGCAACCGACGATAGCCGTCAGCGATCCACCGACCGTATCGGCGAGTAACGTGGGTGCGGTAAGTCAAAGGCACAGCGGCGGGGTCTCCATAGCGGGAAAGGCGGTTGCCGTGAGCGGCACAGAAGCGATTGCGGGGGCGTGCCAGTCGATGGCAGACGGGGCACGTACGGCGAACTGAAGTGGACATGAGTGGTTCCTGAGGTGAAGGGAGGTCGCCCCGATGCGGAGCGCGATTGAGGGGAGGTGGTGGACAGCTACGCGCGAGTGCGCGCGCGTGGCGCTGGGAATGGTCGGATGGTCGACGGACGGTCGAGGACGGTCACCATCGGCACACAGCAGACGGTCACCATCGCTGCCCTGGCGGTCGCACTGGATCATCGCCACGCGCGCCACGATGGTGAACAGCGCGGCACCCTCCGCACTGGCGAAAAACTCTCCTACGGATGCCCCTGTGACCGCCTGAGAGACGATCAGAGACGCGTGTGCCAGACAGCTACGAGGCAGCATCCACGGCAGAGAGCGGCTCACAGGCGAACCTAGCGCGCCAGCGCGGGCCACGCTCGGTCACTCTTGGCGCACCTCAGGCGCACGCTCGGGAACCCTGTCCAGTGGTGGCCGAATGGGTTTGCTGAGGTCACTGCTGGTAGCGCTAGAGTCGGCCCATGGATGACGCGCACCTCACGCTGAGTGCTCAAGACCTCCGGTATGCAGCCACCGCCCTGCGCATGGAAGCTGCGGTCACCGAGCAGCGCGCAGAGCAGCCAGAGTATGGCTCCACGCGCCGCCTGTTCAGCGAGGCAGCAAAGTACAAACGGGAGCTGGCCGAGAGGATCGAGCGGGTTGCCGATTCGGTCAGAGCGATGGAGAGACATGCAGCGCGGTCAGCAGGCAGAAACGAGTAAGGTCACCGCAGGTAAGCTGAGGTGGCCCTCCGGGTAACTATCGTTCGATGACTTATCGTTGCTTCTTTTCGAGTTCTTCTACCTTGTCACGCAACCGCATCAGTTCAAAATCAGCATCCACCTCTCGCTTAGTCTCTGCTGCTCGGTGAAGCACCCAAGCATGAACTCCGAACCACAGGAACACAAAAAACCCAAACGCACCACCCCACTGGTTTGAAGACATGTGGGCTAGGCCATTTCCGAAATAATTTGCAGCGCTTCCTGTACACACGAGCCAGATAACAAAAGTCAGTCCAAGAGATTCAGGCCACCGCTTTTTTGAACTTGCTATGTTTTTCGATTGATCGCCGCCCTGACTAGCTTTATCTGACATAAACTCCAACCTCAACGGGACACTCCGAAGCAATGATAGCCGGAAGTGCAGCGGCTATCACACAGCACCAATTACGCAAGGCTCCACTTCCTTACTGGCCGGTTTCTGTGTATTCTTCGGACAGTTGATCTGGTCGTGTGCTCGCTGGATCAGTGACTTACTCAGTCACCGACACCCAGCCCCACACACCGAAAACCGGACAGTTCGCGTGAGGTGACCCGATGAACGCCCAAGTGATACCGCTCAAGACACGCAAGGCTCGCCGCTCGACCCCGCTACGTCGACCGAATGCCGACTTGCGTACCCGCGAGTACCTCACCCCGGATGAGGTCGAGAAACTGATGAAGGCCGCAGCGAAGCGTGGCCGGTATGGCCAGCGCGATGCCTGCCTGATCCTGATTGGCTACCGGCACGGTCTGCGCGTGTCCGAGCTGGTGAATCTCAAGTGGCAGCAGGTAGACCTGAAAGGCGGTCACCTGCACGTACGGCGCTCGAAGAATGGCGTCCCGTCGACGCACCCACTGCAAGGCGATGAACTGCGCGCCCTTCGCCAGCTGGCCCGTGACTGGCCAGACCATGGTGGCTTCGTATTCGTGTCGGAGCGCGGTGGCCCGATGAGCAGCGATGGCGTGCGCAAGATGATCAGCCGCACTGGCGAGGACGCTGGCCTGCCCTTCCCGATTCACCCGCACATGCTGCGCCACGCGTGCGGATTCGCATTGGCGAACAAGGGCCACGATACGCGCGCCCTGCAGCTGTGGCTCGGTCACCGGAACATTCAGCACACCGTGCGATACACCGAGCTGTCACCCGCAAGGTTCAAGGACTTCTGGCGCGACTGACCAGCGCACACAGCAGACCACCCCACGCTCTCTCTAGGCCGCTCAGTGCGGCCTTTTGTTTGCTCGCAGTCCTGACACCACCGACCTGCACGCCGCTCTGGCGTGATCCTGCTGCGTGCTGCGTGGCCCGCGCGTGGCCCGTTCGGTTGCCTTGTGTGGCGCGCAGTATGCGCTGGCGTTGCACGCGTCACCCGCTCAGTGCGCGTCTAGCGACCACGCTGGCTGGCTCGCGTTTCGCGCCTTGCTGGCACGGTGACCATGAAACCGTCCCTCACTTCCCGCACCAGGTTTTCGCGATGGTCAATGGGGGAAAGCCGCACCCACTCATCGATCGATCACCCCTCGGAAATTTGGCAGAAAACGGCGACTCACTGACATTACTCAGCTCCATCAACGGGACTCGCAACAATTCTCTATCTCTCGGCACACCCATTTATCCTGTCTTCGTGCTGGATTTAATCCACGTTGGAGGTTTGGGAATTTCCTTGCCGAGCTTTGCGTAGAGATGATTGTGTACCAGAGCGCGAACACCACGGCAGGCTATATCCAAGTGCTGGTCCGTGTACTCGCTAGATACAACGCCAATTGTCAAGTGCGCAAGCCATTTGTTGGCCCACTCAAAAATTGCTACGAGTGCCTTCTCGGCGTCGTCCTTCGGCCCCTCGTAGGCAGATAGCGCTTGCTTTGGTGTAACTATGTAAATCTGATTTTCCGGAGTAGAGAACAGCTCCACCGCAATGTCATCGGGGCGACGATTAGTAATTGCCTTCAATTTCCCGCCGTCGGCGCGTAACCCCAAGAACTCAAGCAACGCTCTCGCGTGAAGAATACCCGCCTCAATCATTGGATTGGCAACTGCCGCCACGTTGCCCCTAAGTTTAACCGTTCCGCAAACAATAACTTCAAGTTCTCGCGGCTCATCAGATTCACCTAACAACTCCCAAGCGAATTGGAGCGTTTCAATCGCTTGCAATCGGTATGGAATCCATTCGTTCAAGACCTCGTCACGGTTCATCATGCAGACGTCCTCTTATTTTTATAATTTTGTTAATTCTCTTCACTAGCATGCTCTGATATTAAATCCAGTATCCAATTCACAATAGCTTCACGCGTCAATTCATGACAAGTTCTAAGTAGCGTATCTCGTCCAGCTACTTCTGCGTCCATCAGTGGTTCGAAAAATTGCTGTCGATTAAATTCTCCGGATGGAAACTCTCCTCCATGATAATGCGCGGACCTGACAGCGCGATATAGATGGTCTAAAACATGGTCTAGGTTTCCGCGCGACTTCACGTGCGCTCTCATGAAGTCACTGAAACTTTGATAAGAACCATCTGCTTGACAAATCGCTTCCACAGCGGCAACGCGATATGCCAGACCTACTGAAGGAAACATCTGGCCACACACCGCAGCAACCTGGAAAAGCCTAGCCCCACGATCAAACGCGTGATTAATTCGAGGTGGAGCATTATCTACATATCGCAGAACCCTTCGCGCCTCTGGCGGAAGACTCAATAATTCTCCAGCGATCCAAAATTGCCGCGCGAGAACGCCTTTATACAAACCGAGAGGGCATTGCGCCCCCTTGTCTGGCATTTTGGACAGGTTCGCAGCCGGATTCATAAATCCCAATTGGTAGCGAACACTCTGTGAAACTGAATTTCCTCCATCAACTGGAAAGACCCATCTTTGAATAGCTTCGGAGCGGTATAGTCCGTTGTTAAGCAACAGAGACAAGCGCGCCGCGTTTCTACGAGCCGTCTCATCGGCCAGTACAAACGCGTGCATTCGGTCTATTGCATCCACTTCTTGATCTATGCTTACGACACGTTCTGCGTTGATTAGATGCGGTTCCGGATCACTAGGATAAGCTGGAGCAAACCGATACCTTGGGAGCCAATACTCACCATCTAATTGCGGGCCTATGTAATAGAAAAATGTTCGAAGAAAATGCCTCTCCCTCTTTTCCGAAAATGCGGCAGAAAACACTGAATTGAAAAACTCATGCACTGCATTTTTCCACTTTTCCTCGGGGATTTTTGGATCAGTAGACTCAACAGTGATACGCAATAGCGCCCCATCTGTGTCCTTCATGAGTCGCCAAGCAAGAGGAACCGAATCCGCGCCAAAGGAGAAGGGACCAGCTGCAGAACTTTCGAAGATTCCACCTTCTTGCCGGGCAGACGCAGTGTAAGAGGCAATACGCGTTCGAAGCGCTGCATTGAGATAGTCGAGGAATTCTTGCTGTCGGCTCCCTCGCGGTATGTTTAGTTCAAATTCCATAAGCCACCACCTATTGCGAGACTGTCGGGTCACTTAGTCCCCTGTAGGAATTCTATAGCGTCGACACACCTACCGGTAACTGCAACTTCTCAACAACTTCCTTCAATCGCGTGACATCCAGCCTCTTGCCGTACCGTCCAACTGACAGCTCCTTGACGCCATGCCCCATCAGCTCGGAGATAGCATGGTCCTGCACGTCAGCGTATTTCAATCGGGTAGCGAATGTATGCCGCAACGAGTACGTCACCAGTCGGTCATTCTCCGGGCAGGCCTGATCCAGAATCGCGTTCAACCGCTTCGACAGGTAGGCACTGTGGACGCCGTTCGCGTTCGGCTTCAGTCCCCACAGGTTGGCACCCACAGGTCGCCCCTCGGTGTACTTGAGCAGCGCTGGAAGGATCGCGCTGTGGATCGGCACCAGTCGGTCTGCGTTCTTCGTCTTGAGACGCCCATGGTTCCTGTTGATGTCCACCACGTAGACACCCTGTTCTTCTCGGACGTCCTCGGGCACAAGCTTGGCCGCTTCCTCGGTTCGTAGGCCCGCGTACAGCATCAGCCGAGGCACCCACAGGGTTGCCGGATCTTCCTGACTGCTAAGTGCGCTGAAATACTCGACCATCTGGTCATCGGTAAACGCAGGTCGCTGATCCCATGCAGCGGTCTCGTCAACAGCCTTCAGCACCACGGCAGGCGACTTATCGATGTAATCGTTCTCGACAGCCCACTTCCACAGGCTCTTGATCTGCGTGAAATAGTCGTTCTGGGACTTTGGCGACAGGCGCTCGTCCTGGCCGTCAGCGTCTGCAGCGGCGATTACGTCAACCGCACTGAGACCCGGATAGCGCTTCGTGGCGTGCGCAGGCATCTGCGGCAAGAGTCGGTACAGCTCGCGCATGTCTTCCTTCGTGACATCCCGCACTGGCTTGTCGCCAAGGATCTCGGTCATCACGCGGAACAGATTGCGGAGCTGCGATTCGGTCTTGCGTGTCCACTTGCGCCCCGCCCTCTTGAACTCTACGTAATCGGCGACCATCGCGGAAAGCAGCGGTGACTCTTTGGGTGACACTGCGGGCACCGTCGTGGTCGCCACGATGCGCGGGAGCGGTTCGCCCCGCAGCGCACGGAATTCGGCCAGATTCGCTTCGTACTTGGCTTCCAGCAGGCGACGGGCCAGCAGGTGAATAACCTCCTGCGGCGCTCCCGGCAGCAGGCGCTCGGCCTCGGGCAACGTCTCCTTCAGCCGGTTGTACGCCAGCGCGTCCTGCAGATCCTCACCGCGCTCTGCGAGTACGGACTGCGCGAACGCGTTCCAGTCGTAATCACCGTCCCGGCTGCTTGCGTCACCCCTCGCCATCTTCCATTGCCCTGCCGCTAGGCGCTCGTCGATGTCCCGCAGTGCATCCGCTAGGTACTGGTGAACAAGTGCATCGATCTGATTGTGGTCCATAGCCGCACCATCTTGCCTTAGCCGAAGGAAGAGTGCCGATACCCGGCCCTCGAACCGCACTGCCCGCTGGCGGGCGTCTCGGCTGTTGCCGGTTCCTAGACTGCGGACGATCTCGCGACGGCGGATGAGCGGTCGGAGATCAGGGGGGACAACGGTTCGGGAAACGAACCCGTTCGAGCGCTTTTGTACCGCCATGTGTACCTCTTGGTGTACCTGAGGCAGCCCAAGCAGTACAAATTTGAGTTAGATTGAGAGCCGAAAATGCCTATTTTCATAGGCTTTCGTAAAGGCTAGTGCAGGTACATCTGGAGGCTAGGGTCGGAATCGAACCGGCGTAGACGGCTTTGCAGGCCGCTGCATGACCACTCTGCCACCTAGCCTTAAGCGAAGCGCCCCGGGGTGGATGCCGAGACACACACGGACGCCGACGCAACAGCGGCACTCCGACGTCATGGCGCAGATTTAATTTCTAACTCATTGAAATTCAATGACATCCTGCGCCAAAACGAGTGCGAATGCTACACCAGTACTCACCCGCTTGCCAAGCACGCCGAAGCCACCGCATGGGCATGCCAATATGACTGGAACGGACCGGACCGCATTCTGCGGTCCGGCAGCGTTGATGCCATGGCGATGGCGCCATCGCGCCGGAAACTGGACTCAGGATTGCGCCGCAGGAAGCGGCGGCGGACTTTCGGCATCCAGACCGTAATCCATCCAATCCGGTCCCCACAGCTCCACCGGGTGCTGAGTCCGATCCGTGCCGTTACCACAGCGCATGGCATCGGCCGGGCAAAACTTCTCGCAACCCCAGCAGATGCGCTCGGGGTGGCCGGGGTGAATTGGGATCTTGGCCGCCATGGAAGAATCCTACGCGCCGAAGCCGGTGCATTCCTTGACGAAAATCAATTGGCACCGAAACGGTACGGAATGCGCACTGTCAGCGGCGCACTTGCGCCAGCAGTCGCCTCATCAAGGTGAACGCCTGTCCGGGGTAGTCCCCGCCGAACAGATTGGCGTGGTTCAGGACGTGGTAGAGGTTGTACAGGTCCGCCCGCAGCGCGTGTCCGGGGGCCAGCGGTGCGGCGGCCAGATAGCTCTCATAAAATGCCGTTCCGAATCCGCCGAAGAGTCGCGTCATGGCAAGATCGGTCTCACGGTCCCCGTAATACACGGCCGGATCGAAGATCACCGGGGCGCCGCTCGCATCGGCGCACCAGTTGCCGCCCCACAAATCGCCATGCAACAGCGAAGCCTCGGGACGATGCCCCCCAAGAAGGACTGCCGTCTGCTCGAGCAATTGCAGCCCCGGGGACTCCAGGAGCGCGCCCATTCCCCGCCGGATCAACCGATCGAGCTGCGGGCGCAGCCGTCGTTCGCGCCAGAATGTCGGCCAATCACTCAACCAACCGTTCATCTGTGGCGTCGGGCCGATCGAGTTGTCCCGATGCCAGCCGAACCGCTCGGAGTGCACCCGATGCAGTGCGGCCAGCCGCTCGCCGAGCTTGCGGTGGCTGAGCGCAGTAGGCTCGGCAGCGTCGATCCATTCGAGGGCAAGAAAAGCATCGGCACCGACCACGCCCTGAGCTCTCACTTGCGGCACGCGCAATACGCCCGCCTTAGCCAACTCAGTCAGACCGATCGCCTCGGCCACCAATTGGGCGTGGTCCTCCGCCGGCACGACTTTCAAAAAAACGGCACCGCAAGCGCACGGCCAGCGAAAGCAGCGGCGGCGCGCACTGTCGCTCAACACCTGGTCAGGGTGTGCAGCGCACTTAACCCCGAGTTGCTCAGCCAACACACTGGCTAATGCATGCATGGGCGCATTCTCCACCCACGACGGAGGACCGAATGCGAGAGGTCATGCGCCACCCTGCCGCGGTGCATAGCTTGGCTCAGCGCCGCCGTTGACAGAATTGATCGTGCAAGGTTTTGATGATTTCTGCGACTTCCGCACTGGCCAGTCCGTAGTACACCGACTGTCCGTCACGGCGTGTGCTGACCACCCGGTGCTTACGCAGCAGGGCCAAGTGTTGCGACACCGCGGACTGCGCCAGGCCGATTATCTCCGTCAGTTCGCCGACGGATTTCTCACCCTCAGCCAGCTGGCACACGAGCATCAATCGGGCGCCGTTGGCGATCGCCTTGAGGACATCGGACACTCGGTTGGCATTGGCCTGCATCTCGGCGAGCTGCTGGCGATGCAGCACCCCGACCAGCGGTCCCGGCCGACGCGTCGGCGCACTGGCTCGAACCGCGCGGCTCATCTGTCGATCCCGGCCAGTCTGAGCCCGTCCCTGATCGGATCGCCTGAGCCCGACCCGCGCGCGCATCCGGTTGCGAACAACCGCCGGAGCGGCCGCTTGCAGTGGTCCTCACCATTCATTGAGACTTAACCTCGATCACCCTATTGTCGGCATCTGGCTTCCCTACCAGTCCTTCGCCAGCACCGTGCAGATCCGGCTCAGTCCGTCGATATCCCTGGTATCGGACTGTTCGGCTGGGGAATGAGAGTACTTCGTCGGCCACCCGAGCGCCACAGCGTCCGCTCCATAGCGCGTATACACGGCCGAGTCATTGCCCCCGCCCGTGATGCCGTATTGCACCGGAATGTGGTGCGACCGGGCGAGCGAGACGACCCGCGCCACATCGGCCGGAGAATCGATGTGCGACAGATCGACGGCGCGCACCACGAACCCCTCACCGAGGGGCTGATCGCCGTATCGTCCGGTCTCGAGCGGGGACTGACTGCTGACGAACATGTCGACCGCAAACACCACGTCGGGCTCGCGTCCGAGCTTGGCCACCCGGGCCGCATAGGCGGCCGCCCCCTCCAGTCCGACTTCCTCGCGGGTAGCCCAGAGGAACGTGAGCTGACGGCCCGGGTGCCGGCGGGCAAAATCCGGCCCCAATGCGCGAACCGTCTCGATCAGGGCCGTATCACCGGCTCGGTCATCGATGCTGCGGACCTCAAAATGTGCGCCGAGCAGCGGACGATAGGTCTTTGGCATGGTGAGGAAGTCCCCGACTGCGATGCCAAGCCGCTCGGTCGCCGCCCGTGAATCCGTCCCCACGTAAGCCTCAGCGGACTCGTTCAGGGTCTGCAGCGCCGGCGGCCACTTGAAGCCGGGTCGATCCCAGCCGGAGGGCAGACCGAGCACCGCACCGACGCTGTGCCCGTCCGGCAGGTGCACAAGCATCACGTGGCCGAGGTAGTAGCGGCCGTAAAAACCACCCAGCTCGCGCACGACGAGCTCGCCGTCCCGTCTGATATGCGTCACCTGGTAACCGATTTCATCCATGTGCGCGTCAAAGAGAATGCTCGGCGTATGGACACCGGGAACCGCGTGCCCGATATGCAGCACCAGGTTGCCGGCGGGATCGACGTGCGCTCGGCGCCGCGCCCAGGCGGGAAGACGGCTGAGGATCGCGGCCCGCGCCCCCTGCTCGTGGCCACTGGCACCGTACGCGGTGGTCATGGTCTGCAGTGTCTTCAGCAGAGTCGCATACGGCGCGGCGGCATGATCCAGCACCGGCTGGTTATCCTCGGCACTGGGCGTGCGCGCGGCATTGAACGGATCGCGACTGGCGCTCATCGGTGTGACGGGCTCACCGAGGTAAATCTCGAGCAAGCGGGTGAGCTTGCGCAGGTCGCTGCGGGAGAACGTCTCTGCCGGCGTCACCGGATAGACGGTGGGCACGCCGAGTGCGGCAAAACGCGGCGGCAGCGCCGCTCGAGGACCGAAGCCGCCGATCACCGGTGGTCGCGCCGACACCGCCTTCGCGGCGATGTGATGTCTGAGCGCCAGTGACATCAGCTGGGCCGGTAGACCGCCCGCAGCGCTTGCGGCGGTTGTCCCGATCAGCACGCCCTCACCGGGCAGCAGGCCGGCGACCGTCCCCGCGGGCCCGGGAGCGCTCGGCACGATGCGACCTACGAAAATCACCTCATTGACGGGAAGCTCAGTCAACACACGGGCGAGTCCCCGCCCGCCCAGCCACTGCTGCGTCACGAACGCGATGGTCGTCGTGCCCTCCGTGCGGGCCTGCCCCAGGTGCTGCGCGGCCTCGAGCAGCGCTTCCCAGCCGAACCGGTCGCCCGCTGAGGCACCCGCTTCGTCGTCGGCACCGACGGTGATGGGCGGCTGCGCGAGCGCGACAGGCTCGAGCAGATCGGCACCGGCGGCGCGGGCCGCGGCTGCTGAATGCGCACCGATGTCTACATACAGATTTCCCAGCTGCGACATCGACGGCGGATTCAAATGCCCGGGCGCAAGATGGATGCTGAGGCCGGCGAAGCCCCCGTTGAGGAGTCCCTCGGGTGTCACGACATGAACGGGCTGCGCGAAGCTCAGAGTATCGAACACGGGATTCGGCTCGCGCTGCGGCAAGCGCTGCACGCGCAGATAGCCCTGCGCGTCGATCGCGCCGACCACGTAGCCCGGCTCATCGATTGCCGCGACGATGAGTCGATGGGGTGAGCCCTTGCCGACCGTCACCCAGACATCATCCATATTGTCTCTCTGCGGTCGAAGTCCCTGCCCCTGCAACTGCGCAGAGATTGCCGCCGAGAGCCGTTGCTCGTACCCCGAGACGGCAACGATTCGGCTGAGCGCCGCAAAATCCGGCGGCGCGCCCGCGATTGCCGGCGAGGAAATGCTGCCGACCAGCACGGCAAGTACGACCCCAGCTGTCCACCTTCTCATCGCGACGACTCCCCGCAGCCCCAGAGGGCGAGTTGGCCTTTAGCCGGCTATTATGGAGCAACCGCCCGCGGCTGGGACCGCTGCGAGACGCTCGCCGGAGCCGATGCGCCCACCCGAATGGATCGTGCGGCAAAACGGGCGAAAAATGTGCCAGCATGCCAACTGCCCGGCGATGAAGGCTGATGTCCGCGCACCCACTCAACGCTTTCCTGGCGAGCCACCACCGCCTGTTCGTCCTGACCGGAGCCGGCTGCAGCACCGAATCCGGAATTCCGGACTACCGCGACGCGCAAGGCAACTGGAAGCACGCCCCGCCCATCCCATTTGCGGCATTCATGGGCCACGAGGCGATGCGCAAGCGTTACTGGGCGCGCAGTCTGGCTGGCTGGCCGCGCATACAGGCCGCCCGGCCCAATTCGGCGCATGTCGCGCTCGCCGCACTCGAACGCGCGGGACGCATCGAGCTACTGCTCACACAGAACGTCGACGGACTGCATCAGCGCGCCGGCAGTGAACAGGTTCTGGATCTGCACGGCCGCATCGATCGGGTGCGCTGCATGGGCTGTGAGCGGGTCAGTTCGCGTGCCGCGCTACAGACGCAGCTGCACCGCTCGAATCCCGGCTGGAATGCTGCGGCCGCGAGCGGTGCACCGGACGGGGATGCCCGCCTCGAGGGAGTGCCATTCGAGCACTTTGTCGTGCCGCCCTGCGAGTACTGCGGCGCGATCCTGAAGCCAGACGTGGTGTTCTTCGGCGAAAGCGTACCGCGCGAACGCGTCGAGGAGGCAATGCGTCACCTTGAGCGCTCCGACGCCATGCTGGTCGTCGGATCCTCCCTGATGATTTATTCGGGCTATCGCTTCGCGCAGGCCGCCGCCCGATTGAATATTCCGATTGCGGCCATCAACCTGGGACGCACGCGCGCCGATGCGTTGCTCACGGTCAAAGTAAGCGAACCTTGCGGCGCGGTGTTCGCCGGACTGTAACCGCCGCTTCGGCGACCGCGGGCGGTACCCCTGACTACATCGTCAGCACCACGCGGTATTCGGCCTTGCCACTCATCATGCGCGCATACGCCTCACCCGCCCTCTCGAGCGGGTACGTCTCAACCATGGGACGCACGCCCGAGAGCGCAGCAAAGCGCAACGTATCCTCCGAATCGCTCGGTATGCCGGACGCCCAGCCGCGGATGGATCGGCTGCCGACGATCAATTGCAGCGGCGTCACTTCGATCGGCGCGAAATCCGCACCGACCACCATCAATGTGCCTTCGGGCCCCAACCCATCGATCACCTCGCTCATTGCCTTCGCATTCGGGGGCGTGGCCAGGATCACGCGCGCCCCGCCAAGCTTCTGCAACACATCGGCCGCGCGCTCGGTCGTACTGTCGATGTATACGCTGGCGCCGAGCTTGCGCGCCAACTCGGCGTTCTCACGGCCGCGGCTGATCGCAACCACCTGGTAGCCGAATTTGTTCGCAAATTGGATCCCGAGGTGACCCAACCCGCCAATTCCCAGCACGGCCACGCAGTCGCCCGGCCGGGCGCCGCTGTGCCGCAGTGCGTTGTAGGTCGTAATGCCTGCGCACAGCAGCGGCGCTGCGGCGATGGGGTCGAGGCCCTCGGGCATCGCCGCCAGTGCCTCCACCGGCGCGATCATGTACTCGGCATACCCGCCGTCGTAGCTGATGCCGGGCACCCGCATGTTGCGGCAATTGCCGAAGTCCCCGCGGCGACACGCCGGGCAGCTGTTGTCATGGCCACCGTGCCAACCGACGCCCACCGACTGCCCGAGGTGCCAGGTGCTCACCCCGGTCCCGAGCGCATCGATGCGTCCAGCGACTTCGTGTCCGGGCACCCTCGGGTACTCGATACCCGGCCACGCGCCTTCCTGGGTGAACGCATCGCTGTGGCAGATGCCGCAGGCCAGTACCTTGATGCGCACCTCTCCTGCCTGCGGTTGCGGAACCGGACGTTCCACGATCTGAAACTCACCGCCCGGCGCTGCGATCTGCGCCACCTTCATCGTTGCGACCGGTGTCTTGTGGATTGCCATCTCGCCTCCTCTGCTGCGTTCAGTCCGCCGGGGCGCCGGACCGGGAGCGCCGATGCGTCCCGGTCTGCACTGACCCCCAGGAAACTAGCAGCAGGACGCACGCCGCGCCAGCGCAAAGGCCTATGCCGCGGCCGCATCCTGCGCGCCCGCTGCACCGAGTGCCTCGGCGGAGGCGGTCTGTGTGCGTAGCAGCGCATCGAGCGCGGCGCGATCGACCACCTCCTGGGTGAGCAGCAACCGTGCCAGCGCTTCCAGGCCGGCACGATGCGCCGTCAGCGTCTGTGCGACCCGATCATGTGCATCCTTGATGAGCCGCCCCACCTCCTCGTCAATGATCCGGGCGGTCTCCTCGCTGTAACTGACCGTCTGCGGGGTCTGCGGCACGGAGAGGAACGCCCCGCCGCGGACGGCATCGAACGCGACCTGTCCGAGCCGCTCGCTCATGCCGTATTGGGTCACCATGTGGCGCGCCATGTCCGTCGCCCGCTGCAGATCGTCCTGGGCACCGGTGGAGACATCGCCATAGACCAGCTCTTCGGCAACCCGTCCGCCGAGCAGGACGTCCAGCCGGTCGAGCAGCTCGCTGCGCTTGAGCAGGTAGCGGTCTTCCGTCGGCAGCTGCTGGGTGTAGCCGAGCGCGCCGATGCCGCGCGGAATGATTGAAATCTTACTGACGCGATCGGCGTGCGGCCGATTCTCGGCGACGAGCGCATGTCCGGCCTCGTGATAGGCCACCGTCTCCTTCTCCTTCGGGTTCATGACACGGTTGCGCTTCTCGAGCCCGGCAACCACCCGGTCAATCGCCTCGTCGAAGTCCTCCGGTTCCACCGCTTTCTTGTTGGCACGCGCAGCGTGCAGCGCCGCCTCGTTGACGATGTTGGCCAGATCCGCCCCGGCAAAGCCCGGGGTCTTCGCCGCCACGATGGCGAGGTCCACCGCGGGACTGAGCACTACGTTCTTAGCATGCACCCGCAGAATCGCCTCGCGTCCCTTGATGTCCGGCCGGTCGATCGCCACGTGGCGATCGAAGCGCCCGGGTCTGAGCAGCGCCGGATCGAGGATCTCCGGGCGGTTCGTGGCGGCCAGGATGATCACACCATTCTGGGAGTCGAACCCATCCATCTGCACCAGCAGCTGATTCAACGTCTGCTCGCGCTCATCATTGCCGCTCAGCCCGGAGATGCCGCGCGCCTTGCCGAGCGCATCCAACTCATCGATGAAGATGATGCACGGGGCCCGTTGCTGGGCCTGGGCAAACAGGTCGCGCACCCGTGCCGCACCCACGCCGACGAACATCTCGACGAACTCCGAGCCGCTGATCGACAGGAACGGCACACCGGCCTCGCCGGCCACCGCTTTGGCGAGCAGCGTCTTGCCCGTTCCGGGCGCCCCGACGATCAAGACGCCCTTCGGGATCTTCCCACCCAGACCGCGAACCCGCTCCGGATTGCGCAGAAACTGCACCACCTCCTCGAGCTCCTGCTTGGCCTCATCGATTCCCGCAACATCCGCAAACCGCACCGCGGTCTTGGACTCGACATACAGCTTTGCGCGGCTCTGTCCCACGCCCATCATCAGCCCCGACCCGCCGCCAGCTCCGCGGCGCATCACCCACCCCCACAGCAGCACCAGCAGCCCGATCGGCACCACCCAGCCGAGCAGCATCCGCAGCCAGGGATTCTCGGCGGTCCCGGAGTACCGCACGTGCGCCGCCTGCAGCTCCGCGGTGAGCTGCGGGTCATCAACCCGGTCGGTCACGATGCGGCGCGTGTCGGCACCCTCGAGGGCCGGGGTCGCGGCGATGCGTTTGTATTCCTCCGCCGGCAGGAGCGCCTTCGCGCCCTGGATGTCAATCTGTGCCGAAATGCTCGACGGCCCAATGGTGGCTTGATGCACTTTGCCGGCCACGAGCAGAGTCTTGAAGTCGCTGTAAGGGATGGTCGCAACCTGTGAGCCGAACAGGTAATACTGCATACCGATCAGCAGCGCGATCAGCCCTAACCAGTACCACAGCGTCAGTTGGCTCTTTCGTTCCACGACACTCCGCTTTTCGTCCGACTTGCGAGACGCTCGCGCTCAGATCCGATTCCGGTGGCAGGTATAGCGCAGAACCGGCGCACAACCAAGAACGCAACTGCGCAACAAACCTGTGGTCAATGCGTATCGACGCTGCGCATTGCGCGCCTTCGCAACCCGAAGCCTGACCTACGCTCATGTCGGGAGGTCGGTATGCGCCGATGGGGACTATGCGTATTGATCATCGCGGGGCACAGCGGCGATCCTCCCACAACATATTCTTCAAAGCGCTGGGGGCACCATGGAACATCGCTGGGGTCGACGGGTGAACGTGCAGGTGCCGGTCCAACTCATCAGTGACGGCGCCATGCCCACGTTGGGGCATCTGGAGAACGTCAGCGTCAGCGGCGCGTTCGTGCGGACCGACTGGCGCGGACCGCTCGGTGCACGCATCGAGCTGGAAGTGTTGCCCAAGGCATCGCGTGAACAAAGGCCCTATCGCGTGATCGCACATGTCATCCGCAGCACGCACGAAGGCACGGCCCTCGAGTGGTGCGAACTCGCTCCGCAACCGGTGCGGATGCTGCTCGCGAAAGCCCATGCGCCGCTCCGGTGTGCTACCCGCTCCGAGCCCCATGGCCGTGCTCGCCCCCCGATCGCCCCTCCTGCGGTGCCCGGCAGCGAGTCGCGTTCCGCCGGGGGAGCGCGGCGTGTGTCGGGTTGACCGACCGAGTCACCGCAATGCCCGTGGAAGAAAGTCCGAGCCACCGCTCGAGCTTGCGATCGCGACCATAGAGATCCGGGAAGAACAGCACCTCGCCAGCAGCCGTGGCGAATACCGTCTGATACACCACGATGACGTTGACTGGCCCGGTGACTTCCACGTGTTGGTCATCGGCACCGTCCATCGCTGCCTCGATCTTCGCCTCGGTCCACTGCCCCGGCGTGCGGCGCAGAACGAATGCGGCGAGCGCGATCGGATCGCTCACGCGAATGCAGCCGTGACTGTAGGCTCGGCGCGGCACGCCGAACAACCAGCGAGCGGGGGTGGAGTGCAGATAGACGTCATAGGGGTTTGGAACTACGAATTTGATTAATCCCAGCGCATTCGATGGACCCGGCAGCTGCCGCAGCCGCAGCTCTCCGGCGGCGAGCCCCGCAAGACTCGCAGCGTTCGCCGGCAGGACGAGCGTGCGAGGACCGTATCCGCGCACGATCTGCAAATGCTGTGTGGAGAGGAAATTGGGCTTGCGCCGGATGTCGGGCAGCATCTCCCGTACCGTAATCCGGCGGGGGACGTTCCAATACGGGCGGAACACCACCGTCTTCACCTCGGAGAGGAACTCCGGAGTGTGGGCATCCTGCCGGGTTCGGCCGACGATCACACCCATCTGAATGGTGTCCGTGGCACGCTCGGCTGTCGTATGGAACGCGAACAGCCGGAACTGCGGCACATTCACCATGATCAACGGCGCATGCAGCGCGGGCAACCAGCGCCAGCGCTCGAGGTTCAACTCGATCTGCCGCACCCGCTGCGCAAACGGCGTTGTCAGCTGGCGGAAGGTCGCCTGACCCAGGACGCCATCGGCGGCGAGCCCGTGACGACGTTGAAAGCGCTCCAGTGCACTCACCAGTTGCGGATCCAGCCGATCCGACCCCTCCGGCGCTGTGCCCGCCTGCGCCGCACCCGGCGGCAGGTCGCCCACGGCCTCTAGCAGCCGCCGCAGCGCGGGCGCCCCCCGATAAAGACCTCCCGGCCTGACCGATCGACGACCTAACGCCGGCAGATGGGTGAGTCCGGCGTCATGGGCGGCGAGCTGCCGATACTGGAGAAGCGCGAGCTTGAGCATTCGATACGGATAAAACGCAGGCTCGACCGCGCCCAGCGCGCGCTGCACGTGGTCCGACCGGGCGAGCGAACGGACGAGGTGCGCCAGGGGCAGTGCGCGCCGGGGTCGTGGCAATCGGATTCCGGCCATTTTCGCGCTGATCCGTCCATAGTGCAGGTCGCAAACGAAACGCAATGCGGCGACCGTGAGACCGACATCGAATCGCGCCCACAGTCGCTCCTGCGGCACGGCCCCCGGACGCTGCGCCGCCGCAGCGTGCATCAGTGCCAGCAGCGCCTCGGCGCCATAATCGGCCGGCTCGAGCCCGTATTGACGCGAGTTGCGCAGAATCCCGATCAGACTCAGCGCCGCACGCGTCGCCTGCCCGTTCACACTCCACAGTGGCTGATCCGAATCCTCTGCATAAATTGCGCGCAGGGCCTGCTGCGCACCGCGATCCGGCGTCCGCATGCGCACGCGCGCCTGGGTATGCGCCAGCGCGACAGCAATCATGTCCGGCAGCGACTCGAGCGGCCCGGCCTGCGCCAGAGTTGGCCCTGCCGCACACCCCAGCACGGACAGCAGCGCAACGACGGTGACGCGATTCAACGCGGCAGAGGCTCGCCGCAGAGGCGCAAAGGCGCTCATCATTGTCCGCATTATTCCGGATCGCGCCCTGGCGGCGCATCCGCACAACTACGCAAAGCGATCCTTGCACGCCAATGCTGAGCCCGGGTCCGTTGAATGTTCAGCCCACCCGCGCGGGGATCGTCGCACGCCGCGCCGAAAGTCAACGGGCTCACGCATTGCGGCACTTCTGCTGGCTCTCGGCGTTCGCAACGATCGGTGGGAATCGGAGGTCACGCTGGGTAAGGGCATCCGGACGCTCCCTTCTGCGCTCTTGCCCTGCACCGGCTCGTGATGCACGCACCGAGCCGGTGCGGCTGAATCTTGCGCAGACCTCGACTGCGCGCACCCGGGGCAATGCGCGCAACCGGCACAGCCCGCCATTTAGTCTGGGTCCGCGCCGGCGATGCCAGCGTTCGTCAAAACGGCACTCGCGACACCGCGAATGCGACCCAGAACAGTAGTTCCCGGGGCGCACGCCGAATGAGCGACAACGCCCACAACCCGAGCAGCACACCCGCATTGAGTGCCGTGCCTCCCAGCACGCCCACGCCGAGCTTATCCCCGACCAGATCGCCCAGCGCCGAGCCGAGACTGCTCGTGCAGAGCACGGCCAGCCAGTAGTAGCCCTCATCCTGCCGCGAGTGCACGCGGCTCACCCGCAGCGAGCCACGGTTCACTCGCCAGCTTGCCAGCGCCACAAGCGTGCCGCCGAGGAGCACCGCTGTGCCGAGCGGATTGCCCCAGTGCAGGGCGCGATCCAGGCTGTCGGATATTTCGGCGCCTACGGTCGAGGCGCTGAAAATCAGGCTCCAGTAGAGGGCGGGCATGAACCGCCTGGCATTGAACTGCACCACGAGCAGCGGGAGGAACACCGCAGCGGCGACAAGCAACGCCAGCACATAGCCCAGGTGCAAGGCGATCGACAGCGCATCGCCCGACAGATCGCCCGCGCTCGTGAGCACAACCTTCGCGATCCAGAAGAAGACGCCCACCGCGGCAACCTTGTTCGGCGCCCTGGGCACTCCATTGCCTGCAGCGGGCCTGTGGGCGCTGTCCGCTCGGGCGGGGGTTTCAGTCATTGGTCTCCTGCTCAACTGGCGCCACCGATGCGCCCCGGCCTGCCGGGTGGCTCATCCGGCAGAACGCATCGCAAATCCGCCTCCACCGCCAGAAGCCTACCGAACCGCAATCGCACGCGCCACCGCCCGGAGCGGTGATGATCTGCGCTCGCAGCACGCAACGGCGCCGCGCCATGCTCAGGCGGGATGCTTATCGGGGCAGCGAGATCACGTTCACCGCGCTGCCGAGAACCTGCGTTGCGATGTCCGCAAGGTGACGGTGGTGCGTGAAGAACAGGACCTGGGTGCGCATGGCAATCCCGGCGAGCGCACGCAGTGCCGCACTGGCGCGCTCGTCATCGAAATTCACCAGCAGGTCGTCCGCCACGAGCGGCAGCGCCGCAGCGCTGTCGAGATATTCCTCGATCGAGGCGAGCCGCAATGCCAGAAACAGCTGGTCTCTCGTTCCGTCGCTCATGCCGCCGGTGTCAACGGAGGAGCCGTCTGCGCGCACGCCGCGCAGCTGCGGCCGGTCCTGAGCGTCGTACTCGACACTCAGTTGCCCGAATGTCCCCGCTGTCAGTTGTGTGAAGATGCGTCCCGCCCGCCTGAGCAGCGGCGCCTGGCGCTCGCGGCGAAACCGGTCGATCGCCCAACGAATCACGGTGGCAGAGGTTGCATCGCGTACATACCGCTCGGCCACATCACGCATGTCGGCGAGCGCTTCCTGGCGTTCCGCGGCCGCTTCCACCGCACCGGCACTGCCCCCGACCGCCTCGAACGCCTGACGCGCGCTCTGGCGTCGCTCGGCACAGAGGGCGAGACGCTCCTGCAGCTCACGATGCTGCCCGTGCAGCGTCTGCGCCCGTGCGGCAATCTGGTCGAGATCGGCCTGCGCACACTCCTGCCGCAGAACACTCACGGGCAGGCCATCGCCGTCACTGGCGAGCTGCTGTTCGATCTCGCTGCGCTCGCTGCGCAGCTGCGCACCACGCGCGGCGCACTGAATCAACACTTGAAGTTGCTGTGGATCGGCAGCGCCAGCCAGGGTCAGGAGCATCTGTATGGCCTGCGCGGCCTCAGCGCGCACCGTCTCACACTCGTGCACGCGGCTCTGCAGTGCCTCGATCGCCTGATCGATCTGGCGTTGCTGCTGGTGCACCAGCCGACTGACCTCGAGACGCCTCTCGAGCTCGAGTGCCGCCTGCTCGGGGTCCCAGCCGTGCAGCTCGGGCGCGATGCCACCTGCCACCCGCGTCACCTCGGCGGCGAACGCCGTAATGTCCTGCTCGATCTTCTCAATCCGTTCACGTTGCAGCCGCTGCATTTCCGTGACCAGCGCACGCATCCGCTCGAGGGTATCGATCTGCACCGTCGCACTCTGCGCAGGCAGCGCACCGCTCAAGCCAAGCTCACTCAGCGCACTCCCCCAACGCTCCTCCCAGACCGATCGCTCCGTCTGCGCCTGTTGCAGCCGAGTCGCCTTCCGGGCCACGTCGGCATCGCCCGTGCGGATCCGCTCAGCCAGTGCGCTGCGCTCAAGGGCCTGGGCCTGTTGGCGCACCACCACTGCCGCGGCCTGCTCAAGCACAATCGCCAGGGGTTGCTCAGCAAGCGCTTCGGCCGGCGCACCGATCGCGCTGAGTTCGGCCACCACGGCGGCCTTGGCCAGCGCCTCCTGCCGGTGCAGCTCATCACGTTCGGCTTGAGCCGCCGCGCGCGCCTCGAGCAACTCGAGGATCTCGGCGCGCCCGCTCAGCCATTCGAGCATGCGCTCCGGAGCGAGGGGCTCGAATGGCGTGCCCGCCCAGAGCGCCCGCCAGCGCGACTCGAACGCCTCCCGCTGGCCGGTCAGTTCGCTCGCCAGCGCGGCCCATCGGTCCCGTTCGAGCGCCTGATCCGCGATCTGACGCTCCCGCAGCGCCAACTCCCCCGCCGTCTGGGCGTTCTCGAACCGCAGATCCGCCACAGCATCCGCCGCGTGCACGCGATCCTCGTACGCGCTCGGCAGATCCGCCGCGGCGCCAACATAGGCTTCGAGAACGGATGCCGGTAGCGACTCGGCGTCGATGTAGCGCCTGCGAATCAGCTGCCAACCCCGTTCGCGCGCCTCGCGCACCGAGCGCAGCGCCTGCGGTGCCATCCCCTCCTGTTCACGCGCACGCCGTTCAAACGCATCGCGCTGTAGCGCGAGATCCCGCTCGAGACGCTCCAGCTGATCACGGCACTCCTTCACCCGCCGATCGAGTTCGCGCTCCTGCTCCCGGTACGCCTCCACGACGGCGCGTGCCGGCACCTCGATCTCGAGCAAGTGGCCCTCGCTCTCAACACGGGGATGCAACCCGTGCAGTCGAACCGCAACCTTTGCCGCGCACGTCCTGAGTTCCCGCTCGCTCCCCTGCAGGCGCACACCCTGCTCCATTTGCCCTCGTGCCGCAGCCAGGACTGCCGTGAGCTTCGTGACGTCCCTCTCCGGCGGCCTCTGTGCCAGGTCGCCTCGCACCGCGGCGACCTGTTCGCGCGCCTCGCTCAGGCTCTCCTCTGCCGCTTTCTCGGCGCCGAAGAATTCCGCCCGCTGATTCAGCAGCGTCCGGGCGGTCGTGACGTGCACCCGCGGCGGCAGCCGTTCTGTGATCGCCGCGCTCGAGAGCGCGCCCCAACCCAGCTCCTCGGCGAGCTCGGCGAGCTCGGCGGCTTTGAGCGCGAACTCTGCCTGACGTTTGGGCAGATCGGCGCGCTCCTTGTGCACCTCGATGCGACTGCGGTGCACCCGCTCAATGGCCTCGGTGAACTGCAGCACCGTCGCATCGCAGTGCAGTGCCGCGCGCTCCCGCTTGTGCTGTGCGAGCTGGCCGAGCAGTACATCGATCTGAGTCTGCGCGCTGACCTGACGCGAGCGGGCATCGATCAACCGGCGCTCCGCGTCCTCGGGCAGCATCGGAGCCTCCCCGAGCGTATCGAGTTCACGCTCAATGTCCGCAAGCCGCGCAATCGGCCGATACACACGCCGAATGCGGTCCATCCGGCGCTGTTCGGCGCTGCTCGAGTCGATCTGCTCGCGCAGCTGCTCGTAGGCGGTCTGGGCCTCCTGGTGCTCCCGCCGCAGCCGGACCCATTCGCTTGCCGTGACGAGCTCGGTACGCTGCCGTTGATCAGCCGCTTCGAGCGCCTCCAGCGCCACGTAATACTTTCTGTGCGCGGCGCGGCGCGGCGCCCAGAGCGCATCGGCGCTCTGTTCGAGGCTGTGCAGTTGCGCACGCAGCCCCGCAAGCCCCGTACCGGCGGAAAAGAGCATTTGCCCGATCTCGTTGCGGGCCTCGAGGATCTCGCGGCCCCCGGCAGTGAGCCGCTCGTGGTCAAGACTCATCATGCGGGTGAAGAATTCGCGCGTGACGCCATGCAGAAACGGCGCCAGCGCACCCGGACTCAAGGGCGTGCCCGTCGCGCTCAGCAAGGTGTCCTTGTTGCCTTTGCGCCGCACCACCTCGAGAACGGCCTCATCGGCCTCGAGCACACCACCGATTCGCAGACTCGCGTGCTCGTGCAGAAAGTTGTATGGCGAGCGCGCCCCGATGCCGAACAGCCAGTCCTCGATGGCCGCCAGCGAGGTGGACTTGCCCGCCTCGTTGGGACCGAAAATGACGTGCATGTCCGAGGCGCCGCGCGGAAACCGCAGGGAGACCTCGGCGAAGCGGCCGTAGCGGATCAGGTCGAGCCGGCCGATGCGCATCAACGCAGCTCCTGCAGCCGCACGAGCCACTCCTCGCGGCTATACTCCAGGAGCGCGCGATAATCTCCGCCCAGGGCAGCGCTGAGGATCGGATCGTCCACTTCGGCGCGCAGATCCGCCGGCAGTCGCCGCAGGAACTCCCCGAGTCTGGCATTGAGCTGTTCGATCAGCTCCGGGTCCTCCGGAGCAACGTCGAAAAGGCTGCGCAGCGCTCCGTGGGCGTTGTCTGTATCAGCCCCCCCGGCAACCGGCACGGGTGTCGTCGCAAGGACTATCTTCTCGATCCAGGCCACCGCCTCGCCCAGGCCGAGTGCCGCAGCCTGGATTTCCGCTTGCAGTTGTTCGGTGGCGCCCATGAGCGTCCCATGCAGCAGAGTCTGCCCAGTGATTTCGATCCGACAGGCGAGCAACCGTCCGTCCGCATCGCTCGCCACCGCGCGGGTGAGAGCCTCGCGAATGCTCTGCAGCACCTCTTCAACCGTGCGGTAAGCCTCGGCGCATACGGTAAGCCGTGCCCAGCGCACGACGTCCGTGTGCACAGTGGACAGATCGACGATCTGCCCGTCTTCCACCGTCACCAGCCGCGCACCCTTCGCCCCGGTCTCGCGGACGTGTCGCCCCTGCAGATTGCCGGGAAACACCACGTGCGGATGCTCATGCAGCAACTGCCCCTGGTGCACATGACCTAAGGCCCAGTACTGGTACCCTTTGGCTATCAGCTCATCGAGGCTACACGGCGCGTAGTTCTGATGCCCTCCCATGCCGCCGAGACCGGTGTGCAGCACGCCGATGTTGAAATACCCCGAGCGCGGTTCGGGGTAAAGCGGCACCAGGTTCTCGCTCACCGCCTGTTCGGGGAAGCTCTGACCGTGCAGCGCCACCTGCGGCTCCTCGAGCAGGAAAGTGGCCGGCTTGCGGTGCGGGAAAACCTGAACGTTCGGCGGCAGCTGCAGACGCCGGGTGATCTGACTCTCGGCATCGTGATTGCCGTGCAGCACGAAGGCACCGATCCGAGCCTGCGCCAGCCGCCCCATCTGCTGCGCAAAGAACAGACCGGTATGGAAATCCTTCCAGGTGCCATCGTAGAGGTCCCCGGCGATCACCACGAAAGCGACCTGTTGTTCGATCGCCTCGCCGATCAAGCCCTCGAGTGCCGCCCGCGTGGCGGAACGGATCCGTCGCGCCGCAGCACCCTCGTGACGGCTGAGCCCGCGCAGCGGGCTGTCGAGGTGGATGTCCGCGGTGTGAATAAAGCGAAATGAGCGCAAATTGCCCTCCCATCCGGAGCGCCCGACGTAGGGACGGGACATCCTACGCCCCCGGGTGCACCGCTCACTACTCCGCAGCCGTCGAAGCCCTCAGAGCGGATCCGGCCGAGTGCACGTACGCGGCGACTGCGCGCCAGAACCGCAGGCCCCCCCTGCACACCGAGGTCGCCGTGCGCAGTGAAACTCAGGAGACGGCTGCACCGCGAGGGTTACGATGCCCGACTGCAAGCGCCCGCTGACGCACGACCGCAGCGGCGAGGCGCTCCAGTACCGTCACCGATGCCGCCCAGTCAATGCAGCCGTCCGTGATGCTCTGTCCGTAACGCAGGGGGCGTCCGGATTCCAGGTCCTGCCGACCGGCAACAAGATTGCTCTCGATCATCACCCCGCCGATGCGCGCCTCGCCTGCCTCAATCTGCGCCGCCACCGCCTCAATGACCACCGGCTGCTGCTCGGGGCGCTTGCCGCTGTTGCCGTGACTGGCATCGACCATCAGCCGTGTCGTCACTGCGGCGCCGGTCAGCTCGCGCCAAGTTGCCTCGATACTGGCTGCATCGTAGTTGGGCGTACGCCCGCCGCGCAGAATCACGTGACAGTCCGGGTTGCCCAAGGTGGCCGCGATCGCACTTCGTCCCTGCTTGGTGACCGCGAGAAAATGGTGCGGGTGCGCAGCGGCCCGCACCGCATCGACGGCCACCTTAATATTCCCGTCCGTTCCATTCTTGAAGCCGATCGGACAGGACAAGCCGGAGGCAAGCTCACGATGAACCTGACTTTCCGTGGTGCGCGCCCCGATTGCGCCCCATGCGACCAGATCCGAGATGTATTGAGGCGTGATCATATCGAGGTATTCGCAGCCAGCCGGCACGCCGAATTCGTTGATGTCGACCAGCAGGCCGCGCGCGAGTCTCAAGCCCTCGTTGATGCGGAAGCTGCCATCGAGATTCGGGTCGTTGATCAATCCCTTCCAACCAACGGTCGTCCGCGGTTTCTCGAAATACACCCGCATGACGATCTCCAGCTCGCCGCCGAGCCGTTTGCGCTGCTCGGCGAGCCGCTCGGCATATTCGCGTGCAGCCTGCGGATCATGTATCGAGCACGGCCCGATCACCACCGCAAGCCGCCCATCGCGACCGTGCAGAATCCCCTGCAGAGCGCGCCGGGCAATGCTGACCGTGTCGGCCGCCCGATCCGTGCAGGGACGCTCGCGGATCACTTGCTCGGGCGTCGCGAGCTCGGTCATTGCGCCGATGCGCAGGTCGTCAGTCTTCGAGTGCATGTTGGGCTCCGGTCGTGAGTCCCCGGGGCCAAAAAAAACCGCCGAGGGACTGGCGGTTTTTTGGGTTTGGTTCGTCTCGACTACACTATGGAATCGACAACAGCCCGCCAACCGCCTGCGTGCACGGCCAATAGAATCGGTAATACCCGGTACGGATGGCTGGGGACATCGCTTCTTTTTACCACGGCCAGCGCGTACCAGGCAAGCCGGCGCGAGTGTCTCCCCCCGCTCGGCCGCTTGGGCGCCGGTCGCACCCCACCGCCTACTGCGGCGGCAGGATGTCCCCGATCGAGCGGCCGCGGGATCGGAACATCAGCACGAGGTAGCACAGTACCCCGATCGCCATCCAACAGCCGCCGAGTTCCTTGGCGATGTGATTCATGCCGGCGAGCACGTAGAGAATGACGCCAAGTCCAGCTAGCGGGATCAGCAGATGCCGCAGCCACGCGCCGGTGCGCTGACGAATGAAATAATGGTAGACGACCGCCACGTGCAGCAGCGCAAAGCTGCTCAGGGCACCGAAGTTGACCACACGACTGAGATCATCGACGCGGTGCACGAAGAAAAGCCCCACCAGCAAGGAGACACAGGCGACCAGCAACGTGCTGAGGTAGGGCGTTTTGAACCGCGGATGCACCGTCGCCAGCGCCGCCGGCAATTTGCCGTCGCGGGCCATAGCGAACAGCACGCGCGAGACCGCCGCCTGTGCAGCCATCGCATTGGCGAGGCCAAAGGAGACCACCACCCCGAGAATGGCGGCGAGCCGCAGCCCCTCGCCGCCCGCTCGGGCGGCAATGGCATAGAACACCGTATCCGCAGAACCGGCAGGCAAGCCGGGCAATAGATCCGCTGCAATCCAGGTCTGCAGCACAAACAGCGCACCGATCAGCAGCAGCGCGAGTACTGTGGCTTTCGCCACCGCCCCCTGCCCGCCCGCACTTTCCTCCGAGAGCGTCGAGATCCCATCAAAGCCGAGAAAGGACAGCACAGCAATGGAGGTTGCCCCGGCCACCGTGCGCAACGAGAACTGCCGAGCATCGTAGAGCGGCGCCAGAGTGAGCCGCCCTGCGCCCTGGCCGTGATACAGCGCCAGCGCACCAAGAATCACAAACAGCGCGAGCGTCAGTAACTCCAGCGCCAGGAGCACCTTGTACAAGCGCGCCGTGAACCGTACACCGAGCAGATTGGCCGCCGCATTGAGCGCGATGAAACCGACCAGCCAGAACCACGGTGGCACCGCCGGCAGCAGCGGCTGCAATGCCACGGCCGAGAACACATACAGCAGCGCCGGCACCAGGATGTAATCGAGCAGAATCAACCAACCGGCTAGAAAGCCGGCGGAGTCGTGCAGCCCGCGCTGCACGTACGCATACACCGATCCGGCCAGCGGAAACGCGCGCGACATCGACGCATAGCTGAGCGCGGTAAAGAGCATGCCGATCAGGCCGATCAGGTAGGCGAGAACGACCATGCCTCTGGCGTCCTGCCACACGAAGCCGAACACGGAAAACGGCGCAATCGGCACCATGAAGATCATGCCGTAGACAATCAGATCGCCAAGACCCAGTGCGCGATCGAGTTGATCCTCGTAGCCGAATTGCTCAAGGGACATATTGGTGCTCGAAGCGGGAGGCGGCAGCGGATGCTTGCAGTCTAGGCGCCGGCTGGCGCATGGTAAAGTGCAGACCAGCTGGACCCGGACCACTTATGACGCATCACGCGACGATTCATCATCAGCATTACGGCTGGGACAACAGCCTTGTGCCAGTCATGCGCATTGCGCCCGGCGAGACCCTCGAATTCGACGTTCGAGACGCCTCCGGCGGGCAGCTCACACCCGCATCAAGCGCCGCGGACGTTACGCAACTCGACTTCGCGCAGGTCAATCCCGTGGCCGGACCGATCTACATCGAAGACGCCGTGCCCGGCGACATCCTCAAGGTCACGGTACTGTCTTTCGCTCCATCCGGCTGGGGCTGGACTGCGAACATTCCGGGCTTCGGGTTGCTCAGCGAGGAGTTCACCGAACCGGCACTGCACGTGTGGCGCTACGACGCACGGAACCTCAGTCCGTGTGCGTTCGGCTCACACGCCCGCGTTCCATTGAAGCCCTTTACCGGCACGATCGGCCTTGCGCCGGCCGAACCGGGCACTCACAGTGTAGTGCCCCCGCGCCGGGTCGGCGGCAACATGGATCTGCGCGACATCGCCCGTGGCGCCGAGTTGCACCTGCCGGTGGAAGTCGCCGGCGCGCTCTTCTCAGTGGGCGACACGCACGCTGCCCAAGGCGACGGTGAGGTGTGCGGCACCGCAATCGAGAGCCCCATGCGCGTCGCGCTGAAATTCGATCTGATCAAACAGCAGCCGCTCGCATTTCCCCGGCTCATCACGCCCGGCCCGGTCACCGGCCACCTCGACGAGCGCGGCTATCGGGTCAGCACCGGCATCGGTCCCGACCTGATGAGTGCCGCACGCGATGCAGTACGCTCCATGATCGACTGGCTGACCCGCGAACATCACATGCCGGCGATCGACGCCTACATGCTGTGCAGCGTATGCGGCGATCTGCGTATCAGCCAGATCGTTGACATGCCGAACTGGACCGTTTCCTTCTATTTCCCGCAGCGCGTATTCGACTGACGGATCTGGCAGTGGCGAAACGTCGACCACCGGGCCAGAACGGCAGTTACTGCGCGAGAATAAACCGGGCGGGCGTCGCGGGGTCCGGCCGGCACCCGCGACGCCCTGCACCGACCGATTACTTGCCGAAGTTGTAGCTCACATCGAGTCCGTAGGTGATCGGCTGATTCACGATGTAGCGCGTGAATTGCGGGATCGCCAAATTAATCTGCGGCAGCGGATCGAGCAGCGTCTGCTTATTGAGCGCGTTGTTGACGAACAACGCAGCAGTCCAATTCGAAGTGCGCAGGCCGACACGCAGATTCATGATGCCGTAGGACGGCAGGTTGATCGCCGTCTGGTTGATGTTATTGAGGTACACCGTGACGCCGTATGGCAGGTCGTACCGCGAACCCACGAAGCTGTAGTTGATATTACCGATGAACCCCATGTTGTCCGTCAGGGCATGATGGTAATTGAGCGACATCGAGCCGGTGACCTTCGGCGTATCGGGGACCGAGAAGCCCTTCGGTATGCCGTCAATGGCGCTGTCACTGAGGAATTTGCTGTGGGTATATCCCCAGTCCGTGGCGAAATCGAACCCGTCGCCGAGATGGGCGCGGAACTCCGCCTCGAGTCCGTAGATGTTGGCGTTGCCGCCATTCACCGTGAAGCCGAAGCCGGCGATGTTCGTCGCGATCTGCGGATCCATCCAACGCTCGAAATACGCCGTCACGTTGAGCAAAGCCCGCTGGTGCCAGAACACGTTCTTGGTGCCGATCTCGTAGTCCCACACCGAGTCCGAGTTGAACTGAGGTACGCCCTGCTTATTGACGTTGGGGAAATTGGCCAGCGAGGTGTAGATCGTGCCCGGTTGCGTCGGGGTCGCCGATAGCTTCGCCTGCAGACCGCATTGCTGGATCTGGACCAGGGAGGTGGGCGCCCCACAAATGGTGGGCGTCACCGGATAGTTAAAGCCGACGAACGGCTGATCGGTGCCGCCAAGGCGAAAGCCCTTGGCGATTGTGCCGTACACCATGTGGTTCTTGTCAATCTGCCACGTCAGATTGAAGCGCGGATTGGTGCCGCTTGCGCCGCCGCCCGCACTGGTGTTGAACGGGGCGGTATTGCCTGCCACCGTCGGCGCTCCGCTCAGCAGATTGGCGAAACCCAAGGGCGTGAAGTCACCCCACTCGGAGTTCCGCTGCGCGTATGAGTAATGGTACCAGCGAACCCCCGCAGAGGCGGTGAGGCCGTGGGCAAAATTCCAGGAGAGATTGCCGAAGGCGGCATTCTGCAGGATGGTCTGCGGCTGGTAATCGACGTAGACGTTGGCAACGGGACCGGCCTGGGGGTTGACCGACCACATGTCCCACTCGGTGTTCAGGTCCTGATAATAGTACCCCACGAGCCACTGCAGCGGAGCGTTGCCGGTAGAAGCAACGCGAAACTCCTCGCTCACCTGCCGGGTGTAATCGCGCTCCTCGACGCCGGGACCGAACGGCCCGGGGCCCGTTGGGCCGACACCGCCCGCCGCCGGATCATACGGGAACGCCTGCGTGGCGGAGCCAAGCCCCGCGGAGCTGGCATTCTCCTCAGAGCCGTCCTGAGACACCAACGCATGATTCGACCACAATCCGGTGATCGACGTGATGGCGATATCCGGTGTGACCGCGTACTGAATCTTCAGGCTTCCGAGCGTGAAGCGGTCCCATTGCGGCTCGGAGGCCTGATAGATCTCGTAATGGCCCTTCTGCGCCGGCATGGTCGGATTGGTCGGAGAGCCGTTGACGTCCACAGCGTTCGGAGCATTGGCCGAGTCCTCCTGCCACATCAGCATCGGGGTGATCTGCAGCTGATCATTCGGCTGATAGCGC
This sequence comes from Pseudomonadota bacterium, assembly GCA_021847105.1. Taxonomy (GTDB): domain Bacteria; phylum Pseudomonadota; class Gammaproteobacteria; order Steroidobacterales; family Steroidobacteraceae; genus 13-2-20CM-66-19. The sequence continues at coordinate 53,960 of JAJZUT010000017.1, read as the reverse complement.
AGAATCGCCCGGAACGAATCGTCGGTCGATGAGTTCACGCCCGAGGCCGTCGAGAGCAGCGGTGCGGTGTAGAAATTGCTCGGTCGATAGCATGGAGTGCTCGGGCAGGTGTCCGTCTGCACCGCGCCGTCGGCCAGGACGTAGCGATTCAGCCAGCCGCTGGTGGTGGTGTGCGAACCGACCAGTCGCAACGCCGTCGTTGAACCGAACGGCAGGTTTACCATGCCGTTCTGGGTGAAATTGATGCCGCCGCCGGAACCGGTGTCCGAAACGGTCGTCTCTCCCGTGGCATCGAAGACGCCGAGTTCCGGACTCGCGGGAATCAATCGGACCGTACCGCCCATTGAACTCGATCCGTACAAAGTCCCTTGGGGACCGTGCAGAACCTCCACGCGCTGCAGGTCGTAGAGGTTCGGATCAATGATCACCTTGCCGAGCTGCTCCGAGGCCGGCGCCGAGAGCGCAATGTCGCCCAGATACACCCCGACCATCGAGGTGTTGCCGCCGGAGGAGTTCAAGCCGCGCATCTCGTATTCGGTCTCGTTGGGACCGGAGGTGCGCATCGAGAGGCCCGGGATGCCCTGGGCCAGCGTATTGAAATCGACCACACCGCGGTCGGCAATGTTGGCCGCAGTGAAGACGGTCATGCTGATCGGGGTATCCTGCGCCAGCGTCTTGCGCTTGGTGGCCGTGACCACAATCTCGGCGAGCTGGCCGGAGCCGGCAGTGCTCGTCTGCGCATCAGCGGTATAGGTCGCCAGCGCGCCGCTCGACCCGAGGATAGCCGCAACCGTCCAGGCGACCACATGGTTTCTACGGATCATGATCATGACTCCCGAAAATTGATGTTCTTGCCCGTGCCGGCACGCGCCAAAACGCCACAGCCTGCGGCGGTCCCCTCTGCGCGCTGCCGAGCAACGGCCGCATCTGACTGTAGCACGGCCCCTACGGGGCTTGGCAAATCCAGCCGGTCGCAAGAGCAAAGGCTGTGGAATGCCCGATTTTGCCCTGCGTCGAGCAAATTCGACCGGCGTTGCGGCCCGGCAACACATGCCCTGTCAGCGCCGCGTACAGATCGCTGCGGCGGTATCGTGCTGCGCGGCTCAGCGCCCAGCACCGGGCCAATCGTCGCGGACAATCACCCGGACAGTCCGTCTTGCGCCGCCACGGATTCCATGGTGGCATGGCTCATCGAGTGCACGGGAGATGAGCATGGGTCGCGCGCGCCCCGCACGCCTGCGGCATATCGCCGGCATTGGTGTCGACCGCATGGGGGCCGTCGCCGACGGCTCCGGGCGGGACCTTCTTCGCCTTGAGAATCTCGACACCGATATTGCGCCGCACCCGGCGGCGATCGAGCGTACGCGCCAGGCCGCCAGCCACGATCCCGACAACAGTTACCTTCCCTTCGTTGGTCAGGCACGTCTGCGCGCAGTGGCTGCTCGGCATGTCGAGCGCATCTCGGGCGTGCGGTATTCCGGCGAGCGCAATTGCGTGATCTGCGCCGGGGGACTCTCTGGGATTCTCAACGTGTTGCTGGCGACAATCGAAGTCGGCGATGAAGTCATCGTCACCGACCCGACTTATGCCGGCCTCCTCAACCGGATCCGACTTGCCGGCGGCGTTCCGAAATTCGTGCCGTTCGCGTTCACACCCGGAGCCGAGTGGCGCCTGCAACGCGCTGCACTGCGCGAGGCGATGGGCCCGAAAGTCAGGGCAATGCTGCTGATGTCTCCGTCGATGCCCTCCGGCGGCTGCCTCGACGCCGAGGACTGGGCGCTCATCGCCGAGCTGTGCCGGGCGCATGACCTGCTCCTGATCCTCGATGCCGCCATGGAGCGGCTCGTGTTCGACGGCCGGCCCGTCCTGCACCCGGCGGCTCTGCCGGGTATGGCCGAGCGCACGATCAGCATCGGCTCGGCAGCGAAGGAGCTGCGCATGATTGGCTGGCGCGTCGGCTGGATCGTTGCGCCCGAAACCTTCATGCCTGACCTGATTGCCGTCTCCCTGGCCAATGTGGTGGTGCCGGTCGGTATCGCACAAGACGCGGTCGCGACGGCACTGGAGCATTCCCTCACCGAGCTGCCTGCCTATGTGGAGCAATTGCAGGCCCGACGCGACCTGCTGGTCGAGGAACTCACCGGCCTCCCGTTCGGCCTGCCGGGCGGCGGATGGTCGATGCTGCTGCGCGTTGCCGATTTCGGCATCGACGGCGAAACCATGGCGGCGCGTCTGCTGGCGCAGGGGGTGTGCGCCACGGCCATGTCCGGCTGGGGCGAAGCGCACGGCGCGCAGTTCATCCGCTTCGTGTTCTCCAATGAGCCGATCGCGCGCCTGCGCGGGCTGCGCCGGCGTGTACAGGCCGCGCTCGGTGCCGCATCGACAACGGAACACCCCGGTGCCGAGTCGCGCTGAGTCTGCACGCCCGGCAGCCGACGAGGCGCGCACCCGCCCTCGCGGCCGGCGACAGTCACAATGCGGCCGAGTGGAGCACTGAACCGGGCTGCAACCACACGTACATGCACTGAGCAGGAACCCGATCCGTGCCAAGCTTCTTTCTCGAACGTCCGGTATTCGCATGGGTCATCGCGATCGTGCTGAGCCTGTTTGGCGTGCTGGCGCTGCAGAACATGGGGGTGGACTCCTATCCGGACATCGCACCACCGCAAGTGACCATCACGGCGAACTATCCGGGCGCAAGCGCCGCGACCATGGAGTCAACGGTCACGCAAGTGATCGAACAGCAGCTGACCGGAATCGACCATCTGCTGTATTTCAGCTCGACCTCCGGCTCGAATGGCCAGACGGCCATCACTCTCACCTTTGCCACCGGCACTAATCCCGACATCGCGCAGGTCCAGGTCCAGAACAAAGTCAACCTCGCCGCACCGTTGCTTCCAGCAGCGGTGACGCAACAGGGCATCACCGTTGCCAAAGCGAGCCCGGACATCCTGCTCTTTCTTGCACTGAGCTCGGTTAATCCAAAAGTCAGCGATGCGCGGCTCAACGATATCCTCGCCTCCGAGATTCAGCCGGAGATCGCGCGCATCAACGGCGTCGGCAGTACATTGCTCATCGGCTCCGAGTATGCGGTGCGCATCTGGCTCGACCCACAGAAGCTCCAGGCTTACGGTCTCTCGACGACCCAGGTCCTCAATGCGGTCGCCGCTCAAAACGCACAATTCGCCACTGGCTCGATCGGCGCCGATCCGGCGATCAGAGGCCAGGAATTTACCGCCACGGTCTCCGGTGACAAGCTGTTCAACTCGCTGCGTCAGTTCCGCGACATCATCCTTCGCGCCAACCACAACGGCACAGTAGTGACCCTCGGCGACGTGGCGCGCATTTCCCTCGGTCCGCAGACCTATGGCCAGGCAGCCACCTACGACGGCAAGCCCGCCGGCGGACTGGCCGTATTTCTCTCCCCCGGCGCGAACGCGCTCGCGGTCGCCGATGCGGTCAAAGCCGAGATGGCCTCCCTCGGCAGGGATCTGCCTCAGGGCGTGAAGTGGACGGTGCCATTTGACACCACACCATTCATTCTGGCCTCGATCCACGAAGTCCTCATCACGCTACTCGAGGCCATCGTCCTCGTTTTCCTGGTCATGCTGGTGTTTCTGCAAAATCTGCGCGCCACCCTGATTCCCACTCTGGTGATTCCGGTCGCACTGCTCGGCACCTTCATCGGGCTGTCGTTGCTGCATTACACGGTGAATCAGCTCACGCTGTTCGGCATGGTCCTCGCGATCGGCATCGTCGTCGATGATGCGATCGTGGTGATCGAAAACGTCGAGCGCATCATGACCGAAGAGCGCCTGACGCCGCACGAGGCGACCCGCAAGGCGATGCGGCAGATTACCGGCGCGATCGTCGCGATCACCGTCGTGCTCACTGCGGTGTTCGTGCCTTCGGCACTGCAACCCGGGGCGACGGGGGTCATCTACGCCCAATTTGCCATGACAATAGCCGTCGCGATGGCCATTTCCGCGTTTCTCGCCCTGTCGTTCACGCCGGCACTGTGTGCCGCGCTGCTGCGACCGGAGCGCCACGAGGGGCGGCATCTGCTCTTTCGCTGGTTCGACCGGGCATTCAACCGCACCGCACACGCCTACCAGGGACATGTCGGTAGCGCAGTGCGACACGCGCCACGCTGGATGATGCTGTTCGCCTTAGTGACAGTACTCGCCGGCTTCCTCTACGTACGCATGCCGACGAGCTTCGTGCCCGATGAAGACCAGGGTTTCGTGATGGCACTCGCCGACCTGCCCGCCGGCGCGACCTTGCAGCGCACCGCTGGCGTCATGCGGCAGATCCGCGCAAAACTGCTGCATAGCGCTATTGCCAGGGATATCGTCGGCATCTTCCAGCCGGAGGGGTTCAGCTTCGTCGGCAGCAGTGAGAACGTCGGTATGGCCTTCATCAAGCTCGCCGACTGGAGCGACAGATCGCAGAGCGCGATGCAGCTGTTACCTCGAATCAACCGGCTGCTGGCGACGATTCCCGGGGCTCGAATCTACGCGGTCAACATGCCGACAATCCGCGGCCTGAGCCGACTCGGCGGCATCGATCTGTATCTTCTGGCACGCGCCGGACAGACTCACCAACAACTCGACGCTGCCGCACGGACGCTGGTCTTGGACGCCGCCCGGGATCCGAGACTTCTGCAAGTCCGCGAGAACGCCCTGCCCAATGCGACGCAGCTCGACATCGCGGTCAAGCGCAAGGAGGCCGCCTCCATGGGGTTGTCTCTGAGCGATGTCTACGCCACTATCAACACCGAGATCGCGCCCCGATACGTCGACCAGATGTCCTACGGCGGACGCATCAAGCGGGTATACATCCAGGATCAGCCGCCGTTTCGCATGGGACGCAGCGCATTGGACTACCTGTACACGCCAGCAGGCAGCGGCTCGCTTGCTGTCTCGGGCGCATCTTCGCCCTCTGCCCAGAGTGCGACCGGCACGAATGGGATGGTGCCGCTGTCAAGCGTGATCGCGGCGAGTTGGGGCATCGGCCCCACGGTACTGCAACGTTACAATGGTTATCCGGCGATCGAAATCGTCGGCAACTCCGGCCCCGGCTACACGACCGGTCAGGCGATGCAAGCGGTGCAGCGCATCATTCACGACTCCCTGCCGCACGGCTACGATGCCGACTGGACCGGACAGTCCTACCAGGAGTTGCTCTCGGGCAGCTCCTCCATGCGCTTGCTGCTGCTGTCGGTTCTCGTCGTCTTCCTCGGACTCGCCGCTCTTTACGAGAGCTGGTCCATTCCGGTCGCGGTACTGCTGGTGGTGCCACTCGGTCTGCTCGGCATGATCACTTTCTGCCTGCTGCGCGACATGCCAAACGACATCTACTTCAAGATCGGACTGGTCACGGTCATCGGTCTTGCCGCGAAGAATGCGATTCTGATCGTGGAGTTCGCCGTGCAGAGTCAGGCGGCCGGTGCGACCCTGTTCGAGGCAGTGACCCGCGCCGCCCGCTTGCGCCTGCGGCCGATTCTGATGACCTCTTTCGCGTTCATGTTCGGTGTTTTGCCGCTCGCGCTCTCGAGCGGAGCCGGCGCGGTGTCTCGCCACGAAATCGGCACCGGCGTGATTGGCGGCATGGCATTCGCGACGGTATTCGGGCTGCTGTTGATCCCCGTGTTTTACGTCTCGGTCCGCCGAATCCTCGGTGACCGACTCGATCATCGCGACCCGGTGGCGAACGCCAGCACCCCGCCGACTGCGGACTTCCGCTCGCACTGACTCGCCGGCGAGATTGGGCCGATCTCGCCGGCGAATCCGCCCGCCCAGCGCTGCCGGTGCGCGCTGCCTTCACCCTCTCCGGGCACCACTGTTCCGGCCAGCACAGCGGCGCCGCAATTCACTCCGGAAAGTGCGCAAGCGTCCCTGCTTGCGCGTGAATTGCGCCGTTCCGGCCGGTACCGGACCGAGCTAACCCGCCCAGGTTCGCTCGACGCCGTTCGGGTGCCGGGCCGGTTCCTATTTAACGGTTCCGGACCCCTTCACCTTGACGGCATTGGGGTTGCTCAACACCGCCATGACGACTCTCCGGTTCAGGGCGCGCCCGGCCGCGGTGTGGTTACTGGCAATCGGATCGGCCGGGCCGTAGCCCCGGGCTCGCAGCTGTCCTGCTGCGACACCGTCGGCGATGAGAAAGTTGCGCACCGCCTCGGCGCGATGCTGCGAAAGCCGCAGATTGTAGGCAACCGTACCGACACTGTCGGTGTAGCCTTGAATCTCCACCTTCAATAATGGATGGTTCTTCAGACCCTCTGCGGCTTGGTCGAGTACCGAGCGGGAGGAACTCGTCAGGTGCGCGGAGTTGAATGCAAATGTCACGCCCTTGAGGATGACCGAGCCGCGTGTTGGCAGAATGAACGTACCGTGTGCCGGCATCGCAGGAGGTGCCGCCGGGGCTGGAGCGCTTACCGGTGCCGCAGGCGCTTTCGGCGGAGCCGGTGGTGGTGGTGGCGGCGGCGGCGGCGGCGGCTCCACTGCGGGCGCCACGCTCGAACTGGGAGATCCCCCGAAGGAGTACTGGAAGCCGATGTCTGCAATGTAATCCTGCAGATCCGGGGAGCGGCCCGGGTTCTGCCAGCGTACTTTGATCTCAGGGCGCAACGCGAATGCGCGGGTACCATTCGGGCTGCGCCATAGATTCCAGTACAGGCCGACGCCGGCATCTGTGGCGAAGTCCGTCTGATTGGTACTTTGCCCGCTTGGCACATTGTGCACGAAGCCCGCACCGACCCGCAGATAGGGTGACAACCGGCCATTGCGATTCAGGATCGCAAGCGCATCAAGCGTTGTGCCGTAGATGTGCATCGGCCCGACACCGTGAATGCCGGACAGCCGAGTGCCGTCGATGTTCAGCTCAAGATTGAAGTATCGATTGATCTCACGGCCCAGTGCGACGCCATAGAGCCAATCGTTTTTCTCGAGCGAACGCTGATAGTTCGGCGAGAAGGCCCCGAGTTGCGGTGCCACATACCATTGGTCCGGTTGGCCCGCACAGGCCATGGCCGGAACGGCCACGGCACAGAGGATCACTGATTTTCTTAGACGCACAACGTCTCTCCTTGGTTTCTCGATTATTTTTGCGGAACGCTCGAGATCGCGCACGGGGCGAAGCCTACTCGACGTCCGGATTATTCACGCGGTCGGATGAAGTGTGCCAAACCGACCATGAACTGCCACTGAAGGGGCTCGTGCATTGATGGACAACTCACCTCGCGCGGAGTTCAATTTCCGTGACCCAACAACACTCTCCGCAGGCACAGCCATCAGACCAACCGATCGGCACGCCACGCGATTCAGCTGAGCCGCAGCGTGACATTGCCTGCCAACTCTCGCGTCTTACGAAAGGGGTATGCGGTTTGCGCCGAGTGAGCGATGAGAACGCATCGGGCCCGGTTTCCTTGCCATGCGCTCAAATGCGCCACTCACCCTGCCCGAGGTGTGCGCACTAAGGCTTCAGATCCGCCTTCTTCGCAGATCGTCGCAGACGCGACCAGGAGGACAGCCATCGGCTGTCTGCCGCAGGGTCGTTCCATGCCGACCGTCCCGGTCGCGAGGTTCCAGCGGTCGACTACAAGTCGTTTGCTGTCGTGAAAGCATCGCAGGCACTGGCTGTTAACCGGCACGAGAGTCGCGAGGCCAAGGGGCCGCGTCGCGCCCGAAGCCCGGCCCTCTTCGGATCCGTGCTCCGTAGCCGAAAGACTGTGAAATGCGGTGTCAATGTTCTGGCTAAGTGGCTCTTCGGCACCATGCGGATGTGGTTGGGCAAGCCGCGGGTGCTGCTTGAGGAGCCTCTCGGCCTACAGTTGAAATTCCTGACACCGGGCGATTTGCGAACGCGGGCGCACAATCGAGTGCGAGGCGAAGCTGGACCGATATGCCCAGAGAGAATTCCGGGCTCAGGCTCGCAGATTATCTCGGCCAGAGCGCTGCAGCTTTTGGGCTCGCACGTGCTGAAGTCGCCGGTATCAGCAACGAGTCGCTCCTTAAGGCCCGGCGCACGCGAGAAGCGCGGTTCTTCATCCGATGACTCATGGCTATTGCGCGGCAGATCGGCATAGCGTACGAGATAGTCTCCGTTCATCTCCTGCCCACCCGGCACTCCCCGATCGCATCGGCAGCTGAGCAGCTTCGGCAGCACGGCGCCGATCCAAGATCTCGCTTCGAGGCAAATGCGACCCGACGGGAGAGTGAGGTTTGAAACGCCTTAACCTGCTCAACGCACTGTTTGTTGTTGGCGCACCGGTAGTTCCCGCATTCTCATGGCCGCAGTGGCTGTCGCAGGATCGTCACCGTCATCAGCGGCGCGTGTGATTGACTCGTCCTGAAGGTGACGTCCCCTGGCGTGATCGACGCTATGCATTGCGGCGGAGCCGAAGACCCGGCGCAATTCTCGCTGTATTCAGGGCTGACCCGAGACCGTCTTGGCACGCGGGGCTCGGCACTCTAGAAAATGGCCTTCGACCCCGTGTCTGCGGTCCGAGGCCGGCAGATCGCCGACGCCGAACGCAGTCGCTCACGCCATTCATACATCAAGCGAAGTGCTAGACGTAATGTTTTGATTCTAATGGAGATTTTTGGAGCGGGAAACGAGACTCGAACTCGCGACCCCAACCTTGGCAAGGTTGTGCTCTACCAACTGAGCTATTCCCGCACCACGAGGCGAGCCGGCATTTTAGGGGCCGCCGAGGCGAAGTCAAGCCGGTCCGTTCAACGCTTGAGCTCAGGCCAGGCCGCCCGCAGATACGCCACCATGGAGACTAGCGTTGCGAGGGCCGCCAGCTCGGTCATCATCACGCCCGTCGAGTAGATGGGCAGGCCGGCAATCGGCTCCCGGTACAGCATCAGCGCAAGTCCCACGATCTGCAGCACGGTCTTGATCTTGCCGAGCTGTGAGACGGCCACCTTACGTCGCTCGCCGATCTCGGCCATCCACTCCCGCAGTGCGGAAATGGTGATCTCGCGTCCAATGATCACCGCTGCGGTGAGCACAATCAGCGGCCGCGTATCGCGGCTGACGATCAGTACCAGCGCCACGGCGACGATGAGTTTGTCCGCCACGGGATCGAGGAACGCCCCCAGACGCGAGGTCTGTCCCAGGCGACGCGCAAAATATCCGTCCAGCGAATCCGTGATGCCTGCCGCGGCGAACAGCAGACCCGCCGCCGGATCCGCCCAGTGCGCGCGCATGAAAAACAGCAGCACGATGAGCGGGATGGCGCCGATGCGCAGCCACGTCAGCGTATTCGGCAGATTCCAGGGCATGCGAGGCTCACGATCCGGGATGCAGGTGATCATAAAGGGTGCGCGCCAGGCTTGCTCCAATTCCGTTCACCTGCGCCAGATCGGCGACACCGGCACGCAGCACCCCCTGCAGCCCCCCGAAATGGGTGAGCAGCGCGCGGCGCTTGGCCGGACCGAGGCCCGGTACGGCCTCGAGCACCGATTCATTGAAGCGGCGCGCGCGCTTGCGCCGGTGGCCGGTGATCGCAAATCGATGTGCCTCGTCGCGAATGCGCTGGATCAGGCGCGACGCCGGCGAATGGGCGGCTGGGATGCGCGGCGTCGGTTCGCCGTACACGAACACTCGCTCCTGTCCAGGACGGCGATCCGGTCCCTTAGCGACCCCAACCAGCACAATCCCACTCACCCCGAGCTCGGTGAGCTCCGAATGCACCCCCTCGATCTGGCCAACCCCGCCATCGATCAGCAACAGATCCGGAGCCGGGACCTCCTCATTGCGCACACGCGTATAACGACGCTTCAGGGCCTGGCGCAACGCCCCGTAGTCATCTCCCGGAGTCACCCCCGTAATATTGAACCGGCGATACTCTTTCTTCAGGGGCCCCTCGGGTCCGAATACGACGCAGGAGGCCACGGTGCCCTCCCCGCCGGTATGGCTGATGTCGAAGCATTCCATCCGACCCGGAACGGCCGGCAGGTCGAGCTCCCGGGCCAGCGCGCTGAGCATCTCCTCCATCCCCTGGCGACGCGCCAGACGCATCCGCAGGGCCTGCTCGGCATTCTCACGCGCCATCTGCGCCCACTTCAGCCCGAGTCCCCGGCTCGGGCAGCGCACGGTGACCGCATGGCCGGCCCGCTCGGCGAGTGCCTCTCCGAGGGCCGCGGCATCCTCGAGCGCACGACCGAGGAGCACCTCGGCCGGCGGATCGTGGTTGGCGTAGTACTGCATCAGAAACGATGACAGCGCCTCCTCGGGCTCGGCGAAGGCCGCCCGCGGAAAACTGCTGGTCGTGCCGAGATTTCGCCCGCCGCGCACCAGCATGGCGCTGACGGCGTACTCGCCCGGCTCCCCGACAATCTCAAAGACATCGACATCGCGTTCCTGCTCGGCCGTGACCACCTGCTGCGCCTGAATTTCGCGCAGCGCGGCGAGTTGATCGCGCACCTCGGCCGCGCGCTCGTACTCGAGGCGTTCGGCTGCGCTCTGCATTCTCTGCCTGAGCAGTGCGTTGACTTCGTCGCTGCGTCCCTCAAGCACCTTGACGGCCGCCTCCACGTCCTGCGCATACGCCTCGGCGCTGATCAGGCCGACGCAGGGTGCCGAACAGCGCCCGATCTGATACTGCAGACAGGGACGGCTGCGATGCGCGAAGAAGCTGTCGCGGCAGCTGCGGATGCGAAAGAGCTTCTGCAGCTGGTTGAGCGTCTCGCGCACCGCCGTACTGCTCGGGAATGGACCGAAATGCCGCGCGCCGGGCACGCGCGCGCCCCGATAGAGCGACAGGCGGGGGAACGCGTGGCCGCTGCCGAGCAGGATGTAGGGATAGCTCTTGTCATCGCGCAGCACCACGTTGAAGCGCGGCCGGTGCGCTTTGATCAGGTTGTACTCGAGCAGCAGTGCCTCGGTTTCCGAGTGCGTGACCGTGACCTCCATGTCCGCAATCAGCTGCACCAGTGCCTGAACCTTTGGACTGACATTGCTGCCGCTGAAATAACTCCCCACCCGGTCCTTGAGACTGCGCGCCTTGCCCACGTAGAGCAGCTCGTGGTCCCGGTCGAACATGCGATAGACGCCGGGCCGGCGCGGCAGCGCAGCAACGAAGGCCTTGGAGTCGAACGCGCAGTTCACGCGCGTATTTTAAACGCCCGCGAGCTCGCAGGCGCGCGCAACCACGCGGGTGAACATTTCCGCGGTGAGTCGTCGCGTCGAGGTGTTGTAGCGGCTGCAGTGGTACGAATCGAGCAGGGTACGACCCTCAGCAACGGGATGCTCGCGCCCATGCCCGAAGGGAAAGGCGGCCGGCTTCAGTTCGCTTGCCCGCAGGAACGCCTCATGGGCGATGCGTCCCAGGGCGAGCACCACCCGCACGCGCTCCAGCCTGCCGACCTCCGCGCGCAGGTAGCCGTTACAGGTGCGAATCTCCGCCGGGGTCGGCTTGTTCTGCGGCGGTACGCATTTGACGGAATTGACAATGCGCACCTCGCGCAGCCGCAGGGCATCCTCGCGCGACTCGGAATGCGCGCGGTTCGCCAGTCCGGCCTCGTGCAGCGTCTGATAGAGCAGGATGCCCGCATAGTCGCCCGTGAACGGCCGCCCGGTGCGGTTCGCCCCGTGCAGCCCCGGGGCGAGCCCGACGATCAGGATCCGCGGATCGTCGGCACCGAACGAGGGAACCGGGCGCGCCCAATAATCCGGATAGCGTGCACGCACCTGCTCAAGGAACCCGGCGAGGCGTTCGCAGCGGCTGCAGCGCGGATCGTAAAGGGCCTTCTCACTCATCCATGTGACGGATGATGGCGGAGGCGAAACCCGAGCAGCTCATCAACGTCGCCCCGGGGATCAACCGCTGCAGATCCTCCTCGACGCTCTTACGGGCGGCGAGCTCGCGCTTTGGCGCCTTGATCGCCTCGCGCAACCTTGCCAGATCGTACGTGAGCTCTTTGTGCGCGATGGTGTTGGTGACGCCCTTGATGATCAGATCGGCAGCTTCCTTCCAACCGAGATAGCGCAGCATCATTTCCGCCGAGAGGATCAGCGAGCCCGGATTGACCCGATCCTTGCCTGCAAAGCCCGGCGCAGTTCCGTGAGTGGCTTCGAATACGGCGAGCCCATCGCCGATATTGCCGCCGGGGGCTATGCCGATGCCACCGACTTGCGCGGCGAGCGCATCGGAGACGTAATCACCATTGAGATTGAGCGTGGCGATGACGTCGTATTCTTCCGGACGCAGCAGCACCTGTTGCAGGAAATTATCTGCGATCACGTCCTTGACGACGATGTCGCTACCGGTGAGGGGGTTACGGAACTTCATCCAGGGCCCACCGTCGATCGGCTCGGCGCCGAACTCCTCCTCGGCGAGCTGGTAGCCCCAGTTGCGGAACGCCCCCTCGGTGAACTTCATGATGTTGCCCTTGTGCACCAGGGTCACCGAGACGCGATCGTTGTCGATCGCGTACTGGATCGCCTTGCGGATCAGGCGCTGGCTGCCCTCCTTGGAGACCGGCTTGATGCCGATTGCCGAACTCGCCGGGAAGCGGATGGCGGTGACGCCAAACTCCTTGTGCAAAAAGGCGATCAGCTTGTGCACGTCCGCCGAGCCCGCCGGCCACTCGATGCCGGCGTAGATGTCCTCGGTGTTCTCACGGAAAATCACCATGTCCGTGAGGCTCGCATCGGCCATCGGGCTGACGACACCAGGGAAATAGCGGATCGGGCGCACGCAGGCGTACAGATCGAGGCTCTGGCGCATCGCCACGTTCAGCGAGCGGATACCGCCGCCGATTGGCGTGCCGAGCGGACCTTTGATCGAGACCACGAAGTCACGCAGCGCGTGCAGCGTCTCTTCCGGGAACCACTCCCCGTAGCGGGCATTGGCCTTCTCGCCGCAGAACACTTCCATCCAACAGATGCGCCGCGCGCCACCGTAGGCCTTCTCGACCGCCGCATCGACGACGCGCAGCATCGCCGGGGTGACATCGACGCCAATGCCATCGCCCTCGATGAACGGAATGATGGGAGCGTCCGGGACGTTGAGCGAGTGATCCGGATTGACGCCGATCTTGCGTCCCTCGGCAGGGACGGCGATATGTTCGTACTGCATTGGCGCATTCTACCGGCAAACCCTGCCGCCGATGCGCATTAGTCATTCAATTCGTCGGGCCGTTCACAGCGCCCGGCGTGCCCGCTCTCACAGGTGCAAGAGCCGTCGGCTCTGGCTGCGCTCGGCAATCAGCATCGCCAGCTCAAGGGCTTGCTCGTGATTGAGCCGCGGGTCGACGGTAGAGCGGTAGGCGCGCTGCAGATCGGCATCGGTCAGACCTCGCGCCCCGCCGGTACACTCGGTGACGTCATCGCCGGTGAGCTCGATATGCACCCCGCCGAGGCGCGAGCCGAGATCGGCGTGAATGCGGAACGAAAGATCCACTTCCTTCAGAATGTTCTCGAAGCGCCGGGTCTTGAGGCCTGCCGTACTGGTCTCGGTATTGCCGTGCATCGGATCGCACACCCACAGCACCGCCTGGCCGCTCTGGCGCACCGCCTCGATCATTCGCGGCAGCGCGGTCTCGATGTCCTTCACCCCGAAGCGATGAATGAGCGTCAGCCGTCCGGGTTGATTCTGCGGATTGAGCGTGGCGATGAGGCCCTGCAGCCAGGCCTCATCCATTGCCGCACCAATCTTGATGCCGATGGGATTCGAGATGCCGCGGAAAAACTCGACGTGCGCGCCGTCGAGCTTGGCGGTGCGCATGCCGATCCACGGCATGTGCGTCGAGAGGTTGTACCAGCGGTTCTGGCGCGGAATGAACCGCGTCTGCGCCTGCTCGTAGAGCAGATGCAGACCCTCGTGGCTCGCGTAGAAATCGACCAGCGTCGCCTCATGCACCGGCCTTCTGCTGATGCCCTCAAAAAAATCGAGCGCATCGCCGATCGACTGCACGATGCGCTGATAAGCGTCCTTCAGCGGCGCGTGCTTGACGAAGCCGAGGTCCCAGTACTCCGGGTGATGCAGATCGGCAAAGCCGCCATCGACCAGCGCGCGCACGAAATTCAGCGTCAGTGCCGCCCGCTCGTAACCGCGCAGCAGCAGCTGCGGGTCTGCCCGGCGCGCCTCGGCGCTGAACTCGGGCCGATTGACCAGATCGCCACGAAAACTCGGCAGCGTCACGCCCTCGCGTGTTTCGCTGTCGGCCGAACGGGGTTTGGCGTACTGGCCCGCCATGCGCCCGAGCCGAATGATCGGCTTCTTTAACCCGTGCAGCAGGACCAGGCTCATCTGCAGCAGGATCTTCAGCTTCTTGGCAATCGAGTCCGACTCGCAGTCGGCGAAGGTCTCGGCGCAGTCCCCGCCCTGCAAGAGAAACGCCTGGCCGCGCTGGGCGGCCGCCAACCGCTCGCGCAGCGCTTCGACTTCCCAGGACACCACGATGGGCGGCAGACGCGACAACTCGGCCACCACCCGCTCGAGCGCGGACGGATCGTCGTAGCGGGGTTGCTGCTGGGCCGGCTTTGCCTGCCAGCTGGCCGGATGCCAGGCGGTGCTTTCGGGCGGGCGCATGATATTTGCATCCTAGCACGACTGGCGCTGTGACCGCCGCGGAGAGACAATAGTCGGCTTCACGCTTACTTTTCGAGGGCGACATGCACCGCGTACTCATTCTCGGCGCCGGCAAGATCGGCGCGTTGATCTCTGGATTGCTGGCCGGCTCGGGCGCCTACCAAGTCGATCTCGCCGATGTGGACCCGAGCGTCGCTGAGGCGGTCGTGAAGGCACACGGCATGAAGGGCATGACCGCCTACGGACTCGACGCACAGTCACGCGAGGCCATCGAGCGTCACCTCGCAGCGCATCCGGTCGATGCGGTGATTTCGAGCCTGCCGTTTTACTGCAACGTCACGGTGGCCGAAGCGGCCCGCCACGCTAACGTGCATTACTTCGACCTCACCGAGGACGTGGCTGTTACGCGCGCCGTACGCACCATCGCCGCCGGCTCCAGCCGCGCGTTCGTCCCGCAATGTGGCCTGGCGCCGGGGTTCATCAGCATCGCCGCTGCCGAGCTGATCAAGCACTTCGAGTCGCTGCGCGCAGTGAAGCTGCGCGTCGGCGCATTGCCCCAGCACCCAAACAACGTGCTCAAGTACTCCCTCACCTGGTCCACCGAGGGACTGATCAACGAGTACGGTAATCCCTGCCAAGCCATCGTCGATGGGCGCAGCGTCGATGTTGCGCCGCTCGAGGGGCTGGAGGAAATCGAGATCGACGGCACGCTGTACGAGGCGTTCAACACCTCCGGTGGACTCGGCTCTCTCGCCGAGACGCACGGTGCACATGCCGAGTCGATGAACTACAAGACCATCCGCTACCCGGGCCACTGCGAGCAGATGCGTCTGCTGATGAATGACCTGAAGCTCAATCAGGACCGCGGCACGCTCAAGCGCATTCTTGAGAATGCCGTGCCGCAGACCCTGCAGGACGTGATCATTGTCTACGTCGCGGTCACCGGCATGCAGGACGGGCAGCTGCGCGAGGAGAACTACGTCAACAAGATCTACCCGCAGCTGATCGGCGGACGGCTCTGGTCGGCGATCCAGGTGACCACCGCCGCCGGGATCACCGCCGTGGTGGACCTGGTGCTCGAGCACCCGCAGCGCTACAGCGGCTTCGTCGCCCAGGAGCAGTTCAGCCTGACCGACATCCTCGCCAATCGCTTTGGCCGCCACTACGCCCCCGGCGGAACCAAGGACATCTCCGGTGAGGTGATCGTCGCCGGCAAGACCGGACAGCAGCGCTCGCACGCCACCCACAAGGCAGCCTGAGCCATGAGCGCATCGATCGATGTCGGTGCTCTGCTCGAGCGACTCGGTCTCGAGGCAGAAAATCCCGGCGCCTGCGCGGGTCCCGGCCGCTGGCGCGCCGGCGGGCGACTGCTGACGGTACACAACCCTGCGAGCGGCGCGCCGCTCGCCACCGTGCGCACCGCCGACGCCGCCGATTATGAGGCGGTGATGCACTCGGCGCTCGAGACCGCTTCCCGCTGGCGCAACGTGCCGGCGCCGAAGCGCGGCGAGGCGGTGCGTCTGCTCGGAGAGGCGCTGCGCGCGGCCAAGAGCGACCTCGGCGCGCTCGTCTCGCTCGAGAACGGCAAGATTCTCGCCGAGGGGCTTGGCGAGGTGCAGGAGATGATCGACATCGCCGATTTCGCCGTCGGCCAGTCGCGCATGCTCTACGGCCTGACCATGCACTCGGAGCGTCCCGGTCACCGCATGTATGAGCAGTGGCACCCGCTCGGGGTGGTCGGCATCATCTCGGCATTCAACTTCCCGGTCGCGGTCTGGTCGTGGAACGCGTTTCTTGCAGCCATCTGCGGCAACGTGTCGGTGTGGAAACCCTCGCCGAAGACTCCGCTCACCGCAATCGCCGTGCAGAAGCTCGTCAATCGGGTCCTCGAGCAGCACGGACTGCCGCCGGTATTCCAGCTGTTCATCGACGCCGGCACCGAGCTCGCCACGCGCTTCGTCGATGACCGGCGCGTCGCTCTCGTTTCCTTCACCGGCTCGACCCCCGTCGGGCGCAAGGTGGGCGAACGCGTCGCTGCCCGGCTCGGCAAGAGCCTGCTCGAACTCGGGGGCAACAACGCCATCATCGTCGACGAATCGGCGAGTCTCGAACTCGCCGTGCCGGCGATCGTGTTCGGCGCCGTGGGCACAGCCGGCCAACGCTGCACCACCACTCGGCGCGTGTTCGCCCATCAGGCCATCGCCGCCGAGCTCGAGCGGCGTCTGGTCAACGCGTACCGGCAGGTCAGGATCGGCGATCCGCTCGATCCGGCGACGCTGATGGGACCGCTGATCGATGCACATGCGGTCGATCGGTTCAAGACCTCGGTCGCCGCGGCGCGCGAGGCCGGCGGGGAGGTGCTCGCCGGTGGCAAGGTGCTCGAGCGACCCGGACACTTCGTCGAGCCGACCCTGATCCGTGCGCGCAACGACTGGTCAGTGGTGCAGAACGAGACGTTCGCGCCCATTCTGTACCTGATACCGGTTGATTCGCTCGACTCGGCGATCGCCCTGCAGAACGAGAGCCACTACGGCCTCTCCTCGGCGCTGTTCACCGAGCGGCTGCGGGCCGCCGAGACGTTCCTTGGCGCCTGTGGCAGCGACTGCGGCATTGCCAATGTCAACATTGGCACCTCGGGAGCGGAGATCGGTGGCGCCTTCGGGGGTGAGAAAGACACCGGCGGGGGCCGCGAGTCGGGCTCTGACGCGTGGAAGGCCTACATGCGCCGGCAGACCAACACCATCAACTGGAGCGGCGCGACGATGCTCGCCCAGGGTATCAAGTTCGACCTTTGAGGCGCAGGCGCGGGGTTCGCCGGCAGCGAACTCCGCGCCGTTCCCGCTCCCGCTAGAGATCACCGCCGAGCACGCGCACGGCCGCCCTCACGAGCAACGGCTCTTCCGCCACACGCACCGTCCAGACGGCAATGGCGCTGTCCTCGCTGCTGATGCGCCCCTCCCGGCCTACCGCGGCCACATTGGCCTGCGCATCCAGTTCGACACCCGCCCAGCCCAAACCGGCCAGAACCCGATGGCGGACCTCCGTCACGTGCTCACCGACGCCGCCGCCGAAGACGATACCGTCGCAGCCCCCGAGCACTGCCAGATATGCCCCGACATACTTGCGGATGCGGTAGCAGTAAAGGTCCAGTGCACGCTCGGCACGCTCATCGCCGGCCTGCAGCAATTCCGTCGGGCTGGCGTGCCCACCCAGACCGAGCAGACCGGCTTCGCGATTAAACGATTCGATGAGCGCTGCGGCGCCGAGGCCGAGCCGCCCGCACAGATACGGCACCACCGCCGGATCGATGTCTCCACAGCGACTCGCCATCACCAGCCCCTCGAGTGGCGAGAACCCCATCGAGGTATCGCGCGGTCGCCCGTGCTCGATCGCGGCAATCGAGCAGCCTCCGCCGAGTTGCAAGGTGATCAGGCGTCCACCCCGCTCGAGTGCCGGATTCAGTTCGCTCCAGCGCTGCCACATCGCCTCGTGCGCCAAGCCGTGAAAGCCGTAGCGACGCACGCCCACATCCCAACCGAGCGCCGGCGGCAGCGCATACTCGGCCGCAACGCGCGGCAGTCCGGCGAAAAACGCGGTGTCGAACACCGCCACCTGCGCAACGTCCGGTCCACACAGCCTCGTGGCCGCATCGATCCAGCGCAGCGCGAGCGGATTGTGCAGCGGTGCGAGCGCGGCCAGCTCGCCGATTCCGGTACGCACCGCCGAGTCGATCCGCACCGCGTGCGTGAACCGATCTGCGCCATGGACCACCCGATGCGCCAGTGCGCTCGGCAACCCGGGCAGTTCCTCGAGAAACGCTGCCAGCTCCGCGGCCGGCTCGAGATGCGTGCCATCGTGATGCACTGCCGCGATGGGCTGACGATCGGCCTGCCCCGTCGCCCGGCCGGCCGGCACCTCGTAGGCAGCCAATTTGATCGATGTACTGCCGCTATTAACCGTGACAATGCGCATGACGAACGGGACGCTGCGCGCGGCTCAGCGCCGCGCCGCACTGCCGTCGGGCCAGATCCACTCGGCCACCACCGGCATATCCCGGCCGTGACTACGAATGTAGGCGGCATGTTCGATCAACAGCTTACGCGCACGTTCCTTCAGATACGCGCCCCGGTCGCGCAGGTGCGGCAACCGATCGATCGCATCCTGTACCAGATGAAAGCGGTCCATCTCATTGAGCACCGTCATGTCGAATGGCGTGGTGATGGTGCCCTCCTCCTTGTAGCCGCGCACGTGGATGCCGGCGCTGTTGCGCCGGCGATAGGTTAGGCGATGAATCAGCCACGGATAGCCGTGGAAGGCAAAAATCACCGGCTTGTCTACCGTGAACAGCGAGTCGAAGTCCGCATCGCTGAGACCGTGCGGGTGCTCGCTGCTTGGCTGCAGGCGCATCAGATCCACGACGTTGACGACCCGAATCTTCAGCTCCGGCAGCGCCGCACGCAGCATCGCCACCGCGGCCAGCGTCTCGAGCGTCGGCACGTCACCGGCGCAGGCCATCACCAGATCCGGTTCACAGCCCTCATCGTTGCTCGCCCACTCCCAGATGCCGATGCCGGCGGTACAGTGCGCCGCCGCCGCCTCGATCGAGAGCCACTGCGGCGCGGGGTGCTTGCCGGCAACGACGACGTTGACGTAATGGCGGCTGCGCAGACAGTGATCCATCACCGAGAGCAGGCAATTCGCATCCGGCGGCAGATACACCCGCACCACCCCGGCCTTCTTGTTCACAACATGATCGATGAAGCCCGGATCCTGATGAGTGAAGCCGTTGTGATCCTGACGCCAGACATGGGACGTGAGCAGATAATTGAGCGAGGCGATGGGCCGCCGCCAGGGGATTGCGGCGGTGACCTTCAACCACTTGGCGTGTTGATTGAACATCGAGTCGATGATGTGGATGAACGCCTCGTAGCAGTTGAACAGACCGTGCCGACCGGTGAGCAGATATCCCTCGAGCCAACCCTCGCATTGATGCTCACTTAAGATCTCGAGCACCCGGCCGCTCGGAGCGAGCAACTCATCACTCGGCAAAGTCCGTCCTTCCCACTGCCGGTTGCTCGCCTCGAAGACCGCCTGCAGCTTATTCGAGAGCGTCTCGTCGGGACCGAACAGACGAAAATTGGTCGGATTCAACCGGATCACATCGCGCAGGAACGTGCCGAGCACGCTGGTATCGGAAGCCTGCACCGCACCCGGGGCACTCACCGCCTGCGCATAATCGCGAAAATCCGGCAGCCGCAGGTCGCGCAACAACGCTCCGCCGTTGGCATGCGGATTGGCGCCCATGCGTCGCGTGCCGCGCGGGGCGAGTTCGGCAAGCTCCGTGCGCAGGCGTCCATCCTCGAAGAGTTCTTCGGGCCGGTAGCTGCGCAGCCACGCCTCGAGCGCTGCCAGATGCGCCGGATTTTGCGCCGGATCGGTAATCGGGACCTGATGGGCCCGAAAGCTGCCCTCGATGGTCTTGCCGTCGAGGCGCTTCGGACCCGTCCAGCCCTTGGGGCTCTCGAGCACGATCATGGGCCAGCGCGGGCGGGCCGGGCTGCCTCCTGGGGCGCGCGCGGCGCGTTGGATCGCGAGAATCTCCCCGATCACCACATCGAGCGTACCGGCCATCCGCTGGTGCATCGGCATCGGCTCATCGCCGCTGACGAAATACGGCCGCCAGCCGCAGCCCTGAAGCAGCTGCTCGAGCTCGGTGCGCTCGATGCGAGCCAGCACCGTGGGATTGGAGATCTTGTAGCCGTTCAGGTGCAGGATCGGCAGCACCGCGCCATCCTGCGCGGGATTGATGAACTTCGTCAGATGCCAGCTGCCGGCAAGCGGCCCGGTCTCGGCCTCTCCGTCGCCGACCACGCAGGCGGCAATGAGTTCTGGGTTATCGAGCACCGCCCCGAAGGCGTGGCTCAGCGAATAGCCGAGTTCCCCACCCTCGTGGATCGAGCCCGGACACTCCGGGGAGACGTGGCTTGGGATGCCGCCCGGGAAGGAGAACTGCGTAAACAGCCGCTTCATTCCGGCCTCGTCCGTGGCGATCTGCGGATACAGTTCGCTGTAGGTGCCCTCCAGATACGTGTTGGCCACGAGCGCCGGCCCACCATGACCGGGACCTGAGATGTAGATCATGTTCAGATCGCGCTCGCGGATCACTCGGTTCAGGTGCGCGTAGATGAAGTTCTGCCCCGGAGTGGTGCCCCAGTGCCCCAGTAACATCGCCTTGATGTGCTCGGCCGCAAGCGGCACGCGCAGCAACGGGTTGTCGCGAAGGTAAATCTGGCCGACGCACAGGTAATTGGCCGCCCGCCAGTACGCATCGATGCGTCGCAGTTGTTCCGCTGAGAGCGGTTGCGGGTTTGCTGGCTGCTCTTGTTGCGACATTTCCGACTCCTCCAGTGTCTGGTCCATGATCGACGCCGCTGAAATTCCTAGCTCACAGTCTTGCCGAGCGGCCGTAAATACGCAATTTCCGCGTCACCCCGCGGTGCGCCGCATTGACCCCCGGGGGAGGTGGCGCCTACCATGCCGTCAAGCAAAGAATGAGGGGATCGGATGCATCCAGCCTCGCGCGGTGGACGACAGATTTTGCGGCATATCGCCCGCGTGGCCATGATCGAGCGCGGTCTGCAGCCGGAATTTGCCCCTGCGGCGCTGCGTCAGGCCGCAGCGTATGGTGGGCCCGCACACGCGCCGCATGGCGCTGAGATTCGCGACCTGCGTGCACTGCCGTGGGTTTCGATCGACAACGATGACTCGCGCGACCTCGATCAGATATCTGCCGCCGAGGCGCTTGCCGACGGCACCACGCGCATCTGGGTAGCGGTGGCGGACGTCGATGCCCTGGTCGGCCTGGACACGCCGATCGACGGGCACGCCCGGCACAACACAACCTCGGTCTATACACCGGCACGGATCTTTCCGATGTTGCCCGAGCGGCTCTCGACAGATCTGACCTCCCTGAACGAAGCCGAGGAGCGCCTGGCGCTCACCGTCGAGATGACCGTCACAAGCGATGGCCAGGTCAATGGCTCGACCCTGTACCGGGCCCTGGTGCGCAATCAGGCCAAGCTCGCCTACCCGTCGGTGTCGGCCTGGCTTGAGGACGGAGCGGCACCTCCGCCGGCACTGCACGATCCGCAGCTGCAGCAGCAGGTGCGCCTGCAGGACGCCGCCGCCCAGGCGCTGCGTGCCCAGCGCCACGTCCATGGTGCGCTCACCCTTGAGACGCTGAAGACGCATGCGATATTCGACGGCGATGCGCTGCGCGATCTGCAGCCCGATCGCAAGAACCGCGCCCAGGAGCTGATCGAGGACCTGATGATCGCCGCCAACGGGTCGGTGGCGCGCTTTCTCGAACAGCACGGCGTCGCCTCGCTGCGCCGGGTGCTGCGCACCCCGCGCCGCTGGGAGCGCATCGTCGCCCTCGCCGCGGATCTCGGCGAGCAACTGCCGGCGCAACCCGATGCACTCGCGCTGAACACCTTTCTCGCGCGTCGTCGCAAGAGCGATCCGGAACGCTTTGCGGATCTGTCACTCGCGGTGGTCAAATCACTCGGTTCCGGCGAATACGTCGCGCAGGCAAGCGGCGCGGGGCCGACCGGTCACTTCGGCCTGGCGGTGAGCAACTACACGCACTCGAGCGCCCCGAACCGCCGCTTCCCCGACCTGATCAGCCACCGCCTGATCAAGGCGGTGCTGGCCGGCGAGCGGCCGCCGTACAGCTTCGAAGCACTGAGCGCACTGGCGAGTCACTGCACCGAGCAGGAGGACAAGGCGGCGAAGGTTGAGCGCCGGGTCGCCAAATCTGCCGCCGCGCTTCTGTTGTCGGGACGAATCGGCGAGCAGTTCGAAGGGCTGGTCACCGGCGCGGCCACCAAGGGAACCTGGGTCCGAATCCTTCGTCCGGCGGTGGAGGGTCGGCTGGTCCGCGGTTTCGAGGGCACAGACATCGGCCACCGGCTGCTCGTGCGGCTGGTACGGGTCGACGTCGAACGCGGCTTCATCGACTTTGAGCGAGCACACTGATGGGACATGACCAATT
Source organism: Pseudomonadota bacterium (assembly GCA_021847105.1). Taxonomy (GTDB): domain Bacteria; phylum Pseudomonadota; class Gammaproteobacteria; order Steroidobacterales; family Steroidobacteraceae; genus 13-2-20CM-66-19. The sequence goes on along the minus strand of JAJZUT010000017.1, from coordinate 31,359 downwards.
CTCTGCCACCCGACCGGAGACCACGCCGCAGCTCGCTTACGAGGAGAGCGGATTTCTGGAAAGCGACGCGGCTCGCCCCCTGCGCATTCTCGCGGAGTATCTTGAGCCTCTCGAGCGCTTCAAGCGCACCGGCGTAGAGGCCACCATCGTGTTTTTCGGTTCGGCGAGGCTGCGGCCCGACGGCCCGCTCGGGCACTACTACGAGCACGCCCGAGAGCTCGCCGCGATGATCACACGCTGGTCGGCTTCGCTACCCGATCACACCCACCGTTATGTCGTGTGCTCGGGCGGTGGCGGCGGCATCATGGAGGCGGCCAATCGCGGCGCTGCGGAGGCCGGCGGCAAGACCGTGGGGCTGAACATCAGCCTGCCGCGCGAGCAGCACCCCAACCCGTACCTCTCCGCTGAGCTCACCTTCGAATTCCACTACTTCTTCATGCGCAAGCTGTGGTTCGCCCATCTGGCACGCGCGCTCATCGCCTTTCCGGGTGGATTCGGCACGCTCGATGAACTCACCGAAATCATCACTCTGGCGCAGACCCGCAAGCTCGCTCGCGACATCCCGGTGATCTTGTTCGGACCGGAGTACTGGAACGAGATCATCGACTTTCAGGCTCTGGCGCGGCACGGAGTGATCGATCCGCAGGACCTGAACCTGTTCGAATTCGCCGAGCGACCCGCCGATGCACTCGCGATCTTGCAGCGACGACTGACGCCCGAGCCGCGCGAAGCCTCTGGCTTCGCCCACTCCCGGGTCCGGCCGCGCCATCCGCGAGCGCCCTGAGCACCCTGCGGACCAACGGCTAACGGCCAAGCGAGCCTTCGACGCGCTGCAGATGTCGCGCGTGCGAGGCCAGGCGATGATCGAGCAGTCCGTGAGTCGTGATCTTGACCGCATTGGCGACCAGGAACGAAACGAGGCTGTAAGCCCAGACGAACAGCGCCAATCCCCAACCGATGGGCGCCATGGCGACGCCATACACCACGATGAGCGTACCGACGAACTGCGTCAGCTCGCACGGCAACACCAACTTCCAGCTCGGCCAGGGCCGCTGCCAGACCCAACCTTTGTTGCGGGTCAGATAGATCGTCATGTGCCCCGACACGAGCAGCTTCAGGAAGATCACGGCCTGTAGCACCGGCACCGGCAGATGCAGCAGATCGCGCGCGATCCAATACAGCACGAAACTCTCGAAGACTCCATAGAGTCCCAGAGCCGAGGCGATGGTGAGCACGCGGGGCATGTCCCAACGCACCGGACCGCTCGCGACCGGCGCATTGTCGTAGGCGATCATCATGATCGGAATATCGTTAAGCAGCGCCAGCAGCACGATCATGATCGTCGTGACGGGATAAAAGTTGTAGATCAGGATGCTGGCCGTCATGAACAGGATGAGACGGATCGTCTCGGCGATGCGATAAGTTCCGTAGCTCGTCATGCGCTCGAAGATCCGCCGCGCCTCGCGGATGGCCGTGGTGATCACCGACAGCCCCGGCGCAGTGAGAATCAGCGCTGCGGCGGCGCGCGCGGCATCCGTTGCCCCGCTCACCGCGATACCGACGTCGGCCTGCTTCAATGCCGGGGCGTCGTTCACGCCATCACCGGTCATGCCGACGATCCGGCCGCTCGTCTGCAGCGCCTTGACGATCTGGTATTTGTGTTCCGGAAACACCCGCGCGAACCCATCGGCGGTGAGCACCTGCTCGAGCGCCTGCGGCGCGGCCTGCTCGCCGAACACAGCATCGGCCACCACGATGTTGCGCCCGAGATTGAGTTCGCCGGCAATCTGCCGAGCGATGGCCTCGTGATCGCCGGTGACCATCTTGACATCGATACCCATCGCGCGTGCCGCCGCTATGGTCGCAGCGCTGTCCTCGCGCGGCGGGTCAAACAGCGGCAGCAATCCAAGGTAGCGCCAGCCGCTACCGACATCGCGGGCCACAGCCAGGGTCCGGTACCCCTTGCCCGCAGCGGCATCGACCTGGGCGAGAATGGCCGCACGCTGCTCCGGATCCGGCTGACACAGCTCCACGATGACCTGCGGGGCACCCTTGGTCACCTTCAGCGCATGGCCGTCATGTTCGAACTGCGCCTCGGTGCGCTTGCTCACTGGATCGAAGGGCCGGAAGCTCTGCAGGTGGTAGGCCTCAAATTGCGCCGCCGGCGGTGCGGCGGCGAGGATCGCCCCGTCGATCGCATCTGGCGCCTCGCGACGCGAGGCCAGCGCCGCGGCACTCAGCAACTCCTCGACCGTGATGCCGCTCGCCGGCAGCGTCGTACCGAGCGTCAGCTCGTTGCGAGTGAGCGTGCCCGTCTTGTCCGAGCATAGCGTGTCCATGCCGGCGAGCTCTTCAATCGACACCAGACGCGAGACGATGGCTTTCAGTCGTGCCAGTCGCTCTGCACCCACCGCGAGTGTCACCGACAACACCGCCGGCAGCGCCACCGGAATGGAAGCGACGGCCAGGATCAGCGCGAACTGCACCATCTCGAGCAGCGGATTGTGCTGGAACAGACCCGCGATCACGATCACGACCACGAGCGCCGCGGTCGTCAGAATGAGGAAATTGCCGATACGCAGCACGGCGCGCTGGAAGTGCGACACGGCACCGGCCTGCTCGACGAGCTTCGCGGTGCGACCGAAATAGGTATTCATGCCGGTGGCGCTTACCAGCGCGGTCATCTCGCCCTGGCGGACGATAGAGCCGGAGTACGCCGCATCGCCGGCTTTCTTGTCGACCGGAAGCGACTCCCCGGTGAGCGCGGACTGATCGACACTCAGATACTCGCCCTCGAGCAGCGTCACGTCCGCCGGCACGATGTTGCCGATCTTGATGGCGATCAGATCCCCGGGCACGAGCAGCCGCGCGGCGATCTCCCGCCACGCGCCGTCGCGCCTGACGTGGGCCGAGAGCGCGAGGCGCTGCTTGAGCGCCTCGATCGCGGTGTCCGCCTTGAATTCCTGCCAGAAGCCAACTCCGGCATTGATCAGCAGCATCACCGCGATGACGATCAGATCTTCCCAGTGTCCAAGCACTGCCGAGAGAATTGCCGCCGCCTCGATCATCCAGGGAATCGGACCCCAGAAAAAAGCCAGCAGGCGCCGCAGGATGCCGACATGCGCCTCACGCAGCACATTTTCGCCATACTGGCCGAGACGACGCTGCGCCTGCGCTTCGCTCAGCCCCGCGGCTGGTTCGCCCGGCTCTGCCCCGCCGGCGACCGGCGTCGCTTCACTGTCCTGTTGACGCATCATCTCTCCTCAGAGGCGACGCGGCGCCGCCCGCCGGGATCTCGCGCCCGGCGGCGCAGCGGACCGCAAATCCGAGACGTTGCGGCATTCAGGTAGGCCAGGCAATCCGCATTTCTGCGGATATGCCGCGATGAGCGCTCTACAGCCGGCCGGGCAGATGCAGCTCGAAGCGCGCCCCGCCGAGCGGTGAGGTGTCAACGGCGAGTGAACCGCCATACAGCTCCACGGTCTCCCGCACCATTGCCAAGCCCAGGCCGTGTCCCGGCACGGTTTCATCCGTTCGCACGCCCCGCTCGAGCACACGCGCGCGATTCTCGGCGGAGATCCCCGGGCCATCATCCTCGACAATGATGCTCATGTTCTCCTGAATGGCCCCGGCGGGATCCACCGCGACGGTCAGTCGCACGCGCTGCGCACACCACTTGCAAGCGTTGTCGAGCAAGTTGCCCAACATCTCCATCAGATCGGCGCGATCGCCAGCGAACTGACAGGCCGCACTCACCGCCAGCTCGAGTGAAAGGTCCTTGTGGCGGTAGACCTTCAGCAGCGCGGCGCGCAGGTCGGCCGCCACCGGCGCCACCGGCACCGGCGCCTGCCCGAGCAGCGCCCCGCCGGAAGCGGCGGCGCGCTTCAGCTGATGCTCAATGATGCCGCTCATGCGGTCGATCTCCGGACCGATCGCGCCCTGCGTCTCTCCGGCAGACGGCAGCGCTGAGCGCATCACCGCAAGAGGCGTCTTCAAACTATGCGCCAGATTGCCGAGCGTGTTGCGGTAGCGCGCAACGCGCTTTCGTTCCCCGACAAGCAGTGCATTCAGATGACGGGCCACGCCGCTCAACTCGCGCGGGTAACCGCCGCCGAGAACCTCGGTGCGCCCCTCCTCCACCTCGTGAATCTCGCGCTCCAGGCGGCGTACGGGTGCGAGCACCGCGCGCAGCAGCACCGCCAATGTCGCCAGCAGCAGCAGCATCAGCACACTGAACCACAGGACCATGCGGCGGCGGAACTCCCACAGCTGTTGCTCGTAGGGCGTCAGGCTCACCGCAACGCTGAAGGTTACCGGGCCACCGCCGCCCGGATCGTCCGCGAACGCGACGCCGCGACTCTCGATCGCGAGCCGTCGATGCCCAGCAAGGGCGTAGGAGAAACTGCGCTCGCCCTGAGTCAGCAGCGGGCCAAACTGCACCTGCGCGCCGGCGGTCGAGGGCGAGCGCCATTGGTGGCGCGATGAGCGAATCTCGGCATACAGGCCCGAGCGTGGCGTGGCGAAGCGCGAATCGAGTGCGCCGAGCGGTGCCACATAGCCCTTGTGCGGCTCACGCTCCGCAGCGGCGATCAATGCGATGATCTGCGAGTCGAGCAGCTCGTGCAGCGAATGCTCCGAGAGCGTGCGAAAGCCGCTATCGAGAACCAGCGTCATGAAGCCGAAAAACAGCGCCAGCGGCACCGCCACGGACAACAGCAGCCGTTGGCTGAGCGAATGCACCTCCGCGTGCCGCGCGAGGCCTAACCGGCCGCCTGGCGCGCGAGCGAGAAGCGGTAGCCGCGCCCGCGCAGCGTCTCGATGGGCTTGAGAGTATCGTGCGGATCGAGTTTTCGACGCAGCCGCCCGACCAGCACCTCGATGACGTTGCTGTCGCGCTCGTAATCCTGATCGTACAGCCGCTCGGTGAGCTCGGCCTTGGAGATGACCTCTCCGGCCCGCAGCATCAGATGCTCAAGGATGCGGTACTCGAAGGTGGTCAGCTCAATCGCCACGCCATCGACGGCGACGGTCTGCGCGCGCGTGTCGAGCATCACCGGCCCGCACTTCAGCTCCGAGCTCGCCCATCCACCAGCGCGACGCAGCAGCGCCTGCAGGCGCGCCAGCACCTCCTCGAAGTGGAACGGTTTGGCGACGTAATCGTCGGCACCGGCCTGCAGGCCTTCAACCTTGTCCTGCCAGTTGTCACGCGCGGTGAGAATGAGGATCGGATAGGTCTTGTGTGCGGCGCGCAGGCGGCGGATCACCTCGAGTCCCGACAGTTGCGGCAGGCCAAGATCGATCAGTGCCACATCGAGCGGATATTCCATTGCCGCGAACAGCCCTTCCTGACCGTCCTGCGCCACATCGACGGTGAAGCCCGCCGCGGCGAGCTGCGTGCGCAGGCTCTCGCGCAGCGCAGCCTCATCTTCAACTACCAGTGCCCGCATTGTTCTCTCCCGGCCCGCTCAGAGAATCTGGCCGCTCGCCGCATCGACTCGTACGGTGAAGACCCGGCCGGAGCGATCCAGCACCCGCAGCACATACACCGTGTGCCCGGCCTGCTCAGTGGTCTCGGCCCGCACCACGCGGGCGTGGAAGCGCTGCTCGACCCTTTGCACGGCCTGCGCCATCGACACGCGCACCGGCGCGAGCGGCGCGCCCTGTGCCGGCGCTGGCGCAGGCGGTTGCGCCCACGCCGGGGTGCCGGCAAGGAGCACCGCAACGGCAGCAATGAGCCGCACGGACACACATTTCATGATGATTGTCGCATTTTCAACAGCCGACTGCAGGCCGCCGTCTCAACGTCGGCCCGACACGGCTGACCCTAGACTAGCACCGGTGAATCGGCGCTGAATACGGCGGGGATGCGCTCAAGGGCGCCCCTTGGCTTCCGCCCACAGCGCCTCCCACTGCTCGGCATCGAGGGCCGTCAACGCCAGTCCACGTTCGCCCGCCAGCTGCTCCATGCGCCGGAAACGACGCTCGAACTTCTCGCTCGCTCGGCGCAGCGACTCCTCGGCATCGAGAGCCAGATGGCGGCTCCAGTTCACCAGCGTAAACAGCACATCGCCAAACTCTTCGACAACGTGCGCATCCGTCGCGCCGTCCGCGGCTGCGAGCGCCGCATCGAGTTCCCCAAGCTCCTCGTCCACCTTGCGCCGCACCGCCTCACCCTGCGGCCAGTCGAAGCCCACGCGCGCGGCGCGCCGCCCGAGTTTCGCCGCCCGCATCAACGCCGGCATCCCCTGGGCAATATCGGCGAGTGCGCTCGCGTCGGCCCCGCCGCCGACGGCCCGCTCGTGCGCCTTGATCTGCTCCCACTGCGCGCCCTGCCCCGACACATCGAGTGTCGCTGCGGGAGTCGCGCCCGCCAGCACCTCGGCCGGCAGCGAGTGCGCGTCTGCACTGCGTTCCGCAGCGTTGAACACATGCGGATGGCGACGCACGAGCTTGGCATGAATGCCCGCGGCGACGGCTGCAAAATCGAACCAACCTCGCTCCTCAGCCATGCGCGCATGGAAAACGACCTGGAACAGCAGATCGCCGAGTTCCTCGCACAGCTTGCCGGCATCGGCGCGCTCGATCGCATCGCGCACCTCGTAGGCTTCCTCGATCGTGTAGGGCGCGATGCTGCGAAAGTCCTGAGCCAGATCCCACGGGCAGCCGCGCTGCGGCTCGCGCAGCCGCGCCATCAGCGCCAGCAGCGCCGACACGGCAGCCTCCGGCTCAGTGCGCGCCATTGCCGAACTCCCCGCGGCACAGCCGATACAATGTCATCAGCATGCCGGCCGTGGCGCCCCAGATATTGTGCTCCCCGTAGGGGATGTCGATCAGCTCGACCTCCACGTCCGTGCCGCGGAAACGATGCCGGCGCGAGCGGTGATTGCGTGGGTCGAACAGGTACGCGAGGGGCGCCTCGAACACTACATCGACCTCCTCACCGGTCACGTTCAGCTCAAATCCCGGCGTCACGCATGCCACCACCGGCGTGACGCGAAAGCCGCTGATGACCACGTGATCGGGCAGATACCCGATGACCCTGACGAAGCGCGCCTCTAGCCCGATCTCCTCATGGGCCTCGCGCAGCGCTGCGGCCGCCGGATCAGCGTCCGCGGCCTCGATCTGCCCGCCCGGGAAACTGACCTGACCGGCATGGTTGCGCAGACCACGCCCGCGGCGCGTCAGCAGCACCGTAGGACCCTGCGGGTGATCCACGAGCGGCACCAGCACCGCGGCCGGTGCCGGCTCGGCCGGAAAATACGCCCGCAACTCACGGCTTCGCTCTGGGCTTTGTCCCGGAACCAGCCACTCCTCGGGCGCATGGCGCGGCTGCGTCCCGGCCAGGTGCGCTGCGATGGCGCGCAACGTTACGGCGCCCTCACAGGGCGCCTCGGCACACACACTGCCGCCGCCCTCAGCCACCGCCGCCGCCGCCCCCTTTGATCCCGCCGCGGGTGAGCTCCTGCGGGTCGAGCAGCTTTTGCAGCTGCTCGCGGGGCAGATCGGTCATCTTCTCGGCCATCTCACGGATGGCACGTCCCTCGGCGTAGGCCTTTTTCGCAATCGCCGCGCCCTTCTCGTAGCCGATCACCGGATTCAACGCGGTCACCAGGATCGGATTGCGCTCGAGCGCCTCGGCGAGCCGCTCCGGATTGACCTTGAATCCGGCGATGGCACGCGAGCCGAGCAACCGTGCGGTGTTGGCGAGCAGTCGGATGCTCTCGAGCAGGTTGTAAGCGATGACCGGCAGCATGACATTGAGCTGGAAGTTGCCCGACTGGCCCGCGACGGTGATCGTCGCATCATGTCCGATCACCTGCGCACAGACCATGGCGGTGGCCTCCGGAATCACCGGGTTGACCTTGCCGGGCATGATGCTGCTGCCCGGCTGCAGCGCCGGCAGCGCGATCTCGCCGAGACCCGCGAGCGGCCCGCTGTTCATCCAGCGCAGATCGTTCGCGATCTTCATCAGGCTCACCGCGATCACCTTGAGCTGACCGGACAGTTCGACGGCCGTGTCCTGACTGGAGAGCGCCTCGAAATAATTGCGCGCCGGCTCAAACGGGCAGCCCGTGAGCTCGGCGAGCGCTTGACAGAAGCGTGCACCGAACTCGGGATGGGCGTTGATACCCGTGCCGACGGCCGTGCCACCCTGCGCGAGCCGATGCACGCGCGGGGCGCTGGCAGCGAGACGCTCGAGCCCGCTCTCGAGCTGCGCTCGCCAGCCGGAGAGCTCTTGCGCAAAGGTGACCGGCATCGCATCCATCAGATGGGTCCGGCCGGTCTTGACCACCGCCCCGACCTCGGCCTCCTTGGCTCGCAGCGTGCTGCACAGCGCCTCGAGCGCCGGGGCGAGTTCGCGCCGTACTTCGAGCGCGGCGCTCACATGCACGGTCGTCGGAATCACATCGTTGCTGCTCTGGCCCATATTGACGTGATCGTTCGGATGCACCGGCGTGCCAAGGCGATGTGCGGCCAGCGCCGCGATCACCTCGTTGGCGTTCATATTCGTGCTGGTGCCCGAACCGGTCTGAAAGACATCGATCGGAAAGTGCGCATCATGGCGCCCCTCGGCGACCTCGGCCGCGGCCGCCTCGATGGCCTCGGCGAGCTTCGGATCGAGCAGTCCGAGCCGGCTGTTGGCGCGCGCGGCGGCCTGCTTGACCAGGCCGAGCGCGCCGATGAAGGCCCGCGGCATGGGCCGGCCGCTCACCGGGAAGTTCTCCACGGCGCGCTGGGTCTGCGCACCCCAGAGCGCCTCGGCGGGCACCTTAAGCTCGCCCATGCTGTCGCGCTCGATTCGGAAGGATTTCGTCATGCAACTGGCTCCGTGGCCCACGACACTGTTCGGCCGCGCCGCGGGGGGCCGCCTGCGGACGCGCTACGGTATGAGATATCATAATCCATCCGAGCCCCGGCCCATTTTGTTTGACAGCGCATGAGCGACAAATCCCACAGCGATCTTCCCGCCGTTCTCGCCCTCTCGCCAGTCGATGGCCGCTACCGGGCGGCCACCGAACCGTTGCGAGCGCTGCTGTCGGAGGCCGGCCTGATCCGCGAGCGCATCCGCGTCGAGGCGGCCTGGCTGGTGCATCTCGCCGCCGCGCTGCCGCAGTTGCCCGGAGCACGCCTCACCGATGAGGTGCGCGCGCGTGCGCGCCGCCTCGCCGACAACCCCGATGCGGGCTGTGCGGCGGCAGTCAAGGCCATCGAGGCCCGCATCAATCACGACGTGAAGGCGGTCGAGTACTACGTGCGCGGGGAACTCGCTGCCGCCGGCGCGCCGGCGGCGACTCTGGAGCTGGTGCACTTTGGCTGCACGTCCGAGGACATCAACAACCTGAGCTACGCTGTGTTGTTGCGCGAGGCGCGCGCCACACTCTGCCAATCGCTCACGACACTCGGCGCTGAGCTTACCGAGCTCGCCCACCGCACTGCCGGGCATGCGATGCTCGCGCGCACGCACGGCCAGCCGGCCAGCCCGACCACGCTCGGCAAGGAAGTGGCGAACTTCGTCGCTCGGTTGCGCCGCGCCGAGCACCGCTGGGCGGCGGTGGAAATTCTCGGCAAATGGAACGGTGCGGTCGGCAACTTCAATGCCCACCGCGCGGCGCTGCCCGGGGTCGACTGGCGTGCGCTGAGCGGTGAGTTCATCGCCTCACTGGGCCTGGTGTGCAATGCCTACACCACGCAGATCGAGCCGCATGACTGGATCGGGGAATACTGCGATGCACTCGCTGGACTGAACGTCGTGTTGCTCGACCTGAGCCGTGACTTCTGGGGTTACATCTCGCTCGGTTATCTCAAACAGCGGGCCGTGAGTGGCGAAGTCGGCTCCTCGACGATGCCGCACAAGGTCAACCCGATTGATTTCGAGAACGCCGAGGGCAATCTCGGTATCGCCAATGCTCTGCTGCGCCACTTCGCCGAGAAGCTGCCGGTATCGCGCTGGCAGCGCGACCTCACCGACTCGACGGTGCTGCGCAACCTCGGCGTCGCACTCGGACACACGTTGATTGCCTGGCGTTCGCTCGCACGAGGTCTCGGCAAGATCGAAGCTGACGCGCTGCGCATGCGTGCCGATCTTGACGGCGCCTGGGAGGTGCTCGGCGAGGCGGTGCAGACGGTACTGCGCGCCGCTGGCATTGCCGAGGGTTATGAGCTGCTCAAAGCCTTCACCCGCGGCCGCTCCATTGATCAACGCTCCCTCGGGGAATTCATCGACACCCTGGCGCTGCCGGAAGCGGACAAACGCCGGCTGCGCGCGCTGCATCCAGCCGATTACGTTGGCTGGGCGGCCGAACTCGCCGGCGAAATATGACAAATCGAACCGACCTGTCGGCACAGGTTGGTTCGATTTTGTGACCGGCTCGGCAAGGCCCTGCCCTCCGGCCTCTCTAAGATGCCCGTCAAGGTCTGCTTGGCAGACGTGGATGACGGACCGCAACTGTGTCGTCGGGTGTCGAAAACGCAAACGTGCTCGCGGGTCTCGCGCATGCCCGTTATGCACCGGAGTCGGACGCACTGGAGAGCACCTGCAGCCTCGATGCGCTGACGGTACTGACCTCGCTCACGGAAGCGCGCGCCGCCATTCATCAGGTGGCTGCCCGCGCCCAACGGCTGCTCTCGATCTACACCCCCAACCTCGAGCCCGAACTGTACGATCAGAGCGAGTTCCTTGACGTGGTCAAGCGTCTGGTGCTGGCGAGACCCTTTGCCAAGGTGCGCGTGCTGATCGGCGAGCCGTGCCGAGCCAGTGCCGACGGGCACCGCTTCCTGGCGATGGCGCGACGACTGTCGAGCTGCATCGATGTGCGCAACCTCCCGGTGCGCAGCGGCGCGCCGCATTGCGCCTATCTGATCGCCGATGAGCGCGCGATCGTATACCGCTTACGGGCGGATTGCTGGGACGGCATCGCCGATGTGGACAATGCACCGGTGGCGCGGCTGTATCTGCACGAATTCGATCAGCTCTGGGACACCTGCTCGCCCCCGGAGAATCTGCGCCTGGCCCGTCCAGCCTGAGCGCGGCGGCCGGGGCGGATATAATTCCGCCCATGTCCATCCCCGAGATCACCGTCGCGGCGCTCGCCGAGCGCAATGGCCGCTTTCTGCTCGTCGAGGAACGCATCAACGGGCGGCTCGTACTCAATCAGCCGGCCGGGCACCTTGAGCGCGGCGAGACGCTGCTCGAGGCGGTGGTGCGCGAAGTGCACGAGGAGAGCGCCTGGCGATTCACCCCGGAGCGACTGCTCGGGGTCTACCTGTGGCGCCTGCCACGGACCCAACGGCTCTACAAACGCTTTGCCTTCACCGGAACGGTAAGCGAGCACCAGCCGCATCAGCCGCTCGATCGGGGCATCGTCGGCACGCACTGGCTGAGCACTGATGAAATCCGCGCGTGCGCCGAACGGCTGCGCAGTCCGCTCGTGCTGCGCTGCGTGCAGGATTACCTCGCGGGCATACGCGCCCCGCTCGATCCGATCGGACAGTTGCAGTTCGATGCGGCACTGACGATTGCGGCCGAACCGATATGAGGCGGGTGATCGTCGGACTCTCCGGCGGCGTCGACTCGGCGGTTGCCGCGCTGTGTCTGAAGGAACAGGGCTGGGACGTCCAGGGGCTGTTCATGAGCAATTGGGAAGAGGATGACGACGGCTACTGCACGGCCGCGCAGGACTTCCAGGACGCCCGCGCGGTGGCCAGCGAGCTGGCCATCCCCCTGCACCGCGTCAGCTTCGCAGCCGAGTACCGCGCCAGAGTGTTCGCGCATTTTCTCGCCGAGCACCGCGCCGGACGCACTCCAAATCCCGACGTACTGTGCAACCGGGAGATCAAGTTTGGCGCAGCATTGCGTTATGCCGAGCGGCTCGGGGGACAGTGCTTCGCCACCGGTCACTATGCACGCCTCAACGACGGCCCCGACGGCCCCGAATTGTACAAGGCGCGCGATGCGAGCAAGGATCAGAGCTATTTCCTGCACGCGGTCGTGCGCAGTGAGCTGGCGCGCACGCTGATGCCGCTCGGGACGCTCGCGAAATCCGAGGTCCGCGAGCGGGCGCGCGCCGCCGGCCTGCCGGTGTTCGACAAGCCCGACAGCACCGGGATCTGCTTCATCGGCGAGCGCCCGTTCCGGGCATTTCTCGCACAGTTCCTGCCCGAGCAGCCCGGTCCGATCGAATCGAGCGCGGGCGAGCGCCTCGGCACGCATCGCGGGCTCGCCTTCTACACCCTCGGGCAGCGCTCCGGGCTGAACATCGGTGGGCGCGGCGACAGCAGCGAGCTGCCCTGGTACGTCGCGGCGAAGGACAGCGCGCGCAACGCGCTGATCGTCGTGCAGGGGCAGGATCATCCACGGCTGCTGAGCACGGCGCTCATGACCGGCCCGCTCAACTGGCTGGCGCCGGCGCGCACCGCCCCCCTCGAGTGCACCGTCAAGGTGCGCTACCGCCAGAGCGACCAGCCGGCGCGGCTCGAGCCGCTGCCCGACGGCACGGCACGCATCGTGTTCGAGCAACCGCAGCGGGCGGTCACCCCCGGTCAGTACGCCGTCGTCTACCAGGGCGAGCGCTGTCTCGCCGGCGCGGTGATCGAGTCGGTCCATGGCCCGAGCGGGGACGCCGGCCCGAGCTGAATTTGTATGAAGAATAGCGTGCACGCGTCGCACAGCGCGCACGCGGCAGAGCGACTATAATCCGCGCCGCCTTTTCCTGGCCCCTCCCGGAGAGCCCCACTCATGACGAACAGCTTCAAGGCGCGCACCAGCCTCGCGGTAGGCACTCGTTCCTACGAAATCTTCAGCCTCGCGGCCCTGCCGCAGGCGAAGGTCGCGCGACTGCCGTATTCTCTGAAAATTCTGCTTGAGAACCTGCTGCGCTTTGAAGACGGCGTGAACGTCACGCGCGCGGACATCGAGGCGCTGCTCGAGTGGGATCCGGCCGCCGCCCCCTCGCACGAGATTGCCTTCACGCCCTCGCGCGTGATTCTGCAGGATTTCACCGGAGTACCCTGCGTGGTGGACCTCGCGGCGATGCGCGAGGCGATCGTGCGCCTCGGCGGGGACGCCGAACGGGTCAATCCCCTCGCGCCGGTCGAGCTGGTAATCGACCACTCGGTACAGGTCGATGAGTACGGCACCCCGGGGGCGCTGGCTGCAAACACCCGCATCGAGTTCGCGCGCAATGGTGAGCGCTATGCGTTCCTGCGCTGGGGCCAATCGGCGTTCCGCAATTTCGCCGCGGTGCCGCCGAGCACCGGCATCGTGCATCAGGTCAACCTGGAGTACCTCGGGCGCGTGGTGTTCGATCTGCAGCGCAGCGGCACGTACAGCGCCTACCCGGACACGCTGGTCGGCACCGACTCGCACACCACGATGATCAACGGACTCGGCGTGCTGGGCTGGGGTGTCGGGGGCATCGAGGCGGAAGCGGCCATGCTCGGCCAGCCGGTGACCATGCTGATCCCGCAGGTGATCGGTGTGCGCTTGACGGGTCGGCTCACGCCCGGCGCCACCGCCACCGACCTCGTGCTGACCCTGACGGAAATGCTGCGCAAACGCGGCGTGGTCGATAAATTCGTCGAGTACTTCGGCGAGGGGCTCGCCAACCTGCCGCTCGCCGACCGCGCCACCATCGCCAACATGGCACCGGAGTACGGCAGCACCTGCGGCATATTCCCGATCGATGAGGAAACCGTCCGCTATCTGGAGCTGTCCGGCCGCCCGCGCGAGCGCATCGAACTGGTCAAGGCCTACGCTCAGCATCAGGGAATGTGGCGACGCGCCGAGGCCCCGGCGGCCGCCTACACCGATGTGCTTGAGCTTGATCTCGGTTCGGTAGAACCGAGCCTCGCCGGACCGCGCCGGCCGCAGGACCGAGTACCCCTGAAGTCCGCCAAGAGCGTCTACGAGAACCAAGCCAAGAAGGCCGCACAGGAACGCGCCGCGCGGGCCCCGCAGGCCACGGGCAGCGCCGCGGCGCATCTCGATGGCAAGCCGTTCGAGCTCAAGGACGGCGCGGTACTGATCGCCGCCATCACCAGCTGCACCAACACCTCGAATCCCTCCGTCATGCTCGGCGCGGGTCTGCTCGCGCGCAAGGCGCGCCAGCGCGGCCTTTCGGCCAAGCCCTGGGTCAAGACCAGCCTTGCCCCGGGTTCGCGCGTGGTCACCGATTATTTCCGCAAGGCCAACGTGCTCGCCGATCTTGCCGCGGTGGGCTTTGAGCTGGTCGGCTACGGCTGCACCACCTGCATCGGCAACTCCGGGCCGCTGAAGCCGGAGATCTCGGCGGCGGTGAAGGCCGGCGACATCACCGCCTGCTCGGTGCTCTCGGGCAACCGCAACTTCGAGGGCCGAGTGCACCCCGAGGTGCGTATGAACTTCCTCGCCTCCCCGCCTCTGGTGGTCGCCTACGCGCTCGCGGGCACGCTTGATATCGACCTCACGAGCGAGCCGCTCGGCACCGACTCGGACGGCAAGCCCGTCTTTCTCGCCGACATCTGGCCGAGCGATGCGGAGGTGCAGCAGACCCTGGCCCACGCCATCGACTCGAAGATGTTTCAGGACAGTTACGGACACGTGTTCGACGGCGATGAGAACTGGCGCGCCATCAAAGTGCCGGCCGGCAAGCTCTATACCTGGGATGAGAGCTCGACCTACGTGCGCAACCCACCGTATTTCGACGGCATGACCCGCACGCCGCCGCCCGCGAGCGATATCCGCGCCGCGCGCGTGCTTGCCCTGCTCGGTGACTCGGTAACTACCGACCACATCTCCCCGGCCGGCAACATTGCCAAAACCAGCCCCGCGGCCCGCTACCTCGAGCAGCACGGCGTGGCGCCCAAGGATTTCAACTCCTATGGCGCGCGCCGCGGCAATCACGAGGTGATGATGCGCGGTACGTTCGCCAACATTCGCCTGCGCAACCAGCTGGTGCCCGGCGTCGAGGGCGGCGTGACGGTGCACCTGCCGAGCGGCGAGCAGACCTCGATTTACGATGCGGCCATGCGCTACAAGAGCGAGGGCACGCCTCTTGTCATTCTGGCCGGCAAGGAGTACGGCACCGGCTCCTCGCGCGACTGGGCCGCCAAGGGCACGATGCTGCTCGGGGTGCGCGCCGTGATTGCCGAGAGCTTCGAGCGCATTCACCGCTCCAATCTCATCGGCATGGGCGTCGCACCGCTGCAGTTCCTGCCGGGCGAGAGCGCCCAGTCGCTCGGACTCACCGGCAAGGAAGTGTTCGAAATCAGTGGTCTTGCTGCCGGTGAGCGCGAAGTCACGGTCAAGGCAAGCGACTCCGAAGCCGGCAAGACCGTCACGTTCAAGGCCCGTGTGCGCATCGACACGCCGAAGGAGCGCGAGTACTACCTGCACGGCGGAATCCTGCAGTACGTGCTACGCCAGCTCGCCGGCGCGGGCCAGGCCTGAGCGCCGCTCGCAGGTTGCAGCCCTGCCTACCCGGCAGGGCTGCAACCTGCGGCGAGACGTACGAGGCTCAATCGATGCGGCTCGCGGTCTTCGATCTCGACGGCACAATCACCCGCCACGACACCCTGGCCCCGTACGTGGGCGGGTTTCTGTTGCGCCATCCCTGGCGTGCACCGCTCGCCCTCGGGGTCCTCCCGGCGCTCGTGGGATACGCACTGGGATGCTGCGGGCGCGGGACGCTCAAGGCCGCCCTGATGCGCTCGGCACTCGGCGGGGTCTCGCGGCAAGCGCTTCAGCGCTGGACGGATCGCTTCGTCGCTCGAGTACTCGAGCGCGGCACGTTCGGCGCCGCCCGCGCATGCATCGAGACGCACGCGCGTGCCGGCGATCATCTGATCCTGATGAGCGCCAGTCCCGAGCTATACGTGCCCGCCATCGCCCGAGCGCTGGGGTTTCATGAGTCGATCTGCACCGGCGTCCGCTGGCGGGGGCAGCGACTCGACGGCCGACTCGCCACCCCCAACCGCCAGGGCGAGGAGAAAGCCGAATGCCTGCGCCAGCTGCGCGCGCGCCTGCCGGGCGAGGCGAGCGCGTACGGCAATTCCAAATCGGACATCGCGCACCTGAGGCTCGTTGAGCACGGCGTGCTGGTCAACGGCAATGCACGTGCGCGGCGCGCCGCGCGCCGCGCCGGCCTCGAGTGTGTGCGCTGGCGCTGAGCACGCCCACTCACATCGACGTGCGCACCTGCCACAGTTCGGGGAAGAACTTCAGCTCAAGTGCCTTGGCGAGATACGACACCCCACCCGTACCGCCGGTGCCGCTCTTGTAACCGATGATGCGCTCGACGGTCTTCACGTGATGGAACCGCCAGAGCTGGAATTTATAGTCGAGATCGATCAGCCGTTCGGCCAGTTCGTAAAGATCCCAATCCTTCTCGGCGTTGTGATAGATCCCGAGCCAGGCGCCGGCGACCTGCTTGCTTGGCCGATACGGCTCGCTGAATTCGCGGTTGAGGTAATCATCGGGGATGCCGTAGCCGCGGCGGCTTAAGAGTCTGAGCACCTCGTCGTAGAGCGACGGGGCGCGCAGCGCTCGCTCCAGGCGCGCGTAGACCGCCGGATCGCGCCGATGCACCTCGATCATCTCGGCATTCTTGTTGCCGAGCAGAAACTCGAGCAGTCGGTACTGATAGGACTGGAAACCCGAGGAGCGCCCGAGCGCATTGCGAAACGCAGAGTAATCGGCCGGGGTCAGCGTCGAGAGCACCTCCCAGCTCGAGAGCAACTGCGACTGCACGCGCGAGATGCGCAACAGGCTCTTGAACGAGGGCCCCAGATCATCGCGCTGCACCCGCTCGAGCACATCGGAAAGTTCGTGCAGCATCAGCCGCATCCACAGCTCGGAGACCTGATGCACCACGATAAAGAGCATCTCATCGTGCTCGCCCGAGAGCGGCTTTTGCGCCTCGAGCACCTTATCAAGATGCAGGTATTGTCCATAGGAGAGCGAGCTGCCGAGGTCCCAGTGAATCGCCTCGCCGGACAGATCGACGCGCTCGCTCTTGTCGAAAGGACGCTTGCTCATGCTTCGCCCTCACCGAACACCCACGCCGGTACGGCTCGCCAGCCCTCGCTGAGCAGCCGGTCGAGCTGACGGTAGTCCGGGCAGCAGCGCGCCACGCACTGCCAGAAGTGGCGCGAGTGGTTCATGTGCCGGGTGTGCGAGAGCTCATGGATCAGCAGATAGCGCACCGCGGCCGGCGGCAAGAATAGCAGGCAGGCATTGAGGCTGATGGTGCCGCGCACCGAACAGCTCCCCCAGCGGGTCCGCTGGCGACGGATCACCATCCGTTCGTAGGTAAAGCCGAACTCGCGAGCGCACGCCTCGAGCTCAGGGCCGAGCACCTCGGCAGCGCGCTCGAGCAGCCAGTTGCGCAACGCCGCGCGCTGTGCCGAGCGCAGCGCCACATCGCCACTGAGTATGATCAGCCCATCGGCACTTGCGAGCCGCACCCGACCGCTGCCGCCGGCGAGGTGCACCCGCCAGCGCTGCGCGCACGCCGGCAGATCGATGCTCCCTGGGGGGAAGGGCTCCGGCACGACCGCCGTCCGGCGCGCCTCGGCGCGTTTGCGCTCGATCCACAATCGATGCCGCTCCAGAAACGTCGCGATCAGTCCCGGCGGTGTCTTCACCGGCACAACCACTTCGACCCGACCGGAGTGAAATACCCGCACCACCATGCGCCGCGCGCGCCGGCTCTCACGCACGCTCCAGCTCGCGTCCTGCTCGGACCACAGCGGCAATTGCGCTGCCGCTCCATCGGAAATCACAGCAACTCCGCCGCGCCCGTTGCGCGCCTTGTCGGTAACCCCCGCATTCTACCAGCCGCAGGACGCGGCGCGGCGGGCAGACGCAGCCCGCTGCGATCGGCTACGATGCCGCATCGCGCCGAATGACCGAGCGGCCCATGAGTGCACCGATTCTCGAAGTCCGCAATCTGACCAAGCAGTATCCGGGCGTAACGGCCGTCGATGGCATCTCCTTTCGCGTGCAGCCGGGAATCTGCTTCGGGCTGCTCGGCCCGAATGGGGCGGGCAAGACCACCACCATCGAGATCATGGAGGGTATCCTCGCCCCCACCGCCGGTGAGGTGCGCTACCGCGGGGAGCCGCTCAGTGAGCGCTTCCGCGAGGAAGCGGGCATCTTGTTTCAAGCAACGGCGCTGCAGAACTTTCTTACCGTGCGGCAGAGTCTGGCGATGTTCCGCGGACTGTATGCACGCGGCCGCGACATCGATGAGCTGCTCAAGCTGTGCTCGCTCGAGGCGCTTGCCGAGCGCGACAACCGCAAGCTCTCCGGCGGGCAGTTGCAGCGGCTGCTGCTCGCGATCGCGCTGGTGAATGATCCGGCGGTGCTGTTTCTCGATGAGCCGACCACCGGGCTCGATCCGCAGGCACGGCGAAACTTCTGGGCGCTGGTCCGCTCGATCAAGGCGAGCCGCAAGACCATCATTCTGACGACGCATTACATGGAGGAGGCCGAGATCCTCTGCGATGAGATTGCAATCGTCGACCGCGGACGCATCATCGCCCAGGGCGCCCCGGGGGCGCTGCTGCGCGAGCACTTCGCCGCCGTGCTTCTCGAGCTGCCCAAGGCGGACTTTCCGCCGGCCGCGCGCGCGCTACCGCTGCAGCTGATCGATGCGCAGGACCGCATCGAGATCACCACCGACGATCTGGACGCGACGCTGCGCGCGCTGATCAGTGCCGAAGTGCCGCTGAAAAACCTGCGCATCCGCCCGGCGAATCTGGAGGATCTGTTTCTTGAACTCACCGGTCGGGAGTTGCGCGCATGATGCGCCGACTGTTTGCCGTCTGGCACGCGCGCAACCTGGAATTCCTGCGCGATCGCGGCACGCTGGTGTTCACGCTGCTGCTGCCGCTGTCGATCATCGTCGGCATGGGATTCATCTTCGGGGGACCGCCGCGACCGCTGTTCAAGGTCGGCGTACTCGACGGGGCAAGCGCACGAGAAGCCGATCCGTTTCTGCACACCCGCTACGTTCAGTTCCTGCCGGAGCGCAGCACGGCGCAGGGGCTGCACGCGCTGCGCCGCGAGCGCATCGATCTGCTGCTCGCGCCGGGTGCGCCGTCCCGTTACTGGGTCAACACCGACTCGCCCAAGGGCTACATCGCCGAGCGACTGCTGCTCGCGGCCGACCCACACGCCCAGCGGCTGCCGGTGCGCGGCCGCTCGGTCCGCTATCTCGACTGGCTGTTCCCGGGCATCCTCGGCATGAACCTGATGTTCAGCTGCCTGTTCGGCGTCGGCTACGTCGTGCTGCGCTACCGCCAGAGCGGCTTTCTGAAGCGACTGAACGCCACCCCGCTCACCGCCTTCGAGTTCCTCAGCGCTCAAGTGCTCTCGCGGCTGACCATCATCGTGCTGATCACGACGCTGCTGTATGTGGCGGTCGGCGCGATGATTCATTTCCACAACGCGGGTAACGTGGCGCTACTGCTGCTGATTACCGTGCTCGGCGCGCTCTCGATGATCGCGCTCGGCCTCACGGTCGCGGCCCGCTTCGCCAGCGAGGAGCTCGTCAATGGTCTGCTGAACCTACTCACTTGGCCGATGATGCTGCTCTCGGGGGTGTGGTTCTCCCTGGCCGGCTCGCCCCGCTGGGTGCGCTGGGTGGCCGATGCGCTGCCGCTGACCCAGATGCTGCATGCCGCGCGCGAGGTGATGCTCTACGGGGCCGGAATCGGCACCGTCGCTCCGAGCCTGATCTATCTCGGGGGGGTGACTTTGGTGTTTCTGGGCTTGGGAGCCTGGTCGTTCAAGTGGCGAACGTAGAGGAACAGTGGCGAATGGGTAAACAGACGATGCGGTTCATGAGCGACAACACGGCGACGGCCTGCCCGCAGATGCTGGCCGCCCTCGCCGCAGCGAACCACGGGTTCGAGATGGCCTACGGTGACGATCCGTGGACACAGCGCCTCGATCAGGCGCTCGGCGCGTTCTTCGGCGCCCCGGTGCGGGCTTTTGCCGTCGCCACCGGCACGGCGGCCAACGCTCTCGCGCTCGCCACGCTCAGTCCGCCCTACGGCGCGATCTTCGCCCATCACGAGGCGCACATCGCCTGCGATGAGTGCGGTGCACCTGCGTTTTACTCCGGCGGCGCCCAGCTGATGCTGCTTCCCGGCGAGCACGCGAAGCTCACTTCCAGCACCCTCGCCGCAGCGCTTGACGCGCATCCGGTCTCCGTGCACACCGTGCAACCGGCGGCCGTGTCGATCAGCCAGGCCACGGAGCTCGGCGCGGCCTACCGTCCCGATGAGCTCAGTCGGCTCACCCAGGTCGCGCATGCACACGGTCTGAAGGTGCATATGGACGGCGCGCGCTTTGCCAACGCGGTCACGTTCCTCGGCTGTCACCCCGGGGATGTCACCTGGCGGGCTGGCATAGACGTGCTGTCCTTCGGCGCCACCAAGAACGGTGCGCTCGCCGCCGAAGCGGTGGTGTTCTTCGATGCCAGCCTGGTCGCGGATTTCGAGCTGCGCCGCAAGCGCGCGGGGCACCTGATCTCCAAGTCCCGCTTTGTCGCGGCGCAGCTGCTCGCCTATCTCGAGGATGATCTGTGGCGGCGTAACGCCGCGCATGCCAACCGCTGCGCGCAGCGCATCGGTCTCGCCGCAGGCTCGCGGCTCATTGCCCCGGTGGAAGCGAACGAAGTGTTCGTGCAACTCGGCGCCGACGGCAAGCGCGCGCTCCGTGCTGCGGGCTTCGAATTCTACGACTGGGGCGCCGAGAGCGCCGGCACGGCCCGTCTCGTGGCCGCATGGGATCAGGACGAGGCCCACGTGGAGGCGCTGTGCGCGGCGCTCAACGCGCTGTAAGAACGCTGAACTGTCGCATTTCAGGAGCTTGTCATGGTCGCCCGTCACTCCCGCATGCTGCCGCTCGGTACGATCGCGCCGAGCTTTCGCCTGCCCGATCCCGGCGGCCGACTCTGGAGCCCGGAGGACTTCAGTGACGCACGCGCCCTGCTCGTCGCCTTCCTCTGCAATCACTGTCCGTACGTGCAGCACATCCTCGACGGCTTCGTCGCGTTCGCCGGTGAGTACCGCGGGCGCGGTCTGGCCGTTCTCGCCGTCAACCCGAATGACTCGAGCGCCTACCCCGATGATGCCCCTGAGCAGATGGCACGGGTGGCGACCGCGAAGAATTTTTCCTTTCCGTACCTCATCGATGCCACGCAGGGGACGGCCAAAGCATACGAGGCGGTCTGCACGCCGGATTTCTTTCTGTTCGACGCAGAACGACGTCTGGTCTATCGCGGCCGATTCGATGCCAGCTCCCCGCGTAACGGCATCCCGATCACCGGTGAGGAGCTGCGCGCAGCGCTCGATGCACTGCTCGCGGGGCGCCCACTCGCACCCCAGCACCCCAGCATCGGCTGCAGCATCAAATGGAAGCCCGGCAACGCGCCCGAGTGGGCATGAGCACGACCGAGGCGCGCATGCCACCATCCGCCCCGCCTCACCCGCCGACATTGATCGACATCGGAGTCAACCTCGCGCACGACAGCTATGACGCCGACCGCGAGGCAGTCATCGCGCGCGCCCAAGCCGCTGGGGTGGCGCAGATGATGGTGACCGGCTCGTGCGGTCCGAGCACCCGGCGCGCGATCGAGCTCGCGCGCGCCCACCCCGGCGTTCTATTCGCCACGGCCGGGCTACATCCGCATCACGCAGCCCAGCTCAACGATGAGTTGCTCGCCGAGCTCGCCGAGCTCGCACGAGCCCCCGAAGTGCTCGCCCTTGGGGAGTGCGGCCTCGATTATTTCCGCGATTTCGCGCCCCGCGCCGTGCAGCAGCGTGCATTCCACCGCCAGCTCGAGCTCGCCGCGCAAATCGGCAAGCCGCTCTTTTTGCACCAGCGGGACGCGCACGCGGACTTCATCGGCATTCTGCGCGAGCACTGGCCTTCGCTCGCCGGCGGCGTCGCGCACTGCTTCACCGCCGGGGCGCAGGAGCTCGACACCTACCTCGAACTCGGTCTCGCGATCGGCATCACCGGCTGGATCTGCGACGAGCGCCGCGGCGCGCATCTGCTGCCGCTCATGACGCGAATTCCGGCCGATCGGCTCATGACCGAGACCGACGGGCCCTACCTGCTGCCAAGGGATCTGACGCCGCGCCCCACCTCACGCCGCAACGAGCCGCAGTACCTGCCGCACATTGCCGGCGTGATCGCCCGCGCACGCGGCGAGACGTTCGCGCAGTTCGCCCACACGAGCAGCTGCGCGGCGCGTCGCATATTTGCATTGCCAGAAGTGCTCTAGCAGCCGTTTGAAAGGGCCGGAGATCAGGCCGCGGCACGAACTATCCGCAGCATAGTTGGCACACGACCATGCGAGGGGCGGATTCCGATGTCTTGAATTAAAAATCCGCATGCAGAACAGCCGGGCTCCCACGCGCGGAACTTATCCATTACTCCGTGCAGGTCCCGCTTTGCCGGGATTTCCCGGTAGATCGCGCGCACACCCGAACCTTGGTTCTAAGCCGAGGATACACCTCACTGCTGGCCCTTCCGATCCCAGCGTTCAGTGCCGCAAACAGACACATCAAACTACGGCGCCTCTCGCCATCGGCTTGCCGATCAACCCTCTCAAAGCATCCTCGGCATGCTCGAGCATGTACGAGCGAGCTGCTGACTCTTGCTCGTCTCATACACCCTCAGCCCCCATCAGGATCCTGCCGGCACAGAAGAGCTCCCGCGCCATCAAACACCATTCCGCCAACCAAAAAACTCATCAACAAATGAAGATCACTGCCACCGAACGCCGAGACATCGGAGATCACGTCTCGCCGAAATCCTGTATTTCGGCCCGGAAGCATCGATGCCCAGCCGGCCCGCTTCGGCCTGTGATGAACGAATCGGTCACAAGGACGGCTCGCCAGCGATGTCGACAGGCGCGCTAGGACATCCAAGGAGACAGCAAACCCATCCAGGGCCGCTACAAAACGAGCAGAACGCACATCGTTCTGACTGCAATCAATCAAAGGACTACACGTTCATCGCTATCATAATTTTCTTACTGAACGGTAAAATTTCTTCAGAGCCCTCCTCCTTTGTTAATAGCATACTCAGAAAGAATTAAGAATGGGGCGAGCCGGACAGCACTGGGGTTGTCCCGACTCGATTAGCACTTCTACGCCGCCTGACTGAAAGAGCTCTGCGTTTCATGGCGCAGTCTCAAGAGGGATAGAGTCGAAAAGTGCCGCATACCGAATGCACTGAACACGTGCGTTATGCAGTCGTCGGATATAGAAGAATCCGGCGTGATCATTGAGAGCGCCACACTCTCGACCGACTGCGCAATATGCGCAAAACGAAACATTGTCGCATCCGGTGGAGCCCACGAACTCTTCACGGAGAAGGCATGACTCAAAGCTCTTCCGCCAATTTCCGTACCGATCCGCACCCCGCGGCAGTACAGACACAGAACAAACTCCCTATTTTTGCAGCGCGCAATCCGAACCGCCACCCCGCTCTCAAGAAGAGCCGCTCCGGCAGACACCTATCGCAAGAACTCAACTCGGACGCTCCACGCCAGCGTCTCAAAATGGCCCCGGCGAGGACGGTTGTGACGGTCAAATTTTACTATCGCCAGAAGCCTCCTAATATCGCATACCCTTCGGCCGTCGCGTCCACGCCCCGCTTCATCCTGAGTCTCGCTCTTCTCCAACGATCGCAACAAAAGAAACAGACTCTCCGAATATGCTCGCTACCGCCAACCAGACCCGATTCATTAACTCGCCTCAACTCCAATACGCCTCACGAGCTTGGCATCGCGAATCTATTCCACATCTCGACCCTCTCGCGAACACTCGACCCACAGGCGCCTGGCGCCGCCGAACAATAGATCCAGATGCCAGTCCACAGGTCACCGCATCGCGCATGGAACGAGATTCCCGGGCTGACCATGGAAACAACACCCGTCACAGCACAACAAACGAAGCCGCTACATTCACACAACCCTCTGCCGCAATCAGGCAAGAGCAATTACTCCCTCTCTCCCGAACCCTGCCGAGGAAGCCGCCTGGCGCCTGGCGCATCGACGTCTCTGACTTTTCAGACGCAGTCTGACCATGGCTCCTCAAGGCCATCTGACTCCTGCTTCGCGAGACTTGGTAAGCCAAAGACCCCCACGGAATGTGCGCCCGGGCGAGAAACGTCCTGCGACTACCGGCACGACCTTCCAACTTCTCGGTTACCCTTCTTTGCGAAACATGTATGTAGCCCGCGAACCAGTCGCGGAAAATTAACGCAAAAAACCTAAAGCACGAAAACTCATTGCGGAGGTCAGCATATGAAGAATGAACATAGAATCACACGCACTGTCGCCGCGATATTGAGTGCTTCTGCGGTTCACGCCGCATTTGCCGCCGACACCTCCAATCCTCTCGCGCAGGGACTGCAGCTGCAGGAGATCGTTGTTACAGCACAACGCCAAGCACAAAATATCCAGGATGTGCCGATTACCATGCAGGCATTTACCGGCAAAGACCTCCGCGAAATGCATGTCGCCACGTTCAGTGACCTGGTTAAGTATGTTCCGAACGTATCCACTGGCACCATTGGGCCCGGACAAGGCCAGGTATTTATGCGGGGTTTGTCGGTCGGTGTGGTTTTTACCCAGGGACAAGGCTCTGTTGGCGGATTCCCTAACGTCGCCGAGTACCTCGACAACCAGTCGACGACTCTGCCGGGCCGAAATCTCGACGTATATGCGGTCGATTTGCAGCGCATCGAGGTTCTAGAAGGTCCTCAGGGCACCCTATTTGGCGCAGGCGCGCAGGCTGGCGTCGTACGCTACATCACAAACAAGCCAAAGCTGGACACATTCGCCGTAGATATTCACGCCGGGTACGGGATAACGGCTCACGGCGCTCCGAATACCAATGCTGATGCAGTATTTAACCTGCCGATCATAAAGCACAAATTCGCCGCACGTTTCGTCATATTTAGCGACCAAAGGGGCGGCTACATCAACAACCTTCCGGCAACATTCTCACGCGCATCGACGGATCTCGGATTAGCCACTTCGAACGGCGGCATCGTCCCTGTCAACAGCGTCACGATAAACAATTATCAGATCGCAGCAGATCACATCAATCCAGTGACTTACCGAGGCATACGCGCCGAGTTTCTTTACAAATTCAACAGTGACTGGAATCTTCTTCTTTCGCAGATGTACCAGAATTTGGATGCACAAGGGGTTTTTTATGAAATGCCCCTCGGCTCGAATGGTCAGTCCCTGCCGCCATATTCCGTCAACCTGTTCAATCCCTCATACAACAGAGACAAGTTCGAAAACACAGAGCTGGATTTGCACGGAAAGATTGGCGACCTAAATCTTGTCTATAGCGGATCGTACCTGGATAGAAATGTAGACCAAATACAGGACTATACAAACTACGCGCGCGGCCGCTACGGCTATTACTACCAGTGTACCGGCGTCTCTTATAGTTCAATTCAAGGAAATCCAAACGCCACATGTTACTCGCCAAGTTCCGTCTGGACTGACACGGAAGAAAATACCCATTTATCACAAGAGATACGCATCAGCACTCCGGAACAATGGCGTCTAAGAGGGCTAGTAGGACTCTTCTATGAAGATTACAAGATTTACGACACCACACAATGGCTCTACAGAAGCGTGCCGGGCTGCTCACCTAATGGTCCAAACTCGAACTGTTTTCTCCCTCTTCAGCCGTGGCCTGGAACGCCAGCAAATCAACTTGGCATACGCAACTCGAATGTCGCATTCTTCGACGACTTCGTGCACACATTCACACAGAAAGCCGTCTACACTTCCGTCAGTTACGACATTATTCCGCACACGCTGACAATCACAGGCGGTCTACGCTACTTCGACATGTTCAACCAGGAACTTGGCGGTGATGTTGGAAGTTTCGGCTGCAAGCAGTTCGCTCCCACTTCGTATTTCGGGCCATGCCTGTCACCATATGGCACCAACTTCTCGAATCCGCAGCAGCAGGCGCTTAACCACTTCGTCGAGACTGGAAAGCGCGGACGGGCAGACCTAGAATGGCACATCCTGCCGCAAGTCATGGTGTATTACACGTATTCGCAAGGTTTCAGGCCGGGAGGCTTTAATCGTGGCAGTTCCGAGCAACTTCCGAATAAGAATGGCGTGTATCAGTTTTCCACACCCCTTACGTATCAATCTGACAATCTGACAAACAACGAGATTGGTTGGAAGACCTTATGGTGGAACAACCGTCTTGAAGTAGACGGCTCCGCCTACCAGGAGAATTGGAGCAATGTTCAGGTCGCGTTTTTATGCCCTCAATGTGGCCTCGGCAATCTTGCATTTGGCACCAATGGTCCGGATTATCGCGTAAGGGGTATCGAGCTTCATTTCCTGGCGCGGCCCATCGAAGGCCTGACGGTCAATGCCTCTGCATCCTGGAATAGCGGAGAACTCACAAACTCTCCTGAATTAATCGACAACAACCCCGCAACCCCGAACTTTGGGAAGCCTATCACCACGTGGTATGACAACGGCGTGGCAAAGCCACTCGCGAATCTGTACGGAAAGGTAGGCAGCCCACTCGCCAACTCACCGCCGTTTCAGATTAGTGCACTGCTGCGCTACGAATGGTCGGTTGGAAACTATATACCGTTCGTACAAGTGGGCGCCCAACATCGAGCGCATGCATATTCCGCATCGGGCAATGTCGAGGCATATATCCTTCCCGCATGGACCACCTACGACTTTTCAGCTGGCGTGTCCAATGGCGCATGGACGGTGACGCTTTCGGGGACAAACATTACGGATGTCAATAAAAGCCTCCTAACCAGCAACTCGCAATCTATACTGACCGAGACTCCGATGCGCCCGCGAGTAATCGAGCTCAGCTTCGGTTACAGATTCTCCGAACACGAGAATTAAGCGAGCATTTCTCCATAGCAGAAGAATACTGAATATGCAGCGCTCCATGCGGCCTGGTCAATTTTTGCGGCGACATCCGCGCTCTTGATCGCGCGCATGCTGCTTTTTTTTCGGAAACTACATTCGCATGTAATCAAGGTCATACATGGGAGTTTCGACGATGCACCCCGTGAGTTACTCAAGCTTCCTCGTGCCGCGCCCGGCGAGCATGCGATACATGTTAGAAAACGGTAAAAAAAATGCGAAACTCGGGCGTTTACGCGCAACGCGGAGCAGTGGAATCCGCGCAGCCGATCAGTGGCGACGAGTATCGCTGCCGGTGTTAATTGCGCTGGCGCTCTTGTGGAGCGGCGTGACACCAGCCCGCGCGGAGCAGCCGCCGAGCGTCTATGGCCCAGACGCCCCAGCGCTGGCGAGACTTGGGCCGCATGCAGTCGGTGTCGTGACGATTACACTGATTGAGCACGCGCAAACGGATGTTCTCGCTTACAATCCGAAGACGCATAGCGCGCCGAAGCGTAATAGATCCCTGATCGTGGATATCTGGTACCCGGCGCATCCGAAGCCTGGGGCGAAGCGAGCGGTGTATTCGGGCGCCTTTCGGTCTGAGCCTCCGGCGCCTCCAGCCCACTTTACGATTCCGGGTATCGCAGTACGCGGCGCTCCGTTCTCCGGGGGGCCCTATCCGCTGGTCATTGTCTCGCATGGCTACAGCGAGAATGCCCCAGCGGCTTTGAGCTGGATCACTGAAAATCTGGCGTCAAAGGGCTACGTCGTTGCCGCCATTAACCATGATGATCCATCGGTCTCTGAATTTGCCGGGCCTGTTCTGAGGCGGCCACTCGATATCGCCTTTGTTGCGAGGACTCTGCAGAGAACACTCGCAGAGAAGCATTGGATCGATCCGAACCGGACGGCGCTGATCGGTTATTCCATGGGCGGCTATGGCGTATTGACTGCCGCAGGAGCGATACTCGACCCGCATAGCCCAATGGCGAAAGCAGTGCCGGGCAAACTGCTGTTGCCCTACTGTCGAGGTGGCGCACTGCAGCGCTCGATTGTGGTGGCACACCTGCGGGCTGTGGTCGCGATTTCTCCGGCAGGCGGACGGCCTTGGAACGCTTGGGGTGCACACGGGTTGTCCGGGATTCATGTTCCGTTGCTGATCATCAATGGCAATAGGGACCGGACCGTCGGTTACCGACGAGCCGGACTGCGCGTGTTTGAGAAGGCTGTGCACGCGCCACGCTATCTTCTCACCTTCGAAGAAGCCGGCCACGACATCGGCCTTGATCCGGCGCCACGGCAGATGCAAAATTCGTTGTGGAACATCTCGTGGTTTCAGGACCCTGTCTGGAACACGAGGCGGGTCAATGCGATCAATACGCACTTCATCACTGCGTTTCTTGATCTGTATGTGAAGAAAGAAAAGTCCTTCGCGGCGTACCTGGACGTGCGCGTGACGCACGCCGGGCGTGGAGTCTGGCCGCATGACCACGCACGCTTTGGATCTTACAGCCCTGGAACCGGTGACATCACGATTTGGAAGGGCTTTCAAAGGTCATTTGCTGTCGGTCTCACGTTACAGAAGGCACCTGCCGCGCCAGTGCGCTGAGTTGACGCGCAATTTCGTGGCACCTCAACTGAATCCTTGAACCGGCCTCATGATGGCCGTTTCCGCTTTTTGAGGCCGCCTCTGCCCTACCAGATCGCGAGTTGGGAACTCCGATGTGAGGAGGAAGTTGAGACAAGCGACTACAGCCTGTGCGGGGACGCCCGCAGCAGTCGTGTCGGATCCCTCGGCGTATTCCGTAGATCCGCATTGCGGTCCATATACTGCATTTGGCATATCAAATCCCGGGAGACACTGCAGCGGGTCCGCCCGATTTTTGACCTCCGTGCTGCCGGGCCTCGTCGCCGCCATGAACGGCCAAGTCGACGGGTTTTTGCTGCTCGATTATCCCACCACACTCGCGGTCGGCTGGTCCGGCCCCCGCCACTTCGCCGCTCACGATGCCAGCCTGTCCACGCTGCTACGCTTGCGGCAGACCGTCGGCCATGCCTCGGATATTGAGTAATGTTCCCGATTCTTTGGTCTTTCCCCGGCAAGGAATTCCAGTTCGAATACAGTGCGAACGATTTGTGATGACGCGTGTACTTGCGCGCTAGAGGCGGCGTTTTCATAATGCGCGCGTGGTTCGTGCGGAATCGCTCGCAGCCGAGCCGCATGGACGCGCTCGCAACACCAGCTGTCCGGGAGAGACCGAGTGGACGTAGCAAAACTCCGTACGCACATTGGCGCGGCGTGGCGGGACTCGATTCTCGAGCGTCTGGCCGCGTACGTGCGCATTCCCAACAAATCGCCGCTGTTTGACCCCGAGTGGGAGCAGCACGGCCACATGGAGGCGGCCATTCAGCTGATGGCTCAATGGTGCCGCACGCAGCCGATCGCCGGTATGACCGTCGAGATCAGGCGCCTGCCGGGCCGCACGCCGGTGTTGCGGGTGGACGTGCCGGGCGAATTGCCCGGATGCGCTCTGCTCTACGGACATCTCGACAAGCAGCCGGAGTTCACCGGCTGGCAGAGCGGGCTGGGTCCTTGGGAGCCGGTGCTGCGCGCCGGCAAGCTCTACGGGCGCGGCGCGGCCGATGACGGTTACGCGCTGTTCAGCTCGCTGGCGGCGATCGCGGCACTCAAGGCGCAACGCGTGCCGCTGGCACGGTGCATTGTGCTGATCGAAGCCTCCGAGGAGAGCGGCAGCATCGATCTGCCGGCGCACCTCGAGGCGCTCGGGGACGCCCTCGCGGAGCCCTCGCTCGTCGTGTGCCTGGATGCCGAGTGCGGCAACTACGAGCAGCTCTGGTGCACTACCTCGCTGCGCGGCAACTTGGTCGGTGAGCTCACCGTTCGGGTGCTCGAGGAAGGGGTGCACTCCGGCATGGCAAGCGGCATCGCACCGAATCCCTTTCGTATCCTCGAGCAGTTGCTCGCGCGGCTGGAGGATCCGCTGGATGGCACGCTCAGGCCCGCGGAGCTCTCGGTGAGCGTGCCGGAGGACCGGCTCGCACAGATCCGCACGGCCGCGCAGGTGCTGGGCGGTGCGGTCGCCGGCAAGCTGCCGTGGAGCCCCGGCGTACGCCCCGTCAGCGACGATCCGGTCGAACTGCTCATCAACAGTACCTGGAAGAGCACCCTGTCGGTGACCGGGGCCGATGGGCTTCCGCCGACGCTTTCCGCCGGCAACGTGCTGCTGCCAGCCTTGACCGTCAAGCTCTCACTGCGCCTGCCGCCGACCTGCGACCCGCAACGGGCGGCACGCGCGGTGAAAGCGGTTCTCGAGCGCGATCCGCCCTATGGGGCCCAGGTCCGTTTCGCCCCTGGCACGCCAACCGCGGGCTGGAACGCCCCCTCGTTTGCACCCTGGCTTGAGAGTTCGATCGATGCGGCCTCGCGGCAGATCTACGGCGCCGGCGCAGTGCACGTCGGCTGCGGCGGCACGATCCCGTTCATGGCCATGCTCGGGGAGCGCTTTCCGCACACGCAGTTCTTCATCACCGGTGTGCTCGGCCCGCATGCCAACGCGCACGGACCGAACGAATTTCTGCACCTGGATTACGCCGAGAAGCTCACCGGCTGCGTCGCTCTGGTGCTCGCCGATCACGCGCGCACATTGTCTCTGTGAGCAGCCGCGGGCCTGCTCAGCGCATGTGCGCCATGCTGCTCGGGCGCACCTGTGCGCGCAGCCGCTCCCACGCATCGCGGTAAAGAGCGAGGCTCGCCGGCTCGAGATCCGCCTCGAGCGGCGGGAATTCCGCGCCGAGCCCATCGAGCATCACGGTCCACTTCGGCAACCCCTTCGGGAAGCTGCCCTCGCGCGTGAAAACGACCCGTCCCTCGATCGGCACGTCGCCGGTGATGGCCTTGACTGCGGCAATGCGGTCGTACAGGCCGCTCTGCGGATTTACGAACGTGAAACGCTGTGGCCCGTCCATCACCGTCCACTCGGCCATCTGGTCGCCGCCGAAGATGTTGCCGCGGACCTGCCGCACGTCGATGATCAGGATGCCGTGCACGCTGAGCAGGAGGAAATCAACGTGATATCCACCGCCCATGCCATCCGGCACCGACGTATCGATCAGGTACTCGTTGCCGACCGCGGCGATCGCCGCGTGCAGCGCCTTGCGCGCGCGGCGCCGCCGATGCCAGCGAATCAGCCACACCAGCACAATGATCAACGCCGCTGCCAGCCCAAGCAGCGCCCACGGAACGAACGGCTGGCGCACGATCTGCCCCACAGCCTGCGCTCCTAGCCCGCCTTGTCACGGAGTGCGGCGCGCAGCGCACCGAGATCGGCGTCGATCTCCTCGAAGCGGCTCGGCCGCCCGTACAGCTCGGCGAGCTGTGCAGGGACCGGCACTGCACGGCCGATCAGCGGCTCGA
>JAJZUT010000016.1 GCA_021847105.1 Pseudomonadota bacterium | reverse complement strand
CGCCGCCAGCGTTCAATCTGAGCCAGGATCAAACTCTTCACTTGAAGATTTTGAGAATCAACAAAGTCAGAGTGGATCAAAATGGCTCCAGTTACTGCTGGACATTTTGGTCACTCGGTCTTAAGCGCCAAAGGCTTATTGACACGAGTCCCCACACAAATTACCTGCCAAACTTTTAAAGATCGGCTGTGCGGCTGGCACACAGCGTTTCGAGTGAATCGCTTCGCTTTCGCTAGCGCCTTCGCTCTCGAAGGGGCGGGCAGTATATCCATCGTTTCGCGCCCGTCAACCCTCTTTTTCGCCGCTTCCTCGGCGCCCTTTGCTACCGCCGGCGCATTGGCCTGTGGCTGCAAGGGGCGCGCAGTATAGCCCTGATTGGGGTCTTGTCAACGCATTGCAATAATTTCCTGTACCGGTGTGATGCGGAGCGGTCCCGGGGCGACCGTGGTCGCAGCCGAGCGCGCCCAGGATCCAGAATAAACTTCTTTAAAATCAAAAGGATAAAAGATTCGAGCAAACGCCACCCGGCAGGATTTGGTCTTCCGGCTTTCAGCCACTCAGGTCCAGCTTGACCCGGGCGAAGCGACGCGAACCCAGCTGCACCACCAGATCCGCGCCGGCCTTGAGGGTGAGCGCTCGATCGGTGACCCGCTCGCCGTCGATGCGCACGGCGCCTTCCTCGATCTTGCGTGTCGCCTCGGAAGTGCTGGCCGCAAGGCCCGCGGCCTTCAGCAGCTGCGGCAGACGCAGACCCGCCGCGTCGACTGTCAGGTGTTTCGGCGGCAGATCGGCCGGCACTGCCCGCTCGCTGACACGCGCGAGAAATGCCTGATGCGCCTGCTCGGCGGCGTGCGGCCCGTGGAAACGGCCCACCAATTCGTGCGCAAGCTCGAGCTTGACGTCGCGGGGATTGCGTCCTGCCGCGACCGCGGCCTGCAACGCCTCAATCTCGCTCAGCGGACGGAATGACAACAACTCGTAATAGCGCCACATCAGCACGTCCGAAATCGACATGACTTTGCCGAACATGTCATCGGGCGGCTCGGCGATTCCGATGTAATTTCCAAGGGATTTGGACATCTTGTTGACACCGTCCGTCCCCTCTAGCAGCGGCACGGTCAGAACCACCTGCGGCTCCTGTCCGTAGGCCGTCTGCAGCTGCCGGCCGACCAACAGATTGAATTTCTGATCAGTGCCGCCGAGTTCGACGTCGGCCTTGAGCGCTACCGAGTCGTATCCCTGTGCCAGCGGATAGAGGAATTCGTGAATCGCGATCGGCTGCCCGCTTTTGTAGCGCTTGGCAAAATCGTCCCGCTCCAGCATGCGCGCCACGGTGTAATGCGCCGCCAGACGCACGAAATCTGCGGCCGCCAGGCTCGAGAGCCAGCGCGAGTTGAATTCGACGCGGGTGCGCTGCGGATCGAGGATCTTGAACACCTGCTGTTCGTAGGTGCGGGCGTTCGCCTGCACCTCCTCGGGGGTGAGCGGTGGGCGGGTCTGGTTGCGTCCGGTCGGGTCTCCGATCAATCCGGTGAAATCCCCGATCAGGAAGATCACCTCGTGACCAAACTGTTGGAATTGCCGCATCTTGTTGAGCAGCACGGTGTGTCCAAGATGCAGATCCGGCGCGGTCGGATCGAATCCCGCCTTGACGCGCAGCGGTACGCCGCGGCGCAACTTGCGGGTCAGATCCGCGGTCAGCAGCACCTCGTGGGCGCCGCGCTCGAGTTCGGGCAGCTGTTCATCGGGAGTCATGACGTGCGAAAGCTCATCCAGTTTGAGTCCAACCGTGATCCTACAGCACGGCGAATTGCCGATGGGACCCGCGCAAGTGGGCGCCGAAGCGGGGCAAGGCGCCCATCATGACTGTATTTGTATACAGTTCGCGATCCTCCGCATCCCCCCGGGACGCGCATGCGCCAAAGAGCGAACTCTGCTTTACTCCCGACATGGATGCTCAGGATCTGAAGTCCCCACAGCTGTACATCAATCGCGAGCTGTCGATGCTCGAGTTTAATCAGCGGGTCCTTGCGCAGGCCTGCGATGAATCCGTGCCACTGCTTGAGCGACTGCGCTTTCTGTGCATCGCCTCGGGCAATCTCGACGAGTTCTTCGAGATCCGGGTGGCGGGCCTGAAGCAGTTGCAGGAACTCGGCTCGGGGTTGATGGCGGCCGATGGCTTGTCGATCGAGGCTCAGCTTGAGGCGATCCACGCGCACGCCGTGCGCCTCGTCGACGGCCAGTACCGCTGCCTCAACGAGCAGTTGCTGCCGCGGCTTGCAGCGCGCGACATTCTGCTGCTCGGGCACAGTGACTGGAGCGGCGCGGCGCGCGAGTGGCTCGAGCAGTATTTCGAGCGCGAAGTTGCCCCGGTGCTCAGCCCGCTCGGACTCGACCCTGCGCGCCCATTCCCGCGCATCCAGAACAAGAGCCTGAATTTCATTGTCCGGCTGGAGGGACGCGATGCGTTCGGGCGGGACAGCGAGTTGGCGATCGTACAGGCACCGCGCTCCCTGCCGCGCGTGGTGCCCGTACCGACCGATGCGCCGCAGCGCACCCTGGTGCTGCTGACGGGCATCGTCGAGGCCTTCGTGCAAAGACTGTTCACCGGGATCCGCGTGCTTGGCTGCTACCAATTCCGTCTGACGCGCAACAGCGATCTGTTCGTCGACGAGGAGGAGATCGACGACCTGCGCCGCGCACTCGAGGGAGAGCTGGCACATCGGCGGTACGGTGCCGCGGTGCGGCTTGAGACCTCGAGCGACTGCCCGCCTGATATCGTGCAGTTCCTGCAGCGACAGTTTGCCCTTGGCGAGCTCGACACGTATCGCATGAACGGGCCGGTCAATCTCAACCGGCTGTCGGCGGTATACGATCTGGTGCCACGCCCGGATCTGAAATATCCGGCGTTCACCCCTGGGCTGCCACGACGACTGAGCGGCGGCGCCGACCTGTTTGCGGCCATCCGTCAAAAGGACATGCTGCTGCAGCACCCTTACCAGAGCTTTGCCCCGGTCATGGACTTTCTGCGTCAGGCGGCCGCCGACCCACAGGTGCTCGCCATCAAGCAGACGCTCTATCGCACTGGCAACGACTCACCCATCGTCGACGCGCTGGTCGCCGCGGCGAACGCCGGCAAAGACGTGACGGTAATCATCGAGCTACGCGCGCGCTTCGATGAAGAGGCGAACATCGAGCTGTCGAACCGGCTGCAGGAAGCCGGGGCGCACGTGATGTACGGCGTGGTCGGCTACAAGACACACGCCAAGCTTGCCATGGTGGTGCGCCGCGAACCCGGCGGCATCCGCCGCTACTGCCATCTCGGCACCGGAAACTACCACCCACGCACCGCCCGGCAATATACCGACTACGGGCTGTTCACCTGTCGTGACGAAGTTGGTCAGGACGTGCACGAACTGTTTCTCGAACTCACCAGTCTCACCCGCACTCCGCACCTGCAGTGCCTGCTGCAGTCCCCGTTCGGTCTGCATGAAGCGATGCTCGCCAAGATCGATCGAGAGAGTGAGCATGCGCGTGCCGGTCGGCCGGCGCGCATCATCGCCAAAATGAATGCTCTGGTTGAGCAGCAGGCGATCGAGGCGCTTTATCGCGCCTCGCGCGCCGGCGTGAAGGTCGATCTGATTGTGCGCGGCGTGTGCGCACTGCGGCCCGGCGTGCCGGGTGTGTCGGAAAATATCGAGGTCCGCTCGATTGTCGGCCGCTTCCTCGAACACTCGCGAGTGTTTTATTTCGAGAACGGCGGGACAAGCGAGCTCTACTGTGCGAGCGCCGACTGGATGGAACGCAATTTCTTCCACCGCGTCGAGGTGGCGTTCCCCATCGAGCGGCCCTCGCACCGCCAGCGCATCCTGGATGACCTACTGCTCGATCTGCGCGACAACGCTCAATCCTGGCAGCTGCTGTCCGACGGACGCTACGAGCGGTTCGTGGGCGCGGCGGAACCGCGGCTCAGCGCTCAGGGAGAGCTGCTGGCGCGCAACGCGGCCGGTACGCTGTTCGGGGCAGCCACCGGCGCTTGAGCGCCGCCGGAGGCGGCTCAGCGGCCGCCGCGCGTCAACCGCAGCCGCAGGCCGACCGCTTGCAGATACTGCACTTCCTGCTGCAGATCGGTCTCGGTCAACGGATGCGCGGCAAGCCAGCGCCCCGGGAAGGTCAACTGCAGCGAACGGGGGCCGGCGAACACCTTGATTGGTGGCAGCGCTGCGCGCTCGCGTCCGCGGTGCAACAGCACCGCCAAACGCAGCAGCACGATGAGGTAGAGCGCATCACGATTCCAGGGCGGGACCAGCTCGGCCAGGCCGTCGCGCGAGAGTTTGCGGCGGTGCCCGCCCACCACGCGGGCAAGTAGGCTTTGCTCGCCGCGCGAGAATCCCGGCATGTCTGCGTTCTCCAGCAGATAGGCGCCGTGTCGGTGGTAGCCGCTGTGCGCGACATCGAGCCCGATCTCATGCAGCCGCGCGGCCCATTTCAACACCAGTTCCGCCCCGGGCTCACCGCGCAGCCGCCACGCCGGCCCGATCCGTTCAAGAAATCGCAGCGCCGTCGCGGCGACACGCTCGGCCTGATCGGTGTCCACGTGATAACGCAACTGCATGCTGCGCACGGTCCGCTCCCGAGCGTCCTCGGCCGTCTTGCGCCCGATCATGTCAAAGAGCAGTCCTTCCCGCAGTGCACCGTCTGCGATGCGCATCTCCTTTAGCCGGAGGACGGCGAATACCTCGGCAAGAATCGCCAGACCGCCGGGAAACACCGGACGGCGATCCTCGGTGATCGATGCGAAGCCAAGCGAGCGGGTGTGTCCGGCGGCCACCACCGCCTCGAGCAGCTTCTCGAGACTGGCCGCCGTAATCCGCGTCGCGCGCGGATTGAGTTCGCGCACGGCTTCGCCGATGGCGCGGACCGTACCGGAGCTGCCGGCGCAGTGCTGCCAGCCACGCCGTCGGAACGCGCTGCGTAGCGGCGCGAGCTGCAGCCGTGCAGCGAGGCGGGCCGCTTCCATTCGCTTGGCGGAAATTTTTCCATCGCCGAAGAAGCGCTCGCTGACGGCCACGCAACCGACGCGCAGACTTTCCAGTTCGAGCGGGCGCATTCCCTGGCCGATGATCAGCTCGGTGCTGCCCCCGCCAATGTCCACGATCAGACGTCGTCCCGGTTCAGGCGGCAGATTGCTCGCCACGC
Source organism: Pseudomonadota bacterium (assembly GCA_021847105.1). Lineage (GTDB taxonomy): Bacteria > Pseudomonadota > Gammaproteobacteria > Steroidobacterales > Steroidobacteraceae > 13-2-20CM-66-19. The sequence goes on along the minus strand of JAJZUT010000016.1, from coordinate 87,177 downwards.
CCGCGTAGATCAGGCGAGCCTCTTCGCGGCCGGAGATGATCTCAATGGGATGCCCGAGTGCGGCGCGCGCGCGGGCGAGGAATTTCTTCTTGTGATGCGCCAGGCGCAGTGCGCTGGTTCCCACGGCGCGGACGCTGCCGGCGCGCATGGCGCGCAGCCGCTGGCCGAAGCGCTGCAGGCAAACGATGGCGCGCTCGGCCACCGCAGGGTCGATCTCGCCGTTCTCCTCCACGCCCGAGGCGAGGCGCACCATCTCGCGCAGACGATCGATGATGACCAGCTGGCCGTGGGAGTACTTCGCCACGACCATGTGGAAGCTGTTGGAGCCTAGATCAACCGCCGCGAGAACATCGGGGCGGGTGCGGTCGGAGATGCGCAGCGTGCGGGTTGCGCGGGGAGCCTGAGGCACGCGGCGAACCGCCGGTCAGGCGGAGAACGAGGAGCCGCAGCCGCAGGTAGTCGTCGCATTGGGGTTGCGGATCACGAATTGCGCCCCGTCAAGCCCCTCACGGTAATCGATCTCCGCGCCCATCAGATACTGCGCGCTCATCGGATCGATGAGCAGCTTCACGCCCTGGTTTTCGACGCAGGTATCGCCGTCCTGAACCTGTTCATCGAATTCGAAGCCGTATTGCAGGCCCGAGCAGCCGCCGCCCTGGACGAACACCCGCAGCATGAGGTTGGGGTTGCCTTCGCCCCGGATCAATTCCCCGACCTTGCGCGCGGCCGCGTCGGTGAAGATGAGCTCAGCGTCTGAGGTGAGTTCGGTAGTGTTCATGGCAGCAGTCTAGAATCTGCGGGCGCCGAGGTCAAAATCCAAGCCCCTGGGCGCGGCGTAGAGGTCTAGGGGACCGAGACCGCGCTCCAGGGATAGGACTGCACGAGCGGCGCGGTGTTCGTGCGACTCGAGCGGACGGTAACGGTCAGACGCAGCGGCTTGAACCCGGGCGGCAGAACGATGTCCTCCTTGAATTCCTGGTAATAGCGAAAGCGGTATTTCAGATCGGTCGGCTTGCCGGTCAGCGTCTGGTTGCTGAGCGTGGTCTGCCCCGGGCCCTGCCCCTCGACCGCAAAACTCAGCGCGCCGCTGACCTCGCCGTCCGGACGGTCGGCGCGCAGCAATGAGATATCGACGTGAAAATGCAGGGGCCGCTTGCCGGCAGAGAGCAGCACCTCCCCGACGCGCAATCCCACTGGCGGCGCCCCCTGCGCCACCACGCCACGATAGAAGGCCAGTTTCTCCTGCTGCCGAGCAATCTGCGCCTGCAGCTGAGCAATGGTCCGAGTGACCACCTGCTCCGCATGGGCATGGCCGGCGTTGAGGGTCTGCAGCTCAATCACGTGCGCCTGCAGAGCACGATTATCGCCCCTGAGCGCCGTGATCTGTCCGCGCAGGACATCGTGCTCATGCAGTTCGGCAAGGATGCTGTAACCGGCACTGAAGCGGCCGATCTCGAACGCGAGGTAAAGCACCACGGCCGCACCTAGCGCCAGTCCAGTGCGAACCGTGCGCTGCCGCCACTGTCGGCGCCGCTCGTCGGGATCGGTGGCGGGCGCCGGCTGATTCACGGTCTTTTGTCCATCGCCGGCGCGGGGCGCGAGCGCTGGGTGAGCTCATTCCACCATTGCGGCAACGCCGGTTGCCCCGTCGGGAAAGCCATCGGCGCCAGCTCGGTGAGCGCTCGCTGGTAGACCTTGCGCTTGAAGTAGATCACCTCGCGCACCGGCTCCCAGAAATCCGCCCAGCGCCACTCGTCGAATTCCGGCTCGGCCGTGCTCTCAAAGTCGAAATCCTCAACCTCGTGACGCAATCGAAGCAGGAACCAGCGCTGCTTCTGCCCGATGCAAAGCGGGTGCCGGTTGCGCCGGATGTAGCGCGGCGGCAAGCGGTAGCGCAGCCAGCGCACAGTGCGCCCGAGCAGCTCGACATCCTGGGCGGCGAGGCCGACTTCCTCGTGCAGCTCGCGGAATACGGCCTGCTCAAGACTCTCGCCGGTGCGAATGCCGCCCTGCGGGAACTGCCAGCCCTTGCCGCCGGCACGGCGGCCGAGGAACACATCACCGTCGCGACGCATGAGCACGATGCCCACGTTCGCCCGGAATCCGTCCGCATCGATGATGTCGCTCGCCATGCCGTTGTCTGACCCCTGGGCGCTCATTCCGTTCTCATCCCTAAGCGCGCCGCTCGGCGACCGAGCGGCGGTCGGCGAGGTAATCGCGGCCCTGACGCATCAACGCGCTAAAAGTCTCCTTATCCCGCGAGAGCACGGCCGTATGGATGCGCTCGACGGCCTTGACCAACGCCTCGAGCGACTCGGCGCCATAATCGTTGAGGCTCTGGATCTCGTAGTACAGATCGGGGCTCTCCTGCGCCACGCAGGCCGCCACGTCGAGCTGCGCGTCGAACGTCGTGCTGGACATGCGTGCCAGCTTCGGCGCCGCCTCACCGCTTTCGGCAAGCGCAGTGAAGAACGCGATATTCACCGCGTGCGAGAGCCCCAGCACATAGGCGATCAACCGGTCGTGGTCATCGAGGCTCATCACCACCTGTTCTGCCATCGTCGGAACGAACAGCGCACGCGCCGCAGCCAGCGCTTCGGCGTGGCCAAGATCGACAAAAATGACATGGCGGCCGGAGAGCAGTTCGGTATCCGGCCCGAACATCGGATGCACCGAGGTCACCCGGCAGCCGTGTGAGCGCAGTGCCTGCAGGCCCGCGCGCAGCGGTGACTTGAGCGAGCCAACATCGAAGATGACACCGCGCGGGCGGCGCAGCGCCAGATCCCGAAGAATGGCATCGGTGGCTCCGAGCGGCGTCGCGAGCACGATGAAATCGTGCGACAGATCGCTCTGGTGCCAATCGGACACGCGCGGCACACCGTCCGCGCCGCCTTGTGGGTCGGCCACTTCGACGGCGAAGCCCTGCGAGCTGAGAAACTGTCCGAACCAGCGGCCCATCTTGCCGCCACCGCCGATGACCAGCGCGCGGCGACCCGAGCCAGCGCCATGCGCCGCGACGCTCGCCTGCTCCTGCGTCGTGAGCGAGGCGCGGATCAGCAGCCGCAGCAACTCCTCGGCGAGTGCCGGCGAGAGGCCGAGCTGCGTGGCCGCCTCGCGCGCCCCCATGATCACCTCGCGCTCGCGGCCGTAATCGCGCGTGGGATGCCCTGTGGCGCGCTTGACCCGCGCCACCTCCGCGCTCAACGCCTTGCGCTCAGCCGCCAGATGGATGAACTGCCGGTCAAGCTCAGTGAGCCGGCGGCGCAAATCATCCAGTGTCACGTCATCCCCGGTCATGCTGGGCTATCCGAAAATCATGAGACAGTATGCAATTGCGTTACTTGTAGCGAGCCGGCCGCGGCATCGCAAGTCGAATTTTGATTCTGTCGTGCGGCGGCGCCGATCCTTTACCATATGAGGCATGTCCACGCTCACTGAACTGTCCACGGGCACGCCGCCCGCTGATCCGCTCGCCGTGCTCGAACGCTGGCTCGCCGAAGCCCGCGAGCAGCGCATCCAGCCCAATCCGAACGCCATGGTGCTCGCCACCTGCGACGCTGCGGGCCGTCCCTCGGCTCGCGTGGTACTGTGCAAGGGCCTAGCGGTCGCGCCGGGCTACCTCGCGTTCTACACCAACTACCAGTCCCGCAAGGGCCGTGAGCTCGCTGTCAGCGGGCGCGCAGCCGCGGTGTTTCATTGGGATGTGCTGCACCGGCAGGTGCGCGTGGAAGGCCCGGTGGTGCGGGCACCGACGCAGGACAGCGACGAGTATTTTGCCTCGCGACCCTGGCAAAGCCGGCTCGGCGCGTGGGCCAGCGCCCAGAGCCAGCCGGCCGAGTCGCGCCAGTCGCTCGAGCGCTCCCTCAGGGCAGCCGCTGAACGCTTCGGCGCGCCACCGCCTGACTCAGCGCGCGCCGAATCGGCGTTTGCGGGTGAGATTCCACGACCGGCTCATTGGGGCGGTTACCGTCTGTGGGCCGAATCGGTCGAGTTATGGGTCGAAGGTGCGGCACGGATTCATGACCGGCTGCTCTGGAACCGACATCTGACCCCAGCGGGCGAAGGCTTCGCGTTTTCGCCCTGGCAGGTAACCCGACTGCAACCCTGAGCGTCCCCTCAGAGGTCGCCAAAGCGCTGCTGAAGCAGCGCAAGCGCCACGACGGCAGCCGTCTCAGTGCGCAGCACACGCGGTCCGAGACGCACCGATTCGAATCCCCGCGCGCGCGCTGCGCGCACTTCAGCCTCCGTGAGGCCGCCCTCCGGTCCGATCAGCACGAGCACCTCCGAGGTGGCGTTCGGCAGCGAGGCGAGCCCCACTGCGCCCTGAGGGCTGAGCAGCAGCCGCACGCCGCCCGCGGGTAGCGCGGCAAGCCAGGCGGCGAGCGCCAGCGGCTCGCTGACCTCGGGAACATGATTGCGTCCGCTTTGCTCGCAGGCGGCCACCGCAATGCGCTGCCAGTGGCGCTGTTTGTGGCGCGCCTGCGCAACATCGAGCCGCACGACGCTGCGCTCGCTCAGCACCGGCACGATGGCGCTGACTCCCAGCTCGACCGCCTTCTGCACCACCCAATCCATGCGCTCGCCGCGCGCAACCGCCTGTGCGAGCGTCAGGCGCAGCGGCGATTCGCTGGCGCGCTCATGCCGCTCACCAAGCGCCACGAGGACCTCGCCTTTGCGCACCGCTTCAATTCGGCCCGCGAATTCCCCGCCCGTACCATCAAACACCGCCAGCTCTGCACCCACCGCGAGACGCAGCACCCGCACGAGGTGTCCGGCCGCCTCGCCCTGAACGGTGCACCGGCCACGCGGGACCAGCGGACCCGGCACATGAACGCGGATCAAGCGCACGGGGCAGCCCCAGAGCCTGGGTGCGCAGCGGCGCACGAGCCAGACCAGCTGCACAGCAACCGGGCAGCCGCCGCGCGGATGCGCGAGTACCCGCGGCGGAGCTGGCTGGGCCAAGGCGCGGTCGCATAAGCAATTCGCATACGCAGATTGTGGCATGATCGGCGAGCAAGGCGGGATGCGCCCCCGTCGCTGCGGGCCATGTGCCCGCCACGAGTGCCGTGAGCCCCCCGATTCGTTCAGCTGCAATCGATCCCGCAACGGGCCTGCTCGTCGGCGTACGCCAAGTGCTTTCACCCCATTGCGATGCGCGCCCCGCAGGCGTGCTCCCTGAGCTGATCGTCATCCACGGCATCAGCCTGCCACCCGGGCAGTTTGGCGGACCGTGGATCGATCGGCTGTTCAGTGCCAATGTGCCGCCGGATGCGCCAACGAGCCTGCGTGACGTGGCGGGGCTGCGCGTCTCGGCGCACGCGCTGGTTCGCCGCGACGGCACGCTGACCCAGTACGTCAGCTTCGACCGGCGCGCCTGGCACGCGGGCCGCTCGGAGTACCAGGGCCGCCCGGCGTGCAATGACTTTTCGGTCGGCATCGAGCTCGAAGGAACGGACACCACCCCCTATGCCGATGCGCAGTACGAAAGCCTCGCCGCGCTGGTGGCAGGGCTCCTGGCCACCTACCCCTCGCTGTCGAGCAAGCACGTCACCGGGCACAGCGACATCGCGCCCACTCGCAAGAGCGACCCCGGTCCGGCTTTCGATTGGCCGCGCTGGCGAGCCCTGCTGAGCAGCCGCCTGAGGGAGACTCGCGCCTGAACGTTGCGAAGGCGCAACGAACAACGAAAATCGCTTGACTGAGGCGTTTGGAGGGATACCATCGACGCAACATCGCTGCGCTCAAAAAAAACGTCGGATGGCAGCATAGAGGATTGCGCGGCGGACCAGCCGAGCACGGGTCGAGGGGGGAGACAAGGCCGCGTGATTCGTCACGCGGCCTTGTTTTTTGGCCACAGCTCAGCGACTCGAAACCCACGAATTGCCTCGATCGATCCCGGAACTCTGCGTCGCGAGCGAGTCAAAGAGTAGGGATCAATCACCGCGTCGCGGCCAGAGCAGGCGCGCCGCGGGCCTAAAGGGAGGCGAATGATGTTCGAGCGAGACTCTGCGAGCGACGGGACCACCGTCAGCGCGCATCCCGTTGAATCACTGCAAAGCGACACGAACTGGACGGCCCGTGAGGCACCGCGCCGGCCAGCGCCGCCGAAGCGGCCGCGCGCCGCACCGAACGACCCAGCCATGCGCGTCATGACCGATTTCTCCGTGCAGACCCCGGTGCTCGTCAACGCCGAGCGGACGATTGATGAGGCATTGCGCGACATGATGGTCGCGGGAGTCAGGGCGTTGCTGGTGATACGCGGAGAAAGGGTGATCGGCCTGATCACCTCCTACGACATCCAGGGCGAGCGTCCCCTGCAGTTCCTGAACGACGCCGGCTTCACGCGCCACGACGAGATTCAGGTCGGCCACATCATGACACCCTGGGAGCGCATGCCCACGCTCGACTGGGAGGCAGTTCAAGTCGCCTGCGTTCAGGACATCGCCGCGCGGTTCAGAGCCCAGCGCGCCACGACGCACATCGTCGTGCTCGAGCGGGCCGAACAAGGCGGAACCATCGTGCGCGGCCTGTTCTCACGCGCCCAGCTCGAACGTCAGCTCGCCGCGTAGTGCACGCTGCGCAGCCGAGTGCGCAATTGCCGGCCTAGCCGGACGGAACGCGCGTCACAGAGCCGGCGCCGTCGATCTGTGTCGAGACATGCGCCGGATTGGAGTGCAGGCGCACTTTGCCTGCGCCATCGATGCGAACGGACACGCTATCGCTCGGGGCGATCGCGACTTTGCCACTGCCGTCAATGCGCACGCTCGCCCGCTGCACGCTCAGCTGCCCGAGATGGACGCTGCCGGCCCCGTGGATCACCACAGAGAGGTCATTGACGCTGCCCGTGCCACGCACCGCGGCGCTGCCGTCGATCGTCAGGGCGAGCCGATCCTGATGCAGTTGGTCGAGCTGGATTTTCGCACTCCCCTCGACTTCGATCGCGCGCAGCGCCGGACCGGTGATGTTCACGTGCACCGTGTCCGGAAGCTCCGTGCCGAAGTTAATGCAAAACGGAATCAGTGAGAAGCATGCGTGCGGCTTGACACGGATGCGGCCATCGCTGACCACCAGCTCGCGTAGCGTGCGCTGCGGAGCGCGGATGGTCATTCGCCACACGGCGCCCGGGCGATATTCAACCTCAGCCGGCACCGCGAGGATCATCGAATCAGAATGCCACGGATAAGTGCGCTCAACCGTCGCGTTGTCGCTGGCGTGCGCCGGCGCAGGGCAGACTGCCCAAAACTCCGCGAGCCCCACGGACAGACCGGTCAGGACGAGTCGGGTCATACGGTTCATAAACCTCTCCGCTTGCGAATGAACGCAAAACACGCCAGCAGGCGGAAAGTTGCTCCCCCGGGCCGCGATGCGGCCGAGGCGGGCGTATCACCCCGTGCGCTCGTGCCGCCAGAGCACTTCACTGCCACGCTCATGGCGAGCCAGCACCCGGGAGAGCACAAATAGCAGGTCAGAGAGCCGGTTCAGATATTGCAGCGCGTGCGGATTGACCGCCTCCACACGGGCCAGCGTCCACACGCGCCGCTCGGCGCGGCGGGCAACGGTGCGGGCCAGATGGCAAACCGCGGCTGCCGGACCACCGCCCGGCAGGATGAATTCCTTCAACGGCGGCAGATCTGCGTTGAACGCATCGAGCGTGTGCTCGAGCCACTCGACCTGCTCCGCCGCGAGGACTACGTGCCCGGGGATGCATAGTTCTCCACCCAGATCGAATAGCTGGTGCTGAACCTCGGTGAGGCACTCGGCGACACCCGCGGCCAAAGCTGGTTGCGCGAGCAACATGCCGAGCACGCTGTTGAGTTCATCGACCGTACCGAACGCTTCCACCCGCTCGCTGTCCTTGCGCACCCGCGTGCCGTCGCCGAGGCCGGTGGTGCCGTCATCGCCCGTGCGCGTGTAAATCTTGCTGAGTCGATTGCCCATTGAACACCTCGGCCGCTATTGTGCCAGAGCGCGCGATTGACAGCTGGGTCGGGGGAAGGCACTTTGAGGCTCTCGCAGTGACTCACCCCCATGGCCTCACCCGAACTTCAAGCCGCCCTGGATGCAGCCCGCGCCGCCGCCGACATCATCCGCGGCTACTATCAGCATAATCTGCAGATTCGCACCAAGGCCGATCACACGCCCGTTACCGAGGCAGACGTGCGCGCCGAGGAGGCGATCCGCGCCATCCTTACCGCACGCTTCCCCGGCTACGGCTTCTACGGTGAGGAAACCGGCCAGCACGATCTCGGGGCCGAAAGCATCTGGCTGGTCGATCCGATCGACGGCACCAAGTCGTTCGTGCGCGAGTGCCCATTCTTCTCGACACAGATTGCACTGCTGCGCGGCGGCCGCTTGGTGCTCGGTGTCTCGAGCGCGCCGGCCTATGGGGAACTCGCCTGGGCGGAGCACGGCGATGGGGCATACCTCAACGAGCGCCGCATCCGGGTGAGCACCACGGCCGAGCTCGGCGCGAGCATCGTCTCGACCGGCAATCTCAAGACCCTCGCCCGCTCAGCCCAGTGGGGGAAACTCGGTGGCCTGATCGGACAGGTCAACCGCATTCGGGGTTACGGTGACTTCGTGCACTATCACCTGCTGGCGCGTGGCGCGCTCGATGTCGTGATCGAGTCGGACGTCAGCATCCTGGACATTGCCGCACTCGCGGTGATCGTGCGCGAGGCGGGCGGCACATTCACGGACCTCGCGGGCGCGGAATTGACGCTTGCGAGCACCTCGGTGCTCGCCACCAACGGCCCACTGCACGCGCCGGTGCTGGCCGCGCTCAGCTAACGGCCGCGGCCGGTCGCGGTCCCCTTAAGACAGCACGCGCGTCTCGTCTGCGATCATCTCCTCAAGCCGCTCCAGATCCGGCACCAGTGGCGTCTCATTGGCCATACGCAGCTGGCAAAGCACCGGTGAGCGCTCCGGAAAACTCGCCGCACCCGGTCGGATCACATCAGAGCTCAGGCGCACCAGCTGCGGGAAACCCTGCGAGACGATCGCAAAGTGAGTGAGACGCGTACCCAGCGCAACGAAAACCACCATGCGCGAGCGGCCCGAACCTGGCGGAATGCTCTTACCGCACACCCCCTCGAAGGACACCAGCGGCACCGAGCGTCCATTCCAGGGCACGACACCGATGTACCAGGGTGGCGCACCAGTCATTTCTGAGGGCACCGGTAGCCCGGCCACCTCCGCGACACAGGCGCGCGGCACGATCAGCCGCCCTTCAGCGAGCGGGATGAGCAGGCTATAGATTTCCTGGACCCGTTCGGCCATGCCGCCTCCGTCATTCGCCCTGGGCCGCAGCAGGCCCGGATTCGGCACCGAAGCTGGCCTCGGCGCGGCGCGTTGCGCGAGCGCGCTCGACCAGCGGGGCAATCGCCTCCAGCAATTCGGTTTCCTGGTAGGGCTTGCCAAGATAATCGTCGACCCCGAATTCGATTGCCCGCGCCCGATGCTTCTCGCCGACGCGCGAGGTAATCATGATGATCGGCACTTCGCGCAACCGCGGATCGTTGCGCACGTGTGCGGCGACTTCATAGCCATCCATGCGTGGCATTTCGATGTCGAGCAGGATGATGTCTGGCACATGATCTTGCAGCAGCGCGACCGCATCCATGCCGTCGCGGGCAGTGAGCACGCGCATGCCGTTGCGCTCGAGCAACCGTTGCGTGACGCGACGCACCGTGATCGAGTCATCCACGACCAGCGCGACAGTGCGCCGGTCAGCCTTGTCCCGCTCGGCCGGCGCGAGGCCACGGCCGCGCCATTCGGCGCGAACCAGCGCACCGATGTCGAGAATGATGACGATGCGGCCATCGCCGAGGATCGTGGCGCCCGAAATGCCGCGGATCCCCGCAATCTGCGGGCCGACCGATTTGACCACGATCTCGCGGTTGCCGAGCAACTCGTCAGCCACCAATGCCGTAGAGTGTTCACCAGCACGCACCAGCACCACCGGCACGGTCACATCCTGAGCCGGCAGCGGCGAGGGCGGCAGGCCAACGAATACGGCCAGATGCTGAAAGCGGTAGCGCTGCCCGCCGTGCTCGAAGGGCGCGCTCTCGGCGCCGAGATATTGATTGACCTGCTCGAGCGGCAACCGCAGCACGCCCTCCACGGTCGGCAACGGCAGCGCATAGAGCTCATCGGCGGTGCGGGCAATCAGCGCGTGGCTAATCGCGAGGGTGAAGGGCAGCCGAATCGTAAATTCCGTGCCGGTGCCCGGATAGGTCTGCATGTGCAGCGCGCCGCCGAGCCGTTTGATCTCGGTGGCGACCACATCCATGCCGACCCCGCGGCCCGCCTGCTGCGTCACCGTACCGGCGGTGGAGAATCCGGGCTCGAGAATGAGCTGCATGGCCTCCTCGTCGCTCACCGGCCCGGGGGCAATCAATCCCAGCGCTCGACCCTTGGCCCGGATCGCTTCGAGATTCATGCCGGCGCCGTCATCGCTGAGACGCACCACGACCTGAGCGCCTTCACGGCGCAACTGCAGCTCGATGCGCCCGACCGGCGGCTTGCCGCGCTGCAGTCGCTCCTCGGGTGGTTCGATGCCGTGCACCACAGCATTGCGCAGCATGTGTTCGAAAGGTGGCAGCATGCGCTCGAGCACCTGCCGGTCGAGTTCGCCGGCAGCACCCTCGACAACGAACTCGGCCCGCTTGCCCGTGTCGGCCGCCGCCTGACGCACGATGCGCGAGAGACGCTGCACGTGCTGTTGGAAAGGCACCATGCGCGTGCGCATCAGGCCGTTCTGCAGCTCCGTCATCGTTCGCGCCTGCTGCTGCAGGAGGGTATGGGCGTCCTTGGTCAGATTCTCGAGCAGCTGCTGCAGACTGGCCACGTCGTTGGCCGTCTCAGCCAGCGCGCGCGAGAACTGTTGGATAGAGGAATAACGATCTAGCTCGAGCGGATCGAAATCGCTGCGATGACCGCTCTCAGGATCGTGACGATGCAGGATCTGCGCTTCGGTCTCGATTTCGAGGCTGCGCAGCTGTTCCTTCAAGCGGGTCACGGTACGCGACAGCTCGCCGAGATTGAAGTCGATGGAACTAACCTGCTGATCGAGCCGGGAACGGGCAATGCTGGCCTCGCCGGCAACGTTCAACAGTTTGTCGAGCAGTTCGGCGTCGACGCGCGCCATCTCCTGGCGCTCCGCCGGCACGGCCGGCTCGCGCCCCGGCGGTACCGGCAACGGCGTCGCCAGCGGTTCCGGGGGCACACTCGGCGGCGCAGAATCGGCGACCGCAGCGAGAATCGGGGCCTGCTCGCCTGCGGCGGCTTGCAGCACGGGCACCGCATCGGGGTCCACCGCGCCAAGGATAAGTGTCTCGAGGCCTGCGCCCTCCGCGGCCAGCGCATCGGCAAGTTCGATGGGCGCCTCGCCGAGCGGCTCGATCCCGACTGGCGCGAGCACGGGGGGTTCGAATTCCGCTTCCGAGCGCGCCGGCGCCGCAACGACGGGCGGTGTCTGCGGCTCCGCCTCCAGCGCCGCGATGGCCGGCGCCTGCGGTTCACTCGGCGGCTCAGGCTCGCTCGCCGCGATGGCCGGCGCCTGCGGTTCACTCGACGGCTCAGGCTCGCTCGCCGCGATGGCCGGCGCCTGCGATTCACTCGACGGCTCGGCCCCGGGCGTCGTCACAACAGCAATGCCCTGCTCACGGGCCCCCTCGGACGCCAATGGCACTTCCGTTGGGGGTGGCGTCGGCAGAGAATCTGGCTGAGTCAGGGCCCGGATGCGGGCGATCATCCCTTGCGCCGGTGCAACTCCCTGGCCGTTGACCACAGCCTCGCGCATACCGGCCAGCTGATCGAGGCTCGCCTGAATGACATCAAACACGGCCTCATCGGCGGCCAGCGCACCGCTCTCGGCGTTCCCGACCAGCGTCTCCAGTTCGTGCGACAGGTCGCCCATGGCCAAGATGCCGGCCATGCGCGCGCCGCCTTTGAGCGTGTGCAGCGCGCGTTTCAGCGCGAAAGCGCACTCAGCACTACCCGCAGCGGCGCGCCAGTCGCCGAGCGCGCGCTCCGATCCCTCGATCAGCTCCAGCGCCTCTTCGGTGAAAACCGCCGCGACTTCCGGATCGTAATCGACGGCGGGCTCGGCCGGTACCGGCGGTTGCACCGCCGGGACGCTCGTCGGGGCCGCCGAGGCCTCCAGGGCCGGCGGCGCGAGCGATTCCTCCGGTTGCGCCTCCGCAGCCGCGATGCGCGCATCGAGCGCGTTCTCCGCTTCGGTGAGCCGTTCGATCAGCACGAGATGGCTGGCGAAGTAGCCGGTCGGCTCCTCCAGGTGCTCGGCGACCGACTCCATCGCGGTCATGCAGTCCGCGAGCAGGGTCAGATCCGAGCTGCGCAGTCCGGCGCCGCTCGTAAAGACGCGTCGGATCCAATGATCGAGCGGCTCGGCGAGGCGCACGCCATGGCGTGCCTGAGCCGCCTTCGAGCTGCCCGCTAACGTATGACAAGCGCGATAGACGTCTTCGGGCAGCGCGTGCGGCTCCGGTGCCTGGGCTTCGCCCTTGAGGTAGGCACGAATCGTCGCCACATGCGTCTCGGTTTCGCGCGCATAGATCTCGCGCAACGCCTCATCCATGCCCGCCGGCGCAACCGGTTCGCTTTGCGGCTCGCTCTGAGTCTGCACGTCGCTCGGCAGCGGCGGTGCAGCGGAGGCCTCCGGCCCCTCGGGCTCGCGGCCCGCCGCCATGGCGTGCGCGGCAGCCGTGATGCCGGCCACATCGGTGGCCACGGGGCGGCCGGATTGCAGGTTTTCGATCAGTTGCGGCAGCGCCGCAATTGCCTGGCGCAGTTCCTCGAGAATCGGCGGGCTGCGCGACAACGTATTGTCGAGCAGGCGATTGAGCAGGCTCTCGACCGACCAAGCGAGCTCACCAAGCTCGCGCGCGCCCACCATGCGGCCGCTGCCCTTGAGGGTGTGAAACGCCCGGCGCACGATCTCGAGCGCATCGCGATCGAGCGGGTTCTGATCCCATAGCGGGAAGTGGCGCCGGATCCGCGCCAGCTCCTCGTGCGCCTCTTCGATGAACAGTCTGACCAGCTCGGGGCTGGCGCTCTCGGCGAGCGCAGTCAGTTTGGCGGTCGGGGATTCCGTGGCCACTGGCGCAGGGGGGACCGGCACCAGGTCGGCCACTGTGGCCATGGCCTGCGTCTCGCCCGCCGGGCTCATCAGCACCGTCTTGGCAAACGCCGAGGGCTCGATGGCCGCAAGCGGCACACTCTGCGGGGTGTGTTCGAGGAACTGCAGGCAGGACTGCGCGTTATCCAGCATGTACCAAGGATCGCTGCGTCCGGCCTGCAGCGTTTCCATGTAGTACTCGAGACTGACAATCGCATCCGCCAGCCGGTCCAGCCAACCGGGCGGCACTGCTGGCGCGCTGGCACGCATGATCCGTCGCAGGTGCGTTGCGATGCCCTCAACGATCTCCACGGCACGCGTCTTACCTAGCATCAGCAACGCGGCCTTCAGTCCGTTCACCAGACCCTGCCAGTTGTCCAGCGCCGAGGCGTCCGGTGAGCCGCCGATGCTTTGCGTGATCGCTTCCTTAATCCAGGTGAGGTTCTGGATGCATTCGCGCAGCACAGCGGCCTGCACCTGCTGGAACTCACGGTCCTCGCCCAGCCCCTCGCTCTCGGGCGCCGCGGATGGCCGGATCATCCCGACCAGGTTGTCATCGAGGCGGTCCTCGACGGCGATCAGAGCTGCGGCGATCTCCACCAGCGCGGTCTCGTCTGCCGGCGTCGCGCTCTCGAGCATCCGTTCGAGCCGCTCGGTCTGGGTCTGCACGGCGGCGCGTTGCGCACCGAGCCCGAGCACACCGAGGGTATCGCCGATCTTGCGCAGCAGCGCAACCTGCGGCCGCAGTTCCTCGCCCTGGCTCACCCCGCGCCGCCCATACTGCTCGAGGACTTCTTTGACCTTGGCGAGATCCTCGCGAATGGCGACCGCCACGGTCTGCATCAGCTTGACGTTCGGCGCGGAGAGACTTTCCCGCTCCTGCTCGATGCTCTCGTCCACCGGCAGCAGCTCATTCAGGCGGAAAGATGCCCGCACCGCCGCCACGCGCATGCCGTTGCTGTTAGAACGACCGACGTAGTAGAGCAGATTGTTCAACAGATCGACCGGCGGACTCTGGCAATAGCGCGGCTCGCCGAGCTCGTAGAGCCGGCGGATCTCTCGATCCGCAAGTCCAAGCAGTCGCTTGATCGACACTCCGCCCTCGAGCCCGCCCTCGCGCAGCGCCTCGATCACCGCGCCCACCACCCACCAGAGCTGAAAAACGGGCTGCCGCGTGGCCGCCTTCTCCAGCCGTTCGGCCACCGTTGCCAGCGCGCCGAGGTTCTGCTCGATGCGCTCACCGCGGATCCAACCGATCAAACCGGCCTGGAACTGCGCACGCAGCCGGCGGCACCATTGCTCGACATTCAACTGTGGCTCGCCCGGCGAGGGAGACTGCGGCTGCGCCTGCTTGTCGGACTTCAGGTTCAGCAGCAACAGCGTGCCTTCGGACAGCAGTGCACTGCCGCGCACGGCGCGCAGGTCATTGAGCAGCGGCAGCAGAACGAGCGCGATGTCGCGTCCGCCTGCGAGCACTCGCTCGAGGTAGCCGGGTAGCTGCACCAACGCGCGCAGCAACGCATCGAGACTCTCAGCCTGCCCCTTGCGCTCACTGACGGTGGCAAGCAGGTAATCGGCCACCAGCTCCATTTCCTCAGCGAGCAATGCCGCGCCGTAGATCTCGAGCACGCGCAGCACGCCTTGCGCCTGGTGCAGCTCCTGCTTGCAGCGCTCGAGCAGCGAGGCGTTGTCCGGCTGCTCGACGTAACCCTCTATGGCGGCACGAGCCTCCCCCAGCGTGTGGGCGAGTTCATGCCCAACCAGCTCGAGCGTCTGCGAGGCAACTTCCGACATCCAGTGGCTCCGGGCAGAGGGCTCAGTTGCCGCCCGCGGCAGTGATAGGGGCGGCGCGGCTTGCGGCCGCGACGTTCTCCGGACGCTTGTAGGCGCCGGTGGCGCCTGGCGGCGGGCCGCCCGGCAGGCGGAAGCCGGCGGCCGCGCGGCGCAGTCCCGCCGACAGTTCCGCCAGCTGGGCGATGGCCGCCGAGGTGGCATTAGTCGACTCGGCGGTCTGTACGCTGATTTCGCGCAGGACCTGCATATTGCGCGCAATATTCTGGGCGCCGCTCGCCTGCGCGCGCGCGCTCGCCGAGATGTTCTGTACGAGGCTCGCGATCTGATTCGAGACCTGCTCGATCTCATCGAGCGCGGCGCCGGCGTTCTCGGCAAGCAGCGCGCCACCGACGACATCGGTGGTACTACGCTCCATCGAGACAACCGCTTCGTTCGTGTCGGTCTGAATCGTGCGCACCAGAACCTCGATCTGCTTGGTGGCGTTGGCGGCGCGCTCGGCGAGCCGTTGCACCTCGTCGGCCACTACGGCGAAGCCACGGCCGGCCTCCCCGGCCATCGAGGCCTGAATCGAGGCATTCAGCGCCAGGATATTGGTCTGTTCGGCAATGTCATTGATCAGCTCGACAATATTGCCGATCTCCTGCGAGCTCTCCCCTAGGCGCTTGATGCGCTTGGAGGTTTCTTGAATGGTCTCGCGAATTGCGTTCATTCCGTCGATGGTACGCCGCACCGCATCGCCGCCCTTGTGGGCGATCTCCACCGAGTGGCGCGCCACGTCAGCGGCGCGCTCGGCGTTGCCGGAAACCTCGGCGACGGAGTTCGCCATGCCCGAGGCGGATTCCGTGGCCGACGCGATCTGCTTCGACTGCGCACTGCTTGCCTTGGCGAGGTGCTGCGAGAGCGCCTGGGTCTGGCGCGCGGCGCTGTCGAGCTGGATGGCGGAGTGATTGATGGTAGTCACCAGGCCGCGCAGCGCGTCGACCGCGTAATTGATGGAGTCGGCGATCGCGCCGGTGATCTCCTCGGTGACGGTCGCCTGCACCGTCAGGTCCCCATCGGCGAGGCTTGAGAGCTCATCGAGCAGGCGCAGGATGGCCTGCTGATTGCGGTCGTTCTCCTTGCGTTGGGTCTCGGCGGCAAAACGCTGATCCTGCACCGCCTTCTCGATGCGCCCGGCGAGGACGATGGCCACGACCACCAGCGCCACCGCCAGCCCGGCGAGCGCCAGCGGGCCGAACCGGTCGAGCGGAGCGCTCGCCCCGCCCATGGCGAGATACGCGCCCACGGCACCGAGCAGCGTAAAGCCGGCGCTGGCAGCGAGCAGCACGGCGAGCGTGCGCGATTGAGCGGCGAGGGCGGGTTGTTCGCTCATGCAGCCGCCTCCGAAAAGGCGGGACTTTCCAGCAGCGTACGCAGGCTCAGGACCGGCCAGCGCTCCGCACCACGGCGAAAGGCGCCAGCAAGATAGTGCTCGCAGCGCGCCATGGTCGGCGGCGCATCGGCGGAAAACTCCGCCTCGGCAAAACGCCGAAAGCCGAGCACCTCATCAACGATGAGTCCAGCGGGAATTTCCCGATGATTCACTGCAACGACCCGGGTGGTGCGCCCGATCGGGGTTGCCCCGCTGCCGAGGAATTGGCGCAGGTCGATCACCGGCAGCAGCTGCCCACGCACGTTTGCCAGTCCCTTGATCCAGGGCTTGGCGCCCGGCACGCGGGTGATCCCGGCCGGCACCCCAAGCACTTCGCGGGTCTCCTCGCGTGCCACCAGATATAGATCGCCGGCCATCCGCAGCGCGACGCCGACCCATTCTCGCTCGGCAGCCAGATCCTGACCGGGCTGTGCCGAGACAGCGCGGGCGCGCCGCTCGAGCTCACAAAGCAGCTCGAATGGGCGGTCACGCAGAGACTCAAGCGACGGCGCGTCACTCATAGCGGGATTGCGCGGGCGCGGTGCGGTACGGAACGAGGTGACAGGTACAGCATGACAGAGGTACTCAGCTCGCAAGTGCCAGGCGCGCTTTGGCAATCAGCTGGTCCGGGGAGACGGGCTTGACCATGTAATCCACTGCACCCTGCCGCAGACCCCAGATCCGGTCGGTCTCCTGTCCCTTGGAGGTGACCATGATGATGGGAATCTGCCGGGTGCGCGGATCGTTCACCAGCGCGCGGGTTGCCTGATAGCCGTTCATACCCGGCATCACGATGTCCATGAAGATCAGGTCGGGGCTCATCTCCCGCGCTAGCCGCACTCCCTCAGCACCATCGGCAGCCGCAGCGGTGCGAAATCCATGCTTCTCGAGCGCCGTCTGCATCACATGCACTTCCGTCGGCGAATCGTCGACGATCAGAATCAGCGCCATGGCCGTCATCTCCCGATATGCGTCTCGATTGCGCTCAGCAGCTCATCCTTAGTGAACGGCTTGGTCAGATAGTGCTCCGAGCCGACGATGCGGCCCCGGGCACGATCGAACAGACCGTCCTTGGACGACAGCATGATCACGGGGATGGAACGGAATACCTTGTTGTGCTTGATCAGCGAGCAGGTCTGATAGCCGTCGAGTCGAGGCATCATGATGTCGACGAAGACGATATCCGGCTGGTGGTCTGCGATCTTTGAGAGCGCATCGAAACCATCGATAGCCGTATAGACCTCACACCCCTCTTTGGCGAGAAGCGTTTCGGCCGTACGGCGGATCGTCTTGCTGTCATCGATCACCAGGACCTTCAGGCCCTGGAGTTTCGTGTTGCTGGCGTTCACGGCCACGCAACTCCTTATACTGTCGAGGCGAGGCTCGGGCGGCCGTCACGATGACGGTTCCCGCCTCGAGTGCCGAGCGTACACGCAATGCCCGAAGCGATGCCATCAGCGCTGCGGGCTCCGAGAACTCGCGCAGATTTTCTTTTAACATATCGGATCGACCCCCGCCATGCCTGCTGCGTCGCGGTTTGCGCATGCCGAGCGCTGCCGCGCCTGGACCGGACAGCGGCCGCCGGTCCTGGCATCATCGCGCCATGGCTATTCGTCTCGGCGTGGTCATGGACCCGATCAGCGCCATTCATTACGGCAAGGACTCGACCCTCGCCATGCTGCTCGCGGCCCAGGCCCGCGGCTGGTCGCTCGTTTATTTTGAGCAACGCGATCTGTGGCTCCGCGACGGGATCGCCTGGGGCCGCGGCCAGCCGCTCACCGTCAAGGCCGATCCGGCTGCCTGGTTCACTCTCGGGGAGCCCGAGCGCATTCGCCTCGGACAGCTGGATGGCATTCTGATGCGCAAGGACCCGCCGTTCGATACCGAATACATCTATACCACCTACATCCTGGAGCGGGCCGAGTCCCAGGGTGCGCGCGTGGTGAATCGGCCGCAGGGCCTGCGGGACATGAACGAGAAGGTCTACACTGCTTGGTTCCCGCAATGCTGCGCCCCAACCTTGATCACCCGCAGCATGGGCGATATGGCGGCTTTTCTCGCCGAGCACGGCAAGATCGTCTGCAAGCCCCTGCACGGCATGGGCGGACGTTCGATCTTCGTGCTCGAGCAGCACGACAAGAACATGGGAGTCGTGTTCGAGACGCTTACCGAGTATGGCCAGCGCTTTGCAATCGCGCAGCGCTACCTGCCGGAGATCGTCACGGGGGGTGACACCCGCGTGCTGCTGGTCGATGGGGAGCCGCTGCCCTTCGGCCTTGCCCGCATTCCTCAGGCGCACGATAACCGCGGCAATCTCGCCGCCGGTGCGCGCGCCGAGGTGCGCCCGCTCACCGATCGGGAGCGCTGGCTCGCCGCGCAGATCGGCCCGACGCTCGCGGCGGCGGGCATGCTGTTCGTGGGCCTCGACGTCATCGGCGGGTACGTCACGGAGATCAACGTGACCAGCCCCACCGGCATTCGCGAGATCGAAAAACAGCACCCGATCGACGTCGGCGGACGACTGATGGACGCGATCGAGCGGCGACTCGCGCCTGCGGGACGGTGAAGTCGCGGCGATGGCTGCACCGTCCGTATCGATTCAGCCCGGCCGCGCGCCGCGCGACCGACTGCTGGCGATGCTGTTTCTCGCTACGCTCCTGCACGGCCTGCTCATTCTCGGCGTGACCTTCAGCAGCCCGCTGGCCGGCGGGCGGGGAGCCCCCGGATTGCGCGTGCTACTGGTCTCCGATCAGTTGCCGAGCGCCCAGCGCAACCCCAACGCCACCTACCTCGCGCAGCGCACCCAGCTTGGTTCGGGCAACACGCAGCGCGCCGTATCACCGCACACGCCGGCGCCGCGCAGCGGCGTGCCCGCAGCCGGCCGCGGCGGCCCTACGGCCGCTCCGCCAGGTCGGCCGGCTCAAGGCGGCGCCGAACGCGTGCTCACGACCACGGGCTGGAGCACTCGCGTCACGTACCGCATCAGCAGCGCACCCGGATCGCTCGCCGGATCGCTCGCGCCGGGAGCCGACGGCGCTCTGGGTTCGAGCGCCAGCGTCCCGACACTGCTGCGCGGACCGAAGCGTGAGCTGTGGGTGAGCCCGGATACCCGCTCGGCCCTCGTGGCACCCTATCTGGTTGCATGGCGGCGCAAGGTGGAGCGGATCGGCACACTGAACTTTCCGCTCGCCGCGCGCGAAGCGGGACCGCACGCCAATCCGGTCATCGAAGTAGCCATCAATGCCAATGGCCGTCTGGTGCGTGCGGTCATCGCGCGCACCAGTGGCGACCCGGCGCTCGATGAGGCGGCGCTCGCCATCCTGCGCATCGCCAGCCCCTTCGACCCGTTTCCGCCCAATCTGGCGCGGCGCTACCAGATCCTGCGCTTCACCTACGAGTGGCAGTTCAAGGGCGGACGGGTGCGCGGATCGGTGCGCATGCCTTGAGCCGGACACGCACCATCCCCATACTGGCGGCATGGGCGAAGAGCGGGGCAAACCACCGAGCGATGTGCAGCCTCAGGCCGAGGCGGAGCCGGGTGCTGCCTCGTCGGCCGGCGAGCGGACGGCCGCAGGCGCAGAATCAGGGACGGAGAATTTCTCCAGTCTGACCAATCATCTGCTGATTGCGATGCCCTCGCTCACCGATCCGAATTTTGCGCAAACCGTTGCGCTCATCTGCGAACACACCGATCGTGGCGCGCTCGGCATCGTGCTCAATAAGCCGCTGCCGATGCGACTGTCGGATGTATTCGAGCAGATGCGCATCACAGCAGCCAGCGAGGACATTGCCGCACAGCCAGTCCTGCGCGGCGGCCCGGTTAACACCGACCGCGGTTTCGTGCTGCACCGTCCGGGCGGTCAGTGGGATCACACCCACAAAGTGTCCGAGACCATACAGGTCACGACATCACGCGATGTGCTCGCCGCAATGGCGCGCGGCGAGGGCCCCCAGGACGCCTTCATTGCTCTGGGGTATGCCGGATGGGATTCCGGACAGCTCGAGCGCGAGATCCGCGAGAACGCCTGGATGTCGGTCCCGGTCGACGCCCGCGTGGTATTTGAGCTGCCGTTCGCGGAACGCTGGAGTGGCGCATGGCGGCTGCTCGGGATCAATGTCGGCCAGCTGAGCCTGACCGCCGGACATGCCTGAACCGATCCTTCGCCTCGTCGCCTTCGACTTCGGACTCACACGCATCGGCATGGCCACTGGCGACAGCCTGACGGGAACGGCTGCGCCGCGACCGGCCGTGAGCGCACGCCAGGGAGAACCGGACTGGGACTCGATCGGGCGCGAGATGCGTGCGTTCAATCCCGGGCGAGTCGTGGTCGGAGCCCCGTATAATGCCGACGGAACAGCCGGCGCACTGCTGCCGCGTGCCCGCCGCTTCGCGGGCGAGATCAAGCGCCGCTTTGCGTTGCCCGTGAGCCTGGTCGATGAGCGATTTTCGTCGCTCGAAGCGAGCGAGGCGCTGAAGAGCCGACGCGCACGGGGCGAGCGACGACGCCTGCGACGCGAGGACATCGACAGCGCCGCAGCAGCAGTCATCCTGGAGCGCTGGCTGTCCGGAGAGCCTGGAGAAGAACTGCCATGAATCCCACCATCCCGGTCGCGCGCGATCGGCCCCGGGTCGGACTGCTGCGGGCCGCTGCGAAGGAGGCCGCATGACGCATCCGTTCCGCGCCGACGGCTCATTGCGCCACCTGATCACACTCGAAGGCCTGCCCCGCCCGATCATCGAGCGACTGCTCGATCAGGCGCAAAGCCTGGTCCGACCGCTCGGCGAGCGGCCGCCGGTCAGCGACCTGCTCGCCGGCTGCACGGTCGCTAATCTGTTCACCGAGCCCTCGACCCGCACGCGGGTATCGTTCGAGCTGGCGGCCAAGCGCCTCGGCGCCGACGTCGTCAACCTGGAAGTTCAGCTCTCCTCGCGCGTCAAGGGCGAGAGCATGCTCGATACGGTCTACACGCTCGAATCGCTCCATGTCGATGCGCTGGTCATCCGCGACGCGGAAACTGGCGTACCCGGGACGGTCGCCGCACATGTCGCGCCGCACGTAAGCATCCTTTCGGCCGGAGAGTCTCATGTCGCGCATCCAACGCAAGGGCTGCTCGATGCCCTCACCGTCCGTCAGCACAAACCTCGGTTCGAGGCCCTGAGCATCGCGATCGTTGGCGACATCCGCCACTCGCGCGTCGCGCGTTCGGCATTCCACGTGTTTCGTACGCTCGGCGTTCCGGACCTGCGCATCGTCGCGCCGCCGGCGCTGATGCCCGAGCCGACGGAGTTCAGCGGCTGCGCACGTCACACAACGCTTGAGGCGGGTGTACGTGATGCGGACGTGGTGATGATGCTGCGCATTCAGAAGGAGCGGATGGCGGAGGTTGAGCTGCCCGATGCCGACCGTTACTACGCCAGTTACGGGCTCACGCCCGAGCGACTCGCGCTGGCGCGGCCCGACGCCATCGTCATGCATCCGCAACCGATGAACCGCGGCATTGAGATCGCCTCGGAGGTCGCCGATGGACCCCGCTCAGTTATCCGTGACCAGGTGCGCAATGGAGTCGCAGTTCGCATGGCCGTCCTGCGCGAGGTGCTGGCCTGGAGAGGCGCACCATGAGCCGGGACACTCGTGGCACGTTGCACCTTGAGGACGCCCGCGTGGTGCGTCAGAGTGCGTACGCGGCCGAGCAGTTCGTGCTGCGGCTTGCCGCCCCAGGGTGTGCTGCGCGCGCCGAGCCCGGCACCTTCGTGCACCTCACCTGCGATCCTGCCATTCCGATGCGCCGCCCGCTGTCGATCATGCGCGCCGACCCGCAGGCCGGCTGGATCGACGTGTTGTACAAAGTCGTCGGACCGGGACTGCGCGCGCTCAGCGCGCGCACGAGCGGCGACACGGTGAGCGTGATCGGTCCGATCGGCCACCCCTTCACCGCGCATCCCGCGCGGCCACGCCCGGTGCTGATCGGTGGCGGAGTCGGGATCCCGCCGATGATCTTCCTCGCTGAGCGACTGCGCGCCGACCCGCATCGCCACTACCACCCGCTGGTGCTGATGGGCTCGGAAATCCCCTTCCCCTTCCAACCTCGGCCCTCGACGCTGGTGATTGCCGGCATGCCGGCCGGCACCATCGCCTGCATGCCACTGCTAGAGGAATGGGACGTCCCGAGCCGGCTCGCGAGCCGCGCTGGATTCCCCGGCTGCTTCGATGGTTATGTCACCGAACTGGCCAGCGAATGGCTCGGATCGCTCGATGCGGCGGCGCTCGCGGAAGTGGAACTGTTCGCATGCGGGCCCACGCCGATGCTAGCTGCCGCTGCGCAGCTGGCTCGCCGCTATGGTGTG
Organism: Pseudomonadota bacterium; assembly: GCA_021847105.1. GTDB lineage: Bacteria > Pseudomonadota > Gammaproteobacteria > Steroidobacterales > Steroidobacteraceae > 13-2-20CM-66-19. The sequence continues at coordinate 64,485 of JAJZUT010000016.1, read as the reverse complement.
CCCTGCCAGGTGTCCCTCGAGGAGTTCATGGCGTGCGGGGTCGGCGGCTGCGCCGGCTGCGCTGTGCGGGTGCGCACCGCTGAGGGCGATGCCATGAAGCGGGTGTGCGTCGACGGACCGGTGTTCGACGCCCTGCAGGTGTTCTGAAGGCCCGGACCGCCCGCCGAATAGCGCGGTCGGAGCCGCTGTTGCCCGAGTCAGGTGCCCGATCGGAATCTGCGCCGTCGGAACGGCCTTAGCCAAAGTTGATCTTCGCCTCGAGATTCGCGCGAGAGTCGGCGTTTGCCAGTGCGTCAGCCAGTTCGATCCGCCCCTGCTTGTACAGCTCCAGCAGCGCCATGTCGAAACTGCGAATACCCTGCTCGCCGCTCGCGGCGATCGCCTCCTTGACGCCCACCACGTCGCCCTTGTTGATGAGATCGGAGATGTGCGGCGTATTGAGCATCACTTCGACTGCTGCGACCCGTCGCCCATCCTTGCCCATCACCAAGCGCTGCGCCAGGATGCCACGCAGGTACTGCGACAGATCGAGGAAGATCTGCGCGTGCTGCCCGGCCGGAAACATGTTGATGATGCGGTCCAGGGTCTGGGCGCAGTTATTCGCATGCAGTGTCGCGAGCACCAGGTGTCCGGTACCTGCGAGGTGAATCGCCGCCTCCATACTCTCCCGGTCACGAATCTCCCCGACCAGGATCACATCCGGCGCGGCGCGCAACGCGCCGCGCAGCGCGTTGGCGAATGACCGGGTGTCGCTGCCGACCTCGCGCTGATTGACGATCGAGCGCTTGTTCGCGTGCAGAAACTCGACCGGATCCTCGATGGTGAGAATGTGATCCGAGGCGGTTTCGTTGCGCAGGTTGATCATCGCCGCCAGCGTGGTCGACTTGCCGGAACCGGCGGCCCCGACGACCAGTACCAGACCGCGCTTGTGCAGAGCCAGTTCGCCGACCGCTTCGGGCAGGGCGAGCGACTCGAGACGGGGCATCTCGGCGGTGATGTAGCGCAGCACCACGGCCGGACTACCGCGTTGCATGAATACGTTGACGCGAAACCGCCCGAGACCCACCTCGGAAATCGCGAAATCGAGCTCGAGGTCGCGCGCAAACTGTTCGCGCTGCTCGCTGCTCATCAGAGCGAGCGCCGCCTGACGCACCATCGCCGGGGTGAGCACCTGCTTGTTGATCGGATAGATCTGCCCTTCGATCTTGATCTTGATTGGTGCGTTGCTCGTGAAGAACAGATCCGACGCCTTGCGATCGACCATCAGCTTGAACAGCGGCGTGGTATTGATGTGTGGCGCCGTCTCGTCGCCTTTTGGCTCGGTCGGCGTCGCGCCCGCGGCGGCCGTCTCACTCATGGCTTGTGATCCTCCTCTTCATCCATGATCGCGAGGCTGCTGTCATCAAGCGACGGACTCTCGCGATGACTCTCGAGCTTCACGCGCAACCGCAGCTCGTTCTTCGAGTCGGCGTTGCGCAAGGCGTCCTCGTAAGAGATGAATCCGGCCTCATACAGCTCGAACAGAGACTGATCGAAGGTCTTCATGCCGAGGCGGTTCGAGCGCGCCATCACGTCGCGAATCTTGACCACTTCACCCTTGAAGATCAGATCTTGAATCAGCGGCGAGTTGAGCATGATCTCCATGGCGGCAATGCGGCCTGCGCCACCCTCGCGCGGCACCAGCCGCTGCGAGATGAAGGAGCGGATGTTCAGTGAAAGATCCATCAGCAACTGCTCGCGCCGCTCATCGGGAAAGAAATTGATGATGCGATCGAGCGCCTGGTTGGCGTTATTGGCATGCAGCGTAGAGAAGACCAGATGCCCGGTCTCGGCGAACTGGACAGCATACTCCATCGTCTCGCGGTCGCGAATCTCGCCGATGTAGATGACATCTGGTGCCTGGCGCAACACATTCTTCAACGCCACCTGCCAGGACTCGGTGTCGACCCCAACGTCGCGGTGCGTGACGACGCACCCCTTATGCTGGTGAATGAATTCCACCGGATCCTCAACCGTGACGATATGGCCACGCGTCTTTTCATTGCGATAGCCGATCATGGCGGCGAGCGTGGTCGATTTGCCCGAGCCGGTGCCACCCACCACCACCACCAATCCGCGCTTGGAGAGCGCGAGCTCTTTCAGGATCGGCGGCAGATCGAGATCCTCAAAGCTCGGAATGCGGGCGTTGATCATCCGGATGACGCAGCCGACGGTGCTCTGCTGCACGAACGCGCTGACACGGAAACGGCCAATGCCCGGCGGGGCGATCGCGAAATTGCATTCCTTGGTAGCATCGAACTCGCGCGTCTGGCGGTCGTTCATCAACGAGCGAACCAGCGTCGCGGACTGCTCGGGCGCAAGCGCCCGCTCGCTCTGCGGGCGAACCTCTCCATCGACCTTCAGCGCCGGCGGGAATCCGGCGGTGAGGAACAGATCAGAGGCCTTGCGCTCGACCATGCGCCGCAGCAGATCATGAATCAGCTTGATAGCTTGATCGCGGTCCATAGGCATGACGCACCCCCTTCTTCAGACTTGGCGCACGGCGGCCGGCATCACAGGCTGTCCTTATTCTGGGCCTTGAAGCGCGCCTCTTCCTTGCTCACCTGGCCCTTCGACAGCAGTTCAGCGAGGCATTGATCGAGCGTCTGCATGCCGCTCGCCTGGCCGGTCTGGATCGCGGAGTACATCTGGGCGATCTTGCCCTCACGGATCAGATTGCGGATCGCCGGGGTGCCAATCATGATCTCGTGCGCAGCGACACGCCCTCCACCGATTCGCTTCAGCAACGTTTGGGAGATGACCGCGCGCAACGATTCGGACAGCATCGAGCGAACCATCTCCTTCTCGGTGGCCGGAAACACGTCCACGACCCGGTCGATGGTTTTGGCCGCCGAGCTGGTGTGCAGCGTGCCGAACACGAGGTGCCCGGTCTCGGCGGCCGTAAGGGCGAGACGGATGGTCTCCAGGTCGCGCATTTCCCCCACCAGCACCACATCCGGGTCCTCTCGCAATGCCGAGCGCAGCGCTTCGCTGAAGCCCAGCGTATCGCGGTGCACCTCGCGCTGATTGACGAGGCAGCGCTTTGATTCGTGCACGAACTCGATCGGATCCTCGATCGTGATGATGTGGTCGGGCCGGTTGTCGTTGCAGTGATTGACCATTGCCGCGAGCGTGGTCGATTTGCCCGAGCCGGTCGGCCCGGTCACCAGCACCAGCCCGCGTGGCAGCATGCACAGGTCGCGGAAGATCTTCGGCGCGTTCAGGTCATCCAGCGACTGGATATTCGAGGGAATGGTGCGGAATACCGCTCCCGCCCCCCGGTTCTGATTAAAGGCGTTGACGCGGAAACGCGCCAGCTTGGGAATCTCGAAGGAGAAATCGGTCTCGAAGAACTCCTCAAAGGCCTTGCGCTGCTTGTCGTTCATGATGTCATACACCATGCTGTGCACTTCCTTGTGCGCAAGCGGTGGCATATTGATCCGCTTCATGTCTCCGTCGACACGGATCATGGGCGACACGCCTGCGGACAGGTGCAGATCCGAGGCGTTGTTCTTGACAGCGAAGGCCAGCAATTGCGCGATATCGACCATCGGGTCTCCGATTGGAGTCGGGTGGACGCATCCCGCGCTTGCCCGGTCGGTGGAGTATAGCGGAGGGGTTCGGGCATCCATATGATAAGGGCTTCGCAGAATTTGCCCGAGCGCGTGCGCGCGGTACGCACTGAGATCGCGGCAGCCGCGGCACGCGCCGGTCGGAATGTGGCCGACATCACACTTCTGGCCGTGTCCAAGGCTCAGCCTGCCTCAGCCGTCCGCGCCGCCGCCGCCGAGGGGCTCTGCGACTTCGGCGAGAGCTATCTCAACGAAGCACTCGAGAAGCTCAATGCGCTCGAAGCGCTAGGGCTCACCTGGCACTTCATCGGTCGCTTGCAGGCCAACAAGACCCGTCCCATCGCGGAACGCTTCCAGTGGGTTCACGGCATTGACCGGCTGCACATCGCGCAGCGGCTCTCCGCGCAGCGGCCGGTGCATGCCCCGCCACTGAATGTTTGTATCCAGGTCAACCTGGCGGGGGAGGACCGCAAGGCCGGCGTGCCGCAGGCGGAGCTGGCCGGGCTTGCGGCCGCCGTCGGGTCACTACCGCGTCTGCGTCTGCGCGGTCTGATGTGCATCCCGCCCGTCGAGACCGAGCCGTCACATCAGCGCGCCTGGTTCGCTCGGCTGCACGAGCTGCAAGCGGCGTTGAATGCCCAGGGTGCCGGCCTCGATACGCTCTCGATGGGCATGAGCGGGGATTTCGAGAGTGCCATCCTCGAGGGCTCGACCCTGGTCCGCATCGGTACCGCGCTGTTCGGCTCGCGTGGCCCCGCGCAATGAAGGCAGCACCTCGAAGCGCGCCAGCCATTACAATCACCCTCTTATGAATCACCTCGAACTGGCAGTACTCGGTGGCGGCAACATGGGCCGCGCATTGATCGGTGGCCTGCTGCGCCAAGGCGTGCGGCCCGAGCGGATGTCGGTCGGTGAACGTGATCCAGCCGCTCGAGAGGCGCTGCAGCGCGAATTCGGCCTGACTGCACTGACCGATAACGTTGCCGCCGTTGCTCACGCCAGCGTGGTCGTGGTCGCCGTGAAGCCGCAAGACGTGGGCGCGGTGCTCAGCCCGCTTGCCCGGACGCTCGGCGGGACTCGGCCACTCGTGCTGTCGGTGGCCGCGGGGGTGCGCATCGCAGCGCTGCAGAGCTGGTGTGGACCGGACGTCACGGTCATGCGCGCGATGCCCAATCGACCGGCGCTCGTCGGCGCGGGCGTCACGGGATTGTACGCGCCTGCGCCGAGCCGGCCGGAGCAGGTGGATCTGGCTGAGCAGATCCTGCGTGCAGTCGGAGAGGTCGTGCGGTTGGATACGGAGGAAGCCCTGGATGTGGTCACGGCGCTCTCTGGCAGCGGACCGGCATATTTCTTTCTTCTGGCGGAATTAATGGCTCGGGCAGGGATGGAACTGGGTCTGTCGGCACAGACCGCGAGCACGCTCAGCGCGGCGACACTGCACGGGGCGGGCCTGCTCGCGCAGAGCGGCAGCGATCTCGCGCGGCTGCGCGCCGAGGTCACCTCAAAGGGCGGCACAACCGAGGCGGCAGTGCGTGCATTCGAGGCAGCGGGCCTCGGTGAGATCGTCACGCGCGCCGTACAGGCAGCCGCGGCGCGCAGCCGCGAGCTTGCCGAACAGTTCCAGCCCGCCTGAACCGGCCTGCGGACACCCCTCTATGAGCGCCCTCATCTACATCATCGAAACGCTGCTGTCGCTGGCTCTGTTCGTCGTGCTGGCACGGCTGCTGCTGCAGCTCTCGCGCGCGGACTTTCGCAATCCGCTCTGCCAAGCCATCGTGCGGCTGACGAATCCGCTGATTCTGCCGCTGCGGCGCATGCTGCCACCGATCGGCAAAGTCGACAGCGCCTCGGTAGCGGCAGTCATTCTGGTCGCGGCAGTGCAGGTGGCCGTGATATTCGTGCTGGAGGGCATCGGCTGGGTCGGCCCGTGGTTCTGGCTGCACCAAGTGGCGCTCGAAATTCTCCGCACGCTGCTCTGGACCTATTTTTACGCGATCGTCCTGTATGCGCTGCTCAGCCTGGTGGCCCCCGGGGGCTACTCGCCGCTGCAATCGCTGCTCGCCTCACTGTGCGAACCGGTGCTGCGCCCCTTTCGGCGGGTGATTCCGGCGATTGCCGGCATCGACCTCTCGCCGCTGTGGGCCTGCATCCTCATTCAAGCGCTGCTGATCCTGCTGCACGTGTAAGGCGCAATCCAGCGGGAAATGTGCGGGCAGCGGACGTGGCGAAGCTGAACCGAGCCGTGCGCGATACATCAATCATGAGCGCCAAGACCACGAGTTGGTTGGAAATTCACGGGCAGGACTGCTTGCTGCACATTCGTATTCAGACGCGCGCATCCCGTGAATGCATCGACGGCGTGCGTGACGGCAAGCTCCTCGTGCGGGTCGCCGCGCCGCCCGTCGAGGGTGCCGCAAACGAGCGACTGATACGCGTGCTATCACATGCACTTGGCGTGCCCAAATCGGACGTTTCTCTACTCCGCGGCACAAAAAGTCGTCATAAGGACGTTTTGGTACGGGGAGCAGCGCCAGCCGCGGCGCAACTCGCAGCCCAAATCGAATCGACTGCTCCGTAAGCGACGCAAAACCCTTTGAAAAAAGCCGTTTCAGCATGCGCGTGAGCAAAAAAAACAGTTGCGCAGGCGCGCCCATGTGCTATTTTCCGCGGCGATTCTTACTTTGCGTGGCTGCACAACAGCGCGCATATTCATATAGTTGAGGAGTGGCGCAATATGGCGAAAAAGGGTAGCGCTCCGACCAAGTCGGAAGTCCTGACTCAAATTTCCAAAGACACGGGGCTCTCGCGCAAGCAGGTCGGGGGCGTCTTCGATTCGCTCAACGGCGTGATCAAGAAGAGCCTGCGCAGCAATGGCCTGTTCACCATGCCGGGGCTGCTGAAGATGAAGGTCGTCAAGAAGCCGGCCACGAAGGCACGCGAAGGAATCAACCCGTTCACGGGCGAGAAGATGATGTTCAAGGCAAAGCCGGCCAGCAAGAAGGTCCGGGTCATGCCGCTGAAGAACCTCAAGGCGATGGTCAATTCGTGATCGCGCGCTGAAGCGCACGGTTCGGCGGGGTTCGCGGAGCGAACCCCGTTCGTTTCTCGACGGCGCGTCGAGAAGCGCCGCTCAAGCGGCCTGATTGATGAACTGGACGACCGCCTCGCGCAATTCGTGCAGTCGTCCATGGAAGAAGTGTCCCGCTCCCGGGAATGAACGCAGCTCAGGCGGCCTGTCCTGACGCTGTGCCCAGCTCAATACGCTCTCCGGCTCGATCACCTCGTCGGCATCGCCCTGAACCAGCAGCCAGGGGCAACGCGGAGAGGGCACGCCGTCCATCACCACCCGGGTGACCCCTGGTGCCACGAGCACCAGGCGCGCCGGTTCGGCGCGAGCTGTCGCCCGTACGGCGACTGCCGCGCCGAAGGAAAACCCCGCCAGCCAAAGCGCCGCGCCCGGCCACCGCTCTCGACCGTAGGCGATCGCGGCGAGCGCATCTTCGGTCTCACCTCGACCCTCGTCATACTGGCCGACACTCGAGCCAACTCCGCGGAAATTAAAGCGAATCACCGCCGCACCGCAAGCCACGAACGCCCTCGCCAAGGTGTAGACGACTTTGTTGTCTAGCGTTCCGCCGTAGAGCGGATGCGGGTGACACACCACACCAAACGCGGCCGGAGCGGTGACTCCGATTGAGGGTCCTTCCCCCATCGGAGTTTCCACCACCACCTGCAGGTCACCGGCGGGACCTGCAATCTGCAGCCGCTCGGCGCGCGGGGGCTTCACGCGGCGTTTCCGGCGGCGAGCTCGACCAACAGGCGATTCAAGCGCTGCACAAAGTCGGCCGGATTCCCGAGCTCGCCGCCCTCGGCGAGCTCGGCCTGCTCGTACAGCAGCACCGCCAGCGCCTCGAAGCGAGCGGTATCGGCAAGCCCATCGAGATACTTCACCAGCGGGTGCGCGGTATTCAGCTCCAGTGCCGGCTTGGATGGCGGCACGCTCTGACCGGCAGCGGTGAGGATCTTGCGCATTCCCGCGCCGAGTTCGTGCTCGGCGCGCACCAGACAGGCCGGGGAGTCCTTCAGGCGCGTGCTCGGCCGCACCTCAGTGACACGATCGCCGATGGCGTCTTTCACCCGCTTCAGCAGCCCCTTGCTCTCCTTCAGCGTCGCGTCTCGCTCGCGCCGGTCCGACTCAGTCTCCAGGGCACCGAGCTCAAGCTCGCCGCGCGCGGCATCCTTGAATGACTTGCCATCGAATTCGGCGAGCTGCCCCATCATCCACTCATCGATGCGATCGGCCAGCAGCAGCACCTCGATGCCGCGCTCGCTCAGACGCTCGATGTAAGGGCTGCGACGTGCGGCCGAAAGACTATCGGCGGTGATGTAGTAAATACGCTCCTGCCCTGGCTTCATCCGCTCCACGTACTGGGCCAGACTCACCACCGGCTCGTCGCCGGCCTCGTGCGTGCTCGCGAAACGCAGCAGCGGCAGCAGCGCGGCGCGGTTGAGCGCATCCTGACCGACGCCCTCCTTCAGAACCAGGCCGAATTCCTTCCAGAAAGTCGTGTACTTTGCCGCATCGTCCTCGGCGAGCTTGGCGAGCATATCGAGCACCCGCTTGGTGAGGCTGGCGCGAATGGCCTCAACCTCCGGCTCGCGCTGCAGAAGCTCGCGCGAGACATTCAGCGGCAGATCGCTCGAGTCGACCACCCCTTTGACGAAACGCAAGTACAGCGGCAGGAACTGCTCGGCGTCGTCCATGATGAACACGCGTTTGACGTACAGTTTCAGCCCGTGCACGGCTTCCCGTTGCCACAGATCGAACGGCGCGCGACCCGGGACGTAGAGCAGGCTGGTGTACTCACGCTTGCCCTCGACTCGGTTGTGACTCCAGGCGAGCGGCTCGGTGAAATCGTGTGCCAGGTGCTGGTAGAACTGCCGATACTCCTCGTCGGTCAATTCACTGCGTGGGCGCACCCACAACGCAGTCGCCTGGTTGACGGTCTCGTACTCCAGCGACGCCTCGCCTTCCTTGCGCATGCGTACGGGAAATGCAATGTGGTCGGAATATCGCCGGATCAGCGTGCGCAGCCGGAATGGATCGGCGAATTCCTTCGCCTCGGGCTTCAGGTAGAGCTTCACCGCCGTTCCGCGCGCCTCGCGCGTGACCGTCTCCACGGTGAATTCACCATCCGCGCGCGACTCCCAACGGACTGCAGCGCCAGCAGGCTGGCCGGCGCGACGCGAGAGCACCTCGACGCGATCCGCGACAATAAAGCCGGAATAAAAGCCCACCCCGAACTGGCCGATCAGCTGGGCATCCTTCTGCCGCTCGCCGGACAGAGAGCGGAAGAATTCCGCAGTCCCGGACCGCGCGATGGTCCCGAGGTTGGAGACCGCCTCCTCGCGCGTCATGCCGATGCCATTGTCCGTGATGGTGACCGTGCCCGCCTCGGGATCGGCATCGACGCGAATCGTCAGCTCCGGGTCGCTCTCGAGCAGTTCGGCTGCGCCAATGGCGGCAAAGCGCAGGCGGTCATTGGCGTCCGATGCATTGGAGATCAGCTCGCGCAGGAAGATTTCCCGGTGGCTGTACAGGGAGTGGATCATGAGCTTCAACAGCTCTCGCACTTCCGCCTGAAAGCCATGCGTCTGGCGATCGGGGGACGAATTCGACGGGGTCTCTGGGGTATTCACAATCCACTCCTGATTCATTCCGGAGCGGAGCATTGTGGGCGCGACTGGGCGATTTTCAATGCGCCAGACATCGCCGAGGCCATCCCTGGGGGCGGTGCGGCGGGCGACCCCGGGCTGATGACCGATTCGGGTGGGCTCAGGCCACCCGGCCCAACCACTGGCCGATCAGGCTGCCCCAGGCCGGTGGTGAGGGCAAGACGAACGCTTCGGCGAGCGCCGTGCGCAGGACATGTCTCAATGCGGCGGTGACATCATCCAAATCGTCCCACCAAAGCATGATGCGTTCCATCGAGGGGCCTGTGCGCTCAGTGATTGGGCGGGGTTGAATCGCCCGTGAACGGCGCAGCGTCCTGGCCTGCCGGCTCCTCACTCCAGGCGGTGCGCATCCGTTCGGCCCAATTCTTGTAGTTCGACCAGGTATTGAGATTGCGAGTGATCGCATCGTGCCGGGCCCGCACGTTCTGCATGCGTTCGAGCCAGTTCGGGAACGGCGCGGCGGGGGACCCGACCGCAGCGCTCTTGCCGGCGGTCTCCTCTGGGGCGTCGGGCCGGTCGACGCCACGCTCCCTAAACGATGAACTCATGGACGCACCTCGGGCAACGAGACCCCAGGGTACGTCCCAGTCGCTCTCGGCGCAGGTACTGGTTCACAGGCGCCCCCACTGGCAGCGCAGAGCGCGTTGAGGCCGACGGCTTATGAAATATGGCCGCCGATTATGTCGCATCACCGCCGCCCGCCTGGCGACTGCGCTAGCCGACGAGGCGATAGACCGGGCGATAGACGCTGCCGGGCAGCTTCATGCGCCCCTGCTCGACGAAGGCCGCGAGAAGTTCATCGAGCAGGCGCATCACGCCCGGGTCGCCGGCCAGCTCGTACGGGCCATGCCGCTCGATCGCGTGGATCCCGTGTTCCTTGACGTTGCCGGTGACGATTCCGGAGAAAGCCCGGCGCAGGTTGGCGGCCAGCTCGTGCACGGGTTGGTCGCGTCCGAGCGCCAGCGCGCGCATCGACTCGTGGGTCACCGCAAACGGATGTTGGAACTGCGGATGGATCGACAACAACCAGTTGAAATTGTATGCGTCTTTGCGCTCACGGCGGAAGCCCCGCACCGCATCGATGCCGTGGACCATGCGCCGCGCGACTTCGGCTGGATCGTCGACGATGATGTTCAGCCGTGCGAGCGCCAATTCGCCGAGCGTGCCGCCTATGAAGCGGCGAACATGCTCGAAATAGCCGGCGCTGGTGCGCGGCCCGGTCAGCACCACCGGAAAGGGCTGATCGCGATTGGCAGGGTCGAGAAGAATGCCGAGCAAATAGAGGATTTCCTCCAGGGTGCCGGCGCCTCCCGGCAGTACGACGATGCCGTGCGCAAAGCGCACGAACGCCTCCAGGCGCTTCTCAATATCCGGCATGATGACCAGATGATTGACGATCGGATTGGGCGGCTCCGCGGCGATGATGCCAGGCTCGGTGATGCCGATGTACCGGCCATGCTCGATGCGCTGCTTGGCGTGCCCGATGGTCGCACCCTTCATCGGACCCTTCATCGCGCCGGGACCACAGCCGGTGGCCACGTCGAGACCGCGCAGCCCAAGTTCGTAGCCGACGCGCTTGGAATACTTGTATTCTTCGCTGCCAATCGAGTGCCCACCCCAACAGACCACGAGATTGGGATGCGCCTTGCACTCGAGAAGTTGCGCATTGCGCAGAATGTGAAACACCGCATTCGTGATCGATGCGGAATCATCGAGATCGAACCGGCCGGGCGCCATGATCTCATTCGAGGTGAACACCACGTCGCGCAACACGGCGAACAGGTGTTCCTTGATCCCGCGGATCATCTGGCCGTCGACGAACGCCGCTCCAGGCGCATGGTGCATCTCCAAGCGGATGCCCCATGGCTGACGCATGATGCGAATGTCGAAGTCGCGATATCGATCAAAGATCTCCTTGGCGTTGTCAGTGTCGGCACCGCTGTTGAGCACCGCGAGCGCACACTTGCGAAACAGCGGGTACAAGCCGCCTCGCCCCGAATCGAGCAATTTGGCAATTTCGGCCTGGGAGAGATTCTCGAGACTTCCGCGGGGGTGGACGCGCGCTTCGATGAATTCGGGTTCGAGTTCGTGGTTTTCCATCAGGGACCGGATGGGCTCAAGGCTGAATATCGATACGCATGCCGTCTCGAGTCATCATCCAGATCTGCATCATGTCTGCGTCGGAAACGGCGATGCAGCCATCCGTCCAGTCGCTGTGCAGATAGTACGAGAGCGAACTATGCAGTCGATTCGGCAGGCCGTGGATCATGATTTCCCCGCCCGGCTGCCAATGATGAGCCCGAGCACGGGCCCGATCGAGGCGGTTCGGATAGGAGATCTGAATCGAAAGAAAGAAATCGCTGCGCGGATCGCGGCGGATCAGGTGATACCAGCCGACCGGCGTGCGGTAATCACCCGAGCGCTCCTTGGGACCATTCGGCATCAATCCGAGGTGGATCCTGAACGCGCGCACCACGGTGCTGCCGTTCATCAAGTACAACCGCCGGGCGGCCTTCTTCACGAGCACATACTGCACATGCGGCAGATGCGGGTGAGGGAGCAGTGCAACGCGCCCAACGAGCGGGGCCGGCGCTGCGTTCGCGACCACGGCCAGGGTCGTGAGACTTGCCACGGCAAAAAGGGCTTTCATCAAGCGCATGCGGTGCATTATAGACATCGCTCGTACCACTCAGAGCCGCATCAACCGGCGGCACGCGCCGCGATAATGCGCGGAATCACCAGCCGCGTACCCGGACGTAGCGCATAAAAATCGGTGTCGGGGTTGTACTGGCGCAGCAGCCATGCCGGCAGACCCGCAAAACGCTGAGTGAGCGTCCAGAGTGAGTCTCCGCTGCGGGTCACGTAGTGCCGCGTGCCCTCGATGCGGTGGCTAGCGAAATAGCTCGCCTGCAGGGCGCGGTGGTAGGCGAGCCGGCGCTGCTCGAACTGCTGCGGGGTCACATGACGGAAATCCAGCCGAATCCGCTCGCCAATACGCACCGGCTGGCGCAAGGCAATATGGTTGAGACGGCGCAGATCCATCGCACTGACGTCCAGCCACTCCGCGTAAAAGCCCAGCGATTCGGCTGTAGCCACCCGGATCCTTCCCTTGGCAGAGACCGAGTAGTTCGTAGGATCCACACTGCGCGCCGGTTCACCCTCGGCGCCAAGCATCGGACCCAGCGCCTCGGCCTGATGAGCCGACACGGGCTGCGGGTCCGTCCGAGGCGGGCTTGACGCCGAGCGCGCTCCCCGCAGCGCAGCGGCCAGCGCTTGGCTGGGAGCTGACGCCTGGCGCGGCGGCCCCGCCGGCTGCGGACTCGACGTTGACGTCACCGCCGGGGCCACCGCCGGCGGTGACGGACGTTCCTCAGGCTCCCCGGGTTGGTCATTCAACGTCGCCGGCCGGCCGCTGGCCGCGATTTGAGCAGGAGTTTGGGTACCGGGCAGACGTAACGGCTCTCCGACCCGCAACAGCCCATGGACCGGGATGTCATTCACTCGTGCCAGTAGCGCCGTATTGAGTCCATAGCGCACCGCGATGCCCGAAAGCGTATCGCCAGGACGAACGCGATAGACTACCGAACGAACGGCAGCAGGCGCGCTTGCCACGGCGCGCTGCGTGGCGCCCGGCAGATGCAGCGGCTCGCCGACTCGCAGCAGACCGTTGCTCGAGAGGCCATTGACCCGCGCCAAGGCCGCAACGCTCACGCCGTATCGACCGGCGATACCGGAAAGCGTATCTCCCGCCTGCACGGTGTAGAGCGCTGACCCCGCCACCGGTCGCACGGCTGCGAGCACCGGCTGCGCCGGCGGCCTGCTGGCACCGGGCAAACGGATCTGTTCCCCGACGCGCAGCAATCCGCCGACGGGCATGCCATTGAAGCGTGCCAGGGTCCAGATGCTGACGTGGAAGCGCGCCGCAATGCCCGAGAGGGTGTCGCCCGAGCGAACGCGGTAAGTCGGCGGCCGCAACTGTCCCGCCAACAGCGCGTGCGGTCCAAGCCGCCCCATGAGCGCCTCGACACTCCAGTGCGGCCCACGGCGTGGCAGCCGCAGCCGATAGCCTCGCGGCACATCGAGCTCGCCTTCCCAAACCGCCCCGCGCAGCGCCGGGTTGAGGTCGCGCAATCGTGCCGCCGTCACATCGAGCGCCCGCTCGAGCGCAGCCACCGACACGTAACCCGGAAGCCTCAATGCATCAAAGCGCTCCTCGGGTAGCTTGCGCAGGTCGCCGAAGAACCGCTGCGCATGCTGTTCGACGTACAGCGCCGCGAGGAACGACACATAAAAATTGCGCGACGCAAAGCCGAAGGTCGCCGAGTGATAGCGCCGCACGACAGTGGCGATATTGCGCGTCCCAACGGTGTGCACTGCCCGCAACATCCCGGCGACACCCTGGTTGTAGGCCGTGATGGCCAGAGGCCAGGTCCCGAGGATCCGGTAGTTGTAGGCGAGCAGCTGGGCCGCCGCGACGGTGGCGCTGAATGGATCGAATCGCTGGTCGACCGCCGCGCCCATGCGCAGGAACCGTCGCGCGGTGCTCGGCATGAACTGCCAGAGCCCGGCCGCACCGTCCTTGGAATATGCGCGCGGATTATAGGCGGACTCGACCAGCGGCAGAGCAGCCAGCTGCGGCGGCAATCCGTGCTTGGCCAGGGCGCGCGCGATCGCGTGATGCCAGGCGCCCGAGCGAATCAGACCCGCCTTGAAGCGATTGGACTGGCCGAGCTGGAAGCGAATATCGTCCGCCGCCTCGCGCAGCCGGGCTGCGCTCGCCGTCGGTCCCCAGAGCGCCCGGATGCGCCGCTCCTCCGGCGTCAGAGGGCGCACGCCGGCTGCGATTGCGCGCAATTCTCCAGCGAGACGGTCACGCTCGCGATTGACGATGCGTTGCCGTTCCGAGGGCGAGCTGTGTGCCGTGAAATGCACCGTCTCGTAGACGATACCGAGGTCGTTCGGATCGTGGAGAAACCCCTCGTCGGTATCGATCTGGGTATAGACGCGAATCCAGAAATGCACCGCCGCTCGTAGCGGCGCCGGACACGGCAATGTCGAATCGCCCGCAACAGCCTGAGCCGCAAACGCTGTCAGGAGAGTCACCCAGAGCAATTGCCATGCCCACGGCACCATCCTGAGGCCGCTCGTCGATTTCATTTACACCTCGATATCAGTAATATTTACTAATTTTTTCAAAGTGTTAAAAGCAATCGAGCTAAGTTCCAGTCGGAAAATGGTCAAAAAAACGTCGAATTTCTTTACATTCATGCGATTTCGAGCTGCCCGATCTGCAGCGGCACGGATCATCGCGCAAACAATATGGGAAATCACCTAGCGTAAATGGACATTACGTCACATTCGCGTCTCGATACAGCCCCGATCTGTCGTATCCGTGCCAAAATGCGTCATCTGGCACGGGGATTGCTTCATCTTCGCCACCTGGGCCGGCATCTGGTCCGAGGGGGAGAGAACTGCGAAAGCGCTGAGATTCCAAGAAAGCACGGGCTCGCTGCGCAACACAGACGCATGCCGTACCGTGCCGGCCTTAAAATAAAAAGCACGACTCGATGCAAGCAAGCGACCGACCCCGCGCAAGCGGGGTCTTCTTTTATCTGCTGGCGTTTGCTCCAGTGCGCCGCAGCAGCCCGAGCTCCACACCTGCAAACAGCACCGCGGCGAGCAGCGCAGACGCAAACGCGTAGTAGTAGGGCACCGCCTGGCCGAACACGAACAGTGCGCCCATGATCAGATTCGACAGAAACTGCCCGATCGCGCGCGAGACCGATAAGAATCCCATGCCGCGCCCGAGACGCGTGTGACTGACGAGCGAGGACACCAGCGTCGGCTCGAATGTCTCCACCGCCCCCATCCCGAAGCCGAGCACTCCCACCGCGAGATAGAACGCGAGAGCGTGCATGTGCCATGACACGCTGAGCCCGATCAACCCTGAGCCGAGCGCCGAAGGCAGGTAGCCGAGCAGCCACAATGAGCGCGCCGAGGATCGGCGGCGCGTGCCGAGCAGGTAACCGCTGACCGCAGAGACTCCGAGGTAGACCACATAGGCAAGCACGCCCCACTCGTAGCCCGCCGCAGCGTGTGCCTCCGTTGCCGTGACGATCGGAAAGCCGAGATTGTAGAAACTAAACCCGTACAGGGTCGCGGAAATGAGCAGCGCGGCGAGGACCGCTCGCTGCGGCAGCGCCGGGGCGGATCCCGGCGAGACGGGCGGCGTCTGCTGTGTGTAGACCTCTCTGCGCCGCACGAGCCACAGCAACAGGGTCGAGATCACAAGCGGGACCACCGCCCACAGCATCACGGTCGCGACGGCGACTTTGAGCCACAGCGCACCCAACGCAAGCAGCGCTGAAAGCATGCCGCCACCGATGTCGAGCGCGTGCAACGTGCCGAATGCTCGCGCCCGCTCTTGAGGCGGCGTTGCGTTCACCAGCAACGCGCGGCGCGGCGGGCTGCGGAAATACCGTGCCCACCATCCCAGAATATAGAGCAGCGCCGCACACCCCGGCGTGTGCGCCAGTCCGGCGAGTGCCATCAGCGGGATCAGCAAATTGCCGGCAATCGCGACGCGTTTTCGATCGAACCGGTCGCCGGCGAGTCCGCCGAGGTACGAGACAAACGCGCCGCCACCGAAGGCGATCGCCGTAACCACCCCGTAGACATATACCGACGCATGGAGTTCGAAGATCAAGAGGATCGGAAATAGTGCCGTAACCCCTTGGTACCCAAGGTCCGCGCTGAACGCGGAGAAGCACAGGAGCCACACATCGCGAGGCAGCGAACGCCGGTTCAACGCCACTGGTATCCCGATGCGCCCTCCGCTGGGCGCGACGCTTCCGCCGGCAACGCCGCCGCAACGTCGCTCACGGCTTGCGCGCCACCGCATCGATGAGCGCTGAGCGGCCGCGGTGGGCGCTCCCTTCGGCGAGTTCCGCCTCGTGCTCAGCGAGCTCGAGCCACTGTGCCTCGGGCAGCAGCTCGCGCAGCATCTCCGCTGTGTACAGGTGTTCGAGTCTGCCCGGCCCGCCGGTGCCGTACTCGAGTTGCTTTGGCGTGTACCCCTGGATCAGGAGCAGCCCGCCGCTCTTCAAGGTCCGCCACATGCCCGCAAACAACGCCGGACGCTGCGCCGGTGAGGCAAACTGAATGAAGATTGCAGCCACGGCATCATACTGCTGCGCCTCCCACTCCCAGGTATCGACGCCTGCGACCTGATAGTCGATGGCCAGTCCACGCTGCCCGGCAAGGGTGCGCGCCTTTTCCACCGCGACCGAAGACACATCGAATGCGCTGACGACGTGACCTTGGGCGGCAAGCCAGGTGCTGTTGCGGCCCTCCCCGTCTGCAACGCACAGCACCCGCGAGCTGCGCGCTAGCCGCGCACCCTGCCTCACCAGAAAGGCATTCGGCTCGAGCCCGAACAGATAACCAGGCCGGGAAAAGCGCTCGTTCCATTGCACGAGCGCATCGTTGAAACCGTGCGGAGCGGATGGCGTCATATCTGAGAGCTTACCAGTCATGTGCTGCTGCGCAATCAGCGTCGCCGGCGTATGCCGCAAGCCGTGGGAACCTTGCGAGCCATGGCGCTTCTAAGGAAGCGTCGGTGCTCGCGCGCCTCGCCTTCTGCCCCAAGCGCGACGGCCGTCCATGCAGGTCGCCACCTGGGGCACTCCGAAGACGAACGTCAGGCGGCGGACCCGGCAAAACGTCGCACAAGGACCGGGGGACTTCATGAGCGCGACTGTCGAGGCGCAGATCACGCACACCGCGGCGTGCGACTTCCTCTGTACGCGTAGATCTCGCCCGCTGCGGCCCGCACCCGCATTGCGCCGCACTGCGATAATCGAACGACACCTCTCCCGGTGTCGCGCCGGCCCGAGCAGCGCAGGGAGCGGGCGGCATGCGCATCCGGACTGCAACTCTGCGAGGCACTCCATGACAGTGACACCGCACCTTGACTTGACCGCGTTCCACGGGATCCTCATGCGTGAGGCTCGCGCACCGAGCGCACCGTGCAGGGGGTCCATGACGGCAATCGCGATCTGCCACGAGTGCTCGCGATGAACCCGCTGCCCACCCCCACCGGGAGGCTGCAGCGCACGCTCACGATCGGACTGCTCATCCCACTGATCGTGACCGCACCCGCTCAAGCCTATGCGGGCGCGGCAACCCGCTCCGCGGCCCCCGAGCCGGCGGGGAGCGTGCGCACCTCGGCGACCTCCCCGAAAACGATGCACCTTGGCGCGCACGCCTGGTGGCGGCGGCGCTGGGTCCTGCCCGCAGCAGGCGCAGTCGCCTTCCTCGCCGCCATGCGCATCCACGAAGGCAGCAGTCACGGACCGTTCGGCATCGATTACCGATTGAAGATCCAGGACAAGAACGGGATTTTCTCCCGCTCCAACCAGCTAGGATTGGAGTTTGGCACCGTGGCCTTCGAGGCCGCCGGTGCGCTGTTCCTAGGCAATCACAAGGGACTCGGACACACGTTCTGGCAGGCCGCGGACGCGTCGGTATTCGCCGGGGCGGCCGCACAGGTACTGAAGTTCGCCTTCAGTCGCGCGCGTCCCTATCAGAACCGGGGTCCCAACGCATTCTTCGCGGGCCATGGCGACCAGAGCTTCCCGAGCGGTGAGGTCACGCTGCAGGCCAGTTTCGTCACCCCGTTCATTCTGCACTACCGACACCGCTATCCCTGGATCTGGGCTGCGGAACTGCTGCCAATTTATGACGCCTACGGACGGATGAAGAGTCAGGGGCACTGGCAGTCTGATGTCCTCGCCGGCTGGGTGCTCGGCACAGCCTTTGGCTACTGGGCCTCGCAGCGCAAGGTCCCGCTGCTCGTTGAAATCCTGCCGAAGGGCCTCTCGGTGGGATTCGTGAAGAGATTCTGAATGCACGCGCCGCGGGCACTTGTGCTGGTCGCGGCGCTCGCGCTCAGTGCCTGTGCCACGCTGCCGGGCCAACCACACTGGGGGCGGAATGTCACCGCGGAGCCCGGCTGGGCGCGAGTGCGTCGCGCAGCCGTTTCGGCCGCAGCCGATCCGTGGGTTTGGGCTCCGCTCGCCGGCGCAGCAGCACTGCAGATCGATCACTTCGATCAGCGCATATCACACTGGGCACGCACGCGTACCCCACTTTTTGGCTCACAAGCAGGCGCGACGCGCTGGAGCTACCGGCTGCGCAGTGCGTCGGTGGGCGTCGACATCGCCGCCCTGTTGTTTGCGCCGAGCGGGCGGCTCGGCACAACCTGGCTCGAAGACAAGGCCAAAGGATACGTCGTCAATCTGCTCGCCGCCACCACCGCGATCGAATCCAACAGCCTCATCAGCCGCTCAGTCCACCGCGAGCGGCCGAATCGCGCCAATGACCACAGCTTCCCATCGAACCACACTACAGCGTCCGCCGTATACACGCGGCTTGCAGCGCTGAACCTGCGTCAGATTCCGATGCACCGCGACCTGCGTTTGGCGCTCGATACCAGCCTGCACGGACTCACGTTTGCCACCGCCTGGGCGCGCATCGAGGGCGGCTGGCACTACCCGTCCGACACTCTGTTTGGGATGGCGCTCGGCAACTTCTGCGCAGAATTCTTCACCAATGCATTCATGGGCCTGAGGACTCCGCGCGAGCGCCTTGCATTCTCGCCACTGCCGGGCGGCGGACTGCTGAGCTTTTCCCTGGCTCTCGGCCCTCGAAGCTAACCGCTTTGGTGTCCTATTTACTCATTCGTAACGCAGCGCCTCGATCGGATTGAGCGCGGCAGCCTTGCGAGCTGGGTAGTAGCCGAAGAAAACTCCGACGAATCCGGAGAATAAAAATCCGCCGATCGCAGCGGTAAGCGACAGCTCTATCGGCCACCCGGCGAGCACGGAAACCAGTTCCGACGCAGCGATGCCAACCAGAATTCCGGCGGTGCCACCCGCAGCGCTCAGCAGAACCGACTCCGCGAGAAACTGCAGCATCACATGCGCGCGGCGGGCACCGAGCGCCATCCGCAAGCCAATCTCACGGGTCCGCTCAGTCACTGACACGAGCAGTATGTTCATGATGCCGATCCCGCCGACGAGCAGCGAAATCGATGCGACGA
Source organism: Pseudomonadota bacterium (assembly GCA_021847105.1). Lineage (GTDB taxonomy): Bacteria > Pseudomonadota > Gammaproteobacteria > Steroidobacterales > Steroidobacteraceae > 13-2-20CM-66-19. The sequence goes on along the minus strand of JAJZUT010000016.1, from coordinate 45,036 downwards.
TAGCCAACAGCAAAGCCATCACACGGCTACTACCCTCAGCGGCAGTGGCGATCTGGCTCAAGTTGCGCACGCTGAAGTCTTCCGTGTCCCCCGGCCGGATGTTGTGACGTCTTCGCAGTGTACCGCTCACCTGTTGCATGGCGCCCTGCACCAGTGCGGCACTGGCCGCTTGAACAAATATGACGTTCACGTAGCCGGTCAAGCGAGGCTGCACGCCGAAGGGGTTGGCCGGCGGCAGATACACTGTGCCGCCGCTCGGTGCTTGCGACTGCAGGGGCGCAGCGACGCCGAGCACCCGGCGCTCAGCCGTGGTGTATGGAATCACCACCAGATCGTCCTGATCCTGCCCCATGGGCGACTGGCCCTTCGACCGATACAGGCCAATGACTTTGACAGGTACGCCCTTGATCAGGACGGTCGCGCCCACCGGATTCTCGTAGGGCTGGAACAGCTCCCGGTAGACCGTCTGCCCGATGTCGGCCACCAGTGCCGCCGAATCCACATCCGCTGCGTCGAAGGCACGGCCGGCCGCCATGCGCCAATTGGTGATCTCAGCGTAATTGGCACTGGTGCCGAGGATGGCCGTATTCCAGTTCTGATTGCGATACTGTACTTGCCCGCTTTGACGGATCATATACGCAACCTTCTCGACCGCCGGGTCATCGCGTCGCAACGCGAGGGCGTCGGACACTGTGAGCGTGGAGGCGCTCCCGAATCCCGCTCGCACCCCACCGGTAGTCGTCGCGCCAGGCAGAACAATCAGCATATTGGTGCCGAGGCTCTGGATCAGCTCTCCAACCGCGCGGTTGGCCCCCAGTCCGACTGCCACCATGGCGATCAATGCAGCGACACCGATCAGTACACCGAGCGTAGTGAGACCGGAGCGCATCTTGTTGCGGCCGATGGCCTGAACCGCACTGCCCAAGATCATGCGCGCGAACGGCAGCGTGCGGCGGCCCGCTGCAGGCGCCGGCGCCGCCTCACTCGGCGCCAACTCCGATGCCGGAGCCACCGCCGAGCGCCGCTCGTCGCCAACGATTGCGCCGTCGCGCATGGTGATGACCCGATCAGCATATGCGGCGATGTCCGGCTCGTGAGTGACGACGATGACCGTGACATGCTGCTCCCGATTCAATCTCACCAGAATTCCCATCACTTCATGAGAGCTGCGCGTATCGAGGTTTCCGGTGGGCTCATCGGCAAGCACGACAGCCGGAGAGTTGATCAACGCTCTCGCGATCGCCACCCTCTGCTGCTCGCCACCGGATAGCTGCGCCGGTGTATTGCGCTCCCGACCGCCGAGGCCGACTTGCGCGAGCGCAGCGCGTGCGCGCAATTCACGGTCCGAGGCTGTCGCGGCTCCTCGGGGATCGTAGTAGAGCGGCAGCGCGACATTATCGAGAGCGCTGGTTCTGGCCAGCAGATTGAAGCTCTGAAATACAAATCCGAGCCGCTCGCTACGCAGCCGAGCAAGCTCGGCCTCTCCCAGCGTAGCGATCTCTGCGCCCTCCAGGCGGTACCTTCCGCTGCTTGGCCGGTCGAGACAACCCAGCACTGCCATCAGAGTCGACTTGCCGGACCCTGAGGCGCCCATGATAGCCACGAGTTCGCCGCGCTCGATAGACAGGCTGACGCCCGCAAGCGCCACAACCTCGACATCTCCCGCACGATAGATTCGGCGCAAGTCCCGTGCCTCGATGACCGGCGGGTTCATCTCGGAGTCCAGCGCCATCACATGAAGGGCGAACGGCGGCGAGGCGTCGACCCTGCCGAGTTTTGCGCCTCTCCGCTGCGGCGTTCTGCAATGATTACTGAGTCGCCGGACTTGATGGCGCCGGATCTGATTTGCGCATACGCATCATCGGAAATGCCGACCACCACGGGCACTGCGACCGGACGTCCGTCACGCAGTGTCCAGACACTCTGGCCGCCCAGGCGCTCTTCCTGCGCCTTAGGCACCGCTTCCGGCCAGTAGCGCAGCGCCTGAACCGGCACACGCAGCGCATCGCGAATATCTGCCGTCACGATACGCACATCTGCCGTCATGCCGGGCTTGAGCAACAGCTGCGAATTGCTGGCCGCCACCACCACGTCGTAGGTCACGACATTCTGGATGGTCTGCGGCGACTGGCGCACCTGGGTCACCTTGCCCGCAAAAACATGACCCGGAAACGCCTCTACAGTGAACGTTGCGGTGTCACCGGTCTTGACTTGTCCGATGTCGGACTCACTGACATTCGCGTCGACCTGCATCTGGGTCAGATCAGTCGCGATCAGAAAAAGCGTCGGCGTTTGGAAGCTGGCGGCGACGGTTTGTCCCTGAGTGATGTTTCTCGTCACAACGATGCCATCCACCGGCGAGGTGATACGCGTGTAGCCGAGATTCACTTGGGCGGCATGCAGGTTGGCCTCTCGCTGCGTGACCGTTGCTCTGTCCAAATTGACCTGCGCAGCGACCTGCTCATACGTACTGTGGGCCGCTTCGGCGGCGTCCCGGGACGCAAGATGCTCGGCAACCAGCTGCGTTTGCCGATTTGCAGACGCACGCGCGTAAGCGAGGCTGGCCTGATCTTTCGTCAGCTGAGCACGCGCGGCAGCGAGGGCGGCCAGATTCTGGTCAACGACCACTTGATACGGCCGCGGATCGATGCGCGCGCACAGCTGTCCAGCCTTGACGCGGGTGTTATAGTCACAATGCAGCTCTTGGATCACCCCGGAGACATAGGTGCCCACTTGCACCGTGACTACCGGATTTACGCTTCCGCTTGCGACGATGTAAGGAGCGACCGGGCCTCGACTCACAGAGGCGCTGACATAAACGGTCTGCGCGGCAGGCCTGAAATAGCGCCATACCGCCACCAGGAGCGCTGTGGAGAGGAGCGCTGCGATCAGCGTGCGCAAGACCCGCCGCCGCGCGATGGAACGACGAAGCAGCGTTATGCCGCGTTCGTGGGCAGCACTGGGCGCTGCGCGTCCGGAAGCATCGGGATCTGGCTCTTTGGGAGTATCCATCGGATTTCCATTCCCCCAAAGGCACGGTAGGTGGATCCAGCCTGCACCGTAAGACGCACTTGTGCGTATGGTGCGATCGCCAGTTCCGGTCACCAGCGCTTCAGGCAAGCGGCGCCGAATTCGCTCACGCTGAGAGCAAGCTGTACAGTTCGTCTTCCTGGGCGAAGTGCAACGTCAGAATGGCATGCAAGCCATAGAGCAACCGGTGAATGTCACGCAGGTCCTCGGCGGTTGGGCCCGCCGCCGGGAGTTGCGCCACGCGGCGAGCAAACAGCCGACTGAGGCGCCGAATTTCGCCGTGCGTATGAATGAGTGGACCGGTTGGGTTCTCCCCCGCGAGCATGTTTTCTATGATGGGATATACGGTCTGCTGCTCGTCGTTTTCGTGCGGCAGCAGCTCCTCTTCAAGCATTCTTGCCGTCTGCTGCAGTTCAACCCGTGCTTGAGCGGGAGGTAGCCCATCCAGTCGTACCGCCAGCTCTGCAAGCTCGCTCACCCGAGGGCGAAGTGTCCGATGGGTGGTATCCAGTGCTTGGGCGAGCCGCTTCGCTTCTGCGGTCGCAGCAAGACCCGCACTGCCTCCGCTGAGGGCACGCAGCGCATTGAGGATTACGAGCACATCGATACCTTCCTGCAGCAGTGCGCCGGTGATGGGCGCAATGAAGCCGGCAGCGGCGAATCCCATGGCAATGATCGACAGGCCCATGCCAACCCAGACGCTCTGCAAAGCGATGCGGCGTGTGCGCTGAGCGATGCGCACCGCCCTCGAAACGCCCTCAAATCGATCGGAGGTGAGCACGACGTCGGCGGCTTCCGAGGCAGCCGTCGCCCCGCGCGCACCCATAGCGATACCGATGTCGGCAAGTGCCAGCGCTGGCGCATCATTGATGCCATCGCCGACCATCGCCGTGATCCCGTCACGGCGGGCGGTCCGCACCACATCAACCTTGTCCTCCGGGGCGCGCTCGGCGAACACCCGATCGATCCCGAGCGCATCGGCTACTAATTCGGCGACATCGGGATGATCCCCAGTGACCAGATGGATCCGCTTGATACCACTGCTGCGCAACGTGCGAAGGACCCTTGGCGCCTCCGGCCTGATGTAATCCTGGAGCATCAGCACTCCTGCGAGCGCTCCGTCCACCGCTACGAATACGCACGAGGAGCCATCGGCGCTCGCCCGCAGCTCGATCGCGCGCACCGTTGCGGTCCGGGAGACTCCAGGCACGACAAAATCATGCTGACCGACCGCGACCTGCCTTCCATTGACGGTCCCACGGATTCCCGCGCCCATCTGCTCGTGTACATCGGTCGGAAAGTTCGGCTGCAAATGCCGGGCACGCGCTTCGGCGAGAATGGCGGGTGCGAAGGGATGGACCGAAAGCTGCTCAAGGGCGGCCGCTTGCGCCAACAGCTGCTCGGCGCTGCTCATGCCGATGGGCTCCACTGCGACCACGATCGGTCGCGCCGCGGTCACGGTGCCGGTCTTGTCGAGCAGAATCACCTGGGCACGTGCCAACGTTTCCAACGGTGCACCGCCCTTCATGATGATTCCGCTGCGCGCGGCGCGTGACACCCCGGCCATGATCGCTGCTGGAACCGCAAGGATGAGCGGGCACGGCGTGGCTACCACGAGCACCGCGAGCGCGCGCACCGCGTCTCCCCCGAGGATCCATGCCAGCGCAGCAAGGGCCAGCGTGGCGACCAGGAACATGAGCGCGTAGCGGTCCGCGAGGCGCGCGAATGGCGCTTTGGACTCCTCCGCCGCTTGCACCAGACGGATGATGCCTGCGTAAGTGCTCTCGGCGGCGGTGGCGGTGACCCGCAGCTCGAACGGTCCGCCGGCATTGGCGCCGCCGCTGCGCAGCGGCGCCCCCGGCTCGAATTTGACGGGTCGTGACTCTCCGGTTAATGACGACTCATCGACGACGGCGCCCTGGTCACCGACGATTCCGTCGACCGGCACCACTTCGCCGGGTTTGATCATAAGAACATCACCGACCTGAACTTCCTGTACGGCGACATCAGCATAATGCGCCGCGCTGCCGCGGTGTGCGATGCGGGGCGCCCTGCTGATCAGGCTTGTCAGTTCGCGCCGAGCGCGTGCGATCGCATAGTGCTCGAGCGCCATGCCCGTAGCGAGCATCGCCGCGATGATTGCGCCGGCCAGGTATTGCCCTAGTAGCATCGCGCCGACCATGGCCAGCAGCGCGATGATGTCGACTCCGAACTCTCCCCGCAGCAAATCGCGGGAGGTGTTATAAGCAGTGACCGCGATGACGATACCCGTCAGCGCGACGAGCACACTGCGGCTGATCCCGAGCGCGCCGAACAGCGATGTGATGCCCGCTAAACTCAGCCCAACCAGCACCGCCGCCAGCAGCAGAAACTGCCGGGACGGGGCTGGTCGCGATCCCACACTGTCCACAGGCCCGGTCAACGTGTTACCACACTTGCCGGTCGAGGGCGATCAACCCGGCGGCCGACCTTCAGGGCGGTGGTCGTTATCGCGCCGTTGCGACTCTTGCTGGCGGCGCTGCTGCTGTTGCTGCTGCTCACGAGGCTGTTGCCGGTAGCGCTGCTGTTCTTGATAACGTTGCTGCTCACGAGGCTGTTGCCGGTAACGCTGCTGTTCCTGATAGCGCTGCTGTTCCTGATAGCGCTGCTGTTCACGAGGCTGCTGCTGGTAGCGCGGCGGAGGCATTCGACGATCTGCCGGCGGGTAACCCGGGGGGCGGCCCTGCGGGAACCGATAATAGCGATTCTCGAGCGCGCGCTGTTCGCTCGCACCGGGATAGCGCGTGTGCGGGTATTGCCGCTGATAACCCGGCAGCGGTGCTCGCGGCGGCGGCGCGCCCCGATTCCAGCGATCCCATCCTGGCCGACTGCGCTGCCAACCCGGACCCCAATGCTCACCCCACCGCGGCGGCCCGTCGCGATTCCAGTCACGGAAGAACAGCGGTGGGCGTCTGTAGAAACGCACCGGAACCCGCAGAATGAAGTCTGGAATTCGTTCCGGCGGAACCAGATACCAAGGTCCATTATACCAAGTGCTGGAATACCACTCGTCATTGGCGAACAGCCAATAGTATCCATCGTAAAAGAATAGATTAGCGTCAAGCTGTGGCGCGTAGTAGACCGGATAGCCCGGAATTGGCACCAGTTGTGGATAGGCAGGGATATTGATTCCGATTCGCATCCCCGGCACTGCTATCCCAACGCCGAAATCGAAGCGCACCTGCGCAAGTGCCGCAGTACGCACCGTGCCCAATAGGCAAAGCGCCACGAGGACGCCGTGAATGGCCCGTCTGGGAAGAATCTGTGACATGAGGCTCTCCCGAGTGAATCGTCCGATACGCGCTGGGGCACGTCACGCCCAGCGATTCAACGCTGCTCCTCGCGTCCGGACTCCTCGACACCATGGCACTTTCCTCCGCGCGTACAGCGAGCGCATCAGATGAATTACCTATCAAATCGGCAGCCGAGGTCCAGGGAGACGAGCCGGCCGCGCTAGCCGGCACGCCCAGAAACGGAGCGCCTGGCGCCAGAATCGATGTGGCTAGGCTTACACTGCATGCGTCTACGGGTACTCCGTAGAAGCCCGCCGGATGGTGACGCAGCCGATGTGGGCTCCTGGCTCCAAGACGTAGCCCGGATCACGCCCGCCATCGACAGGGCCGATGGATTGCACGACTCCATGCGCGCCGCTGACCGATGAGCCCGCGGTCTTACCCCGGAAATTCAGGGCCCCGCAATACTCAAGGTCCTCACCATCGCGATCGCGGCCCGGCGGCATCCGCCGCTCGCCCGATAGGTAATTCGTCGACCCCGCGGCCACCGCCTTAGCCGCGCCGCCTCCACCTCCTCGGTATCGCACCGCTCCCAGGCTTCGTTTCGATCTCAGTCGTGCGCGGATTTCCCCGCTGCTTCATTGTTCGACGCCGGCGCCTTCCTGATCCCCAAATTGTATGCTTCAAAGCTCCATACGTCCGCCGTCTGCGCAATCTGCTTATCGAGCGGCATGTAGACATGGCTCGTCGCACCGGTGGTACGCAGCAAGATCGGGTTGGCGCACGCCTGCGCATGCTGCAGCGCGGCAGCGAATTTGAACTCGTGCATCGGCACCACGCGATCGTCATCCCAAGAGGTGGTGATCAGCGTTGGCGGATAGCACGTCCCGGGCTTTACATTCTGCAGCGGCGAGTAAGCGTACAGCCATTTGAACGCCAGAGGGTTACTCGATAGTCCGTACTCAGGCGCCCACAGTGCGCCGCCGGAGAAGTCCTGGTAGCGAAGCATGTCAAGCACCCCGTGCCCGATGTAGGCTGCGCCGAATAGCTGTGGTCGCTCGGTGATCGACGCGCCGGTCAACAGGCCGCCATTTGAGTAACCTTGGATACCCAGTTGTTTTGATGACGTATAGCCCCTGGCAATCAGATATTTTGCCGCCCAGGCAAAGTCATTGAATACGTTTTGCTTATTACCGAGCATTCCGGCGCGATGCCACTTCTGACCGTAGACGCCACCGCCACGCAGATTCGGCACCGCATAGACTCCGCCAAGCCGCAGCCACACGGGCAGCATCGGATCAAAATACGGCGTGATAGTGATATCGAATCCACCATATCCATACAAGATAGTTGGATTATGACCGTTGAGCTTCACGTCGCGCGACGCAACGATGAACATCGGCACCAGTGTGCCATCCTTCGAGCGAAAGAATACTTGCTTGACCTGATAGGTCGACGCATCGAAATGGATCTTCGGCTTGAAAAACGTCTTTGTCGCACCACTTTCAACGTCAACGCGATAGATGCGCTTCGGATACAAAAAGGAGGTAAATCCGTAATAAATGACGTGTGAATCCATGCGTGCCGACACGGACGTCACCGTACCCAGCGTCGGCAGGTCGAGATCATGCCGCTTCCGACCGTTAAGTCCGTACAGTCTCAGACGGCTGGTCGCGACCTTTTCAACATCGACCAGCATTTCTCCGCCCGCGAGAGCGGCCGCCTGAATGACTCCTTTACCCTGCGGCACTACCGTGCGCCACTGCGCTGCCATCGGGTCTCGGAGATCAGCAGCAACGATTTTACCCCGCGGCGCATCAAGCGTCGTCTGCAGGTAAACGCTCTGTCCTACAACGCCGATAAAAGCGTACTCGGCGTCATTCTTCGTATAGAGCGGCCGCAGATGCGCCAGGACATTCGGATGTAGCGGGTTGCCCAGATTGGCCACATACAATTCATTGTGCGTCGAAGTACCGTTCACCAATGTGACGAACAAGTAGCGTCCGTTCTCGCTCACCTCGCCCTCGATGATCCAGCGCGGGAGATCCGGCCGACGGTAAATCAGCTTATCTTCACGCTGCGGCGCTCCAATTCTGTGGAAATACAGCGCCTGGTCGACGACCTGGTCGTTAATCCTGTTATTTTTCGGCGGTTGCGGATAACGGGAATAGAAAAACCCGGCATCGTCATTGGTCCAGGAGATGTTGGAAAATTTGACCCAGCGCACCTCGTCGGGCAGCGTCCTGTCCGTGGCGACATCTAGAACACGGAGAGTTTCCCAGTCTGATCCGCCTTGCGAGAGCGCGTAAGCGACGTATCTGCCGTCAGGCGAGGGCTGATAGCCGACCAGCGCGACCGCGCCATTTGGCGACAGTGAGTTCGGATCAATCAGTACGCGCGGCGTTGCCGACGGCGAATCCTGAACGTAGAGGACGGACTGATTCTGCAGCCCAGAGTTGCGCCGAAAGAAGATGCGTCTGCCCACCACTTCAATCGGGGTGGTTTCCTTCGCGTAATTCGACATCTCAGTCAGGTGTCGCTTGACCCAGGCGCGAACAGGGATTTTGTCGAGATACGTGTCCGTGAGCTGATTTTCCGCATCCACCCAGCGATGAAGTGCAGGACTCTTCATGTCCTCCATCCACTGGTAAGGCGCCGGCACGCGCGTTCCGAAGTATACGTCGACCTTGTTGTCGCGATGAGCCAGCGGATAACGGATCGACGTCGCCAGCTTCGCGTGCGACCCGGAGCAGGCCGACAGGAGCAATAGCGGCAGGAGCGCGAGCGGAAATCTAGTTCTCATGGTGCGACCGACCTGAGTTTGATTGGCGTAGCACATGGTAACACATACGCCCGAATCGACGAGCGTGCGCAGCCTACGCGCGCTCAGTCAGGCACCGGCGCGGGCAACACGTCCTGTGCGCCGACTGTGGCGCCGATGGACGCGACGATCACCAAGACGATCGCAGTGAGCTGAGGTGTCGTGAGCCTTTCCGCGAGGAATACCCACCCCACCAGCGCTCCGACCGCCGGCTCGAGGCTCATGAGTACGCCGAACGTCCGCGTCGGCAACCGCGTCAACGCAGTCATCTCGAGGGTATAGGGCAGCGCGGTTGACAGAACCGCCACCGCAAGCCCCGGAAGCAGGATCTGCCGGGAGTACAGCACATCGGGTGCGTGCAGCAAGCCGACTGGCAGCACCAGGACGCTGGAAATTACGCTGCCGAGCGCTACAGTCTGTGTACCGAGATGGACGCCGGCCTTCTGACCATAAACAATGTATAGAGCCCAACACGCACCCGCGCCCACAGCAAAGAGCACTCCCGTGAGGCTCGCGGATTGCACATGCCGCTGGACAGGTAGAAGCAGCACGAAGCCGGCTGCCGCGAGCACGATCCACAGGAAATCGACCGGGCGACGAGACGTGAGCACCGCGACCGCGAGTGGCCCGATGTACTCCACTGCCACAGCGATGCCGACTGGCAGGCGACTGAGCGCCTGATAATAGAGAAAATTCATGGTGCCTAGCGCGAGCCCATAGACCACAAGGGGTTGCAGTGATTCACGCTTCAAGCGCACACGCCACGGACGCAGCACCAGACATAGAATGACGGTACCGAACCCGATGCGGACCGTCACAATGGCAAGCGGCCCCGCCACTGGAAAGAGCGTCTTGGCAATCGAAGCGCCGCTTTGGACTGACGCCATTGAGAGCAAAACCGCAGCGATCGGCAGAGCCGCGCGCAGCTTGTTCAATGAAAATTGCATCCTTCGATTGTAGCGGCAGACTCCTGCTGGGTCGCGGCCGCATGATGGACGGGTGACGTCATTCCGAATGTCCCGGCAACGGCATTGATGTCGCTGCCGGCAAGGCAAGCTGCAGGGTCAGTCCAAGCATGACGACCGGACAATAGGCCCCATCTATGAGGACAATAGATTCAAAAGCGTTTTCTGAGGAAGGAATTTATTTTACAGTTTCGTTCGCGTGCTCGCGCTGCTGCGCTTGAACTCAATAACCGGCAGGCACGGCCGAAGGAGCAAAAATGGCGAATGAACCCAAGTGCCCGTTTAATCCAGGCGCCGGAAGCGGCCCCACCAACCGAGATTGGTGGCCCAATCAGGTGAATCTCGGAGTTCTACATCAGCATTCGAGCCTGTCCGACCCCATGGGACGAGCGTTTGAGTACGCCGAAGCATTCAAGACGTTGGATCTTGCCGCGGTCAAGCGAGACCTATTGGCGGTGATGACGAACTCTCAGGACTGGTGGCCTGCGGACTTCGGACACTACGGGCCACTGTTCGTGCGCATGGCGTGGCACAGTGCCGGCACCTATCGAGTCGGAGATGGGCGCGGTGGCGCAGGCTCCGGGCAACAACGCTTTGCGCCGTTGAACAGCTGGCCGGACAACGTGAACCTCGACAAGGCCCGCCGGCTAATATGGCCCATCAAGCAGAAGTATGGCAGCAAGCTCTCCTGGGCTGATCTCATCATTCTCGCCGGCAACGTTGCGCTGGAGTCGATGGGCTTCAAGACGTTCGGCTTCGGCGGCGGGCGCGCCGACGTCTGGGAGCCCGACGAAGACGTCTACTGGGGACCAGAGTCGGAATGGCTAGGAGATAAGCGCTATTCCGGTGAGCGGGACTTGCTGAACCCGCTTGGGGCGGTACAGATGGGGTTGATTTATGTGAATCCGGAGGGACCGAACGGCAACCCGGATCCGTTGGCTGCGGCACGAGACATTCGTGAGACATTCGCACGAATGGCGATGAACGACGAGGAGACTGTCGCCCTGATTGCGGGAGGACACACTTTCGGCAAGACTCACGGCGCGGGACCGACCTCTCATGTCGGGCCCGAACCCGAGGCTGCCGCGATCGAAGAGCAGGGACTCGGTTGGCGGAGCACATTTCGATCTGGCAAAGGCGGTGACACGATCAGCAGTGGACTCGAGGTGACCTGGACGGCGACGCCGACCCGATGGAGCAACGGCTTTTTTGCGAATCTTTTCGGTTACGAATGGGAACTGACCAAGAGCCCGGCGGGCGCGCACCAATGGAGGCCCAAAGGACGCGCGGGCGAGGCAACGCTACCCGACGCCCAGGATCCCTCCAAGCGCCATGCGCCCGCGATGCTCACTACGGATCTTGCGCTAAGGTTCGACCCGATCTACGGCAAGATCTCGCGGCGGTTCTACGAGCACCCGGAAGAATTTGCCGACGCATTTGCGCGCGCCTGGTTCAAGCTAACGCATCGCGACATGGGACCACGAGCTCGCTACCTCGGACCAGAGGTGCCTGCCGAGGAACTCCTGTGGCAGGACCCTGTACCAGCGGTTGATCATCCGCTGGTTGATCAAGGCGATATCAAGTCGCTGAAGGCGCGGATCTTGCGTTCCGGCCTCACGGTCAGCGAGCTGGTTGTCACCGCATGGGCCTCCGCGTCAATATTCCGCGGCTCGGACAAGCGAGGTGGCGCGAACGGAGCCCGGATCCGCCTCGCACCGCAGAAGGACTGGGAGATCAATCAGCCGGCGTTGCTCGCGAAGGTATTGCGCAAACTTGAAGCAGTACAGTCAGAGTTCAACGCCGCAGCGTCTGACCGGAAGAAGATCTCGCTCGCGGATGTGATTGTCCTGGGAGGCTGCGCAGCGGTGGAAAAGGCGGCAGCGAGCGGCGGTTATGACGTCGTGGTGCCTTTCGTGCCAGGCCGTACGGACGCCTCACAGGCACAAACGGATGTGCAGTCGTTTTCGGTCCTCGAACCCCTGGCCGACGGATTCCGCAATTATCTCAGAAGCGGGACCCGCGGATCTGCAGAGGCACTGTTGATCGATAAAGCACAATTGCTGACGCTGACGGCTCCAGAAATGACCGTGTTGATCGGCGGCCTGCGGGTGCTGAACGCGAATGTAGCAAACAGCCCCCATGGGGTACTGACGGCCCGAGCAGGGACGCTGAGCAATGATTTCTTCGTGAATTTACTTGACATGGAGACCGAGTGGACAGGGAGCTCGGCCGCGCCGGAAGTATTTGAGGGCCGCGACCGAAAAAGCGGCCGGCTCAGATGGACCGCCACACGTGTCGATCTGCTGTTCGGCTCAAACGCGCAGCTCCGGGCACTCGCGGAGGTCTATGGCAGCGCAGACGCTCAGTTCAAGTTCGTACAAGACTTCGTGGCGGCATGGAGCAAGGTCATGAATCTGGATCGATTTGATTTGGCGTAATGGCATCGCAAGCAGCCGAGCCTGGCTTATCCAGCAAGCCACAAAGGCCGGTCGTAAGACCGGTCTTTTTTTTGGTGCGCCAGGCATGGCGCGCAGCGCCGTGACTGGCGCTATCCGTACCCGCGTGGTGGTGGGGCGGTGACTTGGGAGGCGAGAGTCCTCCTGCACACCCGGCAAGGGGAAGTGCTAGCTGAACGGCAAGGTTGTCCGGAGCGATCCGGAATCCGAAGGAAGCCGCAGGCAAACTGCTGGTTCGACGAACAGCAAGCGGATATAGGCTGCGCGGTGTGGGTAAGCAGGCCAAGAGATGTGATGCCCAGTACTTGCACGGAACGCCGCGCCGTAAATCCGACGGACACAGCAGGAAGGTCGCGCGCATTACCCTGGGAGAGCTGTATGCCTGCCCTTAGGCTACCGGCATCGCGAGGTGCCGGGATGGGCGTGCAGCAGTCAGCAGAGGTCGTATTAGCGCTACGGCACCGGTGGCACGAAGGACCGAACCTGCAGGAGCGGATAGTCACGCGTGATCTCTGAACGGGCTTGACCGTAATTCCGGTGCGACCGGACTCACGACACCTCGGCTGGCGCGGCACGCCGGCGGCGGTGTGCGCGAGGGTCTCTCGGCCCACAGGCGACACGACGAACGAAACACAGCTCACCACGACGCCTTGGCGGCGCGGAGCAGGAAACGCCGGATAGGTGATCCGTACGTCCGGTGTTGTGGGAGGGCGGCGGCCGCGAGGCCGCCCCCTACCCGATGCCCCCCCGGGGCGGGGCATGAGTCACTCTCCTCAAGGGGCGGGTGCGGCGGGACATTGGTAGGAAATGAGCGGCAGCCGGGTCGCACCCCGCTGACCCTCGTCAATCGCCTGATCCAACGTGGTCCAGAGTTGTCCGGATTCGGCGCAGCGTACGCCATATGCGAATAGCTCGTGCATGTTCGCGTACTTGAAGTTGAGCGAACCGTGGTCCGGGAAGCTCATCGGCAGATAGGTGAACCGGAATCGCATGCCGAAGTGGCGGGCTAATACGGCGGACAGCACGAGGGCTCGGCGCGATGCGTGCATGAGTGCAGCCGAGAAGCTCCGCGATAGTACCGCCATGGGCTTCTGCGCCGTAGTCTTCGGATAGGTGCTCAACTGTCCGTTCACGATGACGAAGACTCGCGCGTTGCGCAGTTCCGGCAACCGCAGCGGAAGTACCTCGGCGACATCAGATGCGACAAAAAATGGCAGAGTCGTACCGCCATCGACATGCATTTCGTCGTACGACCTGCCATCACCGGTCACTCGGATGAGCACCGGCGGAAAAACCCCCGGAATACTTGCGGAAGCCACCAGAACCTGGCGAAACAATTTTCTCGCCGGCTCACCGCCCTGTTCGGCGATCATGCCCATATTCCAGATGACCGATTCCTGCTTGTCGAGGTCCGTGGTGGCAACCAGAAGCAGGCGGCCGAGTCTCGCCTGTGCGGCCACCGCGCGCACCAAGCGGCGGGTCACGAAGTGGTCCACCAGAGCGACAAGCGGCCCGCGGCTGTAAATGCCCGGGTGAAATAGAAAGCCCAGCCAGGGTCGTGGACGCAACAGATGTTCGGTTCTGTGGCTATCAAAGGCCTCTTTGAGCTGACGATCCCAAGTAGGACCGAGAAACGCGAATGGAGCGAGCAGCGCCCCGGCACTCACACCGGTGACTACCTGGAACTCCGGCCGCCGGCCCGCCCGGGCCAATCCGTACAGCGCGCCCGCGCCGAATGCGCCGCCGGCGCCGCCACCGGAAAGCGCGAGAATGCGGATGGGCTTTCCATCGGCAACGGCACTGAGACTGCGTACGACGCCATTCAGGTGCTCCACCAGGTAATCCCGGTCGCTGCTCAGGAAGCGCACACTTCGGGGAAATCCTGGCGGCGCGACCTCGGCAATCAGACGTGGGGGCGCCGGCAGCCGCGCCGTCACACAGCCCGCCATTGCGCTGCATAGCAGGGGGACCGCACCGGCTTTGAGGAGCCTCTGTCGCCACAAGGCGGGTTCGCCGTCCCTACCGGGCGCCGCTGTGTTATGGGTCACGCCGTGGCACATTTCATACAGCGATCCGAACGCGAAGGCGCCAGATCATAGCACCGGCCCCGCCCCCCTGTGCCGAGCGGCGGGACCGTACGAGCGGGTCACTTCCGTTTTCGCTAAGATGTTCGCCCGGGAGCCCTCCGCCGAGGCGCCCAGGAGAATTGCGATGGCCATACGAACCGGGCGTCTTATTGCATGGTCGCTATTCGCGGCGATAGCCTGCGGCGGATCGTTGCTTTATGCCTCGGTCTGGGGCGTCCCAGAGTGGAACTCCGTCTTTCAGGGGGCGCTTGGACCGGTGATTTCAGCCTATGACGGCTGGGCCCTCAGCATTGGATTTGTGCTGGTCGGAGTGCTTCTGGTCGGCGGCTCCCTCGCCTGGTGCTGGCGACGTGCTACGTTCGACTATTTGCCAGCCGGCCTGGGCGCACTCGCACTGCTGATGTTCATCTCCTTAGGCCTGCCGGTACACGTGGTATCTCAGATCGACGCCGCGTTGAGCCTGGTGATCGTGGGTCTGTGCGCGCTGCTCGTAGTCAAGGTCTTCCTTTCGGCATTGAAGGACCGCCTCGCGAGACGCTCACGCATCTGACGCACCAGGTTCGCACTGCCGCTGGCAACTGCGAAATGGAGCGCTGATCGACAGTGGAGAAATGTGGATCGGCGGCCACTGCCAGCAAGCCAACTGCAGCTCTCATGCCATGACAAGCTCCCCTTTCTACCGACGATTTTTCGCGGTCGTGACGACGGTAGCGCTCGGCTATCTGCTGTTCGAGGTGCTGGCTCCCCTGCGCGCCGCGCTTGGCTGGGCCACGGTGCTCGCATTCATGCTTCACCCCGTACATAAGCGACTTGCCACTCGGCTGCAGGGCAAAGAGTGGTTATCTGCCGGCATTCTGACTGTCGCCACTCCTTTCGTCGTGCTGGCACCTCTTTCGCTGCTCGGCGTTATTTTCGTCGAACAAGCGTTCAGCCTGCTCCGCTATCTCCATCGGCATCCGTTCATCGGCTTTCCAGCCCTGATATCACGCCTGCAAGAATATCCGCTGGTTGGCCGGGCAATGGACTGGATATCCGGGTCTCTGCCAGCCAACACCCTCGACCTTCACGCCTGGATTACCAGCGCAACCGCCTCCTTGCTGAGGTCCGCCGCCTCCGCCGGCGGAAACGTCGCCTTTGGCCTGTTCGGGACCGTCATCAGCTTTTTCATGATGCTGTTCATGCTGTTCTTTTTTCTGCGCGACGGTGCAGTTTTCGTCAGGCAGTTCATCGCGCTGGTTCCGCTGACAAGCGAGCGACGGACCCCTCTGCTCAAATACCTCGCAGACATCACGCGGGCGGTTGTGTACGGCTCCACCATTACCGCCATCGTCCAGGGGCTATTGGTCGCCGCGGGCTTCGCGTTGGCCGGTCTACCCTCACCGCTTGTGTTCGGCGTGATTGCCGTGCTGGCGTCGCTTCTGCCCGCCGGTTCGGTGCTCGTGCTTGTCCCAGCAGTTCTCTATCTTCTAGTCGAGGCTCATTGGGGCGCCGCAATTTTCCTTGCATTGTGGGGTGCTGGCATCGCACTCGTCGAGAACATCGTCCGTCCACTGCTGACTGCGCACCGAGCCAACGTATCGACACTTGCCGTGTTCGTCGGCGCCATCGGCGGGGTTAGTGCGTTCGGAATTCTCGGTATCGTCCTCGGACCGGTCCTGCTCAGCTTTATTCTCGCGCTCATCCGTTTTGTCGGCGAAGAACAAGCGGCCTGAACCTCATGAGGCTCCGGCCCGTCGAGATTCCAGCATAAGCAGGCTCACCGCCGTGGATGCAGCAGCGCGCGCGAGCCCATGCGACATCCCTTTTTCTGTGTCTCATCGGCGCCAACGCATATCCCGAATGCAGTCAGCAGGCTCATATCGAGATCCAAGCCATTCACTAACGGTCAGGCCTCTCCGTGTCGCAATTTCTGCTCGCCGCTACATCCGTTCTCGCCGGATATTGGAGCGTAATGCTCGTGGGCCAACCCGCTACTCCGGCATCGTAACGTCGGATCCCGTAGTGGACATCGATCGCACCGTAATTCGCCGAGAAGGCCTATCGAGGGAAACCACCCCGCACGCAGCGATCACTTCACTGCAATCGCCACGCGGGAGATGGTCTTTAAGTTCACGCCTTCTTTTCAAGCGCCCGGGCGACCGCGACGGCTAGACGAACTTGCCGCATGGCACGAGCTTCGGTCTTTCTGGCGCAAGAGAAGAAATCTGGCTGCGCCGCACCGGAGGCATCATTCAGCTGGTGGCAGGCCGACCATACTGCCGCATGAACGCGGTGGCGCAGCATCGCGGCGCCCGAGCGGGTCGCCAGGTCGAGATCCGCATAGCTGACGGCACGGGTCGTCATCAAAACTTCGATCGGCGCGCCGAGCCGTGACCGGCCAACGGTGACGCTGACGATTGGCGCGGCCCTCATCGTCACCGGCGCAAGCCGGTTGGTGGCTCCAGCGGATGCGGCAAGCGCCAAGCCGAGCGTCGCCAGTACCGGCACGCTCCAGCGGCAGGAAATTCTCTTCTGCATGATGACCTCACAAGTTCCGGGGTTGAGTTACTGCGCAATCAAGCTCACCCTAACTTGCAGCACTTGCAGACATATACGTACTTCGTGCAGTTCCTGATATTGATCAGCTTCGGTCGGGAACTCAGTCCAGATGATGTGACCTCGTTCTCTGTGATCGAAGAGTCACGCGCTCGCGCTTAAGGGGACCGCTCCACAGAATCGGAGCTTCTCCAACCGGGGCCGCGGAGGTCAGTACGGACGGCAGCGCTCACCCTGTGCTGTCGACGGCGATTCAGGTGCTCACGCGCGATGTACTGGACTCGAGCCACCACTTCACCGCACCCTTTTTGGAACCGCCGTCGTGCAGTAGGACTGCCCGGATGCGGGGCAGTGAACTCCCCCACGGACTCTGGATTGCGACCGCCTCACCGCTCGGATCGGCATCTCCCGCTACCGAAATCCATTGAACCAGGCCAGGGAGCCCGCCGCCGCCGCGAGGAATGTTCCCCGGTGATTGGCATCGGGAACCTCCTCCAAGCGAATGCTACGACCGCCCATCGCACGCTGATATCGGGCCGCGAGTTGCGCCAACGGAACACGGATCACTTGGTCTTGGGTCCCGTAATACATTCGAACGGGCGCCTCAAACAGCTCTCGATAAGTCTCCGATTTCGCCAGATATTTTCCGAATCTCGAGTCCGCAAGATAAGTAGGACTTGCATAGGGGGCGCGCAAGTACGCGAGCAGCCCTCCGCGGTGTTGCGCGATATGTGCGAGGATTGCGTAAAGATCTCCCATGTTGCGGTAATTGCGCGTGTAGATGCGCTTAAAGGCCGCGTAATACTTCGGCCGGATGATGCTCTTCGCCAATCCCGGCGCCGACTCGTAATACTGATAGGAGAAGACCGAGAGTGCGATGATCGCATTTTCCCAAACGGGATCACGCGCAGTCGGATGATAAAGCCAGGCATTCAGGGTCGCGAACGGATCATTCGGTGACGCCGCAGTAAAAGCAGCGGTCACAGTGATGTCGAGCGACTGCAGCTTTTCAAGAAACGCCGTGGTCACGAGCCCGCCCTGAGACCAGCCCGCGAGGAATAGACGTGACGGTCGGATTCCGCGTCTCGCCAAGAACGTCAATGCGGCCCGGTATAAGTCGAGGCAGGCACGCTGTTCGCTGCGCTTGACCATGTACGCCTCGGGTCCGCTCGAATCGCCGAGTCCAAAATAGTCTGGCGCGATTACCACGTAGCCCTGACCTGCGTACTGTGCAACCATGAGGCGTGTCTCAAATGCACCCGAGTACTGCGGGTATCCGGACGGATTGGTCTTGGAGAACGCATAGGATGGAACTTGGTATCGGCCGAACACCGTCCCGTGCTGGTAAGAGAGCAACGGCATGGAGCTTGCCCCCGGAATGATTGGGATAGCAATGAGTCCGGACGCTTCTTCTGACTTTCCGGTCCGTTCAGGAATCGCAGATCGATACTCGACGCGGTAGATTCGGACCGGGTATTTTGCTCGTACGTATCCGGGCCATCGATAGCCCGCTGGTCGGACCGCTGGTGGTAAAAAGTGCGCTCGCCCACTCGTCAGCATCCCATCGAGCTGCAGTACGGACTCGGTACCGAGCGGCGTGACTCTGACATTCGCCGCGGATGCGCTCCAGGACAGACAAGAAAGGATCAATACGGTCAGGAATCTGATCATCTGCGCCTCTGATGACTTGGTCACACAGGACGAGTTTACCCGGTCAGCGTATGGGTTGACTCGCCGGCGTGAGATACGCACTGTCCTCCTGCTAAGCCAGTTGGCGCCTTCCCTCGGATTGATCCAGTGCCAGCGCCCGGTGTAGCCGCAGGCAGTTCCGCGCCGCTTGCTGTGACGTCGTTGGCGACCGTGTGGTGACAAATGCTGTTCGTCAAGACCGATCGGTCTGCCAGTGCGGAGTTCTGCTCAGATCGTCGGCTCTCCTACCGACTTCGATCGAGCCCGGAGAGAGACATTTTGGTCGGGGATTGCGCATGTTGGGCCGCATTTCCACGCCACACACCGAATTTCGCGGGTCGCTTGCCAGGCAGTCACGGAAGCTGCACGCAAGATGAGACCTGCGATGACTTTTGGTCACGTGCCGACATCTACATGCGGTCGGCCGATTGGATCGGCACACTGTGCGCAAGAGCCGCGCACGGCATTGAGCCGGGATGGTGGAACCCTTTGGATTTCTCACCCCATGCCGGAACGGCTATCCGGCTCAATTTAAGCGCGCCACAAAACGTTGGCTTTGGGCGGCTGATGCAGGCTCCCTACTGCACGTTTCGGCTCAACGGAGAAAAAACTCCGCGACTCCGCTCGACGCACTTCCAGTAACGCCTGCCACCATGGAAATGCCCCGTTGGCTGGCGCGGGTCCGCAGTTGGCGTCCGCTTCCGGTGAGAGACCGTCATGCCGGTCGATCGAGAGGCAATACAGATTTCGCTTTTTTGGTCATACATCAATCGCTTCAGCTCAGCCTGCGCTCCCACCGGCGTGCATGTGCTTTATACGGAATTTGGCGGTGCGTGAATCAACGAATCCGCAGCACTTAGGGTTCGGGTGGAGACTCTCCAGGAGGCCCATTGCTCTGGGCAAGACAGCCTTGTATTCTGGTGCGTGAAGCTCGTCAGGATTGCCGAATTTCGTGAACCAGTGAGTGATTCAACTACGATCACGCTGCAATAGAGCATAAGCATGATTGACGTTATCGCTCCTCGCGAGGCACCTCGAATTCCGTTCGTCGATGTCGGACCATTGTTTGAGACCTATCCCGAGACAGCGGCACCTGTCGATCATGCGCTTTCGGCTGCCGCCCGGGATGTCGGGTTCGTCTCCATTCGCGGAGTGCCCGAAGAAGCGATGCTTGACGCTTCCGGCAGAGCTCGCTTGCTCGCGATATTCGGGATGGACGACGCTCAAAAGCGGCGCTTGTGCCGCCGGAAATTTGTTCCGGAGAACCCGAATATCTACCGCGGCTGGTTTCCGGCCCAACCTGGCAATCTGACGTTTAAGGAGGGCATCGATATCGGGGGTGACGTTGCCCACGGACACGCGCTGATCGAAGTGGGTGATCCCTTGCGCGAGCGCACTCCCCTACCGGACGATGACGCTCTTCCAGGTTGGCGCATGGCAGTCGCCACCTATTACCGGGCCATGGAGCGTGTTGCCCAGGCCGTGATGAGATCCTTGGCACGCGGTCTCGGCGTGGATGCCGGCTATTTTGATGCCTCGTTCCATCATGGACTGTCGACGCTACGAATGATTCGCTACCCGCCACGTCACGCCGCGGAATTAGCGGCGCTCGCCGATCCGGCAATTCAGATCTCGTCAGATCCAGCTCGCCAGCGGATCGTCGGCGCACCGCATACCGATTCGGGCTTTATCACGCTACTGACGCAGGACGGCGTTGCCGGCCTGCAGGCTCGTTTACGGAGTGGAGCCTGGATTGATGTGCCTCCCGTTGAAGGCACACTTGTAGTCAATTTCGGTCAGGTACTCGAGAAATGGTCGGCCGGCCGGATCCGCGCCACGGAACACCGGGTTCTCGGCAACGGCGTTGAGCGCTTTTCCATACCCTTCTTTTACGAAGCGCGCGCCGACGCGATGATTTCACCCTTACCAATTGACCGGGCGGACGCATTTGAACCGTTCCAGTTCGGCGATTACCTGTGGAATCGAATCACTTCGTTCGTGGAGTTTCGCGGCATGGAGAAGGAGCGCTCCGCGGCACAAGCAGTATCGGGCTAAGCGTCTGCAGAACTGATGATGGAGCGATTCACAGTCTGCCAGTCATTGACGATGGAACGCCACTGACCGATGTGACATTGGAGAAATGGAGCACATCTCCTTCACACCCGAATATACGAAGAGAGATATCCAGGTCCGCAATGATCCACGCGCCTGGGGCAAATAAATTTATGTGGGTTAACGGATGAGCTGCAAGTCCGCCGCAAATAAGAACAACGACTTGCCTGTGGCCGGACCATGATCCGCGCAACACTCGGCCCCCATCCGCCACAAGCTTCACCAAAAATTTACGCATCCGGCACAAGTTCGCGTTCACGCGATCATCCCTCTATATGCACCGCAGGGCCGAATAACAAGCCGCCGTGCACGACCGCGGGGCCGCGCCAGAGTCGTCCGCCCCCCGCCGCCCAGCAACGCTGCATTGATCGCCCGTGTAGCCCTAACATCTTTTCGTCGGTCCTTGAGTTTTCGATAACTCTTGCGGAAGGCAATGGCAGATGCCCCCATTTGAGCCCCCATTGCCGTTCAACTCCCGTTTCGAAGGCTCCCGGCAATCTTTGCTAGCACTCGGATACGCTGGTTTTCGTCAGCGCGCCGCCAGACGAGGCCCAGCGGGAGCGGTGGCATGTCGCGAACCGGGATCAACACAATGTCGGGCCGTTGGAAAAGCGCCAGGCCCTCGATAGTGAAATGGACGACGGCTCCCGAAGCGACCATCTGAGCGATCTCGATCGTCGATTTGACTGAGTGGATTCGCCGAATTGATTTTCCCGAGGGCGTGACCCGTGGATTGAAGACGTCCATGAGCGCGGGAGGAAACGGCGGTTCGGCCCAAGGCACCCCATAGTCCGCGATGTCCTCGATCGACACGGACGACCTTTTTGCAAGCGGATGCCGCGCGGCGACGGCGACCACGCGGGGGAGAAGGTCCAGCACCGGCCCCGCAACGAGGTCCGTTTCGTCGATGACGAGCCAGGCAACCAACACATCGATCTCGTTGGCGCGCAAAGCTCGGTATGGATCGAACGTCTCCACTTCCGAAAATACGAGCCTGCAGGACTTGACGCGCCGCTCGAACGCCTCCATCAACCGGGTCAGCGCAGGTCCGGTCGTGGTGGCGAGCGCGCCGATGCGAAGGATGCCACCGAGACCTCGCGCGGTGCCTCGGGCCTCATTGAAGGCGGTCCTGAGATCGGCATATGGCTTACTGAGTGATTGGCGCAAAAGGGCGCCCAAAGGGGTGAGTCTCACGCGCCGGCTGGTCCGTTCGAACAGCGCGCCGCCGACCTCACTCTCCAGGCCGCGGATGATTCGGCTGACCCTCGGCTGAGGCAAGCCCAGGCGCTCGGCGGTCCGTCCGAAGTGAAGCTCCGTGGCCAGATTCAGGAAGACGTCGATGCCAATCAGGTCCATGGGGCGACGTCCAGATCAATGCAATTCGGACATCGATCATTACACCTGGACCCATTGATCCGCAAGCGCGATTTGGAGAGTGTTACGGCACTGCGGGGGCCGCCTCTTCATGGTCCTTCGCCCACGCATCCGCAAGGCCCGACGGAGTTCTGAATGTGGTGTTCGCCAGCAACTTACCGGCCGAGGAGATCGTTCGCATTGTCAGGCACGGGCCCAAGTGGATGGAAGGAAGAGAACCGATGCGCAGGAACCTGAGAATCGATACTGATCAGGTCGAACTCGACGCGTGGCACTACTTGCCCGAAGGGTCCGACGCTTGGTTCGCCAGGCTCAAGGAAGTGCGGCGGTCGCATCTCGCCGGAGCCGAGTCGACGTACGCGCCCGTTGGAGGTGCGCCGTGAACACCTCTCGCTTCCCCGTCACCGTCGAAGATGACGTTGCGATTCTCAAGCTCGACCGGGCGACCAGCGTCGATGTCGCCGGCAAGCACGCCCTTACGGAAGCGATGAACGAATTGAAAGGGCGCGAAGACCTGCGCGCGCTTATTGTCGCCGGAGACCATCCGCTCGCGTTCCTCGTGAACGTAGCCGAACTCGCCGACATGTCGGCGAATGCGGCCCGCGATTTCAGTGCGTCCGGGCATGCGCTTGCGGCGGCGCTGGAAGCTTTGCCGTTCCCCGTGGTGGCGGCGATCGAAGGCGCAGCGCTGGGCGGCGGTTGCGAACTGGTGCTCGCCTGCGATCTCGCGTTTGCCGGGCGCGGCGCGAGCTTCGGCCAGATCGAAGCCCTGGGCGGAGTCATGCCCGCCTTTGGCGGCAGCTGGCGGCTTGCCCGACGGGTCGGATACATGCGGGCGCTCGAGATGATGTTTACAGCGGCGGTCATCGACGCGGAAACTGCCAAGGCGTACGGCTTGGTGCTCGAAACAGTGGATCGCGGCGGCGCGCTCGATTCGGCCCGGATCTTTGCACGACGAGTATCCCCGACCCGCGCAGCCTCGGTGGCAGCTATCAAGGCTGCTGCGATCCATGGTTGGAATCGCGACCCGGCCGACATCAACCGGTTCGAGGAAGAGCGCTTCCCCGCCTTGTTCGGGCCCGAGCAGTCGCAGCGCATGCATGCCTTCCTCGCCCGTCAACGAGACCCACGAAACCATGACTGACACGCTCTTCTACAACGTCTGGCGTACAGAGACCCCTGAGAACCAGGCGCGCTTGATCAGGGCGATGCGCGAAGAGGCGCCCAGGCTGGCGGCCAACCCGGGGTTCCGGTCGATGAGGGTGCTGGAAGGCAGTGACGGCCGCGTCCTGGTCGAAGGGCGATGGGCGAGCCGCGAGGCGTTCGACACAGCGGTGACCCACAACGAAGGTGCGCAGACGAGCCGCCAGGGCTTGGAGGCCTTAGGGACAGCCGAGCCCGGAATATTTACCGAGGCCTTCCAGATCGGCCCGGCGGAGGCGCCACCGCGCGACTATCCGGGCGCCGCATTCTGGGATCGATTCGCACGGCGCCAAGTCGTGGCGAACCGGCTGAAGCTCACCCTCGTAGAGGGCGGTCAGGGCGAGCCGGTTCTCCTCGTGCCCGGCATGCTGGAGACATGGGCGATTTGGAGCCGTATCATGCCGCATCTGGCCAACCACTACCGGGTGATCGCCCCGGACCTGCGCGGCTTCGGGGAAAGCGAGGGGACCGGTGCAGGCTACGACAAAGTGACGTTGGCCTCCGACATGATCGCGCTACTCGATGCCCTCGATGTCGGCGGCGTGCATGTCGTGGGCCACGACTTCGGCGGCCAGGTTGCCTATGCGCTCGCTGCCGGGCACCGTGACCGTGTAGCCACCCTCACCGCGATCGAGACGCTGCTCCCGGGCATCGACGTCAAAGCACGCGGAGACGAGGGCAAGTTTTGGTTCTTCCCCTTCCATATGGCGCCCGATGTTCCGGAGATGCTCACCGCTGGGCGCGAGCGAGAGTATGTGCGCGCACTTTGGGACATCTTCGTCGAGCCGAACAGCGAAGTGACGCTCGAGGACCGCGCTGAAGTGGAGCGTGCCTTCGCTCGGCCAGGCGCGCTGACCTCGGGCTTCGGGTTCTACCGAACGATTCCGAAGGATATTGTCGACTTGACGCCGCACTACGCAAACAAGCTTGCCATTCCCGTCCTCGCCCTGGGTGGGGAGCACTGCTTTGAGCGGCGGACGCTGGAGACCTTCCAACAGGTTGGAACCGACATCGCGGGCGGGGTTATTGAGGGCGCCGCCCATTTCGCCCCGCTTGAGCGCAGTGAGGAGACCGCCCGCGTGCTATTGAATTTCCTCGCCGCCCGGCGGATGAAGCTTGGTGCCCGCACCGAAGTCCGACGACCGTACTGAGAGGAGAACAGAGAATGTCCATTGTCCGCGTGGCCCTGGGCCGGTTCGACCCGGGCCGATACGACGAGGTCCGGAAGAGGCTGGACGAGAGCCGAGCCACCCTGATTCCGGCCATCAGGGCCCTGAGGGGCTTGGTCGGCTTCTGGGCCGCCATCGACCGCGAAAACAGCGCCATGAGCAATATCAGCATCTGGGAAACGCTAGAGGATTCCAAACAGATGGATACGCTGGCGCCGATGATCGCGGAGTACCAAAAGTTTCAGGCCCTTGGCGTGCGCTTCGAACGCCCGAACACCAATCACAAAACCTTATGGGCTCTGTGAGGCCGATGAACGCTAGTTCACACGCCCCAGCAACGTGACTATCGGCAGAGCGACCTCTTCACAATCGCCCGAAACGCGCGACAGGCGGCGTCGCTGTCGGTCCTCTCGTGCCAGATGAGGTGGAGGGGGGTGTGTTGCGTCGGCGCCTCCCCTTCGAGTACAACCAAGTCACGCTTCGCCTTGAGCGTCTCGACAAGACTGATCGGCAATGTCGCCACCCAGTCGGTTTGGGCGACTACCGCCGCCGCTGCGACGAAACTCGGAACGACCATCGCAATGGCTCGTTGAATCCCCAGCAGCGCATAGGCTTCTTCGAGGCCCCGGTAGCCGCCACCGGGCGCGATCTCGACGTCCACGTGCCGCAGCAGCCGCAAGCGAGCCCTCGTCAAATGTTTACGAGCGGCGGGATGAGTACGTCGAGCCACCAGGATGCTCCGCTCCTCGTAAAGGGCGAATGCGTGCACCCCCGGCGTCTCCTCGTCGAACCTTGCGATCGCGGCGTCGACCTCGGCGCTCGCCACGCGCCGCAGGAAAGCAGCGTATCGATCCCCACGACCCGAAGGCTGGCGCAGGGCATATCGCCGGCCATAAGACGGCCCAGCTTGGGAAGTTGCGAGCTCTGCCCAGCGTCAGCCAGGGCGAGCGTGAATCGTCTCGTCGTCGTCGCGGGATCGAAGCTCTCGTTGCTGATGGCTCGTTCGAGGCTCTGCAGGGCATCTGTGAGTGCCGGCGCTAGCGCTATGGTACGCGGAGTTGGAACGACACCGCGGCCGTCCCGGACGACCAGGGGGTCGTCAAACTCACGGCGGAGTCGGGCGAGCGCATTACTGACTGCGGAGGGCGTCACGTTCAGACGCCTGGCGGCACGGGCGACACTACGCTCGGAAAGTACTGCATCGAGCGTTCGAAGCAGGTTCAGGTCCACTCGAGATATGCTCACCAACGGTGAGTATACCCGTCACGAACCGTAACTTGAAACGAGCAAGATCGCCGGCTAGTCTGGAGTTATCCGTGAGCGCGCGAGAAAATTCGTTGCTGCTCAGGGGGTGGAGGATTACGGCCTGTGAGCTGAGTGGCTACACGGTAATTTGCTGCAGCAACTGCAGCGCGCGATGTTGTGTGTCGGTCGGAGTCGTGACCATCTGGAAGGCTGGCGAGGCGGCTTTCGTGCCGCGGGTGGTGCAGGTGTTGCACACGACGGTGGCGAGGTCTTGAAGCAGGGTGCGGAAGCTGTGCACTGGGGAGCCATCCTTGAGCGTCCGCTCGACGATTTTCTCCAGTGCTTCCTGTGAGTGTTGGGCGGGGGCGACCGGATCGCGATCAGTCTTTGCCTGCAGGTCCTCGTCGGCAAAGAGCAGCTCGCGCCAGGCCTCGCGCATGTGCCACTCGACGTAGTAGGCGAGCATGCAAAGGAAGATTTGGGCGCGCACCCGGTCCTCGAGCCGGTGATGGATCGGACGGATCTTGAGGTCGACGGTTTTCAGCGACCGGAAGGCGCGCTCGACCTCACAGAGTCCCTTGTAGCTGCGCACGGCGTCGGCGGTGCCGAGCTGCTTCTTCGGCACGTTGGTTCGTATGACGTATATCCCATCGAGCGCCGCCTCGGCGGCGACCTTCTCCTTGAGGATCTTGAACCCGAAGCTGCGGTCCTCGACGGTGAGCTCGAAGTGCTTGGCGACCTTGTACTTGTTCACCACCCGTCCGATGCGCACCCCGATCTTCGCCTTGCCGCTCAAGCGTCCGGCGGTGACGCTCGCGCGCACCTTCTCGAGCTCCTTCTGGGTCGCCTCAAGGAGTGACTGGCGCTTGTGCGCGCGCAGCTTCGCGAGCTCCGGGTTGCGGCAGGCGATCAGCCGCTCCCCCGGATACTCTGCGTGCGTGAGGTCAAAGAGCCGCCGCTCATCGAAAAGCCCGAGCTGCAGCGCTCCTTCGCCTCCACGCCACCGCTCGGCGGCGCGGGTGGCCGGCCGCCGGGCTTTTTGCCCGTGCGCCGCTCCTTCTCCGCGCGCGCGGCGAGTTTCTCCTGATACTCGGCCTGCTCCCGCTCGGCCACGCGCTCTTTGATCCTCGCCTTCGCCTCGGCGATCGCCGCCAGGCGCGCCTCGCGCCGCTCGAGCTCCTCCGGGAGCGACATCTGTGGGTTGACGCATAAGCTGCGATCAGCCCCACCCTGAAATCAACTGCTTACCGCCGAACCTGACACCATAAGCTGCGACCGACGGACCGCATTAGATGCGATTTTCGCCACCTATTGACGCATAAGCTGCGACTTTCCATGAAGTCCTATGGAAACGCCGGGTGCGCTACGCCAACGCATTGATTCTAAAGGTCTCGAAACGCACTCACAAGTCCGCTGCTTGGTCCACAAGGCTCCACGTGACGTGGTTTCGCCGCCTCTTTCACCTGCCCTAAAATGGGAGATCCTTTTCGTCTAAGGCGATCTTCGCAGAGGTCTGTGCCCGCCTCCACAGCAACCGATTTTCGGCCTCAGACAGCCCCCACGTTCCTTCATGTAAGCCGCACACTATGTTCATGGCGTAGCTCTCCTGCATCGCCGTAATCATCCGTAGGTGCAAACCCCGCGCGGTCCCTCCGACAAACAGCGTTGGCGCTAGATGCCCTCGTCCTCTCGTCAGCTCCACGGCGCTTCCATTAGGGTACCACTCGTGAGCGACAACCAGCATCCCGATAAAAGATACGATGAGTTCCGGAAATGGGTTCATCGATTTACATTCATGAGCAGCGACTATCTCCGAGCTGGAAACCCTAAAGAATGGTCGCTTCCCGGATGCATAATTCCTATCCCTTGAGCTCTTGATATCGGCGCCTTCGACCATTACGACAATATCTGGTGTAAAGCAGATTCTCTCATCGACGTGAGACTCTACTCTCACCTGCTGTCGTATCTCGAAAGGTCCGTCTGATCCTCTTGCACGAACGTAAGAGAAATTCTCGGGGTTGCCATTGGGAGAGGTCAAGTAGCGATATTCACCCCTTGCGGTCAAGTTTGCTGGTTCGAGCACGTACTCCTGCGATTCGTAATATCTCAGCAACGCATGCAGCGACCCGACTTCAAATGCCGCGCTAAGGTGACGTTCCGACAGGCTCAACATATGTCCGTGCTTCTTTGCGAAGGCATCTGCGAGTCTATTTGCCTCAGCCAACCACGGTGGCGCTTGAGTCGCGGCAGCTGACATTATGGCCGATCCTGCTCGTGCTCATAGCGTGCAATGTAGAAAATCAAATCTCCGCAGGTATTTTTGTACAACCAGTCGCGTGTGAAATGGAGCCCTTCCACTATTGCCATAAAATCGACGATCACGAAGTTGACGCGCGCTGAGTGATCAGTGTCAAACAGTTTCGTCCCGTGTATTATCGGATACTGCGTACCCAAACCAGCAATGCCCGAACGCGATGATGCTTGCAAGGGCCCCAGTATCTCTTGATAGACACAATTGAGCGCGAACAGCACATGGAATCGTGCGTCGGACCATCCTCGACCTCGTAGATATTCCAGCGCCTCGTCTCTGTTGGAATCCCGGAATTTGAGCTCCCTCACCATGGCAGCATGGCGCGCCAGTACGGCCTCTCGCGGCCTACGCTGCACAGGCTTGAGTAACCTGCTGAGGAACTGCTCAGCGTGACGCTCGTCCGGTAGCATCTGCTATCTCCTCTTCAGATGCGAGTCGAGGCTTCATCAAAAGGCTGGATACCACCCCGCTGATGCTGGTCAGTCATACCGCGTGCCTGAACTCGATGCAGTCCCACCCCGTGCAAGGCTCCTATTCCCCTGGCGCTTTAAATTCATAGCCCTGCTCCTTCATCAACTCCCGAAATACGATGACCTCTACGTTTCGTCCTGAGTTCGGTACAACGACGAACCGCGCCTTCGTTCCGTCGAGCCGGGGAGTGATTTTGTACGTACCCCTATTCCCACTCAAATCCATCACCTCTTCGCCATCCTTAACTGACGCGCGCCAGCAGATAATCGCATCTAGCCGCTCAAATGAATGGTTGAATTCTTTGCGTAGGTCTAACTTGAACTCAACGAAAAGATGCTGTGACTCGTTGATCGCAAGCGACCTATTCCTGGCCGCGAGTCCGTCAAACCCAAAATGAGAATCATATTCACGAACCACAAAGGGAAGCACGTTGGGAAGACAAGCCTGAACACCAGCTACCAATGCAATGAGATCGGTCTCCGATGTAGGCGAATAGAATGCCTTCGAATCAATGAAGGCTACTTCCTTGGATTCAAGCTTCTTGAGACGGCGTTTATAGTCCTCGCCCTCTCTTTTTGCATGGCGATGACGTTCCACAGCGAGCAGCTCGTCTTCAAACCGCGCGTAATCCGCGTGTGTTTGAATCCGTTCTTGAAATAGCTTCTGCACGCTCTCTCGTATATCTTCCATCAACTCAAGCTCTGTGTTTTCGACGCTACCCCTATTCGCTGTAAGTGCCAGGTCCTGCGCATTCACGAAAGCATGCATTCGTGTGTATTCTGACTTTTCGGCAACCCAAGAATTGAAGCGTTGTATTGGAACGAAGTCCCGTCCGAGCCAAAGGCCGTATCTCTCTTCGGATAGATAGTCCCCGGCTCGGCGCGGTTTGCCCTGCCGGCGTAGCATCGAGTTGTATTCGCGTCGGGCGCCGTCTCCCTCGAGCGCAAACAGAAAGTCGACCCGCTTGTCTGGATTACGCTGCAATGGCACATTTGCAAATGCCCAGGTCCTCACATAGAACCTAAGCGGATCCCCCTCATCCTTGGTGCGTAGCTTCCGAATATCCGTGCAGTCTTGGTCCGGAAAGGCATGTCCAAAGGGCACCTCCTCATCTTGATCAGGCATCCCCTCCCTTCCCAGCCCACGCAAGTAGAGCTTGCACGCCTTCAGATCCTCCACCTCTTCGCGCTTCACTTCCGCAACGGTACATAGCTTTGGTTCCCAGCTGCCCCAGCGCGTAAACCACTTTATATAGTCTCTCAGGAGCCCATGTTCTAGGCCGCTTTTGCTGTTGTGATGATATCCAACCACCCGGATGGCGGTGCCTCTCCCAGTCTCTAGCTCACTGAGATTCCATTCTTCGCGCTGCTTTCTAAGCTCTTCGAGTGAGATTTCTTGAATTTCAGCTTCCGGCAGCGCTCCTTCCGACAGCTCGCCGCGAGCACCTAAGATCCGGCATCGAACCGGTGACCCGCCGTCATGACTTAGAACCTCCAATTCATCGCTGTTAAAAAATATCTTGGTGCCGTGCCCCTTGTAGCCAGACATACGGCGGGCTCGTCGGCCCGGCGGTGGCTCTTTTCGTTTGCGTGAATCTGATAAATTCAGAAACGCTCGGATGCTCTCCATGGACATGCCTTGCCCATCGTCGGCCGCGTCAATCACAACAACCTCAACGCCTTTCCGTTTCTGCACAGACGCGCGTAACCAGATTCGTTGAGCATAGGCATCAAGCGAGTTCGCGATAGCCTCTCGGAATAATTCCGCGGGCGTCGTGAAGTCCCGGCTAATTTCCAGAAAGGCATGCGCTGGCTTGACTTCCGGCTTGTATTTGCACGAGTTGTCCATTGGTGTCTCCAGACCTTTGTGTCATTTCTTCTTGAACCCGGCGCTCGTCCATTTCGGCGCACGGCTGTTCCCGTCATCGTTTAGACGAATGGATTTGCACATTACGCAGGTCCGCTTTGCAGTTTGGGCGATATCGAATATCGGGCTGAGACCCTGGTCTGTTTGCCATCGCACATCTCCGTCGTTCGCCAAGAGTTATGGCTCAACATAGAGGCTGGTTGTCATTGAAATCAAGTCGCCATTGCCCACCCTTCTGAGAGTACTGCCGCCTGTTCCAGGACAAGCTGCGTCGCCCGCTCCTGATTATCGGGTGGATAGCCATGTTTGCGCAGGATGCGCTTGACCAAAACCCGCAACTGAGCACGAACATTCTCTCGCACCGTCCAGTCAATGCTCACATTAGCGCGGACGGTCTTAACAAGTTCCTGAGCGATGGACCGGAGTGTAGGTTCGCCGAGTACCTTGACGGCGCTGTCGTTGGTTTCTAGGGCATCATAGAAGGCGATTTCGTCCTCTGTTAGGCCAAGAGCCTCGCCGCGAGCGTTCGCATTACGCATGTCTCGGGCAAGGTCAATTAGCTCCTCGATGACCTGCGCAGCTTCGATGGCACGGTTCTGATAGCGGCGGATCGTCTGATCAAGCAGTTCCGCGAACGAGCGCGTCTGGACAACGTTCTTGCGAATGCGATTCCGTAGTTCGCCTTTGAGGAGCTTCTGTAGTAGCTCCACAGCGAGATTGCGCTGGGGCATCCCACGCACTTCGGCTAGAAACTCTTCGGACAGAATCGAGATATCGGGCTTGGCGAGGCCGGCCGCAGCGAAGATATCGACTACACCCTCCGGCGTGACCGCCCGCGAGATGATCTGACGGACGGCGTGATCGAGGTCTTCTTCGGGGTGGGCATCTTCTGGTGCTCGCTTGGACAGGACAGCCTGCACGGCCTGAAAGAAGGCCACGTGGTCTCGGATCTGGATCGCGGATTCGTGTGGTACAGCTAGCGCGAAGGCCTGCGAGAGTTCCCGGACTGCACGCAGATACCGGTTCTTGCCATCCTCCTGCGCCAGGATGTGCTCCTGGGCGGTGGGAAGGAGGCCCAGACGCTCTGCGGGCGTACCTGTGAGCCATTTTGAGCGGTCGAACCCATGGAGCAGGCTCTCGCAGACCTCGTACTTCTCCAGCATTACAGCGACGGCTTCATTCTGATCGAGTGCTGTGCGCCCGGTCCCGCCACTTTCGGTATACGTGGCGAGCGCCTCCTTGAGCTCCTGCGCAAGGCCCAGATAATCGACCACCAGACCGCCGGGCTTGTCCTTGAAGACCCGATTAACGCGCGCAATGGCCTGCATCAGGCCATGCCCGCGCATCGGCTTATCAATGTACAGGGTCGAAAGGCTCGGGGCATCGAAGCCCGTAAGCCACATGTCCCTCACGATCACCAGCTTGAAAGGGTCCTTAGGGTCTCGAAATCGGTTCGCGAGGGCCTCTCGGCGAGGTTTATTTCGGATATGAGGCTGCCAATCGGGCGGGTCGGAGGCAGACCCCGTCATAACGATCTTCATCACCCCAGCCTCATCTGAATCGCTGTGCCAGTCCCGGCGAAGCTTTGCGATCTCGCGGTACAGGTCGACGGCGATCCGGCGGCTCATGCAGACGATCATCGCCTTGCCGTCCATGGCTTCGAGCCGCTTCTCGAAGTGCTCGACGATGTCCCGGGCAATGAGAGATAAGCGCTTCTCAGCGCCCACCACGGCCTCGAGCTGGGCCCACTTGGTCTTGAGCTTCTCCTTGCGATCGACCTCTTCGCCCTCGGTCGCCTCTTCGAAGCCGGGGTCGATGTGCGGGCGCTCCCGTTCGTCGAGGGCGATCTTGGCGAGCCGGCTCTCGTAGTAGATCGGGACAGTGGCCTTATCCTCTACTGCCCGCTGGATGTCGTAGATGCTGATGTAGTCACCGAAGACGGCCCGGGTATTGGCGTCCTTGAGCTCGACTGGGGTGCCCGTGAAGCCGATGAAGGAGGCATTGGGCAAAGCATCGCGCATATGGCGTGCATAGCCGTCAATGAAATCGTACTGGCTCCGGTGGGCCTCATCAGCCACGACCACGATGTTCCGCCGATCCGAGAGCGTCGGGTGGCGGTCGCCTTTCTCCTCCGGGAAGAACTTCTGGAGGGTCGTGAAGACCACACCCCCTGCCTCGACGGACAGGAGTTCGCGCAAATGTGCGCGGGATTCGGCCTGGACCGGTGGCTGGCGCAGCAGGTCTTTGCACCGCGAGAAGGTGGCAAAGAGCTGACCATCGAGGTCGTTGCGGTCCGTGAGCACGACAAGGGTCGGATTGCCCATGGCGGGCTCACGGACGATGCGACCGGCATAGAACGCCATCGTGAGGCTCTTGCCGGAGCCCTGGGTATGCCACACGACGCCGACCCGGCGGTCACCGGGTTGGCCTCCGGGTTTCAATCCTGTTTCGTATCCCGCTAGCTCTTCGGCCACCCGATCGGCACGTTCGAGCTGAGCGGCGCGGAGTGTTTCGGCGACGGCGGTCTGCACGGCGTGAAACTGGTGATAGCCGGCCATCTTCTTCACCAGCCGACCGCCACCCTCATCTTCCAAGACGATGAAGTCGCGAACGAGATCCAGAAACCGCCGTGGCGCGAGCAGGCCTTCGATCAGGATCTGCAACTCCGGCATGTGAGAATCCGCGAGCGCCTGTCCCGAAATCGTGCGCCACGGCTTGAACCATTCGCGGCCCGCTCCGAGGGCACCGACCCGCGCTTGGACGCCGTCCGAAACGACGAGCGCGGCGTTGGTCCCCATCAATGCTGGAATCTCGCTCTGGTAGGTCTGCAGCTGCTGCCACGCGCTCCAGATTGTCGCGTTTTCTGCCACCGCATTCTTGAGTTCGATGACCCCAAGCGGTACGCCGTTGACGAACAGCACCACATCAGGGCGACGCGTATGCTTGTTCTCGCTGACGGTGAACTGATTGACGGCAAGCCAGTCGTTGTTCTTGGGGTCCTCGAAATCGATCACCTGGGCCTGGGCGCCGCGGACGGCGCCGTTCTGGTGGCGGTATTCCACCGTGACGCCATCGACCAGAAGCCGGTGCAGTGCGCAATTCTGTGGCAAGAGGTTTGCACCGTCGGGGCGGGTGAGCCTCCGGAAGGCATCCTCCCGGGCATCCGCCGGCAGAGTCGGGTTGAGCCGGGCAAGAGCGTCACGGAGTCGGCTGGCTAGCACCACCTGCCCATAGTCATCGCGTTCGGCGGCTGGCTCGCCAGGAGCGATTTCCGCCCCATTACGCACAGACCAGCCGACGCAAGCGAGCCAGCCGAGGGCGGCCTCTTCGACAACTGATTCCGTGATGGTTGCAAATCGCTTGTTCACTGCCACTACGCTCGCGGGGTCAGCACTTGAGCGCGCGAACACACTGTAAGAGCGCGCGATCCTCGTGTCATGGCGACATAGAGATTGCGACGATCAAGAGCGTCCGCGTTCAGTATGACGGCGACCTCGGCTTCAAGGCCCTTCAGGAGCAGCGTGCTACCAACGGCTCGCTTTGGTAATGGACGCCCAATTAGGCGATTCTGCTCGCGCATCCGAATAGTGGCCTCGTAGAACGAAATTGTCTCGCTTCCTTCGCAGCACCGGAGCGCCTTGATGCACGCCCGCAAGACCGCGGGCCTGTGCGTGGTGACCCCCGTCTCCTTCCCAATTTCCACTAACAGATCGACCGCCGCGTTATGAGAAGGTGCACGAACAAAGGACAACGCTACCCTCTCGACATCCGACGGCGACTTGAGCGCCCTTCCGTGCATCAACGACCGCACCCGCTTCACCAAGTCTGCGGCTCCGACATTCCGCATTACGCTCTGAGCAAAGAAGGCGAGCTGCTCCAGCGCATCCGGTGCTGAAACGTCAAAGGCTTTGGCGAATGCCACTAGATCCTTCAGGTCAACCGCTTCGACGGTTACCGCACCTGGCGTCTGGCTCGCAAACTGTCGCTGACCGTCCGGATTCGTGCTGTCCCCAATGATGAGGACGCAGCCCTCCCTATCCGGTGGCCGCACGCGGGCGGCCCGCAGGCGCCGCTGATGGTCTTGAGTACCGTCGAGTTCTACCCAGTTTACGCCCGTCGGCGCTGTCCGTAGGTCAACGGGCGCGCCTTGTAGCAGCTGGCGACGCACGTCAAGCAGCCAACGGCCTAGTGGCTCCGCGCGAGCGTTGAGCCATCGCCACGGAGTATTGAGCTCACCCATCGGCGGAAAATAGGTACAGACCTGATCGTCCCACTTCGCCAATGCGTCACCACCAAAGTTGAAGATCGCCTGCATCGGATCGCCAAGGACGCATGTCGGCAAGATCTGTGCAAGATAGGCAACGAAAACATGCTGCCGGATTGAGCAATCCTGATATTCATCCACGATGAGCCGTGAATAGCTCGCGGCCACGATATCGTTGACATGGCCGGCCTTGACCAGTTTGACCGCGGCGCCACGGATATTGGGATAGTCAATTCTGGGATTCGCGAGTTGCAGCAGACCTGCGGCGTGCGCGCTTCTTGCCGGAAAGGTCGCGATGAGCCGCATGGCCCAGCCATCGATCGTCGAGAGCCGGTACGCCTTTGCCGGCACGCCCGCCCGATCGAGCCGCCCCCGGAGGGCGACGACCCCGGCATTGGTGTGCGTGAGCACGAGAATTGGCTTGCCCTTGTCATGGCGGGTCAGGGCTTCGGCAATCAGGTGCGTCTTGCCACAGCCCGCTGGCGCGGTTACGGTACCGCGGTCGATCGACAATAGGTCAATGTCATTGACCGTCATCGCTTGCCCAATCGAAGACGCTCTCGGCAAGCGTCCTGAATTCAGCGTCGGCGTTTGCCAGATCGGGGCCGACTATGTCACGGGCCACGTCCTCCATCCATGTGACCGACTTGAACCAGCCGGTTCTTCTCGTCCGCGCAGCCTTGCCAAGAACGACCCGGCTCTCTGGCTCTATACCGTAAACGAGAAATTCGGTGCGAATGGCATTCAGATTACTAGCGTTCTTCGACGCCGACTTGATGTGGTCGTCAATGAGATCTTCCCCGTGCAACTCAACCGCCCTCTCCAGGAGTTTGCTAACGCCGTCGTCGGACAGACTCCGGAAGAGCTCGTCCTCGAGCGCCCGCCCATCGCGCCACGCGACAACCGCGCCGCCAGCAGAAAGGAACTCTTCCTCGACTTCAGCGGTCGGGGGCTTGTCGTCGTCCCTTACCACCGCCGTGCGGTACCCCAAGCCGACAAAAGCGGCCGCGCGCCTGAACGGTCTGTCGGAATCGCCGCCACCACAATCGACAAGAGCGGTACCCAGAGCGGTGATGGCAACATCTCCGTTTGCAGTACGGTACTGATCAAGCCCCCGAATAAAGCCGACTTCGCTGGCACCCTCGCAGACAATGACGTTACGGGCGAGAAAGGCGTCTGGGTAAAGACGGATCGTGCTCTGGATGTCGGCTTCCGTGCCGACAGCCCGGACGTCATGGTCCTCGCCGGTGCTGCGCGTTACGAACAGCTGGGTTCCGGTCAGTTCGCGCAACGCGATCGGCGAATGCGTCGTCATGAAGACCTGCAGCGGAGCTAACTTCTCCTTCGCGCCTAGAGAATCAAGCAACCTGATGATTCGATGAGGCTCCAGTCCGTACTCTAGCTCGTCGACGAGGACAACACCGGATTGCGCTGACGCCTTCCTTTGCAGTCCGGCTATGAGCAAACGTGTCGAGCCGATGCCCAACCCTCGTAGCGGGACACCGTCCTCATCGTGCAGGGAGATAGTGCCGCCGCTAAACGACACGGAGTGGGCATCCAGCATCGCCTTGATGTTCTCGCTAGCGCGGATGCCAAGCTCGCTCATCGTGGCCGCCACGATGCGCAGTGTCTCGCTCAGCTGAAATTCGGCCTGGTCGCCGAAGGCGGTCCTCGCATCGCGGGCAGCTTTGGCCAGGGCCGCCGACGCATCGGCGCGTTCCTCCGAAATGCGGTTCAATACGGACCCGCGCCGCCACCCCAGATGGTAATCCGCCATCGCACCTATTCGCGTCGGGGCAAGCCGAACGCGGTCTCGCCAGCTCAGGTTCCGCGTCAGCCCCTGCGCTTCGGCCCGATCCGACACCAGCATCCAGTTTGGCTCCAGATCGCTGGCGACGGCGAGTTTGAGCGTAAGCACTGTCTCACATTCTTTTTCAGGTTCGTCCTCGATAGTTTTAGTCTCAGCGTCAAACCCTCGGAGATACATACCGTATGCATCTAGGTTCTTGAGATCGTCGTCGAGTTCTCCGAGTGTGATTTGAATCGTGATCGGCGCCTCAACATCCAGCATATGAAAGTCGGCATCCGTGAACTGGATATTGCGGCGCGCTCCGAGACAAAGGTCGATCGCATCCAGAACAGTCGACTTGCCGCTATCACCGGGACCGATCAAGCAGTTGAGTCCGGACGACGGATCCCACTCGAGATGTCGAATCCCCCTGAAGTGGTCGATCTCGATCTTGCGAATCCTTGACATCAGACCACTCTGCGTGTGGTTATACGTGCCTCTGGCACCCGCAGATCGCCGGAAATGAGCTTCGGCAGCAGCGCGTCGCGCAAGCTGGCGAGCGTTGTTGTCTGCCACTCGGCGTTCGCTTGTCGGGCTAGACACCGTGTTGCGAAATGCTCGAAGGAGTCGATAAGCGCCATTGGAGGCAGGAGCGTTGGCAGAGTGTGGACGTGGTTCCGATTGAGGGTGGGAACGGCTGACCCGGCGTTAAACAATGAGAAATCCAGGTCCCGCAAGAGATGAAAGGCATATGCCGGTCTTGAGTGCCGAAACTCCTTCACCCAAAGGGAAGTGTTTAGCGGCCAAAAGTCTTTAGCAACATAAAACACTTTACCGAGCACGCCGCTTCGGCCCGTTGTGACGCCAGGGCCGCGGACCATGTATTCGTTGTGAGTGCCGGTTGGTCCGCTTGCCGCGAGCACTGGGTAGTCGCCTGGGGTTCGCTCTGTTCCAGGGAGATCGAAGCCCCTTTGTAGTACTACGGCGCTGTCAAGCGGTCCTATCCTCCACCCCTCCGGAATCTCCCCCAGTTCCGACTCCACCATCCTGCTCGGAAAGAGATCTGCGATCTCCTTCGGCAGCCCCGGATCGCGTCCCGCCATCTTCGCCCGCACGGGATTGAAATCCACGAACCACGACTTAAACAGCGCTCGCGCCATCGCCTCGAGCGTCTCACTTATTTTCCTGTTCAGCTCGATCTTGTCGTCTAGCGTGCCAAGGATGTGAGCGATGGCGCGTTGCTCATCAATATCGCTGGGCAAGCGCACTGGTGCGACATGTAGGTGATTGCGGTTAAGTCCAGGAACCGCTGCCTTATCTGAGTACGCTAAAAAATCTAGCGAGGTCAGAAAATAGGAAATAAATCGAGGGTCATTACCCTTAAAGTCTCGAACATAGAGTGTCGTATTTAGAGGCCAAAAGTCTTCGCGGATGAAGTGCACTTGTCCGAGTGTGCCGTATCGCCCCGTTACGACGCCGGGTCCTTTGACCATCTTCTCCGAAATCCTATCTGAGATTCCCGACGACGACACCAATGGGAAGTTTCCCGCTCGCCGGTCCTGTTGGGGCAAATCGTAACCGCGCTTCAGCTCGATTACGTCTCCGAGCAAGGCTTCCAGCCACTCACCCGCCATACCCAAGCTCCTTCAAATTGGCGGCAATGGCAGCGTCGAGTTTCGCAGCCTCAGTCTGCTGATCACGCAGTTGAGCAACGAGGCGCTTCATCTTCTCCTCGAGCGGCTCCCCATCGTCTTCCTGCGCCTCCGCACCGACGTACCGGCCCGGCGTAAGGACATAGCCGTGCTTGCGCATTTCCTCGAGAGCGGCGCCTTTGCAAAACCCGGCGACATCGGCGTACTCGCCTGCATCCTTCTCGCCGCGCCAGGCATGGTAGGTATTGGCGATACGGGCGACTTCTTCATCCGTAAGCTCGCGATGGGTCCGATCAACCATGCGCCCGAGCTTGCGCGCATCGATGAATAGAATGTGGCCGCGGCGATCCCGGAACTTGCCGTTCTGACGGTCCCGCGCCAGAAACCACAGGCAGGCGGGAATCTGTGTCGAGTAGAAGAGCTGGCCCGGTAGCGCCACCATGCAATCGACGAGGTCTGCCTCGATCAGGTTCTTGCGGATCTCCCCTTCACCGGACTGGTTCGAGGACATCGAGCCATTCGCGAGCACGAATCCGGCCACGCCAGAGGGCGCCAAGTGGTGAACGATGTGCTGCACCCAAGCGAAGTTCGCATTGCCCGCGGGCGGCGTCCCGTACTGCCAACGCTTGTCTTCCCTGAGCCGCTCCCCGCCCCAGTCGGAGATATTGAAGGGGGGATTAGCCAGGATGAAATCTGCCTTGAGATCCGGATGGCGATCGTTGTGGAAGGTGTCCCCATGGGCGATCTGGCCATCGATGCCTCGGATGGCGAGATTCATCTTTGCCAGACGCCAGGTCGTGTAATTCGATTCCTGGCCGTAGATGGAGATATCGGATTTGGCCTTGCCGCCGTTCCCGTTCCCGTTCGCATGGGCACGGATGAACTCTACCGACTGGACGAACATGCCAGAGGACCCGCAGCAGGGGTCATAGACCCGTCCCCGATAGGGCTCGAGCATCTCGACCAGGACCTTCACCACGCAGCGGGGCGTGTAGAACTCCCCGCCCTTCTTGCCCTCGGCGCTCGCGAACTGGGACAGGAAATATTCATAGACGCGCCCGAGCACGTCTTTCGCCCGGCTTGCCTCGTCACCGATCTTGATATTGCTGATCAGATCAATCAGCTGACCCAAGCGAGTCTTATCAAGCGCCGGACGGGCGTAATCCTTGGGTAGAACGCCCTTCAACGCCGGGTTGTCGCGCTCGATGCCGGCCATCGCCTCGTCGACGAGCTGCCCGATGGTGCTCTGGCGCGCTTGGGCTTTGAGATGCGCCCAGCGCGCCTCCGGCGGCACCCAGAAGATCGAGAGTGCCCGGTACTCGTCCTGGTCCTCAGGATCAGCCCCGCTCGCCTTTTCCGCCTCCAGCTTCGCGTGCTGCTCCTCGAAGGCATCCGAGATGTACTTGAGGAAGATGAGCCCGAGCACAACGTGCTTGTACTCGGCGGCGTCCATGCTGCCCCGCAGGGCGTCTGCCATCTGCCAGAGCTGTGCCTCGTAGCCGACATTGGCGGCCGTGTCGGCCTGCTTGCCTTTGGTCCGTGCCATGCGCCTTAATGTTCTCCTCTATCGTCGATTGACAGGTAACGGGGGACGGAATGCGCGGTCGATCAATTCGGGCGCATCGCCATCGATGATTCCGGGGCGAGAGCCGCTATGAGCATGGCGTACGCGCGCCACACGGCGGTTCGTTGACGCCAAGCAGATTCCGGTGAGGTCCCCGTGCATGCGCGAGCCCGCCTTGCCTTCCTTTACCGGGCGCCACCGCGCGAGCGCACCCGGCCTCATTCTTAGATTCGCGTCAATGCTAGGTCTTCGTGGCTTTTCTTTCAATTACTTAGCGCGCTCGCACATCTTGTGCGGGATCAGACTGACACCACTTTAGGGATCGCTGAAAGCGCGCTCGGAAACACCGCAATGTGCGACGACGGCCGAAAGGGTCCGTGGTCGTGGTCAACCCGCACTTATCCTCTATCCAGTCGCGCGAACGTTCCCGGGCTGTTGATACTTTCTGAACATCCCCACCACTAGCCCGTAGATTTCCAGGTCATCCTTGGGCCGGATGGGCGCATGAGCCTTATTACCGGGTTTCAGGAAGAAGCCGCGGCGATCGTGCGCCAGATACTTCACCGTGAACTCGTTGTCCACGATGGCAACCACCACGTCGCCGGGCCTGGCCGGCGCTCCCCTTTTCACCACGACCGTATCTCCGGGCATCAATCCCGCCTCGATCATGGAGTCACCCTTTACGGTGAGCAGCACTGTCCGGGAAGGCTGATCGACCAGATACGCATCGACATTCAGGCCCTCTACCGGCGCGTCGTTCACGGCATGCGGTATTCCTTGGCGCTGGATATCGGAGACTGGCCGCTCGAAGAACCGATCCCCTGGCTGCAGGCGCCCGCCGGGAGCGGAGTCCAAGAAGCCCGCTTCCTTCATCCGCTTGACGAAGGCCGCCACCGCGGATGTCGAGCGAAGCCCCAGAAGGGTCGCCACGGCAGAATACGACGGCAGCACCCTGTGCTCGGCGTAGTAATCACGAAGCTTGGCCAAGTATTCGGGGTCACGATTGAGCATGGCGGACTACATTTACTGGCAGTTTATTTTTATACCGCTCGCCGAACACACTTGCCAATCCGCCGATGCTGCTTGACGAGAGAATGATCGTTCGATATCATATGCAATATAAGATCGTTCATTCTTGCTGTAATGGAAGTGTCGGAGCTCATCACAATCGAGTTCCCGGAGGCGATCCGATCACGAAAGGTGGTGACGCGTTCGCGGGCACGACCGACGGGCAAGTTCCCGTCCTGGAAAATGGGCCGGATGCTCCAATGGGAATCCGTCCCCGAGCTCAACGCAATGCGGCTCCTCGATGCGGATCCCTTCGTGCGTTTCTTTGCCGAACAACCCCTGACCCTTCGTTACCGACTGAACGGGGAAAGCCGGATTCACTATCCCGACCTGCTGGTGGAGCGCGATAACGACCTGAAGGAACTCTGGGAGGTCAAGTCGGCGAAGGATGCCGCTCGCGAAGAAGTCGCCGCGAGAACGCGCCTGCTGCAAGCCGCCTTGCCGACCTACGGCTACGAATACCGGATGGTCTATGCGGAGGAGCTGCGCCGGCAACCGCGCATCTCTAATGCCCTCGAGATCCTCCAGTGGGGTCGCCGCTCGATTACAGCCGTAGAACGTGAGCGGATCCGCGCGATCCTGAATCGATTGCCCGCCGTGACATGGGGCGCCGCGGTGTCCGGCGCCCTGGGACGCTCCAGCCGCCATTCACTGTGCCGCCTCGTCCTTGAGGGCATGCTGGCCTTCGACGTCAACCAAAAGCTCGGTCTCGACACCCGATTCACATTATCCCGCATGAGGTTTGCGCCATGAGTACTTCGACGTTTTCCGCGGGGACCCTCGTCGAGATCGACGGCCACCGTCATGTACTTTTACGCAAGATCGACGCCGACCTCTGGCAGCTCGAGGAGGTTCGCAGCAAACGGATCACCGAGCTCGCCGAGCGCGATCTGCAAGGTGCCTTCGTGCAGGGGAAACTCCGATTTTGTGAGGACGACCGCGGAGGTTCGGCTTCTGCGCCGAAGCCCCACCCCCCGGATTATCCCCTCGAGCAATGGGAGCGGGCGAAGATCCGTCGTGCCTATGTCATGGCCATCATCGACATGCCCAATACACATCGCCGGATTGCTCCTATCGTTCAAGAGACCTGGCTGAAAATCCGCCAGCCCGACAAGGCGCCCGGAACGGCCTCAGTGATCCGATGGAAGCGGAGATTTCTCCAAGCGGGACGGGACGTCACCTCTCTGATTGAAAGCAACACGCGCAAGGGGAACCGAACCGCCCGCTACTCGAAGGAAGTCGAGGCCTTCGTAGAGCAAGCTGTAAACGCCAAATATCTGACGTTGGAGCGCGGCACGATTCAGGACGCGCTCGACATGGCTTTCGCCGAGGTCCGCAGGGAAAATTCGCTGAGACCTGCCTCTCTACAGCTCCGGGTGCCAACACGACGGCTTGTCGAGCGTGTCATCCGGGGGATTCCGGCGTTTGACCGGTATGCGGCCCGTCATGGACGGATAGCCGCCGTGAAGCTTTTTCGCTCCGTGCAGTCTCATCGAATCACAGTCGCCCCGCTCGAGCGCGTCGAGATCGACCACACCCTGCTCGATCTGTTCGTGATCGATGATCGGACCGGATTGCCCCTTGGGCGGCCTTGGCTGACAGTCTGCATCGACGATTACAGCCGATGTGTTCCGGGACTGCATATCGGCTTTGAGCCCCCGAGCTACCTCACCGTCGCCCGCTGCCTCAAAACGGCGCTTCTGCCCAAGAGCTGGCTTCTGGAGAAATATCCCTCAATCAAATGCGCGTGGCTGGCACACGGCGTCATGCGCGAGCTCGTCGTCGACAACGGCACCGAATTCCACAGCGTTAGCCTGGAGAACGCCTGCTTCTCCCTTGGCATCGAGATCCATTACGCGCCCCGCAAGGTCGCTTGGTTCAAGGGCAAGGTCGAGCGATTCATCGGCACAGCGAATCGCGGGGTGGCCCACGGAGCGCCGGGAACCACCTTCTCGAATATATTTGAGAAAGACGACTACGACCCATCGAAGCATGCCATCGTTCGCCAGTCCACGCTGCTGGAGATTGTCCACAAGTGGATCGTGGACGTCTATC
Source organism: Pseudomonadota bacterium (assembly GCA_021847105.1). GTDB lineage: Bacteria > Pseudomonadota > Gammaproteobacteria > Steroidobacterales > Steroidobacteraceae > 13-2-20CM-66-19. The sequence goes on along the minus strand of JAJZUT010000016.1, from coordinate 2,038 downwards.
ACCAGAAACCGCATCGCGCACTCGGGCTACCGCCTGCGCTCATGTGGACGAAGAGCATCGCGACCGAGGACATTCGCCTCCCCACCGATCCCGACCGGTTGGATGCGATCCTCGGCCGGAGCGAAACCCGAATGCTCACTCACAAAGGCATCGAGCTCAATGGCCTCCTCTACAACTGCCCCGAACTGACGGCGCTGCGCCGCCGGCTCGGAGACCGGTTCGAGGTCGAGATCCGCATCGACTCCACCGATATCGGCGCGATCATCGTACTCCCGCCTGATCAGGGGCAATTGATCCGCGCACAGGCCATTGCCGCCGACTACGCGTGCGGGCTCAGCGAATGGCAACACAAGGTGATCAGACGCCATGCCGCGCGCGAATCTGGCCGATCAGATTTCCAGGGGTGGGTCGAGGCCAAGCGGGAAATCGCCGAGATCATCGAACGGGAACTGATGCATCGCAAGTCGAAATCCCGAAAGCGCATTGCCCGCTACCAGGGGACTCCCAGTCTTGCCGCGCCACCGCAAGCGACAGTGAATCCGATCACGTCCTCCCCACGCTCGGAACCGGCTGTTCCGCCATCCGCTCCCCCCGTGCCCGATCCGGCGGTGGCGTCGACAAAGGACGTCTATCCCCTTACGGACGGTCCCGTCCGGAAATACACCGCGATCATTCGCAAACCATCGCCCGGAGAAATCGGGACTGAGGGGTAATCCTATGGTCATGCCGAGAAACCTGATCGATCGGATCCTGGTCCCCCACGCCGCCTTTCAGGGCGCGCTGCGGCGTATCGGCCAGTGCTACCAGAATGCCGAAGCGCACGGCAATCCGGCCTGCCTGGCCATCGTTGGGCCATCGCGGACTGGAAAGACCAGTGTCTTGGGGCAGTTCGCCTCGGCACACCCCGCAGTGCGCACCGCCGAGGGGCTCGAAGTGCCGATCCTGCGGGTAAAGACGCCGTCCAAGCCCACCGTCAAATCAATGGCCGAGATCATGCTCCGGGAGATGGGCGATCCGCGATTCGACAAAGGGACAGAAAACGCGCGCACCGGTCGCCTCATGACCCTGATCCGCAACTGCGGAACCCGAATGGCGATGATCGATGAGTTCCAGCACTTCTACGACAAAGGTCAGAACAAGGTCATGCACCACGCCGCTGACTGGCTGAAAGTCCTGGTCGATGACACCGGGATCGGGCTCGTGGTGGCCGGAATTCCCGGTTGCCTCGCCACCATCGAACAGAATGAACAGCTGCGGGGGCGATTCCGCACTCCCGTGGCGTTCGAGAGGTTCGACTGGCGAAGTCCTGAGGATCGCGAAGAGTTTGCTGCCATCCTGAGTGCGTTTTATGACGCGCTCGCCGAGCACATCGATCTTCCGGACTTCACCTCGGCGGAGATGGCGTTCAGGCTGTACTGCGCGACGGGAGGGCTGATCGGGTACCTCGCCATGCTGCTCAGCCAGGTGGTCTGGGACGTCATTGATGACAAGCGCAAGGTCGTCACCCTCAAGCATCTCCGCGAGGCCTTCGCGCATTCCGTGCGCAGCAGCCACGACTATGGCGATGCGCCAGATCCATTCGGACCCCGCTTCGCAACGGAGCCGTCGGAGGCGCTTCTCGCCACAGTGTCCCGGATCGGTGCTGCCGCGCCGGCGCTGACCGAAGGGCGCCCGTCACGCCGCAAGGTATGGCATGCGCGCGCTCGAGATGTTCTCTCCGCCGCGTGAGAAGGCGCCATGCCCTTGCTCTGTCGCACGCCACGACCGCACCAGACGGAGAGTCTTTTTGGCTTCGTGCTGCGCGCAAGTGAAGCCAACGGATACGACACCCCGCGCCACATCTGGAGGGCTGCCGAACTACCTCGCGGTTCCGACCTTGCCCCTCGGTTTCCGACCGAGCCTCTGGCCGCGCCCCCTGTGTCACCGTAGTTGTCGCCTCGATCCCTCTGTAATCTTGGGGGCATTGAGGAGTGACAGTGGCTCGATACAGCAGCGAATTCAAAGAGCGGGCGGTGGCGCGACTGCTACCGCCTGAGAG
>JAJZUT010000035.1 GCA_021847105.1 Pseudomonadota bacterium | reverse complement strand
GAATCGCGCCCCGACGCTGCACCGCCTCGGCATTCAAGCCTTCGAACCGCAACTCGTCGAAGGCAAGGCGATCCAGCTGCACCCGCTGGTCTGCACCGCGTTCAATGCAGACTTCGACGGCGACCAGATGGCCGTTCACGTACCGCTGTCGCTCGAAGCGCAGCTCGAGGCGCGGGCGCTGATGATGGCCTCGAACAACATTCTCTCGCCGGCCAACGGTGATCCGATCATCGTGCCGTCTCAGGACGTCGTCCTGGGGCTGTATTACATGACGCGTGAGCGCGTCGGCGCGCGCGGCGACGGCATGCTGTTCTCGGACGTGCACGAAGTCCATCGTGCCTACGAGAGCCGTTCGATCGATCTGCAGGCGAAGGTGCGCGTGCGCATCAAGGAGTACGTGCTCGGTCGGGATCCGCACGAGCGCATTCGGGTGGTCGAGACGACGGTCGGCCGCGCGCTGCTGCTCGAGATTCTGCCAAAGGGCCTGTCGTTCGATCTGGTCAATCAGGACATGACCAAGAAAGCGATCTCCGCCACCATCAACGCCTGCTACCGCACGTTGGGGCTGAAGGAGACCGTGATCTTTGCCGACAAACTGATGTACACGGGCTTTCACTATGCGACCCGCGCGGGCGTGTCGTTCGGAATCGACGACATTGTGATTCCGGATCAGAAGCCGCGCATCATCAATGGCGCAGACCGAGAGGTGAAGGAGATCCAGGATCAGTACGCGTCCGGTCTCGTGACCAACGGTGAGCGCTATAACAAAGTGGTCGACATCTGGTCGCGCGCCAACGATCAGGTGGCCAAGGCCATGATGGACAAGCTCGGCACCGAAGAGGTCCGTAGCCCCAAGGGCGAGACGGTTCGGCAAAAGTCGTTCAACTCGATCTTCATGATGGCCGATTCGGGCGCGCGTGGCTCGGCGGCTCAGATCCGCCAGCTTGCCGGCATGCGCGGCTTGATGGCGAAGCCTGACGGCTCGATCATCGAGACTCCGATCACGGCGAACTTCCGTGAAGGTCTGAACGTTCTGCAGTACTTCATCTCGACGCACGGCGCCCGTAAAGGTCTGGCCGATACGGCGTTGAAGACTGCGAATTCCGGCTATCTCACCCGCCGTCTGGTGGACGTAGCGCAGGATCTCGTGGTGACCGAGATCGATTGTGGCACGACCAATGGCCTCACGATGACCCCGCTCGTTGAAGGCGGCGATGTCGTCGAGGCGCTCGGGGAGCGCGTGCTCGGTCGCGTGCTCGCGGACGACGTATTCAAGCCCGGCACGGAAGATGTATTGATCGAGCGCGGCACGCTGCTGGATGAAAAGCTCGTGCGTCACCTCGAGCAGGAGGGCGTGGATCAGATCAAAGTGCGCTCTCCGATCACCTGCCGGACCCGCTACGGCGTGTGCTCGCAGTGCTACGGGCGTGATCTGGCCCGTGGTCGCCTGATCAGCATCGGCGAGGCGGTCGGCGTCATTGCGGCGCAGTCGATCGGTGAGCCAGGCACGCAGCTGACGATGCGTACGTTCCACATCGGCGGTGCGGCTTCGCGAGCGGCCGCCGCCAGCAGTGTGGAGGTGCGCAATAAGGGCACCATTCGCTTCCATCGCATCAAGACCGTGCAGCACGAGAAGGGCCACCTGGTGGCCGTATCGCGCTCGGGCGAAATCGGCGTGGTGGATGACTTTGGCCGCGAGCGTGAGCGCTACAAGATTCCGTATGGCGCGATGATCAGCGTCAAGGAAGGCGATCAGGTCGGCGCCGGCCAGGTGGTCGCCACGTGGGATCCACATACCCACCCGGTGGTCACGGAAGTGGCCGGCTTCGTGAAGTTTCAGGACTTCGTCGATGGCCTGACCGTCACGACGCAGGTCGATGAAGTCACCGGTCTGTCGAGCACAGTGGTGCTCGACACCAAGCAGCGTGGTGGCAAGGATCTTCGGGCAACGGTCAAGCTGGTCAACGCCAAGGGCAAGGAAGTCACGTTCGCGAATACGGAGATTCCGGCGGTGTACTCGCTGCCGGCGGGCGCATTCGTCGCGCTGGAGGACGGTGCGCGGGTGTCGGTCGGTGACGTCATCGCCCGTATCCCGCAGGAATCGTCGAAGACTCGTGACATCACGGGCGGTCTGCCGCGCGTCGCGGATCTATTTGAGGCGCGCAAGCCGAAGGATCCCGCCATTCTCGCCGAGAAGTCCGGCACCGTGAGCTTCGGCAAGGAAACCAAGGGCAAGCGGCGCCTGATCATCACCAGCGATGACGGCGATAAGTACGAGGAGCTGATTCCGAAGTGGCGGCAACTCAACGTGTTCGAAGGCGAGACCGTCGAGCGCGGTGAGGTGATCGCGGACGGGGAGCCGAATCCGCACGACATCCTGCGCCTGCAGGGGGTCGAGGCGCTGGCCAACTACCTGGTGCGCGAGATTCAGGACGTCTATCGCCTCCAGGGCGTGAAGATCAATGACAAGCACATCGAGGTGATCATCCGCCAGATGCTGCGCAAGACCGAAGTGCAGGCGGCGGGCGATACCACGCTGCTGCGCGGCGAGCAGCTTGACCGGGCGCGCGCGCTCGACATCAACGATCGGGCTGAGCAGGACGGCAAGCAGTCGGCCGCGCTGCAGCCGGTGCTGCTCGGCATCACCAAGGCGTCGCTCGCCACCGAGTCGTTCATCTCCGCCGCCTCGTTCCAGGAGACCACTCGTGTGCTGACCGAAGCGGCGGTGCGTGGGCTGCAGGATGATCTGCGCGGTCTGAAGGAGAACGTCATCGTCGGCCGGCTGATCCCGGCGGGCACCGGGTTCGCCACTCACGCTTCGCGCCGTCGTAAGACCGAGGGGACGGAGCGTCGCAGCTTCATGGAGGTCGGCGGCGGCATCCCGGAGACCGACGACACGAGCGCCAGTGAGGAGTCGGAGAGTTCGGCCGGCTGAGCCGCCGGCAAGCGGCCTCGAGCCGCACGAGGACCGTCAAGCGCACGGGCCGGCGCGGGCAATGAACCCGCGCCGGCCCGTTCTTGTTTGGGACCGGAGAATTGAGCGCCCCCCGGGCTCCAGTTCGGTGCCGAACTCGAGCCCGGGGCACTTTCCCGTTCCGATCGTGCGCCCCGCAAACGCTCCGCGCCGTCGCGATGGGACTGGGTAGATCAGATCAGCGGGCCGCATTTGCGGCGTCGCGTGAGAGCGAGCAGAGCGAGGGGGAACGCAATAAGAGCGAGTGTCGAGGGCTCCGGGACGGAGCTCGCCGGATTCGCGATGGTCAGGACTCCGCCGGTAAACCGTGGATCGTTATTTGCGAAGGCGCTGGTGTCTGTCAGGTCGTAGGTCCCCGGAGTGAGTGTGTACGTGACGCCGCTGGCAGAGGATGTCGCGGTGAATAGATGGGCGGCTGACGTGCCGCTGAATGTCACGGAATACAGAGAGTTGCTAAGGTCGCCTCCGATCTGGAACGTGGTGGGAGAGGTTCCCATGACGTCGAGCGAGCCGGAGCTGAAAGGGTACGACTGTCCCCCCACGGTGTAGGTACCGGATTGTCCGCCAGCCGAGCCGATTGCATAGACGTCACCCAGTGCATAGCCCTGCGCAAAGCTGCTCAGCGGTACGGAAAAGTTCAGCGTGAATGGACCGGAGCCAAATGGATCCAGGGCGGCCGGGCCGACGACCGGACCGAATGTCCCGGACAGGGTGATGTTTTCGGTTTGCGTTGCGATCGTGGCGTGCGCAGCTCCGCCGGCGAGCGCAACGGTTGCGGCAAGGAACGTGGCGAAGACATTAACGCGTTTGAACGACATACAGCCTCCAGTTGAACCGATTTTGATTTCTCGAGCGTCATCCTCAAGCGCGGAGCGGTTTGGCTCGGCTGACAGGGAGGCATCGCTTCTGGCGATGTCGTACATCCTGCGGACCGGGCGGCCGCTCCAGGCCGGTTGTGCGCAAAGCACCACCAAAAAGAGTGCGCGTTTTGCGAGAAACATCACGGGTTCGAGAGGAGCGCGTGCGAAGGTTATTCGGTCGCGGCGCGAGCCCCGCTGGGGCCGCTATAGGCCCACGAAGCGACATCCCGCTCAGTCGGCTCCGGCGATCGCCGGTGCTGCAGATCCCAACACGTCGTGTTCGGTCTGGGTCGCGAGACGACCGGTGACGCGATTCAGATCTGCTGACAACACCACTGAAGCAAGTTTCGCGCCTACGCAGTGCAGGCGGTACCAACTGGCTGATTCCGCGCCAAAAATGGGTCGAACATGGAACGTGCGCGTCATCTGGCGCGGGTGCGATTGTAAAGTTGCTCGACAGTGGCTGGGGCCGGCGCGAGGTGATCGAGCCGTCGGTTGGAGCCGAGCCGCGCCACAAAGCCGGCCGGTGCAGCGACCCGGACGGGGTCCGAGCAGCCGAGTTGATCTCCCCCGGGTACGCCGCATGGGTTGTAAGACCGTGGCCTCTGACGGACTCGAGGAGGGCGCCGCGAACGTGCTGCCCGTCCAGACTCGCTCACTCGCTGCCCGGGCCAATGGCCCAGCCGCCCGTGGCCGGTTCCCATTGGGCGGCGAAGTTACGGTTGTCGCTCGGCACGCCATAGCGGATTCCCGTTATTGCCTTGCTCCAGGCGCCTTGATATTCTGTATGCAAATGCGAATCAGTCTTATTTGTAGCGTCGAAACCCAAACGTAAGCGGCGGCCGCACAGATCGGTGCAGTGGGTTCGGCGACGGCCGGGCTGCTCTGCGCCAGCGTCCCCAGGTGAAGCTCCATGGATTCGTCCGCGCCCGAACTCGTCCTGTCTCGCCGTGCTGCGGTGCTGCCCGGCTGGAAGCTGTTCCTTGCCGTCATGGGGCCCGGGCTGGTGGTGATGCTGGCCGACACGGACGTGGGCAGCATTATTACGGCGGCGCAGAGCGGTGTGCAGTGGGGCTATCGGTTGTTGCTGCTGCAGATCGTGCTGATTCCGGTGCTGTACATCGTGCAGGAGTTGACCGTGCGGCTCGGGATCTTCACCGGCCAAGGGCACGGTGAGCTGATCCGCAAGACCTTTGGCACGGGGTGGGCCTGGCTGTCGGCCGGCGGCCTCGGCGTTGCCACGTTGGGGGCACTGGTGACGGAATTCTCCGGCATCGCCGCGGTCGGGGAGCTATTCGGTATCCCTCGCCCAGCCAGTCTCGGGGTGACGGTGGCGGCACTGCTCACCGTGGTGCTCACCGGTAGCTACCGCCGAGTCGAGCGGGTGGCGATTGCGCTCGGATTGTTCGAGTTTGCGTTCTTCTTCGTGGCCTGGCGCGCGCACCCGCACGCGGCTGCGCTGGCAGGCGGCTTGATGCACATGCCGCTCGGCAATGAGGCGTATCTGTATCTGGTCGCCGCGAACATCGGCGCGGTCATCATGCCGTGGATGATCTTCTATCAACAATCAGCGGTGGCGGACAAGAAACTCCAGTCGCACCATTATCGGCACGCACGCTGGGACACCGCCATCGGCTCCATTCTCACGCAGGCGGTGATGGGTGCCATTCTCGTTGCGGCCGCAGCCACCATCGGCACCCACGCGGTGCACGCCAGCCTCAACTCGATTGGCGACATCACCAAGATGCTGGTACCGGCGCTGGGGGTGGACGTGGGGCGCGTCGTGTTCAGTCTCGGCACCATTGGTGCGGCGCTCGTTGCGGCCATCGTCGCCTCGCTCGCCAGCGCGTGGGGGTTTGGCGAGGTCACCGGGTACCGGCACTCCTTGGAGCATCGACCGCTCGAGGCCCCGTGGTTCTATGGCATCTATTCGCTGGCGGTGATCGGTGGCGCCGTGCTGGTCGATGTGGCGCCGAACCTAGTGGAGTTGAACATCGGCGTCGAAGTGATGAATGCCCTCATGCTACCGCTGGTGCTGGGATTTCTGGTGGCGCTCGCTTTTCGCGCGCTGCCGCCCGAACACCGACTGAAGGGGCCGTACGCCTGGCTGGTCGTGGGCGTGGCGGTGCTCACCGCCGGTCTTGGGGTTTATGGTGGAATCACGGGCGCGGGATTTCTCTGAGCTGCTCGCCGCGGGGCCTGCGTCGCTCGCGTGCAGCGGGTTTGCCAAGACTGCCGTAACCCGCAACACTCAACGCTGCGCCCCTGACGTACGGAGTCGTCCATGGAATTGCAGCCGCTCGGTCGAAGTGGTCCCCAGGTGTCCGTGCTGGGTCTGGGGTGTATGGGCATGTCGGGCATGTATGGCCCGGCGGACCGCCGCGAGTCCATCGCAACCGTCCACGCGGCCCTGGATGCCGGCGTCACGCTGCTCGATACCGGCGACTTCTACGGGATGGGTCACAATGAGCTGCTGCTGGCCGAAGCGTTGGCGCAAGTGCCACGGGAGCGTTATCAGCTCAGCGTGAAATTTGGTGCGCAGCGCGATCCGGCCGGGCAGTGGCTCGGCTTTGACGGCCGCCCCGCGGCCGTGAAGAGCGCGCTGGCTTACTCCTTGCAGCGGCTGGGCGTCGATTACATCGACATCTATCGCCCCGCGCGACTCGATCCGCAGGTGCCGATCGAGGATACGGTGGGCGCCGTCGCCGATCTGGTCAGGGCGGGCTACGTGCGCCACATCGGCCTGTCCGAAGTCGGTGCCGCAACAGTGCGCCGGGCTGCGGCGGTTCATCCGATTTGCGATCTGCAGATCGAGTATTCGCTCATCTCTCGCGGCATCGAGACCTCTATCCTGCCGGCGGTACGTGCGCTCGGAATTGCCATCACCGCCTACGGCGTGCTGTCCCGCGGACTGATCAGCGGACACTGGCGCAAAGGGCGCGTGGATCCGGCGGACTGGCGTGCCCACGGTCCGCGCTTCAGCGGGGAAAATCTCGAGCACAATCTGGCGCTGGTGGAGACGCTGCGCGCTCTGTCTCGTGAGCGAGGCGTGAGTGTGGCGCAGCTCGCGATTGCCTGGGTGTGCGCGCAGGGCGAGGACATCGTGCCGCTGATCGGCGCTCGTCGCCGAGCACAGCTCACCGAGGCCCTGGGGGCACTGCCGGTCCACTTGAGCCCGGCGGACCTCGCCGTGATCGAGCAGGCGGTGCCGCAGGGCGCAGCGGCCGGCGAGCGCTACGCGCCGGCGCAGATGGCGCACCTGGACAGCGAACGCCTCTGAGGCGGTGCGGCGGGCGGTCTTCTCATGCCTCGCTTCACAAGGTATAGTTCCGTCGTGTCCGAGCGCAATCCCACATTGATGAGCGGTGTCCCCGAACTGGTGGTCCTGCGCCTGCTCGCGCAGCGCGAGATGTATGGATACGAGATTGCCCGCACGCTAAGGGTGCTCAGCGCCGATGCGCTGAGTCTGGGTGAAGGGGTGTTGTATCCCGCGCTGCATGCGCTTGAAGCCCGTGGTCTGCTCTGCTCGCGGCCGCGTCAGGTCGAGGGGCGCACGCGCATCTATTACCAGTTGACCTCGCGAGGGCGTCGGCGTCTGGAGCGCCTGACGGCAAACTGGCGGCGCATGAGCGAGGGGGTGGATCGGATCCTGGGAGCCCGTGCTCATGAGTGAACCCCGCTTCGAACAGCTTGAGCGGACGCTGATTCGCCATGGCGTGGCGGCCCGACATGCGCGTCGCGCTGCACTCGAAATGGATGCTCATTACCAGCACCTGCGCCGGGAAGCGCTGCAGCGGGGCGCAACGCCCGAGGCGGCTGCACAGAGCGCCCACGTGGCAATAGGCGCTGATGTGACGCTCATCGCGCGTTACGCGAGCCAGTCGGAGCTGCGCGGCTGGTTGTACCGCTGGCCAGGCTCTTACGTGTTCGCGCCCCTGGCGTGCTTTGCCATGCTGTGTGCGCTCATCATGATCATGCAGTTGTTCACGGTGGCCGGACTGCTGCGAGTCCTGCATCACAGCACGGTGCCGAGCCTGGTGGCGAGCGTAGTCAACGGCGTCGTCGTGATGATCCTGCTGTGGGTGCTGCCGCTGGTCATTTCCGCTGCGTTTGCCTGGCTCGCCGGAAGTCGTCCCGTGACCCGGTACCAGCTCATCGGCGGGGTGCTGCTCGTCTGCCTGACCGCCCGGCTAATGAACGTGGCCCTGATGCTCCCGATCCCCGGGCATCACGCCAGTGCGTCCATGGGCATCAAGCTGTCTCTCTCCGCACTGCCGGGGCAGCTCACGTGCGCCCTGATCAGCGCCGCACTGGCGCTGGTGCCGTATTTTCTCCTGACGTACCGCGCAAACACCCGTACCGATCAGTCCGTGGCCGAGTGCTGAGCGCTTGGCCGGTGCAAGCCCGCTTCCGTCCGTCGCGCAAGCGCCGGGCCTAGGGCTTCACCAGCCAGAACAGGCCGGTCTGCAGGGTAAAGGAGCCGTCGGCCTCGATCCCGAGCGCCGCGTGCACTTCGCGTGGCGCGGCGGCCTGCAGGGAGCGGATGGCCGCCACATGCAGTTCGGGCGTACGCATGCGGGCCACCCATGAGGCGAATTCGATCCGCACGGGCCATTGCCGGTACTGCACTTCGGCGAGACCCACGGCGCTCAGCAGCGCCCGCCACTCGCGCACCGAGCGGTCGCGCACGTGGGAGGCGTCACGCAGCAGCTCCATGGCCTGGAAGTGTGTGTCGACGAGCGGATCTGGCGGCGCGAGCGCATCGATTACGAGCGCGTGGCCGCCCGGGGCGAGGACTCGGCTGATCTCTCGGACCGCCGCCTCGAGGTGGCTCCAGTGGTGTGCGCTGTAGCGGGTGCACACCAGCTCGAAGTTGCCGTCGGGAAACGGAATCGACTCGGCGCTGGCGGCGCACGTCTGGACTTGGCTTAAGCCTCGTTCGGCGGCACCTCGCAGGACGGCCTCAAGCATTCCCGGGGAGGGATCGAGTGCGATCAGGTGCTCGACGTGCGGGGCGAGAGCGAAGGACAGGTGTCCCGCCCCACAGCCCAGATCGAGCGCCCTTGCCGCGCGTGCACCGCGTTGCCTGAGGAGTTCGCGCGCGTGATCCAGATCCGGTCCCGCGGCATGCACCGAGCTGTGGCGATAGTCCTCGGCACGGGGGTTGAACAGTGTTTGAACCGTCTGTTCGTGGGAGCGCATTGCGCGGTCTCGAGGCTGCATTGGTCGCAGTATGACCCGGACATATCCTGGTACAAGACTGTTGTTGATACTATTACAATAACTACTCCATGCAGGGTGTTCCTCATGTCCGGCGCGCGGCCCGCAGCTGAGCAGAACGGTTCGACGTTGCGACCCTCGCTGGGCGCATTTCTGCGTGCGCGGCGTGAGCGGCTGCGGCCAGAGGATTTTCAATTTCAGCGTGGCAGGCGCCGCGCCGCCGGCTTGCGCCGCGAGGAAGCGGCCCAGCTGTGCGGTATCAGCGTGACGTGGTACACCTGGATCGAGCAGAGCCGTACGACAGCAATTTCGCGAGAAACACTGCACGCCATCGCAGATGGGTTGCGCCTCTCGCGGGCCGAGCGGCGCTATCTGTTCGAGCTCAGCGGTCGTACTGATCCGACTCCAGCAGGCACGCCGTGCGACCCGCGGCCGCTGCGTGCACTGGTTCGCGCCATCCGCACGCCCGCCTATGTGATCGATCGGCATTGGGACGCCGTCGTGTGGAATCGCCCCGCGGCAAAGCTGTTCGTCGATTGGCTCGGTGGCCGACAGGAGCGCAACTTGCTGCGCTACGTATTTCTTGACCCGAGTGCGCCGCGCTTCATCGTCGATTGGGCTGAACGCTCGCGGCGGCTGGTTGCGGAGTACCGGGCCGACACCGCCGGCAACGAGAGCGACCCGGTGCGTCGTGAACTGCTGCAGACGCTGGCGGCGGCCAGCCCGGCATTTGCGGCGGCATGGCGCTCGCAGCAGGTCCTCGCCCGCGAGGGTGGGCTGCGACTGTTCGCGACCGCCGGCGGCGAATGCAGCCGTTACGAGCAGTACACGCTGCGGCCGGCGCAGGATGCCAGCCTCAAGCTCACCGTGCTCGTGCCCCAGCCCTGAGCCGATAGCGTCCCCTTCGATAGGCGGACCGGTTGCTTGAGTTCGAGGAGCGTGCCAGCCTTGCGTCCCGGGCGTGATGCGAAGGAGGAGTGCGATGCCGAACCGTTCAGCGGGGCAGTACCGAGGCCCGCTGCCCACCTGCCCGTTGGGTGGCACCGGCATGCAAATCACCCGCGTTGGCTTTGGTGCGTGGGCGGCGGGCGGCTCGGAGTGGGGCACAGTCGATGACTCGGAGTCGATCCGCGCCATTCGTCACGCACTCGAACGGGGCGTGAACTGGATCGACACGGCGCCCATCTACGGCTTCGGCCACTCCGAGGAGATCGTGCGTCGGGCGTTGCAGGACATGCCGGCGGCCGAGCGGCCCTTCATCTTCACCAAATGCGGCTTGATCTGGGATGAGAACAATCGGCAGGCTGCGCCACGTCGGGTCGGCTCGGCCGCGAGTCTCGCCCGTGAGCTGGACGCTTCGCTGCGCCGTCTCGGCGTCGAGCGCATCGATCTGTATCAGGTGCACCGCCCGGCGGACGATACACCGCTCGAGGCCTACTGGGAGACCCTGCTCGGGTTCCAGCGGGCGGGCAAGATCCGCGCCGCCGCGCTGTCGAACCATTCCGTGGCGCAGCTCGAGCGGGCCGAGCGGCTCGGACACGTCGCGTCCCTGCAGCCGCCGTTTTCCGCGATCCAGCGCGAGGCCGCCGCGGAAATCGCGTGGTGTCGGGCGCATAACACCGGCGTTCTCGTGTACAGCCCGATGCAGGCCGGTTTGTTGACCGGCGCCTTCACGGCCGAGCGCGCCCGGGCGTTGCCGGTCGATGACTGGCGCAGCCGCGACGGCCAATTCATGGGGCTCGCGCTCGAGCGCAATCTGGCGCTCGCCGAGGCGCTCAAGCCGCTGGCGGCCCGGCACCACACCACTTTGGCGGCCCTGGCGGTGGCGTGGGCACTGGCCTGGCCCGGCGTGAGCGGCGCTATCGTCGGGGCGCGCAGTGCAGCGCAGGTCGACGGCTGGATCGACGGCGCCGCGCTGCGTCTGAGCGAGGCGGACTCGGCCGAGATCGCTGCGTGGATCGAGCGCACGGGGGCCGGCAGGGGTCCGGCACGACCGGGCTGAGCGGGCGGCGTGGCGGTGTAATCTCAAGACGGGCGCAGCGCGGTGGATCCGCGGGAGCACAGAGCATGAAATGCATTCGATTCCACGAGCACGGCGGGCCGGAGGTGCTGCACGAGGAGGAGGTCGAGATCGGCAAGCCCGATCCCGGCGAGGCGCAGGTCCGGCACACCGCGATCGGCTTGAACTACATCGACGTGTACGACCGAACCGGGCTGTATCCGGGCGAATTGCCAAGCAGCCTGGGCCGTGAAGCCGCTGGTGTCATCACAGCTTTGGGCCGTAATGTCCGCGGGTTTCGCCTCGGTGATCGCGTGGCCTATGTCCATTCCGTGCCCGGGGCTTACTGTGAGGCACGCAACGTCCCCGCTGCGCGCCTGGTGAAGGTGCCCAAGGGCATCGCCGACGAGCAGGCCGCCGCTCTGATGCTGAAAGGCCTGACCGCGCAATTCCTGCTGCGCCGCACGCATCGCGTGCAAGGGGGCGAGACGATCCTGGTGCATGCTGCGGCCGGCGGCGTCGGGTCGCTGCTGACGCAGTGGGGAAAGGCGCTTGGCGCCCGGGTCATCGGTGTCGTCGGCAGCGAAGCAAAGGCTGCGCTGGCTCGCAAACAGGGCTGCAAACACGTGCTGCTCTCGGGCCATGGGCCGCTCGCGCCGCAGGTGCGCCGCCTGACTCGGGGCGAGGGAGTGGCGGTGGTTTATGACTCGGTGGGCCGGGACACGTTCATGGACTCACTCGATTGCCTGCGCCCGCTCGGTCTGATGGTGTCCTACGGCAATGCCTCCGGCCCCCCTCCGGCGCTCAATCCGCTCGAACTCAGCCGGCGCGGCTCGCTGTTTCTGACGCGCCCCACGCTGTTCAGCTACATCGCCCAGCGGCAGGAACTGGACTCCGCGGCGCGTGAGCTGTTCGCAGCCGTCAAGAAGGGGGTCTTGCGGGTGCGCATCGGTCAGCGCTATCGGCTGAGCGAGGCGGCAGCCGCGCACCGCGATCTCGAGGCGCGCCGGACCATCGGCTCGACGGTGCTGATTCCCTGAGCGGCCGGCCCGCGGGCCGGCCATGACTCGTGCGGGGCTGACAGGCATCATGGCCGCCCCAGTTCTTTCGTGCCCGAGGGCTTCGTGGACAGACGATCCGGATCCTCGCCGTTTGCAAACCGTTCATTCCGGCTCTTGTTTACCGGCAGCTCGATCTCGGTCATCGGCGATCAGTTCACCCTGGTGGCGTTGCCCTGGCTGGTGCTGCAGCTGACCGGCGACCCGGCGCAGCTGGGACTGGTGCTCGCCGTGATGGCGCTGCCGCGCGCTGTGTTCATGTTGATCGGCGGGGCGGTAGTCGATCGGATGTCACCGCGGCGCGTGCTGCTCAATGCACGTGCCGTCAATGCCGTCCTGGTCGGCCTGCTGGCCATCCTGGTGCTGCACGGCACGCTGCACATGGGGGCGCTGTATGTGTTGGCGGCGGGCATCGGTCTGTCCACCGCGTTCGCTTATCCGGCCGGCGGCGCGCTGCTGCCGCAGTTGCTCGACAGCGAGCAGCTGCATGCGGCCAACTCGCTGATGATGGGCGCGCGGCAGCTGAGCCTGATCATCGGTCCGGCCTTGGCGGGGTTCGTGATCAGGGTCGGCTCAGGTGTGGGGGCGCCGCATGGTGTGCGCGGCACCGGTATCGCATTTGCCGTCGATGCACTCAGCTTCCTCTTCTCAGTGGGCTCACTGATGCTGATCCGGGTGGCGAGCGACCACCATCCGCCAGCGCCCTCCGGCGGCATCCTCGCCAACCTCCTCGAGGGCATCGGCTCGCTCTGGCGCGATCGGCCATTGCGGGCTCTGATCGGCTACTTTGCCGCCGGCTCGGTGCTGGTCGGCGGCCCCCTGCAGGTCGCCTTGCCGCTGCTCGCCAGGACCCGGCTGGATCAGGGGGCTGCGGCGTTCGGCATCCTCATGACCGCCAACGGCACCGGCATGCTGCTCGGCAGTTTCCTCTCCGGTGCGCTGACGCGCCGGACCGGCGGGCGGCTCGGTCTGATGTTGCTCGGTGGCGATGCGCTGTGCGGACTGGCCGTGGCCGCGCTGAGCCAGGTGCACTCGCTGGTAACCGGCGTGAGCCTGCTGGTGGCGACCGGAGTGCTGCAGGGCACCATCCAGATCGCGATGCTGACCTGGCTGCAGCGCCGGGTGCCTCAGGCCCTGATGGGCCGCACCATGAGCCTGGTGATGTTCACGTTTCTCGGCTTGGCGCCACTGTCGGCGGCACTGGCCGGCGGGTTGCTGAAGCTGCTGTCGCTGCCGACGCTGCTGATGGGGATGGGTCTGTCACTCAGCGCGATCGCCGTGTTCTGTCTGACGCAGCCGCGCATGCGCGCCATACGCTTCGCTTCAGCGCCGCTGGCCAAATGAAGCCACTAACCACGCGAGCTTGGCGGCCGGCTCGCCAGCGCCGAATCACATTCGTGCGGCGACCGTTGGCCAATGAGGCCGCAGCAGGTGCGCCTGCAGCCACAGCTTGACGCGCATGGCATCGGCGGTTCGGGTGTATTTGCCCCAGGAGTGCATCAGCACCATGATGATGTTGTGGTGGTCGATATAAGTATCGAGTACCAGACACTGACCGGCGGGATTCGTGAAGCCGGTTTTCTGCACCACGATATGCCACCAGCGATTGCGGACCAGGGGATCCGTCGGGTAGTACGGCAGCCGCCAGCGCCCGTCGCGGACCGTGTAGCCCGAACTGGTGGAGTAACGGCGAATGATCGGGTTGTGTGCGGCCGCCATGACGAGCTTGGCCAGGTCTGCGGGCGTCGAGACATTGCTCGGTGACAGGCCGGTCGGCTCAACGAAATGCGTGTGTATCATGCCGAGTGCTCGGGCTTTGGCGTTCATGGCCCGCACGCAGGCGTGCAGGCCGCCCGGGTAATCGTTGCACAGCGTGCGTGCCGCCCGATTCTCCGAGGACATCAGTGCCAAGTGAAACAGCTGGGCCCGCGTCAACCAGATACCGATGGGCAGATGTGAATACGGGGTCCAATCCGCACGCGTGACCTGCAACCGCTGATTCAGCGGCTGGTGCGCCTCAGCCACTACCAGTGTGGTCATCAGCTTGCTGATTGAGGCGATGGGCGTGATGCCCGTCGGGCGCTTCGCATACAGCACCCTCGCCCGGGTGGCGTCATAGACGAAAGCCTCTCGCGAGCGCACGTAAGGATGACTCACGCGATGAGCGCGATGCCGGATGTACCGGTGGCGTACGTAGTGATGGTGGACGTGGTGCCTCGGCACGTAGTGCCGGCTGGCGGCCTGAGCCGCTGCGCCTGCGCTTAAGCCGACAATGAGAACGCTGATCAGAGCCAGGATGAGCAGTCCGGAGCCGCGTGTGCGCATCACGGTTGTTCTCGGTCGTATTGTTGATATTAAACGCAGTCCACCGTGACTCCGAGTCCTCGCTGCCGGACGTTATGAGGCGCGGCGTGATTCCTGGGAGTCCCGTTGCGCGCGGAATGATGCCACGATGGACTTCCTCATGGCAGTGGCTCTGACACAAAAAGTGCAGTGGCGTTGTCCGGTGCGCCGGATTGCAGGCTCAAGGCACAGCGCCCGGGACAGACCGCATGGGGTATGCAGGGCTAGTGCTGGAGCAGCCGCGATAGCGCAGCGGCTGCTCCGAGCAGGATTGCTAGCAGGACCCAGGCCCAGGGGTTGGCAAAATTGAACGTGTAGCCGACGCCGCTGCGCTTCGGCATGAACAGTGCTCGATTGCGCCGGTTGAAGTAGAACGGTCCGTACCATCGGCCCTCATCGGGCGCGGATTCACCGGCGGCTTCGCCGTGTGCCGCACGTTCCCCGCGCTGCATGCGGATGCCGGAACGCACGAGCGCGACGGCTCCCGTGAGCAATGTCGCGGCGAACAGCGCCATCCACGCGCGAAATGACCTCAACGGCAAGGGCAGCAAGCTGAATGCGGGCGTGAAGGCGATGAACCACGCGGAGGCGACGATCAGCAGCGCAGTCTGCCGGCGGAAGGCGCGCTCAGCGCTCAGCGAGGCGCGCGAGGACTGCGGCGGCTGCTGCAGCATCAGCCAGGCGAGGGCAATGAAGGCGAGGCAGATCCCACCCATGGTGCCGAGCATGGACCACACCACCGAGGGCGAGCGGCGCACCCAGAAATCCGGCATTCCGGTGAGATCCCAGTGAATCGGAATCATCGTTGGCAGCCGTGACCAGCGCAACGATACCCAGGCGCCAAGTCCGGTCAGCCAGATCAGCGGAATCAGCGCCGTCAGCCAGCCCCCGGGCAGGCGCAGCGCAGGCGGGCGTTTCGACGGAGCATCGAGTCCGGACATCGGCGTGGGTTTTCCGGCGTCAAGGCGTGATGGCCGCGGATCATACCCTATCGTCGGTTGCGCTCGCAGGGGACGCCGCAGCGCCCTGTGGGCCGGCTACCAGGCAGTGCACGTGCCGGAGGGCTGAGCGGGCGAGCGAATCACGGGCGAGGCCGGGCAGTCCGCAGCTGAAGGCCTAGAGCGAATCCGACCAGCGATGCAGCAGTGCGCGAAGCGGCTCGCCGAAGGTGATTGCAAGTCCCAACGTGACGCCGCCCCAGCTGACTGCCAGAGGGGCGAAGGCGCCCAGATGCGCGCGCAGCCAGGGCATGGCGATCACCACTGCGGCACCTGCGGCGAATGCCGCGCCCAGCAGCGTGAGCAGGGTGTTGCGGCGGACCCGGATGTACTCCACCTCCAGCCGCTCGAGCCGCGTTCGCCGCTCGCTCTCCATCCGCATGCGCGCGGCGCTGAGGTCGGTCTCGCCAGCGCGGGACACTGCCGAACTCAGCCGGGCGCGAAAGCCGTGCGGGACTTGCGGCGGGCGCAGCGCACGGTTCAATGCCTGATCGAGCGCATGCTCGAGTTCTGTCGCCCTATCGTTAGTCATGAGCCGTCCTCCCGCCAGTCAGCCGGATCGCTGAGGCCACGACGCTTGAGCATTTCCGCGAGCATCGCACGGGCGCGATGCAGATGGGTCTTTACCGTGCCTTGCGGACAGCCGAGCATGTGCGCCACTTCGCTCACCGAACGCTCTTCGTAGTAATACAGCAGCAGCACCCGGCGCGATCGTTCGGGCAGTCGATCGAGCAGCGCACGCAGCTGCGCCGCACGCCCGTCCCGCCGCTCTGCCGGGTTTGCGAGTGTTTCTGCCGCCGGGACATCGCTCAGCGCCTCGAGCGATTCGAGCGCCCGCCGCCGCTGCAGTGCTGTGAGACATCGGTTGCGGGTGATCGCGTAGATCCAGCTCGACAGCGCGGCCCGTCCGTCGTAACGCGCCAGCGCTTTCCAAACCCGGACCAGGCTGTCCTGAGCGGCGTCCTCGGCCTGAGTCCGGTCGCGCAGCAGCGCGCAGCATAACCGGTAGACCTTGCCTTCGTATCGCTCCAGCAGGAGCGATGCGGCGCGCTCTACTGCGCCGGTCCGCACGAGCGCGACGATGTCCTGGTCCCGGCTGGTGTCCTCGCTCACCGTTCCGTGCACGCATCCCCCCTCTGAGCGCCTCGGAGCGGCCCGCGCGGGCATTCCAAGACTGCACCTTAATACCCGCCGCGAGCCGCTTTGGTTTCACGAGTCGTTTATTTTTGAAACCGTCGCGCCGCTCGGCGGGTATCAAGCGCGTAGCGAACCTCTTCACAGGAGAACTCGTCGATGGACATTCCGTTTCTGGGCCATGTGAGCCAGGGGGCACTCGCCCTGCTCATTCCGATCATTGCCGTCGTCGGCGCGTTTGCTTCTCAGATGTTCACCGTGTATCACAGGGCGCACCGCCAGCGCGAGCTGCTGCAGCTCTATCACGCCGAGCGCATGGCCGCGATCGACAAGGGTATCGAGCTGCCGCCGCTGCCGGCTGATCTGTGTCGTGAGCGCTCCTGGGGTACGCTCGGCAAATATGACCGCGGACGCAGCAACTACCGGGGGATCATGACGCTGTTGGTGGGCGTGGCGATTACTCTCGCACTGTGGAAGACCAACGGCGGGGAGAGCTTCTGGTGGGGTCTGATCATCGTCGCGGTCGGGCTGAGCCAGCTCGTGATTCACTTCCTCGAGCGCCGCGATCGGGCCCTCCACCCGCCCGCGGGTGCCGCACACTCCACTGAAAGCGGTGACTTGCGGTCCCCGGAGGACGGCGGGCTCTGATTTGGCGGGTCGCGGCCGAGTGCCGAGCGGCGCGGCCCGTTCGCCGCGGCCTTAGGGGTTGGCGTGCGGCGACACGCGCCCGGTCAGGCTGCGCGCGAGCACCAGCAGGATCACGATGACGCACAGGCCGATCAGCTTCTCGGTCCCAAACGAATTCGCATACAACTTAACCAACAGTTCGCGCAGTGCAAACACCACCGTCACGTCGAGCAGCTGGGTCAGGCGAACGTGGCGTGTCCGGACATAGCTGGTGAATGTACCGAACAACTCGATCAGCACGAATACGTCGAGCACCGTGACGATCAGGTCGCGAAAGTCATCTGCATTGACCGTGTTGGATTTCACGTCTGGAATCAGATGCCAGACGCTGATCAGGACATCGAAGAACGCAAAGCCCATCACGACGATCATCACCAGCACCAAGCCGATGACGATGACGTCGATAGCGCGGTCGTAGATGCGCAAAATTAGATCTCTCATCGGGCGTGACCGGCTTCTCTGGGGTGGTGGCTGTCGCAGCGTGTCACGTAATTTAACATCGGCATAGAGGCTGCCGGGGTGGCGCTCGTGGTCCACGACGCTGCCGGTTGCCGCGGGTCTTCGGTTCGGCTGTGGCAAAAAGGCGCGAACGCCAGATAATTCGGGCTGATCATCGCCAAACCGGCGATGATCAGTCTACTCTGCGCTCCTGCGATTGAAAGACTATGGTTGCGCCTGGCGGGCGTGCAGGGGGATTGCGCAGGCTCCTGAGCAAGGCCTTGAGGCGGCAGGCGGGGAGCGCGGTGGCGCAAAACCGTCGGCCCAGGCGTCGGTTCCGCCCGCCGCACTGCGCCCGCGCCGCGCGGCCAGAGTGGCCCAGTCGGCTTTGCCGGTTGACACTCGGCCCCCCCCTCCCTAGAATCGCCGGCCTTTCTCGGGTCGGCCCGACTGCACACCGACCCCTGAAATAGCGATACCCAGACACCGGGCCAGACCCTCACGAGCGCGCTTATGGCAGTGCGCAGTGCGCAGGCGGCCCGGTTTTCGTCCGGCCGCTCACCGCACGGGCGCACCCTTTGAACAATCCAGGGGCGCCGTCCGCGCTCGAACGCAGGATCTTGGAGACAGTATGGCGACCACGGGTCAGCTCATCCGGCAACCGCGCCGAACGAGAACAGAGAAAACCAAGGTGCCCGCGCTTGGGGCTTCGCCCCAAAAGCGCGGCGTGTGCACACGTGTGTACACCACGACGCCGAAGAAGCCGAATTCCGCTCTGCGGAAGGTGTGTCGCGTGCGCCTCACCAACGGCTACGAGGTCACCAGCTACATCGGTGGCGAGGGGCACAATCTTCAGGAGCACTCGGTGGTGCTGATCCGCGGCGGCCGCGTGAAGGATCTGCCGGGTGTGCGTTACCACACCGTTCGCGGCACCCTGGACTGCGCTGGCGTGGGTGAGCGCAAGCAGGGCCGCTCCAAGTACGGCGCCAAGCGCCCGAAGAAGTAAGGAGGATCCGGTATGTCCCGCCGAGCTCAAGCTCCGGTCCGCACCATCCTGCCGGACCCGAAATTCCACAGCGAAATGCTGGCCAAATTCATGAACGTCGTCATGAAGGACGGCAAGAAGTCCGCCGCCGAACGCATCATCTACGGCGCGATCGACCGCATTGCCGAGAAGACCGGCAAGCAGGGCTCGGACGCCATCGAGGTGCTGTCTGCGGCACTCGATAACGTCAAGCCTGTGGTCGAGGTGAAGTCTCGCCGCGTCGGTGGCGCCACGTATCAGGTTCCGGTCGAAGTCCGCGCTACGCGCCGTCAGACGCTGGCCATGCGCTGGGTCATCGAGGCGGCACGTGCCCGCAGCGAGAAGTCCATGGCCCACCGTCTGGCGCACGAGCTGCTCGATGCCGCGGAGAATCGCGGAGCCGCTGTGCGCAAGCGCGAGGATACTCACCGTATGGCGGAGGCTAACAAGGCCTTTGCGCACTACCGGTGGTAAGCGGCGGCTTGCCTAGCGGGTATTGACCCAGAGGACATCGAATCGTGGCACGTGCTACGCCCATCGAGCGCTACCGGAACATCGGCATCTCTGCCCACATTGACGCGGGCAAGACGACGACGACCGAGCGCATCCTGTTCTACACCGGTGTCTCGCACAAGATCGGTGAGGTCCATGACGGCGCGGCCGTGATGGACTACATGGAACAGGAACAGGAGCGCGGCATCACGATCACCTCGGCCGCGACGACCTGTTTCTGGAAGGGCATGGACGGCAGCTTCCCTGAGCATCGCATCAACATCATCGACACCCCGGGACACGTCGATTTCACCATCGAAGTGGAACGCAGCCTGCGCGTGCTCGATTCGGCTGTCGCCTTGTTCGACTCGGTTGCTGGCGTGCAGCCGCAGTCCGAGACGGTGTGGCGCCAGATGAACAAGTACGGCGTGCCGCGCATCGCGTTCGTCAATAAGATGGACCGCGCCGGCGCCAACTTCCTGCGCGTGGTTGAGATGATCCGCCAGCGCCTGCGCGCCAACCCGGTTGCCGTCCAGCTGCCGATCGGCGCCGAGGACAAGTTCGAAGGCGTCATCGACCTGATCCGCATGAAGGCGATCTACTGGGACATGGACACCCAGGGCATGCGCTTCGAGTACCGCGATATTCCGACCGAGCTGCAAGCCCAGGCGCAGGAGTATCGCAGCAAGATGGTCGAGGCGGCCGCCGAAGCCAACGACGCGCTGATGAACAAGTACCTCGAGGGTGGGTTGCTCACCGACGAGGAGGTGCGCGCGGGCCTGCGCGAGCGCTCGATCCGCAACGAGTTGGTGTTGTGCATGTGCGGCTCGGCGTTTAAGAACAAAGGCGTGCAGGCGCTGCTCGACGCGGTGATCGAGTTCATGCCCTCGCCGGTTGAGATGCCCGCCACCAAGGGGCTCGATTCCGATGGCGAGCCGGATACCCGTAACGCGGGTGACGATCAACCCTTCGCCGCGCTCGCGTTCAAGATTCTCAACGATCCGTTCGTCGGCAACCTGACCTTCTTCCGTGTCTACTCCGGCGTGCTCAACTCCGGGGACACCGTGTACGTGCCGACCAAGGATCGCAAGGAACGCGTTGGCCGACTGTTGCAGATGCACGCCAGCGATCGTACCGAGATCAAGGAAGTGCGCGCCGGCGACATCGCGGCCGCGGTCGGCCTGAAGGACGTGATCACCGGTGACACGCTGTGTGATCTGGAAAAGCCGATCACGCTGGAGAAGATGGAATTCCCGGAGCCGGTCATCTCGGTGGCCGTGGAACCGAAGACCAAGGTCGATCAGGAAAAGATGGGCTTGGCACTGCAGCGTCTCGCCAAGGAAGATCCGTCGTTCCGCGTCAGCACCGATCAAGAGTCGGGTCAGACCATCATCGCGGGCATGGGCGAGCTGCATCTGGAGATCATCGTCGATCGCATGAAGCGCGAGTTCAAGGTCGAGGCCAACGTAGGCAAGCCGCAGGTGGCCTACCGTGAGACCATTCGCGCCGCCGTCGAGCAGGAGGGTAAGTTCGTGCGCCAGTCCGGCGGTCGCGGCCAATATGGTCACGTCTGGCTGAAGGTCGAGCCGAACGAGACCGGCAAGGGCTATGAATTCGTCAACGGTATCGTCGGCGGTACCATTCCGCGCGAATATATCCCGGCGGTTGACAAGGGTATCCAGGAGGCCTGCCAGACCGGCGTCATCGCGGGCTATCCGGTGGTCGACGTGAAGATCACTTTGTTCGACGGCTCCTACCACGATGTCGATTCGAACGAAATGGCGTTCAAGATCGCCGGCTCCATGGGCTTCAAGGAAGGTTTCAAGCGCGCCCGGCCGGTGCTGCTCGAGCCGATCATGAAGGTCGAGGTGGTGACGCCGGAAGAGTACTCGGGGGATGTCATCGGCGACCTGAACCGTCGGCGCGGACAGATCCTCGGTATGGACGATTCGCCGGCGGGCAAGGCCATCACGGCCGAAGTGCCGCTGTCGGAGATGTTTGGGTACGCGACCAATGTGCGCTCGATGAGCCAGGGTCGCGCGACCTTCACGATGGAATTCGCCAAATATCTCGAAGTGCCGCCGAATATTGCCGACGGCATCATCAAGAATTAAGTTTCACCAGGTAATCAGACATGTCCAAAGAGAAATTCGAGCGCAGCAAGCCGCATGTGAACGTGGGGACGATCGGGCACGTGGACCACGGGAAGACTACGCTGACGGCGGCGCTGACGAAGGTGATGGCCGAGACGAACGGCGGG
>JAJZUT010000034.1 GCA_021847105.1 Pseudomonadota bacterium | reverse complement strand
GCCGCTACGCTATCTTGGTGGCGCTATGTCGGCACCGATGGGCGCGTCATCGGTCTCGATCAATTCGGCGCTTCGGGCAAAGGCCCCGAGCTGTTCGCTCATTTCGGCTTCACCGCCGAGCGCATTCAGCGCGAGGTTGGTGAGCTGCTTGATACGGCAAACTGATGACACGCTGAGAGGTTACGGCTCATGGCAATCAAGGTGGGAATCAACGGCTACGGCCGCATCGGTCGCAACGTGCTGCGCGCCCTGTTCGAGGGCAAGCGCGCCGGCGAAGTGCAGATCGTGGCGATCAACGATCTCGGCGATGCAAAAACCAATGCACATCTGACGCAATACGACACCGTGCATGGCCGCTTTCCGGGCGAGGTCAAGGTCGACGGGGACTCGCTCGTGGTCAATGGACAGCGCATCCGCGTGCTCGCCGAGCGTGATCCGGCGAAGCTTCCCTGGGGCAGCCTCGGAGTCGATTTCGTGCTCGAGTGCACGGGGTTGTTCACCAGCAAGGCAAAGGCATCGGCACACATTACCGGCGGCGCGAAGAAAGTGGTCATTTCCGCGCCCGGCGGGGACGATGTCGATGCGACCATCGTCTACGGCGTCAACCACGAGCTGCTCTCGAGCAAGCACACGGTCATCTCCAACGCCTCGTGCACGACCAATTGCCTGGCGCCGGTCGCCAAGATATTGAACGACACGGTCGGGATCACCGCCGGCATCATGACCACGGTGCACTCCTATACGAACGATCAGGTGCTCACTGACGTTTATCACAAGGATCTGCGCCGTGCGCGCTCGGCCACCCAGTCGCAGATTCCCACCAAGACGGGCGCGGCAGCCGCGGTCGGTCTGGTGTTGCCGGAGTTGAAAGGTCGGCTTGACGGTTTTGCGGTGCGTGTCCCGACCATCAATGTCTCGATGGTCGATCTGACCTTCACTGCCAAGCGCGCCACGACCGTCGAGGAAGTCAATGAGGCGGTGCGAGCGTCAGCTGGCGGTGCCCTGGAGGGCGTGCTGGGTTACAACACCGCGCCGCTCGTGTCGATCGACTTCAACCACGATGCGCACTCGTCGATCTTCGATGCGACCCTGACCAAAGTGCTTGGTGGTACGCTGGTCAAGGTGTGCGCGTGGTACGACAACGAGTGGGGATTCTCCAACCGGATGATCGACACGACACTCGCCTGGTCCAGGGCGTCATGAAGGTCTTGCGGATGACGGACACGGACCTGCGCGGCAAGCGGGTCCTGATCCGCGAAGATCTCAATTGCCCGATCCAGGACGGGGTAGTGACCAGCGACGCGCGCATCCGCGCCGCGCTGCCGACCATCCGCTACGCTCTTGAGCAACGTGCGCAGGTCTTCATCCTTTCGCACCTCGGCCGGCCGAAAGAGGGCGAATACGACGAGGCGCTGTCGCTGAAGCCGGTGGCGGCACGTCTGTCTGAGCTGCTCGGCACGCCGGTGCCGCTCAAGCAGGACTGGCTCGAAGGCGTCGAGTGCGCGCCCGGCAGCGCTGTATTGTGCGAGAACGCGCGCTTCAACAAGGGCGAGAAGAAGGACGACGACGGGCTTGCGCGACGGATGGCGGCGCTCTGCGACGTGTTCGTGATGGACGCATTCGGCACCGCACACCGTGCCGAGGCGAGCACTCATGGCGTCGTCCGGTTCGCCAAGGTCGCTTGCGCCGGGCCGCTGCTGGTGGGGGAGCTCGAGGCACTCGAGCGAGCGCTTGAGAAGCCGGCGCGGCCCATGGTGGCAATCGTCGCCGGCTCTAAAGTCTCGACCAAGCTGACGGTGCTCGAGGCGCTGCTCGAGAAGGTCGATAAGCTCATCGTTGGCGGGGGCATCGCCAATACATTCCTCGCTGCGACCGGCGTGCAGGTCGGCAAGTCGCTCTACGAGGCGGAGCTGATCGAGGTGGCGCGCCGCCTGATGGAACGGGCGCGCGAGCGCGGTGCGGAGATCCCGCTACCCACGGATGTGGTGGTGGCTAAGGAATTTGCAGCAACGGCCCACGCGGACGTGCGTTCGATTCACGACGTGCGCGCCGAAGAGATGATCCTTGATATTGGCCCGGATAGCGCCGATCGGCTCAGCGCGCTGTTGCAGAGCGCCGGCACGATCCTCTGGAACGGACCGGTCGGGGTGTTCGAGTTCGAGCAGTTTGGCGAAGGCACCCGAGCCATCGCGCAGGCGATCGCGCGTAGCAAGGCATTCTCGCTCGCCGGTGGGGGCGACACGCTGGCGGCCATCGAGAAATATCGCGTCGAGGACGGGATCTCTTACATCTCCACCGGCGGTGGAGCCTTCCTTGAGTTCGTCGAAGGCAAGCGGCTGCCGGCGGTGGCCGCTCTGGAGGAGCGCGCGCGCGGCTGACACTATGCTCAGAAGAACCAAGATTGTGGCGACGGTCGGCCCTGCGACCGACGATGTGCAGATCCTGACGGACATGATGCGGGCCGGACTGGATGTGGTGCGGCTGAACGCTTCGCACGGCACTTTGGACGATCGCCGGCGCCGCTTGGCACTGGTGCGGGAGGCGGCACAGCGCGCCGATCGGTGCGTCGGCGTACTGCTCGACCTGGCGGGACCGAAGATCCGCATCGAGGGTTTCCGCGACGGCAAGGTGATGCTGGTCGAGGGCAAGCCGTTCGTGCTCGATACCGCACTCGATGCCAAGGCCGGCACGATCGACGGCGTGGGAGTCGCCTACAAGAACCTGCCAGCGGACGTGAAGAACGGCGATACGCTGCTTCTGAACGATGGGCAGATCGTGCTGGACGTCGAGCGCGTCGACGGCACGCGCATTCACACGCGCGTGCGGGTTGGCGGCGAGCTGTCCGACCGCAAGGGCGTGAATCGCCAGGGCGGTGGCATTTCCGCGCCGGCCCTGTCCGACAAGGACAAGGAGGACATCCGATTCGCAGTGGAGGAGGATGTCGATTACATCGCAGTCTCGTTTGCGCGTGACGCAGCCGACATCGATCAGGCGCGCACGCTGGCACGGCGCGCCGGACGCGACGCGCGCATCGTCGCCAAGGTCGAGCGCCAGGAAGCAATCAGCAATCTCGATGGCATCATCGAGGCATCCGACGTGGTGATGGTGGCCCGTGGTGATCTCGGTGTGGAGATGGGGTATGCGGAGCTGACCGGCCTGCAGAAGACCATCATTCACAAGACGCGCCTGCGCAATCGCGTGGTCATCACCGCGACGCAGATGATGGAATCGATGATCCAGAACCCGATTCCGACGCGCGCCGAGGTCAGCGATGTCGCCAACGCCGTGATGGATGGTACCGATGCGGTGATGCTGTCGGCGGAGACGGCTGCGGGGCGCTATCCGGTGCGCGCCGTCGAGGCGATGGCGCAGGTCATCGAAGGCGCTGAGAAATATCAACTGACCCTCGGCTACGAGCGGCATCGCACCGAGGGCTTGTTCAGCGACAGCGAGGAAGCGATCGCGATGGCGGTCATGTATGCCGCCAACCACATGAAGGTGCGGGCCATCGTCGCACTCACCGAGTCGGGCTCGACGCCGCTGTGGATGTCGCGTATCCGTTCGGATATTCCGATCTACGCTTTCACGCGCCATGAGGCGACGCGGCGGCGTGTCACGCTGTTCCGTGGCGTCTATCCCGTTGTCTTCGACGTTACGCGCGCCAAGTCGACCGGGGAGCTCTACGACACGTTGTTCACCCGGCTACTCGAGCTGAAGCTCGTCGAGCGCAAGGACCTGGTGATTCTGACCAAGGGTGAACAGTCGGGCGTTCAGGGCGGCACGAACTCCCTGCAGATCCTCGAGGTGGCCTGAGCAGGCAGCGTTCCCGATGGGAATGGCAGCTGATGCGCCCGCCGCGAGCAGCGAGGATCCGCCGCGGCGGCCCGTCGTCGCACTGGTGCTCACAGGCGGTGGGGCCCGTTCGGCCTATCAGATCGGAGTGCTGCGTGCGCTCGCACAAATGCTGCCACGGGCGCGCAACCCCTTTCAGATCATAGTCGGCACGTCGGCCGGGGCGGTGGCCGCGAGCGTGCTCGCCGCCCAGGCCCATGTTTGGCGGCAGGCGATTGTCGGGCTCGAGCGCGTGTGGTCGAATTTCCGCACCGAGCAGGTGTTTTACGTCGACTCGCCGCATATGGTGCGTTCCGGACTGCACTGGATACTCTCGCTGCTCTCCGGCGGTCTGGTGCTCTCGCCGCCGAAATCACTGCTCGACACCAGTCCGCTGCGCGCGCTGCTTGGCGTCGAGGTGGACTGCAGCGGCATCCGCCGCAGTATCGAGCGCGGACACCTGCGCGCCTGCGCCCTGTGCGCGACGAGTTACGCCAGCGGCCAGTCGGTTGCATTCTTCGACGGCCTGACGCAGCTACCCGAGTGGTCGCGCGTCCAGCACGTGGGCCGGCGCGCCGAGCTGACACTGGATCACATCATGGCGAGCGTCGCCATCCCGCTGCTGTTCGCGCCCATGCGCCTCGGCAGTGAGTACTTCGGCGACGGCTCGATGCGCCAGCTCAACCCACTGAGTCCGGCCATTCACCTCGGTGCGGACCGCCTGCTCATTCTCGGGGTCAGCTCGCAGCAGGGCTCAGGGGTCGATGGTGGCAGACCACCCTCGATGCCCACACCTGGGGAAGTGTTCGGCTTCATGCTCGACACGCTGTTCACCGATCAGATCTACGGCGATCTGGAGCACATCGACCGCATTAACCAGCTGGTGCGAGCGGCACCCGAAACGCGTGCGGTGCGCCATATCGAGACGCTCATGATTTGCCCGAGTGTCGATCCAAATGAGCTGGCGGCACGGCACATTGCTGATCTGCCGCGCGGGCTGCGTGCGCTGCTGCGCGTGTTCGGCGGACGGCTCGAGGTTTCCGGTCAGCAGCTCACCAGCTACCTGGCCTTCGAGGCACCGTACACGCGCGAGCTGATTGGGCTCGGATTCCGTGATGCAATGCGCTCGCGTGAGGCGTTGCTCGCGTTCATGAGCGGCGAGCCGCCTCCGGCCCTTGCAGGGGCTCCGGGCCTCACGCAGGTGAGTTGACCCGCGCGCAGCGCGGCACGCTCATGGCGCCCGCTCGACCACCCGGGCGCCAAGGGCCGTGTGGCGGGCCCTGACCTGGGGGTGCTCCAGCGCGAAGCGCCGCGCCAGCCGCTCGACCACATAGACCGAGCGATGCTGTCCGCCGGTGCAGCCGATCGCCACGGTCAGATAGCCGCGATTGCTCTTTTGATATTCCGGCACACGCGCCCCGACGAACCCGGCGATGTCATCAATCAGTCGCGCCACGTCGGTGTGGCTTTCGAGGAAACGGATGACCGCCGGGTCGCGGCCGGTGAGCGCGCGCAGTCCGGGCTCCCAGTAGGGATTGGGCAGTGAGCGGGCATCAAACACGAAGTCCGCATCACCAGGGATGCCTTCCTTGAAGCCGAAGGATTCGAACGTAATCGACAGTCGGTCCGCCCGCGGCTCACCGAGCCGCGTCGCAATCAGCTCGCGCAGGGCGTGCATGCCCATGTGCGAGGTGTCGATGATCAGATTGGCTGCCTGGGCGATCGGCTCCATCAGGCTGCGCTCCAGACTGATCGCGCTGCGCAGATCGCGGCTGCCTCGACCCATCGGGTGCGAGCGGCGGGTCTCGGCAAAGCGCCGCAGCAGCACCTCCTCGTCCGCGGTGAGAAAAACGACCTCGCAGTCGAGGCCGCTGCGGCGCAGTTCACCGATCAACTCGGGCACAATCGCGATTTCAGCGGCGCTGTTGCGCGCGTCGACGCCGACTGCCGCACGGCCGTACGTCTGTTCCGGACTACGCACCGCGTGAGCGATAAATGGCTTGAGCAGGGCTGCCGGGATGTTATCGATGCAATAAAAATCGAGATCCTCGAGCATGCGCAGCGCGACGCTTTTGCCCGAGCCCGACAGTCCGCTCAAGACGATGATGCGCACGAGCCCTCCGCGCCGCGGCGTTCACGCCCGCAGCATGCGGCCCTCGATGGCGTGGTGATCGGTCAGTTTCTCCTTATGCTTTTTGACGCAGCGGTCGAGCTTGTCGGTGAGCAGATCGATGGCCGCGTACATGTTTTCCTCGGTCGAGTCGGCGTAGATCGCGCTGCCACTCACGTGTAGCGTCGCCTCCGCCTTTTGGCGCAGCTTCTCCACGCTGAGTACGCAATGCACGTCGATGACTTGCTCGAAATGCCGCTCGATGCGCTCGAGTTTTTTCTGTACGTAGCTACGCAGGGCAGGGGTGATCTCGATGTGGTGACCGGTGACATTAAGCTGCATAGCCATCTCCTATCGATTGAGGTTCCGATGTGACTTGACGGAAATTCACAGAGGAGTTGATCCGGAACGCTTGCGCTCACCGGAGGAGGGGATATTCATCGCCTCGCGGTACTTGGCGACGGTGCGACGCGCAACCGGAATGCCCTCCGTGGAGAGTAGTTCGGCGATGCGTCCGTCGCTGAGCGGAGCGAGTGGATCCTCCTCTTTGACCAGCTTTCTGATCTTGGCGCGGATTGCGGTCGAGGACGTGCCCGAGCCGTCTGCACCTTCGATTTGACTTGAGAAGAAGTAGCGAAGTTCGAACACCCCGCGCGGGGTGTGCATGTACTTGCCCGAGGTCACCCGGGAGATGGTCGACTCATGCATGCCAACCGCCTCGGCGATGTCCTTGAGAATCATCGGACGCATGTGCTCATCGCCGTGCTCGAGGAATGCCACTTGCCGCTCGACGATCGAGCGGGCCACCTTGATGAGTGTCTCGTGCCGGATCTCCAGACTCTTCAGCAGCCAGCGGGCCTCCTGCAGCTGCGCGCGCAGGCTGGCGTGGCTGGCACTGCGCCCGAGCAGGTTTGCATAGCTGTGATTGAGGCGCACGCGCGGCAGCGTGGCCGAATTAATCTCCACCGCCCAGCCGTGCTCGGTGCGGCGCACGAATACATCGGGCACCACGTATTCGGGTGCATTGGTGCTGATTGTCGCACCGGGCCGAGGGTGGCAGGAGCGCACCAGGGCGAGCGCTTCGGCGAGATCCTCGTCGCTCGTGTGCAGTTCACGCTTCAGCGTCGCCAGATCCCGTCCGGCAAGCTGCTCGAGGTGGTGGCGGGCGATCTCGATCGCGGTTGTCATCCCCGGCGTGCTCTGGTCGAGCTGGCGGAGCTGTAGCTCGATGCACTCCCCGATGCTGCGGGCGCCGACGCCGGGCGGATCAAGCGCCTGTACGCCCGTGAGCACCGTCTCCACCTCGCCCACGGAGCACTGCACATCAGGCTTGAGCGTCTCCGCGATCTCTTCGAGGGGCTCGCTGAGATAACCGTCGTCGTTGATCGCATCGACGATGGCTCGGGCGATGGCCAGCTCGCGCGGACCGAGCCTCGCCAGCTCCAGCTGCCAGAGCAGGTATTCCTGCAGGGACTGACCCGAGGCGTCGGCGAGTTCCTGCTGCCGGTCGTCGTCATCGCCGTTCCAGGCGGACTCGCCGGATCCGGCGCTCGCGCCGCCCCAGTCCTCCTCGAGTACCTCGATCGTCTCTTGCGGCTCCTCGGCCGCGCGCGGCGTCTCTTCGAGCGCTTCGGGGGTCTCGGTCGACTCACTCGTCTCGAGCCCTTCGGGCCGCTCGATCTCCCCCTCATCCTCGGGCTCGAGCATGACATTTGTCTCGAGCAGCTCGCGGATGTGCGCCTGGAGCTCGAGGGCGGGTAGCTGCAGAAGCCGGATTGCCTGCTGCAGCTGCGGGGTCATGGTCAATTGCTGACCCAGCTTGAGCTGCAGTGACGGTTTTAGCATGGCGGCATGGATCGTGGTCGCGGCTGTCCTGGGGCAGTGCGTGAGACGGATTGAGAATCGCCCGGTCGGTGTGCCCGCTGGCCCCTCTAAAGACGGAACGACTCGCCCAAGTACACCTCACGGACCTGGGGATTGGCAAGGATTTCTTCGGCGTTTCCGGCGGCGATCACAGTTCCCTGATTGACGATATAGGCGCGCGAGCAGACCCCGAGCGTTTCACGTACATTGTGATCGGTGATCAATACGCCGATGCCCCGGCTGGTCAGCTCGCGGATGATGCGCTGGATGTCGAGCACCGAGAGCGGGTCGACGCCGGCGAAGGGCTCATCGAGCAGCATGAAGCGCGGCTCGGCCGCGAGTGCTCGCGCGATCTCCACCCGCCGCCGCTCGCCTCCCGAGAGCGACAGCCCGAGGGTGCGGCGCACGTGCCCGATGCGCAGCTCCTCGAGCAGCTCCTCCAGGCGCTGCTCACGCGCCGCCCGTTCCAGATCGGCGCGCGTCTCGAGGATCGCAAGCACGTTATCCTCCACCGACAGTCGGCGGAACACCGACGCTTCCTGCGGCAGGTAGCCGAGGCCAAGCTGCGCGCGCCGATGCATCGGCAGACTGGTGATGTCCCGCTCGCCGAGCTGAATGCGCCCGGCATCGCAACGCACGAGGCCGACCATCATGTAAAAGGCCGTGGTCTTGCCCGCTCCATTGGGACCGAGCAGCCCGACCACCTCGCCGCTGGCCACTTCCAGGCTCAGGCCGCAGACCACTTGGCGCGATCGGTAGCTCTTTTCAAGCCCGGTGGCCTGTAGCGACATCAGGAGGACCTTCCCGGCGGCCGGGGTGAAGCCGGCGGCTGCGCACCGTGCGTCTGCGGTGTCTGTGGCGCAATGGTGACATGAACGCGCTCACCGGCGCCGCCAGAGGTCGCCTCAATCCGATCCTTGAGAATGTTGTAGCGCACCAGGGGACCGCTGATCTGGTTGCGGCCGTCGCTCAGCCAGGCGTCCTGCACGAGCTGCACGGTGCCGGCGCGGATGTCATAAACGATTTGGTCGGCATGGCCTTCGGCGACCTTGCCGGGGATCATGCCCGTCTGCGTGAACTGCGCGGGACTGCCCGTCACCGTGACCTGGGTGATGTGATTGTTCGCGACCTCTACCACGGCCTGCTGCGAGGTGAGATTTCCATGCGGTGGGGCGTGAATGCGTACATCGCCCTGCAGCGTCCACTGACCGTTCGGCCGGCCAAGGCCCGTGGCGTGCGCCTGATCGGCGAGCACGGTGATGCGGCCCTGCGAGAGGGTGATGTGCGTGAACCTGCCAGTATGCGCCTTGTAATCGACCTCCGAGGAGGCGGCGTCGAACGTGTACGACCCGCCCTGGGCGAGCGAGGCGCGGGCCGCCCGGGCAGGCGTCGCCGGCAGGTGCGCGCCGCTCTGGGCTTGCGTACGCGTCGGCGCCGCGGCCTGCGCCCCGCCGAGGCATGCGCTCAGCGTGGCCAGCAGCAGTGGCAATCTAATGCGAGGGCGTAACGATGGCATGGACCTTGGATTCTAATTGCAAGCGGTGCGCCTTCAAGTTCACGACCAGCCCGGTGGCGTTGAGTTTCTGGCCGGCCCACAGCACCGTCACCGGGTCGGTGGTACTCACCCGGTCGGTGTGACTGTCAAAGGTCAGAGTATCGGTGTCGATGCGGATGGGGGTGTGCGAGCCGCGCAGCGCCGCGCTGACCTGTACGTGACCGGCGAGCTGCACCAGATTCGTACCGTGCACGATCGCGCCCCGATCGGCGGTCGCCGTCCAGTGCTCCCCGCTCGGGTCGAGGAAGCTGAGCCCGACCTGGGCAAGCTGCACGCGGTCCTGGCGGGGGAGCTGACGAATCGAGGCCGCCGTGACGGTGTAGAGCGGCAGGCCGTTCGCGCCGGTCTCGATCAGCTGTGCGTCGCGCGCCGAGTAGCCGTCGCTCGCATCCGCTCGCTGCACGGTCGCCGGTTGCGCCGGGGTCTCCTGCCTCGCCAGCAGCAGCGAGCCGACGATGACCGCCGCCACGGTCAGGATCGCGAAAATTCGGTAGATCACGCCGATTCGGCTCCGCATCGGGCGGCGAGCAGGTGATCGCATACCTCGCGAACTGCGCCCTGCCCGCCGGGACGGGTCGTGATGAGGTGGGCGGCCTGGCGCGCCTCGGGGTGCGCATCCGCCACCGCGAAGGCCAGCCCCGCAAGCCGCATCAGCGCAATGTCGGGCGTGTCATCGCCGACGCAAGCACACTCGGCGGGCGTTACGCCTAGGCGTGCGCAGAGCCGCTTCAAAGCAGCCGCCTTGTCATCGATCCCCTGCATGAGGTGGCGTATCCCGAGCTCACGGCAACGCAGCCGTGTCATGTTCGAGCGTCGCCCGGAGATCACCGCCACGGTAATGCCAGCTTTAGCCAGTTGTTTCAGACCGGCTCCGTCGCGAACGTGAAAGACCTTCAGTGCCTCGCCGCGCGCTCCGTAGTACAGCCTGCCGTCCGTGAGGACTCCATCGACATCTAGCACCAGCACGCGCACCTGCGCGGCGCGGGTGTTCATGGCCGGCGCGCCACGCCGCTCATACCACACCGGCGCGGAACAGGTCGTGCACATTCAGCGCGCCGACCAGCCGACCCTCGGCATCGGCGACCGGCAGCGCGGTGATGCGGTGTACCTCCATCTGATGGACTGCTTCGGCGGCCAGCTCCCGTGGCCCGATGCTTCGACATGGCGAGGTCATCACCTCGCGCATGGTCGCGGCGTGGATATCGATGTGCCGATCGAGTGCGCGGCGCAGATCCCCGTCCGTGAAGACTCCGCAGATGCGGCGCTCCGCATCAGCGATCACGGTCATGCCGAGGCCCTTGCGTGACATCTCGAGCAGTCCCTCGGCGAGCGGTGCATCGGGGCTCACCGCCGGCAGCGCCGTGCCGGTGCGCATCAGCTGCTCGACGCGCAGCAGCAGTTGCCGGCCGAGTGCTCCGCCCGGATGCGATCGGGCGAAGTCCTGTTTGGTGAATCCGCGCGCCTCCAACACAGCGACGGCGAGCGCATCGCCCATCGCCAGCGCCGCGGTCGTGCTCGCGGTCGGCGCCAGGTTGAGCGGGCAGGCTTCCTCCGGCACACTGACATCGAGCAGCACCGCGGCCGCGCGAGCGAGCGTCGAGTCGAGCTTGCCGACCATCGCGATCAATGGCACGGCGAGCCGTGCCAGGTGCGGTAGCAGCAGCAAGACCTCCGGGGTCTCTCCGGAGTTCGACAGCGCCAGCACCACGTCGCCGCGGGTGATCATGCCGAGATCGCCGTGGCTGGCCTCAGCAGGATGCAGGAAGAAGGCCGGGCTGCCGGTGCTGGCCAGGGTCGCGGCGATTTTGCGCGCCACGTGACCGGATTTGCCGATGCCGGTGACCACCACCCGGCCCTGGCACTCGAGGCACAGGCGGCAGGCGGCCGCGAAGCGACCATCGAGGCGCTCGAGCAGCGCCTGTACGGCGCGTGCCTCGATCGACAGAGCGCGCCGAGCGGCCGAGAGCAGGCCGGGCTCCGAGGCATCGGCAGGGTGGGCGGCAGGATTCATCGCTCGCAATTGTAGCAATTCCGATCCGGTGCTCCGGCTCGTTCGCGATCGCGGCCGGGTCGGTTTGCGCAGCGCGCGGCGTTGCCGTCGATTAAGATGCCGGCATGAACCCAGAGGAAGTCGCGCGGCTGATCCGCGCCGGCCTGCCCGGAGCCGAGGTCCGGGTCCAATCCGAAGATCAGACCCATTTCGCGGCCCGCATCGTTGCCGAGCAGTTCGCCGGACTGCGCAGCGTCGCCCGCCACCAACTCGTCTACCGCACCCTCGGCGAGCGGATGGGCCGCGAGATACACGCTTTGTCGATCGAGGCGTTGACCCCCGCGGAGGCGGGAGCCTGAGGTGGACAAGCTGCAGATCCAGGGCGGCGTGCCGCTCGAGGGCGAGGTGCGCATCTCCGGGGCCAAGAATGCCACGCTGCCGATCCTGGCCGGGGCGCTGCTCGCCGACGGTCCGGTGGTGGTTGGCAATGTACCCCATCTGAAGGACGTGACCACCACGGTTGAGCTGCTCGGCGGGATGGGGGCGACGGTCACGATCGACGAGCGCATGCGCATCGAGGTCGACCCCACCACGGTGCGCGACTGCTCCGCGCCCTATGAGCTGGTCAAGACCATGCGCGCCTCCATTCTGGTGCTCGGGCCGCTCGTGGCTCGCTATGGACGCGCCGATGTCTCCCTGCCGGGAGGCTGCGCGATTGGCGCCCGTCCGGTCAATATTCACGTGGCGGGCCTGCAGGCCCTCGGCGCGGACATTACGATCGAGGGCGGGTACATTCGTGCGCGTGCCGAGCGGCTGCGTGGGGCGCGCTTGGTGCTCGACACCGTCACCGTGACCGGCACGGAGAATCTGATGATGGCGGCGGTACTCGCCGATGGTCAGACGATCATCGAGAATGCCGCGCGTGAACCGGAAGTGGTCGATCTGGCGAATTTCCTGATCAGCATGGGCGCGAAGATCCAGGGTGCCGGTACCGACAAGATCCTCATCGAGGGCGTGCAGCGACTGAGTGGCACCCACTACGAGGTGTTGCCGGATCGCATCGAGAGTGGAACGTATCTGGTGGCTGGCGCCATCACCGGTGGGCACGTGCGCATCAAGAATACCCGCCCGGACCATCTCGACGCGGTGCTGGTGAAGCTGCAGGAGGCTGGTGCCGAGGTCGGAGTCGGGGAGAATTGGGTGGAAGTCGACATGCGCGGCCGTCGGCCGCGTGCGGTGGACGTGCGTACCGCCCCCTATCCGGCATTCCCAACCGACATGCAGGCGCAGTTCGCCGCGCTCAATACCGTCGCCAACGGCGTCGGCACCATCATCGAGACGATTTTCGAGAACCGCTTCATGCACATGCTCGAGATGCGTCGCCTGGGCGCGGAAATTCGTCTGGAAGGCAACACGGCGATTATCCACGGCGTTTCGCGCCTGACGGCTGCGCCGGTCATGGCAACGGACTTGCGCGCCTCGGCGAGCCTGGTGCTCGCCGGCCTGGTCGCCGAGGGCCGCACTGAGGTCGAGCGCATTTACCACATCGATCGGGGCTATGAGGCCATCGAGGAGAAGCTTGCGCAGCTGGGTGCGCAGATCAAGCGGGTGCCGAACTAACGGGCCGAAACCGCGGCGCCGCCGGAAGGACAATGACCGGGGGGACTATGCGGATAGGAATGGTTGGACTGGGGCGCATGGGCGCCTACATGGTGCGTCGGCTGATCGAGGACGGCCATGAGTGTGTCGCGTACGACAAGTCGGTTCAGGCGGTGCAGGCCGCCGCGGCCGTCGGTGCGATTGGAGTGAGTTCGCCGGCGGATCTGATCGCGCGGCTGCCCGCCCCGCGGGCGGTGTGGATCATGGTGCCCGCGGCGGCTGTGGACACGGTGATCGCCCAGTTGCGCCCGTTGCTCGCCCGCGGTGACATGCTCGTTGACGGGGGCAATTCACATTACTCCGACGATATCCGTCGTGCCGATGAGCTGCGTGGCGGCGGCATTCACTATCTCGACGTCGGCACCAGCGGCGGGGTGCTCGGACTCGAGCAGGGTTACTGCCTGATGGTCGGCGGGGAGAAGGAGACGTTCGATCGCCTCGAGCCGATCTTCGCCACGCTCTCGCCTGGCGGAAGGATTCCGGCGGCGACCGGCGAGGCGCGCACGGCCGCCGATACTGCGCCCATGGGATACATGTACTGTGGGCCGAGCGGCGCCGGCCACTTCGTCAAGATGGTGCACAACGGCATCGAGTACGGGGTGATGGCGGCGTATGCCGAAGGCCTCAGCGTGCTGCAGAGCGCCGATGTCGGATTGCGCGGGCGCGAGACCGATGCCGAAACCACGCCGCTCGAGCATCCGCGTCTCTTCCAGTACCGGTTCGATATCGCCGCGATCACCGAGGTCTGGCGGCACGGCAGCATCATATCCTCACGGCTGTTGGATCTTACCGCCCGGGCGCTGGCCGCTGATCCGGCTCTGGCGAGCTTCAGCGGCCGGGTGTCCGACTCGGGCGAGGGCCGCTGGACGGTGCAGGCCGCGATTGAGATGGGTGTGCCGGCGCACGTGTTGAGCGCCGCGCTCTATGCTCGCTTCGCCTCGCGCGGCAAGGGCGAGTACGCCGACAAGGTGCTCTCGGCGATGCGCCTCGCGTTCGGCGGGCACGGCGAGCGCAAGGGCTGAGTGCGTCTGTCGGGGGCGCGAGCGCAGAGCGCCTAGTGCGCCACGGCGGCCGGTGCGGTGATGTTGCCGATCATGGGCAGCACGCCGCGACCGCCGACGACCTCGGGTAGGCGACCGTCCCATTTGGCGATCGCCTGCTGTTCGATGAGCTCGGGCGTCAGCGTCTGTTGCAGCAGCTTCTGCGCCTGGGACTGTGCCCCCGCCTCGACGATCTTCTGCTGCGCGACCACTTTCGCCTTTTGCAGCTCGTACTGCGCCTGCAGTGCGCGCTGTTGCGCAACCTGCTTCTCCTCTATGGCTGCGGCGAACTGTCGGCTGAAGTGAAAGTCAGTGATGTTGACTGCGTCAACCACTACGCGAAACGGGGCAAGCGCGGCGCGGATCTGACGCTCAATCTGATTGCGCACCTGATCGCGCTCGACGATGAGGTCCTGTGCATTGTAGTGCGCGGTGACCGCTTTGACGGCATTGCTGATGGCCGGGCGGATCACCTTGCTCATCAGCTGCGATTCGCTGCCGATATGCTGATACACCCACTCGGCATCGGCCGGGAGGATATGCCAGTTGGTGGCCACGGTGGTCGAGACGTTCTGCAGGTCGAGGCTGGCGGCGGTTTCGGTGGACTGCGAGTTCTGCACCTGCACGTTCATGCGCGCGACGCTCTGCACGAACGGCAGTTTCAGATGCAGCCCCGGATCGAGCACGCCGGGCTGCACGGCCCCGAACGTCATGAGCACGCCGCGCTCGCCGGGGCCAATCTGCGCGAATGCGCCGCTCGCGAGGAACAGCACCGCGACCACCGTGAGACCGAGCGCGAGCAGGCGAAAATTCGGCGGCGGCAGGTCGGGCCTACGCGCGTTCATTGCAGCACCGAGAGCGTTTGCTCGCGGCGCTGCCACAGCCCGCCGATGTTGCCGGTGGCCAGCAGGCGTGGGAGTTCGCCGGCCGCTGCAGTTCCGTCCTGCAGGGCAAGCACTGCATCGCGCAGGCTCACCACGGCGAGCACGATCTCGCTGTCGAGGGCCACGAGCTGCTCGAGCGTCGCCCGCTCATCGCGATGCCGCTGGTGGATGCGGTCCATCTCTGGCACGGAAGCATTGCGAATCGCCGTTTCCAGTGCCTCGATCTGCTGCGCGGCGCGCTGCAGTGCCTGCGCGGCGCCCACTGCAGCGGCATCCGGGTAGGGATGCTCGCGGGTCGGCGCCGGCAGATGTTCGCGACGAAACGCCGCTTCCAAACGGGCGGCATGCGCGCGGCATTCGCCGAGCAGCTCGCTCAGCTTGGCGCGGATCAGCAGATCGTCGGCGCGCAGCTGATTTTCGCGCCGATAGAAGTTGTAGCCCCAGCCGTAGAACAGGTTGGACAGGACCTGCTTGACCGGACCGGCAGCATCGATGGGATTGGCGGTGGTTTTCAGTGTCATGTGCGACTCCGCCGGACGCGCCATGCGCGTGGTGCGCCCGGTGCAGGTCAGACGCCGGATTTCGCGCCGCCGCCGCCCGGTTGCAGCACGTTGCCCACCGGGAACGTGCCGAGAGTGGCGCCGCCGATCACGAAAGGTTGGCCGACCGCGGCGTTTGGTGCCGAGACCAGACCCTTCTCGGCCATCTTCAGTGCCACGTAGTAGCGGACGGCATCCAGTTCCGACAGTCCGAAGGCACGCAGCGAGATCAGCTCGCGCATGCGCTCGTCCTTGGGCAGGATCAGCACCTTCGCATCGTTCAGCGTGACGCCGTAGACGCCGAGGAAGTCCGCGAGGTGCGCTTTGACGAGCTCCACGATCTCGTGGATGTGCTCGTTGATTTTCTCCATCGGCGTGACCTGCACGATCTGGTTGATCGCCTGTTCGACCACCGGTCCGGCGTAGCTCGCGACCTCATCGGTGGCGATGAAGTGCTTTGCGAACGGCATGTGAGTCACAAGCTTCAGCGCGCCTTCCTTGGTGTCGACGTGCACGTAGTACTCGACCTGATACTGCATCTCCGCCATCTCGGCCGAGGTGGCGAGCCCGGCATTGCGCACCAGCAGCTTCGCCCGGTTGACGTAGAGCACCTCGTACTGCCAGGGCGACTGACCACCGAAGAATCCGGACACGAAGCTGCCGAGCAGTGGCTTGTCGGGCGTCTGGATGGGATATTGTCCGGTGTCGTACACCCCGAGCACCGCGCCGCGCGACTTCAGCACCGCGAAATGATTGGCCTCGACGGTGAGCAGGCTGCCCGACACCAGGCTCTGATCCGGGTAATGAAACGCTAGAACGTTCGGCCCCATCACGTCCGTGCCGTCCGGGTTCAGCGTCGAAACGACCTGTCGGGTCAATGCCATCGTCCCTCTCCTGATTTAGGGTGGGCGCGGACACTGGGTGTGCCAGGGGGCGGCCGAAGCCCGCGCAGTGCTCGAAGTCTCGTTCCGTGCGTCCGATCGGCGCGTGAGCCGGTCAACGGTGCCGCGACGCATTCTAACCCATCGGCTGGCCGGTGTGAGGCCGGGGCAATTCGGCGCGGCCCGCGTTGAACTGAGTGCAGGCTGCGCACGTCTGAGCAGCATTGGCGCTGCGCTCGGGGCGGGCGGCCGGGGTTCGCACCGGTGCGCTCGCAGGTAAGATAGCGGCGGCATCCCCGGTAAGGCGCGCCAGTCCTGACGGACTGGCGCGCCTTACCGGGTCGCGAGGGGCGTTTCCGGACCTGCGCCCGCGCGGCGGACGTCGATAGGGATCCGAGGGCAGATGAGGTGATGATCATGAAGTGGGGATGGAAGATGCGCTGGGCGCTGCTTGCGGCCGTGCTGGCCGCTGGACCGGCGCTCGCAGGGGGAGCAACATCGGTCACCCGGGCCACGCTCGGCAACGGTCTTCGCGTAGTGATCGTGCGCGATCCGCTCGCGCCGGTGGTTTCGGTGCAGACGAACTACCTCGTCGGCTCGGATGAGGCGCCACAGGGCTTCCCCGGCATGGCGCACGCGACGGAGCACATGATGTTTCGCGGCAGCCCGGGCCTGACCGCCAACCAGCTGGCCGCCGTGACGGCGAACATGGGCGGGGCGTTCGATGCCGAGACCGCCAACAGCGTCACCAAGTATTTCTTCGTCGTGCCGGCGCAGGATCTCGACGTGGCGCTGCACATCGCCTCGATCCGCATGCGCGCGGTGGACATGGCGCCGAAGCAATGGGCACTCGAGCGCGGCGCGATCGAGCAGGAAGTCGCGCGCGACCTGTCCAGTCCGAGCTTCAAATTCTATACCGAGATGGTGGCGCACCTGTTTGCCGGCACGCCCTATGCACACACGCCGCTCGGCACCCGTCCGTCGTTCAACGCGACCACGGCCGGAATGCTCAAGCGCTTTCACGACACCTGGTACGCCCCGAACAACGCCATTCTGGTGATTGCCGGCGACGTCGAGCCGACGAAGACCCTGGCCGAGGTGCGACGACTCTTCGGCGGCATTGCGCGACACGCGCTGCCGCCGCGACCGGCCTATCACTTCCGCCCTGTGAGCGCCGAGACGCTGCGCCTGCCCACCGACAGCCCCTACGGCTCGGTCTATATCGTCTACCGCATGCCGGGCACACGCAGCCGGCAGTACGCCACCGCGCTGGTGCTCGCCGATGCACTCGCCTCCAAGCGAGCGGCGTTGTTCGGAATGGGCATGGATGGCAGTGCGCTTTACGGCACGTTCTTCGCCGAGCCGTTGCCACGCGCCGGCCTCGGCGCGGCGGTCGGGATTTTCCCGCGCGGTAGCGCGCCGGCACCGCTCGTCAAGCGCATGCAGGCTATCCTGGCCGATGCGGCGCGCCACGGGATCGATCCGGCGTTGGTGCAGGCGGCGAAACGCCAGGCGATCGCGCATCTGGAGTTTGCCAAGAACTCCGTCAACGGCCTGGCGGATGCCTGGTCCGAGGCGCTGACCGTGGACGGGCTTTCCTCGCCCGAGGCGATGAAGGCCTCGATCGAGGCCGTGACTCCCGCCGAGGTCAATGCGCTGGCGCGCCGGGTGTTCAATCCCGCGCACGCCTTTACCGCCATCCTGACTCCGCAGAGCTCGGGCAAGCCGGTGACCAGCAAGGGCTTTGGGGGGCCGGAGAGCTTCGCCGCCAATCCCACCCATGCGGTGAAATTGCCAGCCTGGGCCGCACGTGCGTTTGCGCGCCTGCCCGAGCCGCGTTCGCAGCTGCACCCGGTCGAGTACACGCTGCCCAATGGGCTGAAGTTGGTGGTGCAGCCGGAGTCGGTGAGTGACACGGTGCAGGTGCTCGGTCTGGTGCGGACCAACTCTGACCTCGAATCCCCACGCGGGCAAAAGGGTGTCAGCGACGTGCTGGACGCAATGTTCCAGTTCGGCTCAACGCATCTGAATCGGTTGCAGTTCCAGGCGGCCCTCGATGCCATCACCGCGCACGAAAGTGCCGGCCCGGAATTCTCGCTGCAGGTTCCTGCGAAGTACTTCGCGCGTGGCATGACGCTGCTGGCGGACAATGAACTGCATCCGGCGCTCACCCCGCAGGCGTTCACGTTCATGCAGCGCCAGCAGGCCGGCAACTGGCGTGGCGAGATCCACTCGCCCGGATTCCTCAACGACATCGGCCTTGAGCGGCTGCTGGTGCCCGCAGGCGATCCCTCGCTGCGCTACCCGACGCCGCGCAGCATCATGGCGCTGAGTCTGGCGCGGGTGAAAGCCTATTACGCACGCGTGTACCGGCCCGACATGACCACGATCGTCGTGGTCGGCAGGGTCGATCCGGCCGAGGCGATGTGGGTGGTGGCGAAGACCTTCGGCCGCTGGCTTGCGGCGGGCCCGAAACCCGCGGTGGACTACGGCGCCGTGCCGCTCAACCAGCCCGGCAGCCTGCACACGCCGGATCGCAGCGCGGTGCAGGACAGCGTGCAGCTCGCGCAGATGGTTCCGGCCACGCGTGACAGCCCGCTGCGCTACGCGCTGCGGCTCGGCAACCAGGTTCTCGGCGGCGGCTTCTACGCGTCGTGGCTGTATCACGATCTGCGCGAGAAGAGCGGGCTGGTTTATTACGTCGGCACGCACTTCTCGCTGGACAAACACCGCGGCGAGTACACGGTGAGCTACGGCTGTGACCCCGACCATGTGCTCGCCGCGCGTACGCTTGTACTGAAGGATTTGAAGCGGCTGCAGTACGGCACGCTGCCGGCATCAGACCTCGATCGCGCCAAGGGGATTCTGCTGCGAGGCATTCCCCTGGGCGAATCGAGTTTCGATGCCATCGGCTCGCAGCTGCTCACCTACGCTTCGCGCGGGGAGCCGCTCGATGAGAACGTGATTGCCGGCCGGCACTACCGGGCGCTCACCGCCGGGCAAGTGCAGCAGGCCTACCGCAAGGTGATTCGGCTCAACGGCTTCGTGATGGCCGTCAAGGGCCCGGCCCCTACCCGCTAAGCAAGCGGCCGGCGGGAGCGAAGCCCCATGGGTGCTCGCTTCCGCCGGTGGGCTCAGGCGCTGTGCTCGGCAGCCTGCTCGACCCACACCTCGATGCCGGCGCAGGCTTGCGTCGCCTGTACGGCGACCACGCCGGGATCAGCGCGTTCGAGTCCGGTGATGGCCGCTTCCTTGCCCGTGCCGGCGATGACGAACAGCGGCTGCGCAATCCGTGCGATGAACTGCGGGGTGACGGTGATGCCGCTGAGCCCATCGGGTCGGCTGACCGCAAGTGCCAGGCGGCCCTGCGCGCGGGCGAGATCCCCGGCCCGGAACAGCGAGGCGGTGTGGCCATCGGCGCCGAGTCCGAGCATGCCGAGCGTGACGGTCGTACCCTGCTCGAGCAGCGCCTGCAGGCGCTGCTCGTAATCGCGCGCTGCCTGCTCGAGCGGCAATTCGGTGCGCACGCGCAGCACCTGTTCCTCGGGCAGAGCGAGGGCATCGAGCAGGGGACGCGAGGCGTGATAGTTGCTCGACTGCGAGTCGCGCGGGACGTAGCGGTCATCGGAGAACAGCAGGTGCAGTTTGCCCCGCAGCGCTGCACCGGAGTGCTGCAGGCGCGCGGCCAGCAGCTGGTACGCCGGCAGCGGCGTGTGTCCACCGGAGAGCATGATGGCCGCGCCGCCGGTGCGCGCGGCGGCCGCGATACTCGCCTCGAGCCGTGCGGCGAGAGCGGCATCGAGCTCCGTACGGGTTGTAAATCGGCGGATCTGGACTTTCTGCATGAGCCGTCCTGGGACAGGGAATCTCTCGCGCATGGTAGCGCAGGTCCGGCCGCGCTCAGGTCGGGCGCTGCTTGACGGGCAGGGTCACGGTCAGCTTGTGGGTGCCGCGCAGCACCTGTACCCGTAGCGTCGCCCCCGGCTTGCGCTGCGCGATTGCCACGCGGGCTTGCTCGGCGGTCTGCACCCGCTTCCCGCCGAGTTCAAGCAGCAGGTCACCGGGCCGCAGGCCGACCTGCTGGGCGGGGCTGCCTTCGTACACGTACGCGACGACCACTCCGCCTTGCGCAAGTCCGAGCTGGTGGGCCTGAACGGCAGAGATGTCTTCCGGCACGATGCCAATCCAGCCGCGGATGACCTTGCCGAACTTGATGATGTCGTGCAGCACCCCGCGCACCATGTCGACCGGAATGGCGAACCCGATGCCCTCAACCCCGAGATTTTTCGCGACGATGGCCGTGTTGATGCCAATCAGCTGGCCATTGGAGTTGACCAGAGCGCCGCCGGAGTTGCCGAAATTGATCGGCGCGTCTGTCTGGATGAAATCGTCGAACGCGGAGATGCCGAGGTCCTCGCGTCCGGTGGCGCTGACGATTCCATGCGTAACCGTCTGCGAGAGGCCGAGCGGATTGCCGATTGCGAGCACGATATCGCCGACGCGGACCCGATTGGATTGCCCGAAGGCGATGACCGGCAGGTGCGGCAGGTTGATCTGCAGCACCGCGAGGTCGGTGTCCGGGTCGACCCCGACGATGTGCGGGACGGCGACGCGGCCATCGGCGAGCTGCACGCGGATGGCGGCGGCGTTGGCGATGACGTGATAATTCGTGACGATGTGGCCCTGCTTGTCGACGATCACCCCGGAGCCGAGCGTGCGCTCGATGCGCTGGCGGTACATCGGCAGGACGTTGCCAAAGAGCTCGCCGAAGTTGCCGAACGGAAAGGGATTGACCTGCTCGGTCACCACCCTCGCGGTGTAGATGTTCACAACGGCTGGCGCGGCG
This sequence comes from Pseudomonadota bacterium, assembly GCA_021847105.1. Classification (GTDB taxonomy): domain Bacteria; phylum Pseudomonadota; class Gammaproteobacteria; order Steroidobacterales; family Steroidobacteraceae; genus 13-2-20CM-66-19. Next base: position 998 of record JAJZUT010000034.1, on the reverse strand, counting down.
CGTTCGACCGCGCTGGCATAGCTCAGCACCGGCGGCTCGCGCGGCGCCGGGGCGGGCGTGGCGGCCGGCACGCCGGCTCCCACGGCGCTGCGCTGCGGCGCTGGCGGTGAGCGGCCCGCACCGATCAGGCTCGGGTGCAGGGCCACGATGACGAAGGCAAGCGCGAGTCCCCCCACCACCGACCCGGCGATGAACGTCAATCCCCGGCCCAATCGTTGCAGCATCTCTAGAGGTCTCCGGCTCGAAGTCCCGTGTGCCCCCTGGCCCGTCCGTTGCAGTCCCGGGGTGCACAAGCGCCAATAAGTACATGCCTCCGGTGTCGCCGGGGGCGTGCGCAAAGGGTTTGTGTATAATGCACCTACCCCCGATGAGCCGGAAACTGCACGAATCGCTCGTCGTGGTGCAAGAATAAAGCGGGCGCAGCGAGGCGCCGGATGCAACCGAGCGGAAATTGGGAGGTTCTTCCGATGACCGAATGTGTTTGGGCGACCGGCGGGCCATCCCGCCCGCGGGGGGATGCCTGATGAGTGTGAATAGTCGCGACTCGAGCAGCGGTGCCGATCCGGCAGCCGCCAAGGGTGGCCTGTGGGCGTGGATCAATAAGCGCCTGCCGGTCGATTCGTTCATCTCGCATGAGCTGACCGGCTACTTCGCGCCGAAGAACTTCAATTTTTGGTACTTCTTCGGCTCGCTCGCCATGCTGGTGCTGGTGATGCAGATCGCCACCGGCATCTTCCTCACGATGTACTACAAGCCGAGCGCCGCGGCGGCGTTCGGCTCGGTGCAGTTCATCATGCGGGAGGTGCAGTGGGGGTGGCTGATCCGCTACATGCACTCCACGGGGGCCTCGTTCTTCTTCATCGTCGTCTACCTGCACATGTTCCGCGGCCTGCTGTACGGCTCGTACCGCCAGCCGCGCGAGCTGCTGTGGGTGATCGGCATGCTGGTGTACCTGGCGCTGATGGCCGAGGCGTTCATGGGCTACGTGCTGCCCTGGG
>JAJZUT010000050.1 GCA_021847105.1 Pseudomonadota bacterium | reverse complement strand
CAACCCGCCGATGGTGCTGTGGAGCCTGGCGAAGACCTCCGCGAGCCTGCCGGCATTCATGGCGGCGACGCACTTCGCGGTGCACATCCTCGCCGCCGACCAGGAGGAGCTCTCGCTGCGCTTCTCCACGCGCGGGGCGGAGAAGTTCTCAGGCCTCGCCCTCGAGCGCGGCAGTGAGGAGCTGCCACTGCTCACGGGCTGCTCGGCGAGATTCCAGTGCCGTACCACCTTTCGCTACGAGGGCGGAGATCACATGATCTTCGTCGGTACGGTCGAGCAGTTCGAGCACAGCGAGCGCGAACCGTTGGTGTTCCATGGTGGCAGCTACGCACTCGCGGTGCGCAAGCCCAACGCGCCGGAGGAATCCGCAGAACCCGGTGGCAGCTTCAGCCAGGACTTTCTGATCTACTTACTCGCAAGCGCGCACTCTCAGCTACTGCGTTTGCTGCGCGCGAATCTCGAGCGCCACGGTCTCAGCGAGGAGCAGTGGTTCGTGCTCAGTATTCTAGCCGTATCGGACAACCGCGCCGTGGTTGAGCTCGACAGGCTGTTGTGGGTCACGGGCAAGCGTGCGACCTATGAGCTGCTCGCGAGCTTGACGGCCGCCGGGTTTGCGGATTTGCACGGCGGCTATGATCCGCACGCGCGCGTTACCCTCACCGAGCGGGGACGCGGCGCGGTGATCGAGCTCGTGGCGGCCGCCAAGGCTGCCGAGGAGCAGTCCGAGCGCAGCCTCGGCTCAGCCGAGACGCACGTGTTGAAGCGCGCGCTGCGCGCCATTATTCACGAGACGGATCCAGGCCCGCCGACGCTGCTGGCTCCGCTGCACCCGGAGTGAGCAACGTATGTCACGTGAATCGGCGCAATTTAAGACACGACTCGCTGAGCTGCAGCACATCGGCCGTGAGGTGGCTGCGCCGCATGCGGCCGATGTCGATGTGCGTAGCCGGTTTCCCTCCGAAACTCTGGCCGCACTGCGCGCGGCAGGTCTGCTGAGCGCACCGGTGCCCTGCGAACTCGGTGGCCAGGGTTATGGGGTGAGCGAACTGGCCGAACTGTGTGCCACGCTTGCCCGCGCGTGCGGCTCGAGCGCCATGGTGCTCGCGATGCACTACGTGCAGGTCGCCTCGCTGGTGCGCCACGGCGGCGAGCAACCCTTTTTTCGTGATTATCTGGCCGAGCTGGTCGCGCGGCAGTGGCTGATCGGCTCGATGACCTCCGAGAATGGCACCTTCGGGGAGATGCGCGCGAGCCTGTGTGCGGTCGAGCGCGACGCGGGCCGCTTCACGCTGAACAAGGACGCGACCACCGGTTCGTACTGCGCGGAAGCCGATGCCATTCTCGTGACCGCACGACGAGGACCGCAGGCGCCCGAGACGGACCAGGTGCTCGCACTGGTGCGTCGCGGAGAGTACCGGTTGCAGCCGTCCGGCGCCTGGGACGCGCTCGGCATGCGTGGCACCTGCAGTCCAGGCTTTCTCCTTGAGTCCTCGGGCGCTGAGGCGCAGATTCTGCCCTGTCCGTTCGCCGAGATCGCTGCGCAGACCATGGTGCCGTATTCACACGTGCTTTGGTCGGCTCTGTGGTGGGGCATCGCGGCCGATGCGCTCGCAAGGGCTGGGCGGCTGGTGCGCGAGCTCGCCAAGCGCAGCCCCGGACACCTGCCGGGCAATGCAGTCGGACTCGCTGAGGCCACCGCCCACTCGCAAGCGCTGCGCCATCACTGGATGAGTCTGGCCGGCGAGCTCGATGCGCTCGAGGCGCCGGGCGGGGGTGGACGAGCCGCCCTTGGTTCGATTGGCTGGGCGCTGAAGCTCAATCATCTGAAGATCGCCGCATCCGAGGCTGCTCCGCGCATCGTGCATCAGGCGCTGCAGGTCACCGGCATACTCGGCTATAAGAACGACACGGCTTACAGCGTGGGCCGGCACTACCGCGACGTGCTGTCCGCTTCGCTGATGATCTCCAACGGGCGCATTCTGGCGAAGAACGCCTCGATGCTGCTCGTTTATCAGGACACCTGATCGCGGCGATCTGAGCGCTGCGGCTCTCACGCGGCGGCGGCAAGCACCTCGGCGATGATTTCGCGCAACTGCGCTGCTTCGCGCAGGTACGCATCGTGGCCATGAATTGAAGAGATCTCACGCAGCTGGGCGTTCGGCATGCGTGCCACGAGCGCGCGTACATCGGCGAGCGGTACCAATTGGTCTTCGCGGGCGGCTACGGCAGTGGTCTGCACGCAGATCCGAGTGGCATCGAGCTGATGCAGGTCAAGTGACTCCGAGAGGCACAGAAACGCCTCCGCCCGCAGGTGTTCCGATGGGGTTGCATCGTCGGCGAACAAATACTTCTCCACCGGGAACACGAAGCGGTTCCCATGCTCAGTCTGCGGCACCGAGCAGAAGCGGGCGGCGAACTCCTCGGGGCTGCGGTACAGCGCCAAGCCCACCGCCCGCGCCAGACGCAGCCCCTGCTCGGGACTGCCGCGCTCGAGCGCGAACCGCACGATATGCCGTTGAATACTGTGCCAAGCAATCGCCATCGGATGGGCGCGATCGGCCGCTGACACCGTGCACACCGCGCTGACCCGCTCGGGATAACGCTCGGCGAACGCCAGTGCCACCATGCCGCCGTATGAGCCGCCGACGAGCGCGCGCAGCGCTGGAACACCGAGTGCGTCGAGCAGTCGCGCGAGGGCCTCTGCCTGATCGTAGGTTGACACACTGGGGAACGGCTGGTCGTGCTGAGGGCCGCTCGAGTCGCCGGCCCCGCCGAGGTAATCGAAACTCAGGATACACACCCGCTCTGGGTCGAGCGCACCACCGGGGCCCACCAGCTGGGCCCAGCTGCCCCGCCGTCCGGGCTGATCGTCGAGATTCCGGTCGCACCAGATTCCGCCCAGCGCGCAGACCCATGGCGCATTCGTCGGTCCGATCCGCCGCCACGCTATGCGGGCATTGCGCAGCGTGCCACGGTGATGCAGCGGCCAATCACCAGGGCATTCGAGGATGCCTTGTTGCGCGGGGGCTGAGCGTGGCGAGTGCTCGCCACTCACCGCCGGGGAAGTGTGATCCACTGTGGTGTCTCCGGGGCGCGCTGATCGTAGCGCACATCATGGCCCGCCAACGGCGGGGTCGGCAAGTGTGGCCTAACCGGCGAGCCAGGCCACGGTGGCGAGCCCGGCGAAGGTCATGGCGAGCGAGGCGCTGACGTGCACGGCGATTTCGGTGAGCGCCCAGCCGGTGCGCCCGTCCTGCAGCCCCGAGACCACCTCGGCGGAGAACGTCGAAAACGTGGTGAGTCCGCCGCAGAACCCGGTGATGATCGCGAGCCGCCATTCGGCCGGCAGGGCCGGATAGCGCGCGGCGAGCGCGATCGCGCAGCCAATGACGTAGGCGCCGATGATGTTGGCCGCAAGCGTGCCGGGCGGGAGCGAGGGGAAGAGGCTGTTCAGACGGTTGCCAAGCCACCAGCGCAGCAACGCTCCGAGTGCCGCCCCGAGTCCGATCGCCACGATCGATTTCCACATGCCCGAGTGTGCCTCCGTACGCCAGGGTCCGCGGCGGCCACTGCGCTCGCTGAGCTCGCCCGGAAGAGGGGTATGTTCACGGTTCGGACGCCGTTCTGGCAAGCTCCGTCGCAGCCAGGCCCAGCCCTCGAAGGGCACCGTGGGCAGTGGATACGCTGCGAGGCGCTGCGGATTGAGGCGGTGTCCGTTGCTTGCCCAGCACGCGTGGAGTGCCGAGCAGTCCTCGGCTGGACCGGGGCTGACGAGCATGGTGGCAAATCGATCTCAGTCGGCCGGACTGGCGTTCGGGTCTGCTTCATGCAGCGGACTTATGATCTGGCCGGCAAGACGCAGTAGGTGTGCAGCAGCGCGATTGAGTGGCGCAAGACCCCGCCGTGCCAGCGCAGCGTGACGCGACCAATCGTCATCGCCCCGATGCCGACGGTGATCGCCGAACCCGCGAGCGATGCGTGCCGCTGGCGTCGATTTCGCTCCGCCGGATGAACGGCCACATGGCCGCTGTGATCAGCTCCGAGCCCATGGCGAGCGTTCTCTGTCCCCCGAGGCGATCCAACAGAGCTGGGCGCTTCGAGTCGGCCCTCGTGCGCTTCTCGGTTCGGCCGCCGGGCGCCGCATGCGCCCGGCGGCTTGCGCGCATCGCTCAGAGGGCCCGCGCGCCCGCGGCGATCGCCGAGTTCAGTTGCTGCTCACCGGTTCGGGCCTTGCCGTTGAGATACGCGAACACCGCGTACTCGGCGGGCGTCGGGCGCACATAGGCCTGATCGATCTCGGCGGCGAGGTACGCGAGGTGGCTGCGCACCTTGGTCTCGAACAGCAGCGTGC
>JAJZUT010000033.1 GCA_021847105.1 Pseudomonadota bacterium | reverse complement strand
CACCGCTGTCAATGCGCCCCTGACGTACCACACGGGCCGCCAGCAGCTCACGCCGCCGCGGCTCAAAGCGCCGATGCAGCTCGGCAAGAAATGCCAGCGCCTCGTAGCTCAGAATCTCATCGAAGCGCTCACCACGCCCCCCTTCGAGGCGCACACCCTCTGGAACACCAGCCCTGCTCATGATGAAAGAATCCTGCAGTGATCCGGTAACTGCATCAACGGCCTCTGATGGCCCTTCCGCCACGGGACAGAGAGTGGCGAAACGGACCGGGTCGAACGCAGATGCCAGTCGCCCCACACGACTGGGTGAATCGCGAGGATGTGCCGCCTCACCCCTCGCACACTATCCGATTTCGGCAATACGCGCCGATCCCGGCCAACCGCTGCACGCCTCTGTTGCGCGCCCACCACGCATGCGCGCTCGAAAGGCACCACGGGGCGCGTCGGCGCCGCCTCGACCGAACACCGTCTCTTGCCAAAATCGGATAGTCCAACCACCGCGGGTTGTCGCATCCTCGCACTCGACGTGAAGCGCTGCAGCGACGGGCTCGGCCCGATTCGCACCATATAAGCGGTGACGTTGGCGTGCATGGGGACGGTCAGATGAAACGGTTGCAGAGGCTGCGATCCGAAACGACACGGCCTGGCGTCCAATCCCGATTGCACGGGCGAATCCAGCGGACATTCCTGGGGGATGGCCGATCACTTAAATGAACATCCGGGGGAGAGTCGCCTTGAAACACAATTACACTCTGACTTGTGCCATCGCTACTATCCTGGGGACGGCACAGTTTAATGCTGCCGCAGCCGCCGTCCGTTCCACACAACCCGGCTCGGACCGCCTGCAAATGGTCGTCGTGACAGCACAGCGCCGAAGACAGAGCATTCAGGATGTTCCGATCACCATCCAGGCGATCACCGGAACCCAGTTGAACCAATTGCAGATCGCCAACCTGGACGACCTGCTGAAGCTCACCCCGAACGTCACCGTCTCCGAAAACGGTCCCGGCCAGGGTCAGATCTACATTCGCGGCCTCGCCGCGGACATGGGTGGCGGCCAATCGAGCGCAACCATCAATCCCTTCCCCAACGTCGCGGTATATCTTGATAATCAATCGATGCAGTTTCCTGGCCGCAACGTAGACATCTACGTGGTCGACATGAAACGCATCGAAGTACTCGAAGGTCCACAAGGTACGCTGTTTGGCGGCGGCGCGGAGGCCGGCGCGATCCGCTACATTACGAACAAGCCGCAACTCGACCGCGCCTCCGGTAGCGCCGAGGCAACCTACGGGATTACGAGTCACGGCGATCCCAATGTTGCCCTCAACGGCGTGCTGAATCTCCCCATCGTCAAGGGTCGCCTCGCCGCAAGACTGGTGGTCTACAACGATCGGCGCGGCGGCTACATTGACAACGTTCCAAGCACCTTTACGCGCCGTGACAACCCTCATGCGGGCATACCCATTCAATGCTCGGGCGGTGCCGCCGCGACCAATGGCACCTGCCCCAGCGGAACATCCGCGACATTATTTGCCCCCCCGAGCCCCCTGAGCATCAACAACGATACCGTTGCGCGCAACGCCTCAAATCCGGTGACTTACACTGGCCTGAGATTCGAGGTGCTGGGGAAAATCAATGACGACTGGAGCCTGCTCGTCACGCAGAGTCAGCAGACGATGGACTCGCAGGGCGACTTCACGCAATTCCCGATTGGCTCCGATGGGCAGACGCTCGGCCCCTGGCAGGACACGGTGTTCACCCCAGCCTTCAACAAGGATCGATTCGAAAACACCGCGTGGACACTGAAGGGAAAGCTCGATGCCCTCGACCTGGTCTATACCGGGGCGTATCTCGACCGGCACATCGACAATCAAGACGATTACACCAACTACTCGCGCAGCGCCGGCGGCTACTATTACCAGTGCACCGGGGTCCAGGGCGGCATGACCGGACCTGGCAGTGGGCCACCCAGCTGCTATTCGCCGCTCAGCTATTGGCGCGATCAGGCGCGCAATACGCACCTCAGCCAGGAGCTGCGGATAAGCACCCCGGGAAGCTGGCGCCTGCGCGGCATTGCGGGCGCCTATTACGAGGACTTCAAGATTTACGACGTGATGAACTACAATTACAAGACCATCCCGTCATGCACACAGGCCAACCTTGCGAATGCGCTGGCCGGTGGCGCATCCTGCGTCGCCAACGTATCCAGTCTTCCGAATACCACCGCAAACAGCCCCGGCCCGCGTGGCGATAACACGGCTTTCGGAATGGACACCCAGCGCGGATACAAGCAGGTCGCCTTCTACGGAACCGTCAGCTACGACATCCTGCCCAAGACCCTGACAATAAGCGCCGGGACACGCTTCTACCATTACACCGAATACGAAATAGGCTCCGAATACTACACATCGTCCGACTGCGTGAATATTCCGAACGGCCAATGCGACGTCACCACTCCCGATGGGATAAACATCAACGCTGAAAACCTGCGCAAGGGATATCACGGCTTCCGCAGCAGCGCCAATCTGACGTGGCACATCAACCCGAACCTGATGGTTTATTACACTTTCTCTCAGGGATTCCGGCCGGGCGGATTCAACCGAGGCTCGGGCGAGGTGGCGAAGAACGCAAGCGGCGTCTGGCAGTTTGCCAAGCCCATCGACTACGCACCCGATACGCTGATAAACAACGAGGTAGGCTGGAAGGGCGTTTTCCTCCATCACCGGCTCTTGCTCAATGGCTCGGTGTACTACATGAATTGGAAGAACGCGCAGTTGATTTTCTTTGATCCAACCGCTCTTGGTAACACCGCCTTTGCCACCAACGGTCCGGACTACACAATAAACGGCGCTGAACTGCAGATTGAGGCGCGCCTTGGCGACGGATTCACGCTCGATGGATCCGGTACGTTTAATCACGCGTATCAGACAAACTCTCCCTGCCTGACCACCAATAATCGCGCCCTGCCCAATTACGGACAATGCATCACGGAGGTCAACGGGCTGCCGTTTAGCAATCCGTTCGGCGGCGAAGGCAGCGTTCCAGCGTTCTCACCACGCGGGGAAGGAAGTCTGCGTCTGCGCTATGATCGCATGATCGGTCAGTACGATCTCTATGTGATGATCGGCGCAAATTATGTGGGTGGAATGTGGAGTGAGCCATCGACGTACCCGGGCGCCAATTCGCCACAATGCTATCCGGAGCCCACGGGAACACGCTGCCGGTATTATCAACCCGCTTATCATACGTTCTTTGGTGGACTCGGAATCTCCAAGGACAACTGGCACGTGGATTTGAACGGCACGAACCTGAATAACTCTGATGCCAGCGTGTTTACGAGTTCTGCACAGTTCATCAAGACGGAGGTGCCGTTGCGGCCGCGGGTGGTCAGCGTCACTGTCGGTTACAATTTTTAATCTGGCTCCCGCTGCGGCGATAGCTGTCCGTAATCGGCCGCCTACGCTGCAGCGGGAACTTCTACTGCGACGGCGGGATTGTCGGCCGTCCAATTCGCGCGCTGACTTCCTTTGAACAGCATAGCTTCGCAGTCCGAGGCACCCGTCGAGGCTGACATCCAGCAGATTCGCCAGCTGCTGGACCACCGGCGAGTGGACTCCGCATTGGCGCTCGCATTGGATCTGCTGCAGCGGGTCCCGGATCACCGCGACGCGCTCTACCTGTGCGCCGTCGCCCAGCGGCACCTGCAGCAGATCGACGCGGCGCTATTGACTCTGCAACGCCTCGAAGCGCTGCACCCGAAGTACGGCCGCCTGTACCAGGAGCGGGGGCTTTGCTTCGTGGCGCAGCGCAACGCAAGCCAGGCGATCGAGGCGCTCCTGCGCGCCGTTAACATCAACCCGGCGCTGCCGGACAGCTGGCGCATGCTCGCGGGGCTTTATCAGCTCTCCGGCGATGAACCCAATGCCCGCCTGGCGAACGACCACGTTGCAACGCTTAAGGGATTGCCCGTTGAGATCGTGCGCGCGACCCGCCTATTTCACGACGGAGACATCGGGCCTGCAGAGCAAATCGTCAGGGCGCACCTGAGGCGCCACAAGCATGACATCGAAGGCATGGTGCTCCTCGCGCGCATCGCGATCGCACGAGGCATATTCGACGACGCCGAGATACTGCTCGAGGCGGCGACCGCACAAGCGCCGGATTACCGGGCGGCCAGGCTCGATTACGCCCGTGTGCTGGTCGAGCGGCACAAGTATCCCCTAGCCTGCCAATGCCTAAAAGGTCTGCTCGAGACCGACCCGCACAACCGAGAATACCGCGTGCTGTACGCGGCCACCCTTGCCGGACTCGGGCAGCACGACTCGGCGGTCGCTCTGTACCGGGAGCTCATCGCGGACATGCCGGATTCGCCGGATCTGAACCTTTCGCTCGCACATGCGCTGAAGACACTCGGTCGAACGGAGGAAGCGGTGCAGAGCTACCGTACGGCCGCACGTGCCCGACCCCATTTCGGTGAGGCGTACTGGAGTCTCGCCAATTTAAAGACCTATCGCTTCACCGACCAAGAGCTCTCCCTGATGCGCGAGGCGGAATCCGCACCGCAGGTCGCAGCCGTGGACCGCTGGCACCTGTGCTTTGCGCTCGGCAAGGCGCTCGAGGATCGCGGCGAGTATGCGCAATCTTTTGAATTCTATTCCCGGGGCAACGCGCTGAAGCGCAGCGAAAGTCACTATCGAGCCGAGATCCTCGAGAACAATACGCGGCTGCAGATCGAGGTGTGTACCGCTGCGTTCCTCGCCGCCCGGGCCGGTTCCGGCGCCCCGAGTGATGAACCCATCTTCATCGTGGGACTTCCGCGCTCCGGATCTACGCTGATTGAGCAAATACTCGCCTCCCATTCCCGGGTCGAGGGAACCCAGGAGCTGGCCGATGTGCCACGCATCGTGCAGGAGCTGCAGGGGCCGGATCCGGATCTCGACCATCCGCGCTATCCCGGTGTACTCGCCAGTCTTGAGCTACCGAATTTCCGGTTACTGGCAGAGCGATATCTCGCCGAGACCGCGATCTATCGGAGCGGCAAACCGCACTTTATCGACAAGATGCCGAACAATTTTCGCCATCTGGGCCTCATCCACTTGATGCTGCCGAACGCGCGCATCATCGACGCAAGGCGTGAGCCGATGGCGTGCTGCTTCGGGATTCTCAAGCAACTGTTCGCTTCGGGCCAAGAGTTCTCCTACAGCGTAGCGGACATCGCCCGCTACTACCGCACTTATCTTGAGCTCATGGATCACTGGGACCGGGTATTGCCCGGCAAAATTCTACGCGTGCACCACGAGGATGTCGTGCAGGACCTCGAGGACAGTGTGCACAGAATCCTCCAATTCTGCGGCCTACCACACGAACAGTCCTGCGTCGAATTCCACACGAACGCTCGCAGTGTGCGCACCGCGAGTTCGGAGCAGGTCCGCCGTCCGATCTATCGCGAGGGACTCGATCAATGGAGACATTACGAGCGCTGGCTCGAGCCACTGCGCGAGGCGCTCGGCGATGCGCTCTGGCGCTATCGTGGCGCGGAGCGGACCGCCCGCTAACATGACAGGATCACTCGCCGCCGGAGTCGCCTCTGTCCCGACCGCAGAGCGATTCGATCTGCTCGAGGTCGACGCACGATTCAATCCAGCCGGCATCGCGCCGCGCGCCTTGGACAACCGGACCGCTGTTATCTGGGTCGGTCATGTTGAGCTGCCGCTCGACGCACCGATCGGCCACTCCGTTCACACGGCATGGCATTTACCGCGGCGCACCCATCTGACCGTTCGGCCCTTGAACGACGAAGATGGCTGCAACGACAGCCCGTTTGTCCACATCATTTCGATATGAGGATCCGGGAGCGTCACATGCAACATGAGTCACCTCCTTCCGATGGCGCCGCGGTACGCAGGATGTTCGATGAGCGCAGCCTGGCGCGAGCGAAAATCGGCATGTTCGATGTCGATGGGATATTGCGAGGAAAGTACCTTGGGCGAGACAAGTTCTTGTCCGCGCTCGAGAAGGGATTCGGCTTCTGTGATGTGGTGCTCGGCTGGGACTCAAACGACCAGCTCTATGACAATGTCCACATCACCGGATGGCACACGGCATTCCCCGATGCCACCGCCCGCATCCTGCCGGCAACCTGCCGCGAGATTCCCTTCGAGCCGGACACGCCCCTGTTTCTCGCAGAGTTCTCCGGCGCCGCGGAGGCGGTCTGTCCCCGCGGGTTGCTGCGCCGGGTTCTCGATCGGGCTGCCCGTATGGGCTACACCGCCAATGCGGCGGTTGAATACGAATTCTTCGTCTTCAAAGAGACCCCGGAGTCAGTCCGCGCCAAGGGATTTCGCGACCTGCAGACCCTGACCCCGGGAAATTTCGGCTACTCGGTATTGCGCAGTTCTGTGCACGCGGAGTTCTACCACTCGCTGCTCGATCTCGCCGCAACCATGCGGATGCCCATCGAGAGCCTGCATACGGAAACGGGACCGGGGGTGCTCGAAGCAGCGCTTGCATACTGCGAGGCGCTGGAGGCCGCCGACCGTGCGGCACTATTTAAGACCTTTGCGAAAGCACTGGCTCAGCGTCATGGCCTGATGGCGACATTCATGGCGAAGTGGTCCAATCGGTATCCGGGCCAGAGCGGGCACCTGCACCTGTCGCTACGGCGCGCCGGGGGCGCTCCGGTTTTCCACGACTCGAGTCACCCGCACGAGATGTCGGACGAAATGCGCTGGTTCGTCGGCGGGCAGCAAGCTCTCATGCCAGAGTGTCTGGCAATGGTCGCGTGCACGATCAATAGCTATTCGCGACTGGTGCCTGGCTATTGGGCGCCGACCGCCGCCACCTGGGGTGTCGAGAATCGCACGACGGCACTGCGCGTTATTCGTGGCGGCGCCTCTGCGCAGCGCGTCGAATACCGGATCGCTGCCGCGGACATCAACCCCTATATCGCGCTTGCCGCAGCGATCGGAACCGGCCTATGGGGCATCGAGCACCGCATCGAACCGGACCCGCCGATCGAGGGAAATGCCTATGACCGTCCGCCGCCGCCACATCGGCTGTTGCCGACGACGCTGTTTGAGGCTGCGCAGCGGCTGCGCGAATCATCGGCGGCGCGTGCGCTGTTTGGCGACGCCTTCGTTGAGCATTTCGCCGCGACCCGACAATGGGAAGAGCGCGAGTTCCGCAAGGCGATTACGGATTGGGAATTGGCCCGCTACTTCGAAATCATCTGAGTACCGCTCATGAGAGAACTATTGCAGACCATCAGCCCCGTTGACGGCCGGGTCTACGTAGAGCGACCCATGGCCGACGGCAGTGCGATCGATGCAGCGCTCACCGCAGCGCTGCGCGCCAAGACGGAATGGTCGGCCACGCCGCTAGAGACTCGAGTTGCGTTGCTCAATCAGGCGGTCGACGCGTTCGTCGGCAAAGGTACGGCCATCGCCGAGGAGATTGCGTGGCAGATGGGAAGGCCCATCGTGCACGCTCCGGGCGAGATTCGCGGCTTCGAGGAGCGCGCACGGTACATGCTGAGCATCGCCGGCAGCGCACTGGCTCCCATCGACCCTGGGCCAAAGCCCGGCTTCGTGCGCCGAATCAAGCGTGTCCCGCTCGGCGTGGTCGCCGTGATCGCGCCGTGGAATTATCCGTATCTGACTGCAGTCAACGCGATCATACCGGCCCTGGCATGCGGCAACACCGTCATCCTGAAGCACTCGCATCAGACCCCCCTGTGCGCAGAGCGCTTTGCCGAGGCGTTTGCGGCAACCGGACTGCCGCCCGGCGTGTTTCAGTTCCTGCACCTGTCCCACGCCGATACGTTCCGCTTGATGAGTGACGCCCGCCTCGCCAGCGTTTGCTTCACCGGCTCGGTATCTGGCGGGCAGGCCGTCGTTACCGCGACAGCCGGAAGCTTTGCGACCTCGGGGCTGGAGCTCGGCGGAAAGGATCCGGCCTATGTGCGCGCAGACGCGCAGCTCGAGCACGCCATCGAGTCACTCACCGACGGGGCATTCTTCAATGCCGGTCAATCGTGCTGCGGCATCAAGCGCATCTACGTGGCCGCACCGCTCTACGAGCGCTTCGTAGACGGCGTGGTCGAATTGGCGCATCAGTACCGAATGGGCTCACCGCTCGACCCTCAGACCACCCTCGGTCCGATGGTGCGGACGGCCGCGGCAGATCATGTCCGGTCCCAGGTCGAGAGCGCGGTCGCACGCGGAGCGCGCCAGTTGATCGACGACAGACGCTTCCCACTGAGTATTCCTGGTACGCCTTACCTCGCGCCGCAGGTGCTCATCGACGTGGACCATTCGCATGCGATCATGCGAGAGGAGACTTTCGGTCCCGCGGTGGGCATCATGAAGGTATCCTCCGATGAGGAGGCCATTCGGCTGATGAACGACAGCGAGTTCGGTCTGACGGCAGCGGTCTACTCGACGGACCTCGAGCAAGCCGAGGCCATTGGCGATTGCCTGCAGACCGGCACCGTGTTCATGAATCGGTGCGACTACCTCGATCCAGCGCTCGCCTGGACGGGCGTGAAGAACTCCGGTCGGGGCTGCACGCTCTCCCGCGTCGGCTTCGAGCACCTGACGCGTCCCAAGTCCTATCACCTGCGGACACAGCTATGACGAAATCCTGGCGTGCGAACTGGAATTATCCGACACGGATCTGGGCCGGCCCAGGCCGTATCGCGGAACTGTCAGCGGGCTGCGCGCAACTCGGTATGCGCCGACCGCTGCTGGTCACGGACAGCGGACTGAAAGAACACCCCATGATTCGCTCCGCGCTCGCGTCGCTCGCGAGCGCAACGCTTTTCAGCGACGTCAAGGGCAATCCGACCGCGGGCAACGTGGCGGCCGGCCTCGCCGCCTTTCGCGACTCTGGAGCCGACGGCGTGGTGGCTTTTGGAGGTGGCTCAGCACTGGATGCCGGCAAGGTGATTGCGTTCATGAGCGGTCAGAGCCGGCCGCTGTGGGATTTCGAGGACATCGGCGACTGGTGGACTCGCGCTGATCCGGCCGGGATTGCGCCGGTCGTTGCGGTGCCCACGACCGCGGGCACCGGATCGGAGGTCGGCAGAGCCGGCGTCATTCTCAATGAACACACCCATCAGAAAAAGATCATCTTCCATCCGCAGATGATGCCGGGAATCGTGATCAGCGACCCAGCATTGACCCTCGGACTGCCGCCGCCGGTTACCGCAGCAACGGGGATCGATGCGTTCGTGCACTGCTTCGAGGCCTACTGTGCACCGGGATTCCACCCACTCGCCGACGGGCTTGCGCTCGAGGGGATGCGCCTGATCGCCCTCCACCTCCCGCGCGCATACGGGGATGGCGCGGACATGGAAGCGCGAGCAAACATGCTGGCGGCCGCCTCGATGGGCGCCGCCGCGTTCCAGAAGGGTTTGGGCGCGGTACACGCCATCGCGCATCCGGTCGGCTCCTGGTTCGATACCCACCACGGACTCACCAACGGCGTGATCCTGCCGTACGTCATGCGGCATAACCGGCACGCGATCGCCGACAAATCGGTGATCATCGCCCGCCTCCTCGGTCTCGCCAACCCGAACTTCGATGCGCTTCTGAACTGGGTGCTCCATTTCCGCCGGTCCCTGGGCATCCCCGACTCGCTGGCACAAATCGGAGTGCATCTCGACAATGCCACGGTCATCGGAACCGAGGCGGCAGCCGATCCGTCGGCTGGTGGCAACCCGATTCCCGTGAACGCGGCGGCATTGGAGAAGATCTTCCGCGCCGCGGTGGTCGGCGACCTTGCGGCAATCGAGTGATTCCATGAGCTCGCTCCGTGTCCTGGTGGCCGACGGCAATGTCGCGGAAATCCGCAACAGACAGATCAATGCAGTCGGCTACGACGCTGCGACAGGCTACCTCCGCGTGCTCCGGCACCTCGCTCCCGGCCTAGCGTGCGACGTCGTCTACCCCGCTGACGTGCACACCCCCAAGCAGCTCGCGCACGGACTCGAGCGCTACGACGGTGTCGCCATCACCGGGTCGGCGCTATGCATCGCAGACGGTGGCCCCGCAGTGGAGCGGCAGATCGAGCTGGCCACGATGGTGCTCGAAGCCGGCGTGCCTCTGTTCGGCAGCTGTTGGGGATTTCAGGTGGCGGTCGTGGCAGCTGGCGGCGCCGTCGCCGCCAATCCTCGCGGGCGTGAATTCGGCTTCGCGCGGCGCATCCAGTTGACGCCCGCCGGCCGCAACCATGCCTTGTTCGCGGGCAAACCGCCGGTGTTCGAAGCCCCGACGGTTCATCGCGACCACATTGAACGACTACCGGACGGCGCGGAGTTGCTGGCAAGCAACGAGATGGGGATTCAGGCGGCGGCATTCACTTACCGGCGCGGAACCTGCTGGGGCGTTCAATACCACCCGGAGTACGATTACCGAGACATCTGCGCCGTTACGCGTCGATATGGTCTGGACCTGGTTGCGGCACAGATCTTCGCCAGCAGCACCGCTCTCACCGAATTCGCAGCCGACATGGAAGCCCTTCAGGCCAATCCGGTGGACCATCCGCTCCTGTGGAAATACGGCTTGGGCCCCGCGATGCACACCGAAGCCGTACGTGTGCGCGAACTCGCGAACTGGCTGACCGCGCAAGTCGGAGCACGCGCCAGATCACGCTGAGCCGGGCCGCACTGCCAATCGAACCACAGCACGACCCAGGAGCTCCCGCATGGCGAATAACGCGCCGCAATTGTCCCGCTCCCTGAGGGGCATTCATCTCTGGGGCATCGCCGTGGGGCTGGTCATCTCGGGGGAATATTTCGGCTGGAGCTACGGTTGGGCGCACGCCGGGACACTCGGCTTCCTGGTGACCACAGTGCTGATCGCCGTGATGTACACCACATTCATCTTCAGCTACACCGAGCTCACTACCGCGATACCGCATGCCGGCGGCCCTTTCGCCTACAGCTATCGCGCTTTTGGTCCGGTTGGCGGCTACATCGCGGGTTTTTCAACACTGGTGGAATTCGTGTTCGCGCCGCCCGCAATCGCACTCGCGATCGGTGCTTACCTGCACGTACAGTTCAAGGGACTCGACGCGCAGGTGGCCGCAGTCGGTGCTTACGCGATTTTCATGACGCTCAACATCGTCGGAGTGATGATCGCCGCCACGTTCGAGCTGATCATCACCGTGCTCGCGATCATCGAACTACTCATCTTCATGGCCGTGGTCGCGGGCGGCTTTAGCTGGCGACATTACGTGCACCTCGGCTGGGCCGGGCATGCCCACCCCTCAATCGCGATGATTGGTGGAGTCTTCGCAGCAATCCCGTTTGCGATCTGGTTCTTCCTGGCGATAGAAGGTGCCGCCATGGCGGCCGAAGAAGTCAAGCATCCTGCCCGGACCATTCCGCCGGCCTACATCTGCGGCATCCTCACCCTACTCGCCCTCGCCTTCGGAACGATGATCTTCGCAGGCGGTGCCGGAGACTGGCGGCGTCTGGCGAACATCAATGATCCGCTTCCTCAAGCCATGAAATTGGTTGTCGGAGCGCGCAGCGGCTGGTTGCACTTGCTGGTGTGGATCGGCCTACTCGGCCTGATCGCATCCTTTCATGGCATCATCATGGGGTACTCACGGCAAATCTTCGCGCTTGCTCGCGCGGGCTTCCTGCCAGCATTTCTCGGCCGAATTCACCGCCGGTGGCGGACACCGCACATTGCCGTGCTCGCCGGCGGTGCCATTGGAATCGCCGCGATCTACTCGAACCGGGTCATCACCATCGCCGGACAGCCGCTGACCGCAAGCATCGTGACGCTATCGGCGCTCGGCGCGATCGTAATGTACATCGTGAGCCTACTCGGCCTGTTGCGCCTGCGGCGGCGCGAGCCGGACCTCCCGCGGCCTTTTCGCACCCCTGTGTATCCGACATTTCCGCTGATCGCACTCGCACTGGCGATCATCTCCCTGATATCCATCATCTACTACAATGCACAGCTTGCACTCATATTTGCCCTGCTTGGGGCACTTGGCGGCGCAGTCACATGGTATCGCCTCCGGCACAAGGACACACTCGGCGAAGATGGGCTGTTGGGGCCGCGGGACGCCGGGGCCACCACTCCCGAAGTCGGTGTCGAATGAGGACAGAGCACACTTCCGACGCGTACCGCATCCAGAATCTCTTGAAACACCGAATTGAGGGGATCGCCGTGCGACACCCAGCTCCACGCCTCAGCCCATCCCGTTATTCGACCTGCTGCAATCGGCCCGCACGCCATTGGAGGAGATCACGATGGGGCTGCGCATCATGCCATCAGCGGCCGCCGGGCGCAGGAGGTGGCGACTCGGCCCTTCAAGGGCATCTTCACTCCGTGCGATTTGAATACATGCCGTATGAAGATCGTCAAGCTCGAAACCTTCTGCAATGAGTTCGTCTGCTTCGTCAGGTTGTCGACCGACACCGGGGCGGTGGGCTGGGGTCAGACCAGCCCGTACAACGCAGACATCACCGCGACCGTCTTCCATCGCCAAGTGGCGCCGTGGGCCCTCGGACAGGACGTCTCCGACATAGAGGCTCTCGTCAATCGAATTGAGGAGCGCGAGCACAAATTCCCGGGCAGCTATCGATGCCGTGCACTTGCGGGTCTCGATACCGCCCTGTGGGATTTGCGCGGCAAGTTGGCGGACAAGCCGGTCGTCGCACTCCTTGGCGGGACCCCGGGGCGACTGCGCACTTATGCGTCATCGATGCGAAGAGACATATCGCCAAAACAGGAGGCCGCCCGATTCCTCAGGCTGCGCGATGAGCAAGGGTTTGATGCGTTCAAGTGGCGCATCGGTGCTGAATGTGGGCACGACGTCGATGAATGGCCCGGTCGCACCGAAGCCATCGTTCCGTGCGTGGCACGGGCGCTCGGCAATGGCTGCGCGAAATTGGTCGATGCAAACAGCGGATTTTCTCCCGCCCGCGCCATAGCGGTGGGCGCGCTGCTGGCGGCCGAGGGGATTTCGCATTTCGAAGAGCCCTGCCCGTACTGGGAGCCGGAGCAAACGCAGCAAGTTGCGGACGCACTGGCCCTGGACGTCACGGGCGGCGAGCAGGACTGGGATCTTGCGACCTGGCGACACCTGATCCGCTCGCGAACTGTCGACGTAGTTCAGCCGGATGTCATGTACATGGGCGGACTCTCTAGGACGTTGCGTGTGGCGCGCATGGCCGAGGAATCCGGCCTACCCGTCACGCCGCACAGCGCCAATCTCTCGCTGGTCACGGTGTGCGCGATGCACCTGCTCGGGGCGATCCCGAATGCCGGGAAGTACCTGGAATTGTCCATCGAGGGGCCCGATTACTATCCCTGGCAACAGCAGCTGTTCCGGGAAGACCCTTTCGCGGTGCGCAACGGACAAGTCGCGATTCCGGCGGAGCCCGGCTGGGGTGTCACGATCAATCCGCAATGGCTGGAACGCGCGGCTTACACAGTCAGCGAACTCCCAAGTTGAGGCACTGAGGACCTCAATGGGACCGGGTCCGTCACCCGGTCGGCGAGGCGCAAAGTCCGGAACGATCCAATGCCCCCTCGATTCGCGGGATGTCGTCAGCTTCATCGCAAGACCAGATCGCCGGCCGCGCCGAGATCTGCCTCAGGTGCTCGAGTCATGACCGAATTGGAGGACGAACGCAAAGTGCGGAATCGCCCACCGCAGCGGCTGCAACCGGACCAGCAACACTTTCGCAAAGAATCAACGCAATCGCCTGCCGGCGAGTTTTTGAATCACTGGAACCCGAGGCGTGACGAATGTGCAGTCGAGCCGGAAAGAACTGATTATTTCGCACGAAAGGCTGCGTGAAAGAACCCGCTGCCACGCGGTCAAGAGAGTTCGCAGGACGAATTGCCGAATCAATCCCTCCGGATGTGTCCTGACTGAGGTTAAGCGCAAGCGATTGGCGACCCGAGCATTACGGACACGGCGAATGTCAGACCGTCCAGATCAGTCACGTTGATGAGTCCGACACAGCGAACCAGTGCTTCTCTTCCGAGCAATTCAACGGGTTCACTGTCGTGCTCTCGCCAAAACTCTCAGCACGCAACAAATCCAACCCAAAAAGGTCCGTCAATTTGACGTATAGCAAGCGTCGTGGTTAAGCACGAGATCAACAATGAGGACGGCATGCGCCACGAGACGAAGATGCATTCGGCCACGGACTACCTCGTCAGATGAGGAGACAATGACGCCGAGCCCTTCGATGCTTCGATGCGACACACATTTCCGCTCGCCTTTACCCTACGGCCCGTTTTCCAAAATTTACCCGGCGCCCGCGCTCGTCCACGCCACTACGTCGCTATTTATTAACCCGGCATTATTGCAGTGGACACAATGATCACCTTTGGAACAGACCACATTTGTCCGTTGCTCAGACTCGCCATTTCACTCACTCACAGGGCAGGGACCAGCAGCGCTGGCTATCACGAAAGCGCGCTAACCATGACGTAGTAGCCGTCTGGATCCCAAAGTGCGAACTCTTGTGTCCCTGTAGCCGGATTTAACTCCGGCTCCTCCTCGAGCACGTTTACGAGAGATCGGGCTCTCCGTAGCGCAGCATCGAAATCGTCCAGGCGGAAAAAGAGCAACAATCCGTTCCCGGGCCGCCCCTGATTCGGGCCGCGCAAAGTCGGATGGTCATGGTCGCCCCACCGATGCAGGCACAGCAGTACGGTTCCGTCCGCATCCGTAACCTGGCCGAAATACTCGTGCGCTGGCGCGGACTCCTCTTGTCCAAAGAGATGTTGATACCATTTCAGGCTACGCCTGACGTCCGTAACGCCGATGATTGTCCACGTCCGGATCATAGGACCTCCTGCCACATAACGAATCTAAGAGTGTTTCAAGCCGCATAGCGAATGTGTTCATTCTCGAAGTATTTGCGGACACGCTTTGGCGTCCTCTGGATGCGGCGCGAGTGGCTCAGCGCCGTTCATTTCAGATCCGTCACGTCCTTCGGCGGCACGCCGCACTGTGTTTCCCCCTTCAGATCTCCGTTGAAGTACCCGGTCGGGTTCAGCTCAGGGGAATACGGCGGGAGATAGAACACTTCGATCCGATCAACGTGCTCTCCAAGTCACTCGCGTACCGCCTTGGCCTTGTGCACGTTCAGATTGTCGAGGATGAGGAACACTTTGCGTGGTGCGTCCTTGATCAGTCGCTGCACGAACACGATCAGCCGCTGCGGGGTCAAGCCGCCCGGGTGGATCATGAACCGCACCTTCCCCTGGTTCGTCACCGCCGCGATCATCGAGAGGCTCTTTCGACGGGCAGGGATCTTCACGCTCGGCGTCTGGCCAGGCGGCGCGTAGCCGCGATGACGACTCTCGTCCGAACGCACCCCGCTCTCATCACCCCAGCTGATCTCAGCGCTTTCCCGCTTCGCGCACGCCTTGATTTTCGGATACTCGATCAACAACCAGTCTTTCACAGCCGCATCGTCACGCTCATACGCACGCCGCGCCGCCTTCTGCGGGGTGTAACCCCACCGTGCCACGTACTCACCGACTCCCCGAATCGACAGTCGGATGCCAAACTCCCGCCGGAACAGCTCGCGAATCGCACCTCGAGTCCACAGCGCAAACGGCAACGACAGCTGATCCGGGCCCTTGCCGCTGATCAACTGCTGAACCCGACGCTCTTCCTTCGACGAGAGTGCTCGAAGACTGCCCTGCGGGCGCCCGCCTCGCGACATTCCCTCCAACATGTCGGGAGTCCGCTCCAGGAGCTTGAGCATCGTCGCCACGTACGATCGGGTATAGCCGGTGATCTGCGCGATCTCCACGTGCGTCTTGCCGCGCTCGCGCAGCATCAGTATCTGCCGACGCAACTCTAGGCGAACATCCGTACTTGCGCTTCAACGATCAGGTTTGTTCACCATGAAGCATCATCACATGATGCCGTCGTTAGTGTCCGGTAGTTATGTGCCAGGTTAATAGGATTGCATAGAAGACACAACTGGCCACAGGGAGCCGGCGTCGCTCATGGAGCGGATGCCTTAGCAGCCATCGGGAAAGGTATCGAGATGACGCATATTTGACCCCCGCGATTCCCACGAGAAGCCGCCGCAGGACGACCTGGGCAACACGCCCCCGCTCACGCTCATGATTGGACCTCCGAACGACGCGGAAATCCCGTCTACGACTGATTTCTTGACGAAGAGGGTTACGAGCGTAGGATTGCGTGTCAGCGAAGATTTGAGGCGGGGTTCGATCCATGCACTACGAAACTTTCCCTCAATTCAAAGCAGGATTGCGGGACGCTCCCGGTTTTCCCCAGGACTGGTCCGACGCGAAAATCGATATCCTCTTCCAGCATTACAGAAACGCACGCGCGCAAGCGAGTCTGACTCTGGGCAGACTGGCGCAGACACAAGAAATGCGGGCGACGAAAGGCTCGGTCTTCGAGGGAGGAAAGGGCCAACTGCTGCTCACCCCTGAACCCTCAGGCTTCAGCTCCACCGCAACACCCGCCGCCAGCACTTTCGGCAGGAAAGTGGTGCCTAAGAACGCGCGGCCGGACTGGGACAAATTGAGCCCGTACGAACAGATGAACACGATGTTGGGAAACAAGTGGTCGATATGGCTGAACGACGCCTTCATTCTCGGCGGAATTCACAATCATGCGGCGTTTCACCTGGTGAGCAATATGAACCTGAAGGGGGACTCCAACAGCAAGCAGTTCCCGTTCAACGTGACGCAACGTGAGCTGATCGGCCTGTGCACGTTCGGGTACTCCGGCGTCGTAGGCGACCTCAAGGCAGGTACGGAGTTCAAATGCACGAAAGCCGAGCTCGCCGATGCTGCCACATTCAAGACTTATGGCGAGGAAATGCTGTGGCAGGAGAACAGGGCAAGAGGCGTGGGATAAGAAAATCAACCCATTGCACCAAGCACTGCGCCTAACGCCCGACGGATCGGAATCTCCGGCGCCGGACCGCGAAATGGCGACCGGCTCGACACGCCTTCGGATCCGTTGACTCTGGAGGAACGGCGCTTGTGAGGCGTCCCGGATTTCGCCTCAGGGTTCGCGGCGCGAGCCGTGCGCGACGAAATCCTCTTCCCAAAACTCGAGCGTACGGCGCACACCGCCCATCTCGCGGACCTGCTCCAGCTTGCGCAGCTCCACCCGGCGGATCTTGCCCGAGATGGTCTTCGGCAGGGCGCTGAACTCGATGCGACGGATGCGCTTGTAGGGCGAGACCCGGGCGCTGACGTGCAGCAGAATGGACTGCGCGGTGGCCGCATCGGCCGTACAGCCCTGCACGAGCGTGACGAATGCTTTGGGCACCGCAAGGCGCAGCGGGTCCGGGCTCGGCACAACGGCTGCCTCGGCCACCGCCGCGTGTTCGATCAATACGCTCTCGAGTTCGAACGGACTGATGCGATAGTCGGAGGACTTGAACACGTCGTCCATGCGGCCGATGTATGTGAGGTAGCCGTCGGCATCGCGCGAGGCGACATCGCCCGTATGGTAGTAACCATCGGCCATGACCTCGGCCGCGCGTTGCGGGTCATCGAGATAACCGCGCATCAACCCCAGGGGCCGTTGCGCAAGATCGATGCAGATCTCCCCTTCGGCACCGATGCGCCCGGTGACATCGCGCAGCACGATGGGAAAGCCCGGGAGCGGCCGGCCCATCGCGCCGGGCTTGATCGGCTGACCGGGCGAGTTGCCGATCTGCGCGCTGGTCTCGGTCTGCCCGTAACCATCGCGAATGGTGACGCCCCAGGCGGCGCGCACCTGCGCGATCACCTCCGGGTTGAGCGGCTCGCCCGCGCTCACCAACTCGCGCAGGCTCACCGGCCAGTCCCGCAATGGCTGTTGAATCAGCATGCGCCACACCGTCGGCGGGGCACAGAAGCTGCTCACCCGGCAGCGCACCAGCTGCTGCAGCAGCGCGCGCGGGTCGAAGCGCTCGTATTGATAGGCCACTACGCAGGCCTGCGCGTTCCAGGGCGCGAACACGCTCGACCAGGCGTGTTTGGCCCAGCCCGGGGAGCTCAGGTTCAGGTGCACATCCCCCGGCTGCAGCCCGATCCAGTACATCGTCGAGAGATGACCGACGGGATAGCTGGCGTGGGTGTGCGCCACGAGCTTCGGGTGGGCGGTGGTGCCGGAGGTGAAATAAAGGAGCAGCAGATCCTCGGCGCGGGTCGGACGCTCGGGGCTGAACACCGCGGCGCAGCGCTCGGCGCGGGCGTAGTCGATCCAGCTGGGCACATCGCCACCGACCGCGATGCGCACCGGCACCTCGCCCGCGGCGTCGAGCCGGGAGCTGAGACCGGCATCGGTGACGATCGCCTTGACGCGACCGCGCGCCACGCGGTCCGCCAGGTCCGCCCCGGTCAGCAGCGTCGTCGCCGGAATGATCACCGCGCCGAGCTTGATGGCCGCGAGCACGACCTCCCACAGCGGCACCACGTTGCCGAGCATCAACAGCAGCCGGTCACCGAAGCCGACGCCGGCATCGGCGAGCAAGTTGGCTACCTGGTTCGAGCGCCGTGCGAGCTGTGCAAACGAGACGATCTGGTCCGGCCCGCCCTCCTGCACCACCCACAACGCCGGCTGCGCGTTATCGCGCGCGATGACATCGAAGTAATCGCGTGCCCAGTTGAACTCCTCGAGCACTGGCCAGGCAAACGTCCGGCGCGCCTCGTCGAGATCCTCGCGCAGCCGCAACAATTGATCGCGGGCCTGCAGGAACAGCTCTGTGGGACTCATTGTCATCCCCCTCTTTGCCCTCTAGGGTCCCCGCGGTCCCTCAGGGGCGCACCAGGCGCTCCACCCAGCGGTACAGAGCGAAGACCACCGCGGCGAAGGCGGCACCACCCAACCAGGTTGCGATCGGGGCAAATTGCGCCCCGACGAGCGCGATCGGCGTGTGCCGACCTGAGAACACCACGACGAAGGAGTAGATCACCCCGAGCAGGCTCTCGCCGACGATTAGCCCGGAGGCGAGCAGCACGCCCAACTGCTTGATCGCCTCGGCGCGCGGCACGCGCTCGGCGCGGCGGTTGAACCAGGCCCCCACCAGGGCACCCACCACGATCATCAACGTGCTCGAGGTCGGCAGGTAAATGCCCAGGCCCACCGCGAGCGGCGGCAGACGAATGTTCTTGAAAGTGACCGCGAGCAACAGGTCGATCACGATGATCGCCGCGCCGAGCGCCCCACCGAGCAGAATCGCGCTCCACGGCACGTTGTGCTGGATCACGCCCTGGGCGAGCGCAGCGATCAGCCCGGCCTGTGGGGCGGGCAGCGCGTGCGCCGGATTGACCCCCGGGGCCCCCAGAAACCCGAACGCCCGATTGACCAGATCGAGCACCGGCGGGATGACCAGCGCGCCGGCGATGACGCCGACCACCAGCGCCCACTGTTGCTTGGCCGGCGTGGCGTCGACCAGCTGCCCGGTCTTCAGATCCTGCAGGTTGTTGTTGGCGATCGAGGCCACCGCGAACACCACCGAGGTGATGAACAGCGCGAACGCGACCAACGCGCTGCGCGTCCCGGGCAGCACCCCGGCGCTCACCCCGAGCACCAGCAGCAGCGCGCACAACACCACCACCAGAATGCCGATGCCCGAGAGCGGGCTGTTCGAGGAGCCGATGAGCCCGGCCATGTAGCCGCACACGGTCGAGACCAGAAAGCCCATCACGGCGACGAACACCACCCCGGCGAGCGCGAGCAGCAGCGCGTGCGAGCCGAGTCCGCTGATGCGGCTGAAGTGCCACAGCAACGCACCGACCGGCACCAGACAGGCGAGCGAGATCAGTCCGACCGTGCCGACCGGAATGTCGTGCTCGGTCCGCGGCAGCGTATGGCCCTCGCCGCGCTGGCGCGCCCGCGAGGAGGCCATGGCGCCGGCGAGGCCTTTGATCACGGGCTTGACCAGCGTGACCAGCGTCCAGATCGCCGCCACCCCGATGGTGCCGGCACCGAGGAAGCGCACGTAATGGTCCCAGGCGCCCTGGGCCGCGACTGCCGCGCTGGCGGCGGCCGGATGCCCGATGAGGAACTGCGGCACCGCCCAGCCCCACCCGATCAGCGCCCCGACCAGCATCGCCACGCCGACTGCCGGGCCTACCAGATGGCCAATGCCGAACAGGGCGAACGACAGGCTGAAATCAAAACCGGTGGCCGCAGCGGATTTGCCGAGCCGAAAATAGCGGACCACGTCGCTGGCGAACAGCTGCGTCTGCACCACCACGTAGAACGCGGCCGAGACCAGCCCCCCGACGAGGACGGCCTTCAGCCCCGCGCCACCGCTCTCGACCGCCTCCAGATCCGCATCGTGCGCACTGCCGGCGCCGACCTTGAGCACCTCGGCGCAGGCCACGCCTTCCGGGTACGGCAGGTCCGAGTCCGTCACCAGCGCACGGCGCAGCGGAATGGTGTACATCACCCCGAGAATGCCGCCGGCCGCGCACACCAGGAACGACATCCAGAACGGAAAGCCGCTCCACCAACCGACGATGACCAGCCCGGGCAGCACGAAGATGATGCTCGAGAGCGTGCCGGCCGCCGAGGCCACGGTCTGCACGATGTTGTTCTCCTGCAGCGTCGAGCCCTTCAGCGCGCGCAGGATGGCCATGGAGATGACCGCTGCGGGGATCGACGTGGAGAAGGTCAGGCCGGCCTTGAGGCCGAAGTAGACGTTGGCCGCGGTGAACAGCAGGGTGATCAGCACCCCGATGACCAGACCACGCAGCGTGAACTCGCCGAGCGCGCCGGCGTCCTCGGGTACGGGTGTTTTCATTGTTCAGGTTCTTTCGCTCACGAGCACGCACGCCTTCGCGCGCACACCCCCTATGGACGCACCTTAACCGATCCGCGCGGGGGTGTCTTGCCGGGCCGGCGCCCCGGCGCGGCAGGCGCGGCCGCGCCAAGAATGGCCTCGCGCAGCACCAGGGCATGATGGTGCTCGGGATCGCGCGCGGCGTAGAGGAGCGTCAGCGGCCGTTGACGCGCCGCCTCGCGCAACTGCTCGAGCTGGGCGCTCTGCGCGGCGAGTTCCTCGAGATAGCGGCGCCGAAATGCCGCCCAGCGGGCCGGGTCGTGCCCGAACCAGCGCCGCAGCGCCGTGCTCGGCGCCAGATTCTGCAGCCAGGCATCGATCGCGGCGCCCTCGCGCCGGATCCCGCGCGGCCAGAGCCGGTCGACCAGCACGCGCAGCCCGTCCTCGCCGGGGGATTCGTAGATGCGCCGCAGGCGCACGTCCGGTTGCCGCCGAGCGACCATGAACGCTCTCAACCCTTTGCTTTAAAAGGGTTTAATATATGACAAGTGGCTGTCACAAATTCGTCACATTGGCGGCGTACAGTACCGCGCGATCGATAGAACCGGTGCCTGTGGCACTGTCCTCGTCCGCAGAAGGTAAATCCATGCGCATGAAATCCGCTCCCGCCCGCCGCAGGGCTTCCCTGGTGCTCTCGGCCACTCTGGCGATCTGCAGCACGCTCGGCGCGCACGCCGCGATGGCCCAGCAGCGCCTGCTCGAGACGGGCTCCTCGCTGCTCTACCCGCTGTTCAACCTGTGGGTGCCGGTATACGCCAAGAGCCACCCGGGCGTACAGATCACCACTCAGTCGACCGGCAGTGGCACCGGCATCTCCCAGGCGATCTCCGGAATTGCCCAGATCGGCGCCTCGGATGCCTACATGAGCCCGTTCCTGGTGCGCCAGCATCCGAGCATGCTCAACATCCCGCTCGCCATCTCCTCGCAGATGATCAATTACAACCTGCCGGGCCTGAACCGCACTCATCTGAAGCTGAGCGGACCGGTGCTCGCGGCGATGTATTCCGGCCGGGTGCGCTTCTGGAACGATCCGATGATCGCCCGGCTGAATCCCGGCGTGCGCCTGCCGCATCAGCCGATCGTGCTGGTGCATCGCACCGATGGCAGCGGCGACACGTTCATCTTCACCCAGTACCTGTCCTTCAGCACCCCGGCGTGGAACAACTCGGTGAGCTACGGCACCACGGTCAGCTGGCCGGCCGTGCAGGGCGGCATCGGTGCCGAAGGCAACCCGGGCATGGTGAATGCCTGCAAGGGTACGCCGTACTCGATCGCCTACATCGGCATCAGCTACAAGCAGGCCACGGAGAAGGCCGGCCTCGGCGAGGCCGCCATCGAGAACCGTGCCGGCCGTTTCGTGCTGCCGACCCCGCGCACGGTGCAGGCGGCAGTGGAAGCCATGGCGGCCCACACCCCGCGCGATGAGCGCATCAGCCTGATCTTCGCCCCGGGGGCGAACTCCTACCCGATCATCAACTACGAGTACGCCATCGTGAATGCGGTCCAGCCGAACCCGGCCACCGCTGCGGCGCTGCGCGCGTTCTTCAACTGGGCGCTGAGCCCGACCGAGGGCAACTCGCAGCACTTCATGCAGCAGGTCGGCTTCGTGGCGCTGCCCGCGCCGATCGTGGCGCTCAGCAAGGCGCAGGTCGCCAAGATCCACTAACCCCCCTCGAAGCCGGTCCGCGTCCCTCGGCAGGGCCGAGCGGCGCGGCCGGCTTCGCCTTTTGACGAACCCGTTGCATCGCCCGTGCGGAGCGGCCATCCTTGCGCGCCATGAAGTTCAGAGCCTGGCTCGCCATCGTCGCGGGCATCCTGCCCGCCACCCTCGCCGCCATCGTTCTGTTCCTGGCGCTGTATTGCTGGCCGGCCATGCACTTCAATGGGCTCGGCTTCGTGGTCCGCGACACCTGGAACCTCGGCAACCTCTATGCCGACCCGATCACGCGCCACGGCATGCAGGTCCAGCCGGGCGCCACGTACGGCATCCTCTTCCTGATCGTCGGCACGCTGGCCTCGACCCTGATCGCACTTGCGGTGGCTCTGCCGATGGGCATCGGCGCAGCGATCTTCCTCGCCGAGGCCGTGCCGGCACAGCTGCGGCTGTGGATCTCGTTCCTGGTCGAGCTGCTGATGGCCATCCCGAGCGTGGTGTTCGGCCTGTGGGGCTACGTCGTGGTGATCCCGTTTCTCGGCCACCACCTCTACCCGCTGCTCGCACGCTCCCTCGGCAAGGCCATTCCCTTTCTGGGCGAGCCGACCGGTAGCGGCTATGGGCTGCTCACCGCCGGCATCGTGCTCTCGCTGATGATCGTGCCGATCATCGCCGCGACGCTGCGCGATGCGCTGGTGAGTCAGCCGGCCTCGCTGCGCGAGGCGGCGCTCGGCCTCGGTGCCACCCGCTTCGAGGCGCTGTGGAAGGTGATGCTGCCCGGCACGCGCAAGACGCTCATCGGCGCGACGTTCCTCGCGCTCGGGCGCGCGCTCGGTGAGACGATGGCGGTACTCATGGTGAGCGGTAACGCACTCAACTACCTGCCGCACCGCATCTACGACCCGGTCTCGACCATGGCCGCGTTCATCGTCTCGCAGCTCGACAGCGCGCTGCAGGATCCGACCGGTCTCGCCGTACGCTCGCTCGCCGAAATCGCCTTCGTGCTCGCGATTATCTCCATCATCGTCAACGCGCTGGCGCGGCTGCTGCTGCTCGTGTGGAACAACAGCCAACGCTCGGTCATGGTCTGACGCCGATGAGCACACTCGCCGCGCACCGCAAGAGCCCGCATCAGATCCGCCTCTCGCGCCGCCTCGCCAGTCTCGGTGGGTGGACGCTGAGCGGACTGTGCCTGGCGGGCCTCTCGGTCCTGATGGTGTGGATCCTCGAGGTGGTGTTTGTCCGCGGCGTCGGTGCGCTGAAGCTCTCGGTGCTCACCACCATCACCCAGGGCACCGGCGGCGGACTGCTGAATGCGATCGAGGGCACGCTGGTGCTCTCGGTCGGCGCACTGCTGCTCGCCGTGCCATTTGGGGTCGCCGCCGGCATCTACACCGCCGAGTACCGCTTCTCCCACTGGGCCGTGACCATCCGCTTCCTCGCCGACGTGCTGGTCGGGGTGCCCTCGATCGTGGTGGGCTACTTCGGCTACGTGGGCATGGTCGAGTGGCTGGGCTGGAGCTTCTCGGTGGCCGCCGGCTCGATCGCCCTCGCCATCATCAGCCTGCCGTACATCTGCCGC
>JAJZUT010000049.1 GCA_021847105.1 Pseudomonadota bacterium | reverse complement strand
CGCAATCCAGGCGGCTCACCTACCCCATCTTGGCAGCCACCGGGGCCACAGCTCCCGACTACGAAAATCCTTAGCCACCGTGCTCGTCACAGAATCGCTGCCTGTGCCTACTCCTGCATCAGCGGCCGAAACGCGCGTCTTCAGTCCCCTCGGCACGAACACCCTTCTTGAGCACCCCTGGACGCAAGCAGCGTGTAGAAATACCTCATCGAGAACCCACAGACCGATGTAAACCCGCTTCGAACACCCGGAAGAGAACGCCTACCCGAGCAAAAGAGCATTGACCCCTTCATAGATACCAATGAAAGCACGCGACAGCGACTCGCTGCGATTGACGAGCGCAAGAGGCGCAGGAAGGCCAGAGCGCGGCCGATCGGGCTGCCGGCGGGCATCGCAAGCGCGCCGCAGCGCGCGTCCGAACTCGTAACAGCGTTTCAGCGGAATGAGCGGCGGTCCCTGACAGTTGATATTGACCGGAATGACCGGCAGCTCGTAACGAGGCGTCAGGAAATGCAGCGACACCATGATGCCGTGATCGAACTTCCATTCCTGTGCATAGGCGAGATCGATCTCACTCATTACATCGATGCGAATAGACGGCCCTGAATCCGCCTCAGGAGGCAGCGGCGGCCGAGTGGCGAGCGGGCTTCGCGGGCCTCACCCGGAGCTCGACGGTGAGACCGGCACGGCTGGCAATTGTGACGAGCGCGTCCAGGCTAAATAGATCGATCTTGCCGCGCAGCAACGCGTTGAGCCGAGGCTGAGTGAGCCCCAGACGCTGGGCGGCGCGCACCTGCGTCAATCCGCTCCCCTCGACGAATTGCTCGATGCGAATCATCAGCTCGGAGCGTAGCGCCAAATTTCGCGCCTCCGTCTCGGAAAAACCGAGATCGCGAAAGACATTGCCGCTGCCGCGCACGATCTTCACTCCCTTACTCACTGCCGCACCCTCTTCCGCCATTCAATGACCGCACGATAGCGCTCGCTCGCAAGCTCCAGATCCGATTTCGGCGTCCGGCGGGTCTTCTTTGGGAACGCATGGAGGACGTACACGGCTTCCTCGAACTTTGCGACGTAGAGAACCCGATACGCGCTTTCGGTGCGCACGCGGATCTCATTCACTCCTATACCGACCGACGGCATCGGCTTCCAGTCCTCGGGCTCGCGGCCATGCTGAACCTGGTTGAGCTCATGTCCCGCCTTGCGCCGAGCCGCCTCCGGAAACGCCCGGACTCGCGATCGACTGTCTCCGAACCAGCTTATCGGCTTCATGGGTGTATATCAATAGTGAGATAAATGGGCATTGTGTGCACTGCGGAGCCGCGCGGGGGGACGATGTGCTTCATGGTGGGCTTGCGAGCGTCGGGTCATCTCGCGGGTCCTTGCCGCGCCCGCTCGGTGCGCAGGTCCTCGCGGAGCGCATCGGCGATGATTTCCCGATCGGTCCTGGGCGGACCCATACGGTCGAGAAATCGCACGACCTCCGCCGCGAGTCCCCGATGTCCTTGAGCGGCCAGCACGTCGCTCAACTCCCGCCAACCCCGCTCTACCTCCTTGCGGATCTCGACCAAGTTGTTCTTCTCTCGCTCGGCACCGGGACTTCCTCCGAGGAGGTCGCGCCGAGCGTCTTCCGTCCGCGCCCACAACCGGCGGGATTCCCCTCGCTGCTCGGCTCGGTAGATCCCGTTGAGCTGGAATGAACGACTTTGGCCACGCACGGCCCGTTCCGTTGCATTCGCAGCGACCCCGAGCGTCCGCTGTTGTCGCGCGAACTCCTCTCTCCACTTGCGCAGAGTCGCCTTGCGGATGTGAAGCCGCTCTCCGCGTTCGCTCACCGCCTTGACGACCATGTGCACGTCTGGATGCGGTTCATCCATATGCAACGCCATCACATGACGATGCGTCGCCCCGAACTTCTCGCGCGCAAAGTTCTTCACCGCCGCCATGACCTTCTGTGGCAGCGTTCCCGCCGGCATCGAGAACACCAGTTTGTGCACGAGCTTCGTAGACCGGCGACCGCGTCCCTCGATGTCCCAGCGGTCTCGGTGCTCCTGTAGATCGAGATTCCAGTCCTCGACCAGATCGTTCGCGACGCCTCGACCGGTGAGCCGCTCGCCGTGGTCCGTTTCGAGAACGGCTTCTTCACCGTCCCGGTCGCGCAGGTAATCGAGATGACCTCGAACCGCTTTGAGATTCTGACTGCCGCGGCTCAGCACCTTGACCATCACCCCGGAGTGCGCCGGACAGTCCAGGCAATTCGATCAATGTCCACCGGCGATAGCCGGTCTCGCCGGCCTGGCCCCGATCGGGCGAGGCTCCGGATGTCGAGCAGTGGCTGCTGCCGTCCCCTACTGTCATTGAGCCGTTGCGGCATGTCCTTGATTCCATCTCTTCTGGTTAATTTTGAGGAGCGTTTTGCTGTGATCGCGCAGCGCGGTGCATATCCTCAACATAGCCCACACCTCTTCCTTGCCGGGCGCGACTCTGTCACCTCGGCTCAAAGCCCGGGCGATCTGATTCAGTTTCCGACCGATGGCGCTCAGCTCCGCGACAACTCGATCCAGCGCGAGCCGCTCTTCCTTGAGGAGCGGTGTGACGGCGCGCAGGTGCGATCTCACGAGCACCGCGACGTAGGCCGCGGCCGGGACGCCACGGCCCGCCGCCGCTACTTGAGCACCAGCCAGTCGTCCGGGTCGAGTCGCACCGATAGCCGCGCCTCGCGATTCGGAGCTTCAGTGCCCTCGAGTGAGACAATCGCGCTACCTGCCGAGCTGCGCAGCACGGCCTCGAGAAGCTGGCGGACCAGCTCAGATTCCGTGATCTGCTCCCGGGCAGCGAGAGACTGCACGAACGCCTTCATCTCCGAAGTTACGCGACACTGAATGAATGCATCGGCCGACATGGCCGATATCGTGTGACAAGAGCAGTCCCGAATCTATCCTGCATTTGCGTTGTCTTCCCACCGAAATGCAACATCGCATCCAACAGATTGGAGAGCTCTCGATGGCCGCGCCTGCAACCTACCCTCGTCCGCTCTTCTGGCGCCGCAATTCGGAAACCAAAATGCCCGTCCATTGGTGTCCAGGGTTGAATCGGTCGATCAACACTCCGACAAACCTGCGCGCGCTCGAGGGTGCCGATCGCTCGGCTGCGAATTGGGCGCAGCAGAGCGCTCAGCGCCGCCCAAGCAGCACGCCGGCGAGCCATCCGCCGACTGCACGCCCCACGAGCACGCCGACGCGCCGGCCGGACGGTCAACCGTAGGCGAGCCACGAGAAGCCGAGCGAGCGCACGAGGTAGCGCAGCGGATTCACGGCAGCCGTCCCTGCTGCGCGAGGACATCGAGGATCAGCCCGAGCACGAGCGCACCCCAGGTGATCCACACCGCGGCAACCCTCCAGCGCGGGCCGAGCCGATCGAGCGCCGAGCAGATTCAGACAGCGACGCCGACGAGAACCGCGCCGCCGGCCGCCGCGGCTAACGTCGTCGGCGAGAGCGAACGCCACGCAAGCAGCACCAGCGCAGCAACCGCGATGCCGAGAAGTGTCCAGAAGCGCCGGGCGCGTCCAGGGACCGCCTCGAGCCAGTGCCCGAAGCTGAACCAGACCGCGCCGAGCGCCGCCACAGCGGCGAGCACAGCGGCCGCCACGATGCAAAACGCCACGATATCGACCGCGAGCTCGACCATCATCGTGCCCCTTGGGCCTTGAAGGTGTTCCACGCATCGGCCGGCCGTACCGACCGCGCAGCATCGAGCCACTCGCGCCGCCGTGTTGGCGTGAGGGAATTCCACCAGGCAATGCCAGCGCCGGCGTCAGCCGTCTCCCATCCAAGGGAATCGAGGCACGCCCCCGGACAATGCGGCCGACCGCACACGCAGCGCGAAAGTCCAGCGTCAATCCCGAGCTGGGGGCGCCCCCGCTGCTTAGCACCTCGAGCGCCTGGGCGAGCTGGCGCCGGGCGAGATTGACGGCAACCGGCCAGTGCAGCGGCCCAGCGTCAACCGAGCCGTTACCGCGCCAGTCGGCGGAAGCGCGCGAAAGTATCTCCAATGCATGCCGGATCGCCTGCGCAAAGGGCAGCGGCAGCCCGTCGCGAACATCAGCCACGGGTCACCTCCTCGGGCGCGCCAGAAGTGCGGCACCGGCGGTTGCGTGAGCATGTTCCAGCCAGTGCAGCGAACGAGGGCCGCACGGCGCGGCGAGTCAGTTGCCTGGCGCCAATGAAAATCAGGCAGTTGAGCGCAAATTGCCGAGACCGTGACGTGGCCGCCTGTGAGCCCAGGCGTGATGCGGGATGGGGCGAGAGCGCGAGTTGTGCGACGCGGATACGCGCACGCGCGTGCGAGGGAAGGCCCGCGCACGTCGAATCGCTCAGAAAAGCGCCACTGGTACCCCGGCTGGAATCTGCCAGAAGGCTGCTAGACTCAAGTCTTTGATTTAAATGGTGGAGCCAGGCGGGATCGAACCGCCGACCTCTTGCATGCCATGCAAGCGCTCTCCCAGCTGAGCTATGGCCCCACGGAGTGGGCCGCGAAGATACGGAAGGGAAGCCACGCTGTCAATCAGAGTCCCGCCCTGACCGCTCATCGGGCTGTT
>JAJZUT010000048.1 GCA_021847105.1 Pseudomonadota bacterium | reverse complement strand
GCTGGGCCAAGCGCCGGCTACGGACTCGGCATTTGTGAGCGGCCGCAAGAGGGTTCGCCCCGGGTCTTGGATGTCCATCCGTAAGCCGCTGGTGCGCTTACCATCGACGGCATATCATTCGGATCGATTCTGTGGATGATGTCGGCCGGCTCTACGCACGGCGACCCGCATAATTATGCCGTAACGCCCAAGTGAGAACGGCTCTCGTTACAGCGGTTCGCCCAGAGATCATTTTTCGGGCGTTGCCGACTTACAGTTTGGCGGGCTAAAAAAAATGTACAACGACACGTACGTCGTCGGAGACCCGGTCGCTGCCGAGCACGCGAGCAAATCCGCGCGCACAGGCGACGCATCAATGACGGCGGCTGGCTTTGCACGCCGTGCACTTTGCCGACCCAAAAGGGGAGCGCCTTGCCGAAACGTGATTTTCTGCAGACCGAAACGTTACGCCTCGTCGCATTGCAGGGTGCGGACCTACTAGATACACCGATAGAGTCGAGATTCAACCGCATCGTAAGACTGGCGCGGCAAGCACTGCGTGTGCGGGCCGCCACGATCGGCTTGTTCGACAACGATCGCGAATGGATCAAGGCGGCGGACGGATGGGAGCGGCGGGAATTGCCGTTGGCGCAAAGCCTCGCTGCGGCGCTCGGGAACGGCACCGGACCGGTGATCGTTCAGGATACGCATGAGGACGTCCGCTGCGCGCAGAATCCCTTGGTCACACACGCTCCAAAGGTGCGCTTCTGCGCGGTCTATCCGCTGCGAGATCGTCGCGAGCGCGTCATCGGCGCCTTCAGCGCGTACGACACGGCGCCGCGGGATTCGTCGAGCTGAGAGCGGTCAGCTAATTTGATGGGCGGATATTCACGATCGGTGATGGCCCATCGGCGATCGTGACCGCGGCGTCGGCGCCGCGGTCATTGGCGTGGTTCAGAACGGTGGATCGGAGAGCGGCGGTGATCGTGAGGGGATCGGATTGTGGCGAGCCTCGCGTTCATCGAGTGCGTGATACCAGCGGTGCAGCTGCAGCCCATAATGATTTTGGAAGCGGTTGTAGAAGTCCTCGAGTAGCCGATCGAGGGCGGCGGCGGCCTCGTCGGGCAGTTCGGGGAAGGTGAACGGATCCGGATCGCCGTTCACGTCAGCGAGCCCCGACGGCACGGCGCGCTGCTTGCGGTGCCGGCAAGTTGAACACCTGGAAGTAGAGCTTTTCGTCGAGCACGGTGATTTCGGTCTGCGCCGCGGTCATGAGCAAGTCAGCGGCCATGCCGATGAGGATGCGGTAGTTGCCGGCCGCATGGTCGCATAAGAGGTGACGCAGCTCCTTGGTCATGAGGCCTGCGTTGCCGGCGGTCGTGAGCAGGTGCTCGAGGCAGGTCAGCAGCTCATCGCGGGTGGCGGCGCCGGTCGCGAGCCGAGTGCGGATCCGGGACCCCAAGGGGATCAGTTCGTCGCGCCTGAGTTTATCGAGAAGCCGGGCATCGCCGCTGAGCACCACACACAGCAGGGCCTGGGAGTCGAACCGGGCGCTGGCAAGCAGACGCAACTCGGACAGCACCATCGGCGTCATCTCCTGAGCCTCGTCGATGAGGACGACGGGCCGGCGAGAGGCGGAGCCCAAGTGATCGAGCCAGCGGGCGCGCAGCGCCTTGAACCCACCCCAGCGGTTGCTGACCCGGATGGAGATCGAGAAGATATCGCCGAGCTCGCGGTAGAAGTCGGAGAGGTTGCTCTGCGGATGCAGGATAACGCCGACCGACAGGTCGGCGAGCCGGGAGAGCCGTTCGGCGAGCAGGCGCATGACCACGCTCTTGCCGGTGCCGGGATCGCCGTGGATGAGCGCGAAGCCGCCCTCGCGCAGGTGCGCCTGTTCGATGCGCCAGCAGAAGTTCTCGACCTTCGGGGGCACGTGAAGTGCCTCGATCGGCACCTCCGAGGTGAACGGGTTCCATTTCAGGCCATACAGGGCCAGGAGTTTTTGGTTCATACGGCATCGTCCTTCTCGGGGGTGGGTACATAGGCGGGCGGCAGGCCGGTGGCGGCGTAGTCGGCCATCATTTGCTTCAGGAGTGGCGCGATGCCGGTGGCCGGCATCGCGCTCTGCTCCGCCGTCGCCGGATCCAAGCGCCGACGCAGCGCATCGGCGTTGGCGGCCTTGTCGAGGGGGCGGATCGGACAGAGGACCTGCCCGGTGCGCGCGTCGATCAGATCGACGCGCGCGAGGTCCCAGCGGGCATAGCGCAGATGGATGTGCTCGAGACCGCGATACCGGGAGGGGATCTCGAAGCGCTGGCCGTCGAGACTGACCGTGCCGTCGGAACGGCGTTGCTTGCGCTTGACCTCGATGCGGAAGGCATCCCGTAATGCGTCACTGCCCGGGCACTCGCGGGCGACGCTGGGGCCTGCAAGGAAGCGCTGCAGCGGCGTCTGGCCGATCTCGCTGTGGACGGTGCGGTGATACTCCTGGGTGATCCAGGCCTGGGTGGCGAGGTTCAGTTGCTCGAGGGTGAGGTTCTCCTCGCCCTCGAGCATGGCGAGCAGGCGCCCCTCGACGCGGCCCCAGATGTTTTCCTGCTTGCCGTTGACGTGCGGCGAGTACGGCAACGTTGGCAGGTGCAAAATGCCGAGCTGATGCAGCCCCGTGGTGAACTCCCCGCAGATCATCGCCGAGCCATTGTCGGTCATCAGCGAGCGCGGCAGCCCCACCTTCTGCAGCGCCTGGCACAGGCCATGAACCAGTTCCCGGCTGCCTTCGTTCGTGTACCACTGAGCGTGACAGAGGAAGCGCGAACGGTCGTCGATGAAGCCGACCAGGAGGGGTTTGACGTAGGCGCCGCTGCGGGTCAACACTTTGCGTGAGCCATGATGGAAGTCGAGGTGCAGGAGCTGCAGGACGTGTTCGACTTCGTAGCTGCGCACCTCGCGCTGTTCGAGCCGGGAGCGAGCGGCGATGGCCCCGTCGGTGGTGCGCCTCGGCGCACGCCGGCGCAGTAACCCGGCGGCTTTGAGGTAGCGCCGTACGCTCGGGTAGGACGGACACTTGATGCCCGCGGCGGCAAGCGTGACCTTGAGGTTGTCGTGATGCAGCTGCGCGGTCCACCCCGGGTGCGAGCGGTATTGCGCGCTCAGCGCCGCCACGGTATCGCTGGACAGACTCGGGAAGCGACCGATATCACGCCGCACCTGATTGCGCAGCGCCCGCACCGGATCGGCGGCCCTTTTTGCCGCATACAGCCAGCGCTCGATCGTCGAGACGCCGAAGCGCAGGTCGAGTCCGGTGAACGGATGGCGCCAGGTCTTGGCGGCCAACACGGCGAGCGCCTCGTGTAGCTCACCGGCGCCCGGCGGTGCGGCCAGCAGCGGCCCTATGATCGCAAAGCGCAGCCGCGCCCACCGATCTCGTGGCGGTAGATCGTCATCGGAACTCACGTTCACTCCCATCACGGCACCACGGGCGGCGCCGTTCATGGGGTCGCAGGCTACAAAGCCGCCCGACCGCTACGCTATCGACATCCTCTGCGGCTACGCAGCGAGCCTCGGATTACCTGATCGCCGCCGTATGCTTAACGGCGCGATCCAGCGCAACGCCTGCGCGAGGCGCTCGGTCATCGCGTCGCCGTCAAAGCGTTCCAATGCGCTCTGCGGTAGCCGCTCGATCGCGAGCGGCGGCATGAACCGCGTGCGCATCGATTGCCAGAACGGTGTCGAGGGAAAATCCCGCCGCCACCATGTGCGCCAGCGCTTGAGCGTGCTCGCCGGGATGTTGAACTCGTCGCGGAGCTCTTGGCCGGAGGCACCGCCCGGCGGTGACCGCAGCATCAACACCACCGCCAAATACACCCGGCGGCCGGCGAATCGCACCGACGGCGACGTCGCGCGCGCGTCGCACCGTCCGCAGGTAAAGCTCAGGCGTCGGGAATACTCCTCGCGCACCGAGGCTGGACAACCGCGCGGTTTACGCGGGTAATCGGACACATGCAGCGGGCCGCAGCAGTCGGGACAGCGCCCCGCTCGCGTCTCAGCGGCAAACTCATGGTCGATCTGCGATAGAAAGCGAAAAAACGTGGGGTCTTGCAGTACGTCGTGGCACACTTCTAAAGTCTCCTGGCTTGGTAACCGGAGACTCCCCTGAGGGGATCTTTTAATCAAGATCCCTGATGGGGATCTCTATCGAACCATCATGAAACTTGACCGCCACGGCCGGAATCGCCATCAAGAAAGTTGGCGGTGCTCAGCAGCCAATGGTTGGTGTGGTTGTTGCGTTAACTGATAGAACGCCGGCGGTCTACCGACATAGGAAATACGGTGCAGCGAAACGCTCACTTTCGACCCGTTGCTGACACTCACGAATGACAGCAATCGGGCCGCGTCATCGTGCTATGTTCATGTGGTGAACAAAAAAAATAGGGATGCTGGATTACATCGAACGTTGGGCCCTTGGTCACTGGCCGCTAGCATCGTCAATATTGTCATTGGTGCCGGAATATTTGCCGTGCCCGCCGCTATGGCAGCCAGTTTGGGACCCTACGCCTTCGTTGCATTCATAGCGGGTGCGGTTGCGATCGGGGCGGTGGCCATTTGTTTTGCCGAGGGCGGCAGCAGAGTTCCAACGAGCGGTGGAACCTACGGGTACATAGAGGCGGCGTTCGGGCCTCTCGCCGGCTATATTTCCGGAACGCTGATCTGGCTTGCGAGTGTGTT
>JAJZUT010000032.1 GCA_021847105.1 Pseudomonadota bacterium | reverse complement strand
ACGACGAGCTCGACTGGCGGCACGGTGCTGGGCGGGGCGAACGCGGTTGGCGGGTTCAACGCCACGAACAGCACGAGCGGGGATATCTCGCTGCTGAACTCCGGTGCACTGACGGTCTCGGGCATCAATCAGAGCGGCGGCGGATCGGTGACGCTCGGTAGCACCGCGGCGATCACCCTGGCGGGCACAGTCGCCGCCGGCAGCGGCCCGGTGAATCTGACCTCGAGCGGCTCGATCGGCGAGTCGGGGGGCACGATCTCCACCACCGGGACGCTGACGACGAGCTCGAGCGGCGGCACGGTGCTGGGGGACACGAACGCGGTCGGCGGGTTCAACGCCACGAACAGCACGAGCGGGGATGTCTCGCTGCTGAACTCCGGCGCACTGACGATCTCGGGCATCAATCAGAGCGGCGGCGGATCGGTATCGGTGCGCAATGCCGGCGGCACGACCGTCAATGGTCCGATCGCCGTGGGCGGGACGGGGGCGGTGTTACTGAGTGACAGCAGCGGAGCGCTTTCGCTCGGATCCTCGAGCATCAGCGCCACGGGGGCGACGTTGCAGGGGGTGGGTGTCACGCAGTCCTCGGGCGGTGTGGTGAACGCCGGCGGGGGCGACGTTCTGGTCAATGGCGGCGGTGGCGCGATCAGCATGGCCGGAGCGCTCAAGACCAGCAGCAACGGCGCCACTGCCGCGCTCATCCGCAACGCCACCACGGTTGCGCTGCCGGCGATCAGCACCGGGGCGAGCGGCACCACGACGATCGGCGCCGGGGACATCAGCGCTGCGGTGACCCAGAGCGGCTCGACGACGATCAGCACCGGGACGCTGATCGGCAGTACGACCGGATCGGTGGATCTGGGCAATGCCAACTCGATCGGCTCGCTGGGCAGCTTCTCGAGCACCGCTCTGACGGTGAACGATACCCAGCCGCTGACTCTCACCGCAGCGCTCGCCACCGGCAGCGGCCCGGTAAGTCTGACCTCGAGCGGCTCGATCAGCGAGTCAGGAGGACAGATCGGCACAACAGGAACACTCACCACGGTATCCACGGGCGGCACGTTGCTCGGAGGGAACAACTCCATCGGCGCCTTCAATGCGAGCAATTCCGGCAGCGGTGCACTGAACCTGACAGACGGTGTGCCGCTGACTGTCACGGGGATCCAGCAAAGCGGCGGCGGTTCCGTCAGTATCGCCAACTCGGGGGGAATTACCGTGAGCGGCCCGATCGATGCGGGCAACGGCTCGGTCTCATTGACCGACAGCAGCGGCTTGCTGGTGCTCGGCGGCTCTGGCCTCAACGGCAATGGCGTCGTGCTGCAGGGCGTCGGGGTCACCCAGTCTGGCGCCAGTGTGGTCAATGCTGGCTCGGGCGACGTCAGCGTGAGCGGCGGCAGCGGTGCGGTCAATCTCGCTGGAACCGTGCAGACCCGCAGTAATTCCGCCACAGCGGTGGTGGTACAGAGCTCGAATGCGGTGACCTTGCCGGGGATCACCACCGGCTCCAGCGGTACGACGACGATCAATTCGGGCGGTGTAGTGACTCAGAGCGGCTCGACGACGATCAGCACCGGAACGTTGGCGGCCAGTACGACCTCCGGTTCGGTGGATCTCGGCAATGCGAACTCGATTGCCGCACTGGGCACGGTAACGAGTTCGGCACTGAGCGTGAACGACTCCGCTGCGATGAACATCGGCGGCTTGCTCAACATCGGCGCAGGTGGCATCAAGTTAACGACATCAGGCGCACTTGCCGAGGTCGGCAATGGATCGATTACGACATCGGGCACCACCGCGCTGGCTGCCAACAATGGCGGGGACGTTAATCTCGGCGGCGCCAATACGTTCGGCGGCGCCGTATCGTTCACGGGACACAACGTCACACTGAATGCAAACACCGGCAGCCTGTCGAGTTCCGGTTCGGCAAGCGGCTCGCTCGAGGAAACGGCCGCCGGTGGCATCTCGCAGAGCGGACTATTGAATGTCGGCGGCCCGGTGACGCTGAATGCACTGAGCGGCTCAGACATTGCGCTCGGAAATTATGGCAATACATTCGGCGGTCCGGTGAATTTCAGCGGCAACAACGTGATCATCGAGTCGGGCGGGGGACTGTCTGGCGCCGGGACTGCGGCCGGCAACCTCACTCTGGGAACCAAAGGCCCGGCGGCCGATCTGACGATCGGGAAGATTACGGCGGGCGGCGACGTGCTGCTCATCGCCGGTGACAATATTTTCGGCACGGGCGCCGGCGCCACGGTCAATGCAAACAACGTTGAGGTGCGATACGGCATCGAGAACCCCAAGGGACAGCTGAGCAGCACCGATGCCGCGCAACAGTTCGGACTTGCCTCGACCTCCGGAACCTCGGTCGCGGTGACGGTCTGGTCGCCCGCGGGGCCGGCTCGACCGACACAGCACGTCATGGCGCCGACGGGATCAGTATTGAACGTGACGGATCACGCATTTGTGCCGGGCAACACTTCGCTTGAATCGGCGTTGTACAACGACCCGTTCGGCACGAGCGTGAGTCAAATCGCGCTGGGATCGCTCGGCTCGATCACATCGGAGAACTTTTCGCAGCTGAACCAGGGCGAGGCCAACGCGGGTAGCGAGAGCATCAGCGGCAGTGAGCACATCCATCTCGTCTACATCGACTGGGCATCGTACAACCCGAATGTCACGCTGTTCGGCACGCTCAATCCCGCAGTCTGCCTACCGGCAGACCAGCGGATCGCGGGTACCGGAGCGTCCTCGGCGTGCAAGGCACCGACCAGTGTCGCCTTCAGGGTCCTGCTGCCGCGGAGCCTGCTGGCGACCACCCAATCGGCATCGCGAAGCGCGCCGGCGTGGTCGGGGTTGTGGGCCAAGTAACGGCCTGAACCGGCAAGCTCAGGACCGGCCCGCAATTCGAGCGATCGAGGGCTACGCGCACGAGCCACAGGTTGGGCGGTGCAGTACGGGCGAGCCGGCCTCGGGTCGGCGCCGGCTGCCTTGACGCAATCCACCCACCGGGGGCTTGTATCGAGCCCCGGTCTTCCCCATATCATGAAGCCATCCAGGCGAGGGCTCCGGTGCCGAGCCGAGCCTGCTTTCCGGACCCCTGGGGGTCTGCCACAGAGATCACAGCGATCATGCCGAATCGATTCCGAATCCCTCTAGGGGTGCTGCTGGCGTTGTTCGCCGGCCTTGCCTTCGCCGCTGATCCCACCGCGCATCAGATTTATCTGGCGACGCAGGCCGGCAATATTGCCCAGGCTGAGCAGATGGTGGCGCAGGTGCTGCGCGACCATCCCAATAGTGCGAAGGCGCACTTCGTCGCCGCGGAAGTGGCGGCGCGAGCGGGAAACTTTGGCACGGCACGCAGCCAGCTCGCGCAGGCGAATCAGCTGGCGCCGGGTTTGCCGTTCGCGAGTCGCCATGCGGTGGTCGAGCTTCAGCGTGAGCTTGGCATTGCACCGCTTCAGGGTGCGGCAGGCCACGCCAGGCATTCCTCCCATCTCGGCTGGGCTCTGTTGCTCATTGGCGGGGTTATTGTGGTGTGGATGATCGTGCGCCGCCGGATGGCCGCCACGGCACCGGCGTACCCGATGCAGTATCCCTCGGGGATGGCCGGTCCGATGGGTGCACCGCCCGCAGGCTATCCGCCGCCCGGATATCCGCCTGGAGGCTACCCACAGGGTTATGGACCCGGCTATGCCGGAGGCTCGGGGATCATGGGCAATATCGCCTCCGGCCTCGCGATCGGCGCAGGCGTGGCGGCCGGGGAAGCACTCGTGGGCCGAGTGCTCGAAGGCGGCAGCGGTGGGGGAGTCGTACCGGACGCGAGCGCCGCCGGTGGATTCGATCCCCAGGCCAATGCGGATCTCGGCGGGAACGACTTTGGCGTGGGCGATGCCGGCTCATGGGATGACGGCGGAGGCGGTGGCGGTGGCTGGGACAGTGGCGGGGGCGGCGGCGACGGCGGCTGGACCTGAGGCAGGCCCGGGAAGGGATGCGCGGGGCAGGGCCGTCAGGCGGCCTCCCGCGTCCCCATCCACCGGCGCGCCAGGGGACCTACCGTGGTCGCCTGCACGAGAATGCTGAAGATCGCAATCAGATAGGTGGCCGTCACGATCAGCGCACGTGCCCGCCCGGGGGGCAGTGACAGAGCGAGGGCGACCGACAGTGCCCCGCGCAGGCCGGCCCAGGTCATGAGCTGCACGAAGTGGGGCTCAAAGCGCTGCAGGCCGCGCAGTAGCGTCGCCGGCACGGCGACGCTCACGTAGCGGGCCGCAAGCACCAGCGGCAGAGTCAGCGCCGCCGGGAGCAGATAGGTGCGCACAGTCGGGGCGAGCGCGGTGAGCTGCAGACCGACCAGCCCGAACAACAGTAGATTAAGCAGATCGTCGGTGAGCTCCCAGAACTGGAAGAGACGCTCGCGTTTCGCCGGTGCGAGAGTGACGTCGCGGCCGTCTCCGCCGACCACCAGCCCCATGACCACCGTGGCAATCGGCGCGGAAATCGACAGTGCCGCGGCAGCATCGTAGCCGGCGGTCGCCAGCGCCAGAGTGATCAGAATTTCGACCGCGGGACTGTCCACGGTGCGCAGCAGCGAGACCGCCGCGAACCCCACGAGCGCGCCGAACGCCAATCCGCCGAGCACCTGGCGCGCAAACAGCACCGCGACGTGCGTGACGCTGGGCGGATGCGAGCCACTGAGACCGAGCAGCACGACGAACAGCACCACGCCCGTGCCATCGTTGAACAGGGCCTCGCCGGTGATCTGGGTGAGCAGGGTGGGCGGTACGCGGGCCTTGCTCAACAGGCCGAGCGCGGCAATCGGATCGGTGGGTGAGATCAGCGCCCCGAACAGCAGGCAGTCCCGCAGCGACACAGGCAGCCCGAGCAAACGAGTCAGATAGAAAAAACCCCCGCCAATTACCGCGGTGGAGATCGCCACGCCGGCCGTGGCGAGTACCAGCACGACCCAGCGGGCGCGGCGCAGCGCCACGATATCCACGTGCAGGCTGCCGGCGAAGAGCATCAACCCGAGCAGGCCGTGAAAGACGAGCGCCGGGAAATTGACCCCGCGGGCGACCTGTGCCCCCCAGGCGGCGACCGAGGGCACGAATGGACCGACGCTCACCGCCAGGATCGACAGCAGCAGCGCCACCACCGTGATGCCGATCGAATCGGGCAGCCGTACCAGCTTGTGATTGGCGTAGCCGCTGATGGCGACCA
Organism: Pseudomonadota bacterium; assembly: GCA_021847105.1. Classification (GTDB taxonomy): domain Bacteria; phylum Pseudomonadota; class Gammaproteobacteria; order Steroidobacterales; family Steroidobacteraceae; genus 13-2-20CM-66-19. Next base: position 20,438 of record JAJZUT010000032.1, on the reverse strand, counting down.
CGGCGATTACCGCCGAAATCAGCGTGAAGACGGGCATCAGCGGCCTACGCGCAGGAGGAGGCGTCGCCGCGCACCCTCGTCCGCTGCAAGCGGTCTTGACCTGGACACTCGGGCTCCCGGACTGAAAGATGAGCGCAGCCCGAGATTATGACATGCTCGGGCCGGCGCGCCGCGCCGGCCCGAGCTGCCTCAGAAGGCGTTGAAAATGCTGCTCACCAGATCGCTGGCGAGCCCGAATCCGGCCCCCATCCCGAGGCCCGACATCACGTTGCCCATGAATCCGCCGCCGCTGCCGGCATAGGGCTGTGCCGCCCAGCCGCGGGTCTGATAGGCCGGCTGAGGCTGTGCGTTGATGTGCGATTCGAGCGAGTGAATGTACTCGGCCATCTGCTGGATGAGCAGCAGGGCAGACTGGTTCTGCTTCTGGATGGCGAACGCCGTCTCGCGCAGATCGAGCATCAGTTCGCGTGCGAGCGTCTGATCGCTCAGCTTCGCCTGCAGTTTCTCGGCGAGCGCCTTGACGCCCTGGCCGACCTGATCGGCCTGATTCTGCAGCTGCACGGCCTGATTTTCGGCGGTCTGATAATCCATGTTGCGCTCCGGATGATGAAAACGAACGGGACCCGACGGTCCGCTCCTTCGACCTCCCGCCGACACGGTCGGTTCCGCCCGGGGAGGGGACGGCACACGCCAGACCGCGGCTCGACGTCAGGACTTGGTCAGCACTGAGGGGCTATGGTGCGCTCATTCATCCGACCGGAACAGAGGGAAAGGTCTCATGCCGATCAAACGCGCTTTACTGTCGCTCGCTGCACTCGGCGCCGCTTGTGCGCTCAGCTTCCCAGCAGCGCCCGCGGCCACCTCACCGTCCCCGTTGCGGCCGCTGGCCACGCTGCGTGTGCCCGGCCGGCCGCTGCAGGTGTTCGACATCAGCTTCGTGAACGCCGCCGGCGTCTACGCGCTGTCGGACCGCTCCAACGGCGGACTCGACCTGTTCAACGCTGCCACCGGTACATTTCTCGGTCGGGCCAGCGGTTTTGCTGGTTACAACCCGGCCCAAGGCTTCGATGCGGCTGGGCCGAACGGGGTCGTCGCGGTCGGACGCGGACAGTTCTGGGCCGGCGATGGCGACAGCTCGGTGAAAGTCGTCGACGTACGCACCCGCAAGGTCATCGCCAGCATCTCCACCGGGGGACACAAGCGCACCGATGAGATGACGTATGACCCGCGCGATCACCTGGTGGTCGCGGTGAACAATTCCGACGACCCCCCGTTCGTCAGCTTTCTCTCCACTCGCACGCGCAAGCTCGTCGGTCGGCTGGTGCTGAGCCGCGCAAGCGACGGTGCGGAGCAGCCGATCTGGGATCCGGGCACCGGGCTGATCTATCTGTCCATTCCCTCGCTCGACCACGACAAAGCACGCGGCGCGATTGGGGTGATCAATCCGCGTAGCCGGACCCTGCTGCGTTACCTGCCGATCGAGCGCTGCATGCCGGCGGGGCTCGCCCTGGGTCCGCATCAGCACCTGCTCGTCGGCTGCAGCGACGATGCGGTCGCCGCGGGCTTTCCGGCCCGCTCCTTCGTCATGAGCACGAGCGGTCGGATCATCGCGCGACTGCCACGGGTCGGCGGTTCCGATGAAGTGTGGTCCGATCCGCGTACGCACCGCTATTACCTCGCCGCGGTGGCCAACACGGGTGGACCGGCGCTCGGAGTCGTCGACTCCGCGACGGATCGCTGGCTCGGCAATGTCCCGACCGGGCCTCATGCCCACTCCGTAGCGGCCGATCCGCGCACGGGCAAAGTTTTCGTACCGATCGCCGGCGGACCGGGAAGCCCGTGCCCGCAAGGCTGCATCAGGGTGTTCGGACCGCCGAGGCAATGAGCGGCACTGCGTGGGCCGCTCACGGCGGCCCACGCAATCGAGCTACCAGCAAGTCGAGGAGGTGTCGCCCCCGGAACTATCTGCGGCAGTTTCCTGCCCGGTGGAGTCGACCGTGAATGAAGCGCAGGTGCTGTCCGATGCCTGCGGTCCACTGGCGACCGGGACCGCCGTCAGCGAGAAGGACGGCGCGGAAATGCCGCTCGCTGGCACGGCCGGCTTATCCATCTCGTAATAGCCGCTGCCGATGACGATCGGCCAGGATCCAGCGGCGCTGGTATACCCCAGGAGCGAGGCGCTCGTGGTATACGCGCTGTTCGTCGCGTAATAGCGCTCCTCTCGCGCCGCCAATTCGAGAAGCGCCGTACGCGCCTCCGTGCGGCGCGACTCCTGCACCTGATGCTCGTAGATCGGGTAGGCAATGGCGCTGAGAATCGCCACCACCAGGAGCGTGATCATGAGCTCGATCAACGTGAAGCCACCGGCTCCGGAACTGCTGTACGCATGATTCATTGAACTCTCACTCTACCGTAGCTCAACCCATGTCTCGCGCTGGCCGCTGAGGTAATTGGGCAAATTGATCTGCTGCAGACCGTGCTGACCGAGCAGCGTCTGATAGACGAGGTAGGTATTGACCGCAGAGGAGCCCTGACTACCGGTCGTGACCACTGAATCGGTGCCACTCGCATCAGACTCGAAGGCGATCGTATGAGTATTGCCATTATTGACGAAGAAGCTCGTCACAGCGCCGCCCGTTCGCGCATCGAGCGCGTAAGTCCAGCCCTGGTCCTGCCCCGGGTTGCACGCCAGCGGCGAATCGACGCTCGGCAATGTCGAATTGAACAAAATGGCATTGCCGACGATTTCCGGGTTGAATACGTCCTGCTCGTAGGTCGTCTCCTGGTAGCCGCTATTGGTGCCCGGCAGATTGAAATACCAACCGAACTGGTTGTTATTGGCGCTGCACGCGCTGCTACCCGCCCAACAGATCGTGCTCGTGCTGCTGATGATGCGGTTGCCGCTTGAATCAGTGGAAATCACCTGCTGCTGCAGGTTGGTTGCCGCGAGTATCGTCGAGGTCCCACTGGACGAAAGCAGGCCGGAAGTCGTAGTTGCGCTGAGACTAGCAAACTGCGTCGACGCATTCGAATTCCACTTGTCCATGTTCCAGTCCCAGACACCGTAAAACGATTGCGTACCGCTCGCATAACTGGTGCCGGTACTGTTCGTCAGGGGGAACTTCTCGCCCGTGCCGAAATACAGCATGAGCTGCGTCGCGTTCGTGATCGGATTGGTAATGAACGCCGGCTGCACCGCCGTGGTGATTGGTTGGCCATTCGGAGTGGTGAATATCGGTCCCGGGGTGACCGCCCAACTGGTCGGAGAGTTGCTCGTCAGGTCGAAACGCCAGACGTTTCCCTTTACATCCCCGGCGTAGACATAATCGGTAATATGATCGCCATCCATGTCGACGGGTGCCACATAGGCAATGCCGTCGTTCGTGCCCGACTCGCCCGTCGACAGATAGTACGTGGTGATCGCCCCAGTGCTCTGGTCGACTGTCATCACATAGATTCCCGCATCCCCGGTACTGCTGTTCAGACCATTGCCAAAGATAATTCCCCAGTCCCCATTGTGCAGGCGACGGATCACCGGAGTACCGTACGTGTCGCCAAGATCGCTGCCGCAAGAGGAGACATTTTTGCAAGTGAGCGACGCCGGCGTCCAATCCCCGATGACAAGGCTCGCGGCATTCGTTTCGCTGAAATTCGACGGATGCGTGATATCCAGGGCGAAGATGTCGGCACCTCCGGCGCCGAGGCCGCTCACCAACCAGGTGTGCCAGGCCTTGTTGTAATAGAGATCACCTACGCCAGGGCTCGAATCCACGTAGAAGTTGTGACCATACTGCGGATTCGAGTAATCCAAGTTTGCATTGGACGTATTGTGGATGTCCGCGAGGACAGCCTGTGGCATATAAGCCAGTACTTCCGCGCCGGTGTTGGTCGTGCTGTTGAACGTTGTGTCGGTGGAATCATACGAACCGGCTGCAAAGCCATGCAGGAATCCATCATTGGCGCCCACGTAAACGACATTGAGTCGGGACGCTTCCGCAGTCGCGTACGCCGCATACGATTGACCCAAGTTCTCCGGCATGGTGGTAGTCGGATTAAGCTTGTCTCTCCAGGTCGCGGGCGTTTCGTACGCGCTATAGATCGTTTTCGACGGGGGACCGACCCACGCCGGGCTTGAGTCAACGATGTCGCCAAGCAACCCGCTGCGATCGCGGAACAGGCCCAAATTCTGAGTGTTTATTTCATTGCTGCGATCGCCGCGCAGAAAATCCAGGCGCTGCTGTCCGTAGTTCGTGCCGAGATACGCTTTGTCCGCCGTGGTCAGCTTCAGCCATTCAAACGGGACACCGGCAGATCCATTCCAGGTGAGCATGACCCGACTGGTGGGGGACTGCGGGCTGATCGGTCCCGCCTGACCCGTGCTGCCACAGGTGCTGCCGTTCGCGACCCCGGTGAGATTGCATGACGCGTCCCAAAACGCGCTGGAATTGATGCTCAGTACCCCAGTGGAGCTCGTGCTGAGTCCGAAGGACGCGAGATCCCCCGTCCAATTCGATGGATCGTAATAGCTGAAATAGACCTGCGAACCACTCTGCACGCGGGAGGATTGCTGCTGGTTCACGGTTGAGGAACTCTGCGACTGCGCCGCAGGGGTGGCCTTGAAGCACAGCAACTCGTGAATGTTCGTGCTACCGCCCGTAGATCCCGCAAAACCGAAGCGCAACGCCGACGGCAGCGGGCCGTTGTCCGCGGTGATATCTTGATTCTTGATGACTCCGATCCACGACCCCCCGTTATAGCTGTACCAAAAGCTCAGCAGTCCGTTGGACGTGATGCGTACGCGATAGGTGATGGGCGTCGCCTTGAGACGGGTGATGACCCCGTCGTGGTACTCGACCGCAATCGGATTCTGGCTCGGCAGGACCGCATAGGCACTTGGAATTGCATTGTAATCCGCAACCGTCGTCGACGTCTGCTCCGCTTTGCCTCCGCCGGCAACCTGCGAATAATCCCAGAGATAGCCCGTTTCGCACGTATTCACTACCGCTGCCGTCTGTTGCGAGCTCGACAGGCCGCTCGGATAATCCGTCGGGTCCGTCTGATTCAACCAGGACCACGCGATACTGCCCGCTCCACGCAAGCCGATTCGATCGGGCATGTATAGCCCACCGCTCGCGGTGTTGTCATGATATTGTGACTCATACGAGGGCTGAGGAAGCGTGCCGGTCTCACCGAGCGTATTTTGATAGCCATCCAAAAAATTTCCATATTCGTCAATGCCCACGGCGAGATAGCCGCCGACGATGCCATGGTAGGGGCTGTTCTCATTGGAGCAGGTGTAACCCAGGCTGCCGCCGTAGGCGCCGATGGCATCGGCCGTTGGCGTCGGCGACCACTGACTGGCATCGACCAGGAAAAAGCTCATGCCATCCGCGCCATCTCCGCCGCCGCCTCCGGAGTCGCCATCGTAGGTGACGGTCTTAAACGTGATATCGAGACCCTCGTTGGTCGAGAAGCTGCTCCCCGAGACGATTCCGCCGTGTTCCTTGTAGCCGGAGCCACAACCACTCTCATAGCAACCGTTTGAAAAGCGAAGTGCGCCGTCGCCGACCGTATCCGGCAACGTGCCGCTGTACCCGCCAACCAATGTCTCCCCGCCATATCCCCCATTGGTCTTCGAGATTCCGTCTATAGCATTACAGCCCGGCGGGCTTCCCGGACCGTACGAATTGGAACCTGTCCCCGCGTTCATGTCGCCTGCCGTCAGGCAGGCGGTGCCAAAGTAATACCAGCTGTTCTGTGTGGACGAACCGGTAAAATCCTCAGAGATATTGACGGTGGCGTGCGCCGGCAATGTCCCCAGCATCAGGAGTGACAGCAGCGCAAAAGTCCATATCTTGTTGCAACGCATGACGAATCTCCGAGGAATCATGGACCCGTGGCGGACGCGACGCTCTTGACGATCTGATAGGTGCTCTCGACCACCGCCACCGTCCCAGAAGAGCCGCCATACGACCACGCATCCACCACATAATCGGTCGCGTTGGCGCGCGTGGCATCCGTGCCCAGCTCGCCAATGTAGGCCACCGGAAGCGCATACAGCGTGTTCGCTCCACCGCTCGTACTGGTGGTGATCGAGCCAGGGTTGTAGCTGAATCCGACGCTGGTCACCTTGCCGATCGCCCACGGGACCGTGCCGACTTGTCCGTTCGCGACATCCTGAGAAAGCGGCGCACCGCAGATCTGCGGCGGACTGGTCGAGGCGGGGGGAGGGCTTGCCGCGCAATCGACGTTCGGCGTGCTCGAAACATTGGCGAGCAGCCACTGCTCTGCATACTGCTGGGCGCTGTCGGCTGCCTGCACTGCGCGTTGTTTATCGAGCACATTGCCGGCGATTCGGCCTTCTAGCCCGATGCCTCGAAACATGGCCAGCGCGAGAATGGTCACGACGAGCAGGAGCAGCAGCGTGGTGATCAGCACCATTCCGTACTGGGCGGTGAAGTGTCGCGCACGAATGCGTTGCATGCTCACGATTTCCTGCTATGCGGGACGGGAGCTCGATGCTTCGGTGGCATCGGGCGCATTGACGACACCGACCATTGCCGTCGCCGTCGCCAACATGGTGATCGCCACCCTGGCTTGTACGGACTGCCGTGCTTGTGTAAGAAGGACACGCATCCTAGTCATTCGACTCAGTGGAATCCGTTGAACTGGTTGATCCCGACGATGTTGAGGATGTCGTCGAGCTTGAGGAACTCGTCGAACCCGACGAGGTGCTTGAGCTCGAGCTGCTTGAGCCCGTTGCGGAGGCTGTTCCAGGCACGCCGGTGCGGCTCATGATGTCGATGACTTTGGTGAACGTCACCGGACCCTGCCCAGCCTCACCCTGCAGCGGATTGGCGAAGGTCACCTGCAGCCGGATCGAGGTCACTTCGCTCCAGTCGGACGCCTGCATATCGGCCGCCGGCACATAGGTCTGCACTGAATAGTCTCCCGGAGTGCTGCTCGCGCCAGAATTGAGATTCAGGCCGTACGAGATCTGCATATATTCGACGTTCTGCACGAGCGGCACGGGACTCGTGCTAGCCCAAGTACTGCCCACCTGAAGCGCGCAATAGAGCGTACTGATGGCGGGCTTGTTTGGATCCGGATTTGTCGCGGATTCAATGTAAAAATAATTCGTGTAGACAGTATTGCTGCCAGTACTGTTCGAGCTGCCGTCGCAGAGGGGAATTCCATCGCCACTTGCCGTCATGTAACGGATCGCAAGCGTGTCCAAACTGTACGTGGTGCTGTTGACGGTAGTGGTCTTGTGCAAGCCGAACACAGTCTGGCCAGCCGCAAACGTGAGTGAGTCTTTTGCAGTATTCGGTACTGTCGTGGTTTGTTGCGGAAACGCGCTGACCGATGAGGTCAAGGCGGGATTCGGATAATACCCCGCTGATTGCGCAATCTCGGTAAGCAGCGTCATCGTGAAGCGCTCGTTGTCATCGAGCATCGCCAGCCCGCTGCGATCGGCATACGAGTTATGCACGCTCTGCTCGACGACAACGACCGCAATAATGAGAAACAGCGCGATCAGCAGCGCAACCATGAGCTCGATGATGGAATAACCCGCCTGAGCCACGCGCACCGAAGATGCTCGCGAACGCCCGCTCATGGTTGCACCACCATTTGATAGCTCTGATTCTGGAACGCGGTGCTGCCTTGCTCCTGCGCGGTCGCATTCACAGTATTTTCCTGCCAATCAATGGTGATGGTGCAGGTCACTTGCTGGTTAGTCGTCGAGCACGCCAAGTTCGTCTTGGCGTTGCCAACGACGCTCGCCATAGCCTGCTCCCATTGCACGAGGTCGTATCCGGCCATATTCGCGGCCGTGCAGGCGGTACTGCCGGTTGATTCGCACAGCGCGGAATTCGTCACCGCAGCGCTAATTGCGCTGCTCAGCGTCGCATCATTCTGAGCGACGACAGGGGTCGTTGCCGAGGGGTCGATTGCGACGGCCAGCCCGTTCGGTGCGCTCGCCCAGTAATCCGGATTCGCCTGGATGGAGGCGGCCAGACTCGAGGCTTCGAGCGCCACCAGGGCGCGCACCCGCGACACGCCTGTGTCCGCGAGCAGCAATGCCTGCATCTTGGCGATCCCGAGCAGCCCGACGGATACGATGATCAGGGCCACCATGACTTCAACGAGGCTGAAGCCCTTGGCATGAGCAGTGTGCGCGGCGCGGTTCATGTGCAGTTCGGATCCAGAAGATGCGTCGTGGTCGACATCATGCCGGACTGGCTCAGATACAGACATCGCGTATACGCAGCGTCTCCGGCAGAGTCCTTCATTGTCAGGGTGACCTGCGCAGCACCGAGGTACGCAAAGCCGTCGCGATTGAAGGTGACGGCGCCGACGTCGTTGTTCGATTCCAGCGTATCTCCCTGCGCAAACGGCTTCTGTACCCGCAGCACCGTGTCGCCGGAGCTGCTGTCGTAGGTCTGATTTGCGGCGACATCCGTAAAGACAAGCCAGCCATTCTGCCAAGTGGTCGTTCCGGAGCTCGCGCACGAATAGGGACTCACCGTGCTGTCGGCGATGCATACGGTGACGGTCTGTCCCTCGCGCACGGCCTCGGCACGCGCATACTGCAAATCGCCGAGCAGCCCATTGAGCTCGGAACTCATCCGGCTCGTAGTGGTCACATACCGGTAGGTCGGTACGCCTACGGCAGCGAGAATAGCGACGATCAAGATGACCACCACCAGCTCGAACAGCGTGACGCCGGCCTGAGTCGGTTCGGCGCATCGCGTGACGCGCGCTTTCGCTGAGATTGTGAACACTGTCGGCACGTGCATGGATTCGAGACCTGCTATTGAGCTTTACTTTAGCGGTCGGCGTCTCGACATGCACCTGATGCTGATGGGCGGGCGTCAGGGGCCGACAAGCGGTCAATCAGGCGAAGTGAGACCTGAATCACATTTTTTTTCGTCGCTCGGTAATCTGAGCTGGCGGCTCGCGAGCAACGGCGAGGTACATCGAGTCGCCAACAGCTCTGGCGGCATTACACCGTCGATCTGTGGTTTGCGCACGTCCGACAGAGGCAGGCGCTGCCGGCGGGCTCAGTGTACCGGAGCGCGATGATGTGCCTGATCCCAACGGCGCACCGCCGCGAGGGTATTCCGCACGTGTCGGCGCGGATTGAGGTTGGTATAGGAGTAATAGACACGGTCGCTCGGGGTGATCACGTACGAGACTCGGTTGGCGAGCAGCGGGTTCGAGGGCAGCACGGCATCGTAGGCCTTCATGATCCGCCCGGTGGTGTCCGCGGCGACCGGGAACTTCTTGCGGCAGGCGCTCACCGAGAAGCGCTTGAGCTTGGCGATCGAGTCATGCGAGACACCGATGACCGTGGCGCCGAGTGCCTTGAATTTGGGAACCGCTTTGGCGAACAGGTGCGCCTCGAGCGTGCAGCCGGGCGTAAACGCCGCCAGATAAAAATAGAGCACCACGGGGCCCTTTTGCAGCGCCTTCGCGAGCGAGAACGGATAGGTCTTGCCGGCGAGCGTTGCCGTGGCGGTGAACAGCGGTGCCTTGGCTCCGTCGGGGAGCGCCGCATAGGCGACCTGGGATGCAAACAGGACCAGCGTGAGCGCTAGGGCTATGGAACGTCGCATGACTCGCCTCCTGGAGGGGTGCGCCGCGCGCATCATCGCGCATCGGCACGGACCCGTCACCTCTTTCCATCATGCGCCGAGGGCCCATCCCCGGACCGCAGGACCTCGGCAGGCCGATTGTACCCACCACCGCCACCCATTATCGTGGGCCGGTCGGCCGAATCGGCCCAACCGGCACAGCGCCATGTCGCAGTCCAAGGATCAACAGAAGCCCGTAGCACAACCGAATGAGGCGGTTAAACAAGGCCGCGACATCGCGCGGGTCGCCATCGTGACGGGCGCCGGTCGCGGGCTCGGCCGCGCCATGGCGCGTGGCCTGGCGCTGGCCGGTGTGCGTGTGCTCGCTACCGCCGCCCGGGAGCGGGCCGAGCTCGACGCGCTGCTCGCGGAATGCCCGCCCGGAATGATTGTGCCCATGCTCGCGGACGTGACGCGCGAAGCGGACTCACAGCGTGTCGTCGCACACGCTCTGCAGCGATTCGGCCGGCTGGACATCCTCATCAATAATGCCGGGCGCGGCATGAAATACGTCAATGAGCGGTTTCTGACCGAGCCGACGCCCTTCTGGCAGGTGGCGCCCGACACTTGGCGCATGCTGATTGATACCAACGTCAACGGACCGTTCTTGATGGCGCGGGCCGCCACGCCGCACCTGATCCGCGCCGGCTGGGGACGCATCATCAACATTTCGATGAACCACGCCACCATGCGCCGTGAGGGATTTTCCCCGTACGGTCCTTCCAAGGCGGCGCTCGAGTCCGAGACCTGCATCTGGGCGCAGGACCTCTACGGCAGCGGCGTGACCGTCAATGCGCTGCTACCTGGCGGGGCGACGCGCACCGGAATGATCCCGGCTGCGGCACTGCCGGCCCTGCAGGACAGACTGCTCGACCCGCAGGTGATGGTGCCACCGCTGTTGTGGCTCATCTCGCACGAGGCCGACTCGCTGAGCGGAGCGCGCCTGAACGCCAGTCGCTGGGATCCCGATCATCCGCACGCCGCGCTCGAACCGGCAGGTTGGGCTGCCGCGGCCCTGGGGCCGTGATTTCCTCGGCACCACGCACGACCGGCGGACGCTCTGCCGCGATCGCACGTCGCCTCAGGACGTCCGCATGCTCTTCAGCATCCAGATCTGCTTCTGGTGCTCGGCCAGCCGCTCGGCCAACAGACCCGCGCTCGCCTCGTCAGCGCTCGCGTGCGCAGCGGCGAGCGCGGCCTCAATAGTCCGCACCACTGCCGTGTGATCCTCGAGCAGTTCGCGCAACATGGACTCCGCGCGCGGCACGGCCTCGCTTTCCTTCAGTGACGCCAATGCTCGGAGCTTCGCGGACGTGCCGGGGGCATACTCGCCGAGCGCGCGAATGCGCTCGGCGAGCCCATCGAGAGAATTCCACAGGGATCGATACTGTTCCTCGAACAGCTGATGCAGACTGCGGAAATCCGCACCCTCCACGTTCCAGTGAAAGTTGTGCGTCTTCAGGTAAAGCACATAGGTGTCCGCCAGCACCTGGGCGAGCGCATGAGCGGTGTCACTCTGTGGTTTGTGAGCCATCGCGGGTTTGGTGGACATGGTGGGCTACCTCAAGCACGAAGAATGCTGCGACTCAACCCGTGCCACGGACGGCGACGACTGTCGCGGCCGCGCACCGCAGAACCTAGGCGGACGCGACACAAGCGAACATCCGTAGATCTACCCAGCCTTGCCCCCGGGGCGCTACGGCAACTTCGAGACATCGCTCCGTCCGGGCCCGCACGCTCAGCAGCTGACCAGATCGGCGTGCCCGAAGCCCTTGCGGTAATCGAGCACCGAGATCAGCTTCGGCGTGACCCGAAAGACTCGCACTTGCGAGGCGCTCGGCACCTGCAGCGGCAGCGAGTCCTGCTGTGGATATCGCGCGAGCAGTAGCCGTACCGCACGCTCCGCCTCTTGCGGATCGAGTACCGGTTTCGCACGCGCCGCCATTGAGAGCCCCCTGATCTGCATTACCTGGTCAGTGTCATGATCAATCGTGAGCGAGACGCGATCATCGCGCGCAAGATTGGCGGCCTTCTGACTGTCCGGAGCACAGAGAAAATAGAGAATGAGACCCTCGTGGGCATAGCCCACCGTGGTCGCCTGCGGCCAGCCATCCGCGCGCACCGTGGCAAGGGTCATGATCCGATGCTGCTGAAGCAGCTGCAGGATAGTGTCAGTGAGCGCGCTGTCCATCGATCCTCCTTCGGCATCCCCGCGGTAGTGAGTGTCGGCGTTGCGGGATGCGCGCAGGCAGTCACTCTCGCCCCGGCGTCTGATCCGGGCAGTGCGTACATGTTCTGATGTTCCTGACAGCTTGCCGCGCTAGCCTGGGCTCCGATATCCGCTGGTGGTGCGGCCGCACGAGGGCCATCCCGTGAAGGTGTTGCTCGTCTACGGCACGAGCGAAGGGCAGACGCAGACGATCGCGCACTTCGTGGCGGAGCGTCTGGTCAAGCGCAAGCACAAGGTCCTTACCGTCAACGCCAGCCAGCAGCAGTTCATTCCGAAACTCGACGCCTTCGATGCGGTGATCGTCGCGGCATCGCTGCATGCCGGACATTATCAGCGCTCCGTCGTGCAGTTCGTCAAACAGCATGCGGCAGCACTCGCTGAGCGACCGAACGCATTTCTGGCGATTTCGCTGACCGCCGCACGCGCGGACGCCGAAGACCGAGCTGGTCTCGAGCGGTGCGTCACCCGCTTCATCAATGAGACCGGCTGGACCCCGGCGAGCATCCGCCATGTTGCCGGTGCGCTGCGCTACAGCGCCTACGGATTCTTCAAGCGCTGGCTGATGAAGCGCATCGCAGCACGCTATGGTGGCCCAACCGACACCCGCCGGGACCATGAACTGACGAACTGGGCCGATCTGGCCCAGTTCGTTGACGCATTCGCCCGCCGAAGGCGCCCGGTAGAGCACAACCGCTGAGTCCGGGTAATCTTCGCTGTCAGGCATCGGCTGTGGGCCCAGCGAGTCGACGATCGCCTGATGCTCAAATCTGAGCGAGTGGAAGCCACCGTGATTCGAGGTGGCCCACAAACACAACAGTCCGTGCTGCCACGGGGAGCGTCTGTGAGCGGTGTACCGTGCGAAATTGAACGAGGGTGTGTCCAGAGAGGACATTGAGCAGCGAGCCGGAGCCGTTGTCGCCCATGCTCGCCACGATGTCATGTTGGTGCTGCGGGCAGTTCCACGGCATGTGCACGCTGGGCGTCCGTATGGCGATGCGCTGCGGGTGCGCTGGTTCGCCGATATCGATCAGGCGCTTCATGCCGTTCGGTGGCAACTCGGCTCGACCGGCGGCCACGGCGCTCTGCAGGAGCTGCGCCCCCGAGTCCCACTTCCGGGTGAAGCGGATACCCGGCCACCGTCGCCACATCTCGGCTGCCGGATACGCGTCGCCAATACTCGCCTCTGGCCGACAGCGCACGGCTCATCGCGACACGCTTCGAGCCGCGCGCCTCGCACGCTTGCGCGGCGCAACGGCCTCGGGGAGCGCACGTCTTTTTTGCGGCATGCTGTCGGCCACTCCGTTGACGGCGAGCGATGTGCCGATGGTCCTCGCGATGATCGCAGCTCCCTGCTCGAGTAAGAAGGCGCGAAAGGCGGCAGCGATGGGCGGCAGGCGCTTCTCACGCAGCTGGATCACGTACCAGTCGCGAACGAGGGGCAGGCCGGCCACATCGAGAATGGCGAGCCGGCCGGCACCGACTTCCAGCCCGAGGGTGTGCGCGGAGATGAATGAGAGCCCCATGCCAGCCATCACCGCCTGCTTGATGGTCTCGTTGCTGCTGACTTCCATCAACGCGCGGAAGGTGACGTGGTGCTCGGCAAAGAGTCGCTCCATGGAGGCGCGCGTGCCCGAACCTTCCTCGCGCACGAGCAGGCTCTCGCGGGCGAGCGAGGCGAGCGGGATCTGCCGCCTATTCGCCAACGGGTGCTGCGGTGCGGCGATGAAGACCGAGGGGTGCGGGGCAAAGGGAACCGCGGCGGTCGCGAGCTCAGCGGGCGGGCGTCCCATGATGACCAGGTCGAGCTCATTGGCCCCGAGCAGCCGGACGATCTCATCGCGGTTGCCGACCGTGAATTTGATGTTGACCTCCGGGTACTCCGGCGTGAATGCCGAGAGCAGCGCCGGGGCGAAATACTTCGCCGTGCTCACCGCGCCGAGCTTCAACAACCCGCGCTTCAGGCCGCGCATCGCCGCCAGTGATTCACCGGCCTCGCGCAGCAACTCGGTGACCTGATTGGCATAACGCAGCAGTTCGATGCCGGCTGGCGCGAGGCGGATCTTGCGGCCGATCTGCTCGATCAGCGGCATACCCACCTCTTGCTCGAGCAGACGCATCTGCTGCGAGATCGCCGGCTGCGTCAGGTGCAGCTCGCGCGCGGCGCGCGTGAAGGACAGATGCCGGGCGACCGCTGCGAACACCCGCATCTGGCGTAGCGTGACGTTACGCATCGACCCATAAGAGAGACTTATCCATATACGAAGAATATCTAACTAGACCTAATGAAAAGCAAGACCCAGTATCGGTTGCAAGGCCGCGCGGCGCCGCGCACCGGGCGGCACGCAGGGCCTGCACAACGGCCGATCCCACGCGCGAGCGAGTGAGGAGCGAACACCGATGAACGCCACTGTCGCAGAGCAGAAACGCGCCAAGACCGGCGCCGAGCGGTACCGGGCCGGGGTGCTGAAGTACGCCCAGATGGGGTACTGGCAACCCGACTACACGCCAGCGACGACGGACGTGCTGGCGCTGTTTCGGATCACCCCGCAGGAAGGCGTCGAGCCGGAGGAGGCCGCTGCGGCGGTCGCGGGGGAGTCCTCGACGGCGACCTGGACCGTCGTCTGGACCGACCGGCTCACCGCGTGCGAACGCTATCGGGCCAAGGCCTATCGGGTCGATCCGGTCCCGGGCACGCCCGGCCAGTACTTTGCCTACATCGCCTATGACCTCGACCTGTTCGAGCCCGGCTCGATCGCCAACCTCAGTGCCTCGATCATCGGCAACGTCTTCGGCTTCAAGCCGCTGAAGGCACTGCGGCTCGAGGACATGCGCTTCCCGACCGCCTACGTCAAGACCTACGCCGGGCCGCCTACGGGCATCGTCGTCGAACGTGAACGGCTCGATAAGTTTGGTCGCCCGCTGCTCGGGGCGACCGTGAAGCCCAAGCTCGGTCTGTCCGGCCGCAACTACGGCCGCGTGGTCTATGAGGCGCTGAAGGGCGGCCTCGATTTCACCAAGGACGATGAGAACATCAACTCCCAGCCGTTCATGCACTGGCGGGACCGCTTTCTGTACTGCATGGAAGCGGTCAATCGCGCCCAGGCGGCGAGCGGGGAGGTCAAGGGCCACTACCTGAACGTGACGGCCGGGACGCTCGAGGACATGTACGAGCGCGCCGATTTCGCCCGCGAGCTCGGCTCGGTGATCGTGATGATCGATCTGGTGATCGGCTACACCGCTATTCAGTCGATGTCGCGCTGGGCGCGGCGCAACGACATGATCCTGCACCTGCATCGGGCCGGGCACTCCACTTACACGCGCCAGAAGAACCACGGAGTGTCCTTCCGGGTGATCTCCAAGTGGATGCGCCTCGCCGGCGTCGATCACATTCACGCTGGCACCGTGGTCGGCAAGCTGGAGGGCGATCCGAACTCGGTGCAAGGCTTCTACAACGTGTTGCGCGAGAGCCATAACGCAGTCGATCTGCAGCGCGGATTGTTCTTCGAGCAGGACTGGGCGGGGCTCTACGGAGTCATGCCGGTCGCCTCCGGTGGCATTCACGCCGGACAGATGCACCAACTGCTGCACTACCTCGGTGAAGACACCATCCTGCAGTTCGGCGGCGGCACCATCGGTCATCCGATGGGGATTGCCGCCGGTGCCACGGCCAACCGTGTGGCACTCGAGGCAATGGTGTTGGCGCGCAACGAGGGACGCGACATCTGGAACGAAGGCCCGCAGATTCTCGCCGCGGCGGCCCGTGATTGCACGCCGTTGCGCGCCGCGCTCGACACCTGGGGCGAGGTGACCTTCAACTACGCCAGCACCGATACCCCCGACTTCGTGCCGACCCCCCAGGTCGCCTGATCCCGTTGCAACCCAGAGGGCCCCATCATGCGCATCACCCAGGGTACCTTTTCGTTCCTGCCCGATCTCAGCGACGAGCAGATCCGCCGGCAGATCGAGTACAGCCTCGAGCAGGGCTGGGCGGTCTCGATCGAGTACACGGACGATCCGCATCCACGCAATACGTACTGGGAGATGTTCGGCCTGCCGATGTTTGATCTGCGCGATGCTGCCGGCATCCTCGCCGAGGTCAATGCGTGCCGCAAGACATTTCCCAGCCATTACATCAAACTCAATGCGTTTGATGCGAGTCGCGGCCGCGAATCACTGCGGCTCTCGTTCCTCGTGAACCGTCCGGCGCACGAACCGGGCTTCGCGCTCGTACGCGAGGAGGGCGCAGGTCGCTGCCTGCGCTACACGACCCGCGCCTACTCGGGCGAGCGCCCCGAAGGCGAGCGGTATTGATGCGCCATGAACGCCATGACCGGCACCACCGAGCCGGCGGCAGAGGCGACCCCATCGCCTGAACCGCTCGATCTCGAGGCCGCCTACCGCGACTCACAGGTCGCAGAGGTACTCGAGCGTCTCGATCGCGAGCTGATCGGCCTGACGCCCGTCAAAAGCCGCATCCGCGACATCGCGGCGCTGCTGCTCATCGACAAATTGAGAAGCGCAGTCGGACTCGCCACCGGCGCACCGGCCCTGCACATGTCCTTCACCGGCAATCCCGGCACCGGCAAGACCACCGTTGCGATGCGCATGGCCGAGATCCTGCATCGGCTCGGCTACGTCCGCAAGGGCCATCTGGTCGCCGTCACGCGCGATGACCTGGTCGGTCAATACATCGGGCATACTGCCCCGAAGACGCGCGAGGTCCTCAAGCGCGCCATGGGGGGCGTGTTGTTCATCGACGAAGCCTACTATCTGTACCGACCGGAGAACGAGCGCGATTATGGCCAGGAGGCGATCGAGATTCTCCTGCAGGTGATGGAGAACCAGCGCGACGATCTGGTGGTCATCTTCGCCGGCTATAAGGCGCAGATGGACACCTTCTTTCACAGCAACCCCGGACTGTCTTCGCGCGTTGCCCATCACATCGACTTTCCCGACTACAGCGGCGAGGAGTTGCTCGCGATCGCGCATCTGATGCTCGAGCAGATGCATTACAGGCTGAGCAGCGGCGCCGAGCAGGCGCTCAGTGCTTACATTGAACTGCGCCGGCAACAGCCGCACTTCGCCAATGCACGCTCCATCCGCAACGCGCTCGACCGGGCGCGGTTGCGCCAGGCGAGCCGCCTGTTCGCGCGGCGCGGCGCGCCGCTCAGCCGCGATGACCTGCAGACCATCGAGACCGCCGACATCCGTGCGAGCCGCGTGTTCGCCGAGGCTGGAACTGATGAACACTGAGACGATCGCCAATGCGACCCCCATCACACGCTTCCTGATCGAGGAGCAGCGTCGTCTCAGCACGTCCCCCGGGAGTCCCGGCGGCGGCGGTCTCACCGCGCTGATTCACGACGTGCGTCTTGCCTGCAAGCGTATCGCGGCGCTGATCGGCAAAGGCGCGCTCGCCAACACGCTCGGCGAGGCTGGCAGCGTGAACTCACAGGGCGAGGCGCAAAAGAAGCTCGATGTGCTCGCCAATGAGATCTTCCTGCGCACTAATGAGTGGGGCGGCCAGCTCGCCGGGATGCTCTCCGAGGAGCAGGCCGAGCCGTACCCAATACCACCACAGTATCCGCGTGGCCCGTATCTGCTCCTGTTCGATCCGCTCGACGGTTCGTCCAACATCGATGTGAACGTTGCGGTCGGCAGCATCTTCTCCGTGCTGCGCTGTCCCGAAGGAGTCACCGAACCGAGCGCGGCTGATTTCCTGCAGCCCGGCAGCGCACAGGTGTGTGCCGGTTACGCGATCTATGGTCCCTCGACCATGCTCGTGCTCTCGACCGGGCGCGGCGTGCACGGATTCACCCTCGATCGGGAGATCGGTGAGTTTTCTCTCACACACCCGAACCTGCGCATTCCCGAGACCACCAGTGAGTTTGCGATCAACGCCTCGAATTCACGCCATTGGGAACCGGCCATCCGCCGCTATGTGCACGAGTGCCTGCAAGGCCAAAGCGGCCCGCGGGGCCGGGACTTCAACATGCGCTGGATTGCCTCGCTGGTGGCCGAAACACATCGTATCCTGATGCGCGGCGGGGTATTCATGTACCCACGCGACCGGCGCGATCCGGGCCAGCCGGGGCGCCTGCGTCTGCTGTACGAAGCCAATCCGATCGGCTTTCTGATCGAACAGGCCGGCGGCCGTGCGAGCACCGGGCTCGGTCCGGTGCTCGAGCTCATCCCGCAGGAGCTGCATCAACGCGTGAGCTTCGTCTTCGGTGCACGTACCGAGGTGGAGCGCATCGAGCGCTATCACCGTGATCACAACGAATTCGAACTCGACGTTCCTCTGTTCGGCGCACGCGGTTTGTTTACGACTCCCACGGTCTGATCCGGAGAGCACCATGTCGGCGCGGCATCCCATCATTGCGGTCACTGGCTCCTCGGGCGCCGGCACCACGTCGGTGAGCAAGACGTTCGAGCAGATCTTCCGGCGCGAGCACATCAAGGCGGCCTTCGTCGAAGGCGACAGCTTCCACCGCTATGACCGTGCCGAGATGAAGGCGCAGCTCGCTCGCGCGCTCGAGGAGGGCGACCAGCACCTGAGTCATTTTGGGCCACAGACTAATCTGTTCGCGGAACTGGAAGAGCTGTTTCGCCTCTACGGAGAAGGCGGCACTGGCCGGGTGCGCAAATATCTGCACGATACGGCCGAGGCGGCTCCGTACGGTCAACCCCCTGGCACGTTCACCCCCTGGGAGGAGCTGGTCGCCGATACCGACCTGCTCTTTTATGAAGGACTGCACGGCGCGGTCGTCACCGAGGAAGTCAATGTGGCGCGGCATGTCGATCTACTGATCGGTGTGACCCCCGTGATCAATCTCGAGTGGATCCAGAAGCTGCAGCGCGACAAGGCAACACGGGGTTACAGCGCCGAAGCGGTCACAGAGACGATCCTGCGCCGCATGCCGGACTACGTGAGCTACATTTGCCCGCAGTTCTCCCGCACGCACATCAATTTCCAGCGCGTGCCGGTGGTCGACACGTCCAATCCATTCATTGCCCGGTTCATTCCGACCCCGGACGAGTCATTTCTCGTCATCCGCTTCGCCAATCCACGCGGCATCGACTTTCCGTATCTGCTCTCGATGCTCAAGGACTCGTTCATGTCTCGCCCGAACACCATCGTCTGCCCGGGCGGCAAGATGGACCTGGCCATGCAGCTGATCTTCACGCCGATGATCTGGCGGCTCATCGAGCGGCGCAATGATGCCCGCGGCCGCGAACGCACTGGCGTGCCGCGCTGAACGCGCCGTGCTCGCCACGGCACTTGTGTACCTGAACACTCTGGGGGGCTCATGGCGCTCATCGCATTGAAACAACTGCTCGATCACGCGGCGGAGTTCGGTTACGGCGTGCCCGCCTTCAACATCAACAACATGGAGCAGGTTCAGGCCATCATGCAGGCGGCCGCCGAAGTCGACAGTCCGGCGATTCTGCAGGCCTCCGCCGGCGCGCGCAGCTACGCCGGAGAGTCCTTCCTGCGGCACATCGTGCAGGCGGCCCTCGAGAGCTGGCCGGGGGTGCCGCTCGTGCTGCATCAGGATCACGGTGCAAGCCCTGCGGTCTGCCAACGCTCGATTCGCGCAGGTTTCAGCAGCGTGATGATGGACGGCTCGCTGCTGGAGGACATGAAGTCGCCCGCCCCCTACACCTACAACGTCGAAGTCACGCGGCGCGTGGTCGAGATGGCCCATCCAATCGGTGTGTCCGTCGAGGGTGAGCTCGGCTGCCTCGGTTCGCTCGAATCCGGCCTCGCCGGGAAGGAGGATGGCGTCGGCGCCGAGGGCCATCTCGCTCGCGAGCAACTGCTCACCGATCCGCAGCAGGCCGCAGAGTTCGTCGAGCGCACCGGTGTCGATGCGCTCGCAATCGCCATCGGCACCTCACACGGCGCATACAAGTTCACGCGCCAGCCGACGCACGAGGTGCTCGCGATCGAGCGGATCGAGCAGATCCATCGTGCCATACCCAACACGCACTTGGTCATGCACGGATCCTCCTCGGTGCCGCAGGAGTGGCTGGCGGTACTGCGTGAATTCGGCGGGAGAATTCCCGAGACTTACGGGGTCCCGGTCGAACAGATCCAGCAGGGCATCCGTCACGGCGTGCGCAAGGTCAATATCGACACCGACATTCGCATCGTCATGACCGCCGCGGTGCGCCGCGCACTCGCTGAGAAGCCCGAGGATTTCGATCCGCGCCGCTTCCTCAAAGCCGCGACCGCGGCCGCCAGAGCGCTGTGCAAGGCTCGCTTCGAGGCGTTCGGATCAGCCGGACAGGCGGCGCGGATCCGACCGGTACCGCTCGAGCAGATGGCCGAGCGATATGGTGGTGAAGCGTTGCGTCGAGCGGGCTGACCGCCGCCGGCACTCGCCACAGCACACCGGGCCGCATGGCCCCAGAGGATTCATTTATGAGCACGCGTCGGGAGCTTGCCAACGCCATACGCGCTCTGTCGATGGACGCCGTCCAGCAGGCCAATTCCGGTCACCCGGGCATGCCGCTTGGGATGGCGGACATTGCCCAGGCGCTGTGGGGTGATTTTCTCAAGCACA
>JAJZUT010000047.1 GCA_021847105.1 Pseudomonadota bacterium | reverse complement strand
GTATCCGTCCGTAAATCCGCGTCTGGCGGCTGAACGGATCTGAGGCAACACTTTGCGCCACGCAATGACGCAGGAGTGTGCCGATGCCGACGAACCGCCGCCTTTCCCGCTCAAGACGCCGGGAAGACGTCCGCGCCTGGTGGGCTGAATACCTCGCCGCACAGCGTCAATCAGGCCAGACCCAGGCTGCCTACTGCCGGGCGCAGGGGCTGGACCCGAAGTACTTCACCCTCTGGAAGGGCAAGTTGCGCCAGGCTTCGGCGGCTTCCCCTCTCATGGTACCTGTGGTGGTCACGCCGGGTCCGGAGCTGCCGGTGCCCGCGGCAGCCGAGATGGCGCCGGCCTCTGCCGCCGTGCGCCTGCGCCTGTCCTTGGGCAACGGCCTGTTATTGTCGCTGGAGATTGCCCCCGGGGCGCTGCCGGCGGTGGTGCGGGAACTCTCCAGGCTCCGATGCTGAAGCTGCCAGCTGATGCGCGGCTCTTCATGGCGGTAGCGCCTGTGGATATGCGCCGCAGCTTCTCGGGACTGTGCGCCATCATCACCGAGACATTGGGAGCGAACCCCGTCGGTGGGGACCTGCTCCTCATCGTGAGCAAGTTTGCCTGCGGGCTGCCGCTGTATCGGATCGCCGGACGCCTCGCCCGACTCGGGATCGAGCTCTCCCACACCCTGATGTCCGAGTGGCTGGTGCAGTGCGCCGAACTCCTCGAGGAGCTGCACGGGCGGATGGTTCGCAAGGTGCTCGATTCCGGGCATGTCTATAGCGAGGATACGACCCTGCCGCTGCAGAACCACGATCCGGCCCGGCGCAAGACCTATGAGGCGAAGCTTTGGGTCTATGCCAAGGACGACCGCCACGGACCGCCGCTGATCGTCTATGAGTTCTCCAAGTCCCGCACCCGGGATGCGCCGCTGACGTTCCTGAAGGACTACCGGGGTACCTGCAGGCCGATGCCTATCCGGGTTACGACCCGCTTTACCTCAACGGGAAGATCGCGCAAGTCGCTTGCAACGTGCATGCGCGCCGACGCTTCGTGGAGGCGGTCGATCTGCTGAAGAGCCCCGGCCGACCCCACGAAGCGCTGGCCTTCCACAAAGAACTCTTCCGCATCGAACGGAAGATCAAGGGCCTCACCGATGAGGAGCGATTCCGGGCTCGCCAGGAGGGCACCGTCCCGCTGCTCACCCGGTTCAAAGCCTGGCTCGACCATACCGTGCACTCGGTACTGCCGAAGGACAGTCTGTGGGAAGCGGTGCATTACGCCTCAAAACACTGGGCTGCGTTGACGAAGTTCACCGAGGCCGGACATCTGGACGCATCGAACAATTTTGCCGAGCGCTGCATGCGAGCGGTGGCCATCGGGAGAAAAGCATTCCTCTTCGTGGGCTCCGAGCGTGCCGGCCACGCCGCGGCGATCTACTATTCAAGGGTTGAGTCATGCAAGGCGAACAAAATCAACCCGCTCACGTACCTGACCTACATTCTCAGCAACGCTCGCAACAAGGCCGTAGTGCTGCCGACGCCGGATGAATTTGCCACTCGCAGCACCGCCCCAGTCGGCGGCTGCACTCTTTAACAATCTGGAGTAGGATCACGCGTCAGGCAAGACGCGGATTACCGGACGGGTTCCGAAGACCGCGCCCAGATAGCCGAATTGTGGACGCGACTGAATCAATTGCGCCTGATCCAACTGGGGGCCCTGAGCCGCATGGATCGGCATAAAGCAGGTGCCCAGGGTACAGCCCGACACGATCGCAATCGCGGACCAGAGCAGATTCATTCCGAGCGTCACGCCGATGACGCCCGTCGCCAGAGTTACCAGGTGCGCGCTGCCTGTGAACCAGACGGGCCAGAGGTGCCAGACTTTCCCGTGACGCTCCGCCAGCGGAATGTAGTCGATCGAATGCTGCTCTATGACACTCACGCCACCCGTTCCCTCTGCCCGAACGGAGCTGCGGGGTTGGTGGTGTTCGGGACGTGATGATCTCCTGCCGGGCGATCTTCGCGGCGGACCTCTTCAATATACCAACTGATGTATCGAAGCTCGTTGTATTCCATTGGTGAGAGCGGGCCTGGCTTGAAATAGTGTGAGCGGACCCCTGCCGCGGCGCGCTCGATTATACCTTTGTCCTCCTCCGTAGTGACCTTCCAAAGCCACGTGAGTTTCTCGAGGTCATAGTCGCGTCCTTCGACGGCATCTCCTCGAACGAGCCAGATAAGTTCCATTTCCGTGCTCTCCCAACTTCGGGGAACGAAACGGTAAATCATACCGTAGTCGGCATAACAGACGAGAAAGCTCGACCCACCAACATGAATGGCCGTCACTCCGCCGTCAAACCCGGTGAAATCGCCCATTGGTGGCGCCAAGGGGGAACCGTTCTCGCTCCCGCTCCAAGCACCATCATAAAGAGCGTAGCGGAAGGTGTGGATTGTTTCGTTACCCGCAACGGAGTTCTGCCAGTGATTACCGGCCACAACGTTCACACCGAGGGCCCGGGTGCGCTCTTCCATCTTGGCATTGAGCTCTTGGATCCGATCCAGCGGTTGTTCCAAGGCGTGTGTCTTGGCGTATTCCGGGTGCGCTGGAGCGCAGTGATAGCACTCAACGTAATTCTCGATCGCCAGTTTCCAATTGGCAGTGAAAGTGTAGGTTTGACGGTGCGCGATTTTCGCGCTGTCCCAGCCATAACGGCCACATGTCGTCCGCAGCGAATCCGCCACGATATCGAAATTCAGCGGCCGGTCGGCGAACGAGATGAACAGCAACCCTTCTGCGACCCTCACATGAACTTTCTTCAAGCCGTGTAATTTCGTGTCGAAGCCCGGCGGCATGGTGCGCGCGCCCTTGAGGCTACCATCCAGGCGATAGGTCCAGGCGTGGTAGGGACAGACGAAATACTTGGCATTGCCGGCTTTGTCGCTGCAGACCCTGGCACCCCGATGCCGGCAGACGTTGAGGAAGGCGTGGATTTCGCCATGAGTGTCACGCGTGAGCACCACCTGTTCCTGCTCGAAATCGATGGTGAAATAGTCGCCGGCTTTCTCGAGCAGGCTGACGTGACCGGCGCAGTGCCAGTGTCGCCGGAAAATGCAGTCCATGTCTCGCAGAAAGACACTCGGATCCATGTAAAAGTCGCGCCCGAGCCCAGACCCAGGCACATGAGCGTCGATCAGTTGATCTATCCGGTCTGCCTGAGAATTCGTCGGCATCGAATTGCCCTCCGTCATACGTCACCTGCTGCGACTGCATTCGCGACCGACGTAGCATCGACTCGCGCTCGCGCCAGCTCAAGTGATGCTTCCTCCTGGACATATTAGAAATATTCATGTATTTCGGTAGAGAGGCTCGATCATGAAAATGCACCTGCCGCCGCTGGGTCCGTTACGTACGTTCGAGGCTGCCGCTCGTCTATTGAGCTTTCAGCGGGCTGCCGATGAATTGGGGGTGACGCAGTCGGCCGTCAGCCACCAGATAGCCGCGCTGGAGGAGTTTCTCAAGGTGAAGTTGTTCGAGCGGCAGCCGAGGCGGGTCGTCCTCACCGAAGCCGGCATTCTCTACGCTCCCTATGCGCGCGCCGCCTTCGAGCGCATAGTCAGTGGCACCTCACTGATCACTCGGATCAGCAATACGGATGACCTGATCATCGAGGCGTATCCAACCTTCGTGGTGCGGTGGCTCATCCCGCGTCTTACCGCGTTGCGCAAGGCGAGGCCGGATCTGAAGATCCGTTTTGGAACGAGTCAGCTCGATTGGGAGCTGAACATCGATTCGGTGGATGTAGGCATCATTCACACCCTTCGGGCGGATCGCCCCCATCTTTATTACAGGCCACTAGTACAGCCTCAGCTCGTCCCGATCTGCACACAAGCGCTGGCGGCGAAATTGGGGTCGGCCGCAGGTCCGAGGACGTTGCGGCGCTGCACGCGGCTCGTCCTCTATACCGCACCGGACGATTGGCGCATCTGGCTAGAGGCAGCCGGAATCGGAGATGGAGATCATCAAGCTACGGTAAAATTCGACAGCTATCTCACGGCCATTGAAGCGGCGATCGACGGTCAGGGTGTCGCGATCGCCCCCGAATTCCTGGTTGCGGAAGACCTGCGGACCGGACGATTGGTCCGCCCCTTCGGGTTGGCCGTGGCGCAACCCGGAGCCTGGTATTTAATCTACCGGGAGGAACGCCGGGAAGATCCGCGCATCGTGTGGTTCGAAAGTTGGATTGCAGCGCAATTCAGGAGCCCCCGGTAGAGAGCGGCGGGGCCATTCGGATATCACGAGACAGAGTATTCTGTTCCCTGGCCTGTTGCGGCGCCCCGTGGTGGTGAAGTTCGACCAGCGTCACGGCAGCTCCGACGGCGGGGCGATCCTGCTGAAGGGTTGCGACGAGCGGCTGGGGCTCACCGATCGGCTGGCCCGCGACGTCGTCGATACCCGCCAGGCGGGCAAGGTTGAGCACACGATCCGCGAGTTGATCCGGCAAGGGGTATTCGCGATCGCCTGCGGCTATGCGGACTGCAATGACGCGGCGCGGCTGACAGAGGACCCGATGCAAAAGCTCATGCTCGGGAGAGATCCGATACGTGGAGCCGGATTGGCCTCGCAGCCGACACTGTCACCCATACCACCCGTCAAGGGCGCAAACACTCTCTTCTGGGACCCCGTAGGCTCTGTTGCGTTCTTGGTGCCAGGTAACACCGAGTGGACAGCGGCCGCGGCGCGCCTGACCCCCGCGTCCTGCCATCCCGAAAACGAGAGAAGAACCAAAAAAATGAGGGCTCCGGGCGGCATAAGCCGGCCGGAGCCCTGAACTCAACTCAGCGACTCAGAAGTGGTAACCCCACTCCATTCCCAACACGCGCGGACGCAGCGGCGTCTGCGCAACGATGAACTGGTCCGAGCTGATGAAGGTGCTGGCGTGCGAGTTCGACAGGTTCTGACCGTACAGGTGCAGATACCAGT
>JAJZUT010000015.1 GCA_021847105.1 Pseudomonadota bacterium | reverse complement strand
GCTTTGCGGTTCTTTGCCCGCTCGCCCTGCTCGGCAGCGCCTTCTATCCGGTTCTTGTTCATCGGGTCGCAGCTTCGCTCCGCGCTTCCTCCCCACGGTCGGTCACCCTCCCGCAGTTGCGCTTCGCCTCGCTCGCTGTGACCAGCTCGCGGTGGGACTTGCACCCACAAGAGTGCGCCCGTGCCGGGCGCACAAAGCAAAACGGGGTTCGCCAGAGGCGAACCCCGTTTGTTTTTGCACGCGCTTGCGCGCGACGCTTACTCGCCGGAGGCCTGCGGCGCGAAGGTCACCTCGGTCGTCCACGTCGGCATCTGCGCCGAATCGGTGGAAATCACCAGGTTCGCGTGCGCCGAGCGATTACGCGTCGCCAGCACAACCGCGGTCGGCGTATCACACGCGGCTGCGATCGGGAACGTACTCACGATGTGAATCGCCTTCGCGGCGGCCACATCCGCCGCGCTCGTGCTCGTCGGCTCGATCTTCGCACCCGTGATGTTCGTGTTCTGTGCGGTCGCAAACACGTAATTCACCGAGCCCTGCCACTCGCCTTTCTTCGGCGCCCCGGAGGTGCTGATGATCGCCTCCTTCGTGAGCGGCCCCTGGTCGAGCTTGATGTCAAGCGGCTGAGCCGGGAAGAGCTTCTGTCGGGTCGCCATGCCCTGCACGCGCCAGATCGCCAGAAACTGCACCGGGAAACTGCTCTTGCAGCGCACCGGATACATCGTCCGCCACACCGTGCCGCTCGCGTCGGACTGTAGCGGCACCTTCTTGCCGCCAGCGACCTGGAACAGATACAGCGGCGGGCTCACCAGAGCACCCGACTTCACCGTCGCCGAGATCGGGTACATCCCGATGTCCGGATTGGCCTTGAACTGCGCAGGCGTCTGGTTTTGCACCTGCACGCCGCAGCCGGCCAGCGCCAGCGCCGCAACTCCTATCGAATACCGCAATGCCTGCCGCATGTCGCCCCCTTCCGAGAAGCAATTCGTGTGAACAGAAACAGACCCTTGGAAGCGGCGAAGTGTCGCAATTAATTGTGACGCTGACAAGCGTCGTGAGCGCAACCGAGACCGAAGCCGCAAACAAAAGGCCGGGTCCCGCATGCTCGCGGGATACCCGGCCTGGGCGCGACTCTGGAGCTTACTTCTTCTTGCGCGCGCCGGCCCGCTTGGCGGCACGGAAGGAGATTCCAGCGCGCATGGCTTTCTGCTGCACGGCGGCCGGGGTACGCCCGAGCTTCTTCGCGACCTCGGTCGTCGGAGTGCCAGCCTTCGCGAGCGCCTTCAAGGTCTTCAGCTCACTGGCGCTCCAGGACGCGCCGTCGTTCGGGGGACGTTTCGCCATCATAGACTCCCAAAAAAAAACACCCAACTACAGGGTTTCGGGGCGGATCATACACGTATTTTTGCGCCCGTCCAACTTCTTTCATCTGATATGTTGTAGTCAGTCCGCTATGACGGGCAGCGGATGTTGCAGGTCAGGTTCGCGATGCGGCGCGTTGGCGGCCGTTCTCGCTGCAACGAGAACGGCCGCCGCCGCTGTCAGTAGCGGTAGTGATCGGACTTGTAGGGACCGACGCGATCAACGCCGATGTACCGAGCCTGCTCGTCGGTGAGCTGGGTCAGCTCGGCGTTGAACTTAGTCAACTGCAGTCGCGCGACCTTCTCATCAAGTCGCTTGGGCAGCACATACACGCCAACCGGGTACTTTTCCGGATTGCAGTACAGCTCGATCTGCGCCAGCGTCTGGTTGGCGAAGCTCGAACTCATCACGTAGCTCGGATGTCCGGTGGCGCAGCCGAGATTGACCAGCCGCCCCTCGGCGAGCAGGATCAGCCGCCGCCCGTCGGGGAAGATGACGTGATCGACCTGGGGCTTGATGTTCTCCCAGCGGTAGCGCTTCAGGCTCGCCACGTCGATCTCGTTGTCAAAGTGCCCGATGTTGCACACGATGGCGTTGTGCTTCATGCGCACCATGTGATCGTGATCGATCACATGAAAATTGCCCGTGGCAGTGACAAAAATGTCAGCTTTATCGGCCGCGTAGTCCATGGTCACCACCCGGAAGCCTTCCATGGCCGCCTGCAGCGCGCAGATCGGATCGATTTCGGTCACCCACACCTGGGCTGCAAGCGCCCGCAGAGCCTGCGCACAGCCTTTGCCGACATCCCCATAACCGCACACCACGGCCACTTTGCCGGCGATCATCACATCGGTCGCACGCTTGATCCCATCGAGCAGCGACTCACGGCAACCGTATAGATTGTCGAACTTGCTCTTGGTGACCGAGTCATTGACGTTGATCGCCGGGAATGCAAGCCGTCCCTCGCGGGCCATCTGATAAAGACGGTGCACTCCGGTCGTGGTTTCCTCGGTGACTCCACGGATGTGCCCGATGCGCGTCGAGTACCACTTGGGATGCTGCGCGAGCTTGGCGCGTATCGATGCGAACAGCGCCTGCTCCTCCTCACTCGATGGCTTGGCGATCACCGTCGGGTCGGCTTCCGCACGCACGCCGAGGTGCATCAGCAAGGTCGCATCGCCGCCGTCGTCGAGAATCATGTTGGTGAAGTGACCGTCGGACCACTCGAAGATCCGATGCGTATAGTCCCAGTAATCGGCCAGCGTCTCACCCTTCCAGGCAAATACCGGCGTGCCGCGTGCGGCAATGGCCGCGGCGGCGTGATCCTGGGTCGAGAAGATGTTGCACGAGGCCCAGCGCACCTGCGCGCCGAGCGCCTGCAACGTCTCGATCAGCACGGCCGTCTGAATGGTCATGTGCAACGAGCCGCTGATGCGCGCGCCGGCGAGCGGCTGTGCGGCCGCGTACTCCTCGCGGATGGCCATCAGGCCCGGCATCTCGGTCTCGGCGATCTGGATCTCCTTGCGCCCCCACTCGGCAAGCGCCAGGTCGGCGACCTTGCAGTCCGTGAGTTCTTTGAGCGATTTGGGCGTGGCGTTCATGGTTGATTGCTCCAATGGGTTCATTGAGCGCCGTGTACAGAATGACTGCACCTTTCGAGCCTGGCAGGTGGCGGGTACTGGCGACCCTCCGGCCTGTCGCAACGCTCCTCGAAAAGCGCCGCGCCACCGCACTGTGCGGTGGCGAAACGAGTACCGCTGCACGGCCCCCGGGGACGGGCGCCGTGCAGCGGTGCGGATCAGGCTGCCTTGGTCGACTTTGCGTCGGTGGCGAGCGCCTCGGCCCGGTCGGTGCGCTCCCAGCTGAACTCCGACTCAGTGCGCCCGAAGTGTCCATAGGCGGCGGTCTTCTGGTAGATCGGCCGCGCCAGGTCGAGCATCTGCCGGATGCCGTACGGTGTCAGATCGAAGTGCTTGCGCACCAGACGCGTGAGCTGCTCGCCCGAGAGGCGGCTGGTGCCGAAGGTCTCGACCATGATCGAGGTCGGTTCAGCCACCCCGATGGCATAGGACACCTGCACCTCGCAGCGCGCGGCAAGCCCCGCTGCGACCACGTTCTTGGCAACGTAGCGCGCCGCATAGGCGGCCGAGCGATCCACTTTGGAGGGATCCTTGCCGGAGAATGCGCCACCGCCATGGCGGGCATAGCCGCCGTAGGTGTCAACGATGATCTTGCGTCCCGTCAATCCGCAATCGCCCACCGGGCCGCCGATGACGAACCGGCCGGTCGGATTGATGTGAAAGCGCGTGTTCTTGTCGATCCACTCGGCCGGCAGCACCGGCTTGAGGATCTCCTCCATCACTGCCTCGCGCAGCGTCTCAGTGGCCACCTCGGGGCTGTGCTGGGTCGACAGCACCACCGCTTCGAGGCCCACCGGCTTGTCGTCCTCGTACCGCAGAGTCACCTGACTTTTGGCATCCGGACGCAGCCATGGCAGCCGTCCCGACTTGCGCACTTCGGCCTGACGCTTCACCAGGCGGTGTGCGAGCGTGATCGGCGCCGGCATGAGCACGTCGGTCTCATTGGTGGCGAAGCCGAACATCATGCCCTGGTCGCCCGCACCCTGCGCACGCTCATCGCCACGGTCGACGCCCTGGGCGATGTCGGGGGATTGCTTGCCGATGACATTGAGCACGCCACAGCTCGCACCATCGAAGCCCATCTCGGAGGTGTTGTAGCCAATATCGAGCACCGTCTTGCGGACCAGCGCCTCGACGTCGACCCACGCGTCAGTGGTCACTTCGCCCGCGACAATCACCACGCCGGTCTTGACCAGCGTCTCGCAGGCCACGCGTCCACGGGGATCCTCCGCCAGAATGGCATCCAGCACGGCGTCTGAGATCTGATCGGACACCTTGTCTGGATGGCCTTCGGAGACGGACTCGGAGGTAAAGAGATAGCGATTGCTCATCAGAGGGTTCCCATGGACAGTTGAGGGTGGGACGGATGGGGCGTCGCGTCGGCGCCAAAGGCGGCGCGGGCGGCTGCCGCGCCAAAGCTCTCGCTCATCCGCTCGGCGAGGGCGGCTCGGGTGAGCCGATGATTCTGCGTGCCGCGTGATTCGATTTTGACCGCGCCCATGAGTGCCGCGACCCGTCCGGTCGTTTCCCAGTCGAGCCCGTGCAGCAGCCCATGCATCAGTCCCGCCCGATAGGCGTCTCCGCAACCGGTCGGGTCAACCACGGCGCGCGTCTTGGCGCACGGGATGTCGAGACGCCCGTCACGGGTGTAGATGCTCGAGCCCTGGGCGCCACGCGTGACGATGAGTGCTGCGACACGCGCGCTCACCTCCGTCTCGCTCCAGCCGGTCTTCTGTTGCAGCAGCCGCCACTCGTAGTCGTTGACCGCCACCCAGCTCGCCTGAGTAATGAACCGCGCGAGTTCCTCACCGCTGAACATCGGCAGCCCCTGGCCGGGATCGAACAGGAACGGGATGCCGGCAGCGGCAAATTGCGCTGCGTGTTCGATCATGCCCGCCCGACCGTCGGGCGCGACGATGCCGATGGCGGCATCGCGCGCATTGCTCACCTCATTGAGGTGCGCGTGCTGCATCGCGCCGGGGTGAAAGGCTGTGATCTGATTGTCATCGAGGTCGGTGGTGATGAATGCCTGCGCAGTCAGTTCATCCTCGACCACCCGCAGGTGCTCGAGCGGAATGCCGGCTTGCACGAGCCAGTCACGGTACGGCTCGAAATCACGTCCGACCGTGGCCATCGGCGCCCCGACATCGCCCAGCAGGCGCATGTTGTAGGCGATGTTGCCGGCGCAGCCACCGAACTCCCGGCGCAGCTGGGGCACCAGGAAGGAGACATTCAGGATATGGATCTGTTCGGGCAGAATGTGGTCGCGGAAGCGGCCTTCGAACCGCATGATGGAATCGAACGCCATCGAACCGCAAATCAACGCCTTGCGGGTGCTCTCACCCTGGCGTGACACCCCGCCCGCCGGGGAATTGTGTGTCATGCCGAGTCATTTCAACCAGTTCAGCGCGTTATTCTAACCGAAACCGCCTCCCGACACCAGGGCGGCACGGCTTACGCGCCGCCCGGACGCTCGGCGGCAAGCGCCTGCACGGCCTGTCGGGCGAGATCGCTCAATCCGGCGCCGGCGTGTTCCTCGAGATGCGCGATGATCTGACGGCGCATCCGCGGCTCCCAGAAGCGGTGCAGATGCTCCGCGACATCGTGCGCCGCCTGGCCGGGCGGCGACTCGCTCGCAAAGAACACGCTGATCTCGTTGGCCATACTCACCAGCCGCTCGATGTTCATGACAGTCGGTTTTCTCCAGAATCATCCAACAGACGATGTGCGTGCGCGTAGACGACATGTTGCCGCTCGCGCGCAAACGCCACCAGCGTAACGCCGGCCTCGCGCGCCAGGCGCACCGCCAGCGCCGTGGGGGCCGACAGCGCCACGATGAACGCAATGCCCACCGCGGCGCTCTTCTGCACCATCTC
Source organism: Pseudomonadota bacterium (assembly GCA_021847105.1). Lineage (GTDB taxonomy): Bacteria > Pseudomonadota > Gammaproteobacteria > Steroidobacterales > Steroidobacteraceae > 13-2-20CM-66-19. The sequence continues at coordinate 101,463 of JAJZUT010000015.1, read as the reverse complement.
GAAACTGGCCCGGCTCGTGAGCAGCACGAAGCCGTTCGTCAGATCCGCCCCGGCGCGAACGCGCGCTCCGATCAGCTTGTCGAGCGCGTTGTGCCGCCCGACGTCCTCGCGCACCGTCTCGATGCCACGCCCCGGACTCACCCAAGCCGCCGCATGCACGCTACCGGTGAGCGCATTGAGCGGTTGGCGCTCGCCAAGGGCCGCGATGGCGGCATGCAGTTCGGCGCTGCGCACCGTCACCCCGGCGCCGACCGGCTTGATCTGGCGCACGGCCTGCTCGGCGGTCTCCACCCCGCACAGCCCGCAACCGGTGCGCCCGGTGAGCCGCCGACGCCGCTCGAGCAGCGCAGTGAAGCGCTCCCAGGCCACGCTCACCCGCGCTTCGGCCGACTCCGCTCCATACTGCACCTCGACGCCGCGGATCTCCGTGGGTCGCTCCACCAGGCCTTCGCTCAACGTGAAGCCAACGGCAAAGTCCTCCAAATCGGCCGGGGTTGCGAGCATCACCCCGTGCGGCACGTCTTCGTAGACAAGCGACACGGGGATCTCCTCGGCCACCCGGTCGAGCGCAGGCCCAGATGCCCCGGGTCGCCAGCGCTCGACCTCGAGCTCCGCAACCAGGCGCGCGGGGCCTGCAGGCAGCTCAGGCATGCGCCGGATCGTGCGTCCGCCCGGCGTAGTGCGCCTGAGCGGTACGCGTGCGCCACGCCTCGGCCTGAGTGATGCGCACCACCTGCACCGCCGTCACCTTGTACTCCGGACAATTGGTGGCCCAATCCGAATTCTCGGTCGTTACCACGTTCGCCTGCGTCTGCGGGAAGTGGAACGTCGTATACACAACGCCCGGCGCAATGCGCTCGCTCACCCGCGCGCGCAGCACCGTCTCGCCAGCGCGGCTCGTGAGCCCCACCCAGTCGCCATCGGCGATACCACGCGTCTCGGCATCGTGCGGATGGATCTCGAGCAGATCCTCGGCATGCCACACGACGTTGTCGGTGCGGCGGGTCTGCGCTCCGACGTTGTACTGCGAGAGAATCCGCCCGGTGGTCAGAATCAGCGGGAAGCGGCTGTTGACACGCTCACTGCTCGCAACGTACTCGGTCGTATAGAACCGGCCCTTGCCGCGCACGAACTCCCCGACGTGCATCGTCGGCGTGCCCTCGGGCGCCGCCTCGTTGCACGGCCACTGGATGCTGCCCAACCGGTCGATCTTCTCGAACGAGACGCCCTCAAACGTCGGCGTCAAGCGCGCGATCTCGTCCATGATTTCGGCGGGATGACGGTAGCTCATCGGGTAGCCGAGCGCGTTCGAGAGCAGCATCGTCACCTCCCAGTCGGCGTAGCCTGCGCGCGGCGGCATGACCTGCCGCACCCGCGAGATGCGCCGCTCGGCGTTGGTAAACGTGCCGTCCTTCTCCAGGAACGAGGAGCCGGGCAGGAACACGTGGGCGAACTGCGCCGTCTCATTCAGAAACAGGTCCTGGACGATGACGCATTCCATGGCCGCGAGCGCACTGGTGACGTGGCTCGTATCGGGGTCGGATTGCACGATATCCTCGCCCTGCACGTACAGGCCGCGGAACGTGCCATCGAGCGCCGCCTCAAACATGTTGGGAATGCGCAGGCCGGGCTCCCCGACGAGCGGCACGCCCCAAGCGTGCTCGAACATCCCACGCACCGCCGGATCGGATACGTGGCGGTAACCACTGAACTCATGCGGGAACGAACCCATGTCGCACGAGCCCTGCACGTTGTTCTGGCCGCGCAGCGGGTTGACGCCGCAGCCGTCGCGACCGAGATTACCCGTGGCCATGGCAAGGTTGGCGAGCGCCATCACCGCCGTCGAGCCCTGGCTGTGTTCGGTGACGCCAAGACCGTAGTAGATCGCGCCATTGGCGGCGTTGGCATAGAGCCGCGCCGCCCGGCGGACCTGCTCGGCCGGCACACCGGTCACATCGGCAAGCGCTTCGGGCGAGTTGCGCGACTCGGCAACGAACTTCTTCCAGCGCTCGTAGGACGGCGCCTCGCAGCGCTCGGCCACGAATTGCTCACGGACCAGACCCTCGGTCACCACCACGTGTGCGATCGCATTGAGCATCGCCACATTGGTGCCCGGGCGCAGCTGCAGATGAAACTCCGCGGCCACATGCGGGCTGCGTACCAGACTGATGGCGCGCGGATCGATGACGATAAGCTTCGCGCCCTCGCGCAAGCGGCGCTTCATCTGCGAGCCAAACACCGGATGGGCATCGGTCGGATTGGCGCCGATGACGAGGACGACATCCGCTTTGGCGACGGAGCTGAACGCCTGCGTGCCGGCGGACTCCCCGAGCGTGCTTTTCAGACCGTAACCGGTCGGCGAGTGGCACACGCGCGCACAGGTATCGACGTTATTGGTGCCGAAGGCGGCGCGCACCAGCTTCTGCACCAGGAACGTCTCCTCGTTGGTGCAGCGCGAGGAGGTGATCCCGCCAACCGCGTCGCGGCCATGGCGCTCCTGAATGCGGCGGATCTCGCTGGCCGCGTAGGCGATGGCCTCCTCCCAGGACACCTCGCGCCACTCCTCGCGGATGCTCTTGCGGATCATCGGTTTGAGCTGTCGGTCCGCGTGTGTGGCATAACCGTAGGCAAAACGGCCCTTGACGCACGCGTGGCCGGCATTCGCGTGGCCGTCGCGGTTAGGCACCATGCGGATCACCTCGGGCTCCGCCTCCGTCCCACCGACCTCCGCGACGAGGTTGCAGCCGACACCGCAATAGGCGCAGGTCGTGGATACGGCACGCGCACGCGGCAGGCCGCGTGCGAGCGATTTCTCACTCAATGCAGCGGTGGGGCAGGCCTCGACGCACGCTCCGCAGGAGACGCACTCGGAATCGAGGAACGGCTCATCCTCACTGGCGGCGATCTTGGAGGCAAAGCCGCGGCCCTGGACGGTCAGGGCAAACGTTCCCTGGGTCTCCTCGCAGGCCCGCACGCAGCGCGAGCAGACGATGCACAGCTGCGGATCGAATTCGAAATACGGATTGCTCCGATCCACCTCGAGCGGCCGATGCATCGAGCCCCGCTCATACGAAGTCTCAGTCACGCCCACCGCAGCGGCCATGGACTGCAGCTCGCAGTGCCCATTCGCGGCACAGCCCTCGCACTCGAGCGGATGGTCCGAGACGTACAGGTCGATGACGCCGCGGCGCAGCTGCTGCAGGTGCTCCGACTGCGTGCACACCTTCATCCCGGGCTCGGCGAGTGTGGTGCACGAGGCCGGATAGCCCTTGCGGCCCTCGATCTGCACCAGGCACAGCCGGCACGATCCGAACGCCTTGAGCGTGTCGGTGGCGCAAAGCTTGGGCACATCGACGCCGGCGAGCGCCGCGGCGCGCATGACCGACGTGCCGGCCGGCACGGTGACCTCGCGTCCGTCGATCTGCAGAGTGATCGGCTCGCCCGCCACCGGCGCCGCCGTACCATGATCGTGATAGTCGATTGCAAACATCGTCAACGCCTCCAACGTCGGTCGCGGCCGCGCTCATCGCGCGGCGCAGCCGCACGTCCGTCTAATGGTGCGCACGGCCGCTGAAGTCTTCCCGGAAGTGCTTCACAGCACTCTGCACTGGAAAGGGCGTCATGCCGCCCAGACCGCAGAGCGAACCCTGCAGCATCAGTTCGCACAGGGCTTCGAGCCGCTCGAGATTACGCGCCGGGTCCCGCCCGGCAATGATGTGATCGAGAATCTCCACGCCACGGGTCGAGCCGATGCGGCACGGGGTGCACTTGCCGCAGGACTCCAGCGCACAGAAATGCATCGCGTAGCGGGCCATGTGCGCCATGTCCACGGTGTCATCGAAAACCACGATGCCGCCGTGACCGAGCATCGCACCAATGCCGGCGAGCGCCTCGTAATCGACCGGTGTGTCGAACTGCGAGTGCGGCACGTAGGCCCCGAGCGGCCCACCGATCTGCACGGCGCGGATCGGGCGTCCACTCGCCGAGCCACCGCCATAGTCATAGAGCAGCTCCCTGAGCGTCAGCCCGAAGGCGCGCTCGACCAGTCCGCCGCGCTTGATGTTGCCGGCCAGCTGCAGCGGCAGCGTGCCGCGCGATCGACCCATGCCAAAGCCGGCGTAGAACTCGGCGCCCTCGCGCAGGATCAGAGGCACCGTGCCGAGGGTGATGACGTTATTGACGATCGTCGGTCGGCCGAACAGCCCCTTGATCGCCGGCAACGGCGGTCGCACGCGCACCTCGCCGCGCCGTCCCTCCAGGCTCTCGAGCATGGAGGTCTCTTCCCCACAGATGTAAGCGCCGGCACCGACGCGGATCTCGAGCTCAAAGCGCCGCCCGCTGCCCATGATGTCGCGGCCGAGGTAGTCGGCGGCATAGGCCGCCGCGATCGCCTGCGTCAACGTGCGCCAGGCGTGCGGATACTCGGCGCGCAGGTAGATGTAGCCCTGCGTCGCGCCGACGGCGATGCCGGCGATGGTCATGCCCTCGATCAGACTCAGCGGATCGCCTTCCATCAGCATGCGATCGGAGAACGTGCCCGAATCGCCCTCATCGGCGTTGCACGTCACGTATTTCTGCCCCGCGGGCTGCTCCAGCACGGTCTTCCACTTAATGCCGGTCGGGAAGGCGGCCCCGCCCCGACCGCGCAGACCGGCACGGGTGATGCACTCGACCACGGCCGCCGGCTCCATCGATAGTGCGCGGCGCAGCCCCTGATAACCGCCGTGCGCGACATAATCCGCGACGCTCACCGGATCGATCACCCCGACCCGCTCGAAGGTCAGGCGTTGCTGGTTGGCGAACCAGCCGATCTGCTCGGTGACCCCAAGCCGCAGTCGGTGCGCGCCGCCCTCGAGCCAGCCGGCATCGAACAGGCTCGGCACGTCCGCCGGGCTGAGCGGCCCGTAGGCCACCCGGCCCTGTGCGGTTGCCACTTCCACCATCGGTTCGAGCCAGTACGCGCCGCGCGAGCCATTGCGCACGATGCGCACCTCGAGCCGGCGGGCCGCCGCCTCGCGGCTGATCGCCCGGCAGACGGCATCGGCACCGAGCGACAGCGCGCTGGAATCGCCGGGAATGTATATCGTCGTCATTCGTCCACGCCCGTCTGTGTGTCCACGCTCGCGAGCAGCGCATCGAGCCGCTCGGGAGTCATCCGGCCGTACGGTCGGCCATCGAGCATCACCGCCGGTGAGCAGGCGCAGTTACCGAGACAGTACACCGGCTCAAGCGAGAAGCGCCCATCGGGCGTGCTATCGTGAAAATCCACCCCCAGACGCTTGCGCGCGTGCTCGGCGAGCGCCTCACCGCCTATCGCCTGACAGGACTCTGCCCGGCACAGCTGCAGCACATGTTGGCCGGGCGGCGCGGATCGGAAGTGATGGTAGAAGGTCACCACACCATGCACATCGGCACGCGAGAGATTCAGATACTCGGCAATCGGCGCGATCGTCTCAGGCGGAATGAACCCGAAGGTCGCCTGTACGGTGTGCAGAACCTCGAGCAAGGGCCCCGGACGGTCCTTGAACTGAGCGAGGATCCGCTGGAGGTCCGGCCCTCTATCGACGGGTGAAGTTTCCATAGTCAATCAGTATACGGCGAACATTGCACGTAGGCGGCCGGATGCACCCCGCTAGGCGCAACCGGCCGCTGTCTGTTCAAAATCCGGCACGGCGCGGCGATGCGCCGGCAGCGCCGGGTACGCTCAGGGTTTCAGGATCCGCGCATGATGGCGCAGGTGGTCCTCGATCAAGCTCGAGATGAAGTAGTAACCGTGATCGTAGCCTTCGTGACGGCGCAGCGTGAGCGTGAGCCCGCTGCGCCGGCAAGCCTCTTCGAACAGATGCGGATGCAGCTGTTCGGCGAGGAACTGGTCGGCGAGGCCCTGATCGACGAGCAGTGGCGGCCGACGGGCGGCATCCTTGACCGCCGCCGCAAGTTCGGTCGCATCGTAGTTGGCCCATTGACCCTGGTCAGCGCCGAGATAGCCGCTGAAGGCCTTCCGGCCCCACGGACACTGGCGCGGCGCGCTGATGGGCGCAAACGCAGAGATGGAACGGTAGATATCGGGATTGCGCAGCCCGAGCACGAGCGCGCCGTGACCGCCCATGGAATGTCCGCAGATGCCCGTACGAGCCGAATCGGCCGGGAAATGCTGCGTGATCAGGGCGCGCAGCTCCTGCGTCACATACGAATACATGCGGAAATGCGGCGCCCAGGGCGCCTCGGTCGCATCGAGGTAGAAGCCGGCGCCGACGCCAAAGTCCCACGACTCGCTCTCACCGGGCAGATTCAGGCCCCGCGGACTGGTGTCGGGGGCCACGAGCATCAAGCCGAGTTCGGCCGCCACGCGCTGCGCGCCAGCCTTAATCATGAACGTCTCTTCGGTACAGGTGAGCCCGGCAAGGTAATAGAGCACCGGCACCGGGCCGGCACTCGCCTGCGGCGGGGTGAATACCGCAAAGCGCATCGCGCAGCCGGTGCTCGCCGCGGCATGTCGGTAGAAGCCCACGGTGCCGCCGAAACAGCGGTGCTGGCTGATCGTCTCAAATGGTTGGCTCATCGTCTCAGTACCTCGGAGTGACCGCCCGATGATAGCGAGCCGGCCGGCCCGAGCCAACGCATCCCCCTCAACGCGCGCCCCGCCGGCAGGGGTGCGCGCACGACGGCCGCACCCGTGTGCCGCCCCGCAACGGCACCGTCCTCGCGCGGAAATTAAACATAATCCAGCCGCTGCGCGCCGCCACGGAAGTGGCTCCGCCGAGGCAGTCCCCGCGGCGAGACACTCAGTCGTGCATCGCCCCGCCGGTCCGCGCGGCGCGTGTGCTGGCCAGCGCGGGGCTCTGCCAGCCCCCGCCGATCGCCTTGTACAGGCGCACCAGATCGAGGGAAACGGCCGTAGTGGCGCTCGCCAGCTGCAGCTCGGTCTGCTGCTCGGTGCGCTCGGCATCGAGCACCACGATGAAGTTAGCGACGCCGCTGGTGTAGCGTTCACGTGCCAGCGCGAGCGCGTTGCGGCTCGATCTGACCGCCGCCTCGAGCGCAACGCGCTGACGCTGATCGGCGCCGTAGGCCGCCAGCGCATCCTCCACTTGGTTGAGCGCAGTGAGCACCGTGCGCGCATACACAACCGCAGCCTGCTTGGCCTGCAGACGACGTAGACGCACCGTGGCGCGAATGCGCCCGCCTTGGAAGATCGGCAGGTCGATCGAGGGGCCGAAACTGGCAAAGTGGCTCGCCGTCTGAATGAGTTCGCTCAGGCCCTCGGCCTGATAACCGCCACCGGCGCTGAGAGTGATCCGGGGGAAGAATTCCGAGACCGCCACCCCGATCTCGGCAGTCGCCGCGTGCAGATTGGCCTCCGCGGCGCGGATGTCCGGACGGCGGCGCAACAAGTCGGAAGGCAGTCCGATCGGCACTACCGGCGGCACCGGCGGCACCGGCCGGGCGCGCACCAGCTCAGCGCGCAGCGCCTCGGGCGGGCGGGCCATGAGCTTGCTCAGCTGATTGATGTCGAGCGTGACCTGCTCGTTTGCGAGCGGCAGCTGCGCACGCGTGGTGCTGAGCTCCGTCGCAGCGTTCTGCACGTCGAGATTAGAAGTCAGTCCCGCGTCGTACCGATCCTTCGTCAGCTGCAGCAGGTCGTGCTGGGTGCGCAGCGTGCGCAGCAGAATGGCCTTGCGCAGCTGCGCTCCGCGCAGCTCGATGTAGGTCTGCGCCACGTCGCTGACCATGCTCAGCATCACGCCGCGGGCGTCATACACCGCCGCGCGGGTGGCCGCGTGCGCCGCCTCGATCGCACGACGCGTGCCGCCAAATACATCAAGTCCCCAGGACACGCCAAGACCCAGCTGGTACTGGTTGTAGGGATTGGTGATGCTCGGCGGCAGGCCCGGAAATTTGCCGGAGAACAGGAAGCCGTTCGGCGTATTGGTGCTGATGCGCTGGCGGCTCCAGGCCGCATTGGCCGAGACGCTCGGCCAGAGTGCTCCGGAAAGTGCCTGAGTCTGTGTCTCGGCCTCGCGGATCCGCAGCACCGCCTCACGCACGTCGAGGTTCTGCGCGGCGGACTGGCGCACCAGGGTACTGAGCAGCGGATCGTGGAAGTCCGACCACCAGGCCACGCTCGGCGGTTCCCCGGTACTGACGCGCGAGGCGCCGGCCGCTCCATTGCGCCGCGCGGTCGCCGACCACTGCGCCGGCACGTGCGCCTTGGGCTTGACGAAATTCGGACCGACGGCACAGCCGCCGAGCAGCAAACAGGCGCCGGCGGCAAGCCAGTGCCGCAACGGGTGGGCAAGCAAGCGGGGCATACGCGATTCCCTATTCAGTTTCACGACAGTCATTGCAGGCGGTGCCGAAACAACCAGGACGCGGCGGTGAGCGTGACTGCGCCGATCAGCGCCAGTGGCCACAGATCGGGCAGCAGCAAGCGCATGCCTGCGCCTTCCAGGTACACCCGCTGGGCGATGTCGATAGCGTAGCGCAGCGGATTGATCAGAGTGAAGTACTGCAGTACCCGCGGCATGTTGGCGATCGGCGTCGTCAGGCCCGACAGCAGCGTGAACGGCATCAGCAGCACGAACGAGTAGAGCATCGCCTGCTGCATGGTATAGGACAACGCCGAGACTACCAGTCCGATGCCCACCGCCGCGAGCACGAACACCACAATTCCGCCGTAAAGGACAGCGAAAGATCCCTCGAACGGGATATGAAACCACAGCTGTGCGACCAGCAGCACGCCGCTCGCCTGCACCAGACCGATCAGCATCGCCGGCAGCGCCTTGCCGGCCATGATCTCCACCGGTCGGATCGGCGTGACCAGCAGCTGGTCGAAGGTGCCCTGCTCACGCTCGCGCGCCACCGACATCGCGGTGAGCAGCAGCGTTTGCAGCAGCGTGAGCGTACCGATCAGTCCCGGGATCATTTCCCAACGGGTCAGAAGGTTGGGGTTGTACCACGCCCGCACGCTGAGGTGCGCCGGCGCTCTGCCCTCCCCGTGCGTGGCCCGCCAGTGACTATTGAATGCGCCGATCACCGCCTGGGCATAGCCGAGGGCGGTACCTGCGGTGTTAGAGTTGCGTCCGTCGGCGATCAGCTGCACATCAGCGTGCCGGCCGGCGGCGAGTCGCCGCGAGAAATCCGCCGGGATGCCGATGGCCAGCAGCGCGCGTCGATCGTCGAGCGCAGCGCGCATATCGCGCTCGCGCACGACCGTGTCGATACGGCGGAAGATCCCCGTGCCGTCGAAGCGGGCGATGAGCGCTGTCGCAGCGGCACCCTGATCCTGCGACCAGAGCACGTATGGCACCCGGTTCAGGTCGTAGCTGGCCGCATAGCCGAACACCATCGTCTGAACCAACACCGGCACCAGCAGACTGAGACGGGTGCGCCGGTCCTTGAGCACGGCGAGCAGCTCTTTGCGGACCAACGCCAGAATGCGCATGAGCGAGCTCAGCATGATTCAGGCGAGCCTCTTGCGCGTGACGGTCCCGAGGGCAAACGCGAGCAACGCCAGCATGGCGCACAGCGCGAGCGCGTTCGGCACGATCACCGCCCAGATGTCACCGGCGAGAAAAGTCGTCTGCAGCAGCGCCACGTAGTAGCGGGCCGGCAGCAGATAGGTGAGCGCGCGGATCGGCGCCGGCATGCTGCGCAGATCGAACAGCAGACCGGAGAGCATGAACGCTGGCATGAACGTCGCGAGCAACGTCAGCTGGCTCGCGACCAGCTGGTTCTTCACCGCCGAGGAAATCAGCAGACCGATGGCGAGCGCCACCAGCATGTAGAGCATCGAGCCGCCGAGCAGCACTGCGAGCGAGCCGCGTACCGGGACGTGAAACAAGAACCGCCCGGCGAGCACGCACAATACGAGTCCGACCATGCCGAGCGCGAAATATGGCAGCGTCTTACCGAGGAGTATCTCGGTGGCGCGCACCGGGGTCACAAAAAGCGCCTCGAACGTACCGCGCTCCCATTCGCGCGCCACCACCATGGCCGTTAGGAATGCCCCAATCAGCGTCATCACCAACACGATCAGTCCCGGCACCAGAAAGTAGCGGCTGTCGTTGGCGGCGTTGAACCACAATCGGCTCTGCACCCGCACGGGACCGGCGAGCGCCGGCGCCTGGCGCGCCGACCAGGCCTCGACCGCACCGCTCACGTACGCCTCGATGATGCGCGCGGTGTTGGCATCGGTACCCGATACGATCAGCTGCACGGCCGCGCCACCGGCACGCGCTTGGCGTGCGAAGCGCTCCGGCACCGTGACAATCCCCTGCACGCGGCCTGCTTCGAGCAGTCGCTGCGCCGCGTGCAGCGAAGTCACGCTCTGCGGCTGAAAATACCGCGAGAGGCGCAACTCCCCGATCAGCCCGGCGGCCAGTGAGGAGCCGTCCTGATCGAGCACCGCCAGCGGCACGTTTTTCACATCGAGCGACAAGCCGTAACCGAACAGCAGGATCAGAATCACCGGCAGCACCACGCCGAGGGCGATGCTGGCCGGATCACGGATCATCTGCCGCCACTCCTTGCGCACCAGAGTCGCGATTCGCGCCAGACTCGCGCGCCCATCGCTCGTGGCCACGACAGTGCTCATGAACTGCTCAGGCCGTCCGCGCTGCCGCACGCGCCTCACCGGCACGCGAGCGCTCCACCACGGCAACGAAGGCATCCTCCATCGAGGGCTCGAATTCACCCTCGCGCGGCGCGCACGCGCGCACCTGTGCAGGAGTGCCTTGCGCAAGCACCCGACCGGCATCCATGATCACGATGCGGTCGCAGTACTCCGCTTCTTGCATGAAGTGGGTGGTGACCACCACGGTAACGCCCTGATCCGCAAGCGCTGTGATGCGTCGCCAGAAGGCACGCCGCGCCAGCGGGTCGGCACCGCTCGTCGGCTCATCGAGAAACAGGATGCGCGGCTCGTGTAGCAGCGCTGCGGCCATCGCGAGCCGCTGCTTGAAGCCGCCGGGCAGATCGCCCGCCGGACCGCTGGCGTGCGTGAGCTCGAACTGATGGATCGCCCACTCGATGCGCGCACGCCGCGTTGCACCGCGCAGTCCGTAAGCGCTGGCGAAGAACTCAAGGTTCTCCCGCGCGCTGAGCGGTCCGTACAGCGAGAACTTCTGCGCCACGTAGCCGAGTTGACCGCGCGCCGCATCGCCGGCACGCGCCACATCGATCCCGCCGACGCGCAACACTCCGCCGCTCGGGGTGAGCAGCCCGCAGAGCATGCGGAAGGTCGTGGTTTTACCCGCACCGTTCGGTCCGAGCAGGCCGAAGATCTCGCCCCGGGCAACGCTAAAGCTGACCCGATCGACCGCCGTGAACGCCCCGAAGCGCTTGACGAGGTCGCGCACCTCGATGAGCGCACCGTTCGCCTGCGGCGGTGGGTGCGCCAGAGCGATGTCGGCATGGGCAGATTGCGACTGCGTTCGCCGCAGCATGACCATGAATCCGTCCTCGAAGCGTGGCTCGACCGGCACACCGCCCGGGATCCCGTCGCCGTGCTGCGCGGCACACACGCAGCGCACGCCGCCGGCGTCGGGCACCGCATCGATCACCGCCTGCGAGCCGAGCAGTCGCGCCTGCAGCGTGCGCGCACTCTCGCGCCCCGAGGGAGTGAGTCTGAAGGTGCGCCCGGCGGCAAGTTGCGTGACCGCCGCCGGCGTGCCCTCGGCGAGCACGCGCCCGGCCTGCAGCACGATCACCCGGTCGGCCCGCTCGGCCTCATCCAGATACGCGGTGCTGATCAGCACCGTCAGTCCCTGCTCACGCACCAGGTCATGCACGATTTGCCACAGCTCGCGCCGCGAGAGCGGATCGACGCCGACCGTCGGCTCATCGAGCAGCAGCAGCTCCGGCGGGCGTACCAGCGTACAGGCGAGACCCAGCTTTTGCTTCATGCCGCCGGACAACCGCCCGGCAAGGCGCTGCTCGAAACGCTGCAAATCGGTCATGTGCAGCAGTTCCGGGTAACGCTGCGCGCGTTGCGCCTGGCTTACCCCGTGCAGATCCGCGTATAGATCGAGGTTCTCGCGCACCGTCAGGTCCTCGTACAGACCAAACTTCTGCGGCATGTAGCTCACCCGATCCTGGATGCACTGCGCCGCCACGGCCGCATCGAAGCCGAGCACCCGCACGCTGCCGCGCTCGGCCCTGAGCAGGCCGCACGCCAGGCGGATCAGGGTGCTCTTGCCGGCACCATCTGGCCCGACCAGCGCGCTCAACGAGCCGGAGGGAACCTCGAGCGAGACGCCCAGGAGTGCCGCAGCGCGCGGGCCAAACGACTTGTAGACCTCACGACACTCGAGCACCGGGGCCGACGCGGCACTCATGAGCGTGTTCCATTCTGCGTCAGCAGGTGAACCGTCGCCGGCATGCCAAGCCGTAGCGCATCGCGCGGATCGCGCACGAAGACACGGATCTCATAGACGAGACTGGTGCGCAGATCCGCGGTCTCGACGGTTTTCGGCGTGAACTGCGCCTCGGAGGAGATGAACCCGACCCAGCCGCTGAAGCGCCGGTGCGGAAAGGCGTCGACTGCAACCGTCGCCGGCATCCCCGGGTGCACGCGGGCCAGGTCCGACTCTGGGATGTAGGCGCGAACCCATTTCGGATTGGTCAGCGCCAAGGTCAACACGGTGCGCTGCGGGGAGGCCATATCACCCGGCTCGGCCTCGCGACTGCGCACCACGGCATCGAGCGGCGCACGCAGCAGCGCATCGGCGAGTTCCCGGCGCAGCAACGTCACCTGCGCGCGCTCGGCAGCGAGCAAAGCGGCAGCCTGCGCGATGTCTTCGCGGCGCGGCCCGAGCAGCGCCAGACGCAGCGCTTCGCGCGCCACGCGCGTGCGCGCCGTAGCGACTGCGGCAGTGGCCTGCGCGTCGGTGACATCCTGACGGCTCACCGCGCGGCCGCCCGAGCCGTGAAACACTCGCAGCACGCGAGCATACTCGACGAGCGCCTGGCGTTGCTGGGCGCGCGCCAGTACCCAATTGGCACGCGCCTGAGCGATTTCCTGCGGGCGGCTGCCGTGGCGCAGCCGCTCGAGCACGGCCCGTTCGGCCGCGGCGCGTGCCACGGCCTGCGCGAGCAGCGGGCGCAACCGACTGGTATCGAGCCGCGCCAACACCTCGCCGCGGTGCACCGGGTCGCCCTCCTCGACCGCCACACTGGCGATCCGTCCGCTGTCGTTGAAGGCGAGCTCGACCTCGCGCAAATCCACGTTGCCGTAGAGAACAATGTCCTGCGCACGGACGTGACGGCTGGCGTACCACCACCCACCGAAGGCAAGCGACGCAAGGGCACCCGCAACCAGCAGCGCCCAGCGCACGAGGCTGCGGTGCGGCGCGGCCGCTGGCCCAGAGCCCGAAGAGGATTCAGTCACTGCGACACTCCTGCCGTGGAGGACGAATTTTCTATCGCTTGATAGTTTTCTGTCAACTGATACACTTTTTTGACATCCTGCCACGCGGCACCGAGGCTTCGCCCTGACCACAATGGATACCGCCTCTCCCCGGCGCGCCCGAGGCGCCCCCACCGCCCAGACGGCGCGCCGGCGCGCCGCACGCAGCAGTTACGCCTGCGGAGAAGACACCCGGCGGCGGATCCTCGAGACCGCAATCACGCTGTTCGCCCAGCTCGGATTCCAGGGCGCCTCGACGCGGGCGATTGCGCACCGTGCACGGGTCAGCCTGCCGGCCCTGCAGTATTACTTTGGCGGCAAGGACGGACTGCACCGGGCCTGCATCGAGTACGTTACCGAGGATGTGCGGGCCCGGCTCGAGCCGCAGATCGAGCAGACGCGCGCACAGCTGCAAGCCGGTTCACTGGCGCGCGCGGACCTGCTGGCGCTGCTGCGCTGCCTGCTCGAGCCGCTGCTCGAGGAGTTGGCGACCGACCGACCGGAAAGTTGGGCACTGTTCTTCGCGCGCGCCCAGACTGAGCACAACGAGGCATTTTCCGCCATGCACCAGCGCATTGGCGGGCGCCTCATCACCCTCATCACCGAGATCGTCACTCGCCTGCTCGGGCCGGGACAGAGTGCCGTGGAGGCACAGATCCGCGCCGCGGCCATCCTCGGCCAGGCAACGCTGGTACGCCGCTCCCGGCCGCTGCTCCTGAAGACACTGGGCTGGCCGGACTTCGCCGGGCAACGGCTGAGCGAGCTGAAGGGCGTTCTGTGGCGCAGCATCGAGGCAAGCCTCGGCGGCCCCTGAGCGCACACCCGGACCCTCGCACCGGACCGGCTTGCGCGGTACGATGCCGGTGGCGCCCGCTTAAGACCTGCCGTGCCGCACGCAAAGAGCCCAACCCGACCCGCCGGCGCGGAGAGCCCCCCGCCGCAAACACCCGAGACACTGTTTCGCGCGGGCGATCCTGACTTCATGACGTCTCTGGCGCGAGGACTTCACGTCATCCGTGCGTTCGCCGGCGTCGACCGACGTTTGACAATCGCCGACGTGAGCCGCGCCACGGGGCTGACCCGAGCGGTCGTGCGACGCTGCCTCTACACGCTGTGCGAGCTCGGCTACGCGGCGTGCGATGGCCGAAATTTTCACCTGCAACCGCGGGTGCTCAGCCTCGGCTACGCGTATTTGTCCACCGCACCGATCGCCATCGCTGCTCAGCCCATTCTGCAAGAGCTGAGCGAGCACACCGGCGAGGCCACCACAGTCGCCGTGCTCGATGAGGGCATGGTCGTCTACGTGGCCAGAGCCTCCACCCCGCGCATCATGTCGGTCACGCTCGGGGTCGGCAGCCGCCTGCAGACCTACTGCACGGCCCTCGGCCGGGTGCTGCTCGCGAGTCTCACGCCGGAGCAGGCAACCCGCGAACTTGCCCGCACCGAGTTCACCGCGTACACCCGGTTCACGGTCACCTCGCGCGAGCGGCTGCTCGAGATCCTAGGGGAGGTGCGCGCGGAGGGATTCGCGCTCAACGATCAGGAACTCGAGATCGGACTGCGCTCGATTGCCGTCCCGGTGCGCAATGTCGTCGGAGTCACCGTTGCGGCAATGAACGTCAGCGCGCAGGCCTCGCGCCTCTCGCTGCGCGAGCTGATCGACACCACGCTCCCGGCGCTGCGCTCGGCAGCCGAGCGACTGGGCGCCCAGCTCCCCCCATAGGGTCCTTTTCGGCGGCAGCGCGCGGTCGCCGCGCGTACACTGCGCGGATGTTCCGCTCACTCACTCCGGCCGTGCTCGGCCTCATCGTCGCGAACGTGGTGATATTCCTGTTCGAGCAGGTGGCCCCCGGTTCGCTCATCCTGCGCTTTGCGCTCTGGCCGCTCGGACCGCAATTTCACGTCTGGCAGCTCATCACCTACGCCTTCCTGCATGCCACCTGGTGGCACATCTTCGGCAACATGTTCGGTCTGTTCGTGTTCGCCCCCGCGCTCGAGCAATACTGGGGCCCGCGGCGCTTCCTGCTCTATTATTTCGTCTGCGTGATTGCCGCAGCGCTCACTGAGATCGCCGTGCTGCATGCCACCGGCAGCCACGAGCCGACAATCGGCGCCTCCGGCGGGGTGTTCGGCGTGCTGCTCGCCTTCGCCATGCTGTTCCCGCGCGCCCAGCTGCTGCTGCTGCTGCCACCGATCCCGATGCCTGCGTGGCTGTTTGTCTCGCTCTACGGGCTGCTTGAACTGTTCTTCGGCGTCACCGGCACGGAGCCTGGTATCGGCCATTTCGCCCACCTCGGCGGCATGCTCGGCGGGGCGATCATGATGCTCTACTGGCGCTCGCGTGCTGGCAGCGGCGGCTGGCGACCGCGTTAGCGGGAACTTTATCCGCCGCCCGTAACTCTATGGCTGCCGGGGAAGGAGGCGCCATGATCAAGACCGAGCATCTGTGCAAGCGCTATCCGGCGGTGACGGCCGTCGAGGACGTCACCTTCGAGGTTCGTCCCGGGGAGGTACTCGGCTTCCTCGGCCCGAACGGTGCTGGCAAGACGACGACCATGCGCATGCTGGCCGGTTTCGTCACACCGACCGCAGGCCGGGCGAGCATCTGTGGTCACGACGTCGAAAGCGCACCTCTCGCCGCGCGCCAGTGCCTCGGCTACCTGCCCGAGGGCGCGCCGACCTACGGCGAGATGCGCGTTGCGGCGTTCCTCGAGTTCATCGCCGAGCTGCGTCGCCTCGAGCCCCCCCGGAAACGGGCGCGGCTCGATTACGTCACCGAGCGGCTGCAGCTCGCGAGCGTTCTCGAGCGGCCGATCGAGACGCTCTCGAAGGGCTTCCGGCGGCGCGTCGGCCTGGCGCAGGCGATCATCCACGACCCGCCGGTGCTGATTCTCGATGAGCCGACCGACGGACTCGATCCGAACCAGAAGCACGAGGTGCGCACGCTGATCGAGGAAATGGCGCGCGAGAAAATCATCGTGATCTCGACGCACATCCTCGAAGAGGTCGCAGCAGTCTGCACGCGCGCGATCATCATCGCCCGCGGTCGCATCGTTGCAGACGACACGCCGTTGCAGCTCACCACCCGCTCGCGCTATCACAATGCGGTCTCGCTCCAGCTCGCACACAGCGAGCAACTGCCGGCCGCCCGCGCCGCAGTCGCGGCACTGCCGAGCGTCGCCACCGTCGAGGTGAGCGAGCGCGAGGCGCGCCTGACGGCCCTGCCGCGCGCCGGCGCAATGATTCTGCAGGAAGTCGCCTCGCTCGCGGCGAGCCAGGGGTTGCAGCTGAAGGAGCTGCACCTGGAGTCCGGGCGGCTCGACGAAGTGTTTCGCACCATCACCGCCTGACGACACACCCGGGAGGATTCATGCGCAACGTGGCACTGATCCTGCGCCGCGAGCTCGCGAGTTATTTCGCGACGCCGCTCGCATACGTATTTATCGTCATCTTCCTGGTGCTCGCCAATGCCTTCACCTTTTATGTTGGGGACTTCTATCAGCGGGGCCAAGCCGATCTGCGCCCGTTCTTCCTGTTCCATCCGTGGCTGTATCTGTTCCTGATTCCGGCGCTGACCATGAAGCTGTGGGCCGAGGAGCGCAAATCCGGCAGCATCGAGCTGCTGATGACGCTGCCGGTAACGGTGTGGGAAGCGGTGCTCGGCAAGTTCCTCGCCGCCTGGCTCTTTACCGGGCTTGCCCTTGCGCTCACCTTCCCGATCTGGATCACGGTCAATTATCTCGGCAGCCCTGACAACGGCGTCATCCTTGCCTCCTATCTCGGCAGCCTGCTGCTCGCCGGCGGCTTTCTCGCCATCGGCTCGTGCATGTCGGCGCTGACGCGCAATCAGGTGGTGGCATTCATCCTCGGGGTAGCGGCCTGCTTCGTGCTGCTGCTCGCCGGCTATCCGCTGGTGCTCGATGCCTTCCGCGGTTGGGCGCCGCTCACGCTGCTCGAGGCGGTCGCCTCGTTGTCACTGCTGACGCACTTTCAGTCGATCACCCGCGGCGTGCTCGAGGCGCGTGACGTGTTGTATTTCGCCATGCTGATCGGCTTTTTCCTATTCGCGACCACCGTCGCGATCGACCTGCGCAAGGCGGACTAGGAGCGCGTCATGCTGAAACGCTCGACTCTCGGCTGGGGCTCGGTGGGCGCGCTCGCGCTGCTGCTCGTCGGCCTGACCATCATCTTCAACACGGAGCTCGCGGGCTGGCAGATCGATCTGACCCAGCATCATCTGTATACGCTCTCGAGAGGAACCCGGCGCATCCTCAAGAGCATCCCGGAACCGATCGATCTTTATTTCTTCTACTCGCGCCGAGCCGCCGACAATGTCCCGCAACTGCGGGCCTACGGCGATCACGTTGAAAACTTCCTGCGCGAGATCGCCACCGATGCCGACGGCAAGATCCGCCTGCACATCATCGATCCACGACCCTTCTCGGTCGAAGAGGATCGCGCGGCCGAACTCGGCGTCACCGGCGCACCGCTCAATGCGGCCGGCAGCAAGTTCTATTTCGGACTTGCCGGCACCAACTCCACCAACGGCCACCAGGCCATTGCGTTCTTCAACCCGCAGAAACAGCGCTTCCTCGAATACGACGTCGCAAAGCTGATCTACCGCCTCGCCCATCCGCAAAAACCGCTCGTCGCGTGGTACTCGGACCTGCCCATGAGCGGCGGCTTCAATCCGCAGAGCGGACAGATGCGCCAGCCCTGGCTGGTGTACCGCCAGGCCTCCCAGCTGTACAACCTGCAGACACTCGCACCGGGTAGCGCGGTGATACCCAAGGACACCCGGGTACTGGTGCTCGCCGATCCGACCCACGTCCCGGCGGCCACGCGCTTTGCCATCGATCAGTACGCGCTCTCTGGCGGACACATCATCGCGTTCGTCGATCCACTGGCCGAGGCTGCCGGCACCCCCGGTGCTCCCCCGGCGAGCACCGGCACGGGCATGGCGCAGCTGCTCGCATCCTGGGGCGTGCGCTTCAATCCCGCAGAGGTGATTGCCGATCGATCCCTGGCGCTCAACGTGGCCGGTGCCGACGGCGCCCCCATGCTCGATCCGGTGATCATCGGTCTCGGACGCGCCGAGATGTCCCAGCGCGACGTGATCACCTCTGGTCTGTCTAACATCAACCTCGACACCGCCGGATTCCTCCAGCCCATCGCGACCGCCGGCACAACCTTCAAACCCCTGCTCTGGAGCAACACCGACGCCGGGCCGGTCGCGGCCCAGATGCTCGCCGGTTCATTCAATCCGGCCAGTCTGCTGCAGGGGCTCAAGCCCACCGGCAAGCGCTACACCCTCGGCGCACGCATCACCGGCAAGGTTCGGACCGCCTTCCCGGACGGGCCGCCGGCGGGAGTGAAGTTGCCGGCCGGCACGCCGGTGCTGAAGAGCGCGACCAAACCACTGCAGCTGCTGGTGTTTGCTGATTCGGACATGCTGGCGGACTTCCTCTGGGTACATCATCTGGATCTGTTCGGCCAGAGCCTGCCCGAAGCCTGGGCGAGCAACGGCGATCTGGTGCTGAATGCGCTCGATAATCTCGCCGGCAGCGATGATCTGATCAGCGTGCGTGCCAAGGCAGGCTTCACCCGTCCGTTCACGCGAGTCGCGGCGCTGCGCCATGCGGCCGAGGCACGCTACCGGGCTCAGCAGCAGCGGCTGCAGCAGGAGCTGCGCCAGACCGAACAGCAGCTGACGCTGTTGCAGACCCGGCGCAACAACAAATCGACTCTCATTCTCACCCCAGCGCAGCAGCGCGAGATTCAGCACTTCGAGGCCGAGCGGCTCTCCATCAGGAAGCGCCTGCGCGCCGTGCAGGCAGGCTTGGTGCGCAGCATCGATGCGCTCGGCACCCGGCTGAAAGTCATCAACATCATCATCATGCCGGCCGTGTTCGCGCTTGCGGCGCTCGCCGGGGCGGCGTTGCGTCGGCGTCGGCGCAACGGCTCACGGCGCAGCGGAGAGCAGTCATGAACCAACGTCAGCTCGGAATTCTCTTCGCCGCCAGCCTCACCGTACTGGCGGTCGCGGTGTGGGTCGCGCATCGTGCGCAGCGTGGCAGTGCCTCGATCGCCGGCACGACCGTGCTCCCGGGGCTCGGCGCACAGCTCAACGACGTCACGCAGATCCGCATCCGTGGCGCCGGCGGCGAGCAGGTCACCCTCGTCAAAGGCGCCAGGCACTGGATGGTGCGTGAACGCGATTACCCGGCCGACTCGGGCAAACTGCGCAAGCTGCTGATCGATCTCGGCAACCTTAAAGCGATGGCACGCAAGACGCGCCTGCGGAGCAACTATCCGCTGCTCGGCGTACAGGCCATCAGCGCTGCAGGCGCGAGCGGCGTTCGCATCGACGTGCGCAGCCCCGAGCACACCTGGTCGCTGATCGTCGGTCACACCAGCGGCGGCAGCGGCGTGTACGTCCGAGCGGTGGGTCATCGACAGAGTCTGCTCGCCACACCGCTCGTGATGGCCGAGGCCAAGCCCGCCCATTGGCTCGCGCCGATCATTGTCAATGTGCCGCAAAAGCAGGTGCGGAGCGTCGCGGAGCGACTTGCCGGCGAGCGGCCTTACCGCATCGAGCGCGCAGCGGACACGGTGGCGAATTTCAGCGTGCTCGGCGTGCCGCCGGGCCGCAAGCTAACCGGCCCTGGGGCCGCTGATCCGGTGGCGAACGCGCTGGCGAATCTCACCCTGAGCGACGTGCGCAAGGCGGCACCGCCCCCCCAGGGGATACGGCTCTCCAGCGCCGAGTTCAAGACCTTTGACGGGCTGGCGCTCACGGTCAGCGGCTATCGCGACGGCGCGCACGGTCCGCACTATATCGAAATCAGCGCCCAGGGCACCGGCACACAGGCCGCTGCCGCCGCCGCACGCATCAATGCCCGGGTGAAGGGCTGGCAGTACCGCCTTCCCGGCTACAGCTACCAGCAAATCTTCCAGAAACTCTCCGGGCTGCTGCAGCCATTGCCGAGGCCCCACCTCGCGGCACGGCACAAGCCCGCCGCCTGAGCGCGGCTCAGCGCGCGCTCGCGAGCAGCAGCAGCGTCACGGTGGCGAGCAGCGTCGTGGGCAGCCATGCCAGAATCACCGGGTCGAGGTGAAAGACGATCGTGCCGCTCTCGATCAGCCGCTGCAGCAGGAAGAACGCGAGGCTGATGGCGAGCCCGAGAGTGGTGCGCGCGCCGGCCCCGGCCGAGCGCATCGAGCCCAGCACGAACGGCACGGCGAGCAGCACGGAGAAGGCGATCGCCACCGTGCGCGCAATGCGCGACCAGAACGCGAACACGTACTGACCGGCATCGATGGAGTTGGCGCGTAGGTAGCCGATCAGCTGCCAGAGCGAGCCGAGGGTCATCTGCTCCGGATCCTGCACGGCAAAGCCGAGGAAGCTGGCCGATACGTTCGAATGCAGCACCTTGCGGCTGCTCGGACGCACGGTGACACGATCGCCGTCGAAGTGCGAGGCGGTGTAGTCATCGAGCAGCCAGCGGTGGTGTCCCGCAGCGGTCGCGCGTGTTGCGTGACCGATGCCGAGCAGCTGATGGGTCGGGGACAGTTCGAACACCTGCATGCCGCCGAACTGGCGCGAGCTCGACTGGCGCGCGACGTTGAGGATCAGATCCCCATCGCGTACCCACGCACCGGTGCCACCGCCGAAGCTGATGCTGTTGTACTGGTGAAAGGCGCGCTCCTGACTGGCCGCCTCCTGCAACTGCGGCGCAACGAACTCGCCGACCACAGCCTCAACGACGATCAGGATCGACGCGGCGATGAGCGCCGCCCCGGCCAGCCGGGCCACCGACATGCCGGTGGCCCGGATGACGGTGATCTCGCTACCGCGCGCCAGTGCCCCGAGCCCGATCAACGAGCCGATCATCGCCGTGATGGGCAGCAGCTGATAGGCCTGCTGAGGCACGTTGAGCAGCGTGAACCACAGGGCATCGGCGAGCGTGTAGTGTCCGACTCCGATGTCGCCCTGCTGGCTGATGAACGCGAACAGTCCGCCGAGCACCAGAAACACCGCGAGCACGAGCAGCACCGAGCTCAAAATCGCGCGCACGATGTAGCGATCGAGAATGCTCATGTCCGCGCCCACCGGTACTGCACGCGCTGCGCCATGGCGGGGCCGCGCACGATCAGGAACGCCAGCAGCAACACCAGCCCGTGCACCCACCACAGACCGAGCACCAGCGGGATCCTGCCGTGGCCGATCCAGGACTCCCCGGCCGTGAGCAGATTCAGGTACACCACGTAGATCACCAGCGCGATCCACACGCGCGCATAGCGACCCTGGCGTGGCTGCAGACGTGAGAGCGGCAGTGCGACGATGGCCAGCACCAGACACATCAGCGGCAGTGCGATGCGCCACTGCAATTTCGCCTGCCGCCGAGGGTCGGGCGAGGCGTACAGAGCCGCGGTCGGCGCCGCGTCAAGATCGGTCACCTCCGTGTTCGCCGGCGGCATGGGAATCGGCACGGTATGCTCGGCAAAGCGCATGATGCGAAAGCGCGCGCTACCCGGGACCCCCTCGAAGCGCTCACCGTGATATAGCTCGATCGTCTGCGTCTTGCCGTCGGCTGAGACAGTGT
The DNA here is from genome assembly GCA_021847105.1 of Pseudomonadota bacterium. Classification (GTDB taxonomy): domain Bacteria; phylum Pseudomonadota; class Gammaproteobacteria; order Steroidobacterales; family Steroidobacteraceae; genus 13-2-20CM-66-19. Next base: position 79,449 of record JAJZUT010000015.1, on the reverse strand, counting down.
GGCGCGCCTGGTTCGCCAACGCCACCTCCACCACCGGGCCGCGCGTGCGCTCGATGAAGACGTTGCCGAGCGTGCCGTCCGGCTCGACCCGCTGCGCGTATACCACGGCGCTGCCACCGCCGAAGGCGCGGAACTGGCCGGGCTCGAGCGGCGCGAACTGCCCCGCGCGCACCGCCTGATCGCGCAGCGTGAGCGCTTCGTGGGTGGCTGCCGGGGCGAGCTGCAGAGTGACCGCCGCCAGCGCCGCCGCCACCACGACGCCCAGGGCGATCACCGGCCGGTACAGCATCCCCGGGCGCACCCCGCAGGCGAGTGCCGCCGCCATCTCGCTGTCGTGATAGAGCCGCCCGAACGCCCACATGATGCCGAGCAGCAGCGACATCGGCGCCACCAGGCTCACGTACTGCAGCAGACCGAGGTAGATCAGGCGCAGGATCACCCCCTGGGGAAACTGGCTCGCGGCGGCCCGCTCGAGCACCACGCCGACTTCGTACGCGGTGAGAATGATCAGCAGCACCGCCATCATCAGCAGCCAGGCGGTCAGCACCTCGCGCAGCACGTAGCGTCCGATAATTTTTCCCACCCGAGGAGCCTGCCCGCCGGAACTCCGGCTTGAGTTACACTGCCTGCCCGCGGCACGCGCGGCAGGCCGGACCTGCCGCTCCCGCCCGGGCGTACACAACACCGCGCGGTCCGCAGCGCTAGCGAAGATAAAGCAGCGGGTTGCGCAGCTCAATGGGACGCCACCCGGCGAGCGGAGTTCACCGGCCAGTGCCGGGAGACGGGAGAATCGGAATGCGTTTCGAGACCTGGAGCAAGAGCATCACCACGCTCGACGTGGATTGCGTGATCGTCGGCGTTTTCGAGGACGGCGAACTCACCGCCGAGGCGCGGCTGATCGATCGGGCGAGCGGCGGCCGCCTCGCCAAGCTGCTCGCGCGCGGGGATTTCCCCGGGCGCCTCGGTGAGACGCTCTTGCTTGCCGATCTGCCGGGTCTCACCGCGCAGCGGGTCCTGCTCAGCGGACTCGGCGCGCGCAAGAGCTTCGGTCGCAAGCCCTGGCGCAAGGCGTGCACGGCGGCGATCGCGGCCCTGACGCGCACCGGCGTTAAAAGTGCCGCTGTTGCGCTCGAGCGTCCGAACGCCGACGTACTCGACGATTACTACTTTGGTCGAGCGGTCGCCGAACTCACTGGCGCGGCGCTGTATCGCGTCAATGACCTCAAAAGCGGCAAGAAGCCCAAGCCCGCGGCGCTCGCGCAAGTGCTTGCCGGACCCGTCGCCGGGAGCGCCGCCCGGGCCGTCGCGCGCGGACTGGCGCACGGCTCAGCGATCGCACAGGCCAGCGCCGTGCAGCGCGATCTGGGCAACCTCCCGGGCAACATCTGCACGCCGCGCTACCTCGCCGAACAGGCCCGCGCGCTCGCCCGGCGGCACCGCTCGCTCACCGTGCGCGTGCTCGAGGAGCCGGCGCTGCGGCGCGAGAAAATGGGTTGCCTGCTCGCGGTGGCCCAGGGCAGCAACGAGCCGCCCCGCCTGATCGTGCTCGAGCACAAGGGCGGGGGGCGCGCAGAGGCGCCGGTGGTACTGGTCGGCAAGGGCGTGACCTTCGACTCCGGCGGCATCTCGCTCAAGCCCGGCGCGGAGATGGACGAGATGAAGTACGACATGAGCGGGGCGGCAGCAGTGCTCGCCGCGCTGTCGTTCGCGGCGGCGGTGAAACTGCCCTTGAACGTCGTCGGTATCGTCGGGGCCGTGGAGAACATGCCGGACGGCAAGGCGGTCAAGCCCGGCGACATCGTCACCAGCGCCTCCGGCCAGACCGTCGAGATCCTCAACACCGACGCCGAGGGCCGTCTGGTGCTGTGCGATGCGCTCTACTACGCGCGGCGCTTCAAGCCCGCCGCGGTCGTTGACCTGGCAACGCTCACCGGCGCGTGCGTGATCGCCCTCGGGCACCATCACAGCGGCGCCCTCGGCAACGATGAGACGCTGGTGCGCGAGCTCATCGATGCGGGCGTGCGCGCCGATGACCGGGCCTGGCCGCTGCCGCTCACCGAGGAGTACACCGAGCAGCTGAAAAGCAATTTCGCCGACTTTGCCAACATCGGCGGCCGCGACGGCGGCGCCATCACGGCGGCCGCCTTCCTCGCCAAATTCACCCAGGGCATGAGCTGGGCGCATCTCGACATCGCCGGCGTCGCCTGGCAAGGCGGAGCGCACAAGGGCAGCACCGGGCGGCCGACACCGCTGCTGGCGGACTTCCTGCTGCGGCGCGCGCGGGCGTAGAGCAGCGCATTGCGGGCCGATTTTTACGTCCTGGCCGAGGCGATGCCGGGAGGGCGGCTGAAAGTCGCCTGCCGGCTCGCCGAGAAGGCCTACCTCGCCGGGCAGCGCGTGCTGGTGTGGCACAGCGACCGCGAAGAGCTCGGGCGGCTCGATGAGCTGCTGTGGACCTTCGCCGACACGAGCTTCGTGCCGCATGGGTGGCTCGCCGAGGGGGCCGATGCGCCGGTACTGCTCAGCGCCGGGGACCCGCCGGCCACCGCCCCGCAGGTACTGATCAACCTCGACACCTCGGCCGAGCCGCCGCCCTGTGCCGCCGACGCCGAGCGCATCGTCGAGATCATCGATGCCGAACCGGCGCACCGTGAGAGCGGCCGCGCCCGCTTCCGCGCCTACCGGCAACTCGGTTGCGAGCCGGCGACGCACACGCTGCGCGGCCCGTAGCCGCCCTATAATTGCCGCATCATCCGCTGTCCAACGAGCCTGCGAGGATCATGGATAAAGTCTACGCGCCGCACGAAATCGAGCGGCGGATCTACACGCGCTGGGAATCCCACGGCTGGTTCGCCCCGGCCGGCCGCGGCGCGCCATTCTGTATCATGATCCCGCCGCCGAACGTGACCGGCACCCTGCACATGGGCCACGCGTTCAATCACACGCTGATGGACACGCTGACGCGCTATCACCGCATGCGCGGCGATGACGCGCTGTGGCAGCCTGGCACCGATCATGCGGGCATCGCTACCCAGATGGTGGTGGAGCGCCAGCTCGAAGCGGCGGGGCTGCGGCGCAGCGAGCTCGGCCGCGAGGCATTCCTCGAGCGCGTCTGGCAGTGGAAGGCGCAATCCGGCGGCACCATGGCCGGGCAGATGCGTCGCCTCGGCGACTCGGTCGATTGGTCGCGCGAGCGATTCACCATGGATGAAGGGCTATCGCAGGCGGTCCTCGAGGTGTTCGTTCGCCTCTACGAGGAGGGCCTGATTTATCGCGGCAAGCGTCTGGTGAACTGGGATCCGGTGCTGCTCACGGCGCTGTCGGATCTCGAGGTGCAGAGCGTCGAGGAGGACGGCCACCTGTGGCATCTGCGCTATGTGCTCGAGGACGGCAGCGGGCACCTCGTGGTGGCCACCACGCGCCCGGAGACCTTACTCGGCGATACCGCCGTCGCCGTCAATCCCGAAGATGAGCGCTACCGGCATCTGATCGGCAAGCGTGTGCGCGTGCCGATTGTCGAGCGGCTGATTCCGGTCATCGCGGACAGTTACGTCGATGCCGCATTTGGCTCGGGCTGCCTCAAGATCACCCCCGCGCACGACTTCAACGACTACGAGATCGGCCAGCGCCACAACCTGCCGCAGATCAACATCTTCACCCCGCACGCGACGCTCAACGACAACTCACCGCAGCGGCTGCGCGGCCTGGAGCGCGGCGCCGCCCGCGCGCGGGTGCTCGAGGAGATCGAAGCGGCCGGTCTGCTCGAGCGCGTCGAGTCGCACAAGATGATGGTGCCGCGCGGTGACCGCAGCGGCGCGGTACTCGAGCCGTATCTCACCGATCAGTGGTACGTAAAGATCGCCCCGCTCGCCGCGCCGGCGATTGCCGCGGTGGAAAGTGGCCGCACGCGCTTCATTCCGGAGAACTGGGCGAAGACCTACTTCGAGTGGATGCGCAACATCAAGGACTGGTGCATCAGCCGTCAGCTGTGGTGGGGACACCGAATTCCGGCGTGGTATGACGCACAGGGCAATGTGTACGTTGGGCGCAGCGAGCAGGAAGTGCGGACCCGGCACGCTTTGCACGCCGATGTGCCGCTGCAACAGGACCCAGACGTGCTCGACACGTGGTTCTCCTCGGCGCTGTGGCCGTTCTCGACGCTCGGTTGGCCGCAGCCCACCGCGGAGCTGTCACGCTACTATCCCACCACGGTGCTGATCACCGGCTTCGACATCATCTTCTTCTGGGTCGCGCGCATGATGATGATGGGCCTGAAGTTCATGGGCGACGTGCCGTTTCGCACGGTCTACGTTCACGGCCTCATCCGCGACGAGTCCGGCGAGAAGATGTCCAAGTCCAAGGGCAATGTCATCGATCCGCTCGACATCGTCGACGGTATCGATCTACCCGCCCTGATCGCAAAGCGCACCACCGGACTGATGCAGCCGCAGAAGCGCCCGGCGATCGAGAAGGCGACCCGCAAGCAGTTCCCGGACGGCATTGCCGCTCACGGCACGGACGCGCTGCGCTTCACGTTCGCCGCCCTCGCCTCTCCAAGCCGTGACATTCGTTTCGATCTGGCACGCGTCGCCGGATACCGTAATTTCTGCAACAAGCTGTGGAATGCCGCGCGCTTCGTGACGCTGATGTGTGAACAGGACGAGCCGGCGGGGCCACTCGAGCTGTCGGTCGCCGACCGCTGGATCCGCTCGCGCTTCGGACGGACGCTCAGCGCCGTCGAGAAGGCCCTAGGCGAATACCGCTTCGATTACGCAGCCAATGCGCTGTATGAGTTCACCTGGTACGAGTACTGCGACTGGTACCTCGAGCTGACCAAGCCGGTGCTGCAGTCCGAATCGGCCGCCGCCCCCGCCAGACGGGCCGCACGCCGCACGCTTGCCGAGATCCTCGAAGCACTGCAGCGCGCACTGCATCCGATCATGCCGTTCATCACCGAGGAGATCTGGCAGCGCGCCGCACCGCTCGCCGGCCGCAGCGGCGAGTCGGTGATGCTCGCGCCCTATCCTCTGCCCGGGGAATTTCCGAGCGACGAGGCGAGCGAGCGCGAAGTCGGCTGGATCCAGGCATTCGTGCTCGCTGTACGGCAGATCCGCGGCGAGATGAACATCAGCCCCTCGCGGCGCATCCCGGTACTGCTCGAGGGCGCAAGCGCCCAGGACCGTGCTTACCTTGAATGCCACCGGCCCTATCTCGAGCGCCTTGCGGGCATCGAGTCGGTGACGCTGCTCGGTCCCGGCGAGCGCGCCCCGCAGTCAGCGACCGCGCTGATCGGCGAGCTCACCGTGCTCGTGCCGATGGCCGGTCTGATCGACGCGACGGCCGAGGTGGAGCGGCTCGGCAAGCTCATTGCCCGCACGCAGGCCGATCTCAGCAAGGTGCGCGGCCGGCTCAGCAACGAGAGCTTCGTCAGCAACGCTCCGGCCGCCGTGGTCGAGACCGAGCGGGCGCGCGTCACGGAGCTCGAGCGCACCGCAGCCGGACTCACCGCGCAGCTCGAGCGCGTACGCACCATGCTGGGCGGCGCTACCGACGCCTAGAAGGGATAGTTGATTCCGGTGAACACGGCCGCGCCCTCGCTGCCGTAACCGACATCGACATAGCCGACGATGAACGGCGCGGCGATACCACGAAATCCGACACCGAGCACGTTGTGCAGCTGATCGATCGGGAAGGTCGAGCTGTGCTCGAAGACCCGGCCGGCATCGTAAAAAGGCGCGATCTGCAGGACGATGCGCGTGCCGAGCGTATTGAGCGTGAACACCTTCTGGCGCAGCTCGACGTTGACCGAGAACGCATCGCGGCCATAGTAACGCGCCTCGCCGAAGCCGCGCAGCGTCTGCGGCCCGCCGATGGTGCTGCGATCGCCGCCGACGTTGCTCAACGCCCAGAACGGCACTGCATGCAGCGACGGCATATAGCGCAGATCGAAGTGCGCGGCGATGGTCAGCGAGCCAGTTGGCGACCAATAGAAACGCCCGTCGGTGCCGATTTCGCTGAACAGGGATGCATCCGGTGCGCCATACCGGCCTGCCGCTCCGACGTACGCAACGATGGCGACGCCCCGGCTCGGCAGCGTGATGTTATCGAGTGTGTCATAGGTTAGGCAGAATCGCGCGAGCACCTCGTGGGTCGTACCCATGCCCACCACGTGTGGGAAGCGGCGTGTGATCGAGGCGATCCCCGGCAGGTGTCCGGCGCTCACCCTGACCTTCTGCACGATCAGCACGCCGGCAAACTGCCAGGCATGGGTGAGATTCCAGCCGAGCCGGGCGCGCAGCTGCATGTGCTGATCGGTGTAGACGCTCTGCTGCGCGTACGGCGAGTCATTGCCGATACCGAAGAAGCGCGCCGAGCCGTTACGGCTGTAATACAGCTGCGCGCTCTGCGACCAGCGCCGCCGGCGCAACAGGCCGCTTTCATACAGCGCGTCGAAGCGGCTCTCGACGTGTTGCATCAGACCGGCAACGACCGACCACTGGGTATCGGCGGACGGAAAATCAAGGACGCGCAAGTGTCCGCCCCAGCCGAAGGCCGAGTTGCGCACAATGTCCGGGGCGATGATGCGCACGATACGACCGCGCGCATCGTGCAGCAACCGAGTAGGGATCAGTCCGAAAGTCTGGCCACTGTTGGGATCGACCGAGATATTCGGCACCGGCACCACCGGCCAGGTGGTCGGGTTCAGCCAGCTGACCCGGACCGTGGCGGGCTCTGCGGCGCGCGCAACTGCAGCGAGTCCCACCGCCACGAGCACCGCCGCGGCGCGCCGCGCGCGCCGGCAGGCGACCGGGATCGGGAAGAACTGCCGCACGTCATTTGTCGGAAAGCCCCGCGAGCGCTCGTCCGCCCTCCACGGCCTGCCACAGACCCAGCGCCGGCACGCCCACCAGCAATTCGCGCACACGGCGCACCAGCGACAGCGCGACTGCCGGCGCAGCGGGCACCCCGACAAGTGCGCACGCCACCACGTAACCGGCCTCCTGCACGCCGAGCGCCGCCGGAACCGCAAAGCCGAACGTACGCAAGGCGCTGAACAGACTGTCGATGATGAGCGCCTGCGCGGGGCTCACCGCCAGCCCCATCAGATGACAGGCGACCCAGGTTTCGAGTGCACCGAGCGCCCAGGCGAGGGTGTGGGTCGCGAACGCCTCTGCCGTGCGCCGATCCCAGCGCAACCTGCGCTCGAGCGGCACGCTGCCAGCCGTGTCGAGGGCGGGCCAGCGGCGCGCGAGCGCCTCGAGCCCGCGGCCGAGCAGCGCCGCGAGGCGCGCTCGGCCGGGCCCCACCAGCAGTGCAAGCACGCCCGCCGGTACCAGCGCCGCCCCCAGCAGGCGCAGCGGCGCGGTATGCCCTGCCAGCACCAACAGCGCCATCCCGGCCAGCAGATACGGCAGCTTCGCCAACTGTTCGATGAGCAGATCCACCAGCAGTGTGGCGGCAACGGGCACCGACGGCAGCCCGGTCAGCGCAAGCGAGCGGGCGCCGGCGAGGATCCCGCCGAGTTGGGAGAACGGCAGCACCTCCGCAGTCCCTTCCCGCACGTAGCGCGCCCAGATGAACTTCCACGGTGAGGCGCGCGGCAAATCCGCTCCAAGCAGCCACCAGGCCGACCCGGTGAGACCGATCGCCGGCAGATGGAGCAACGCCAGAAGCAGCAGACCCGTGATTCCCACCCGGAGCACCGCCTGCTCGACAGCGAATCCGCCCGCATAAAGGACAGCCGCGACGAGCGCGGTCACGCCGATCACCAGCGCGATCGGCCGGGTGCGCATCATGCCGGCCTCGGATTGAACACCCCGCCGCTCGGGGGCTGGCGAGTGCGCTCGGGCGGCACGTCGAATGCGCGCGTGTAGCCGGCGAACTGCTCGCGCAAGCGCAGCGGATCGAGGCCGAACTCCTCGAGACTGTGGTGATGCACGGCGTAGCCGCCACGCGGCACCCGGCGCAGATACGCCTGCATGCGCCGTTCCGCCTCGGCACTCAAGCTCAGTCCGCAGTGCCGGTACAGGCGCGCCACCGTATTCAGCGGCGCACCGACAATATCGCGGTAATACAGGTGCAGGACGTTGTCCGGCGCGCCCTTGCAGGCCATCATCTGCTGCGCACCGTGCGCCCACCGTTCGCTCACCTCCTGACCGATCTCGGCGCGATCGAGACGAGTAGTGAACGGACGGCGCAGCAGCTCGGTGAGCTTGGCGACGGAGGCCATGACCTTGAGCGGATCTCGGTGCAACATGACGATATGCGCCTGCGGATACACCTTGCGCAGCGCCGCGAGCGCGAACACGTGATCCGGGCTCTTCAGCACCCACTGACGCCGCGCCGGACCCTGCGCATCGAGGTGACGCAGAAAGCGCCGATGAAACCGGTAGCCGAGTTCCTGCCCGTCCTCATCCAGCCAGTCACGGTAGGCGGGGATGTGATACATGGTGTCAAAGCGCAGACTGCGAAAGACCTGCCCGGTGATGTCAGTGCACTCCTGCGGGGAGTCGGCGCGCAGCGGATGCATGCGGGCGATACCTGGGGAAATCAGGCGGAACAGCCCGAGCTGCCGCGCAACCCGCGCGCGCCGATGGTCGCCCGGCAGCCACGCATGCAGTTGCGGGTAGGGATAGATGAGCTGCCAGCTGAGCGGTGCGGCGTTGGCCGGGTCGAGTGCGAGCAACGAATGCAGAAAGGTCGAGCCGCTGCGCGGCAGACCGGTAATGAAGATCGGCCGGCCCAGCGGGCGCAGCGCAATGCCCGGATCGGCCTGCTCGGCAATGTCCAGCCGCAGCAAATTATGCAGGCAGCGCAACACGTCGAAGCGCGTGGCGAGTTGACCGAACAGCCCGAGGTGCGCCTCGGTCTGCAACGTATCCAGCAACCGCTCGAGCGCCTCCCGGAACGACCAGTCGGAGAATCCCTCCCGGCCAAGGGCGCCGAGCGCGGCATCGATCAATTGCTCCGCATTGAGCGGCGCGGCGCGCCGCAAAGTCCGTATCGCCTGCCGTTGAAGCATGCCCATGCGCCTGTCCTCCAAGTCGATCGCAACGGTTCTTGCTGTTTGATTGCGCGATCCGGCAGCCGGCAGTTCTTGGCGCGTATGCGGCGCGCCGATGCCTCGCGCGTCCCATTGTGCGTACCCAGCGCCGCTGACTCATCGCGGTTCCACCATCTGCAAGAGCAGGACATCCGCGCTCGCCGCTGCTGACGTGCGGGGCTGGCCGTGGCGGCGGCCGCGGTCCGGCTCGACCACATCGCCGAGTTACGCCAGCCTCCCGCCGCACGCAGGGTCAGGATCGGTGTCCGATTCCAGGCACACGGTGAGCCCGGGACGGCTCATTCGGAAATACGTAATTTCCCTCAACTGCCTAGAGTTTGGCAGCACCGGGCGATGCGCACGATCTACAGGGCGTGTTCGCGAGTCTCGCGAAAGACGATCTGCGGCCAGCGCTCGATCGTCAGTTCCAGATTCACCCGCGAGGTCGCCAGATACACCGGCGCTCCGCTGTGATCGAGCGCCAGCTGCTCGTAGACACGCGTGCGGAACTCCTCGAGCTTGCGCGCGTCCTCGCACGCAACCCACCGCGCCGTGTACACGTTGACCGGCTCGAACGCACACGCGACGCCGTACTCGTCCTGCAGGCGAAATGCCACGACCTCAAACTGCAGTTGTCCCACCGCGCCCAGGATCAGGTCGTTATTGCGCAGCGGCTTGAACAGCTGCGTGGCGCCCTCCTCGCACAGCTGCGCGAGGCCTTTGTGCAGCGCCTTCATTTTCAGCGGATCCTTCAGCACCGCGCGGCGGAAGATCTCCGGGGCGAAATTCGGAATGCCGGTAAACACCAGCCGCTCGCCCTCAGTGAAGGTATCACCGATGTTGATCGTGCCGTGGTTGTGCAGACCGATGATATCCCCGGCGAATGCCTCCTCGGCATGCTCGCGCTCGGCGGCCATGAACGTCAGCGCATCGGCTATGCGCACCTCTTTGCCGAGGCGCACGTGATGCAGCCGCATGCCGCGGCTGTAGCGGCCGGAGCACAGGCGCATAAAGGCAATCCGGTCGCGATGCCCCGGGTCCATGTTGGCCTGGATCTTGAACACGAACCCGGAAAGCGTCGGTTCGAGCGGCTCGACCTGCCGCTCGCGCGCGCTGCGCGGCAGCGGGCCCGGCGCATGTTGCGTAAAGGCCGCGAGCAACTCCTCGATACCGAAATTATTGATCGCCGAGCCGAAGAATACGGGCGTCTGCCGCCCGGCGCGGTAGGCCTGCGGGTCAAATGGTGCGCTCGCGCCGCGTACCAGCTCGATCTCCTCGCGTACCGCGACCGCATCCGCGCCGAGAAAATCCTCGGCCTCCTGGCTCGCCAGACCGTCGATCGCCTGATTCTCCCCGAGCCGGCCGCGCTCGGCGGCCGAGTACACGTACAGCCGGTCCTCGAGCAGATGATAGATACCGCGCAGCGCGCGGCCCATACCGATCGGCCAGGTCACCGGTGCGGTGCGGATGCCAAGCACCCGCTCGATCTCATCGAGCAGGTCGATCGGCGCGCGCCCCTCACGATCGAGCTTGTTGATGAAAGTCATGATCGGCGTGTCGCGCAGCCGACAGACCTCCATCAGCTTGATGGTGCGCTCCTCGACGCCCTTGGCGCAGTCGATGACCATCAGCGCCGAATCGACGGCGGTTAGCGTGCGGTAGGTATCCTCGGAGAAGTCTTCGTGACCCGGCGTGTCGAGCAGGTTAACGATGCACTCCCCGTAGGGGAACTGCATCACCGAGGAGGTCACGGAGATGCCGCGCTGCTGCTCGAGGCGCATCCAGTCCGACGTGGCGTGGCGGGCGGCCTTGCGGCCCTTGACCGTGCCGGCCATCTGGATCGCCCCGCCGAACAGCAGCAGCTTCTCGGTGAGCGTGGTCTTGCCCGCGTCGGGATGCGAGATGATGGCAAACGTCCGCCGTCTGCGCACTTCGGCAGTGAGGTCACTCATGGGTCGGTGTTATCAGGTGTCAGCTGCGCGGCGCGCGCGCACGGTCAGTTTCAACACACAGGCGTCTTCGCGGCCGTTGACCGCCTGGTAATAGCCTCGGCGCATGCCCACCTGTTCGAAGCCGAGTGCACGGTACAACGCAAGCGCTGAGGTATTGGAGGGTCGCACCTCGAGGAACGCTTCGGTCATGCCGGCCGCAGCGCCCCGCTCGAGCAGGTGCTCGAGCATGCGCCGGCCGTGACCGCGACCGCGTTCGGCCTCCGCAATGCACAGATTCAGCACGTGCATCTCCCCGGCGCCCATGCTCATCACCCCGTAGCCGCAGATCTGCTCGGCGATGGTGAGCACGCGGCACAGATAGCCGACCCGCAGGCAATCGCGAAAGATCCCGGCGCTCCAGGGAAAGGCGTAGGCGGCCCGCTCGATGGCGAATACCTCCGCGACGTCGGGCGAGGCCATCGGGCGGATCGCCGTCGAGGGCGTCGGCTTCAGCAACTCAGGAGCGGTGGCCATCGTTCGGTCCGGTGTGGCTCGATTGCACGAGAACACTGCGCGCAAACTGCAGATCTTCCCACGCCTTGCGCTTGTCCGCAGGCGAGCGAAGCAGATAGGCGGGATGATACGTCACAACGAGCGGCACGTTGCGCTCGCCGAAGTGATGTACGCGTCCGCGCAGCCGTCCGAGCGGCACGTCAGTGCCGAGCAGATTCTGCGCGGCGATCCGGCCGACCGCGAGCAGCACGCGCGGCCGCACCAGCTCGATCTGGCGGTGCAGGTAGGGCAGGCACGCTGCGACCTCCTCCGGTCGCGGGTCGCGATTGCCCGGCGGACGGCTCTTGAGGATGTTGGCGATGTAGACATTGGTGGTGCGGCTGAGGCCGATCGCGCGCAGCATCGCATCGAGCAATTGTCCGGCGCGGCCCACGAACGGCTCGCCGCGCCGATCCTCCTCCGCGCCCGGCGCCTCGCCGATCACCATCCACTGTGCGTCAGGATTGCCGACCCCGAACACAGCCTGGGTCCGCGTCTGGTGCAGCGCGCAGCGCGTGCAAGCCTGCACTTCGGTCCGTAGTGCTTCCCATGCCGCGGGGTCCGCCTCGCCGCACAGCGCCTGCGGGCTCGGCACCGCTGCGGCGACCGGTGCCGGGCGGTCGGGCGGGTCCGCAAGCGCTGGCTCAGCAGCCGCGCGCCGTGGAACCCATCGGTCGATGCCGATCGCCTCGAGGTACTGAGCGCGCCGAGGTCCCGGCATCATTCGGCGTGCCGCTCCCGCCGCGTCGGGCGCCGATGACGGCGCAGGCGACGCCACAGCCAAAGCAGCGGCGCTGAAGCGGCGTAGCCGCCAAAGATGATCAGCAGGATCAGCGGCGGATCGCTGGCGATCAGGACGAAGGCGAGCGGCACGAACAACAGGTAGATAAACCGGATCGGCCCGTCGAAGTCGATCTTCTTGAAGCTGAAGAAGCTGAAGCGGCTCACCATCAGTGCGCCGGCCAGCGCGGTCACGGTAAAGGCCACGATCAATCCGGTCAGACCGGGCTCGCGCCACTGGCTCGACACCCACACGAACCCGGCCACGGTGGCCGCAGCCGACGGGCTCGGCAGACCCTCGAAATAACGCTTGTCGACCGCGGCGGTTCGCACATTAAAGCGCGCGAGCCGCAGCGCGGCGGCCACCGCGTAGAAGAAGCACGCCAGCCAGCCGAACCGACCCCAGGCCCGGCCGTACTCGGCGATGCGCACCACACCCCACTGGTAGGCGACGATGGCCGGGGCAAGGCCGAAGGAAACCATGTCCGAGAGACTGTCGTACTCCTTGCCGAAGGCGCTCTCGGTGCGCGTCAGACGCGCGATGCGCCCGTCGAGGGAGTCGAACACCATGGCGATGAACACCGCCATTCCCGCCGGCGCGAAGTGCTTATCGATGGCGGCGACGATGGCGTAGAAGCCCGAGAACAGGCTCGCCGTGGTCAGCAGGTTCGGCAGCAGGTAAAAGCCCCGGCGCGGGCGACGCTCCGCGTGCGCCTCGGCGACGGACGGCTCGCTCTCGGTGCTCGGACGGTCATTCATGGCAGGGGCGCTTCTCGGCGATCCAATCGGGCATTTCAGTCCGGTATCTTATCAGCTCGCGCGCAGCTGTTATGATGGTCGCTTCCCTTTGGCCAAGATGCGCGTCATGAGGCTCTCGCAGTACCCGATCCAGACCACCAAGGAAACCCCCGCCGAGGCGGAGATCATCAGCCACCAGCTGATGCTGCGCGCCGGTCTCATCCGCCGTCTCGCCTCGGGCCTGTACAGCTGGCTGCCGATGGGTCTGCGCACGCTGCGCAAGGCCGAGGCCATCATCCGCGAGGAGATGAACCGCTCCGGGGCCCTCGAATTGCTGATGCCGGTGGTTCAGCCGGCGGAGCTGTGGCAGGAGTCCGGTCGCTGGCGCGAGTACGGCCCGGAGTTGCTGCGGCTGAAGGACCGTCACGAGCGCGATTTCGTCACCGGCCCGACGCACGAGGAGGTGATCACCGACATCGCCCGGCGCGAGCTGCAGAGCTACCGCCAGCTGCCGGTGAACTTCTATCAGATCCAGACGAAATTCCGCGATGAGATCCGGCCGCGCTTCGGTGTCATGCGTGCGCGCGAGTTCATCATGAAGGATGCCTATTCGTTCCACGTCGACGAAACCTCCCTGGCGGCAGGTTATCGGCTGATGCACGAGACCTATACGCGCATCTTCACGCGCATGGGGCTTGATTTCCGCGCCGTTCGCGCCGACTCCGGTCCCATCGGCGGCGACGTGTCGCAGGAGTTTCACGTGCTGGCGAGCTCTGGTGAGGACGCCATCGTGTTCTCGGATGCGGACGAGTACGCCGCCAACATTGAGGCGGCCGAGGCACTGCCGCCGGCGCTCGAACGCCCGGCCCCGCGCGAGGCACTGACGCGCATTTCCACTCCCGGCGCCAAGACCATCGAGGCGCTCGCGCGGCTGCTGTCGGTCGAGCCGGCGCGCTGCCTGAAAACGCTGCTCGTCGAGGGTGACGGGGAAGGCGCAGCGGCCGTCGTGGCACTCGTGCTGCGCGGCGACCATGAGCTGAACGCCACCAAGGCACAGCGCCTGGCAGGGGTCGCAACCCCGCTGCGCCTCGCCAGTGCCGAGCGCATCCAGCGCGCCACGGGCAGCGAAGTGGGCTACATCGGCCCGGTCGGGCTGAAGTGCCGCCTGTACGTCGATCACAGCGCGCTTGCGGTCGCTGATTTCGTCTGCGGCGCCAACGAGAAGGACGTGCATTTAGCCGGCGTGAACTGGGATCGCGACGTGCAGGGCTATCTCGCCGCCGACCTGCGCAATGTCGTCGAGGGGGATCCGAGCCCGAGCGGCCGGGGACGGCTGAAGCTCGCCCGCGGCATCGAGGTCGGACACATCTTCCAGCTCGGCCGCAAGTACAGCCAGGCCATGAAAGCGGTGGTGCTCGATGAATCGGGCCAGGAAGTCACCGTCCTGATGGGCTGTTACGGCATTGGCGTGACGCGCGTCGTGGCAGCGGCCATCGAACAGAATCACGATGCGCGCGGCATCATCTGGCCGGAGCCGCTGGCGCCGTTTCAGGTGGTGCTGGTGAGCCTCGGGGCGCAGAAGGCGCCGCACGTGCGCGAGGCGGCCGATCGGCTCTATGCCGAACTCACGGCCGCCGGCATCGAGGTTCTCTACGACGACCGGGACGCACGTCCGGGCGTGAAGTTCGCCGACGCGGAGCTGCTCGGCATCCCGCACCGGCTGGTGGTCGCCGAGCGGGGCCTGGCCGCGGGCCGTCTGGAATATCGTCATCGACGCGACAGTGAGAGCAGCGAGTTCCCAGCCAATGAAGCGCTTGCGTTCATCCGCCAGCGGATGGGCCGCTAAGGCGCTCGCTGCGCTGTTCGTCCTGCTCGGCCTCACAGCCGGTGCGCGCGCGCAGGCCGCAGGCCAGCGCGATCCGGCGCTGCGCCCGATCGTGCAGCAGGCGATCGCGCAGGCCCAGTGTTTCCTGGATCGCTACGACGCGGCGGTCTGGTACACGCTGATGGAGCCGCGCCTCGCCCGCTATGTGCACAACCCGGCCGAGCGGCTGAATATCCTGCATCAGGTGTACTGCGTCACGCATCAACCCGGCCTCGCCAAGGTGCCCCCGGGGCTGGTGCTCGCCGTGATGCAGGTGGAAAGCGATTTCAACCGCTGGGCGGTCTCAGCGAGCGGCGCCGTCGGGCTGATGCAGGTGATGCCCTATTGGCCCGAGCGGCTCGGCATGCAGCGCTACGAATTGGTTCACGTGTCGGCCAACATCCGCATGGGCTGCGCGATCCTGCGCTATTACCTGCAGAGTACGCACGATGACGTGCGTCTCGCCCTTGAGGAGTACAACGGCAGCGTCGGCCGACACTTTTACCCCGACCGGGTGCTCACGGCCTGGGAGAATTGGAGTGGCGCGGATGATCTTGGCTTTCCGGTGCGCGCCCGGCGGCCGGATGCGACCGCCCGTTAGGCGGTCTGGAAGCCCTGCGGGGGCCGCTCGGCATGCTGCGGCGCATCGCTCACCTCCACCGCCTCGACCCGGCTCGCCGCCGAACCTTCCCACAGCCACTCGATGAACACGCGCACCGCGGAACTCTCGCCGCAGGCGAGCACCTCCACCCGTCCGTCGGGCAGATTGCGCGCGTAGCCGCTCACGCCGAGCTCGCACGCGCGTCGCTGACAGGTGGCCCGATAGAACACGCCCTGCACGCGGCCGGACACCAGACACTTCTTGCTCACCATGAATTCAATATACGCTAAGTGCACCCTTCGATGAGTCTCATACCCATGACCGAAATCCTCGTGCTGTACTACTCGCGCGGCGGTGCCACCGCCGAACTCGCCCGCCAGGCGTGCCGCGGCATCGAAAGCGTCCCCGGGGCCAGCGCCAAGCTGCGCACCGTGCCGCCGGTCAGCGCCGAGAGCGAGGGGCCGGTCCGTGCGGTACCGGCCAGCGGCGCCCCGTATGCCACGCTCGAGGATCTGCGCAGCGCGCATGGCCTGCTGCTCGGCAGTCCCACCCGTTTCGGCAACATGGCCGCACCCCTGAAATACTTCCTCGATGGCACGGGGAGCCTGTGGTTGTCCGGGGCGCTCGCGGGGAAACCGGCCGGCGTGTTCACCTCTACGCAGACCCAGCACGGCGGACAGGAATCAACCCTGCTCTCGATGATGCTGCCGCTGCTGCACCACGGTATGTATCTGGTCGGGCTGCCCTACACCGAACCGGCGCTGCACCACACCACCGCCGGGGGAAGTCCCTACGGCGCCTCGCACGTCGCCGGCAGTCAGAACGCGCCGCAGCTGCTGCCCGAGGAGCGCGATCTCGCCCAGGCGCTCGGCCGGCGCGTCGCAGCGCTCGCGGTGCGCCTCGCCGGTCCGCCAGGCCCCTGAGCGTCCCCGCAGCGCCGCTCAGGCGCGGCCGCTGCGCGCGAGCACTTCGCGGATGAACGGCACGGTGAGGCGGCGCTGCGCGGCGAGCGCTGCCTCATCGAGCGCATCGAGCAGCTCGTAAAGCCGGTGCATGTCGCGCGGGTAACGCCGCTGCAGCCACCGGGAAGTTTCCTCGGGCAACTCGAGCCCGCGCAGCCGGGCCCGCAACCGCAACGCTTCCTGCTGTTCGATCTCGTCCAGCGCCCGCAATTGGAACACCGCCGCGGCGGTGCAGCGCGAGCCGAGGTCGGCAAGCGCCCAGCGAATCAGCGCCGGCGGAACGTGCGCGCCGAGCAGCAACGATCCGCCCCGCTCGGCCGCTTCACGCACCAGCGTGAACAGGGCGCGCTCCCATTCGATCTGTCCGAGCACTGCATCGAGCTCATCGAGCGCGAGACAGTCGAGTTCAGGCAGCCCGCTGAGCACTTCGGTGCCGAGGTGCGCCAGCTCCCCAAGCGGCAGGTACCCGGCGCGCCGCACCCGACCGGCAGCGGCGCAGGTGGCCTGCAGCAGATGGGTCTTGCCCGCGCCCGCCGGACCGCAGAACCAACTCAGGCCCGGCTCCCCGGCGGCGGCTCGCCGGGCCTGCGCGAGTGCCTCGCCGTTGCGCGCCGGCAGAAAACTCTCGAACACGGCCCGATCCGCGAGGCGTACCCCGAGCGGCAGCTGCTGCATCGTCATCGCTCAGCTCGCCTGATTCGGTGCCGTCCAGGCACGGCGCGTGAACGTCACCAGGTAATCGAGACCCGAGAGCGCCGTGGTCACCACCACGATATAGGCGAATGCACTGAGTTCCCCGCCCAGCGGCAGCCGGGATGCGGCCACGAACATCACGCCCGCCAGGTACAACAACTGCGTTGCGGTGTTGATCTTGCTGATGAGCGTCGGCCGGCCGCGCAGGGGGCCAAACCATAGCCGGTAGATGAGCGCCCCGAGCGCGATCATGACATCCCGCGCCACCGCCGCAGCGGTGACCCACCAGGGCACCAGCGCAAGCCAGGCGGACTCGACGAACACCACCACCAACAGCAGCTTGTCGGCCGCTGGATCCAACACCTTGCCGAGTTCGGATACCCAGTTGAAACGCTTGGCGAGAAAGCCGTCGAGACCGTCGGACACCGCGGCCACGACGAACAGCGCGAGCGCGACCTCATAGCGTCCCGCGTGCAGCGCGCTCGCCACCGGCCAGATCAACGCCAGCCGGATCAGACAGATCAGGTTGGGGATGTGGCGCACGGCTCAGGGCGGTGGCGCCGCCGCGGAGGTTGCAGGTGTCGAGGGGGCCGCTGTGCTACCTGCGGCCTGCGGCGCAGCGGCGCTCGCTGGCGGCGGGGCGGGCAGAGGAGGCGGGGGAACGTACCGGTAGGTCAGCATCCCCGCCGCCGTCTGTGGCGTAAACCGCGGCGAGCTCGCCAGCATGCGGCTGACGGTGCCTGCGCCGCCACGCGCCCACAAATCGAAGACCACCGCCGTACCGCTGACGCGCGCGACCGTGCTGTGATGCACCCCCGGCACAGCTGCGAGCATGGTCTCGACCCGCGCGTAATCATCAAGCGTTGCGAGGCCCTCAATCCGAACCGGAGTCTCGACGATACCGTCGCCGGGCGTGGCCTGCAGTGCAGGCGCCAGCAGGCGCACCGTTGCATCGATGCCCGTCGTGATGGAACCGGTGAACTGCCGAGTCATGAAGGGGGTTACCAGCGTCCAGCGCCAGGTATCCGGCGGCGCAGCGTTGGCCGGCGTGTCGGCACCGGCCGTGCTGGCCGCTGCCGGTGGCGCGGGTGAGACGGTCGCGCCGGTCGGTGCCGTCGGTGCCGTCGTCAGCGAGGCCGCGGTGCTCAGATCCTCACCGATCAGCAACTGTTCGGCGCCGAGGTTGTGCACCATGGCGAGCAGTGCTGTCGAGGGCAGCAGCTGGCCGTTGGCCGCACGCACCGCGAGCGGCACGATGCTGATTGGCAGTCCGCGCGTCTGTGCGGACTGCTGCACCGCCGCGAAATCCGCAGCCTGCAGCGCGAGCGGCGGCGCCGGATTCAGCACGATGAGGGTAAAAGGACGATCGGCGCTCCACAGACTGCGCCCGGCGGCCCGAATCGACTGTTCGATCGCAGCGGCCTTGAAGGTTACCTGCAACTCGCCCGCGGGTCCCTGCTGGTAGCCCTGCACGTACTGCGTCGCCTGGCTGACCAGGGTGGCGAGCTGCGGATCGTTCGCCGCACGGGCGTGGCCCGTCGCCCGCACCAGCACCGCCCGCATCGCCTGTGCGAGCGCAGCGGGGGTCTGGGCGGCGACATCCACGGTGTACACCGGTACCTCGCGGCTTGCCAGACACACCGCCGGCACGACTGCCAGGCACGCCAGCAGCGTCAACACGCGCCCTATGCGGCGCACAGCCGTGCTCATGAGGACAAGCATTCGATCCTGGTGTTTGTACCGCGCCACAGCGCCGGACGGAATGTACAATACCATACGCGCACCGGCCGCACGGCGGCAGATCCATCCTGGAAAAGCGACTCCATGACTGAATTGAAGGCTCCTCGCGGCATGACGTATCGCGATGCCGGCGTCGACATTGACGCCGGCGATGAACTCGTCGAGCGCATCAAGCCCCATGTTGCGCGCACGCAGCGCAGCGAAGTGCTGGCAGGCGTCGGCGGCTTCGGCGCCCTGGTGGAACTGCCTGCCGGCTACCGCCGTCCGGTGCTGGTCTCCGGCACCGACGGCGTCGGCACGAAGCTGCGCCTCGCCATCGACACCGGCCGACACGACACCATCGGCATTGACCTGGTGGCCATGTGCGTCAATGACGTGCTCGTGCAAGGCGCCGAACCGCTGTTTTTCCTCGACTACTATGCGACCGGCAAATTGCAGGTGCCGGTGGCCGAGGCGGTGGTTCGCGGCATCGCGGCTGGGTGCGCCGAAGCCGGCTGCGCGCTGGTCGGGGGAGAGACGGCGGAAATGCCGGGCATGTATCACGGCGACGATTACGACTTGGCCGGCTTCTGCGTCGGCGTGGTGGAGAAGGACGCCATCATCGACGGGCGTACGACGCGCGCCGGCGATGCGATCATCGGCCTGCCCTCCTCGGGTGCCCATTCGAACGGCTATTCGCTGATCCGCAAGCTGATTGCCGCCAGCGGCGCGGACCCGCACACCACCGTCGACGGTCGCACGCTCTTCGATCGATTGCTCGCGCCGACGCGTATTTATGTCAAACCGCTGCTCGCGCTCACCCGCGCTCTGCCGGTCAGGGCGCTCGCGCACATCACCGGGGGAGGCCTGACGGACAACATCCCGCGCGTGCTCCCGGAAGGGCTCGAGGCGGTGCTGAAGCGGCGCAACTGGCCGGAGGATCCGCTGTTCGGCTGGCTGCAGCGCACCGGCAACATCGAACCGACCGAGATGTACCGCACATTCAACTGCGGTATCGGCATGGTGGTGATCGTACCGGCCGGCCATGAGACCGCGACGCTCGAATTTCTCGCCGCACATGGCGAACCGGCGCATCTGCTCGGCGAGATTCGCGCCGGCACGCGCGGCGTCGTCATCGAGTGAACACGCCAGGCGCACTGCGGCTGGGGATTCTCATCTCCGGCCGCGGCTCGAACATGGCGGCGATCGCGCGGCAGTGCCAGGAGGGACGCATCCGCGCCGAGGTCGCCGTCGTGCTCTCTGAGCGACCCGAGGCGGCCGGGCTCGCCACAGCCCGCGAGTTCGGCATCGCGACCCGGGCGATCGCCTGGCCGGGCGCGGCGCAGCGCGCGCAGTTCGAGCAGGCGGCCGCGGCTGCGCTCGAGGATGCCGGCGCTGAACTGGTGGTGCTGGCCGGCTTCATGCGCATCCTGTCGCCGGCCTTCGTGGCCGCCCGCGCGGGCGCCATCCTCAACATCCACCCGTCGCTGCTGCCGAAGTATCCCGGCCTGCACACCCACCAACGGGTGCTCGCCGCCGGCGAGCACCAGCATGGGGCGACGGTGCACTTCGTAACTTCCGAACTCGACGGCGGCCCTCGGGTTCTGCAATCTAGGCTCGTCGTACACCCGGGAGAAAGCGAGGCAACGCTCTCAGCACGTGTTCAGGCGACCGAGCACATCATTTACCCCCGAGTGATCGGCTGGCGGGCCGACCGACGCCTGGTGTGGCGCGCGGATGGTCCCTGGCTCGACGGCCGGCCACTCACGCAACCGCTGATCGAGGACTTCAATGCCTGAGCCCACCCGCCCGCTGATCCGCGCCACCCAGCCGCTGCTGCTGGTGCTGCTGGCTGCAGTGACGCTGTGTCGGGCCGGTACCGCGCCGCTCCCCCCGGCCGGCACGGCCCTGAAGCCGCCGACCTTCGTCGCCACGTACTCGGTCGCCTGGCACGGCATCACGGCGGGTCGCTCGACGCTCACCCTCACTGAGACCGCCCCCGGCGAGTATCGGTACAGCTCGGTGGATCAGGCCCACGGACTGTTCCGGCTGTTCATCCCGCACGCCATCCGCCAGGAAAGTCGCTTTCGCCTCGTCGATGGGCAGGTACAACCCCTGCACTTTCGCGCCGAGGGGGGCGGAGCGCCGGAGGATGTGCGCTTTGACTGGCAGAGCGGACGGGTCAGCGGCACAGCGAAGCACAAACAGATCGACCTGAAGCTCGAGCCCGGCACTCAGGACCCCGGCTCGGTGCAGATCGCGCTGATGCTGGCGTTTCTTGCCGGTCGCCCGCCGGCGAGCTTCTGGATGCTCAACACCGATGTGATCAACCGGTTCGAGTTCGTGCGCCGCGGCGAGGCCACGCTCCACACGCCGCTCGGCCCGCTGCCGACGCTGCTGTACACGAGCCACCACGACCAGGCGCGCCGCACGACCTATATGTGGCTCGCCCCGAAGCTCGATTATCTGCCGGTGCGGCTCGAGCAGCACCGCGGCGACAGCACGCTATTCGCGCTCAACCTGCTCAGCTTCAAGCGCACCTGAGGCCCGCGGGCCTCAGGTCTTCGGCAACGTGACGCCACGCTGCCCCTGGTATTTCCCGCCCCGATCCTTGTAGGAAGTCGAGCAGACCTCGTCGGACTCGAAGAACAACATCTGCGCCACGCCCTCGTTGGCGTAGATCTTTGCGGGCAACGGAGTGGTATTGGAGAACTCCAGCGTGACGTGCCCCTCCCACTCCGGCTCCAACGGCGTCACATTCACGATGATGCCGCAGTTGTGCACGAACACACCCGCCTCCAGTGCGAAGTTGCCGGCTTCCGGCACGCTCAGGCAATAGACATCGTGCTCGCCCGGCACTTCTCGCATGGCGGCGATTTTGTGGTTGCGATAGACGCGCCGCCCCTGCGGGGGCGTCGCGGCACAGGGGCCTGGCTGGAACCACCGGCCGGCGCCTGTCGCCTCGTGCAGGCCCATGCGCGCCTGTGCGCCGGGCCGCGCCAGGCTCGCGGGCCGGCCAGGCTCGACGTGGCGATGCAGCGCGCCCGCACCGTACAGTGCCTGGCGCAATTTCCACTCCCGCGCCAGCCGGTGCGTCGCGCAGCGCGAGCCCTCGAGCGGTTGATAGACCTGCTCGACACCGCGGGCCAGATCGCGATACAGCGGCATCAGCGCCTCCCCGGGCCGCAACGCATGCGCCTCGGCCATTCGTCCGTCACGGCGCATGAACTGATGATCCGCGGTGGCCCGGATGCGCTCGCCGTTGTCCAACTCGATCTCGAGCAGCGCATCCCGGCCGATGTAGCGCGGCCGCTCGAGCCGCGTGACGATGACGCGCCCATTCGCATCGATGCTGTAGCCCCAGAATCGCTCACCGGCCTCGTGCCGGCGCGCCATCTCCTCAAGCGTGGGGGCCTCGCCATTGAGCAGCGCAACGCGCGTATCGCCACGAAAGCAGCGCGCGTACGTGCTCTTGCCCAGGCATGCCACCAGCACATTGCGCGGGATGCGGAAATACTCCACGGTGCGCGCCAACGCAAACGAGTTGGGCGGAATCACGCACACATCCGCTGCGATGTCGACAAAGCTCTTCTCGTCGAAGTGCTTCGGGTCGACGATGGTGGAGTTGATGTTGGTAAAAACCTTGAACTCGGTGGCGCAGCGCGCATCGTAGCCGTAGCTCGAGGTGCCGTACGAGACAATCTTCTGGCCGTCCACGTAGCGCACCTGCTCGGGCGAGAACGGCTCGATCATGCCGTGCTCGCGCGCCATACGCCGGATCCAGTTGTCTGACTTGATACTCATATGTCAATGATACTCTCGGACGTAAAATCGCCCTGCGGCGAAGCGGTGCCGACCGGGACCTCGCCGACAGGAACACAACAGACCGGCAACGCGAACGCGCCGTCCGAGGCCCGCTGCCTCACGGCGCAGGCCGCAGCGACATTTCAGCTCTTCTCCACCACGATTTTCGGAAACACGCCGCTGCGATCGAGCGGACGAGTGGCGAGCGCCCCGGCGGTCCGCCGCGCCATCTGCAGGTAAGCCTCGGCACGCGCCGAGCCGGGCTCCGCCACGACCGTCGGCCGGCCGCTATCGGCCTCCTCACGGATGCGCGCATCGAGGGGCAGCTCGCCGAGCAGCCGCACGCCGTACTGCTCGGCCATGCGCGCTCCACCGCCGGCGCCGAAAATGTGCTCGGCGTGCCCGCAGTTCGAACACACGTGCACGCTCATGTTCTCGACGATGCCCAGTACCGGCACCGAGACCTTCTCGAACATCTTCAGGCCCTTGCGCGCATCGGACAGCGCGATGTCCTGCGGGGTGGTGACGATGAGTGCACCGGCCACCGGCACCTTCTGGGCAAGGGTCAGCTGGATGTCGCCGGTTCCGGGCGGCAGATCGACGACCAGGTAATCCAGCTCGCCCCACTGCGTCTGCGAGAGCAACTGCTGCAGCGCCTGGGTCACCATCGGGCCGCGCCAGACCATCGGCTGCTCGGCGTCGACCATGAACCCGATCGACATCGTCACCACGCCATGATTCTGCAGCGGGATGATGTGTTGCCCGTCGGGCGAACTCGGCCGCTCGCCCGCCAGTCCCAGCATCAGCGGCTGGCTGGGCCCGTAGATATCCGCATCGAGCACCCCAACCCGGGCGCCCTGAGCGGCCCAGGCGAGCGCCAGATTGGCCGCCACGGTGGATTTACCGACGCCGCCTTTGCCCGAGGCCACGGCCACCACGTTCTTGATGCCCGCGAGCGGCTGCAGCGGCCGCTGCACGGTGTGGGGCACGATCCGCGCCTCGACCGTGATGCGCAGCGGCGCATGCACGCCGGCGGCGGCGACATGGGCCCGCAGGGCCGCCGCGAACGGCTCCTCGTACCCCCCAACAGGGAAGCCAAGCACGAGGTGTGCGACGTACCCGTCTGGAGCCGGGGACAGCTCTCGCAGTGCGCCGGCCTCGCGCAGACTCTGATGCAGATGGGGCTCGACATAGCTCTCGATCGCCGCACGCAAGGCGTCGAGGGTGGGATCGTCGGACATGGGCGTGGTGCAACGGGGGCCGGTGAAGGGGCCAATATTGTAGAGGCAAGCGGCGCGCCGTGCATCGACCGCGAGCCGTCTGGGCGTGTGGCATACTGCACACACGTTTTGGGCTCCCACCCGTAAAATGCCGCCTCCGGTGCGGCGAAGGGCGATCCAGACCCGTTCGGCGGCACCGGGCGCGTGGAAACTAAAGCATGCAAGCGGGCCCGGAGCGAGGCCCAGCGGATCGGCTGAATGACCTTTTTGACCAATATACGAGCCGACCGGTTGATCACCGGTATACGGTCCACGGTGGACCCGGCCAGCCCGGAAACCCAGAAGGCCGTCGCACGGCTGAAAGATCTGGGTCAGGGGGCTATTGGACCGGTGCTTGCCGCGCTGCCCGAGGCGGACAAGAACGCCACGGTCGCCTTCGTAGAGGCGCTCTCGGGGCTGGTGAGCGCCAAGACCTTTCCACAGTTCGTGCAGGGACTCGTGCAGGGCAGCCCGCGGGTGATCGCCGGCATTGCCTGGGCGCTCACCAGCAGCCACAACTACCCGGCACCGTTGCTGCTCGAAGCGCTCTCGACGCCGGGGATCGCCAAGGCGGCGCTGCTTGAGGTCATCGCCGCCCACAAGGCGCGCTTCACGCTGCGCGATCTGCTCGCCGCCGCCTACAACCAGGAGCCGAACGAGAAGGCGGCGCTGTTTCGGATCGTTGCGGAGCTAGTCACTCCGGCGACGCTGCCGGAGCTGCTGCAGCGGCTCGAGGGCAAGGATCCGATTGCCCGTGTGCATATCATCAATATTCTCTCGCGCTTCAACACCCCGGAGGTGCACACGGCACTGCAGCGGCTGTTGAAGGACCCGAACAAGCTGATTCGCGGCGCGGTGCTCTCGGCGCTGCAGCGCATGGACGGGCAGATAGACGTCGAGCGGGTCTGCGAGCTGCTGCGCGACCCGGAGATCGATGTGCAGAACCGCGCCATCGATGTCGTCATCAAGGCGAACCATCCCGACACCATCCGCTACCTGATCGGCGTGCTGCAGGACGAAAATGAGAACGCTCGGCGCGCAGCCGTCGAGGTGCTCAATGAAGTCGGCAACGCCAAGTCGGTCAAGCATCTGCTCGAGGCGCTAAAGGACAGCGACTGGTGGGTCCGCTCGCGCGCAGCCGATGCGCTCGGGCGCATTGGCGGTCCGCGCGTGATCGACGCAGTGCTCGAACTCGTCAAGGACAAGGACGAGGATATCCGCCGCGCGGCGATCGAGATCCTCAATCAGACCAAGGACCCGCGCGCGGTCGACTCGCTGGTTCAGGCCACGCGCGATCCAGACTGGTGGGTGAGCGAACGGGCGGTCGATGCGCTGGCGGAAATCGGCAGCAAGCGCGCCGTGCCGCGGCTGCTCGAGATGCTCCAGGGCAGCAACGCGAAAATGCTGCCCGTGGTGGTGCGCGCGCTCGGTAAGCTCGGCGATGCGCAGGTGGCCACCGCCCTCGGGGCGCTGCTCGAGCGGTCCGAGCGCGAGGTGCGCATCGAGGTGATGCACGCGCTCGCGGCGATCGCAGATCCGGCGAGCGCCGAGACGCTGCGCTCGCAGCTGAAGAGCCAGGCGAGCACAGCGGATCAGACCATTGCGCGGGCTGCCGAGGCGGCGCTCGCCGATCTGGAACGGCGCCTTGCGGGCGCGACGGCCGGCGCAACGCTGCGCGGGGCGACGCAGCCGCCGCCGCACGAGGCGCTGCCAGAGCCCGCGGAGGTGCGGGCGGCGACGCGCCCCACTGCCACGGAGCGCCTGGACATCCAGACGCTGCGGCCCGGCGATGTTATCGAGGGCCGTTACAAGTACGTCGAGCGCATCGGCCGCGGCGCCTTCGGCACCGTGCTGCTGATGGAAGACACGGTGGTCGACGAGCGGCTGATCCTGAAGTTCCTGAACCCGAACGTGGCGACGGACGAAGAAGTCATGAAGCGCTTCGTGCATGAGCTGCGCTACTCGCGCAAGATCACGCACCGCAACGTGATCCGTATCTATGACTTCCTCTACATTCAGGGCAATTACGCCATTTCGATGGAATACTTCCCCTCGCACACCCTCTCGGGCGAGGTCGTCGGGGAGAAGCCGCTGGAGCTGAAGCGCGCGCTGCAGTTCGGCATCGACATCTGCACCGGCATGGCGGTGGCGCACCTGGCCGGCATCGTGCACCGCGACCTGAAGCCGGCCAACGTGCTGATCAACCACGAGGGGCTGCTGAAAATCGTCGATTTCGGCGTTGCCGCCGCACAGCGCGAGAGTGAGACACAGCTGACGCGCACCGGCTACGTGATCGGCTCGCCGAAGTACATGGCGCCGGAGCAGATTCTCGGCAAGCGGGTCGATGAGCGCGCAGACATCTACGCCCTTGGGGTGATCCTCTACGAGATGCTCACCGGCACTCCACCGTACTCGCGCGGGGACCACATGTCGGTGATGTACCAGCACGTGCAAGGCAAGGCCCGCCCGCCCCGAGAGCTGAACCCATCCCTGCCCGCGGGGCTCTCGGAACTGATCATGCGCGCCATGGCGGTCGACAAGACCAAGCGCTTTCAGACCATGGACGAGGTGCGCGCCGCGCTGGAGAAATTTCTCTAGCCGCAGGGGGATCGGGCACGCCGGTAACGTGCCGCAGCTCAAGGTTTGATGCGCATACGGTTGATTTTCGGGGAGAATCCGCGCGAAAGTAGCGTTTCGATCCTGCTCCCGGGAGTGTCCGTTGGCCCGTATCGATGCCTTCTTGAAGCTCGGCGTGCAGCAAGGCTGCTCGGACGTGCATCTGGCCGTCGGGGTGCCTCCGATGCTGCGTATGCAGGGCGATCTGCTGCCGATCAAGTTCCGCGACCTGCGCGGACCGGAGCTCGAGGGCTATCTGATGGAGATCCTGACGCCCTCGCAGGCCGAGCGCTTCCAGGCCGGCCATGATCTGGATTTCTCCTACGTGTCGGGTGACGGCGGACGCTTTCGCGTCAACGTCTTTCGCAAGGACACGGGTATCGGTGCAACCTTCCGGGCCATCCCCTCAACGGTGCCCTCGCTCTCGACCATGGGGCTGCCGCCGGTGCTGGCCAAGCTGTGCGACTACCACCAGGGGATGATCTTGGTCACCGGTGCGACCGGCACCGGCAAGTCCACCACCCTCGCGGCGATGATCGATCACATCAACCAGTCGCGCAAACTCAACATTATCACCCTCGAGGATCCGATCGAGGTCGTGCACCGCAGCAAAATGAGTCAGGTCGTGCAACGCGAGCTGGGCACGCATATCCCGAGCTTTGCCGAGGGTGTGCGCGCGGCGATGCGCGAGGACCCGGATGTCATCCTGGTCGGTGAGATGCGCGACGCGGAGACCATTTCCATGGCGATGACCGCCGCGGAGACCGGCCACCTGGTGCTCGGGACATTGCACACCACCAGTGCGGTCAAGACCGTCGACCGCATCGTTGATGCGCTGCCGGTCGAGCAGCGCGAGCAGACCAAGAGCTTTCTCTCCCAAAGCCTGCTCGCCGTGATCACGCAGGTACTGGTCAAGACCCCGGATGGCCGCGGCCGCAAGGCGGTCTGCGAAATCATGATGATGACCCGGGCGATCGCCAAGCTCATCCAGACCGAGCAGACCTTTCAGATCCCCAGTCTGGTGCAGACCGGGCGCGACCTCGGTATGCAGTTGCTCGACCAGGCGCTGCTCGCGGCGATCAATGCGCGCGAGATCGATCCGGACGAGGCGTACGCGTACGCCAGCGACAAGCGCCCGTTCCAGAAATTCGTCAGCGACAGCGACCTGCTGCCCAAGAGCGAGTCCAGCGGCGCGTAAGGAGCAGCCAACCGTGGCGACCGTCGATTCTCTGTTGCTCGAAGTCGTGCAGAAGCGCGGCTCGGACCTGCATTTCATCGCTGGCGAGCCGGCGCGCATTCGCCTGTACGGGGAGCTGGTTCCGCTCAATGGCGAGCCGCTCGGACCGGAGTCCGTCAAGCAGGCCCTGTACGAGATCATGCCCAAGATCGCCAAGGATCGTTTCGAGGCGCACGACGGGGCGGATTTCGCGCACACCATCCCGGAGCTCGGCCGCTTCCGGGTCAACGTGCTGCGCCAGCTCAATGGCATGGGCGCGGTGTTCCGCGTGATCCCCTCGCGCGCCCTCACGCTCGAGCAGCTCGGCATGCCGGCGGCGGTCGCCCAGCTGTGCCGCGCCAACAACGGATTGGTGCTGGTCACGGGCAAGACCGGCTCGGGCAAGTCCACCACGCTCGCGGCGATGATCGATGACATCAACGCCCGTGAGAAGGGTCACATCCTCACCATCGAGGATCCGATCGAATTCGTACATCAGCGCAAGAATTGCCTGATCAGCCAGCGCGAAATCGGCGTGCATAGCGCGAGCTTTGCCGCGGCGCTGCATTCGGCGCTGCGCGAGGATCCGGACGTCATCCTGGTCGGCGAGTTACGCGACCTGGAGACCATGAGCATTGCGGTCACCGCGGCCGAGACCGGCATCCTGGTCATGGGCACGCTGCACACCAACGGGGCGGCTCAGACCGTCGACCGCATGGTCAATGTGTTCCCGTCCGACAAGCAGTCGCACGTGCGCGCCATGCTCTCGACGTCGCTGCGCGGAGTCATCTCCCAGCAGCTGCTGCAGCGTGCCGATCGCCAGGGACGGGTGGCGGCGCTCGAGATCCTGATCAATACTCCGGCCGCCGCGAGCCTGATCCGTCAGGGCAAGCTCGATCAGCTCGAGAACACCATGCAGTCCGGCGCTCAGTTCGGCATGCGCACCATGGACTCGGCGATTCAACAGCTGCTCGAGCAGCGCCAGGTCAGCGCGCAGGAGGCCTACAACAAGGCCATCAACAAGTCGCGCTTCGAGGGAATGCAGGCCGCCGGCTGAGCCCCCGCCACGGAGCCCCCTGCAGCGGGGCAAGCCAGATGTGCCGGGTCCGCTCTGCCCGCGCCGTGCTTTGCCGCTGTCGTGGCCCGGCCGCTCCCGGTAAACTTGCCGCATGAGCGAGACATTCTTCGTCACCACTGCCCTGCCCTATGCAAACGGCCCGTTTCACATCGGGCACATCATGGAGTACATCCAGGCCGATATCTGGGTGCGCTTCGAGCGCATGCAGGGTCACCGGGTGCACTTCGTCGGCGCCGACGACGCCCACGGCGCACCCATCATGCTCAAGGCCGAAGCCGAGCAGCAAAGTCCGGAGCAACTGGTGGCGCGCATCGCCGCCGGCCGCGCGCGCTACCTCGAGGGTTTTCTCATCGGCTTTGATCACTGGCACTCGACCCATTCACGCGAAAACACCGAACTCTCGCAGGACATCTACCGGCGCCTGAAGGCCGTCGGACTGATCGATTCCAGACCCATCGAGCAGTTTTTCGATCCGGTCAAAGGCATGTTTCTCGCCGACCGCTACATCAAGGGCGAGTGTCCGAAGTGCCATGCCAAGGATCAGTACGGGGATGCCTGCGAGGTGTGCGGCAGCGTGTATGCGCCGACCGAGCTGATCGAGCCCTATTCGGCGCTCACTGGCGCGAAGCCGCTGCTGAAGCGCTCGGAGCATTTCTTCTTCCGGCTCTCCGATCCGCGCTGCGTCGACTTCCTCGAGCAGTGGCTCGGCGCCACCGGTCACGTGCAGCCGCAGGTGGCCAACAAGGCGCGCGAGTGGCTCTCGGGCAAAGGCGAGCAGGCGCTCGGGGATTGGGATATCTCGCGCGATGCACCCTATTTCGGCATCCCGATCCCCGATGCACCGGGGAAGTTCTTCTATGTCTGGCTCGATGCGCCAATCGGTTATCTGGCGGCGTTGAAGAGCTACTTCGAGAGCGGCAAGGCGCGCGCCAACGGCGAGACGCGCTCGTTCGAGACCTTCCTCACCGCTGCCGACACACGGCAGGTCCATTTCATCGGCAAGGACATCATCTATTTCCATACGCTGTTCTGGCCGGCGATGCTGCACTTCGCCGGCGCGCCGTACCGGGCGCCGGACAACGTGCACGTCCACGGCTTCATCACCGTCTCGGGCGAGAAGATGTCCAAGTCCCGCGGCACGGGCATCAGTCCGCTGCGCTACCTCGAGCTCGGCATGAACCCCGAATGGCTGCGCTACTACATCGCCGCCAAGCTCAATGCCAACGTCGAGGACCTCGACTTCAATCCGGCAGACTTCATCGCCCGCGTCAACAGCGACCTGATCGGCAAGTACGTCAACATCGCCAGCCGCGCCGCGAGCTTCATCACCCATCACTTCGCTGGCGCACTCGAGTATCCGGGCGGTACGGCAGAGCTCACGCAGCGCGCGCGCGAGACGCTCGAGCAAGTTCAGGCGAGCTATGCCGCGCGCGAGTTCAGCCGGGCCATGCGCGAGATCATGGCGTTCGCCGACCGGGTCAATCAGGAATTCGATGCCCGTCAGCCCTGGGTCCTCGCCAAAGACCCGGCCGAGCGCAGTGCACTACAGGACAGCTGCGCGCGAGCACTGTACGGCTTCAAGACCCTCACCTGCCTGCTCGCACCGGTCCTGCCGGCACTCGCCGCGCGGGTAGCCCGGGAACTGTTTGGACTCGAGCACCCGTTGAGCTTTGCCGATGCACTCGAGCCGCCACGACACATCAACCCCTATCAGCACCTGATGCGGCGCGTCGAGCCGAAGCAGCTCGAGGCGCTGCTCGAAGCGCCCCCGGAGAAGCCCGTGCCCGAGACCCCCGCGCCGAGCGGCGCAACGCCGCCGCCGGCAAGCACCGTTGCCGCAGATGAGCGCAGCCCGCCGATCTCCATCGAGGAGTTCAAGAAGATCGATCTGCGCGTCGCGCGCATCGCCGCCGCCGAGCACGTCACTGGAGCCGACAAGCTGCTGCGCCTCACGCTCGAACTCGGCACCGAGACCCGCACTGTATTTGCGGGCATCAAATCCGCGTACGATCCGGCCACACTGGTCGGACGCCTGACGGTGATGGTGGCGAACCTCGCCCCGCGCAAGATGAAATTCGGCCTCTCCGAAGGCATGGTGCTGGCGGCGAGCGGCCCGGCGGGCGGACCGTTTCTGCTCGCACCCGATGCGGGTGCCGAGCCCGGCATGCGCATCAGCTGAGCGGCGCCGAGAGCCTCATGTGAATCGCGTCGACGCCATCGAGGCCCTGCTGCCGCAGACGCAATGCACCCGTTGCGGCTACGCAGGCTGCCGCCCGTACGCCGAAGCAATGGCGCGCGGCGAGGCCGAGATCAACCAGTGCCCGCCGGGCGGGAGTGCACTCATCGGACAGCTCGCAACGCTGCTGCAGCGCGCGCCACTGCCGCTGAACCCGGCCAACGGAACCGAGCGAGCGCCGCTGCTCGCGCGCATCGACGAGCAGGCCTGCATCGGCTGCGCCAAATGTCTGCCCCCCTGCCCGGTCGACGCCATCATCGGCGCGCGCAAGCATGTGCACACTGTCGTCGCACAGTTGTGTACCGGCTGCGAACTGTGCATCGCGCCCTGTCCGGTCGACTGCATCACACTGGTGCCGCGTCCGGCGCTACCGGCTCAGCCCGAGCCGGCCGCCAACCGCGTGCGCTTCGCCGCGCACACGGCCCGACTCGAGCGACGCGAGCACGAACGCGCTGTCGTGCTCAGCGCTCGCAAGCGCCTCGCCAGCGCTGATGCCAGCGGCGAAGGCTGACCGCAATGCATCCAGCCACCCGTCGCGCCCTGTACCGCCGGCTGCGCGAGGCCAATCCGCAACCACGCAGCGAGCTCGAGTACTCGACCCCCTTCGAGCTGCTGGTCGCGGTGATGCTCTCGGCCCACACCACCGACAAGAGCGTGAACGCGGCCACGCGCAAGCTGTTCCCCGTTGCCAACACACCGCAGGCGCTGGTCGCGCTCGGCATCGAGGGCGTCAAACCCTACCTGCGCTCGGTCGGCCTGTACAATGCCAAATCGCGCAATCTGATCGGGCTCAGCCAGCAGATTCTCGCTCGTCACGGCGCACAGGTGCCGAATGAGCGCGCCGCGCTCGAGGCACTGCCCGGCGTCGGTCGCAAGACCGCCAATATCATTCTCAACATGGTGTTCGGCGAGGCACAGATCGCCGTCGATACGCACATCTTCCGCGTAGCCAACCGGACCGGGCTCGCCCGAGGGCGCACGCCGCGGGCCGTCGAGCAAGCGCTCGAGCGCAACACGCCGGCCGAGTTCAAGCGTGATGCACATCACTGGCTGTTGCTGCACGGTCGCTACGTGTGCACGGCCCGCGCGCCGCGGTGTACCGCTTGCATCCTGGCGGACCTGTGCGAGTATCCCGAGCGCAGCACCGCCGCGCCGCGCCGCGCCGCGGGCAAGTAACCCCATGCCGGTATTCGCCCAACAAAACCGCGAGCAGCTGCGCCAGATGTATCTGCAGGCCTGGCGCAAGTTCAGCGAGCGGCAACCGCTCGAGCCGCTCGAGGCACAGATCGCGGCGGTCATTGCCGAGCACCGCGAGTATCTGCCGCTGCTGCAGTCCCCGGCGGCGCTCGCGGCAGACTTCACGCCCGAGGGCGGAGAGCAAAATCCGTTTTTACACATGGGGCTGCACCTGGCGATTCGCGAGCAGGTCGCCACCGACCGTCCGGCGGGGATCGCGCGGATCCACCGCGAACTCACCCGCCGACTCGGCGATGCGCACGCCGCGGAACATGCCATGCTGGAGCGGCTGGCTGAGGCATTGTGGGAGGCGCAGCGCGCCGGTCGGATGCCCGACGAGGGGCGCTACCTGGAGCGACTGCAGTCGCTCTAGCGGCGCTGGCGCGGGCGGAAGCGCCAAGCTCCCACGCGCCGCTGCACCCAACGGGCAGCGAAGCCATCCTGAGACGCGATCCTGGCCCCGGCGAGCCACGCCCGACGCAGCGGCCTGCTGCGCTGCCCCTTCCATGGCCGAGCCCCCCTCAGGGCGTGCGCCGAACGGGGACTGCGCCGGCGGCGGCGCAATCGGCAACAGGCCATTCGAGCACTCGCGCACACTCCCGGGTCTGCGCATGCCCCAGAGGCGGCCCGCCTGATACACTTGCGCAGTACCTGTGCACCGAGGACCGCATATGGGCTCGAGTGGCGCGGACCCGGCAAGCGATCAACTGGACGAGCTCAACTCCGTCGAGCAGCTGCGGCATCTGCAGTTGCAGCGGCTGCGCGGGTCGATCCGTCATGCCTGGGAGAACGTCGCGCACTATCGGCGCAGCTTCGCCACCCGCGGCGTCGAGCCCGGGGATGTGCGCACCCTCGAGGATCTCGCCCGGTTCCCGTTCCTGAGCAAACAGGACTTTCGCGCCAACTATCCCTTCGGACTGTTCGCCGTGCCACGCGAGAAGGTGGTGCGCATTCATACCTCAAGCGGCACGAGCGGCAAGCCGACGGTGGTCGGCTACACGGCGGGCGACCTGGCGACCTGGGCGATGCTGATGAGCCGCTGCATCCGCTACGCCGGCGCCCGCAGCGGCGACATCGTGCACATCGCATATGACTACGGACTGTTCACCGGGGGGCTCGGTGCCCACTACGGCGCCGAGCGGTTGGGTTGCACGGTGATCCCGGTCTCGAGCGGTCGCAGCGGCTGGCAGGTCGAGCTGATCGATGACTTCCGCCCCGACATTCTGATGGCCACGCCCTCATATGCACTGAATCTCGCCGATGCATTCGAGCGACGCGGCCTCGATGCGCGCGGCAGCTCCCTGCGCATCGGTCTGTTCGGCGCCGAGCCGTGGTCTGAGGACACGCGCACGGCGCTGCAGGAACGGCTTGGACTCGAGGCGTTTGATCTGTATGGATTGGCGGAAGTGATGGGCCCTGGGGTCGCCTGTGAGACGCTCGGCGGTCAGCCGGGCCTGACGCTCTGGGAGGATCACATCTACCCGGAAGTGATCGACCCGCACAGCGGCGAGGTGCTGCCCGACGGCGAGGAGGGCGAACTCGTCCTCACCACTCTCACCAAGGAGGCACTCCCGTTGATCCGCTACCGCACCCGCGACATCACGCGGCTGCTGCCCGCGCACCGAGGCCCGTTGCGGCGCATCGGCCGCGTGTCCTCCCGCACCGACGACATGTTGGTCATCCACGGCGTCAATGTCTACCCCACGCAACTCGAGGCACTGATCGCGCACACCGGCGGACTCTCGGCGCGCTACAAACTCGAGCTCACCCGCCAGGGCCCGCTCGACGATCTGACCCTGCACGTCGAGACGCTCGAGCGCCACGACAGCAACGGCGCGAACTATCGTTCGCTCGCCGGGGAGCTGACCCGTCGGGTCAAGACTTACGTGGGCGTGAGCATCACTGTCGTAGTACACCCCCCCGGCAGCCTCGAGCGGGCGCCGGGAAAAATGACGCGACTCAGCGAACGGGGGATTGCAGCGTACTAGGCGCCGGCCGCGCTTAACGCTTCTTCGGCAGGTATAGGTCAGTCAGCGTGCCTTCGTACGCCTCGGCCGCCGCGCCCACCGTCTCCGAGAGCGTCGGGTGCGGGTGAATGGTCAGGCCGATATCCGCCGCATCACAGCCCATCTCGATCGCGAGCGCCACCTCGGCGATCAACTCCCCGGCATTGGGACCGACGATGCCCCCACCGAGAACCCGATACGTATCCGGATCGAACAGCAGCTTCGTCAGGCCCTCCTCGCGCCCGAGCGAGAGGGATCGACCGCTCGCGGCCCACGGGAAGACCGCCTTCTCAAAGGCAACACCCTTCGCCTTCGCTTCCGTCTCGCTCAGCCCGACCCAGGCGATCTCCGGATCCGTGTAGGCCACCGAGGGAATGACCCGTGCGTCGAACGCG
The DNA here is from genome assembly GCA_021847105.1 of Pseudomonadota bacterium. Lineage (GTDB taxonomy): Bacteria > Pseudomonadota > Gammaproteobacteria > Steroidobacterales > Steroidobacteraceae > 13-2-20CM-66-19. The sequence goes on along the minus strand of JAJZUT010000015.1, from coordinate 44,720 downwards.
CGCTTGTGTCCGGCAGCGACCTCGGCGGCCACCTTGGCCTCGTGCACGGCCTTGTGCGCAAGCATCGGCGGACCCACGATGTCACCAATCGCGAAGATGTGCGGCACCGTGGTGCGCATCTGTTTGTCGACCGTGATAAAGCCGCGATCCGACACGCTCACACCGGCATTGTCGACTCCGATCCGCTTGCCATTGGGGGCTCGCCCGACTGCCACCAACACCCGATCGAATGTCGCCGGCGGCGGTGCCTTCTCGCCCTCGAAACTCACGCGCAGCCCCGCAGCCAGCGCCTCGACGCGCGTCACCTTGGTGCCGAGCAGAATCTGCTCGTAGCGCGGTCGGATGCGCTTCTCGAGCGGGCGTACCAGATCGGGATCGCAGCCGGGGATCAGTTGCGAGGTCAGCTCCACCACGCTCACGCGCGTCCCGAGCGCCGAGTACACGCAAGCCATCTCGAGTCCGATGATGCCACCGCCAATGACCAGCATCGGCCCGGGGAACGACTCGAGTTCGAGTGCGCCGGTGGAGTCGATCACGCGTGGGTCTTCCGGCAGCCCCGGCAGACGCACCGATTCGGAGCCGGCGGCGATGATGCACTGCTCGAAGTGGATGCGCTGCGTGCCCTGCTCACCCCGCACTGCAATGACGTTCGGCCCGACAAAGGTGCCCTCACCCTGCACGAGCTCGACCTTGCGCTGCTTGGCGAGCGCGCTCAGCCCGCCCGTCAGCTTGCCGACCACCGAGCGCTTCCACTCGCGCAGCTTCGCCCGATCGATCTGCGGGGCACCGAAGCTGATCCCGTGCGCACCCATCTGTGCCGCCTCGTCGATCACCTTGGCGGCATGCAGCAGCGCTTTGGAGGGAATACACCCCACATTCAGGCACACCCCACCGAGCGTGGGCCAGCGCTCGACCAGCGTCACCTGCAACCCCAGGTCGGCGGCGCGGAATGCCGCCGAATAACCGCCGGGTCCGGCGCCGAGCACCAACAACTGCGTGCGTCGGTCGAATCCCGTGTCCGTGCCGCGGGACGTCGGGGCGGGGCTGGCGGCAGGCACCGGTGCCACGGGCGCGGCAACCGGTTGAACGGCAGACGCTGACGCCTCGGCAGCTGGCGCCTCGGTGTCGAGGCGCACGATCGGCGTGCCCTTCGAGACTTTCTCGCCGGCTTTGACCAAGACCTCGGCGATGACACCCGCGGCCGTCGCGGGCACGTCCATCGAGGCCTTGTCGGTCTCCAGTGTCAGCAGCGGCGCATCGACTTCAATGCGCTCTCCGGCCTTGACCAGCACCTCCACCACGGCGACTTCGATGAAGTTGCCAAGATCAGGTACCACCAACTCGATACGGCTCACGGCACGGCCTCGATGAGCGCATGCGGATCGGCCAGGGTCTGGGCGAGGAAGGTGGTGAAGCGCGCGGCGGCCGCGCCATCGATGACCCGATGATCGTAAGAGAGCGACAGCGGCAGCATCAGCCGCGGGACGAACTCGCCATCACGGTAGACCGGTTTGTACGCCGAGCGCGACACCCCGAGAATGGCCACCTCGGGGGCGTTGATTATCGGCGTGAAGGCGGTGCCGCCGATGCCACCGAGACTGGAGACCGTGAAGCACCCGCCCTGCATCTGCGCCGCGGCGAGCTTGCCCGCTCGCGCGGCGGCGGACAGCTCCCCGAGCTGGCGTGCCAGTTGGTAGATGTCCCTGCGGTCAGCCTCATGCAGCACCGGGACCACTAGGCCGTTCGGCGTATCGGCCGCGAAGCCGATATTGAGGTACTTCTTCAGGATCAGATTCGTGCCCGATGGATCGAGCGAGGCGTTGAATGTCGGGAACGCCTGCAACGCCTTGACGCAGGCGCGCACGATGAAGGCCAGCGGGGTGAGCTTGATGCCACGCTCGGCCGCCCCGTCCTTGAGTTGGGCGCGCAGCGCCTCGAGATCTGTGATGTCGGCCTCGTCGAACTGGGTGACGTGCGGCACGTTGACCCAGCTGGCATGCAGTCGCGTCCCTGAGATGCGCTGGATGCGCGAGAGCGGCTGCGTCTCAACGGGTCCGAACGCGGCGAAATCCACGACCGGAACGGCCGGCAGAGCGCCGCCGCCACCCGGGCTTGCGAGCGCACCCTTGACGAACGCCTTGACGTCCTCGTGCGTGATGCGGCCCTTTACACCGCTGCCCTTCACTCGGGACAGGTCCACGCCGAGCTCGCGCGCGAATTTGCGCACGCTGGGGCCTGCGTAGGCGCGTGAGAAGCCGGGCTCGTTGATCGGCGGCGGCTCTGCGCGTGCGCCCGGCGCTGCCGGCGCCGGCGTTGCTGGCGCTACGGGTGCGGCGGGCGGCGCAACGGTTTGCGCAGGAACGGGAGCCGGTGGCGGCGGGGCTGGCGCGGTCGCGGCAGCGACTGCGTCGGCGCTCGCACCCGGGGCGCGAATCGTTGCGACCAGATCGCCTGCAGAGACCGTGCTGCCCTTGCTGACATGCAGCTTCTCGACGATCCCACCGACACTGGAGGGGACGTCCATGGTCGCCTTCTCGGTCTCCAGCGTGACCAGCGGCGCCTCCGTATCTATGGTGTCGCCCGTCTTGACCAATACGTCAATGACGGCCACGTCTTTGAAATTGCCCATGTCGGGCACACGCACTTCAACGAGGCTTTCTGCCGCGCTCATCGCGATATTGCCTTCCGCTTTCAGACTTTCCAGGGAACCGGCTTCTCGGCGTCGATCCCGAGCTTGTCCATGGCGCCGCTCACCACCGACGGCTCGATCTTGCCCTCATCGGCAAGCGCCTTGAGGGTCGCGACGAGAATGTAGTTGCGATCCACTTCGAAGTGCTGACGCAACGCGGCGCGCGCATCGGAGCGACCGAAGCCGTCCGTACCGAGGCTCAGGTAACGGCCCGGAATCCACTCACGGATCTGGTCAGCCACCGTCCGAACGTAATCGGTTGCGGCGATGAACGGTCCCTTGGCCTGCGCAAAACACTCGCTCACATACGGCGTGCGCGCCGGCTTGCCGGGGTGCAGCAGGTTCCACCGCTCGCACTCCAGCGCCTCGCGCCGCAACTCGCTGAAGCTGGTGACCGAGAACACCTCGGTGCGCACGCCGTACTCAGCCTCGAGCTGCGCCGCCGCTGCCAGCGCCTCGCGCAAAATGGTGCCCGAACCGAGTAGCGTCGCGCGCAGTTTGCCGCCCTTGGCCGGCGCCTGCAGACGATACGCCCCTTTGAGAATGCCCGCCTCGGCACCGGGCGGAAGCGCCGGCTGCGGGTAGTTCTCGTTCATCGTGGTGATGTAATAGAAGATGTTTTCCTGCTCGACGTACATCCGGCGCATGCCGTCCTGGATGATCACGGCGAGCTCATAGCCGTAGGCCGGATCGTAAGCGATGCAGTTCGGCACGGTGGTCGCCACGAGCTGGCTGTGGCCGTCCTGGTGCTGCAGACCTTCGCCAGCCAGGGTCGTCCGCCCCGCGGTGGCGCCGATCAGGAAGCCGCGCACCTGCTGGTCGCCCGCCGCCCAGATGAAGTCCCCGACCCGCTGGAAGCCGAACATGGAGTAGAAAATGTAGAACGGCACCATGCTGATGCCGTGGTTGCTGTAGGCGGTACCGGCTGCGATCCACGAGCACAGCGCGCCGGCCTCGTTGATGCCTTCCTCCAGAATCTGGCCCTTCTTGTCCTCGCGATAGGACATGAGGGTGTCGGCATCCTGCGGGGTATAGAGCTGCCCGACCGAGGAGTAGATGCCGACCTGACGGAACAGCCCCTCCATGCCGAAGGTGCGCGCCTCATCGGGCACGATCGGCACGATATTCCGGCCGATTCCCTTGTCCTTCAGCAACGCCGTCAGGATGCGCACGAACGCCATCGTGGTCGAGATCTCGCGATCGCCCGTGCCCTCGAGCACCTGCGCGAATGCCTCGAGCGGCGGCACGGCGAGCGGCGGTGCTTCGCGGCGGCGCGCCGGCAGGCAGCCGCCAAGTTGTGTGCGGCGCTCGCGCAGATATCGCGCTTCCTCGGAATCCTCGGGCGGCTTGCGGAACGGCAGGCGCGCGATTTCCTCATCAGAGATCGGAATGTGGAAGCGGTCGCGGAAGGCGCGCAGATCCTCCTCTGAGAGCTTCTTTTGCTGGTGAGCGACCATCTGTCCCTCGCCGCCCTTGCCGAGCCCGAAGCCCTTGACGGTCTTGGCGAGGATCACGGTCGGCTGGCCCTTGTGCGCCATCGCCGCGGCATACGCGGCGAACACCTTGCGCGCATCGTGCCCGCCGCGGTTCAGGCGCCAGATCTCCTCATCGGACATGTTGGCGACCATGGCGCGCAGCTCCGGATACTTGCCGAAGAAATGCTCGCGCGTGTAAGCGCCGCCCTTGGCCTTGAAATTCTGGTATTCGCCGTCGACGCACTCTTCCATCAGCCGGCGCAGCAGCCCCTGCGTGTCACGCGCGAGCAGCGGATCCCAGCGCGAGCCCCACAGTACCTTGATGACATTCCAGCCGGCGCCGAGGAACGCCGCTTCGAGCTCCTGGATGATCTTGCCGTTGCCGCGCACCGGACCGTCGAGACGCTGCAGGTTGCAGTTGATGACGAACACAAGGTTGTCGAGGCCCTCGCGCACCGGCATGGTGAGCGCACCCATCGACTCCGGCTCGTCCATCTCGCCATCGCCGAGAAACGCCCAGACCTTGCGGTCGGAGGGTGCGAGCAGCCCACGATGCTCCAGGTAGCGGATGAAGCGCGCCTGGAAAATCGCCTGCATCGGCCCGAGGCCCATCGACACCGTCGGGAACTGCCAGAAATCCGGCATCAGCCACGGATGCGGATAGGACGAGAGCCCCTGTCCCGGGCCGCCCGCCTCCTGACGGAAATGATGCAACTGACTTTCCGTCAGGCGTCCCTCGAGATACGCCCGTGCATACACGCCCGGGGAGGAGTGCCCCTGGAAGAACACCAGGTCGCCCGGATGCTCCGGCGAGGCGGCCCGCCAGAAGTGATTGAAGCCGACTTCGTACAACGTCGCCGAGGAAGCGTAGCTCGCCAGATGTCCGCCGTACTCGGATGACTTGCGATTCGCCGCCACCACCATCGCGAGCGCGTTCCAGCGGATATAGGCTTCGATTCGCTTTTCGAGCTCGCGGTTGCCGGGGTACACCGGCTCGCGCCCCGGCGGGATGCTGTTGACGTAGGCGGTATTGGCCTTGAAGGGCAGATACGCCCCGCTCCTGCGCGAGTAATCGATCAGCCTATCGAGCAGGAAGTGCGCGCGCAGCGGCCCGTGCGTCTTCAGCACCGAGTCGATCGACTCGAGCCATTCCTGCGTTTCAACGGGATCGATATCTGTGAGTTTTGGCGGTTCGGTCATGCGGTCTCACGCTCGGCCGCGCAGCGCCAAGGCGCGCACGACCCAAGGGGTCGAATTCCTCGACATCCGCCGCTCGGCCCGGTGGCGCACCCTCGAGCCTACGACGCATACACCCGATGCGAAACGCTCCGGCCGATTGGAGTAGGATGCGCCGCCAGCATTCCATGCGAGCGAAAGTCGCCTGTCAATGAGCCGCGCAATAATCCGGGTTTCATCCGCGATGGTCAAGCAAAGGCCTTACCGGCGCGCCGCCGCGCGCGGCCCCGCGGCGCTGCTACCGGCCGCTTCCCGCCCGCAAATTGTGCGCTCGCGCACATACGGAGAACTCGACACCCTACTTGTGGCGATGCCCGTGTCTGCCGGAAGAGAGAGTCTCGCCGGACTGCCCGAGGGCGCGCGTTGGCAGGCACTGCACGCGCGCGAGCAGCCGCGCGCCGGGGCGGTGCGCACCGTTTCGCTCGCAAACAGCCGTCAGACGCTGGCGGTGCTCGGGTTCTTGCCCGATGAGACCAGCGTCTTCGAGCAACTGCAGCTCGCCGGACGGATGCTCAAGGCGACGGCCGAGCGAGCCCCGCAGACCCTGGGACTCGCCGCGCTCGGCGCGCCGGCGCGCGCCGAGACGTCGCTCGAGGCGCTACTCGCCGCAGCGCTGTCGGAGCGCTTTGCGCTACCGAGCTACAAGAGTGCGGCACGCCCGACCCCTCCCCTGCGGCGCATCGTGCTGCCGCTCTCGCCGCGACTCGACACGCATCATGCGACGATCAGCGCCGACGGCACCAACCTCGCACGCTGGCTCACCGCCCTGCCGCCCAACATGCTCGATTCACGCGGCTATCACTCCATCCTGACACGCTTGGCCGATCGCCACGGCCTCGCTCTCAACTGGCTTGATGAGCGCGCTCTGCGGCGCGCGGGCGCCAACGCGTTTCTTGCCGTCGCGGCAGGCAACGGCCACCATCAGGCGGGCATTGCGCACCTGTCATATCGGCCGGCGCGCCGGCGCGCCGGCGCGCCGGATGTGGCGCTCATCGGCAAGGGCATTGTGTTCGACACCGGCGGGGTGAACCTCAAGCCACACCGCAGCATGCTCGAAATGCACACCGATATGGCCGGTAGCGCTGTGGCGCTCGCCACGCTCATCGCGCTCGCCGAGCTCGGTGCGCCGATCGCCGCCGACGCCTGGCTCGCGATCAGTGAGAACCACATCGGCCCGCACGCCTATCGACCGCAGGAGGTGGTGCGCGCGGCCAACGGCGTGACCGTGCAGATCGTGCACAGCGATGCTGAGGGGCGTATGGCGCTCGCCGACACGTTGGCGCTCGCCGCGCGCACCCGTCCGCGGCTGATGCTTGATTTCGCGACACTCACCGGCGCATGTGTGTACGCGCTCACCGAGCGCATGAGCGGCGTATTCACCAACCGTCCCGCCCTCGTCGAACCGCTGCTGAGCGCCGGTTGCGCAAGCGGCGAGCGGGTCTGGCCATTTCCCTGCGACGCGGACTTCGACAGCGATTTGGACAGTAAGGTCGCCGATGTGCTGCAGTGCGCCGTCGAGGGCAAGGGCGATCACATCCTGGCGGCGCGCTTTCTCAGCCGATTCGTTCCGCGTGAGATACCCTGGGTGCACGTGGATCTGTCCGCCGCGACGCGTGCCGGTGGCCTCGGCCACATCAACACAGAGGTCACCGGTTTCGGTGTGCGTTTTGCGCTGCAGATGCTCGTACGCCAGCAGATCCTGCAGACACTGGAGAAGGTCCGATGAGCGCTCCAAGCGCCCTCACCCTGAGCCGTCCGGACGATTTTCACCTGCACGTGCGCGACGGGGCGTCACTCGCGGCAGTCGTACCGTTCAGCGCCGCACGCTTTGCGCGCGCACTGATCATGCCTAACCTGCGACCGCCCGTTCGCACCACGCAGGAGGCCCTCGCGTACCGCAGCAGGATCCTCGCGGCGCTGCCCGCCGGCACGGACTTCTCACCGCTGATGAGTCTGTATCTCACTGATCAGACCGCACCGGAGGAAGTCGAGCGCGCCCGGGCAAGCGGCTGCATTCTCGGCTTCAAGCTGTATCCGGCCGGCGCCACGACCCACTCGGATGCGGGCGTGACCGATATCCGCGCCGTGTACGCGGTGCTCGAACGGCTGCAGGAAACGGGACTTGCGCTGCAGGTGCACGGCGAAGTGACCGACCCCAGCGTCGATGTGTTCGACCGTGAGGCGCGCTTCATCGACACGGTGCTCGCGCCGCTCGCTGAGCGATTCAAGCGCCTGCGCATCGTGTTCGAACATATCACCACACGGGCCGCCGTCGAGTTCGTGCTCGGCGCACGCTCCGGAATCGCTGCCACATTGACTCCGCAGCATCTGCTGATGAACCGCAACGCGCTGTTCGTCGGCGGCATCCGCCCGCACCATTATTGCCTGCCGGTGCTGAAATCCGAGCGCGACCGCGAGGCGCTGTGCGCGGCCGTGCGCGCCGGCAGCCCGCGGCTGTTTCTCGGCACCGACAGCGCGCCGCATGCGCGTGCGGCCAAGGAAGCAGCCTGCGGCTGCGCTGGGATTTTCTCCGCGCATGCCGCGCTCGAGCTGTACGCCGAGGCGTTCGAGGCGATCGGCGCCCTCGAGCGACTGGAAGCCTTCGCGGCCCACCACGGCGCGGATTTCTACGGCCTGCCGCGCAACAGCGGCCGGGTGCGCCTGGAGAGGACCGAGTGGGCGGTGCCGGCGGCCTACCCCTACGGCGAAGAGACATTGGTGCCGCTGCGGGCCGGGGAGCAGATCACCTGGCGCCTGACGGCGATGGAGTCCGCATGAGCGAGGCGCACCCGCAACGCGAAGTGCTCGGTCCGCCCGGACCGATGTCACGCCGGTTCCGCGGCTATCTGCCGGTGGTCGTCGACGTCGAGACCGGCGGATTCAATGCCGCCACCGACGCGCTGCTAGAGATCGCCGCCGTCATGATCGACATCGACGCCGAGGGCGTTCTACGCCGCGGCGTCACGCATTCCTATCACGTCAAGCCGTTCGAGGGCTCGCGCATCGAGCCGGCAGCGCTGCAGGTCAACGGCATCGACCCGTATCACCCGCTGCGTCCGGCGCTGCCCGAGCGCGACGCGCTGCAAAGGATTTTCCGCGAGATCCGCCACGCCATGCGCGATTACGGCTGCCGGCGCGCGATCCTGGTCGGCCACAACGCCGCCTTCGACCTCGGCTTTCTTAACGCCACGGTCAAGCGCGCCGACATCAAGCGCAACCCGTTCCATCCGTTCTCGTGCTTCGACACCGCCACGCTGGCGGGGGCCGGTCTCGGCCAGACCGTGCTCGCCAAGGCGGCCCTCGTGGCCGGTCTCGACTGGGATCCCTCGAGCGCGCATTCGGCGAGCTACGACGCCGAGCGTACCGCGGAGCTGTTCTGCCTGGTGTGCAACCGCCTGCGCGAGAGCTTTCTCGACGCGCAGGCGCGCACCGTAGCGCTCGGCTGGCAGAGCCAGCCGAGTGAGAGCGAGGCCGCCGAGGAGCCCTGAGGGCGCGCGGCGACCTGCCCACGGCCGACTCAGGCGCGCGCGGTGAGCGCCCCGGCGCCCTCGAGCACCTTCTGCAACTCCCCGCTGTGATACATCTCGAGGGTGATGTCGCAGCCGCCGAGCAGCTCACCGTTGACGTACAGCTGCGGGTAGGTCGGCCAGTTGGAATAGCGCTTGAGCGCCTCGCGCAGCTCCGGCTCCTCGAAAATATTGATCGACTTGAAGTCCGCGCCGAGCGCGCGCAGCGCCGCCACCGTCTGCGCCGAGAAGCCGCATTGCGGGAAATCCGGCGTGCCCTTCATGAACAGCACCACCGGCTGCGCGCCGATCTCGCTCTTGATTCGCTCCACCACGTCCATCGCTTCACCTCTTCAGGGACACTTTGCGCCGCTCGATCGCGGCGATGACTTGCCATTGCTCCGCCGCGCTCAGCACGCTCCAGCGGGCGATTTCCTCGACGGTCCGCAGGCACCCGACACAGTATCCCCGCTCATCGAGCGAGCAGACCTTGATGCACGGAGAGGGGGGGCGGCGGGCCGCCGGCGCGAATGCCTCGGACATTGTCACCATTATGGGGCCGCACGGGCCCGGTTCAAACCCCGCTCATGGTAGCCTGCGCGGATGAGCCCCTCCGAGCCTGCCGGCGCCCCGTTCCTGCCTCCCCCCGACCTCACCGCGCAGGTCGCCACGGCACTGCGCGAGGACGTCGGCGGCGGCGATCTCACCGCCGCCCTGGTGCCGAGCGGCCAGCGGGTCACCGGCCGCATCATCACGCGCGAGGCGGCGATCCTCTGCGGCAGCCCCTGGGTACAGGCCTGCTTCGCGCAGCTCGACCCGGCCATCCGTCTCACCTGGCACGCGCACGACGGCGCCGCGCTCGAGCCCGGGGCGCTGGTCTGTACCGTCGAGGGACCGGCCCGGGCGGTCCTGACCGGCGAGCGGACGGCACTCAATTTCCTGCAACTGCTGTCGGCAACCGCCACGGCGGCCAGTCGCTTCGTCGCGGCGGTCGCGGGCACCGGCTGCATCGTCCTCGACACCCGCAAGACGCTGCCGGGGCTGCGCAGCGCGCAGAAGTACGCGGTACGCTGCGGTGGCGCCGCCAATCACCGCATGGGGCTGTACGACATGGTGCTCATCAAGGAGAACCATATTCTGGCAGCCGGGTCGATCGGCAAGGCGGTGGCTGCGGCGCGCTCCCTCGCTGCCGGGGTGCGCATCGAAGTCGAGGTCGAGAGCCTCGCCGAGCTGGAGCAGGCGTTCGAAGCCGCTCCCGATATCGTCATGCTCGATGATTTCTCGCTCGAGGACATGGCAAGCGCCGTGGCGCGCAACCGCGCGCGCGGTCGTCCGGTACAGCTCGAAGCCTCCGGCAGCGTCAGCCTCGAGACCGTACGGGCCATCGCCGCTACCGGCGTCGACTTCGTCTCGGTCGGGGGGCTGACCAAGCACGTCCGGGCCGTTGATCTGTCCATGCGCCTCGACTTCGACGCACGGTGAGGTCCGCTCAGCCTGCGAGCTTCGCCTCCAGGTGGCGGGCGAGTTCGCCGATGGTCGGGTAATCGAACAGCTCGGTCAGGTCGATCTTGCCAGGGTACTCGCGATCGATCTGCTCGTGAATCTCGATCAGCTTCAGCGAACTGGCGCCGAGTTCGAACAGATTGTCATCGACGTCCACGCGTTTGCCGCCGAGCGCCGTATCGCAGATGACCTTGAGCTTCGCCTCGATGTCAGTGCGCGCGCCGGCGCCCTGTACCCCATCTTGAGCCCGTAGCGCCGCAAGCGCGGCAAGTTCGGCGTCGAACTCGCCGTTGACAAAGCCCTCCTCGAGCAGATGCCGCTGAATCTTGCCACTCGTGGTCTTGGGAATCCGCTTGACCGGGATCACCTGCGCCACCTCGAGACCGGTCTGCTCGTTGAGCAGACGCGCCAGCGCGTTGGCAAGCGGTAGGAATTCTTCCGCCGTGCCGCGGTGCAGCACGAACAGCACCAGCTCCTCGGCCGCATCGTCGCCCCGCCGAGCCCCCGCGGCCACCACCTTGCCAAGCTCAAGACCCTCGATGCGCTGGGCAATCGCTTCCAGGTCGTGCGGGTAGTAGTTCTGACCGTTGACGAAGATGATCTCCTTGGCGCGCCCCGTGACGTACAGGTCGCCCGCCTCGATCACGCCCAGGTCTCCTGTGCGCAGCCAACCATCGGCGGTGAAGGCCGCGGCATTGGCCTGCGGGTCCTCAAAATAGCCGTGCGTGACGTTCTCACCACGGATGTGCAGGTGCCCGACCCGCCCCTCACTGAGCGGCTGGTCCTGCTCATCGGCAATGCGCACGCTGCAGTACGGAATGGCCCGACCCTCGGAAACGAGCTCGACGGCATCGCGCTGCTCGGCTGACACCTGCTCCACCTGCCCGCCGACCCCGAGGCGATGGCGGTTCACCACCAGGGTGCGCAGGGGCGCTCCCGGCGGTGGGAAACTCACCGCCAACGACGCCTCGGCGAGACCGTAGACCGGATACATGGCGTTGGGATTGAGCTGCGCCGGTGCAAGCCGCCCGAGGAACTGCCGGCACAACGGCACCGAGATCGGCTCGGCGCCATTGAAGATGAGGCGCACGCTCGCGAGGTCGAGCCCCTCGGGCGCACGCTCGCCGAGCACCTTCAGGTAATGCTTGTAGCCGAAATTCGGCGAGCACAGGATCGTGGCACGAATGCGGCTCGCGAACTCGAGCCACAACAGCGGTCGGCGGATGAACAGGTCGGTAGGCATCAGGTGCGCATGCACCCGGTTCGCAAACATGATGAGGTGAAAGCCGATCAGGCCCATGTCATGGGTCAGCGGCATCCACGAGAGACTGATGTCCCGCTCATTGAATCCGGCAACCTCGCTCGAGCCGCGCGCGTTGGCGAGAATGTTGCCGTGCGTGAGCACCACGCCCTTCGGCTGACTGGTCGAGCCGGAGGAGAATTGGATAAACGCCACATCCTCGGGACGCGCGCGGTGCACTTTGCCCGCCCGCGAAATGTCATCGAGATCATCGACCAGGAAGGCGCGCCGGCGCAGCTGCTCGAACGTGCCCTGCTCACCGGCGGTAGCGGCAAACGTGCCAATGCGCTCGAGCGAGCGCCGGTCGCTGTAGAGAAATGGCTCGCCGAGTCGCCGCGCAATGCGCAACAGCTTGTGCCGATGCTCATCGCTGATCCCGATCGCCACCGGCACCGGCACGATCCCACCGAGGATTGCTGCCCAGAAGGCATCAATGAACTGCTCGTTATTGGCGAGGAACAGGATCAGCTTGTCCCCGGGGCGCGCCCCGAGGCGCTGCAGGTGATGCAGGATTCCGAGCGCGCGCTCGTGCAGTTCGGCGAATGTCACGGTCCGCGAGGCTTTCTCGCCGTCCAGGTAGGTGACGCCGCGAGCAACGCCGCGGTTGGCCTCGAGCAGTTCGGTCAGAGTCGTGGCAGTGAGCATCAGCGGCGTTCCAATCTCATGTAGACGGGATGACGGGTGCGCAGGTTGATCTGCGCCTCGAGCGCAAAGGGCTCGCGGGGCACGTGTACCAGGCGGAACGCGCGCGCAGCGCGCTGCACGTGCATCAACATCTCGTAAAGCGCGAAGGTCTCCCCGATGCAGTGGCGGGGACCCGCGGCGAATGGCATGTAGGCGAAGCGCGGCCGCTGTGCTTCGTGCTCGGCGGCAAAACGCTCGGGCATGAACGCATCGGGATCCTGCCAAAAGCGTGGGTGGCGGTGCAGCAGATACAGTGGCAATAGCACATTCGCGCCCGCGGGTATCTCGTAACCCGAGAGCACGTCCGGCTCGATCGTGCGCCGCGAGAGCAACCAGCCCGGCGGATACAGGCGCAATGCCTCGTCGATCACCTGGCGCGTATAGGTCAGATGCTCGATCTGCGAGAGACTCGGGGCGCGCGTGGCGCCTACGGGCGCCGCCGCGAGCTCCGCGTGCAGCTTCGCCTCGACCTCTGGGTGCTGCGCGAGCAGATACCAGGTCCAGTTCAGACCGCTCGCCGTGGTCTCGTGTCCGGCGACGACCAGCGTCAGGATCTCATCGATCAGCTCGCGATCGCTCATCGCCTCGCCGGTATCCTTATCGCGGGCGTTCATCAGCATCGCAACGTAATCGAAGTGCTCCTCGGCGCTCTCGCGGCGACGCGCCAGCAAAGCGGCCACCAGACGGGTCAGCGAGCGGAACTTGTAGGCGAACTGCAGATTGCGGGCCTGCTCCTTGGTGACCACCTCGAACGGGTTGCCGCCGAGCTCGGCGCTCATGCGCTCGAGGTCGCGGCCGAAGATCGCCCGCAGCACGATTCCGAGGGTGAGTTCGCTCATCTCGTCGGTGAGATTGACCGGCTCGCCGCGGCGCGCGAGCAGCTCCCAGCGCTCAAGCAGCGCATCGTTCGCCGCCGCAATGATTTCCGCGAACTGGGTGATCACCCGACGGTGAAAGAGCGGCTGCAGCATCATGCGCTGGCGGCGCCAGAACTCGCCCTCGCTGGTCATGATGCCGTTGCCGAGCAGAATCTTGACCCGGTCGAGTCCGATCCCCTTGGTGTAATTGCGGTGGTTCGTGACCAGGATCCGCTTCACGTCCTCAGGGTGATGCACGACGTAGGTGTACGCCTCGCGAGCCGGGACGAACACTCGGTAGATGTCGCCGTGTGCGGCAAACAGTTCGATCATGCGCTCCAGGGAGTCGTCCGTGGAGCCAATGTCGAATGCCTCGGCCGCCACCGGCGGTCCATGCTGGGTTGTTGCGGTCTTGCTCATGTAAGCTGTCAATTATACCCATCGCTGCCCCCACCATCGGAGCTGTTCCCGCATGAGCGAGCCCGGCCTGCGCAATTCCCTCTACCGCACGGTCACGCGCTCGGACCGACGCATGACGCCGCTGCGCCGGGCGCTGTACCGGCTGGCCCTGCCGCTCGGGCTCGGCATCATCCGCACGTGGTGGCGGCTGTGCCGGGTGGTGAAGATCGAGGGCGAGGAGCATCTGCGCGCCGCGCTCGCCGAGGCACCCTCGGTGCTGCCGTGCTACTGGCATCAGCACCAGCTTTTCTGTGGCAAATATCTGCTCGAGCAGCGCGCCCTCGGCATGAAGGTCGGTTGGCTGATCAGCCCCTCGGTCGATGGGGAGATCGGCGCGATGCTGGTGCAGCGGCTCGGCGCCCACGTGATCCGCGGCTCCTCGACCCATACCGGCGCACGCGCGCTGCGTGACTATTATCAGGCGCTCGTGAAAGAGAATATCTCCCCGGCCATCACGCCGGATGGGCCGCGCGGACCGCGCTACCAATTCAAGCCGGGCGCGATCCTGCTGGCGCAGATGTCGGGCCGGCCCATCGTGCCGATGGCCTACGCCGCCTCGCGGGCGTGGCGCATCAAGTGGGATCGCTTCGTGATTCCCAAGCCCTTCGCGCGCATTGCCATCGCCATCGGGCCGCCCCGGCACGTACCCCGCACGCTCGATGCGCGCGGGCTTGCCGCGCTGCAGGAACAGATGGCCGCTGAGCTGAAGCGCACCTACGAGTCGGCGCAGCGGGCACTCGGCTGAGCGCCGCACACAGGATCGAAAACGTGCGCCGCTTCTCACACTGGCGCGGTTTCGGCCGGATTCTGTCAAGTTCCGAACGCCAAGCCGAACAGTACGTTAGCTTGTGTTCTTGAACGGGTGTGCGACAATTCGCTGCAACCCTTTAGAAGACTTAAGGTCCGATCGCCCCCCAAGGCCACGCAGCGGTTCACGGCCCCGGGTGAGAGCCCGGATATAAGCTGCAACAAGGGCTTAGAGGTTACCGGTTCATGTCGAGTCAACCGCCGGACAAGCCAGCGGACTTCACCTCCACGGACATCCTCGCGTCCAGCGCGTGGAAGGACCGGGCGTCGAAGCTCGGTATCGACGGAACCTGTACGCAGATCGCGGTGGAACTGCAGAACGTGCGCAAGGGCACAGTCAGCGCGTGCCTGCAGCGCAACTTGGCACTGCTGCGTGAGGTCAGCGGCGTCGACTGCGCATTCGTCGCGCTGCTGCGGGCCGACCACCCGGTCATTCAGGACGTGCACCTCGAGCGCACCGCACTCAGCCAGTGCCGACCTGAGGGACTGCAGGAAACGCCTCTTGAGGCGCTACCGTGGCTCAATGGACGGCTCGAGCACCTGCGGCTCTCACAACTGTCCGACACCGCGAACCCGGTCCGCGAGCAAGCTGCGGACGCACAGCGCTTCGCAGCACTGTACATCGGCTCAGTTCTGCTCGTGGCCCTGCGAGTACAAGGGCGCCCAGCGGGATTCCTCGGACTCGCCAATACCCTGCCCCGTCCCTGGGACGTCGGCCAGCAGCTGTTGATGAAGCTCATCGGCACGAGTCTCGCGAGCGGCCTCGAGCGGCTGCAGATCGAGGCGCGGCTCGGAAAGCTCGAGGAGCGCAACAGCCTCGCGCAAGCGGCGGCCAACGACGGGTTGTGGGATTTCGACGTCGAGAACAACGAGGTGTATTTCTCGCCACGCTGGAAGGCGATGCTCGGCTACCGGGACGAGGACCTGCGCGGCTCGCCGGACTGGAGCAGCCTGGTGCATCCGGACGACCTGCCGCGGGTGCAGGCGGCGATCCGCGAGCACATCGACGGCAAGACACCGATTTTCGAGAGCACCCATCGGATGCGCCACCGCAATGGCGAGTGGCGCTGGGTGATGAGCCGGGCCACCGCGCGCGTCGACGAGCATGGTCGGCTGCTGCGCCTGGTTGGCGTCGAGTTCGACATCACCGAGCGCAAGCTGTACGAGGAAGCGCTGTTTCGCGAGAAAGAAAGCGCGCAGATCACCCTGCAGTCGATCGGTGACGGGGTCATTACCACGGATGCCGAATCGGTCATCGATTACATCAACCCGGTCGCCGAGTCGCTGACCGGCTGGCGGCTCGAGAGCGCCATGGGCCGCCCGGTGGAGGAGATCTTCCGCGCCTTCCATGAGGAGACCTGCGAGCCGCTCGAAAATCCGCTCGCCATGTCGATTCGACGCGTGCGGCCGATCAAATCGGTCCGCCCTATGCTGCTGATTCGCCGTGACGGGAACGAGCTGTACGTCGAGAGCACCGCGGCGCCGATCCGCGACGGGGCTGGGAAAGTCACCGGCGGCGTGCTGGTCTTCCACGACGTTAGCGAAGCACGCGAACTAAACCGCCGACTGTCCTACCACGCCAGCCACGACCTGCTCACAGGCTTGGTGAACCGGCGCGAGTTCGAAAATCGCCTGGAGCGGGCGCTGAAGAGTGCCAAGGCACACGAGTCGTCATACGCACTGTGCTACCTCGACATTGATCAGTTCAAGATCGTCAACGACACCTGCGGACACAGCGCTGGCGATGCGCTCCTCGGTCAGGTCGGCGCGCTGCTGAAGTCCAAGATCCGCTGGCGCGACACGCTCTCTCGCCTCGGGGGGGATGAATTCGGCATCCTGCTGGAGAGCTGCTCGATCGACGAGGCGATGCGCACTGCCGAGCAACTGCGTGAGAGCGTGCGCAATTTCCGCTTCACCTGGGAAGATCGCGTCTTTCGCCTCGGCGCGAGCGTCGGAGTGGTCCCGATCACCGCCGACAATGAGGATGTCGCCTCGGTGCTCTCGGCAGCCGATAGCGCCTGCGCCGCCGCGAAGGAGGCTGGCCGCAACCGCGTCCACAGCTTCGCCGAGAACGACATGGAGCTGATGCGGCGCCGGCGCGAGATGCAGTGGGCGGCGCGCATCAATACCGCGCTTGAGGAAGGCCGACTGGAGCTGCATCGGATGGCGATCCAGCCGCTGCAGCATGCCGATCCTGGGGCGCATTACGAACTGTTGCTGCGTCTGAAGGACGAGCAGGGCCGCATCGTCACGCCCAATGACTTCATAGCCGCGGCCGAGCGCTACGGGATTACCCCAGCGATCGATCGCTGGGTGATCGAGAACGCCTTCCGCTGGCTGGTCTCCGAGGCCGATGAGCGCGAGAAGCTCGCCCTGTGCGCCATCAATCTCTCCGGCCAGAGCCTCGGCGATGACAAATTCCTGCCGTTCGTGATCGACCAGTTCCACCGCAGTGGTCTCGACGGCTCGAAGATCTGCTTCGAGATCACCGAAACTGCGGCCGTCGCCAGCTTCTCGCAGGCGAACCGCTTCATCCAGTCGCTGAAGGAGTTGGGCTGCAAGTTCGCGCTGGATGACTTCGGCACGGGCCTGTCCTCATTCGGCTATCTCAAGCACTTCCCGGTGGACTTCCTCAAGATCGACGGCAGCTTCGTGCGCGAGATACTGCGCGATCCGATCGACCGGGAAATGGTCCGCTCGATCAACGAGATCGGCCATCTGACTGGCAAGAAGACCATTGCCGAATTCGCCGAAAATGCCGAGATCATTCAGATGCTGACCAGCCTCGGAGTCGATTTTGCCCAGGGCTACGGCGTCGCACAGCCGCAGCGGGTGCTGAAGGCTGCGGTGGCCTGAAGCACGGCAATTCGCCGCCAATTGCCGCTATAATTAGGGTATGGGTGCCATTTCGTCCTGCGTCCCCGAGCCAATCACCTCGCACTGCCAGCGGCGCATGGCCGCCTGCGGCATTCGCCCGACGGCCCAGCGCATGCGCATCGCGACACTGCTGCTCGCCGAGCCCCAGCATTTGTCGGCTGAGCAGATCCTGGCGAACCTGCGGGCGAGCGGCGCCCGGGTGTCTAAGGCGACCGTCTACAACACCCTGAACCTGTTCGCCTCCCATGGCCTCATTCGGCAGTTGTCGGTCGACGGAGCGCGCGCCTGGTTCGACTCCAACGTCGATGCGCACTATCATTTTCACGATGTCTCGAGCGGAGCGCTGATCGACGTCCCGGTGCCCGACGTCGAATTCAGCCGCCTGCCGCCGCCGCCACCCGGCACTGAAGTGGCCGGCATCGACCTCGTCATTCGCCTGCGCAAGAAGGCGTCCTGAAGGGCAGCGAGCCGCGCCCGGAGGAGAACTCACCGTGTATATGTACAACGGCTTCTACCACGGGGGATTCGGGTTCTGGGGCCTGGGCTGGCCGATCATGGCGGCCATCGCAATCATCCCGTTCTGGCGCATCTGCTCACGGGTAGGACTCTCCCCCTGGCTCAGCCTGCTTCTGCTCGTACCGCTCGCCAATCTGATCTTCGTGTACTACCTCGCCTTTGCCGATTGGCCGAGCCAGCGCGGCCCACGCGACGGCTCGAATTTCGCGCCGCCAGATGGCTCTGGCGGCCCCAGCGCACCGGGACGCTGAGACGCCGACGCATGCGGGGTGACGCCGGGCGCGACAGCCGATAGAATGCGCGCCCGGCGCCGGGATAGCTCAGCTGGTAGAGCAGCGCATTCGTAATGCGCGGGTCGTAGGTTCGAATCCTATTCCCGGCACCATTCCCCACTCTAGTTCTGTCCCATCGCATCCTGATCTGATTATAAATCAAATACTTAGCAGACAGTCGGAGAAAACGGGACACCGTTAGACCTTGCGAGATCGTTCAAAGTGGGGGCATGATTGGGGGCAGTTGGGGCATCCGCCCTGCCTGATTGGGGGCACCCTCCCATGCGCGAGACCCGCAAGCTGACCGACCGGGCGATTAAGCCCCTGAAGCCCCGCGGAAAGCCCTACAAGGCCGCCGATGGCGATGGGCTTTATATCGAGGTGACCCCCGCTGGGGGCAAGCTGTGGCGGCTCAAGTACCGATTTGGGGGCAAGGAGAAGCGGCTGTCATTCGGACCCTGGCCGGATATCACCGTGGAAGCTGCCCGCGCGAAGGCCACCGAGGCACGCGCGATGCTGCGGGCCGGCACCGACCCGGCAAGGGGGCATCGTGCCGCACGTGGGGGCACGGACGGCGAGACGATGGGGGCATTGGCCGACGCCTGGGCACAAAAGCAGGCTTGGGCAGCGGGGACCGAGAAACGCGAGCGGCATCTGATGGCGCTGTGGACCCCGAAGCTAGGCGACATTCCAGCGCGAGCACTCACCCCGGCGGACATTCGGCCCGTTGTGCTCGGCATCGAGGCCGAGGGGCATCACGAATTCGCACGCCGCACGCTGGCGCAGATTGGCCGCGTGCTGCGCCATGCGGTGGCACTTGGGCACGCTGATCGTGACGTGGCGGCAGACTTGGGCGACGTGCTGGCCCCCATCCAGTCCGAGAAGTACGCCACCCTGACCAAGCCCACCGAGATTGCCGAGCTGATGAAGGCGATCTACGGCTACACCGGCGACCCTTCCACCTGCTACTGCCTGCGCATCCTTCCGCTGGTATTCACCCGCCCTGGCGAGCTGCGCAATGCCAAGTGGGGGGAATTCGACTTGGACGGCCCCGAGCCGCTGTGGCGCATACCCGGCGAGCGCATGAAGATGCGCCGCAAGAATCCCGGCGAGCATCTGGTGCCGCTGTCGACACAAGTGGCGGGACTGCTGCGCGAGCTGCGCACCATCACCGGAACTAACCCGCACGGCCTGCTGTTTCCCGGTCTGGTGGCCGGCAAGCCGATATCGGACGCCACCCTGGGGCAAGCGCTGCGCCGGCTGGGCTACGGCCCTGACCGCATCGTGCCGCATGGATTCCGCGCGATGGCGAGCACCGCGCTAAACGAACAAGGGCACCCGCCGGACATTATCGAGCTGCAATTGGCACACCGTGACTCAAGCGTGCGCGCGATCTACAACCGAAGCACCCGCCTGCCCGAGCGTCGGGCGATGATGCAATCGTGGGCCGACTATCTGGACGCGCTGCGCACCGGCGCTAACGTGGTGCCGTTCCGGCGCGCAACCGTATAAACGAACCCGCCGCGTCTACCCTGCCGCTGATCCCGGTGGGGGAAGAGACTGAACCCTTGCGGTCCTGGCGCGGCGGCTCTTAGTAAGGGCAGCGCATAAGGGGCGCAACGATGGTCAGAAAAGAAGACCAAGGTAGTATTGGGTTTAATGTCGAGATTGATCTGCTGGATATCACGCTCCAAGCGAAACAAGAAGCTGAAGGAGCGTTTCTTTACCTCAAGGATCTGATTGAAGGGCTCGCAACCTACTCATCCCTGACTTTCAAAGAAGCTGCATGCTGGCTCGCAGACGAACTCAATAGCGCATCTCCATACGAACGCCCGACTTGGTATTCAATAAATGATAATTATTCACCCTACCGAAAATCCCGTGCGCCAGATGATGAGGGCATGACGCACCTAAAGGAACTCAGCGATGACGGGGGGAAATTCCCAGCGATGACGTATCCAATAGGATTCGATTTTGCCGAAATTCGGCCTTTTGTGTTTCGCCGGCTCGAGCGCATGAATCGCACCGAGTCTAACTTGGAAAAAGCGAGAACCGCATCGTCTACTAATGTCGATGAGTCGCCCATAACCACGGGCGAACGCAAAACCTTGCGAAAGCTGTGGCTGTTCTTGGCAAAGCATTACGGATTCAACGCTGACGCACAGCGAAACAATGCTACAGGGAAACTGAAGCAGGCAATGGAAAAGCACGGCATCTCGATGGACGACGGGACGATCCGAGAGAACATGCGCGTTGCGCTGGAAGATGATGAGGGTCACTCGCAAGCTGGAGCCGATTAGCCGGCAATTCCCATAGCAAATCGGTTAGCAAATCCCGTAACCGCCGCCGCGATTCCAGATAAATTTGAGGGAATCGCGCTCCAGGCGCCATTTCAGGTATTCAATTCTGAGCCGAGCCCAAAAGCTCCAAGGCACGGCAAGCCCTGACGATAGTCGCCAGAGTAGATCGAGCCTTGCATCGATGAGGCTTGGTCATGACGAAAAGTTCACCGCACCGGCGACCCCTCCGCCGCATTTCATCGCACGCAACTAGCGAACCTGCCCCGCCGCTCATCCCGGCCCGCACCGAGTTTGACCCCGGCACGCTGCACGATGACGCTCTGATTGGCCCCGGCAAGGCCGCGCGATTCCTTCAGTTGCCGGACTCGACTTTCTACCTGCTTCGCAAAAAGCTAGGCCGCGACTTTCCGCGCCCGGTCATCACCTGCGGGCGACCGCGCTACCGTGTCGGAAGCCTGCGCGAGTGGTTACGCAAGATGGAAGCGGCGAACGATGGGGATGCGGCATGAGCACCGTCATGGAAACTCGCGCCACTCCCGCGAATGGCCGACCACCACCGATCACTGAGCGCGACGTGATCGACCAATTCCGTGAGGCGATTGCAGCGGCAGGACTCACCCCGCCTGACGTGATCGAGGCGGACGGTGCCCTTCACCGTTTCGCATCCGATGGGCGGCACGGCGACGATTCCGGCTTCTACCTGCTCCACCTGGACGGCGTACCGGCGGGAATGTTCGGCTGCTGGCGTTCCGGCATCAAGGAGACCTGGCACGCGCGAGGCGCACGCGAACACACCCCGCAGGAATTGCGCGCGCACCGTGACCGCATGGAGGCAATGCGCCGAGCGCGCCAAGCGGATGAGGCCGAGCGCCAGCGCAGCACGGCGGAGCGGGCACGGAACATTTGGCGCGAAGCAACACCGGCACCGGCGGATCATCCGTATCTGAGCGCCAAGGGAGTCAAGTCCTCCAGCCTGCGCGTGAGCGGCGATGAGCTGCTGGTGCCGATGGCAACCGGCGGCGAGATCGTCAACCTACAGCGCATCAGCCGGGACGGCGAGAAGAAGTTTCTACCCGGCGGGCGCGTGAAAGGCGCTTACCACGCAATCGGCAAGCCGGACGGTCTGCTGTGCCTCACCGAGGGGTACGCCACCGGCGCATCGGTGCACGAGGCAACCGGCGCGGCTGTTGCGGTTGCGTTTAGTGCCGGGAATCTGCGCGCCGTTGCCGAGGCGATGCGGAGGAAGTTTCCCGAGGCTCGCATCGTCCTGTGCGGTGACAATGACGTGAGCGGCACCGGGCAACGTGCGGCGCTCGAGGCGGCGCGTGCGGTTGGCGGACTGGTGGCGATTCCGCCGAAGGAAGGCAGCGATTGGAACGACATTCACCGGGCCGAGGGACTGGACGCTGTTAGAGCGGGCATCGAGGGGGCGCGCGAGGCCGATCCCGAGCCGGTGGAAGTTGTGCAATCGAGCACCGAGGCTAATCCTACAGACCCCGCGCCGTGGCCTGCCCCGCTCGCCAAGGAGGCCTACCACGGCATCATCGGGGAGATCGTAGACCTGATCGAGCCGCAGACCGAAGCCGATCCGGCGGCGATTCTGCTGCAAACCCTGGTCGCATTTGGCGCGACGGTTGGGCGCGGCCCGCACGTCAAAGTAGAGGGCGATGAGCACCACGCCGCCCTGTACGCCGTGATCGTCGGGGAGTCATCGAAGGCGCGCAAGGGAACGTCCTGGGGACGCGTGCGGCAAATTTTGAGCGGTACGAACGATTGGCCGCGTGCGGTTGAGGGACTATCGAGCGGCGAGGGGCTGAAATACCACGTCCGAGACGAACGGGAGGAAGAGCAATACGACAAAAAGACGAAACAGACTGAGAGCGCGCTGGTCGATCCCGGCGTAGCAGACAAGCGCCTGTTAGTCGTGGAATCGGAGTTTGCGCAAGCCCTACGGCAAACGGCGCGGAGCGGCAACACCCTTTCCGCCACGGTACGTAGCGCATGGGACACCGGCGCAATGATGATCCTCACGAAAAATGATCCGGTTGTGGCGACGGGCGCGCATGTCTGCATCATCGGGCACATCACCATTCCCGAGCTACGTGCGGAACTTACGGCGACCGACACGGCGAACGGGTTTGCGAACCGCTTTTTGTTCGGATTGGCGAGGCGGTCAAAGTTGCTGCCATTCGGCGGCGAACCGATAGACCCCGCCGCCCTGGCGGACGTGGCGGCGCGGCTCAATCGCTCAATAGCGCACGCGCGCACGCTGCACTGGATGCGCATGACGGACGCGGCGAGAGCGATCTGGGCGAACATCTACGCCGAGCTGTCGCAACCGCGCCCTGGTCTGCTCGGCGCTGTCACGGCCCGCTCAGAGGCGCAGACATTGCGGCTGGCGCTGATTTACGCGCTGGCCGACTGTTCCGCCGTTATCGACACACCGCACCTGCTGGCGGCCCTGGCGGTTATCGATTACGCGCAGGCATCCGCCGCGTACATCTTCGGGGATTCCCTGGGCGATCCGGTTGCAGATGACCTGCTGGCGGCATTGCGCCGAGCCGGCGATGAGGGACTGACCCGAAGCGAGATTCGCACCCAGACCGGCAATCACCAACGAGCCGAACGCATCACCGCCGCACTCGACCTGCTGGCATCGCGCGGACTGGCGCGTAAGACCGAGGAACAGACTGGCGGGCGACCGATTGAGCGCTGGCGAGCGGGGAGGAAAGCGAGAAAAGAGAGAAAAGGGGGCGACGAATGAGTAGGACCGGGACTTACCGCGCTTTCCTCCCTTTTCTCCCATCGCGCAATGCGAAATGGATGGGCTATGTCTGAGCTGATGAGACTCGCAAGGGCCGCCGCCGCTGGCCGGCGATCTTCCACGGAACCCGAGGCGACACCGAGCGAAAAGCCGACCGTCACGGCGACCACCGCCGCGAATGACCCCGCGTTGCCAACCGGCGCGTGCGGGAGCTGCGCGCACTTCCGGCCTGCACCGAGGAAACAACCGGATGGCTGGTGCGTCAAACACCGTACCGAGACCTGGGGCGCGTATGCGGACGGCTGCGCCGCTGATTGGACACCGGCTGACGCTGCTGCCCGCGAACTGGAACGCCGCCGAGCGGCGGTTATAGCGCGGCTCGAGGCCGATCCGGCATTGCGCTACTCGTTTGACGTGGCGAACGCTTCACCGACTGCCCCGGCGGATGGGCCGGTTAGCGTCATGCTTGGCCTGCGCACCGCAACCGGCGGCATCGTCACCGGGGAGGCCCGCATACCGGCGAACCGCTGGCCGGGAGTGGCGCTGTTTGGCGAGCGCCTGCGCATGGCCGCCGAGGCATTGCCGTCATGAGCGCGCGCCTGCAACCCGAGACACGCGCCGCATTGCTGGCCGCGATGGTCGACATTGAGCGGCTACTGAGCGGAGACGCCGATCCCGAGGCGCACGGCCTGATCGAGCGTGCCCGCTTCGACCTGCGCCAAGGCTGGCATGAGGCCGCGCACGATGCGCTAGGGCGGGCGCGGAAGCTGCTACAGACCTGCACCGAAGGAAACACCCGATGACCCGAAAGAAGGCATTGCCTGCCAAGGCGGACGCACCGCCGCCGGCTGACACCGCATCAAGTGATGAGGCGCGGCAATTCAAAATTGCCCAGGCGCTTATCAGGCCAAGCACCCTGGCGGCGAACACGATTAGCACGCTGAGGCTCGCGGGCGATCAAACAGACATCGTTTCTCTCGCGGCGGCGATCCGCGAACAGCAAGTGCTGGCGAGCCGGGGCGACCTTAGCCGCGCAGAGGCCATGCTAATTGCCCAGGCGCATACGCTGGACGCGCTGTTTTGCAAGCTCACCCACCGGGCAACCTTGAATATGGGCGAGTACCTGGATGCGGCGGAGAAGTACATGCGGATGGCACTGCGGGCGCAATCACAATGCCGGGCGACCCTAGAGACCTTGGCACTGCTGAAGAACCCGCCGAACCCGACATTCATCCGGCAAGCGAACGTCGCGCACGGCCCGCAACAGGTCAATAATGCGAGCGATACGCACGCGCACGCGCGCGCGCAAGAGACCGAAAACCGGCAAACCGAACTTTTGGGACGAGACAATGGCGAATGGCTGGACACCCGAGCGGCGGGCACGGCAAGCGGAGCTGATCCGGCGATGGCGACCCTGGGAACGGTCGACGGGACCAAAGTCCGCCGCCGGTAAGGCACGCTCACGGCGTAACGGCTGGAAGGGCAATCCGCGCGGCGTACTGCGGGAGCTGGCGCGGGTACTGCACGACCAGCGCCGGGGACTGGCTGAGTACCGCGCGGGCACGCTCGACCGCTGACCGCCTGCCGCTGCCTGTCGACCCGCTCCGCACCTGAAACGCACGTCCGCATGACCGCCTAATCGGCGCTCGACCAGGAAAACCCGGCACTTCGCGTCACCCGACCGCGCGGCATAGCGCGGCGAAATCCCGCGCTGCTGCCCCCGCGAACCTGTGCATGATGGGGGCATAAATGGGGGCAGTTATATCGTCCTGGATTGCGCGACGCCTATAGAAATAGGCATTTTTGACTCAACTTCGATTCCTATTCCCGGCACCATTAAATCAATCAGTTAGCAGACTGGCTCCAACTCGCCGGACTCTCGTAAGTGCCTGGTAAGGGCAGCTGACGAACCCTCTCTAGACTTCATTGCTCGGCGTTGCCAAGGCGCCGCCCGTCATGGTTGCACCCACGACGCGCGGCAGACCAGCACCGAACGAATGAGGTTCGAGCATGGCTTCCGCTGATGCTATCTCGCCGCTGCCGGCAGCAGATCTCCCGGCGCCCGCTCGCGCCTATCGCAAGATCGGGATAGCATTGTTCGCGCGTGCGTCGGCGAGCGCCGCAAGGTGGCGCGCGATCTCATCGGGGCTGTATCGGGGTGGCGGCGCCATGGACATTGTCAGATGAACAAATCGGCCGCGACGTTGAACCGCCGGGCGAACTTCTTCGCGAGGTCCTTGCTGATGGCCCGCCGGCCGTTGAGGATGTCTGAAATCCGGCCCTGAGGCGCGCAGTCGATCAGATCCTCCTGCTTGAGCGCGTGCTGCTGCATCAGGAAGCGCAGCGTCTCCGCGGGAGTTGCTTCGGGGATGACCGTGTGCTCGTCCTCGTACGCCTCCACCTGATCGGAGAGGTAATCGAGCACCTCGGCAAGGGGATGGCTCTCGTCGTCGCCGATCACGTCAATCAGCGCATCGACGACGGAGCGCGCGGCCGCATATTCCGCCTCGGTCCGCACCGCAGTCACGCCGATCGCCTTCTTGAACGGCATCCAGGCCCGCAGGATCGCCTCCGGGTCGGGGGTAGGGTTATGATGGCGCATATTCAGTTTCTCCGCTTTCACTTGTCGCGGTCGTACTCGGCATGGGTGAGCACTTGGCGGATGTACACCTTGCGCCGGTTGTAATGGACCACCGTGATCAGGCGGTATTTGTTCCCGCCGATGTTGAACACCGTGAATGGGTCAACGTAATCGGCGCTGCCAAAGGTCTCCCGCAAGGCGTTGAAGTCCTCAAAGACCTCGCGGCGCATGATTCGGTACCACGCCTCGAGCGGCCCCTCTGCCTCCGGATGCTTCTTCCAGAACTCGACCAAGGCGGGCTTCGCGATGACGTGCATCGCAGGCAATATACCAAACCGGTATTTTCGATCAAGGCGACGTGCATCAATCCGGCTGCACTGAATTAGCTATTTTCAGCATTTGCTGAAACCGCCTATTCCAGTGAAACCTGTCAAGCTTTGCCCACCGAAGCTGGCCAACTCGCTTAACGTACCGCGTCCCGAAGCCATTATTTAATCCGGGTTTTATTGACTGAACTTTTCTCTCCGGGTATAAATATACGTGGAACATCGGAACCCGGCATGCCAGACTTTCTCTCAAAATCCTCCACTGCCTTTGAAGGCCATCATCGGCTGCTGTCCGGACCGCTGGTCGAAGTCGCTCTCGCGGTCAAATCCGCCGTCGAAAATGGCTCGTCGAGTCAATTTCTCGTGTTTGACGATGCGACCGGCCGCGTGGTCGACTTGGACTTGCGCGGCACAAAGGCCGAGGTCATCGACAGGCTAGCCCGCCCCGCCAAGGAGTTTATCGGGCGCTATGCATCTTGTCGGGACAAAGCCACGGAGTCCTCGAAGGAGGTGGCTTCGGAGCACAGAGGGCGCGGACGCCCCAAGCTGGGGGTCGTCGCGCGCGAAGTAACGCTGTTGCCGCGACATTGGGAGTGGCTATCCAACCAGCCCGGCGGTGCATCCGCAGTACTTAGGCGACTGGTGGACGACGCTAGAAGAAGCGGAATTCCGCAACAGAAGCGACGCGCCGCTCAAGAGGCGGCCTACCACTTCATGCTCGCGATCGGCGGCGATCTGCCTGGCTATGAGGAAGCGACTCGCGCTCTCTTCGCCGACGATCGCGCGAAGCTGGAGCAGTGCATCGCAGGTTGGCCGAAAGACATCCGGACACACACCCTGGGACTGGCCTTCGGCCCCACGGATCGCCCGACGCGCAAATGACTTGGCGAAACGAGACGACATGCCGCTATCCGAGACCATCCGCTACCTCGCACCATCTCAAAGCGCCGGCAAACTCTTTGTGCAACGTGGCATTGAGGGCTGCCTCGTAATGCTGAATCTCCTGCGCTTTCGCGATGTTGCCGACTACTCTGCCAATCCCGAACTGGCGCCGGCGGCCCATTCCTGATCGGCCCGGAAGATGAGAGGTGGGATATGGCCATGCTGGTCCGTCAGAGCAGCGTTGCGTTGTTTCTCGCCTTCGCAAGCCACGACGCCTATCGCGCAGGTCTCGGCCACCGCACGGCCGCGCTCGAGGATGCCCGTCTGCTTCCCCTCACGGAACTCCCTCTCCCGGCTTGACCCGGACGGGCTAGCATTGCGACGGCGTGATCGATCGCTTCGATCTGTCGATCGAACTCGTCGCCGACACAGCGCCCCACGACCAGCGCGATGTCCGCATCGAGCTCAGCGTTCTGGAATTGCAGGGCAGCGCAGACGGTAAACGCAGCGGCCATGACGAATTTCAGGCGCAGGCGGACACCTGAATCCAGTCATCGAGCCTTTCCGGAAACAGCACGCTCTGCGCGCGGGGTTCACCTTCGATATATCGGCTCATGAGGCGCCTCGTTGCGAATCGCCTCATCTGATTATCTTATAAAACAACACCCTATGGGAGCGTTTTCACACACCCTCGGCCGAGAACGACGGCCGGGGACGGGCATGCTGAGCCAGACGAACACTCGAGCTTCACGTCCCGAGAATATTCGCCTGAGCTCAGTGTGGCCCAGGCGATTCCCTTCATTTGCGTGGCACAAGCTTGAGCCTCGGCTCCACCTCGGCCAAATGTTCGTAGTCCCGATCATCGTGCAGCAGCGGCACGTCTGCCCCGATGGCGGTAACGGCAATGAGGCAGTCGTGAGGACTGCGGGGCGTAATGGCGCGCCACCTGGTGCGTGCATAAAGCTCCGCCGCGGCTACATGAAGATCGACGAAATGCCCGCTGCCTAGGAGCGGAATTCCCGTGAAGTACTTCCGCAGCTTGCCGAATGACGCAGGATTTGCTGCCCCCTGCAATATCTCTTGCACGACAACCGGGGCTGCGGCGGCCTCACCAAGCTCAATGAGCCGCCGGAGTCGACTGACCGGGATCGTTTCCCGGTTACGCAGCAGATCGATCCAGACCGTCGAGTCAACGAGGATCACGCGTCATTCGCCGCCGAACCGTTCGAACGTCGTAGTCCGGTGCAATCAACCCCTCGTCAAGTAACTCAAGAATGTCCCGCTGCTTGCTTCGCGTTACGTATTCCCGCAAGGCGAGATCCACGGCTTCGCGCTTAGTCCGCACGTTCGACAAACGCATGGCCTCTTTGACGAGCCGATCGTCGAGCACGATATTGGTACGCATCGATACACCTCCGGATGTGTATCGTACGACGCCCGCGGACCAGCCGCAACGCCTTGGCGCGCCCCCCGTGCTTGAACGCGCGAGACGTCGCAACGCGCATCGTACGCCGCCCTTATACGCGTTTCTCGACGATCTGGCCTTACCAACCGGCGTATTCGGCCCAGTCGCCCTACTCCACGGCTGCCACTTTCTGATCAACGCTGATTGCCGCGTACGTCGCTCAGAGCCCCCCCTTTGGCGGATGCAATACTTCGATTTGCGCTGATCGCGATTCCTGCCGTAAGGACGCTGTTCGATTGTTTACCTGTTGCGGGCCATGCGCAATACTGGCGTGATCGACCATGGTCACTCGCGGCGGCTGATTGATATCTGACAGTGTCGTGAGCGTAGCGCGGGGTGGCCTATGAACTCGAAAGCCAAATCAGAACTCTCGCTCGCAGCAATCCATCGCATACAGAGGTGGAAGATGCGACTCAACGTATTCACTTGGCAAAGCAGGCTAATTTCGCCTCCCCTAATGTCACCGTAATGAAAACGCTTAAACCCTTCTGCAAGCAGATTGCAAAGTTTTCCGGGATCTAGCTGATAGGAAATAAAACCACGCTCCCGGCGGCCGATGTCATCCGGTGTGATCGCCGCCTGCATCGTCGGCGGAAGCGCCTGGAATTCAGAGCTCCACTGCGAATCCGCTTGCAACATTGAGGCGCGCGTTGCAGCCGCGCGAAGCCTCCTCATGGACTCGCGCAGGTACGTCCGCCGATGCTCCCGCTGCACCAGCGACATCGCATCAGCGCTGGCTCCACCGTTTGCACGAACAGGTGCCCGCTGTTTGCCGGATACCATGAGGTGGGCGTAACGAGTGTGACGGTACCGCCCCAGTGACATATCTGCATGCGCGCTGCCTTTCTTCGTATGAGGTAACCTCCCGGCCGGTACAATGCTAGAGTAGAGCCAGCAAAGTACCGGCAGAGGGTCGCAGGGAGACAGTGAGTGTGAGGCTCGGCTCCTCGCTGACCCACCGAGTTGGAAATAGCGCTCAAGAGTGTTAACGGTCCCTCGCAAAATTCCCAGGGCGCTGCCGCGTCGCTCGTGGCAGCGGTTGAGCCTGTTCACCGCACTCACGTTGATTGCCCTAAACGCAAACGCATCGAGTGGATCGCTTGGCGGGGGCTCTCCCGGATCGGTTTCGGCAGGACTCACCGTAGGGTCGAACGGACAGTTGCTACGGGATGGCAAGCCATTCCGGGGTATTGGGGTCAATTACTTCAGCCTGTTCTCGGGCCTGCTGGCAAACCCCTCGAGCACCGCATACATCGCTGGCCTGCGTCAGCTCGAAGCCCACCGCATCCCTTTCGTGCGCTTCATGGCGACAGGCTTCTGGCCAGATGATCTGAAAATGCTTCAAACCCACCCGCGCGAGTACTGGCGGCTCATGGGCGATGTCGTGCGGCAGGCGCAGGCGGATCATGTCGGGTTGATTCCGGACTTCTTCTGGTCCAGCGACACGATCCCCGACCTCGTGGGAGACTCGCGCGACCAATGGGGAAACCCGGACAGCAGGACGATACGCTTCATGCGCCGCTACGTGGCGCAGTTCATGCTGCGCTTTGCGCACTCACCGGCGATCTGGGGATACGAATTCGGCAACGAATACAACCTGGCGATCGACCTCCCCAACTGGAGAGCTCACCTGGGGCCGGTGCAGCCGGCTCGCGGCACCCCTAGGGAACGAACCGCGGCTGACCGCTTGTCGAGCGCCGAGATCGTTGTGGCCTACCGGGCATTTGCGGGGGAAGTCCGCAAATTCGACACTCGCCGCATCATCGAGAGCGGCAATTCGATCGACCGCATCTCGGCGTGGCACCAGAAATACCGCCAATCCTGGCGTCCCGACGACAAGAGTGAATATGCCCGAATGCTTCGGTACCTGAACCCCGAACCGTTCGACATGACCAGCGTCCACTGGTATCCGGACCGCAGACTCCTGCCCCCATTTAAGTCCGGGGAGCGTTACCTGTCCTTCCTCGTCCGGCTCGCGCGCGGTAACGATCAGCCGCTGTTTGTCGGGGAATTCGGCCTGCGCGGACCCGCCGCTTCGGCGGCCGACCGGCGGGCCTTTCGCACCCTGCTGGGTTCGATCATCGCGAGCGGCGTGCCGCTCGCGGCGCTCTGGGTTTACGACGATCCGAAGCTGCCCGCCTGGAACACAACCTTCAACAACGCCCGTGCCTACCAGTTGCTGGCCGTGGCACGGGCGGATCGCCTGCTTCGGGAACGCAAAGCTGCCCGATCGGCGCGCAGTCCTCGTGTAAGCGTCCTGGCAACGCATCGGTCTTCCAAGGCGGCAAGATAAGCGCATACGCGTCCGCCTAAATTGACGGGACACGCGCACACTACGTCCACAGCGCGCCGTCGCGGACGCCGCCCCCATGCACGATGCCCTCCGCGCGTCTCCCTGCCCAGAGCCGAGATGCTTCACGCCACTTCCGACGACCCGCTCATGGCGAGAGATTCATCCGCGCAAAGCGCTGCGCGAGGGTCGGAGAGATGTCGAGCGCGGAGGCCATATCCGCACGACCGGCCACCACTCGGCCGGCACGCAATTCTGCCAGACCACGACCGTAGAGCGCCGTCGCCCATCCGGGGCGCACACGCAGCGCGGCATCATAGGAGCCGATCGCCCTGGCAGGCTCATGAAGGCGCAGAAACAGCAGCCCACGGGCAGTGAGCGCGCTCGCAGAATCCGGCCGGCGTGCCAGCGCCCGTTCACAATCGCGTTGCGCCTGAGGCAACCCGCGATCCGCCTCGGCGCGTATCTGACATCGTGTCGTCAAGCCCAGAGCGAATAGTGCGTCATGACGCCGGTAGTCGATCCACAGATCAATGGCTCGAAGTGCATCGGTATAGCGGCCAAGACGTGCGTACAGGTCTGCAATCTGCATTTGCTGCATTGCAGAATCCGGAGTGAGCAATGCGGCGATGTTCAGATCAGCGGCAAGCGTCGAGCGTGCATCGCCCGGCGCACCGGACCAGTTGAGCACCAGTGCCGCGCGCGCCAGGTGCGCCTGATAGGATTCCGGGTCGAGCCGGATGGCTGCGTCGAAATCCGCCAGTGCCAGGGCCGGCTGCTTGTTTGCTGCATAGACTCGCCCGCGCTGCAGGCGGCAACGCACCTCAGTCGGTTTCCGCCGGCACAGACTGGTGAGCACAGCAATTGCTTCGCGATGGCGGCCTTCGGCGGCCAGAGCCAATCCACGGCGCATCAACGCGCCGTCGATCCGCCTCGTACCTGCGCGCATTCCCTGCTGCACCGATGTGACGGCGGTCCCGGCCGCGCCCTGGCGGACCGCGCCCGCACGCTGAACCAGGTAGCGGTGGCCCAGATCGAACACCGGTCCGCCGTTGTACGTGAAATACAACACGTGTCGATGTATTGCGACCAAAATGCGATTGGACAGGAAGAAATCGTCTCCCAGCACCATATCGACGCGCAGGTCGGGCAGGTGAAAATCACTCACCCGGATATGCATGTTCGAGACCGTTTCTACCCCGCCGATCTGAAACTGTCTCATCGGCTCGAGCCACGATCGTTTCCACTGCTTTGAGATGCCCAATATCCAGCCGGCAGACTGGATTCCGGCGCCCTGCGTCCCGATTCCGAGACGTCGAGCGGCACTCAACGAAAGAATGGAGTGCGCGGCACCGCTGTCAAACAGCACGCGAACCGATTTGCCATTAACCCTTGCGTGACCGATCAAGTATGGGTGCGCCGCGCTGATGGGTTGCAACTCTACGCGGCCGACCAGCTTGCCGGGCGCCCAATAGGCCAATGGCATTCCTTGGCAGCCAGTGGTGGTCACGAAGCGCATCAGGCCGTCGCCGAAATCATATTCGACATCCGCTGCCTGCAGGATCGCACCACCGATTGCGCCCGCTGCGCCGGACGGAAGGGCATTTCCGCCGACGATGAACAGTGCGTGGCGGAAAGGCTGATGAAGAACCTCAAACGTTCGCGCAGTGGTGACCGCGAGGTCGGTGGAACCATTGACGCCATCGATTCGCATGCCGCTTACGCGCGTGGCGTCCGGAAGGCTAAACTCGCTGCGCGCCTGCGGGGAGATCATGCTCCAGTAGGCACCGGTATCGATCATGAATTGCGCCAAGTGCCCGTTGACGCGAGCCGAGACGAGTGGCTCGAGATTCTTCACGGTGAGCTGCACGGCCGGCTGCCTGCCGATACGACAGCCGGCAGCGAGCGCCACTCCCCCCGCGAGGGACCCGATCAGCAATGTCGCAAGCAATCTGCGCTCCCGCATGAATCGCTCCTGATTCCACTCGAGAATCGACCTGGATGTTGCGTCCCGCTTAAGACTACGCAGGGTTTCATGAAAGTTTCCACCCGCCCTGAGACAGCCACCATTCCACGCACATCCTGCGCCGCTGCAATGGAGTGATACCGTGCGGTGGCCGACCTCGTGCGCGGGTGAGCCCCGGTGAACTGCTTGGCGCAGCAAAATGCCCTGGCCAGTCTGTTGCGCGCCGAGCAATGTCCCGGCGCCCTCGGTGGGATCCATCGGGCTCAGTTCCCGGCGCTCTCCGGTTGCGTCTCGACAGGGTTGCAGCGCTCGCCGCACCATGGTCGTGAGCCCTCCACGCCGCGGGTTGCAGGTGCTGAGGCGAGCGTGACCCTCGCATGGCCCGCATCGAGCCCCTCGCCCGCAATCGGACCCCGGACGAGGCACCCGCTGAAGGCAGACCGTTCGAGCGTTCGGGCCTGTGCGGGACTGTGAGCCAAATCACAAAGCGACAAGGCTTCGCGCGGCTCGCTCTGTGTTCGGCGCCACGTCAGCCGTTAACGCAATTCAAGACCATGAGGTCCATTGCCCCCCAAGGTTCGAACGCAGCCGGAACCTGCTCCTTATTGTGAATACCCCCTCGCCGCAATCAACGCCATCCGGTCACCTGTTCGATTCTTATGTTCAATTGACCCGGGCTCTGCTCGGCTCGAACACCAACCTGTGCTTGCTCGATGAGAGCCTGAACAGCCTCGGCAGTACCTGCAGCATCCGGGTCGAAACGCTCACGAAGGCTATCCGCGCCCTAGGGTGGATGGAGCCGGCCGGGTCACCGCCAGAACCGCGGGTGATCGGTCAGGCAAACGGACAGCGGATCACGGCTCTGCCGCTAGGCACGACGGACGGTGAGCTGCTTGGCGTGCTGTGCATCGCGCAGCCGCCAGAGGACAGTCAATCCATCCCGCAACGGCATGCCGCGCAGCTCGCGCTGAAACTGAAGCCCGTACTCGACAGTCTGCATCGGGAGCTCAGCGACCGGCAGCCTCGCAGCAAGAAGGTACAGACGCTCCTTGAACGCACGGCAGAGCTGGAGTGGCTGTTCAGCGTCACCGGCGAGGCGCGCGGCGACTCCGACGAGCATCGCATGCTCGAGCACCTGGTCAGCGCCTCGGTCGAACGGCTGCAGAGCGCGTTCGGTGTCCTGTGGGTGCCGGACAAGCGATTGACACTGGATTGCGTCGCCGACACAAGCCAAGCCGAGCCGATGCGCCAGGCATGGTCGCAGACGCGCGAGAATCTTCTCGCCTTCGCCCAACGGCAGCGCCAACCGCTGATGATCAACAGTGCGGGACGCGCCGGAGTGAAGATCACGCCGTGCAAGATTCTCTGCGTACCGGTGGTGCCAGACACTGGTCGTGTGATCGGCATCCTCGCGTTTTTCAATCCCCCGCAAGCGCCCGATTACCAGACCCGCCACACCTTTCTCGCCCGGCACCTGGGTCGCCAGAGCGCGACGATCGTCGCGGCACAGTTCGATCTGATGACCGGGCTGTATACGCGCGACGGCCTCGAGCAGATGTACGCCCGTCTGCCTGAGCCCGAGGCAGCCGAGCGCAGCGTGATCTACGTGGATGTCGATCACATGCAGGTCGTCAACGAATTGCACGGCTTCGAGCTGGGCAACGAGTTGATCGTGCGCATCGCCGACATACTCTCTCCACCCCATCTTCCCGATGGCGCACTGGCCGCGCGCATCGCCGGCGACCGCTTCGCGGTCATCCTGCCGGAGAGCGACACCCGCGGCGGCGCCAAGATCGCCGCCGAGGTCCAACAGGCGGTCAGCCGCCTGGTCATCGGACCGCCCGAGTCGCCGATCGAAGTGTCCGTGAGCTGCGGCGTGGCCGCGCTCGTCTCCATGCCAGAGGGCCTGGCGCGCGCACTCGCTGCGGCAGAGCTCGCCTGCAAGAGCGCGAAAAAGCGCGGCCGCAATCGCGTCGAGCTCTACGCGATCGAAGACTCGAGCATGATGCGCCGCCATGAAGACATTACGGCAGTCGGTCGGCTGCGGGCGGCCTTCAAGGCCGAACGCCTACTGCTCTTTGCGCAGCGCATCGCCCCACTGCGTGACCGCAGCTTGCCCGGCGGCTTTGAGATCCTGCTGCGCCTGCGCGATCCCGATCAAGGGATCATCTCACCCGGGCCGCTGATTAGCGCAGCCGAGCGCTATCAGTTGCTGCCCTCGATCGACCGCTGGGTGGCGCGCCGCGCGGTGCAGACGCTCGCCCCGTATCGCAGCATGCTCAAAACCCGCGGCATCACGCTCTCGGTCAACCTGTCGGGCCAGTCGGTAGGCAATGACGAGTACACCCAGCAGTTGATCGATGACCTCAAACACGCAGACCTGCCGCCGGGTTGCCTGTCGCTCGAGATCACCGAACAGGCCGCAGTCAAGAGTCTCGCCCGAGCCAATGAAATGATTCAGCGCCTGGCGCCCTGGAAATGTCGCTTCGCGCTCGATGACTTCGGCACCGGCTCGAATTCCCTCACGTACCTCAATACCCTGCCCTTCGCACGGGTCAAAATAGACGGCTCCTTCGTGCGAGACATTCTCACCAATGCACGCTCGGAAGCGACCGTGCGCGGCATCGTCGAGCTGGCCCGCGGCATGGGCATCGAGACGGTGGCCGAATACGTCGAAACCGAAGCCATCGCCGCCGCACTGCGCAAGCTCGGCGTCGACTATGCGCAGGGATATGCTTTCGGCAAGCCGGAGCCTCTCGAGGGCATCTTGAAGTCGCTCGAGGAAGATGAATCCCGGCGTCTGCACCGGCTCTACCTCGAGATGTAGCGCCTGCGGGCACGGTGTCCGCTCGGCGTGAGATGCCGCATTCCTGCTGCACTGACCGCGCCCAGGCTCACTGCGAACCGTGGGATTGGCGCCGATCGTAGGTAAATCACCGAATAACCCAAACGCCGGCGATCCCCAAACATCCTCCCGTCCCGACCGGGACACCATCATTGCAGTCACACGGGAGTATCGCCATGAGCCTCATTCGCTGGGATCCGTTCGCGGATGTCGAGAACCTGTTCAACCGCATGATGCCGCGGCTCTCTCGCGGCCCACGCCTCGCCGTGGAAGGCGACGGTGGCGTCACTGTCGAATGGTCGCCCTCGGCGGACATCAGCGAGACCGACAAGGAATACTTGGTCCGAGCCGACCTGCCCGGGATGAAGAAAGAGGACGTGAAGGTCACCTTCGGTGACGGCATGCTCACGATCCAGGGCGAGCGCAAGCAGCACAAGGAGGAAACCAACGAGAAATATCACCGTGTAGAGAACTACTACGGCAGTTTCACGCGCGCCTTCTCGCTGCCTGACAACATCAAGGCCGATGCCATCCACTGCGAGAGCAAGGACGGTGTGCTGAGCGTGCACATCCCGA
Source organism: Pseudomonadota bacterium (assembly GCA_021847105.1). Taxonomy (GTDB): domain Bacteria; phylum Pseudomonadota; class Gammaproteobacteria; order Steroidobacterales; family Steroidobacteraceae; genus 13-2-20CM-66-19. Next base: position 8,544 of record JAJZUT010000015.1, on the reverse strand, counting down.
AGGCCGAACAGAAAAAGCCCAAGGAGATCACGATCCAGTGATCGTGGAGCGCTGCGGGATCGGCCTGACGCTGCGAGTGCTCGACGGGCCGATGCGCCCAGAGTGAGCGGGCCGACTCCTCGGTCGGCCCGCTCCGCTCTGCGGAACGCTTAGGCGCGCCGCCAGCCCCAACTGCCACGGTTGGCATCGGCGCCGCGCCCCTCGCCCCCGCGACGTTGCTCACTGCGTCCGTCACGACGTTGCGGCTCGCCGGCACCTCGCGGTGCACCCGGGGATTGGCCGGCGCGTCGCTGCCCGCCTTCTGCGCCGCCCGCGCGGGACTCGCCGCGCGGTGGGCCCGAGGGTCGCTGGCTGCCGGAATGACCCCCATGATGCCCACCGGCACCATGTCCCGCACCATGCTGCGCACGACGAGGGCCCCGCCGTCCGCCCCGCCCACCGTTGCCGGCACGCTCGTGAGTTCGCGATGAATCGCGAGCCGCCTCGCGCTGCTCGGTCTGCGGAGATTCTGCCGCTGCGGCAAGAATCGGGAACTGCGGCACTGGTGCCACCGTGATGGCTCGCTTCAGGAGCCTCTCGATGTCGCGCAGCAGCGGCTCCTCGTCCGTCGAAACCAGCGAGACTGCCGAGCCGGTCGCACCGGCGCGCGCTGTACGGCCGATGCGGTGAACGTAGTCCTCCGGAACGTTCGGCAGCTCGTAGTTCACAACGTGCGGCAGCTCCTTGATGTCGAGGCCACGCGCGGCCACTTCGGTCGCGACCAGCGCAGTCACGCGCAGGTTCTTGAAGTCCGTGAGTGCACGCACGCGGGCCGCTTGGCTCTTGTTGCCGTGAATCGCCGCGGCAGCAATGCCAGCGTCACCGAGCTGCTTCGCGAGTCGGTTTGCGCCATGCTTGGTGCGCGTGAACACCAGCACCTGTTGCCAGTTGCCGTCCTGAATCAGATGCGCGAGCAGGTGGCGCTTGCTGTCCTTGGGTACTCGGTACAACGACTGCGTCACCCGCTCGGCCGTGGAGTTGCGGCTCGCCACTTCGACATTGACCGGATCACGCAGGAAGCGCTGCGCGAGGGCCCGGATGTCATCGGAGTACGTCGCCGAGAACATGAGATTCTGCCGCTGCGGAGGCAGCAGCTTCAGCACGCGGCGGATCGCATGGATGAACCCCATATCGAGCATGCGGTCTGCCTCGTCGAGCACGAAATATTGAATTCGGCTCAGGTCGAGCGCGCCCTGCTCGCTCAGGTCGAGCAGCCGTCCCGGGGTTGCGATCAGCAGATCGCACCCGCGACGCAGCTGATCAATCTGGGGGTTGATGCCAACACCGCCGAATACCACGGCCGTACGCATCTTCAGATACCGACCGTAACCGGCCGCGTTGTCGGCAATCTGCGCGGCGAGTTCGCGGGTTGGGGTCAGCACCAGCGCGCGTGGCGCGCTGCCGGTGCCCTGCATCAGATGCTGCAGGATCGGCAGCACAAACGCGGCCGTCTTGCCGGTACCCGTTTGGGCGCCAGCGAGCACGTCGCGGCCGGAAAGGATAGCGGGGATCGTGCCCGCCTGAATCGGAGTCGGCGCCGTGTAACCCTTCTCTTCAACGGCGCGCAGCAGCTCGGGCATGAGCCCGAGATTGGAAAACGACATGAATACCTCTGTAACGATAAGCTCGCGCGAACGGCCGCTCGCCCGCTACGGAGTGTCCGGCGGGAAAGCCTCTTTTAGGCCGTGGCGGTCGAAGCGAGGGAGTGTTCGGATATCGAAGCGAAGCCGGGATGGCTTGACCGCGAGCGAGGCAGGCGCAGACCGCTTGGCGCCTGTATAGTCTTGCACGGCGGACTATACCGGTCCGCCGACCCCAAGTCCAATCGTGTTCGACTGGAAGAGATGTCTCTCACCACACTGCGCGATGCGCACCTTGCCTTCGGCGAGCATGCCCTCCTCGATGGGGCCACCCTGACGATTCACTCCGCAGAGCGGCTCGGATTCATCGGTCGCAATGGCACGGGCAAGTCCACCGTTCTGAAAGTGATCGCCGGGATCCAGGCGCTCGATGACGGCGAGATTCAGCGTCGCTCGGGATTGCGCGTCGCGTTCGTCGAACAAGAGCCGTTGCTGCCACACAGTGCCACGGTGCGCGAGAGCCTTCTCGAGCGAGCTCGTACGGTGGGGCATGCCACCGCCTGCTCAGACGAAGAACTGCATGGTGCGGACCGCGAACGCTGGCAGCTGCAGTCGCGTCTGGCGGAGCTTCTCCAGCGCTTTGGACTGCATGGTGGCGAGGATCCGCAGCGCTGCTCAGGCGGCGAGCGCAAGCGTGCCGCACTCGCACTCGCCTTCGCCTCCTCGCCGGATCTGCTGTTGCTCGATGAGCCAACCAATCACCTGGACATCGAGGGCATCGGAACCTTGGAGGAGTTTGTACGCAAGGCGCCGGCGGCGATCGTCGTAACGCACGATCGGGCGTTTCTCGACGGCATCGCCACGCGGATCATCGAGCTCGACCGGGGCGTGCTGCGCTCCTATCCAGGCAACTTCGCCACCTACGAGAGTCGCCGCGACGAGCAGATTGCCGCCGAGGATCTTGCGCGGCGTCGCTTCGAGAAATTCTGGCAGCAGGAGGAAGTCTGGATCCGCAAGGGCGTCGAAGCCCGACGCACGCGCAACGAGGGGCGCGTGCAACGCTTGGAGCGCCTGCGCGAACAACGCCTGCAGCGGCGCGATCGCATCGGCAGCATCAAACTCGCGCTGGACGCCGGCGAGCGCTCGGGGCAACTGGTCGCCGAACTCACCGCCGTCGGCCAGTCGTTCGCCGGCCGTACCGTGATTGAGGATTTTACGACCCGCATCATGCGCGGGGATCGCGTCGGACTGATCGGCCCGAACGGAGCCGGCAAGTCTACGCTGCTGCGCATCATCCTCGGGCAGCTTGCTCCGGAGCGGGGCAGCGTTCGACTTGGCACCCATCTTCAAGTTGCCTACTTCGATCAGATGCGCGCGCAACTGGACCCCGAAGCGACGCTGGCCGAGGCGATCAGTCCCGGTTCCGACTGGATCAGCATCGGTACCGAACGCAAGCACATCATGACCTACCTCGGGGACTTCCTCTTCCCGCCGCATCGGGCCAAATCCCCAATCCGGATGCTCTCGGGTGGCGAGCGCAACCGCCTGTTTCTCGCCCGCCTGTTCGCCCGCCCTGCCAATCTGCTGGTGCTCGATGAGCCCACCAACGATCTCGACATCGACTCGTTGGAGCTGCTCGAGCAGCGGCTGCAGGACTACACCGGGACGCTGCTGCTGGTGAGTCACGACCGGCGGTTTCTCGATAATGTCGTAACACAGACATTCGCTGCGGAGGGGGACGGTCAATGGCGTGCCTACGTCGGCGGTTACACCGACTGGCTGCGACAACGACCGCAACCGCAGCTGTCGCGCGTGCGCGCCGAACCCCAGTCTGCGCCGGGCGAGAAGTCGCCGGAGACGGCTGCGCTCAAGCGCCCCCCTCGGGTCGGACGCCTCGGTTACATGGAAGGCCGGGAACTGGCCGCCTTGCCCGGGAGAATCGAAGCCCTAGAGCACGAGCAGACCGAAATCGTCGCGCGCATGAGCGAAGCCGACTACCACAGCGGTGGTGCGGATCGCATCCGCAGCGACAGCGAACGATTAAGCGAGATTGCCGCCGAACTCGAGCGCCTCTACGAGCGCTGGGAGGCGCTTGAAGCACGCAGCAGATCAGGCTGACCGGCTCCCCCCGCTGCCCTGCCCATCCAGGCGCGCACCGCGGCGTTGCGCGCCGCCGGCGCCAGCGCATCGGCAGAGTGAGACCGCGATCCGCGCGGCACACGACCCTCGGCAACCGCCGCGTCCGGCTTGATCAGCAGAAAGTCGCTATCGAGCGCCTCGACCAGGGTCGAGGTCAACGAACCAACCAGCCGAACAGGCGCCTTGCGGTGAGTCAGCGCGCCCAACACCAGCACGTCGTAATCACGCCCGGCCGCAAACGCCGCCAACTCCTGCTCGGGCGTACCCGGCAGGATATGGGCATGACGCTCATCGAGATCGACCATGCGCGCCAAGGTGCGCAGCTTGGACGCCCGGGCTCTGCTTTCGCTGTTCTCCGGGGGCATTCGCTCGGCGTAGACGAGCTCGAGTTCGCCACCGGTGGCCAGCGCCAAGCGACGCGCAATCCGGATGATGGCATTGGCCAGCCCTTCGGTTTCCTCATCCGAAACATCGATTGCCGCAGCGATGCGCAGCCGCTTGCGCCAATGCCGCGCTTGCACCAGCGCAAGCGTCGCAGGGCAGGTGCGCATCAGCTGCCAATCGTTCTCGTCGAAGGCACTGTGTCCCCGGCGATCAATGCCGCCGGCCGCCTTCATCACCAGCTCCGGATGACAGCGCTGCACCTTGTGCACGACCCCTTCGTAGAGCGGACTTTCGCAGGCGGCATCCACAGCCACCGAGCTCACCGCGGGATCGATCAGTTTGCGCTGCTCCGCGAGATACGCTTTGCCGCGCGCGATGCACGCGCTCATTGCCTTGTCATGTCCGGCTGGCTGGTAATCATGCTTCAGTGCATAGGCCTGCTCAGCATCGCACAGAAACAGCTCAAGTCCGAATCCGAACGCGCGGGCCAGTGCGGCCGCCTTGGCGAGCAACACGGTATCGGACGTGCCGTGCTGAGCCACAGCCAGTATCGAACTTGTCTTACCCATTGCCCAAACCCTCTCGGCGCGCCATCTCGCCAGCCTTTCGGCCGGAACCCACTTTTACGCTCGCATACACAAATCGGGAATACCATCCGCACAGTCCCTGATCCGACCTCGGCTCCGCGAGGCACCTCCCCCCGAAGAGATGACTTGGATCAGCGTAGATATGCCTCCGTCGCGTATCGGCGCATCATGCGGTGACTGTTGAAGTAGGCTGCATTGGTGCCGATGACGGCCTTCATGATCCGCACCCAGCCGTGCCGTCCGTCTGCCGTCTCGTAATAGCGCGGCAACACGATCCGCTCGAGCTTCTCGTATAGCGAGGCGGCCTCCTCGATCGCCCACCCGGTCACCCCTTCGATGCACCCCTCGATCCACCACCCGTCAAGCACCGAGAGGCTCGGCACGCCATTGAACGCGGCCTTCATACCGCTCGTGCCCGATGCCTCGAGCGGTGGCAGCGGCGTGTTCAGCCAGACGTCTGCGCCCGAAACCAGCAGCAGCGCCAGATCGAGGTCGTAATCGGGTAGATACGCAACCGCGATGCTGCCGGCGAGTTCACGCGCGTGCTCGTGCAGGCGCGCGATCAACCGCTTACCCTCCACATCGTGCGGGTGCGCCTTGCCGGCAAGCACGATCTGCAGAGGCTGCTGCCGGGCGATCGACTTCAGGCGCGTAATATCGCTGAAGAGCATCTCGGGTCGCTTGTATGCGGTCATGCGGCGAGCGAAGCAGACGGTGGCGACCGTCGGGTCAAGCGTGATTCCGCTCAGCGCGGCAACTTTGTCGATCAGCGCCTGCTTGGCCCTGGCATGCGCACTCAGCAGATCGGCATCCGCAATGCCATGCACTCGCGCCAGCAGCTCCGGCTCATGACACCAGCCCGGGATACATCGGTCATAGAGCTCGCGGAAACTGGGCGCACTCCAGGCAAAGGGATGCACCCCGTTGGTAATCGCCCGTACCTGGTAGCCTGGGTACATCTTGGCTGACACTTCCGCATGACGCTTGGCGACACCGTTGACGAAGTCACTGACGTTGAGCGCGAGACGCGTCATGTTGAGACAATCCGCGCCGCCGAGTTCCCTCAGCGTGCCGAACTCTATCGGTCCGTGCTCTGTTCCCGGCGCGCCGGGCGTCGGCACCTGATGGTTGTTGTAACCATATACGCTGCTTGCAAACAGCCGCTTGACCAATTCATACGGAAAACGATCATGCCCTGCCTCAACCGGCGTGTGGGTCGTGAAGCGGCACAGGTCCCGCACCCGCGGCAGGTCGTACAGCGGCTCCCCCGGGCGCACGTCGTCGGCCGGATAGGCGAAGCGGCGCATGAGCTCCACACCGAGCAGCGCCGAGTGGCCTTCATTCATATGGTAGGCACTGATCTCAAAGCCGAGCGCCCGCAGAATCCTCACGCCTCCCAGTCCCAGCACCATCTCCTGCTTGAGGCGGTATTCGTCGTCACCGCCATAAAGGGAATGGCTGATCTCGCGGTCCTTCGGGCTGTTCTCCGCCAGATCTGTATCGAGCAGCAGCACCGGCGCGCTTCCGCCGAGACGACTCTCGATGACGTACAGCCATGCACTCACCCAGACTGGCCGGTCCTCGATGCGCACCGCCACTTTCGCATCGAGTGCTTGCGCCCACTGCTGCGGCTCCCAGACCGCCCGCTGCTCGAGCTGCTGGCCGGCAGCATCGAACTGCTGTCGGAAATAACCGGCGCGGCTCACCAGCGTCACGCCGACCAGTGGCAGACGCAGATCAGCCGCCGAGCGCAGCGTATCACCGGCGAGAACGCCTAGCCCGCCCGCATAAGTCGGGATTTCGTTGCGCAGCGCGATCTCCATGGAAAAGTACGCCACGCACGGCTGACTCACGAACTCGTCGAGCATCCCCGTATTGCCCCTCGGCACGCCGAGCGCCGGCTCAACGCAGCGCGGTCCCCGGCACGTGTGCGCTCACCACCTGATCGCTCTGATGGACCAGGTCCTTCGGCACCTCTGCGACAACGCAACGGATGAGCCGCGGCGGAAGCACACGACGCAGCATGCCGAGAAAACGCGGATTGGCCATGAGCACAATTCGATCGAAGCGACCCTCCCGTTGCGCACGCTCAAGCTGCAGAGCGATGCGCCGCGCGAATGCAACCGCCGCATAACGCCGGGCCGAGCGCTCTCCGCCCGTGTCGTGATGGGCTACGGCGCCGCGGCGAGTGCCGAGTACCGCCGCTCGCTCAAACACCCGACCGGGCCGATCGCTGACAAGATCGCGCTCGTGCAAACGAGCGCTCGGATCGCGCAGTCTACCGCTGGCATGAAGAGCTTTTTCCGGTGGCTCCGCATCGTAAAAGCGTGCTTCGGCCTGATCGGCCACGACGATTCTAATCCGCATGGCTTACTGCTCCCGGGCGCAAAGGCGCCGAATTCCCTCGCCCGTACTGTACGAGCGGGCGGCGGCCCCACAATAGGTAAAAGCCGGCTGATTGGGTGCTGCCCCCACATTGCGACACCGCAGACAGGGCGGCGGGCAAGTACGTATTGAGCGAGCGGACCACTGTTGGGCATTCTGCGTCCAAAGGAGGCGGGAGCGGCCCGCCATCCACTGCACAAACGATCATCAGAGAGCAGTCCCATGTACAAAAGGATATTGGTGCCGATCGACGGCAGCCCCGCATCGAACCGTGGTCTCGAGGAAGCAATTAAACTCGCCAAGGATCAGAATGCCGCGCTGCGTCTGCTGCACGTCCTGAACGAGTGGCTGATTGTTTCGCCCGACAGCGCCGGTGCAAACCCCGGCGACCTGCAAGAGGCCTTGCGGGCTGCAGGCGATGCGCTGCTGAATGAGGCTGACGCCCGAGCCAAAGCCGCCGGCGTGACGGCGACATCGGCCCTCGTGGAGCAGATGGGAGCGCCCGTTGGCGCTGCCATTGTGCGCCACGCCCAGGAATGGCCCGCGGACCTGATCGTCTGCGGCACACACGGCCGTCGCGGCGTGCGGCGTTTGGTGCTTGGCAGCGATGCGGAGTACATCCTGCGCCACACGCTCATCCCAGTACTGCTGCTGCGCTACGCTGCGGAGGGCGAGAAGGACTGAGTTCACCCCTGATCCGGCCGCGCGAACCGCGCCGCTGGCTGCACAGAGGAGACCTACACATGCTCGTCGAGAATCTCATGACCCGACATGTTCAATCGTGCCACGTGGGCGACTCTCTCGCGCACGCCGCGCAGCTCATGTGGCAGCACGATTGCGGAGCCATTCCCGTATGCGCCGGCGACGGCATACCGCGTGTGATTGGCATGATCACCGACCGTGACATCTGCATGAGCGCTCTGTTCCAGGGCAAGCCGTTGAGCGCGCTGCGGGTTAACGAGGCAATGTCGCGCTCACTCACCGCCGTGCGTCCATCGGATTCGCTCGCGCAAGCCGAGCGGGTGATGCGCGAGGCTCACCTGCGTCGCCTCCCGGTCATCGAGCGCGACGGTGCGCTGCTCGGCATGATCTCGCTGGCCGATCTGGCGCGCGAGGCGCTGCGCGAGCGCGCGCATTCCCGCAAGGAAGTCACCGAAAGCGACATTGGCAGCACTTTGGCTGCAATCTGCGAGCCGCCACACCACGCAGCGGCCGCCTGAGCGAGCTCGGGACAAGCGGTGCAGCGCATTGGCGAGTGGTGCTGCGCCGCTCACCCGACTACTGACACACGGAGAGAAGATGACATTTCCATTAGGGTCTTCGTGGTTTCGTGTGGGTGAAATTGGCGACCTGATCACGGCGCGGGGTCTATTTTCATTGGGTTTAGGCGACGTTGTGGAAAGGCGGAAATTTGGCATGATGCGCGGATG